>SCUS01000195.1 GCA_004297725.1 Myxococcaceae bacterium | reverse complement strand
TCCCCTCCGGGCGAGGCCGCATTGGGAGGGCCTGGGCGGCATCCTCCCCTCGCTGACGCTCAGGGTCTGGCTCGGGTTACCGACGCCTCGCGGTCGTACCGAAGAATCGCTCGCCGTCGGCCTCGCGCTCGTACCGGGGACTCCCCGACGCAGCCGCAGCCGGGCCCCGCGTGGCACGGATCTTCCTAGCTTGGAACCCTCAGTTTCAACGGGAAGGTGACCCATGTACGAGAACCGTTCTGACGCGGGGCGCAAGCTCGCCGCGCGGCTCCAGAAGTACCGCGATCGCTCGCCGCTCATCATCGCCCTTCCTCGTGGCGGTGTGCCTGTCGCCTACGAGGTCGCTCGCGCGCTCGGCGCTCCGCTCGACGTGCTGGTCGCTCGCAAGATCGGCGCTCCAGGGCAGGAAGAACTGGGCATCGGGGCCATCGCCCAGGGTGGGGCGATCTACCTCAACACCGAGCTGGTGCGCGACCTCGGGGTGACCCGCGAGTACCTCGACGCCGTGACCCGAAGGGAGACGGCGGAGATGGCCCGGCGCATCCGAGCCTATCGGGGCAACCGACCGCCGCTCGACGTCTCCGGGCGCACGGTGATCGTCGTCGACGACGGCCTCGCCACCGGGGCCACCACCCGCGCGGCGGTGCGGGCGCTGCGCGCTCAGTCGCCGAGGGAGATCATCCTCGCGGTGCCGGTCTGCGCGCCGGAGAGCGCCCTCGAGCTCCGGGCGGAGTACGACGAGGTCATCTGCGCCTCGGCGCCGCAGCACTTCCAGGCCGTGGGGCTCTGGTACGAGGACTTCGAGCAGACCACCGACGAGGAGGTCGTGTCGCTGCTCGCCCGCGCCGAGAGGGAGCGCGCCGAGGCGCTGGCGACCCCGCCGGAGGCCCGCGCCCCGAAGGCCCCGCACGCTCGCGGGAGGACGCCGTGAGCCGGGGTCCCGTGAGCGAGGGGGAGACGGTGCACATCGCCGCCGGGGGGGTGAGCCTGGAGGGCGAGCTGGAGATCCCGTCCGGGGCTCTCGGGGTGGTGCTCTTCGCGCACGGCAGCGGGTCGAGCCGACACAGCCCCCGCAACCGCTACGTCGCGAGCTCCCTGCGCGGCGCCGGCCTCGGCACGCTGCTCATCGACCTGCTCACCCCCGCCGAGGAGCACGTGGACCAGTACACGAGCCACCTTCGCTTCGACATCGGGTTGCTCGCGACGCGCCTCGTGGCCGCCACCGACTGGCTCACCCGCTCCCCGCCGACCGCCGGGCTGCGGGTGGGCTACTTCGGCGCGAGCACCGGCGGCGGCGCGGCCCTGGTGGCGGCGGCCGAGCGCCCCGACGCCGTGGGCGCGGTGGTCTCCCGCGGGGGAAGGCCCGACCTCGCGGGCGAGGCGCTGGCGAGGGTGAAGGCCCCGACGCTGCTCATCGTGGGCGGCGACGACGTGGAGGTGATCGCGCTCAACCGCCAGGCGATGGCCGAGATGGTGGCGCCGGTGCGGCTCAAGATCGTCCCCGGAGCGACGCACCTCTTCGAGGAGCCGGGGGCGCTGGAGTCCGTCGCGGCCCTGGCGGCGCGCTGGTTCGACGAGCACATCGGGAGCTCGAGGCGTCGAGGCGGCTGAGGGGAGCCCGATCGAAGGGAGGCGATACGTCATGGGAAGGAAGCTCTCGCTCGAACGCTTCGCCGAGCGCGGCCTGGAGGCCACCGACCGGGTGGTCGAGCAGCTCCGCCCGCTGGTGCGCCCGCTCGGCTCCGACCGCGACCTCGACCCGCTGTTGCAGCGCGTGGGCGACGCGAGGTGCGTGCTGCTCGGCGAGGCCTCGCACGGCACGTCGGAGTTCTACACCTGGCGCGCGCGCATCACCCGGAGGCTCATCGAGGAGAAGGGCTTCCGCTTCGTGGCGGTGGAGGGCGACTGGCCCGACTGCTACCGCGTCAACCGCTTCGTGCGGGGGATGCCCAACGTGGGCGTGAGCGCCGAGGCGGTGCTCCACACCTTCGACCGCTGGCCGACGTGGATGTGGGCCAACCGCGAGGTGGCGGCCTTCACCCGCTGGCTGCGAGCGCACAACGACGTGCGCCCGCCGGACGCCCGGGTGGGCTTCTACGGCCTCGACGTGTACAGCCTCTGGGACTCGATGCGCGCGGTGACGCGCTACCTCGACCGCGTCGACCCGGAGGCCGCACGGAGGGCGCGCCGGGCCTACGAGTGCTTCGCCCCCTACGGAGAAGACGAGCAGGAGTACGCGCGCGCCACGGCGCTGGTGCCGACGTCCTGCGAGCCCGCCGTGGTGAAGGCCCTCGCGGAGCTGCGGGCGCAGGCACCGACGCACGAGACCGACGGAGGCCGCGAGGCCTTCTTCGAGGCCGAGCAGAACGCGATCGTGGCGCTCAACGCCGAGCGCTACTACCGCACCATGGTGCGCGGCGGGGCCTCGTCCTGGAACGTCCGCGACGGCCACATGGTCGAGACCCTCGAGCGGCTGATGGCGCTCTACGGTCCGGGCGCCAAGGCCGTGGTGTGGGAGCACAACACCCACGTCGGCGACGCGCGCTACACGGACATGGCCGACGAGGGGGAGTTCAACGTCGGGCAGCGGGTGCGCGAGGTCTACGGCGACGACGACGTGGTGCTCGTGGGCTTCTCCAGCTACCGGGGCACGGTGGTGGCCGGCGAGGAGTGGGGCGCCCCGATGCAGGTGATGGCCGTCCCGCCGGGCCGGGAGGGCAGCTACGAGGACGTGTTCCACCGCATGGGAGGCGGCGACAAGCTGCTGCTGGTGGGGCAGGCGCCGCCGACGCCGGAGCTGCTCGCCCCCCGGGGGCACCGCGCCATCGGGGTGGTGTACCGCCCCCGCTACGAGGCCTACGGCAACTACGTCCCGACGGTGATGCCGCGCCGCTACGACGCGCTGCTCTTCATCGAGCGCACCCGGGCGCTGGTGCCGCTGCACCTGATGGAGCGCCGCGACGGCGAGGCGCCGGAGACCTACCCCACCGGGATGTGAGGCTTCTCCTCGGGAGGCGCCGTGTCGCGGAGGTCTCTCAGGGCCACCGGGCGGGAGAGCCTGCCGCCGCCCTTTCCGCCGAGCAGCCGCTGGGCGGGGTAGATGCTCCGGTGCCCGCTCATCACATAGGCGAGCGCGCACACGATGGCCGCGTGGGGGAAGATCGCCACACCGAGGAGCTCTACGGCCATGATGGAGAGCGCGAGCGGGGCGTTGGAGGCCGCCGCGAAGACCGCCGCCATGCCCACGCCGGCGCCGAGCGGCAGCGGGAGGCCGAGCGCTCGGGCGAGGACGTTGCCCAGCGCCGCGCCCACGAAGAAGAGCGGGGTCACCTCGCCCCCGAGGAAGCCCGCCCCCAGGGTGATGGCCGTGAAGAGCAGCTTCGCCGCGAAGGCGTAGACGGGCAGGTGCGGGTCCTCGAAGGCCCTTACGATCGTCGGCACGCCGAGGCCCAGGTAGTCGTCGGTGCCCGAGAGCTGCCAGAGCCCGACCACCGCCGCGCCGCCCAGCAGCATGCGCACCCCGAGGCGGGGGACGCGCCGCTCGCCCTGGCGCTTCAGCCAGTGGGTGAGCTCGATGAAGGCCGTGGAGACGGCGGCCACCGCGGCGGCGAAGACCAGCCATTTCAGCGCCAGCAGGGGGGTGAGCGCGACGCTCGGCGCCGCGGGGTAGGGCGTGTGGCCGATGCCCCAGGCGCGGGTCGTCACGTCGCCCACCAGCGCGGCGACCAGCGCGGGGATCAGCGCGTCGTACTCGATGCGCCCCAGCGACACGAACTCCAGCCCGAAGACCGCCCCCGCGATGGGCGTCCCGAACACCGACCCGAAGCCTCCCGCGACGCCCGCGGCCAGGAGCTGACGGCGCACGGGGCTCGACACGCCGATGCGGTGGGCGATGGCGTCGGCGAGGCTCGCCCCCATCTGCACCGCGGTGCCCTCGCGCCCGGCGCTGCCGCCGAAGAGGTGGGTGAGCACCGTGCCGACGAGCACCATCGGCGCCATGCGCAGCGGAATCTCCGGTCCGTCGTCGTGGATGGTGTCGATGACCAGGTTGTTGCCGCCCTTGATGGACCTGCCGAAGCGCTCGTAGAGGGCGCCCAGCGCGAGGCCCGCGAGGGGCAGCGCGAAGACGATCGACCGATGGGTCCCGCGGAAGCTCGTGGCCCGATCGAGGAGATGGAGGAAGAGCGCCGAGGCGCTGCCGCAGAAGAGGCCGACGAGGGCGCCCAGGAGAATCCACTGGACGAGCGCTGAGAGGCGGGAGCGACGGGTCACGGTGGTTCCGCCCGGGAGTGTAGGTCAGCGGGGCCGGGGGCGGGCGCTGGCGCGGGGGGAGGCGCACCGGTTGCCGTGCGCGCACCGCTTGCGGTGGGCCACGGCCACCCGAGGGGGCAGCGCGACCGGGTGGTCCACGGCGGCTCGGTCATTGCTGCCCGACTCCGGAATGCACGCAGGCGTCGTCTTCCATGATCGGATCGATGGCGGGCGCTGGCTCGCGGCGGCGCTGATGGCCTGGCGCGCGTCGCACCCCGTGGTGGTGGCGCTCGCCCGGGGCGGGGTGCCCGTCGGGTTCGAGGTGGCGCGCGCGCTGGGAGCTCCCCTCGACGTGCTGGCCGTCCGCAAGCTCGCGGTGCCTGCCGATCCTTCGCAGCGCGTGGGGGCCCTGGCCGAGGGGGGAGCCCGCTACCTCGACATGAAGCTCATCGGGCGCCTCGGGCTGTCCCTCGAGCAGCTCCGCGACATGATCGAGGCGGCGCAGGTCGAGCTCGCCCGGCGGGTGCTCGCCTACCGGGGCGACCGGGCCCCGATCGACCTCCGGGGGCGCACGGTGCTGCTGGTCGACGACGGGCTCGCCACCGAGGCGACCGCGCGGGCTGCGATCGCCGCGCTCCGTCCTCGAGGGCCTCGGGCCATCGTCGTGGCCGCGCCGGTCTCCGCTCCCGACACGATGCGGGCCTTGAAGCCCGAGGCCGACGCGGTGGTGTGCGCCCGCTCTCCCTCCGACCTGTCGGCCGCCGGTCGGTGGTACGAGGACGTCTCGCAGACCTCCGAGGAGGAGGTGCGCTGGTGCGTCGACGCCGCGCTGGCGAACCGGGTCTACTGAGCGACCGCAGCCGCGCCCCTCAAAACCTCACCCAGAGGACGCCCTCGATGTCCCGGCCCGCGACCTCCCTCGTGCCGTCGCTGCCGCGGAGCGTGATGCGATAGTTGTGGAGCGTCCGGCTGCCGTCGCTGCCCAGCTCCTCGCCCTCCTGCTGCATGGCGACGATGGTGCACCGGGTGTCGCGCACGATGCGGCGCGCGATCGCGTCGATGGCCGACTCGCCGGGGGTGATTCGCACGCGTCCGCCCGCGAGGCCCTTGGCCAGGGCGTGGCCGAGGGTCACCTGGAAGGTGACGCTCCCGACGCTCGACGGCGCCCTGACCCGCCGGGTCGAGGAGTGCGTGTGATGGCCGTGCGCGTCGGGAAGGTCGGCGGTCTCCGTGGCGAGGGCGCCTGGGGTCGCGGCCAGCTCGGGGAGGAGCCTCCGGGCGGTCGTCGCTGCCGCGCGCTGGACGGAGACCGAGTGACCCCGCTCGAGGTGCGCGTCGAGGTAGCCCCGCGCGACGGCGGCGATGGCCGCGTCGCGGTCGGCCTCGGAGAGCCCGAGGAAGCTCGCGCGCATCCGGCGGGCGATCGTCTGATGGGCCTCCGCGATCGAGAGCACCTCCGGCATCTGCCCCGGCTCTGGAACACTGTAGAGAGCCCTGCCTCGCTCTCGCCAGGCGGCCTCGCGGGTCGCGAGGTCGGGCGCTCGGCCACCGCCCTCCGCGTCGACCGATGGCCCCGGGCAGACGGGCGGGGCGGGTGCGCCGAGGTGGCGCTGCTGGTTCGGGTCCATGGTCATGCCGTGGCCAACTAGGAACTTCCGTGCCCACCCCCCTCCGAGGCGTTGCCACCTGCGCAGTGCCGCTCTCGCCGCCCTGCTCCTGCGCATCCTCATCACATACAAGACTCCCGGCGAGGGAACGCACGTGCTGCGGAGGGCGCACAGCGTGCGGTGCGTCAGGGCCCGCTCGCAGGGAGCGGAGACGGGCGAACGGCTCCTCCGAGGCCCTCCCGGGACGAAAAACACCGTTGACAGAAAGGGGGGCGTGCGCGCAGTGGTGACCCCGCCGTCCGGCCGCCGGACGTCCGATGGAGGGCTTGCCTCTTCCCGCGTGGACCCTCTAAGACCTCAACGCATCGGAGAGAGGACTCGCATGGACAGGGCGCTCACACTTCGCAGCACCACCGTCGGCACCAAGGCCATCATGGCCGTGACGGGGGCGGTGCTCTTCGGCTTCGTCGTGGTTCATATGCTGGGCAACCTCCAGCTGTGGCTCGGAGCCCAGGCGATGCACGACTACGCGGTGTCGCTGCGCAAGATCCACGGCGTGCTGTGGATCGCCCGCGCGGTGCTGCTCGCCTCGGTGCTGGGCCACGCCTGGTCGGCCTTCACGCTGGTGCGCCGCAACGCCGCCGCCCGCCCGGTGCCGTACAAGCACGCCCGGCGCGATCAGGCGACCAACTACGCGGCGCGCACCATGCCCATCACCGGCGTGGTGGTGGCGCTCTACATCGCCTACCACATCATGCACCTGACGCTGGGCGTCGGCGTCGCGGCCCACGACCCGCAGAACCCCTACAACAACGTGGTGAACGGGTTCTCCAACCCGCTCATCGCGGTGGTGTACATCGTGGCCAACGTGCTGCTGAGCGCTCACCTGTTCCACGGCGGCTACGCGTGGTTCAACTCGCTCGGGCTGAGCAACCCCCGCTACGCCGGGATGAAGCGAGCCTTCGCGATGGGCCTCGCCGGCCTGATCACGCTGGGCAACGTCGCGCTCCCCGTGTCCGTGCTCGCGGGCGCGGTGAAGCCCACGACGGAGACCTTCTGCTCGCCCGAGCTCGGCCCCTGCGCCGGCCCCGGTGTCGAGCCGGGCCGCTGAGCGGCACCACGTACGACTGAGGCTATATACCGCTATGGAACTCCGATCGAACGTCCCCTCCGGACCCATCGAGAAGCGCTGGGAGAAGCACCGCTTCGACCTGAAGCTGGTGAACCCCGCCAACCGTCGCAAGTCGACCGTGATCGTCGTGGGCACCGGCCTCGCGGGCGGCGCGGCGAGCGCCACGCTGGGCGAGCTCGGCTACAACGTCCACGCCTTCTACTATCAAGACTCCCCCCGCCGCGCGCACTCCATCGCCGCGCAGGGCGGCATCAACGCCTCGAAGAACTACCAGAACGACGGCGACAGCATCTACCGGCTGTTCTACGACACGGTGAAGGGCGGAGACTTCCGCGCCCGCGAGTCCAACGTCTACCGTCTGGCCGAGGTCTCCGGGAACATCATCGACCAGTGCACCGCGCAGGGCGTCCCCTTCGCCCGCGAGTACAGCGGCCTGCTCGACAACCGCTCCTTCGGCGGCGCCCAGGTCTCCCGCACCTTCTACGCCCGCGGCCAGACCGGCCAGCAGCTCCTGCTCGGCGCCTACCAGGCCCTCGAGCGCCAGGTCGACGCGGGCACCGTGCACACCCACGGCCGCCACGAGATGCTCGACCTCATCGTGATCGACGGCGTCGCGCGCGGCATCGTCACCCGCGATCTGGTGTCCGGTGAGATCCGCCCGTGGCTGGCCGACTGCGTCGTGCTCGCCTCCGGCGGCTACGGCAACGTCTTCTACCTCTCGACCAACGCCAAGGGCTGCAACGTCACGGCGACCTGGCGCGCGCACCGCCTCGGGGCGGCCTTCGCCAACCCCTGCTACACGCAGATCCACCCCACGTGCATCCCGGTGGCGGGCGACTACCAGTCGAAGCTCACCCTGATGAGCGAGTCGCTCCGCAACGACGGCCGCGTCTGGGTCCCGAGAGATCCGGCGGACGCCACGAAGGACCCGCGCACGATCGCTGAAGGCAACCGCGACTACTACCTGGAGACGCGCTACCCGGCCTTCGGCAACCTGGTTCCGCGCGACATCGCCTCGCGCGCCGCCAAGAAGGTCTGCGACGAGGGCCGCGGCGTCGGCCCGGCGGTCGACGGCGAGCGGCGCGGCGTCTACCTGGACTTCGCCGACTCCATCAAGCGCCTCGGCAAGAGCAAGATCGAGGAGCGCTACGGCAACCTCTTCGAGATGTACGAGCGCATCGCGGGGGAGAACCCCTACGAGACGCCGATGCGCATCTACCCCGCCAGCCACTACACGATGGGCGGGCTCTGGGTGGACTACAACCTCATGACCACCATCCCGGGGCTCTTCGCCGCGGGCGAGGCGAACTTCTCCGACCACGGCGCCAACCGCCTCGGCGCCAGCGCGCTGATGCAGGGCCTCGCGGACGGGTACTTCGTGCTGCCGAGCACGCTCGCGGGCTACCTCGCGAACTTCAAGGGGCCGAAGATCGCCGACGACCACGCCGAGGTGCGGGCCGCCGTGGGCCGCGTCAACGAGCGGCTGAAGCGGCTGGTGAGCGCGCCGAAGCCCTCGCGCACGCCCGACTCCTTCCACAAGGAGCTCGGCCGCCTGGTGTGGGACGAGTGCGGCATGGGCCGCAACGCCGAGGGGCTGCGCAAGGCCCTCGCGCGCATCCCCGAGCTGCGCGAGGAGTTCTGGAACGGCGTGCGCGTCACCGGCAGCGGCGCGGAGCTCAACCAGACGCTGGAGAAGGCCGGCCGCGTGGCGGACTTCCTCGAGCTGGGCGAGCTCATGTGCCTCGACGCGCTACACCGCGAAGAGTCCGCCGGAGGGCACTTCCGCGAGGAGCACCAGACCGAGGACGGCGAGGCGAAGCGCGACGACGAGAACTTCACGTACGTGGCCGCGTGGGAGCACACGGGCGACCTCAGCAAGCCGAAGCTCAACAAGGAGCCCCTCACCTTCGAGTACGTGAAGCCCGCCCAACGGAGCTACAAGTAACATGAGCAAGAAGCTGAACCTCACCCTCCACGTGTGGCGCCAGAAGGGCCCTACGGCCGCTGGCGACTTCGTGAAGTACCCCGCGAGCGGGATCGACGATCACATGTCGTTCCTCGAGATGCTCGACGTGGTGAACGAGGGGCTGATCGAGAAGGGCGAGGACCCCATCGCCTTCGACCACGACTGCCGCGAGGGAATCTGCGGCTCGTGCGGGGTGATGATCAACGGCATGGCGCACGGCCCGCGCAAGGCCACCACGGCCTGCCAGCTCCACATGCGCGTCTTCCACGACGGCGACGAGATCTGGATCGAGCCGTGGCGCGCCGCGGCCTTCCCGATCATCAAGGACCTCATCGTCGACCGCGGCTCCCTCGACCGCATCGTGCAGTCCGGCGGCTACGTCTCGGTGCGCACCGGCGCGGCGCGCGACGCGAACAACATCGCGATCCCGAAGGACGACGCCGACCTCGCGATGGACGCCGCCCAGTGCATCGGCTGCGGCGCCTGCGTGGCCGCGTGCCCCAACGCCTCCGCGAGCCTCTTCACCTCCGCCAAGATCGGCCACCTCGCGCTGCTCCCGCAGGGCGGCCCGGAGCGCGAAGACCGCGTGCGCCGGATGGTGCTCCAGCACGACGCCGAGCTCTTCGGCTCCTGCACGCAGCACGGCGAGTGCGAGGCCGCCTGCCCGAAGCAGATCAGCATCAACTTCATCGCCCGGATGAACGCCGACTTCATCAAGACGGCCGTCACGGCCAACGCCGACCTCAAGCAGCGCGAAGGCCAGTAGCCTCCGCCCCGCTACGGGGGAGCCTCCGTCCCGATCTCTCCGAGCTCCTCGACGAAGGCCGCGAGAAACGACCTCACCACAGCGACCTCCTCCGAGGAGAACCGTGCGACCACGCGGGCGAGCGCCCCCTCGATGGTGCGCTCGTCGGCGCCATCGAGCTCGCGACCCTGCTCGGTGAGCCCCAGCGCCACGCGCCTCCGGTCGCGCCCGGTCTGCCGGCGCTTCACCAGGGCCGCGCGCTCGAGCCGCTGCACCGCCGCGGAGATGGTCCCCGGGTCGAGGTGGAGCACGCGCGCCAGGTCGCCGGGGCCGATGCCCGGATAGCGCCCGATCACCCGGAGCGCGATGCGCTGCGAGCCGGTGACGCCGAGCCGAGAGAGCATCGCCCGGCTGGCTCTCTCGAAGGCGTGGTTGAGCGCCCACCACTCGCGAAGCAGCTCCAGCACCGGGCCCAGCGGGTAGTCGCTCGGTGTGCCAGTCGTCCCGCTCATCGGTTGCCCCATCGACGGCCCCTTCAGGTCGAGGCGCGGCGAGCGCTCGCGACGGCCTGCGTCGAGCGGAGCCCCTCGAGCCGCGCCAGCAGCGCGTCGATCTGCCGCTGGTCGTCGATGTAGTACGACGCCGCGGAGGAGGCGCGGCGGCCCACGCGCACCCCGATGAGGCGCCCCGGCCGCTCGGACTCGAAGACGTCCTCGTCGGTGACGTCGTCGCCGACGTAGAGCGCGATGTCCGCCCCGGAGAGGGCCTGCAGCGCCTCGAGCGCGATGCCCTTGTGCGGGGCCCCCTCGGGCAGGACGTTGACCACCCGCTTGCCGGCGATCACCCGGGTCTTCATCGGCAGCGCCGAGACCGCCGCCTCGATGGCCTGCCGCGCCCTCGTCGCCGAGCGCGAGCGCCGGAAGTGCACCGCGAGGGAGAAGCGCTTGTCCTCGATCTCCACGCCCTGGATGCCCCCGACCGCGGCCTCCAGGCGCTCGCGCATGGCGCGGACGACCTCCTCGAAGCGCTCCATGCCGACCGAGGGCTCGACGCCGTGGTTGCCGACGATGTAGCGCACCGGCACGCCGCCGAGGCGGGCCTCGACGTCGGCGCGGCTGCGGCCGGAGATCACCGCGCAGGGGTAGAGCGCGCACACCCCGGCGAGCAGCGCGCGCGTCGAGGGGCGCATCGCCGCGCGGTCGCGGTCGTCGACGATGGGGGCGAGCGTGCCGTCGAAGTCGAGCGCCACGAGGACGTTGGCCCACGCGAGCTGCGCGAGGACGTCGGCGTGGGCGCGGGCCAGGATGCGCCTCACGGCAGCAGCTCCTTCGCCCGGGTGCCCACGCGGGTGAGGCGCCCGCTCAGCCGCTCCCGGCTGCGGAGCTGCGCCGCGTCGACGAGCATCCGCCCCGCCCAGCGGTACACGTTGAAGTGCGCGACGAGCGAGCGCATCGCGCGCATCCGCTCGGCCTGCTCGGCCTCGGGCATGCGCAGCGCCGCGGCCATCGCCTCGCTGGCCTCGCTGAGGTCGTAGGGGTTGACCACCAGCGCCTCGGTGAGCTCCCGCGCCGCGCCGGTGAACTGGCTCAGCACCAGCACGCCGCGCTCGTCGTTGCGGGCCGCGACGAACTCCTTGGCCACGAGGTTCATCCCGTCGTGGAGGCTGCTCACGTAGCAGAGGTTGGCCGCGCGGAAATACCTGAACACCGCGGGCGGCTCGTGGTGCGAGCGCAGCAGCACGACGGGCCGGTACGCCCCCTCGGACCAGCGCTCGTTGACCTTCCTGGCGAGCGCCTCGACGCGGTCGTTGAGCTCCTGGTACCTGGGGATGCGCGTGCGGCTCGGGGCCGCGAGCTGGATGAAGGTGTAGCGCCCGCGCAGCTCGGGGTGGCGCTCGAGCGCCATGTCCACGGCGGCGAGGCGCTCCTCGATCCCCTTGGTGTAGTCGAGCCGGTCGATGCCCACGCCGAGCAGCGCGTCGGGCGCGAGGCCGAGCTCGCGGCGCACGTCGGCGGCGCACTGCGCGGGCGAGGGGAGGCCGTCGAGCCAGTGCACCGGCCACTCGATGGAGATCGGGTACGGCCGCACCAGCGTGCGCCGAGAGCGCTGCACGACGGCGTTGTGCTCGCGGTCGATGCGCGACTCGACGAAGGCGTCGACCGCGTCGAGGAAGTTGTTGCAGTGCTGCTGCGTGTGGAAGCCCATGATGCTCGACCCGAGGAGACCCTCGATGAGCTCCTCCCGCCAGGGGCATATGCCGAAGCGCTCGGGGTTGGGCCAGGGAATGTGCCAGAACGTGATGATCGTCGCGCGGGGCAGCCGGGCTCGGATCATCGCGGGCGCGAGGGCGAAGTGGTAGTCCTGCACCAGCACGATGGGGTCGTCGGAGTCGACCTCGTCGCACACCGCGTCGGCGAAGCGCTGGTTGACCTTGCGGTACTGCTCCCAGTCCTCGTCGCGAAACTCCGGCCGGGTGTCCGCCACGTGGCAGAGCGGCCAGAGGCCCTCGTTGGAGAAGCCGTAGTAGTACCCGGCCTCCTCCGTCTCGGTGAGCCACACCCGGCGCAGTACGTAGGACTCCTCGCCCGGCGGCACCTTCACCCGGTCGCGGGCGTCGACGGTCTCGCGGTCGGCCGAGCCGCTGCCGTGCGCGACCCACACCCCGGAGCACGCCCGCATCACGGGCTCGATCGCCGTCACGAGGCCGCTCGCCGGGTGCACCACGCGCACGCCCCCCTCCGGGGTCTTCTCGTGGATGTACGGCTCGCGGTTGGCCACGATGACCACCCGCTCGCCGTGGAGGTGCTGGGTGAGCACCCCGCGCAGTCGCTCGGGGCTCCACTCGCCGCCCCGCGCGTCGGCGTCGCGCTCCTGCGAGAGCCGCGCGACCAGCTCGCGGACGTCGCGCACCAGCGGCTGAAACTGGCGGCTGCCGTCGCCCCGCAGCGCGCGCCGCAGGTCGTCCTGCCAGCCCCGCCAGGCGAGGCGGGCGGCGACGACGGTGATCCCCGCGGCGGCCAGCGCCAGCACGAAGAACGCGAGGAGGAGCTGGTTGCGCGTGGTGGCCTCGCGCCGGCTGAGGAAGCTCAGGTCGTGGACGACCACCACGAAGCCGCGCGGGGAGAACTCCGGCAGCTCGACGCCGTAGAGGTGCACCGGCCCGCCGCGCAGGTCGACGGTGAGCGACCAGTCGGCCGGCGCGTCGAGGGCGACGCCCTGGGCGGCGAGCCGAGAGAGGATCCTCGGGCAGGTGAAGGCGTCTCGGAAGCCCGGGGTCGCCGCCCGCAGGTGCCCGTCGAGGTCGCACGCCGCGGTGCCCATCACGCGCTCGTCGCGGGTGATGTCGGCCAGCACGTCCGGCAGCCCGCCCTCTTCGCCGGCGGCCCAGTGGCGCACGAGGCTGCGCCGGGCGCTGGCCACCGCGAGGCGCGCTCGCAGCTCGATGTCGCGCTCGAACCACCGCCGCGTGGTGTGCGTGAGCGTCAGGTGCCCGATCCACGTGAGCAGGCCGAGACCCAGCGTCAATGCCACGACGAAACGTACCGCGCGACCCATGCTGGGGTCCCAGGCTAGCAGGCGATACTTGGTGGTCCAATCATATCGCGCGGAGGGTCACGTCGCGAGCTCCAGCTCCTGCATCCGGCGCCAGAGCGTCACCCGGCTCACCCCGAGGATCTTCGCCGCGCGGGTGCGGTTGCCCCCCGCTCGCTCCAGCGCCCTCCGGATGCGCTGGGCCTCCGGGGAGCCGTAGACCGTGGGCGGGGCGTTGACCGGCACCGGGCTCAGCGCCTCGCCGGGCTCGCCCGAGGTGATCTCCGGGAGCAGGTCGGCCTCGGTGAGCACCGGGCCCTCGCCGATGACGAAGGCGTACTGCAGGGCGTTGCGGAGCTCGCGCACGTTGCCGGGCCACGGGTGCCGCTCGAGCGCCTCGCGCGCACCGGGCGACACGTGCACGACCTGGCGCTCGCCGGCCTTGTTGAGCTCCTCGACGATGCGGTCGGTGAGCAGGGCCACGTCGCCCGGCCTCGCCCGCAGCGGCGGAATCAGCAGCGGGACCACCCGCAGCCGGTACATCAGGTCGGCGCGAAAGCGGCCGAGCTCCACCGCGCGTCGCAGCGACTGGTGCGTCGCGGCCACCAGCCGCACGTTGACCGGGATCGGGTCGCTCCCACCGACGGGGATCACCGTGCGGGTCTCCACCACGCGCAGCATCTTCGCCTGCAGGTCGATGGGCATCTCCGCGATCTCGTCGAGGAAGAGGGTCCCCCGGTCGGCCGCGCGGAAGATGCCCGCGTGGTCGCGCGTGGCGCCGGTGAACGAGCCCTTCACGTGGCCGAAGAGCTCGCTCTCCAGCAGCGACGGAGGCAGCGCCGCGCAGTTGATGGCCTTGAAGGGACCCTTCGCCCGAGGAGACAGGTCGTGCAGCGCCCGCGCGACCAGCTCCTTGCCGGCGCCGGTCTCGCCCCGCACCAGCACCGGGACGTCCCGGCGGGCGGCGCGCTGGAGCACGTGAAACATCTGTTTCATCCCCGGGTCGCCGGTCCACATCCCGTGGAAGAACACCGGCGCGTCGGCGGTGTCGGGCGCCTCTCGCGCGTCGAGCAGCAGGAGCCACCCCGCCGTCTCGTCGTCGGCGACCAGCGGCGTCGCGCGCACCCTCAGCGGGCGCATCGCCCCGTCGCGCATCGGTCGGACGACCGCGCCGGTCACCGCCCTCCCCGCCGCGAGCGCCTCCGCGATGGGGCGGTCGAGCGACTCGCCGCAGAGCACCCGCGGGGCCAGCGCGCCCGGCCGCACGGGCTCGCCCAGCAGCGCCTCGATGCCCGGCGAGGCGACCACGACGCGCAGCGAGGCGTCGAGGAGCAGCGCCGGCCCGGCGAGGGACTCGACGGCCATCGCGGCCAGGTGGAGGGGAGTGCTCGGAGGGGGAGGGGGAGCAGGGGGGCGCTTCACGCGGCGATGGTACCGCGTGAAACAGTGCTTCTCACGCGGGGTGAGCGATCGCGTGGCGCTTCAGCTCTCGGCTCACGGCCACGGCGATCAGCGCGCCCTCGGCCGCGAGGAAGTAGGGCCAGTGGCGCCCGAGGGCGACGGTGGCGCCGAAGAGCCTGGGCACCTCCTGGCCCAGCACGAAGACCGCCATGGCGAGCACGAACCACGCGAAGCCGCGGCGGAGCGCGTCGGGGGCAACCCGTCCCGCGAGGCGGCTGCCCAGGATGCTGCCGACGACCGCGGCGCCGGCCACCGGGAGCGCGATGCCCCAGGGCAGGTGGGTCTTCGCGAGGTGACCGAGGAGCCCGGCGCTGCTGTTGAGGGCGATCACGAGCAGCGAGGTGCCGACCGCGGCGGTCATCGGGAGGCGGCCGAGCAGCACCAGGGCGGGCACCACGAGGAAGCCGCCGCCCGCGCCGACGAGGCCGGTGACCGCGCCCACCGCGAGGCCCTGCGCCGCGACCCGCGCGATCGGCGTCGGGTGCTCGAGCGCGGCCGCGGCGACCTCGCGGCGGCCGCGCAGCATCGCCGCGGCGGTGACCAGCATCATCGCGCCGAAGGCCAGCAGCAGCAGCGACGGGGGGAGAAACGACGACACGCGCCCGCCGAGGTAGGCGCCGACCATGCTCGCGGCGCCGAAGCTCAGCCCCGTGCGCCAGCGCACCCGCCCGTTGAGGGCGTGGGGGATGAGCGCCGCCGCGCTCGTGCTGCCGACGACCAGCAGCGACGACGCGATGGCCTGCTCGGCCGGGAGCCGGAAGACGTAGAGCAGGATGGGCACCGTCAGGATCGATCCGCCTCCGCCCAGCAGCCCGAGCGAGACACCGATGAGCACCGCCAGCGAGACTCCGAGGATGAACATGCCGGGGGTCGAGAGCGAGAGCCGTGCCGCGGAGGAATTGACCGTAGAAAGCAGGGCGTTGCCTCGCTCGGGGGCCGATCGTGAAACAATGAGAAGCCCGTCGGTGAAACGTGTGAAACATCGACGGATCCACGGCGTCGGGCTTCTGCACAGGGATGCCGATGGATACTGGCGGCACATCGGTTGCAGCCGTGTTTCAATCCCAAGGAGTCACAACCCATGTTGATGCGACAGCTCTTCGATCCAGAGACCTCGACGTACACGTACCTGCTGGCTGATGAGGTGACGCGCGAGGCGGTGCTCATCGACCCGGTGCTGGAGCAGGTCGAGCGAGACCTGCAGGTGCTGCGAGAGCTCGACCTCACGCTGGTCTGGGCGCTCGACACGCACGTCCACGCCGATCACGTGACGGGGCTCGGCACGCTGCGGGCGAAGACCGGCTGCCAGACGGTGCTCTCCGAGGCGGCGGGCACCGGCTACGCCGACCGGCTGGTGAAGCAGGGCGATCGGGTGGCCTTCGGCTCGCACGCGCTGGAGGTCCGTCAGACGCCGGGGCACACCAGCGGCTGCGTCACCTACGTCACCGACGACCACCGCATGGCCTTCACGGGCGACACGCTGCTCATCCGGGGCTGCGGCCGCACCGACTTCCAGCAGGGCAGCGCGCACGAGCTGTACCGCTCGGTGCACGAGCAGGTCTTCTCGCTGCCCGACGAGACGCTGGTGTACCCGGGGCACGACTACAAGGGCCGCACGGTGTCGACGGTGGGCGAGGAGAAGCGGTGGAACCCGCGGCTCGCCCTCACGCGCACGGTGGAGGAGTTCGCGGCGACGATGGCCGGGCTCCAGCTCGCGTACCCGAAGAAGATCGACGTGGCGCTGCCGGCCAACCTGCACTGCGGCGTTCCGCAGGGGCTGCCGGTGGGCGCGGAGGAGCCCGAGGAGACCCGATGGGCGCCAGTGGAGGTGAGCGCGGCAGACGTCCCGGAGGTGACCTGCGAGTGGCTCGCGGCGAACCCGGGCATCGGACGACTGGTCGACGTGCGCGAGGCGGACGAGTTCAACAACGCGCTCGGCCACGTGGCGGGCTCCGCGCTCACGCCGCTCGCGACCGTCGAGGCCGCGTCGAGGTCGTGGGACCGCGAGGCGCCGGTGGTGCTGATCTGCCGCTCGGGCGGTCGCTCGGCGAAGGCCGCGCTGGCCCTGAAGGCCCGCGGCTTCACCCGGGTGGCCTCGCTCCGAGGCGGCATGCTCGCCTGGAACGCCATGCGACTGCCGGTGGCCCGCGACGCCCCGCCCCCGCAGGCGACGGCCTGATCGACCCTCTCGCTCGGCGCGACGATGGGTCGCATACCGCCGCCCACGCCGGTGCGTACGTTTGAAGGGTGAGCCGAACCCACCTGCCTTCGCGCGCCATCCTGGCGCTGCTGCTCGCCTTCACGGCGGCGTCCACTGCGCTCGCTCATCCGACCGCGCAGGAAGACCGGGCGCGGGCCGTGAGCTCGCGGCTCATCGCGCCCTGCTGCTACCAGCAGACCCTCGACGTACACGAGTCCGAGCTGGCGACCGCCCTGCGGGCCGAGATCGCCTCCAGGCTGCGCGCGGGAGAGAGCCCCGCGCAGGTCGAGGACAGCCTCGTCGAGCGCTACGGAGAGCGGGTGCGGGCGGTGCCTCGGGACCACGACACCCGCGCCCACGTGCTGGTGCTGGTCGCGCTGGCGATGCTCGTCGCCGCAGGGCTGCTGGGGCGCGCGATGCGCCGGTGGAGCCGATGGGAGGGGGCCGTCCCCGTCGCTGCGCCCGCGCCCTCGAAGGATCGTGATGCGTGGGACGAGCGCCTCGACGCCGAGCTCCGCGCCCTCGACGAGGCGTGACCCTCCGAGGCGATGGTGCCGCCGGGCGCGCCAGGCGCTACACCTCCGCTCGAGCGCCACCAATGAGTGAGTGGGTGCCTCCTGAAACACCCCTCCCAAGGGAGATCGTCCCATGCACTTCCCCGGGCTGCCCTCCCTCGCGCTGACCCTTCCCTTCGTCCAACTGCCCTACAGCTTCGGACCGATCCACCCCTTCGGGGTGCTCGTCGGCATCGGCGTGGCGCTCGGCTTCAAGCTCGCGATGCGCCGGGCCCGCGAGCTCGGCCTCGACCTCGAGCGCTTCGAGAAGCACGTCTTCTGGACCGTCGCGATCGGCTTCGTCGCGAGCCACGTCCTCGACACGATCTTCTACCACCCGGAGGTGCTGCTCACCCGCCCGTGGGAGCTGCTGCTGATCTACCAGGGCCTCTCCTCCTTCGGCGGCTTCTTCGGGGGCGCGGTGGCCTTCGTCCTCTACGCGCGCCGCCACAAGGTGGACCTCTGGCGCAGCGCCGACGCGATCGCCTACGGGCTCCCGGTGGGCTGGTTCTTCGGCCGCATGGGCTGCGCGTCGATTCACGATCACCCGGGCGCCCTCTCGACGAGCCCGCTCGCGGTGGACTGGCCCGGCGGCTCCCGCTTCGACCTCGGGCTGCTCGAGCTGATGCTGGTGCCCCTGCTCATCATCGCGGCGCAGGTCGTGGCGAGGCGAACGAAGCGGCCCGGCTCCCTCATCACCACGCTGGCGCTTCTCTACCCGCCCATCCGCTTCCCGCTCGACTTCCTCCGGGCCTCCGCGGCCGACGGCGGCGACGTCCGCTACTTCGGGTGGACGCCGGGGCAGTACGCCTCCGCGGGCCTCTTCCTCTTCGGCCTGTGGATGCTCCGGAGGACCCTCCGCGGCGACGACGACGGCGCGTTGAAGCCGTAGCGTCCCCGAAGGTAAGGGGGCGGGGGGTCAGCGGGCGTTCGCGGAGATGGGCTCCAGGGTCTGTCCGTGCGCGCTGATCCGAAGGCGGTAGTGAGGGAGGTGCGGCGCCAGGCTGGCCACCGTCGCCGCGAGCTGCCGGGCGCCGAGCGCCGTGATCCGGGAGCGCAGCGCCGCGGCGTCCACCCGGGCCGCCTCCGCGGGGGCGAGCTGCTCCACCAGAAACCAGGCGTTCTCCGCGCGAACGAAGGCCGTCACCTGCGGGTGGAGCACGAAGAGCTCGCGGGTGCCGACGTGCGGCGCCACCATCGGCACCAGCGTGTGCGCGTGCACCGCGTGCTCGATCTGCACCTCCAGCACCCCTCGCTCCTCGTGCTCGCCGTCCAGGATCGCGTACTCCAGCAGCTCCGGGCGGCGCCAGCCCCGGCGGAAGGCCGCGCGCAGCACGTCGCGCACGAGCCCCTCGCGCACGCCGTAGCGCGAGGGCTGCGTGATCATCAGCCGGATGTGCCCGCAGCCCACGTTCTCCGGGGCGACGAGGTGCTCCAGCAGGGCCTCCTCCATCGCCGGCGGCGGGGAGCGAACGAAGGCCCTGATGTCCTCGGGGCCTCGCCAGGTCGCCGCGGTGGCGGCGGTGCGGGGGTCGCCGCGGAGGGCGTCCGCGAGGCGCTCGATCGCGTGCCGGTCGGTGTGCAGGTAGAAGCGCCCGAAGGCGTCGACGTAGCGGTCGAAGATCGCCGTGATCCACTCCGGGTCGAGGGGGCGACCCAGGAGCTGCTCCAGCGCCGCGAGCGAGAGCACCAGCTCACCCGCGTCGCCTCCGGGCGTGCCCAGCACCGGGGTCTCCTCGCGGCCGTCGATGCACGACACGGTGTTCGCTCCCAGCAGCGTGGCGGCCCTCGTCCAGATCAGGGCGTCCGGGCGCGTCAGCGTGGCGCGGAGCTCGGCCAGCGAGCTCGACGGCGCGGGGGCCTCCTCCGCCGCGGGGCGCGCGATGGGCGCCGCGATCGGGGCGCGGGTCGTCGGGAGGGACGCCGCGCCCCAGGCGAGCATGCCCCCGGTGAGCGAGGCGACGCGGTGGAAGCCCAGCGAGCGCAGGCGATCGGCCGCTCGCTCGCTGCGCCGCCCAGAGCGGCACACCAGCACCACGGGCGCGTCGCGGTCCCACGACTCCGCGGCCTGCTCGACCCCGGCGAGGGGCACCCAGGCGGCCACGTCGATGCGCCCCAGCTCGCCGGTGATCTCGTCGGCCTCGCGGATGTCCACCACGCGCACGCCGCAGCGGTGGGCGGCGAGCCAGGCGGCGTCGACCTCGGGCGTCCCTCCAGGGCTGCGAGGGAAGCGGATCGCCCCGGGTTCACCGCCGCCCGCGCAGTGCGGGAGCGCCGGGGACGGGAGCGTCGAGGGCGGACGGATGGGGCTCCCCAGCGGGGGGGCGACGGCGCTCAACAGCGCGACGACGAGCGCCGAGTTGGCGGCGATTCTCCACATGGCGATGGGTCTCCGTGAGGGACGCGAGGGCGGCGAGGCGGGGGGTCAGGTGCGCTGGAGGGCTCGCGTGATGGCGGGCTCGGCCTTCGAGGCCCCGAAGCTGCCGACGAGCATCGCGACCATGAAGGCGAGCGCGGTGGGCGTGCCGGTCACCAGGGACGCGAGGCCCGGGCCGGGGCAGAAGCCGCCGAGGCCCCAGCCCACGCCGAAGATCGCCGCGCCGATGAGGAGCCGCGCGTCGAGGTCGCGGCGCGTCGGCACCAGGAAGCGCGCCGAGAACAGGGGCGACGGGCGGCGCTTGATCAGCCGCCAGGCGACGGCGTGCACCGCGATCGCCCCGCCCATCACGAACATCAGCGACGGGTCCCACCCCCGGAAGAAGTTCAGGAACCCGACGACCTTCTCGGCCCGGGTCATCCCCGAGACCGCGAGCCCGAGCGCGAAGATCACGCCCGAGAGAAGCGCGACGCCTCCTTCGGCCCACGCGCGCGCCCGGGGCGTCAACTCGCACCTCCGCCGGTGAGCAGCACCGTGACCGCCCCGGCGCCGATGAAGGTCAGCGTCGCCGCGACGCTGCGCGGAGAGAAGCGCGAGATGCCGCAGACCCCGTGGCCGCTCGTGCAGCCGTTGCCGATGCGCGTGCCCACGCCGACGAGGAGACCCGCGAGCACCACGAGGCCCATCGAGGCCGTGCCCCCGGAGAAGGCCCCGGGCATCGTCGCGAGGGCGATCAGTCCTCCGCCCACGATCCCGGCGACGAAGAGCGCCCGCCACGCGACGTCGCCCGCGGTGGGCGAGAGCAGCCCCCCGACGATCCCGGAGATGCCCATCACCCGCCCGTTGAGCCCCAGCATCAGCGAGGCGCTCAGCCCGATGAGCGCACCTCCTTCGAGGGCGCGAATCCAGTCCATGGGAATGTTCATGTACAGTGTTGCTCCGTCGTCCCGACGACTGTTTCATCGCCCAGGTCGTGTCCTGGCTCTGGCAGCAACCCGCATGCCGCCTGTAGCGCGCTGCACCGCCGCTGGATCTCGTCGGCCGAGCGACGCTCGATGTATCAAGCCCGATGAAACATATGTTTCATGGTGTTTCGTTTCGATGTGGAAATCGCGGCCAGCGCACTCGCACGCTCGTTGCTACGCTCGGTGGTCATGTCGATCATCCTGGTCCCTCTCGACTTCTCCGACTGCGCGCCGCACGTCGTCACCGAGGCCCTCCGATTCGCCGAGGCGTTTCGCGGGCGCCTGCTCCTGCTGCACGCGAGCGACCCCCCGCGCGGCCTCCCGCTGACGGCGACGGTGCAGCCGACCGGTTCGCCGAAGGCGATGTCCGTCGAGGCGCTGCTCCGGCAGGACGCCGAGGCGCACCTGGCGCCGCAGCTACGCCTCGCTCGCGAGCGGGGCGTGGAGGCCGAGGGGCGCGTGGTGTTCGGGCCCATCGCGGAGGTCATCCTCGGGGTCGCCGCGGAGGTGCGCGCCGACATGATCGTGATGGGGACGCACGGGCGCACCGGGCTCGCTCGCATGACGATGGGCAGCATCGCGGAGGAGATCATCCGCCACGCCGACGTGCCGGTGATCACCGTGCGAACGAAGCACCACGCGGGCTGCGTGGCCTCGAGCTGCGCGACGTGCGACCTCGGGCGCAGCACCGTGGAGCGCTCCATCGAGGCCGAGGAGGTGGGCTGAGGGCTACGGCGTCGGGGCGCAGGTGCAGTCGACGCAGCCGTCGTCTGCGCACGCTCCGCAGCTCTCCCTCACGCTGGCCCGCAGCGACTCCCTGGCGCGAAACACCCGCACGGCGGCGTTGTTGGCCGTGATGCCCTGGGCCGCCGCGAAGTCCTTTACGCTCTGCCCCTCCACGGTGACCTGCTGGAGCGCCGCGGCATACTCGGGCTTCAACGTGGCCGCGAGTCCGCGCACGCACTGGCAGCTCGCGGAGGCGAGCGCGGGCTGGGCCTCGTGCGGCTCGTCGAGCTCGGCCGCGAGGGCGTCGAGGGCCCGGCCGTGGCTCGCGTCGCGGCGGCGGCGGTCGATCACCGCGTTTCGAAGGATCCGATAGAACCAGGCCCGCGCGGACTCATCCTGACGGAGCGACGCGCTCTGGGTCAGGCTTCGCGCGTAGGCGTCCTGGAGGATGTCCTCGGCGGTCGCCCGATCGCCGAGCCGGCGTTCGAGGAAGGCCAGGAAGGTCGATCGCGCGCCGAGCAGCGAGGCGGTGACGTGGTCCATGAGGCTCCTGAGCCTACGACCCGGCAGGGGCCGCGGCATGTCCGAAGGGGGGGGGTGGGTGATGCCGTGCAGACGCGCCAGCTCGAGAGGGATTACAGCCGCTGTTCGAGACCGTAATGCCCGATCGCCCTCTGCGTCGGCACGGCAGCGGGGCCTCGCGATGATCACCGGGCTCCGCAGGAGGCATCGAGACATGAACACCGAGTCCCTGTTCGACGTGGGCGGCATGCACTGCGGGTCGTGCGCCCGTCGCATCACCAAGGTCCTCGATGCGCTGGAGGGCGTCGGCGAGGTCAGCGCCTCGGCGCCCGACAAGACCGTCCGGGTGCGGCACGACCCGGCGCTCGTCAGCGCCGCGCAACTGGCCGGAGCCCTCGCGGCCGCGGGCTACCCGGCCACGCCTCGCCCGACCTGAGCGAGCGTCCCTGGCACTACGCCACGGCGGCTGCGAAGGCGGCGAACAGGTCGCCGGGCAGCCGGTGCCGTAGCCTCCACGTGATGGCCATCGGGCACTCGTCGACGTGGCTCACGTAGGTGGCAGGCCCCAGAAACGAGAAGGCGCGCTCGTCGCTGCGCAGGCGCGCGAAGAGCATCACCTCGCTGCCCTTCCGCTGATGGTGCTGATAGCGCTGACCCGTCTCGCTCTCGGCGCTGGTCCTCGACTGGCTCTCCCAGTGGATCAGCTCTCGGCTGATGGCGTAGTCGCGATAGCGGGTCGTCGGTGAGAACCCCCCGCTGGTCTTGTCGAGCGTGAAGGCGAGCAGGTCGGACGCTGCATCCGCCGCCCAATAGACCCCGGTCTGCCAGGGCGCTACCCGCGCGCCCTCGCCGACCCCGAAGGCCGCGAGGATCTCGACACGGGAATACCGAGCGTGCACCTGGAGCGGCACATCGGGTCGGGCATCGAGAGGGATGGCGACGTGCGCGATGGTTCCCGAGAGGACGTCGAGGAGATCGACGAGCTCCGCCCGCACCTGGGGGTGGTCCCAGATCAGCGCGCACCCCTCCGCGAGCTTCGTGGATTTCGTCACGACCTTGTCGACCAGGACGCCGATCAGCATCCGCAGCAGGCGTCGCTCTCGCACCGGCAGCGCCTCCGGATCGGGCGCCGCGTCACGCATCAGGAACCCCCGGTACGCCTCGATGCGAACCAAGTCGTCCGTGTGCAGCAGGCGCCCGCAGGCGCGGCGGAGCGCCTTCTCGTGCGGCCCCGACGCCCTCACGGAGAGCCCGGCGTCGGAGCAGAGGTCGGACCACGTCCGCCCGCCCGAGTAGAGCTCATCGAGCTCGATGCCTGTCTCCGCGAGGTAGTCCGCCAGGCTGATCGGGCCCGCGCTCCCCGCGATGCGTCGTAGCTCGTCGACCCTCTCCGACCACCGCGAGGGAACGGCCTCGCGCACGTTGCGAAGCACGATCTCCGCGGCGACGCGGTCGAGCTCCATGTGGCAGCCCGCGGGCAGGAAGGGAAAGCCTCCCTCGATCTGCGCGGTGAGGTCCTTGCGGCTCCCGCCGAGCAGGGCGCGGAAGCGTCGGTCGAAGCGGAACTCCGCCCGGTGCAGCCCGACGAAATCGAGCACCGTGCAGACGGTCTTCCCGGGGCACCGGCGTAGCCCTCGACCGAGCTGTTGCAGGAAGAGGGTCGGGCTGTCGCTCGGGCGCAGCAGGAGCACCGTGTCGACGCTCGGGACGTCGACGCCCTCGTTGAAGAGGTCGACCGAGAACACCACGTTCAGCCGACGGTCCGCGAGGTCGCGCAGCGCCGCGTGGCGCTCGGCGTCGGGCGTGTCGGCCCAGATGGCGACCGCCCTGATGCCCGACGCGACGGCGACTCGCGCCATGAAGCGGGCGTGCGCGACGCTGACGCAGAACCCCAGCGCCCGCATGCGCTCGACCCTGTCGACCCGAGCGACGACCTGCTGGAGGACGAACCTCGCCCACACGTCGTTCGCCGAGAGGAGGTTCGAAAGGCCCTCCATGTCGTAGCCGCGGCCGCGTCGCCACGGCACCTCGCGGAGGTCGAGGCCGTCGTGGATGCCGTAGTACGCGAAGGGGCAGAGGCGGTGCTGGTCGACCGCATCCCAGAGCCGGAGCTCGGCGGCGATTCGGTCACCGAACCAGCCGAGCACCGGGAGGCCATCGCTGCGCTCGGGGGTCGCGGTGAGCCCGAGCAGCTCCGTCGGCTGCAGGTGCTCGAGCAGCGCACGGTAGGTCTTCCCGGCGGCGTGGTGAAACTCGTCGACGATGACCACATCGAAATGGTCCGGCGCCAGCTCCGCGAGCACGCCCGCGTGCAGGCTCTGGATCGACGCGAAGACGTGCTCGAAGTCCCGGGGCCGACGCCCTCCCACCCAGAGCTCGCCGAAGGCGTGGTCGCGCAGGCCGTGTCGGAAGGTCGCGAGGCTCTGTGCGAGGATCTCCTCCCGGTGCGCGACGAAGAGCAGCCGCGCCCGGGGCAGCGCCTCACGCAGGCGGGCGTAGTCGATCGCCGCCATGACGGTCTTTCCCGTTCCGGTGGCGGAGACGAGCAGGTTGCGGTGGTGGCCCTGCAGGCGTGACAGCGCGATCTGTTCGAGCAGGCGCTCCTGAAAGGCCTCGAGACGCAGCTCGATCGGGCTGAGCGTCACGCTCGCTCCGTGATGCGCCTGGGCCGCGGTGTGCGCCGCGAACTCGTCTGCCTGGTAGGGATTGAAGTCGCCGCTGTTCCAGTAGCTCTCGAAGACGGCGCCGACCTTGTCGACGACGTCGGGGTTGCGCGCGCCCGACACACGGACGTTCCACTCGAGGCCGCTCACCTGCGCGGAGTGCGTGAGGTTCGACGAGCCGATGTAAGCCGTCGAGAACCCGGAGCGCCGGTGGAAGAGCCATGCCTTCGCGTGGAGCCGGGTCATGCTCGCGTCGTACGAGACGCGCACCGCGGCGCCGAGCTCGCGCAGGGCGTCGAGGGCGCGGGCCTCGGTCGAGCCGGTGTACGTCGTCGTGAGCACGCGCAGCTCGCGCCCCCGCTCGCAGTGCGCGCGCAACGCGCCGAGCAACGGGGCGATGCCGCTGCGCCGGATGAACGCCATCACCACATCGATGCGGTCCGCGGAGAGGATCTCGGTCAGGACCTGATTGCCCACCCTCGGCTCGCCCGGCGCGTTGGTCAGGAGGGTGGTGTCGAGCAGCGGGATGAGCGGCTCGGGGATCGTCTCCGCGCTCCCGTCAGGCCGTCGACCGGTGATGGCGTGCAGCACGGCGCCTGGCTCGATCGGGCGCTCGGGAAGGGCGTCCGCGTCCGTGATGGACGCCTCGATCTCGGCGATCAGTCGGCGCGCGAGGGCGATGCTCACGGCCACGCGCTCGCGGTCGTCGACGGAGGCGACAGCCCTCTGGACGACGCGCGCCAGGTGGAGGGCGACGCGGTCTGCTGCCTCAGCCGAGCGGAGACCCTCGCGTCGAGCTTCGAGGCGATCGCCGAGGTCGCGGAGCTGCGCGTCGAGGGTCTCGGTGATGAGCACCTCGTAGAGGCCGCGGTCGTGGCGAGTCATGTGAACGAATCCTGTGAAGCCGCGACGGGGGGCCAGACAATCTCCCGCGCCCCACACAGGCTGCAACGGCGGTTGTACCTCCTCCCGCTGACGCGCGGACGAGGGACGTTGCGAGCGGACCTTCGCGATGAGGATGCGCTGCCCCAAATGCAACAAGCCCGACCGGGTCAGCGGTCGGGCTTGTTACACCCCTTGTCGCAGTCAATCTGCTGAAAACAAGGAGGTTTGAGGGTGGAGGCGCCGGGAGTCGAACCCGGGTCCGCAAGTGCTCAACGATGACTTCTACACGACATAGCCGATGATCAGTTCTCGTCAGGTATCGTGCTCATCGGCAGGCACTCCACCCAACCAGCGCCCCCTGAATCTCGCCGCACATCCGGGGCACCCTGATGTGAAGCCAGCCGAGTTCATTTACGCACTCCGATAAGCACTGGCAGGCTCGTCGGAGCACGGCGTCACGGGTTCTTAGGCCGCGACGGCGAAGGGAACGTCGTTGTCGTTCGCTTCTCTTGATTCCCGCAGTATTTACGCCGTTACGGGCCGGCGGTCGTGCCATCGATCGCGTCACAACCCACGTCGAAACCGTTTCGCCCCCTAAGTCGAAAACCTCTAATACGGTTTCATCCGTATGGAGGCCTCTTTAGAGTCAGTGGATCACCAACGCACGGCGCACTCTGAGCCTCCGCCCCCGGGTACGTCAAGTCTTCGCTCTCTCTTCCGACCTCTCTCCGTTGCGCAACCCTTGACCCGTCGGCGACGCTGAGGCACCTACGGCCCCGATGTCCGTCGAGCCGCCGCCGAAGAAGGAACAGCTCCAGAAACTGCTCGAGCGCGGCAACGTGTTCCTGCACCTCGATCCGCGCGTCGAGGGCGTGGTCGTCCCGGCCTGGCACGCGCAGAAACCCCAGCTCGTCCTGCAGCTCGGGCTCCACTTCGCCGTGCCCATCCCCGACCTCAAGATCGACGACCGGGGCGTGCGTTGCACCCTCTCCTTCAACCGCTCTCCCTTCTTCTGCGACCTCCCGTGGACCGCCGTGTACGCCATGGTCGCCGAAGACGGTCAGGTCACCGTGTGGCCCACCGAGCTGCCTCCCGAGCTCGTCCCGCAGCCCGCCCCCGTCCGCCGCGCGCCGCCCACCTCCCGCAACGCCCGAGGACGCTCCGCCGACGCCGCGGAGTCCACCACCGAGACCAGCGACTCCGCCGCCCCGCAGCGCCCGCGCATCGCCGCCGTGCCCTCGACCAAGGCCCCCAGGCTCGCCCCGGTCACTCCCATCAAGCCGACGCCCGCGCCCGCCGTGGAGGAGTCCGATCCTCCGGCGGATGATCCTTCACCGACGACGCCCGGCGATCGCAAGGGCGGACGCGAGCGGCCCGCCTGGCTGCGCGTCGTCAAGTAGTCCAGCCGACATACGATCGGGCGATCGCCCGGAGATCAGCCGGCGCGAGAGGCCTCGAGCTCCTCGGCCAGGAAGGCCAGGATCACCTCGTCGAGGGAGCGCTCGGAGATCGACACCTCCCCGAACATCGCGGGCCGGGCCACCACCACCGGGATCTGCGCAGGAGGGTTCGACGGCGCCGGGGGAAGGTTGGACCGCGGGGGCGGCGGCGGCAGCACGACCACCGCCGCGTTGGGGCTCAACGGCGTAGGCGCCGCCGGGGGGACGGTGTTGGTCTCCCCGGTGGGGATGTCCGACTCCACCGGGTCGGGCGTCGGCGCGACGTTGAGCCCAGCGACCTCGTCGAACTGCCCCTCGCGCAGCGCAAGGAACATCGCCTTGTGCTGGTCCTGCATGAGCTTCTTGACCTGCGAGGACAGGTCTTCGGTCTCGAGGAGCTGCGCATAGCTGGTCTTCAGCGACTTCAGGATGCGCCCGCCGTCCGCGAAGAGGTGGGTCATCACGTGAGGCTTCAGGACCCCGGAGTCCTCGGTCTGGATGTGGAACACCTTGCCCTTGTGGCGGATGTTCGTGTTGTAGCCGAGCAGCGGTGATTGGGCCTTCGCCATGGAGTTACGCCCTACGGTTCTATCACACCGACCGAGCGAACCACTGCAGCGGCACAAGCCCCAGCGCGATCCACCCCACCACGCAGACCCACCAGCCGATCGCGAGGCGCTTCCACCCCGCTCGCCAGCCCGCCGGGGCCGGGAACAACAGCCGCTCCCACCAGGGCAGCCCCTTCAGCCGCCGCGCCAGGCCCACGTGCTCCATCACGAACACCGCGGCCAGCAACGAGCGCAGCACCCAGGAGACCACCGCCGCTGTGACGTAGCGATCCATGCGACGCCCTCTCAACCCTCGGCGCTGACCACCGTTCCGTCGATGGGCACCACCACCGGGCGCCGGCCCTCGCACGCCCTGCGCCACGGCGCCCACGCCTCTCCCAGCGCCGCGGAGGCCTTCGCCTCCAGCGCCGTGACGTCGTGACCCGCCGCGCGCAGCGACTCGATCAGGCCCGCGGCGGCCACCGCCCGACCGGTGTCGAGATAGCATCGCGCCAGCAAGGGCAGCACCCTCGGACGCAGCGACGGGTCGAGCGCCGTCGCACGACGCAGCGGCCCGATGGCCTCCGCGGCGCGCGCGGTGGCCAGCAGCGACTCCCCGAGGCACAGGTAGACCTCCGGGGCCGCGGGACCGTCCTGCGCGTACTGCGCGGCGAGCCGCAGCGCGTCGCCGCACTCGTCCATGCGCTCGATGCGCATCAGCGAGCGCCCGAGCGCCACGAGCGCGCGGGCCACCACCGCCCGCCCCTCCGGCCCCATCGCCGCCCCGTCGGGCGTCCGAAGGAACGCCACCAGCGCCCCGAACTGCGGCGCCATCACCGAGAGCACGTCGTCGTCGCGGCCCTCGGCGCCCGCCTCGCGCACCGCGTCGAGCTGCGCCAGATCGACGGCCACGGTCCTCGGTCGGGCGGCGCGGAGCACCTCCACCACGCGCGCCCGCAAGAACTTCCGGACCTCGGGAAGCGGCACCTCCACCTCGCCGTCGTCGGCGCCGAGGGCCAGGAGCGTGCCCGCATCCCCGATGAGCACCGCGCGCATGTCGATGCCAAAGAGGGGAGCCAGCAGGATGGTGCGCATCCCCACCACCGCCCGCAGCGCGTCGTCGTCGACCCGACCTCGCAGCGCCGTGGTCTCCTCGTCCTCGGTGAGGACGACGATCACCTCGTCGCGCAGCTCGTCGGGCGTGCCCGAGCCCTGCACCTCGGTGCCGCCCGGCACGTCGCGCACCCACTGCAGCTCGCTCACCGCGTTGGTGGTGCGGTCGACCGAGGCCGAGATGATCCGGTAGCCGGCCACGAGGGAGAGGGCCACCAGCGCCTCTCCGATGCCCGCGCAGAGCCGCCCCAGCGCCGGGACGCCCCCCAGGACACGATCGAACCATCCGTCCGCTCGCACCCCATCGAGGGGGTGCCGCCGCGTGCTCATGCGCCGACCTGCGCCTCGCGGGCGAGCTTCTCCCGGTACCACGCGATCGTGCGCTCGATGCCGTCCTCGAGCTCGACCCGCGCCTGGAACCCGAGGAGTTCCTTCGCCTTGGTGACGTCGGGGATGCGCAGCTCGACGTCCGCGAAGGGCCAGTCGATGAACTTGATCTCCGAGGAGGACTTCGCGAGCGAGACCACCATGCGCGCGAGCTGGTAGATGGTCACCGTCGCGCGGGTGTTGCCGATGTTGAACGCCTGGCCGACCGCGGAGTCACGCTCGAGCGTCAGCAGGATGCCGTCGACGATGTCGTCGATGTAGCACCACGACCGGATCTGATCGCCCTGGTTGTGGATGTGGATGGGCTCGTTCTTGATGGCGCGCAGCACGAACGCGTGGATGGCGCCGCCGCCCACCTGCCCCGGGCCGAAGATGTTGAAGGGGCGGATGCTCACCGTCGGGAGCCCGAACTGCTTGTGGTAGCAGTGCGCCAGGTGCTCGGTGGCGAGCTTGCTGACCGCGTAGGTCCACCGGGCCTCGCCGACCGCGCCGAGGGTCGTGACGTCGCCTTCGGCCACGCGGAACGCGTACTTGCCGAACACCTCGCTGGTGGAGAAATCCACGAAGCGCTCGATCTGCGGCATGCGATCGCGGGCGCAGCGCAGCGCCGCCATCGTGCCCTCCAGGGCGATCTCCATGGTCGGAACCGGGTTCTGGAGCACCGTGTCGACGCCGGCGATGGACGCGAGGTGCACCACGTGGGAGCAGCCGTCCATGGCCTTGCCCAGCGCGGCGGCGTCGCGCACGTCACCCGGGATGAGCGTCACGTTGGGGTGCTTGTCGAGCCCCGCGGGCCCGAGCGCGTTGCGCCGGAGCAGGTCGAACACGACGCAGTGGTTGGTCTCGCAGAGCCTTCGAACAAGCGCGGTGCCAATGAAGCCCGCGCCACCGGTGAGCAGAATCCGCCGTCCCTCGATCATCGTCCGCGGTATCTACCCCAATCCTTCGTCGGGCGGAACCCCGCAGGATCCCCGATCATCCGCGCTCCCGCGCTTGTCGGAGGGCGAGCCGTCTGGAATCCTCGTCACCATCATGCCCACCTGCCCTGTCTGCAAGGACGAAGTCGACACCCTCAAGGTCGCCAAGATCGACGGCAAGAAGAAGAAGCTCTGCGAGGACTGCTACGACCGAGCGGTGGAGTCGGACACCATCGCCCAGGAGAGCGAGTCCGCCGTGCAGTCCATGATGGGCTTCAAGGGCCGGCGGTAGGACCCGCCTCAGCGGTCCGAGCGCTCCACCGCGCGGCGCACCCGGTCGAGCGCCGGATGGAGCGACTCGTCGGACAGCGTCGCCTCGATGGTCGCGGGCATCCGCCAGGTCCAGTTGTGCGGGCCGACGGTCGATGGGGTGTTGATGCGGTCGAAGGTGCCGAGCACGTCCTGCCACATCAATAGCGCCAGGTCGCCGGAGGCGCCCAGGAGCCCTCTCAGTAGCGCGTCGTGGACGTCGTCGCTCCACCACGGCTCCGCCGTCGGGATTCCGAAGTCGCGGGCGGCGGCCTTGCGCTCCCAGTCCGGCATCGACTGCCACCACGAGGCCACCGGGTCGGTGTCGTGCGTGCCGAAGCACGCGACGCTCACCCTGGGATAGGCCTTCGGGTCACGGAAGCGCCCCTGGTCCTGCTCCCAGCGCAACACCTTGTAGCCCGGGATTCCCAGGGCGAGCAGCGAGGGGCGGACGTAGTCGGGGACGACCCCGAGGTCCTCCGCGATGACCCTGGCGTCGTGCTCCCCGGCGCCCTCCATCATCGCCCGCAGCACCGCCTCGCCGTGCGCGAGCTGCTCGGCCTCCGTCGGGGGATCGAAGCTCCCCGGGAGCAGCTTGCCGTCGGAGGAGCGCAGCCGGTCGAGGGGACGGCTGTAGGTCCGGTAGAAGCCGACGAGGTGGTCGACCCGAAAGCGGTTGCCCAGCATGCCCGCGTAGCGAGCGCGCGCCCGCAGCCAGCGGAACCCGTTGGTCCGCATCACGGCCCAGTTGTAGGGAGGCAGGCCCCACTCCTGGCCCTCTTCGTTGAACTGATCGCCCGGCACCCCGACGCTGGCGTCGTGGCGGAACTCCTCGCGCTTCGCCCACACGTCCGCGCTGTCGCGCCCGACCATGAAGGGCAGGTCGCCCATCAGCGAGACCCCCAGCTCCTCCAGCCGGGCTCGCGCCTCGGACCACTGCGAGTGCGCGATCCACTGGGCGTACTGGTAGCGATGGATGGCGTCGCGGAGCCGCGCCGAGGCGTGCTCCAGCTGGATGGCGTCGCGGTCGCGCAGGGCCGCGGCCCACTCCCACCACGGGGCGTTGTCGTGCTCGTCCTTGAGCGCGCGGAAGAGCGAGAGGTCCCAGAGCCACTCGCCGTGGGTGCGCACGAAGGCGTGGAAATCCCGGGCGCGGTCGGTGTTCTCCGCGAGGTGCCGGGCGGAGAACACCTTGAAGGCCTCGTCGAGCAGGCGGCGCTTGAGCGCTCGCACGCCCTCGTAGTCGACCGTCGGGCTCGCGCGCAGCGACTCGATGGTGGGGCGGAGCTCGTCGAGCAGGTCGGGGGAGAGGTCGGGCTCCGCCGACCAGGAGATGTACACCGGGTCGATGCCGAAGGCGCTGAGCGCGCCGTAGGGGGAGGTCTCTCCCCCGGAGAGCTCGCCGATGGGGAGGAGCTGGATGAGCCGCAGCCCGGCGCGAAGCCCGAGCGGGCCCGCGTCGGCGAGGTCGAGGATCTCGCCGATGCCCATCGAGCGATCGGTGCGCAGCGAAAAGAGCGGGATCGTGAGTCCGGCGAGGCGTTGTGGGGTTCTGTCCATGTCAGGGACGAGGATTCTAACCCGGTCGCGCGGTAGGGTGGCGCGCGATGAGCGGAGAGCTGGTGCGGAGGGCGGGGTCATTTACCAGGGCGGGTATTCGCCATGGCTTCAGCACGCGCCGCGGAGGGGTGAGCGCCGGGCCCTTCGAGAGCATGAACCTCGCGAGAAACGTCGGCGACGATCCGGCGGCCGTGGAGGAGAACCACCGGCGCTTCGCCTCGGCCGTGGGCTACGACCCCGGGCGGCTCTACGAGGCCTCGCAGGTGCACGGCGCGCGGGCGCTGCGGGTCGACGGCTCGGCGGTGCTCGCGACCCGCGCGGAGGAGGCCGACGCGCTGGTGACCTCGACGCCCGGAGACGCCGTCGCGGTGCGGGTGGCGGACTGCGTCCCGGTGCTGCTCGCGGCGCCGGGGAGGGCCGTGGTGGCCGCGGTGCACGCAGGCTGGAGGGGCGTCGCGCAGCGGGTCATCGCCGCGGCGGTGCAGGCCATGGCGGTGGAGCCAGGCGCGATCATCGCCGCGGTGGGGCCGTGCATCGGGGGCTGCTGCTTCGAGGTCGGCGACGAGGTGGCGGAGCAGATCGCGGCGGCCTCGAGCGGGGCCGTGGTGGCGCGCTCCGCGCCGGGCGCGAAGCCCAGGGTCGACCTGCGGGCGGCGGTGTCGATGCAGATGGAGGCGCTGGGGCTGCGAGGGGTGGAGCACGTCGGCGGGTGCACGATGTGCGAGCCCACGTGGTTTCACTCGTTTCGCCGTGACGGCAAGGCCAGCGGGCGGCTGCTGGGAGCGATCGTTGCGTAGGGGAGACCGGGGCAGGGACGTTACGCGTCCAACGGGGCTGAAAGCTCCAGCGTCGAAGCCCGTAGAGTCGACGTTCTTGTTTGTGTGAGGCACGGATGGTACCCCACCCCACCAGTCCCGGTTCGAGCCCTATGCGCACCTGTCCCGTCTGCAGTCGGCAGTACGAGCCTCCTGCGCAGTTCTGCCAGGTCGATGGTGTCGCGCTGCGCATCGACGCCCCCGCGGTCGACCCCTACCTCGGGACCAAGATCCTGGAGCAGTTTCGCCTTGATCGGGTGATCGGCGCCGGGGGCATGGGCGTCGTCTACGAGGGATGGAACGACGCGCTCAGCCGACGCGTGGCGGTGAAGATCCTCCACCGCGACCTGGTCACCAACAAGGACATCGTCACCCGCTTCCACCGCGAGGCGCAGATCGCGTCGCAGCTCGACCATCCGGGCATCGTGAGGGTGATCCTCTTCGGGCAGCTCCCCGACGGAAACCTCTACCTCGTGCTGGAGTTTCTCGAGGGCCCTACGCTCGCCGAGGCGCTCGAGAAGGAGGGCAGCTTCAGCACCGAGCGCGCCGTCCGCACGGTGGCGCAGGTCGCCGACGCCATCGGCTACGCCCACCAGAAGGGGATCATCCACCGCGACCTCAAGCCCGAGAACGTCGTGCTGACCAAGCGGGACGGCGAGGAGATCCCCAAGGTGCTCGACTTCGGCATCGCGAAGATGCTGGTCGGCGCGGCCTCCTTCGTCACCCAGTCGGGGCTGATCTTCGGCACCGCGCGGTACATCTCCCCGGAGGGGGCGGCGGGCGAGAAGGTCGACCAGCGCTCGGACGTCTATTCGCTGGCCGTGATGGCCTATGAGCTGATGGCGGGCCGGGCGCCCTTCGAGGCCGACGAGCCCGTGCAGCTCCTCGTGAAGCACATGCACGAAGTGCCCACGCCGCTGCGGCGCTGGGGCCCTGCGATGGGCGTCCCGGCGGGGGTCGAGGACGTGGTGATGCGCGCCCTCGCGAAGAACGCCGACGCGCGCCACGAGGACGCCGCGGCCTTCGCGAAGGCCCTGCGCGAGGCCCTCGCGGCGTGGCAGGGGTCGCCCGTGCGCTCGGTCGTCCCGACCACCGGGATGGGCATGGTCACGCCGCCGGAGGTACGGGCGATGCGCGCCCCCGACACCCTCGCGCCGCGAGAGGCGGCGGCCGCGGAGCCGGAGGCCCCCAGGGCGCTGGTGCACCCTACGCCGGCGGTCAACGGGGCGCTGCGCGCGGGGGGTAACGGCGCGATGGTGCCGGCGCACGGGGTGAGCCTGCCGCAGCGGGAGGAGTTTCCCGCGGTCGACCCTCGCTCGGTGGTCACGACGCCTCCGCCCGAGCTCGCGGCGGAGGTGCGACCCCAGCCGGCGGCGGTGCCCCCGGAGACGATGGCGATGCCAGAGCTGATCTCCAGCCGGGTGATCCCGCTCGATGACGACCTCCAGGTGTCGGGGCTGCGATCGCGCCGGGTGACGCGCCCCGCCCCCGACGAGGACGAGCTCGCGGGGCCTCCCCGGCGCTCGGGCGTGTGGCGCGCGCTGGGCCTGGTCCTGCTGGCGGCGGTCGTGGCGTCGGGGGTGATGGTGGCGGGCGCCTGGGGGTTGAGGATGTTCCCCGAGCAGCGCCGGGCTGATCAGGTGGCCTCGCTGCTGCGGCGGGCCAACGATGCGATGCGCGCCGAGCGGCTGACCCGCGCGACCAACCGCTACAGCGTCGAGGACATCACCGACGACGCGCTGGCCATCGAGCCCGGCAACGCGAGGGCGAGGCAGCTGCGACGCGCCGCCGCCGTCAAGCTGGCCAACAGCGCCACCCGGGCCAGAAACGACCATCACCCCGAGCAGGCGCTCCCGCTGCTTCAGGACGCCCTGCGGCTGATGGACGACGCCACCCTCCGGCAGGAGCTGGAGGCGACGCAGCGCGAGATCGACGAGCAGCGGCCTCGCCCCGCGGTGACGCCCGCGCCACGCCCTCGTCCCGTCGTGCGAGCGCCCGAGCCCGCCCGTGCTTCCGCTCCGTCGCCCTCTCCCGCTGCGTCGCTCTCGTCCACCGCGGCGCGGCCCACCGCGGCTGCGCCACGCCGAAGTGCCACAGGGGGGCGAAATGGACACGATCCGGCCCTACCCCCCCCGGAGCCGGGGGTGACCTTCACGCCAGGGCGCGATCCCAACGAGCCGCCCCCTGCTCCGACGATCCCGACCCCCTTCGGACCCTTGCAGATCCAGCTTCCGCAGACGCCGCCGCGTGAGCCCGAGCCGGCGCCGGTGCCCGTCGATCCGGGCCCTTCGACGCCCCATACCGGCGAGTTCTGACGGGCCGTGCCCTCGGGCGTTGCGCTGGTACGGCGCTCGCAAACGCTCCTCCCGTAACAAGCGGCCCAATCAAGGGCCCTTTCGGTGAAGGAGAACCCTCATGAACTTCCTGCTGTTTGCGATCTTCGGCCTTGTGATCGGCGCGTTGGCGAAGTTCCTGATGCCGGGCCGCGATCCAGGCGGCTTCATCATCACTGCCATCATCGGCATGGTGGGCTCGATGCTCGGCGCGTTCGTCGGTCGGGCGCTCGGGATGTACAGCGCCGGGACGCAGTCCGCGGGCTGGATCATGTCGATCATCGGCGCGGTCCTGCTGCTGGGCATCTACCGCATGGTCGTCGGCAACCGGGCCACCGCCTGACCGACGGCAGCTGACCGTACGATCCTCTGCGGGCGCGCCGGAGACCCTGCTCTCTGGCTGCGCCCTCAGTCTATTTCCCGCGGGCCCTCCGCCGGGAGCCAGTGCTTCTCCAGCCAGTCGAGGGACACCGGGGCCTCGCGCAGCGCGCGGTCGATGGCGCGCACGGCGGGGTCGTGCTCGAGCGCGGAGCCCGCGTAGGCGCGGGCGTAGAGGATCCAGTTGGAGAGCTCGTAGTGATGGAGCAGCGGGGCGAAGCGGTGCCCGGTGAAGCGCTCGAGCGTGGCGGTGGCGCCGTCGACGTCGACGTCGCGGACCAGGGCGGAGCTCACGTCGAAGAGCAGCTGGCGCAGGTCTTCGAAGGCGCGCTCGGGCTCGGCCGCGACGGAGGCGAGCAGCGCCTCGAACTGCTCCGGCGTGACGCCCTGGGCCTCGGCGACGTCGGCCATCGCGGGGACCTGCGTCTCGAGGAAGTCGCACTCCGCGCCGCGGCCCAGGGTGCGGCCGACGAGGTAGAGGTCGAAGGCGCTGGCGATGGACTCGCCGAGGAAGAGCGCGTCGGCGGAGACCGAGCCCGATCCGCCAGAGAACAGGGCCTTGCGGGCGGCGTGGTGCCAGGCGACGTGGGCCACGACGTCGGCGTCGATGGAGTCGTCGACGAGGACGTCGCTGGGGTCCGAGGCGTTCCAGAAGGTGAGGTTGAGGAAGAGGGCGCGCGACCACGACGCGTGGGGGGAGCCCTCGGCGGGGACGCGGAAGCGCACCACGTCCGAGAGCAGCATCTGCTTCAGCGTGTCGTAGAGGCCGATGTGTCGGAAGGAGCGCTCGTCGCGGATCGTGAGGTCGGCGAGCGTCAGGGTTCGGAGTGGCATCGGCGCGGAGGCTAGCACCGCCTCCGATCTTTTTTTCCAGGCGACGCGGAGAAGCGTAGGAAGCTCCGGGGGTACGGCGTCTGGTAGTTCAGCGTGAACGGCGGCGAGGAGCGGATTGGACGATCTCGATGAAGCGGTGCGCCGGGTGGTCCGCGGAGACACCGACGCCTTCCGACGGATCGTGGACGCGACCAGCGAGGGCCTCGTCCGGCTGGGCGCGCGGATCGTAGGGTCGTTGAGCGAGGCGGAGGATGTCGTGCAGGACTCGTACGTGAAGGCCTACCAGGCGTTGACCAGCGGCCGCTTCGAGCGGCGGTCGAGCGTCACCACGTGGCTGCGGCACATCGTGACCAACACGGCCATCGACTCGCTGCGCAGCCGGTCGCGGCGCCCGGTGCCGAGCGACACCATCGCGGAGTCGGGGTGGGACGGCGAGGCCGGGGCGGAGGCCCACATGGCCCTCGCGGAGCTCAACGCGCTGCTCGGGGCGCTGCCGCCCGACCAGCGCGCGGCGGTGGTGCTCCAGAGCGTGGAGGGGCACGCGGTGTCGGAGATCGCGGTCATCCTCGGATGCTCGGAGGGCGCCGTGGAGCAGCGGCTGGTGAGGGCGAGGGCTACGCTGCGGGAGAGGAGCGCGTCATGAAGCGCGAGGTCGACGAGGCGATGGACGAGCGGTTGGCGGGCATCGGGCGGCGCACGGCGGCGCTGCGCCCCCGCGCGGGGTTCGACGATCGGGTGATGCGGGCGGTGAAGGCCTCGGGGACGCCCGGGCTCTTCGAGGACGTGCTGCGCGCGGCGAGGGCGATGGTGCCGGTCGCGGTGATGGCGGCGGCGCTGGCGATGGGATGGGCGGTGCGCACCGATCGGGCGGCGGACATGTCGCTCGCGGCGACCTTCGACGCGGTGGAGCTGGAGTGGTGAGCGCGCGCCTCAAGGGGGTCGCGGTGCTCCTCGCGGTGTTCGCGCTGGGCTCGGTGGCGGGCGGCGGCGGCGCCTACGCGTGGCTGCGCCGGGACGACATCAGCGGCTCCGAGGAGCAGCGCGGGCTGCGCAACCCGCGCCGGCTGAGGGCGCTCGAGCGCTCGCTCGACCTGACGCCGACGCAGCGGGGGCAGGTGAGGGCGATCCTCGCGCAGAGCGGCGACCAGCGGCGGCAGCTCGCGCAGGAGATGTTCGAGCGCTGCGGCGACGGGCTGCGGGCGCAGCACGACGCGGTGTCGGCGCAGATCCGCGCGGTGCTCACGCCGGCGCAGCGGGCGCGCTACGACGTCATCGACGCGCACCAGCGCGAGAGGTTTCCCTTCGGGGGAGCGATGGGCGGAGGGCGAAGGCGGGGCCCGCGAGGGCCGGAGGGGTTCTGACGGGGCCCTTACTCCTCGACCCTGGCGAGGGCGACGATCGCCTGGGCCCAGGCGACGTACTTCCACTCCGCGAGGTCGCGCACGGTCTTGACGCCGAGCTTCGCCAGCAGCGCGCCGTGGTCGGCGGAGAGGCCCTCGAGGCCCTCGACCGGGATCTCCGTGAGCTGCTTCAGCGACATGCCTTCGTACTTCTTGTCGAGCGCCTTGTTGATGTTGATCGCCATGACGGAGCCTCCGGAGAATTGGGAGGGGGAGCGTGACGGTGCTCCCCCCCGATGAGGGCGCAGTGATCGCCCGCGCCTCGCGACGGCGTCAAGGCGCTTGCGAGAGGCGCACACGCACCCACGAGGGGGCGTCGGGGCGGTGGGCCACGGCGACGAGGTCGGTCGCCTCGTCGAGGTCGCGCTCGGTCGGGAGTTCGGCCCAGGTCGCGCCCGAGCGGCGCAGCCGATGGCGGGTGTCGTCCGCGACCGTCGCGGTGCTCCACGCCAGGCCCTCGAAGAGCGGCAGCGGGCGAGCGAGGCCCAGGAGGTAATACCCGCCATCGTAAGCGGGGCCGAGCGCCGCGTCGTGCGTGGAGAGCGAGCGGAGGGCCTCGGCGATGCGCTCCGCGGTCACCGCCACGCAGTCGGTGCCGACGAGCAGCACCGGGCCTGGTCCCTCGGCGAAGGCCGCGTCCACCGCCGCCGAGAGGCGCTCTCCGAGGTCGCCGTCGCGCTGAGCGATCCAGCGGGCGCAGGGGCCCAGCCAGCGCTCGGTCGCCTCGCGCTGATCCGATGGGGTGAAGGTCACCCAGGTCTGCCAGCGGTCGTCGCGGAGCTGGTCCATCACGGCGGCGCCGCACCAGCGGTAGAGCTCGAGCGCGCGCGCCTCGCCCACGTCTCGCGCGAGCCGGGTCTTCACCTGGCCGAGCGTCGGCGCCTTCGCGAAGACGATCACCCGCGGCGTCAACGGGAGCTCCTCCGCCGGGCTCGCCAGCCGTCGACGCCCAGGCCCAGCGCGAAGGCCGCCGTGGTGAGGACCAGCGGCCATCGCGCGGGCTCCCACAGCCCGGCGGACTGGTAGCGGTCGACCACCTCGTAGCTGAAGGGGAGCGCGGTGAGCACCGCGAGGGCGGCCGCCGAGGGGGCGAAGGCGCACGCGACGGCGAGGGGCATGCCGTACCAGGGGTAGGCCACGGGGCTCACGATGAGCTGCACCAGCAGGGCGTCGCGGACGTTGCGGGCGAGCGGTCCGCGGCGGAGGGAGAGGGCCGCGGTGACCAGCAGGCCCGCGAGGACGAGGGCCGGGCGGAGGGTGTCGTCGCGGGTGGGGAAGCGCGCGTAGAGGGCGCTCCAGAGGGGGGCGGCGAAGTTCCAGTTGGAGGCGAAGTTGGGGAGCGATCCCGGCGGGGTGTGCCCGAGCGCCTGGGCGACGGCGAAGGACAGCGCGAGGGGCGCGAGCGAGAGCGCGGTGAAGAGCGCCTTGCGGGGGGCGCGCAGCGCGAAGGGGAGCAGCGCCCAGGCGGGGAAGTACTTGAGCGCGATGGCGGCGCCGAGGCAGAGGGCGGCGGCGTTCCAGCGGAGGCGCGAGGTGAGGGCGAGGGCGGAGGCGAGCGCGAGGGCGACGAAGGCGTCGAGGTGGGCGCCGACCATCGACTCCAGCAGCAGGGCAGGGGTGGCCAGCAGCAGCACCAGCGTGACCGGCGACGCCCGGCGTATCGCGGGCGCGCCGGTGAGCGAGGAGGCCAGGGCGAGCAGGGACTTCCAGGCGAGCATCGCGAGCGACGGGCCGGCGGAGGCGGCGAGGGCGAAGAGGGCGACGGCGAGCGGGGGGTAGCAGGTGGCGACGTCGAGGTGGTCCGTGGGCGAGGGGAAGCGGGCGCGCAGCGAGGCGAGCTCGGCGGCCAGCGGAGGGAGCGCGTAGGGGTCGTGGCCGGAGAGCGCGACGGCGCCGTCCCAGAGGTAGCGCGCGGGGTCGGTGGTGGTGAACGCGGGGGTGCGGAGGTTTACCAGGCGGGTAAGCACCGCGGCGGCGAGGAGGGCGCGGACGTCGGCCGGGGAGCGCACCAGGCGGGTGAGGGCGACGGCGGAGAGGGTGAGCGCGAGGTGCAGCGCGAGGTACGGCGGGACGCGCTCGCCGGGAGGGAGCGAGGCCACTGCGGGAGCGAGCGCCGCGAGGGTCACCCAGAGCGCGAGCGCGGGGAGCAGCGCCCGGGAGCGCGGGGGCTCAGCGGACGGGGTCATGGTCGGGGCCGCGCACCGCGCCGTCGAGCCAGGCGAGTATCTTGCGGGTGGCGCCGAGGGTGCCGCGGAGGGTCCCGGCGACCTTGGGGGTGCCTCCGCGGCGGTGGCGCCAGGCGACGGGCGCCTCGAGCACGCGCAGGCCCTCGCGGGCGGCCTTGATCTGCATCTCCAGGGTCCAGCCGTAGGTGCGGTCGCGCATCCCGAGCCCGTCGAGGGTGCTGCGGCGGATCGCACGGAAGGGCCCGAGGTCGGTGACCGTCGCCCCGAAGCGGGCGGTGAGCACCGCGGCCGCGAAGAGGCTGCCTCCGCGCTGCCACGGCGGCATCGCGCCGGGCTCGATGTAGCCCCGCGTGCGCGACCCGATGACGAGGTCCGCGCGGCCTTCGAGCACCGGCGTGGTGAGCCGCGGGAGCTCCCTCGGGTCGTCGCTGCCGTCGGCGACCATGAAGGCGAGCACCGGGTCGTGGCCGGGGTCGTCTCCGCGCAGCCAGGAGAGCGCGGCGAGGCAGGCGTTGCCGTAGCCCGCGAGGGGGGCGTCGACCACCACGGCCCCGGCGTCGAGGGCGCGGGCGGCGGTGCCGTCGCGGCTGCCGTTGTCGATCACGATCACCCGGCGGGCGAGCGAGCGGGGGATCGCCCGGACGACGGCCGCGATGGTCGCCGCCTCGTCGCGCGCGGGGATGAGCACGTCGACGGCATCGGTCTTTCCCCCGGGGGATGGCTGTGTTGTGGTAGCGGGCACAGACGATGAGTGCATCAGCGGTCGGGGGTTCGGTGCTCGGGGTGATCGGTGGCAGCGGGCTCTATCAGATGCCCGGGCTCACGGCGATGGAGCCGCTGACGGCGGCCACGCCCTTCGGCGAGGCCTCCGACGGCATCGTGCGGGGGCGCCTCGGGGAGACGACGGTGGTGTTCCTGCCGAGGCACGGGCGGGCGCACTCCCGCTCGCCCTCGGCGCTGAACTATCGCGCCAACATCTACGCCCTGAAGTCCTTCGGGGTTACGCACGTGCTCTCGGTCTCCGCGGTGGGATCGCTGCGCGAGGAGATCGCCCCCGGCGACCTCGTGGTGCCGCACCAGTTCATCGACCGCACGAGCCTCCGCCCGAGCACCTTCTTCGACCGCGACGTGGTGGCCCACGTGTCGATGGCCGACCCGGTGTGCCCCATCATGGCCGCGGCGGTGGCCGAGGGGGCGCGCTCCACGGGCGCGAAGACCCACGTCGGGCAGACCTACGTGTGCATCGAGGGGCCGAGGTTCAGCACGAGGGCGGAGAGCCGTCTCTTCCGTCAGTGGGGCGCGGACATCATCGGCATGACCAACGTGCCGGAGGCCTTCCTGGCGCGTGAGGCCGAGCTCCCCTACGCCACGCTGGCGCTCGCCACCGACTACGACAGCTGGCGCGAGCACGACGAGGCCCACGTCGACGAGATCATGGCGGTGATGGCGAAGAACGTCTCCCGCGCCCAGGCGGTGGTGCGTCACCTCGCGGCCGCCCTGCCCGACGTGTCCGCGAGCCCCGCCCGGGGGGCGCTGAAGTTCGCCGTGATGACGAAGTGGGAGTCGGTCTCCGCCGAGGCGCGCGCCCGGTACTCGCTGCTGCTCGGCGACCGGGGCTGAGGGTCAGGCCGCGGCGCCTCGAGGGAGGTACACGGTGAAGCGGCTGCCGCGCTCGGGGCGGCGCTCGGCGACGATCCAGCCGCCGTGGTCGCGGGCGATGGAGTAGGCGACGGAGAGGCCGAGGCCGGTGCCCTCGCCGACGTCCTTGGTGGTGAAGAAGGGCTCGAAGACCCGGGCGAGGTCCTCCGTGGGGATGCCGACGCCCTCGTCCTCGACCGAGAGGAAATACCACCGCTGCGTGCTCGATCCGAGCTCCGGAGGCGCGTCGGTGTCGCGCTCTCCGACGGTGATGGTGAGCGCTCCGCCGTCGGGCATCGCGTGGATGGCGTTGACCATCAGGTTGGTGAGCACCTGCAGGATCTGCCCCGGGTCGACGGACGCTCCGGGCGTCTCGACGGTGTGAAGCTCGAAGCGCACCCCGGCCCTCTGGGCCATGGGGCCCAGCATCGACACGGCCTGCGCCACGATGTCGGCCAGCCCCGTGGGCTGCATCGACGGGCCCTTGCGGCGCGCGAAATCCAGGAGCTGCCGGATGAGCGCGGTCATCTTCCCGGTCTGCTCGGCGATGATGCGGGCGCTCTCGCTGACGTCCTCCGGGGTGTTCTCTCCGCTGGAGAGCAGCCCCGCGTGGCCGAGCACCACGTTGAGGGGCGTGCCGAGCTCGTGCGCCAGCCCGGAGGCGAGCTGTCCGACGGTGCGCAGCCGGTCGGCGTGGCGGAGCTGCTCCATCGCCCGGAGCTTCGCCTGGTGGTGGGCCTCGGCGTTGCGGTCGGCCTCTTCCAGGCGCTCGCACATGGCGTTGAGCTCCTGCGCGAGCTCGGCGATCTCGTCGTCCTGCTTCAGCTCCAGCGGTCCGGTGAGGTCGCCGGCGCCGACGCGGCGGGCCTTGGCGCGGAGGGCGCGCACCGGCTCGCCGACGAAGTGGGCGCCGAGCCTCGCGGTGACCAGCGCGGCCACGAGCACGGTGATCAGCCCGATGAGGCTGTTGCGGGTGAAGCTCTCGCGCACGAAGCGGTGCTGGGGCTGCAGCGACTCGCGCACCTCGATGACCCGGAGCGCCCCGTCCGGCCCGCGCATCGGGTAGCAGCTGATGGACCAGTCGTGGCGCTCGAGGTTGCGGCTCAGCCCGCGCTCCAGGTCGTGGCCGGGGTCGAGGAAGCACTCGCCGTCGGTGCGGGCGTGGACGTCGACCGAGGGGTTGGCCGCGTCGACGTCGGCGATCATCGCGTCGGCGCGGGCGGGGCCGTCCATGCGGGAGACGTCGAGCCACGCGGTGCGCAGCGAGAAGCCCACGAAGTCGTGGTCGCGCCGGGTGTCCTCGCGAAACACCGAGCGCTCTCGGCTGATGCGGAGCCCGGTGTTGACGACGGTGACGGTGGCGATGGCGGCGATGATGCCGACGATGAGCTTGCGGGTGACCTTCATCGGCGGCCGAGGGCGGTGCTACCGGAAGATGCCCGGTCGCTCCTTGAGGCCGCGGTTGAGCATGTTCTGGATGGTGCGCTTCACCACCACGACCTTCTCCTCGATGGCGGCGTCCTCGTCGTCGGGGTCGCCGGTGAACGAGAGGGGCTCACCGAAGTAGATCCGGTATTTCGTAGGCAGCGGGAGGAAGCCGCCCGGCAGCAGGAGCTGCGGAATCACCGGGAAGGCAGGCATTCCGAGGAGGCGCGCGACGCGGTTGAGGTCGGCGATGGAGATGTACTGCTCCTCGGCGCCGATGACGGCGACGGGCACGATGGGCGTCCGGGTCTGGAGCGCGAGGCGCATGAAGCCGATGCCGAAGTCGGTCAGGCGGTATCGCTGCGAGAAGGGCTTGGAGATGCCGCGCGCGCCCTCCGGGAAGACCAGGATGGCCTCCTCCTCCTCGAGCAGCCGGGCGCAGTTCTCCGGGACGCCGACGATCTGCCCGAGGCGGGGGAAGAGCACCGAGACGAAGGGCAGCGTGGCGGTCCACTTCTCCACCATGCTGCGCACGAAGCGAGGGGACTCCCGGTCGAGCAGCAGCGCGCAGGCGATGCCCATGGCGTCGAGGGGGATCTGCCCGGAGTGGTTGCTGATGAGCAGCACCCGCCCGTCGGGGACGTTCTCGATGCCGTGCACCTCGGCGCGAAACCAGTCGCGGTAGACCGCCCTCGCGGCCACGACGGCGTACTTGGCCACGCGAGGATCGAAGCCGAAGGGGTCGACCCCGCCCGCGGTCTCGTGCCAGGCGAGGCTGTCGAATCGCTTGCGCGCGTCGTCGCCGAGCCAGCGGTCGACGGTGGCGTCCATCTTCTGGCGCAGGGCGTCGCGGGCGCGCTCGACCAGCCCGAGCGGGCCGGTGGGGCGATGGCGGGACCACTCCGGTGCGTAGCGTCTCACGGCAGCGTTGCTCATACCCGGGGAGGGAGCGGGCGCACAAGCCGCGAGCGGCGCTCAGCCGGGGCGGATTCCGGCGAGCATGCTCCGGAGCCACACGAGCTGCCGTAGCGCGGCGGCGCCGGGGACGAGGAAGGGCTCGCGCGAGGACACCGCCCGGGTGAGCAGCGTGGCGGTGGTGGCGCCAGGCACCCCGGTGAGGGAGAGGAAGGTCCCGCGCGAGGGGTCGGTGGAGACGTCCCAGCGCCAGCGGGAGCCGGCGAGCTCGCCCGAGCGGCCGTCGACGAAGACGGTGGAGGGGCCTTCGAGGCGCCGCTCGACGTCCCCTTCGCCGGACTCGAAGGGCGTGCGAATCAGCAGGTGGGCGGGTGAGGGGGACGCGTCGGAGGGGAGGGCGTTCCAGGCGGAGGCGCGGACGCCGGGGAGGTGGTCGCGGTAGCGGGAGACGTCCCGGACGCGGGCGATGACCTCCGCGGCGGGACCGAAGGTCTGCCCGGTGACGTTCACCGCGCGCACGGCCCCGTCCGGGGTGAGCGAGAACACCATGGTGTAATACCGCGGGTGCAGGGCCATCCAGCGTCCCGGGGAGGGCGCCGGGAGGGCCGCGCCGTCGTCGGACCACGGGGCGGGGCGGGCGGGCGTCGGGGTGCCCGAGAGGTCGCGCGCCCGGCGGGCGAGGGAGAGGGCGAGCGTGAGGTCGACCGCGACGTTCATGCCCGCGGTGGCGCTCGGGTCGGAGGTGGCGGCGTTGCGGAAGAGCCAGTGGCCCTGCGAGGGGTCGCTCCAGCTCGTGACGACCAGCATGGTGTGCGCGGCGCCCTGGGGGATGAGCTCCCAGCGCGCCCCGGCGGGGCCGAAGTCCGAGGCGTCGACGTCGAGGTCGACGCGCCGTGCGGAGCGCTCGGTGATCGCCGTCGTGGCGTGGACCGTGAGCACCCCCGCGGCGACGTCGAAGCGGTACGCGGCGCGCCGTCCGAAGCGGGCGGTCTGCTCGACGCGGGTGAGCGCGGGCATGAACTCGGGCCAGCGGTCGGCGTCGAGCAGCGCCCGGCGCACCGTGGCGGCGGGCGCCTCTACCCTCACGGCCACGGTGGTGCGGGCCTGCGCGCCGCCGTCGGGGAAGAACACCAGCGCGGCGGCGCCCGGGGCGCTGAGCTCGGCGAGGGCGGCGAGGGTGTCGGTGGGGAGGGCCTCGATGCGCGGCGCGGGCGCGGGCTGCGCCAGGGCGACCGGGGGCGCGAGGAGCAGCGGCAGCGCGAAGCGAAGGAGGTTCATCGCGGGCTGTGACGAGGGGCGGCGAGCCGGTGATTCAACGACCCGACCGGCGGGGGGGGGATGGATGGACGCCCGGCGAAGGGTGATAGCTTCGGCGCCCATGAATCGCGTCGCAATGAGCTCGTGGTCGGTGCTGGTCGTCCTTTGCATCTCGTCGGCGGCGGGCGCGCAGAGCACCGACGGGGCGCCCGACGGAAGGGTTCCGCTCAGCGACCCGACGGGCGGGGCGTACACGCCGCCCACGTCGCTCTTCGTCCCTGCGGCGGCGCTGCCGACGCTCAACGTGCGCATGACCGTCGGGGCCGACGTGCAGCCCGCGGGATCGTTCGACGCGGTGCGACCCAGGCTGAGCGCCGAGCTCGGCCTCGGCCGCGGCTTCACCATGGCGGTGGGCACGAGCTGGTTCGGCGGCGACCGATCGAGCACCCTCGACGGGCTCACTCCCTACGCGCAGGTGCGCTACCAGCTCTTCGGCAACCGCGACGGGATGGGCTGGCAGGGAGGCGTGGCGCTCACTGGAAAGCGCGTCGGCTGGCACAACGGCGACCCCGAGCTGGAGGCGTCGTTCTCGCTGCAGTACCGGGCGAGGCGCTGGGAGGTCGGGGCGCAGGGCACCCTCGGCCAGTCGCTGGTCGACGGCGCCGAGCACGACGTGGAGGCGAGGGCCTTCGCCGCGTGGCGCGTGACCCCGTCGCTCGCGGTGGGCCTCGCGGCGCAGCTTCGCGTCGACGTGGGCAACGAGTCGCCGCAGCTCGAGGCGATGCTCCGGGCCAGGGGCCTGGCCGAGGTCGACATGATCGGCGGCGCGACGGCGAGCTACACCTTCGATCGCTGGCAGGTGGGGGCGCTCGGGGGCGTGAGCACCATCGGTCTCTACGAGAGCGCGGGCTTCATCGGGCAGGCCTTCGGCAGCGTGCGCTTCTGACGGCTCTCTACGCCCGCTCGGCGTACATCGCCTCGATCACATCGCTCCACACCTTGTAGACGATGGCGCGCTTGATCTTGAGCGTCGGGGTGAGCTCGCCGTGCTCGATGTCCAGGGGGCGCGGCAGCACGGTGAAGCGCTTGATGGTCTCCACCCGCGCGAGCCGCGAGTTGACGTCGTCGACCGCGCGCTGCAGCTCGGCCCGCACCTCCGGGTCGTCGTGCGCGGTCTTCGCGGCCTCCGCGGGGTCGCGGCCGTGCTCCTTCGCCCAGCGGGCGAGGCCCTCCGCGCGGAGCACCACCAGCGCCGTGAGGTAGGGTCGGCGGTCGCCGATGACCACCACCTCGCCGATGAGGTCATGTCGCTTGAGGTCTTCTTCGATGTTCTTCGGGGTGATGTTCTTGCCGCCGGAGGTGATGAGGATCTCCTTCTTGCGGCCGGTGATCACCAGGAAGCCGTCGGGGTCGAGGCGACCGAGGTCCCCCGAGCAGAGCCACCCCTCCTGCAGCGTCGCGGCGGTGGCCGCCGGGTCCTTGAAGTACCCGAGAAACACGTTAGGGCCCTTCACCAGGATCTCCCCGTCCTCGGCGATCTTCACGGTCACCCCGGCGATGGGCTTGCCGACGGTTCCGAGCCGGGTGTCGCCTGGGAGGTTGAAGGAGGTAGGGCCCGTGTCCTCGCTCTGCCCGTAGACCTCCCGCACCGGCAGGTCGAGCGAGGTGAAGAACTCCAGCACCTCCCTGCCCACCGGGGCCGCGCCGCTCACGCACATCTTCGCCCGACCGAGGCCCACCGCGCTCTTGAACTTCGAATAGAAGAGCCGGTCGGCCAGGCGGTGCTGCGCGTCGAGCCACATCGGCACCGACTCTCCGCGGTCGAGGCGCCCGTGCACGTCGAGCGCGACCCCGCGGGCCCACTTCACGATGACGGCCTTCGCCCCGGTGGCGTCCTTCAGCTTCGATCCGGCCACCGCGAAGAACTTCTCCCAGATGCGCGGCACCCCGAAGAAGACCTCCGGCTGCGCCTCCCGGAGGTTGTCCGGCACGCGCTCGATGCTCTCCGCGAAATAGATGGTCAGCCCGATGGTGGCCGCGCCGTGGATGGAGAACATCTGCTCGGCGATGTGCGAGAGCGGCAGGTACGAGAGCATCACCTGCCCGGCCTGTGCCTTGACCAGCGTGGCGGCGGCGCTGGCCGTCCACGCGATGTTCTCATGGGACAACATCACCCCCTTCGGGGGGCCGGTGGTGCCCGAGGTGTAGATCAGCGTCGAGAGCCCGCCCGGCTCGATGGCCTCCACGCGACGGTCGATCTCGGCGTCCTCGGTGGCCTCGCCCGAGGCCAGGAAGGCCTCCCAGGTCATCACCATCGGGTCGTCGACCGCGGGCGCGCCCTTCATCAGCACCACGCGCTTGAGGGCGGGCAGCCGGTCGCGCACCGAGCGCACCTTCGACCACTGCGCCTCGTCTTCGAGCAGCACCACCAGGGCCTCGGAGTGGGCGAGGATGTACTGCACCTCCTCGGCCGAGCAGGTGGTGTAGATGCCCGCGGGCGCTCCGCCGGTGAGCATCGTCGCCACGGCCATGGACACCCACTCCGGGCGGTTGAAGCCGAGGATGCCGACGGTCTTCCCTGGCCCGACGCCCTCCGCGATGAGGGCCCTGGCCACCATGCGGGTCTCGCCCACGTAGTCGCGCCAGCGGGTCGCCCTCCAGGCGCCTTCGACCTTGATGAAATACGCCGGAGCCTCCGGGCGCTTTGTGCCCTGCGCCAGGAACCGTGACGGAATCGAGTCGTATGCCATCAGTCCAACACCCCTGTGCGAAGAGCCGCGCGCGACGGTCCGAGAACGGGGGCGGTGCTGTCAAGGAGCTTCTGCGCCGCGACCGCCATTGACGTAACCGCCGCGAGACGGTGCAATCCTCGCGGTGTTGCATGGCGCGGCGGACCTGGTGGTGGAGGCGCGCGGCCTGAGCAAGCGCTTCGGTGATCGCGTCGCCCTCGACGGCCTCGACCTGCGGCTCCCCCGCGGGGAGATCTTCGGGCTGCTCGGGCCCAACGGCGCGGGCAAGAGCACCACGCTCAACCTGTTCATGGGCTTTCTCCAGCCCACCGCGGGGACGGCTCGCATCGCTGGCCTCGACTGCGCCCGGGAGTCCCGCGCGGTGATGCGCCTCGTCGGCCACCTCCCGGAGGAGCCCGCCCTCTTCGAGAACCTCACCGGCCGCGAGCTCGTCTCCTTCGTCCTCTCGATGCGCGGGGAAGACCGCCCGGAGCGATGGTCCGAGGTCGCCGTCTCGGCCGAGCGCATGGGCTTCACCCGTGAGCTCGACCAGCTCATCGCGGGCTACTCCATGGGCATGCGGAAGAAGCTCGCCCTGGTGACGGCGCTCGCGCACGACCCCGCGGTGCTGCTGCTCGACGAGCCCACCAACGGGCTCGACCCGGTGGTGGCCCGGGAGGTTCGCTCGTTGTTGGAAGAGCGCGCCGCGCGGGGCGTGACGGTGGTGCTCTCGACGCACCTGCTCGACGTGGCGCAGCGGGTCTGCCACCGGCTCGGGGTGATCGTGAAGGGGCGCCTCCGCGCGGTCGGAGACGCGGGCGAGGTCTGCGCCCAGGCGGGCGGCGTGGCCACGCTGGAAGAGGCCTTCATGGCGCTCACGGCCGCTGGATGAGCGGACCGACCGTCGCCGCCCAGGGCCGCGCGCTGCTGCGGATGACCATGCAGGGGGTGGTCAACTCGCTGAGGCACCGGCAGGGGGCCGGGGCGCTGGTGGTCTTTCCGCTGCTGCTGACGGTGCTGCTCATCGAGCTCGCTCGCTTCGGGGCGAAGGGCGCCGAGGGGGTGCGCCGCTTCATCGCGGTGACCTCCTACGACCGGGGCACCCACTTCGTGGCCCTGTGGCTGACCGTCATGGCCGTCGCGGTGGTGGCGCTGAAATACGCGAGGGCCATTCCGGGGAGGGGGGCCCGACCCTTGTTCGATACGATCCTCTTCAGGGCGCTGCCGGTCTCTCCGGTGACGCGAACCCTCTTCGAGCTGCTGCTGGGGAGCAGCCACGCCGCGGGCTTCGTCGCGCTGGTCTTCTCGCCCGCGCTCTACGGTCTCATCACGCTGCGCTTCCACGGTCCACGCGCCGTGCTGATCACCGTGCTGATCTCGGTGGTGTTCAATGAGGTCGCCACGCTGGTCGCCCACGCGCTTCACGCGCTGATCTCCCGATATCTCGGCGGCCGCCCATTGGACATCGTGCGGGTGGTGACCGCCTGCGTGGGCTTCCTGCTGGTGGGCGCCTTCTCGACCCTCGGACCCATCGGAGTAGGCTTCGCCCGCCGCATCCGCGTGGGTCGCCCGGCTCCCGACTGGAGCGAGTCGCTGCCCTTCTGGGGACTGGTGCGCTGGGCCCGCTTCGACGATGCGCGCGAGCTCTCCGACCTCGCCCTCTGGACCGTCGTCCTGGTGCTGCTCTCCGTGGCGGCGCTGGTGTGGCGGGTGCGCGCTCCGACGGACATCTCCCTGGATGGCCCATCGGCGCCGACGGGCGCGGGGCGCTGGGAGTCGGGGCTCTCGGGGGCGCGCGTCGAGTGGCGGATGCTCTCCCGACAGGCCCCCTACCTGGTGCTGGCGACGCCTGCCTTTCTGGTCTTCTTCTTTGCCGTGGTGAAGGGGGCGCGCTCGGCGACCGGGGCCGATCTCCCCTTCGTCACCCTGATGGGATTGATCGGCTGGTCGCTCATCGTACAAGGCACGGCCCTCACCGGAGCGGCGTCGCGGCGCTGGCGGCGGGTCCTGTGGATATTGCCCACCGCGGGGCGCGACCACCGGGACGCCATCCGGTCGCTGGCGAAGGCGCACTTCGCCATGACCGTGGGTCTTTCGCTCGGGGCGGCGCTGCCGTGGTGGTTCGTCCCTCGGCCCCTGTGGTGGTGGTATCCGCGGCAGTTTCTGGGAATGGTGCTGGTGATCGCGGTGGGGCAGTGGGCGCAGTCGGCGGCGCTGTTCTTGTTGATAGACCCATCGCCTGATCGGCTGACGGGATTGTCCGTTGGGGGCGTCTTCGGGGTGCTGGTGACGGCCATTCCGACGGTGGCGCTGCTGGTGCTTCTCTCTGCGATGGGATTGCCGACATGGCTGTCCCTTGTGGCCCTGCTGGCGTTGCTCGCGTGGTCCCTGGAGTCCTCGGCGGTGGCGAGGCTGCGATGGATCCGCGAGCCTGGCGGGGACCCGGACGCGGCGCTGCGGGTGTGGCCTGCGCTGCGGTCCTTCGGCGTCGCGGGCCTGGCGCAGGTGGTGGTGGCGGAGACCGGCGAGGCCGTGGGACTCGGGGCGACGAGGACGCTGGTGCTGTCGCTGCTGGTGTTCTCCGGGGTGCTGCTGCCGCTCGCCTGGCGCGGGGCGAAGACGCACCCGGTCGAGGCGAAGTGGTCATTGGGCAGGAGCGTGGCGACGGGCGCGCTGGTGGGGGCGGCGAACTTCGCGCTGGTGCTAGGGCTGGCGAGGCTGCTGCGGCCGGGAGCGGGGGGTGGATCTCCGCTGGCCGCGGCCTTCACGCAGACCAGCGGCTGGGTGCTGGCGGCGATCGTGGTGGCCTCGACGACGGTGATCCCGCTGGCGGAGGAGCTGTTCTTCCGGGGGTGGCTGATGCCCGCGGTGCGGCGCGAGGTGGGCGACGCGCGGGTGGCGGTGGCGCTGTCGGCCGCGGTGTTCGCGATGGTGCACGCGGGGGCTGCGTGGGCGCCGGCGCTCTGGGCGGGGCTGATCGCAGGGGCGCTGATGCAGCGGAGCGGGCGATTGGCGACATCGCTCGCGATGCATGTGACGAACAACACCCTGGTGGTGCTGGCGGTGCTGCTGGGGCGGTAGGAGCCCCACCGGGCCCTTGCCAACCCGCGCCTCCGCTTGCTCTATTCGCCCCAGCACAGCCCCGCCATGGACCCGACGCGTCGAAAGTTCCTCCTTCTCACCGGCGCTTCGGCGCTCGCCGCCGCCGGTTGCGGCGACGACCCTCCGGCCGCCGACGCGTCCGCCTCCGACGCCGCGCTGTCCGATGTCCCGCCCGACGAGCTCACGCTCCCTGACGTCAGCGAGCCCGAGGACCTCCCCTCCGTCGCCCTCGACGCGGGCCCCTCCGACGACGCCGCGGACGCCTCCCCCATCGGGGACTCCGCCGTCCCTTCGGACACCGCTCCCTCCGTCGGGCTCAATCGATATCCCGAGGAGACCGCCCGCTTCCCCTATGGCGTCATGGCCGGCGACATGGTCGACGACCGCGCCATCCTCTGGACCTACTCACCCGTCTACACCGCCCTCACCCTCGAGCTCTACGACCTCGACGCGGGCCCCTCGGCGCCGCCCTTCCTCACCCGCGACGTCTCCGCCAACCCCGAGGGCTTCATCCACACCGAGGTCAGCGGGCTCACCCGCGGCGCCTGGTACGGATACACCTTCATCTCGACCCACAACCCCTCGGCGCCCACCCGCACCGCCGTCGGTCGCTTCCGCGCCACCCTCGCCGAAGACGCGCTCACGCCCGTCACCCTCGGGGCCACGTCGTGCTCCCACCAGCGCGCCCGGCCCTTTCCCACCATGCTCCACGCCGGGTCCCGCCGGGACCTCGACCTCTTCGCACACCTCGGCGACCTCACCTATTGCGACGGTGCCCGCACCGCCGCCCAGTACCGTGCGAAGTATGCCGAGAACCTGACCTCCACAGGGCTCCGCGCCCTCTTCTCCTCGACGGGTGTCTACTCCACCTGGGACGACCACGAGGTCGACAACAACTTCGACCCCGAGACCTTCAACGCCGCCAACCTCGCCGCCGCGCGAGGGGCCTTCTTCGAGCACCGCGCCCTCCGCCGCGACCCCGCGGCGCCCGACCGCATCTACCGAAGCGCCCGCTGGGGGCGAACGCTGGAGGTGTTCACCCTCGACTGCCGAGGAGAGCGCCGCCCCTCGACCCGCACCCGGGACAACGCCCAGTACCTCTCCCGCGCTCAGATGGACTGGCTCAAGGCAGGGCTCCGCAGCTCGACGTCGGTCTTCAAGGTGATCCTCAACTCGGTGCCCATCACCGACTTTCCCCTCCTGTTCATTTCAGAGAACGACCGATGGGAGGGATATCGCGCCGCCAGGGAGGAGATTCTCACCTTCATCCTGGCCGAGCGCATCCGCGACGTCTGGTGGGTGAGCGGCGACTTCCACATGGCCTCCGTCGGATACCTCTCCCCCTCTGGCCCCTACGCCGGGATGCGAGAGGTGCTGGTGGGCCCCGCAGGCAACAACCCCAACCCCCTCGGCAACACCCTCGGAGGGTCGCAATTCGACTTCTCCACGGGCACCAGCAACTACGGAACCTTCCGCTTCGACCCGGCCGACCGCAGCGTGACGGTCGCCCTGATCGATGGTAACGGCCGAACCCTCTTCACACGACGCTACACCTCCTGAACGGGGTCCATCGACGATGCGCTCATCGCTGTCCCGAGTCCTGTCGCTCCTCTCCTTCGCCGGACTCTCCGCCTGCGGAGCCGCGACCGATGACGTCACCGTCCCTCCCTCCACCTCCGATGATGCGGGCATCACCGCCCGCGACGGCTCCGTCTCTCGAGACAGCTCCGTCTCTCGAGACAGCTCCGTCCGCCCCGACGCTTCGGTGCCCGCGGACAGCTCGGTCCCCCTCGACAGCCCGGTGCCCGCCGACGCCCCGGTCACCCCCGACGTGGTGCTCCCCACGGCGCCCGCGGCGGTGCTCGAGCTCCACCTCCTCGACCTCTGGGCCCAGCCGATCCCCACCGCCGACGCCACGCTCACCATCACCCGCGATGGGGTGACGGTCCCGTCCACGGCGGGCGCCCAGCCATGGATCCGCCAGGTCGAGCTCCGGACCTCCGGGCGCCTCGTGGTGACGCTCTCGGCCCCGGCGCACCGCCCCCTCACGGCCCATCTCGACTTCGATGGGAGCAGCCTCGCCGGGGGCCTCACCGCCCGCCTCGCCGACGCCGCCCCGCAGGGCCTCTCGCTCACCCACTCCACCCGCGACCTCGCCGGGGAGACGGTGACGCTGCACACCGTGGTGCTGGGGCTGCGTCACCAGTGGTTCTCCGCGCAGGGACGCCCCGCGCGCCGAGGCAACCGCATCGACCTGCTGATGGACGGCGAGGAAGCCTGGCGCACGGTGCACGCCGACCTGCGCACCGCGAGGGAGACGGTCAACGTCTCCACCTGGTGGTGGGAGTCGGACTTCGAGCTCATCCGGGACGCCGCCACGCACCCGACGTCCACCGAGGCGCAGCGCCGTCCCAACACCGCGCTCACCTTCATGGAGTCGCTGCCCGCGAGAAAGCGCGTGATCGTGGGGCAGTTTCTCTCCATGGACGGCGCGGCCTCCACGCTCTCCTCGGACGCTCCGCTGCGGGCCCACGGGACCCTCGCTGGCGACAACTTCGAATACATGGGTCAGGCCAATGAGACCCGCGGGATGTTCGACTTCGCGGTGACCCCGTTCTCCTTTGGAGCCCGGGTGCGCGCGGGATTCCCCACGCTCGCCACGGGGATGTTCGCGGCGGAGTCGCTGGTGCAGAGCGAGGTGCCGGGACACCGCGTCGACCTCACGCACTGGCCCGTGGTCATGGCCGATGTGATGGCGGCCTCGTATCACCAGAAGTTCATGACCATCGACCAGCGACTCGCGTTCATCGGTGGGATGAACCTCCGTCGCGTCGATTGGGACACCTCGCGGCACCGGGTGTTCGAGCCCCGGCGGATGCTCTTCGCGTCGACCACCGACGCGAGGCAGCTCGTGGTGAGGCGGGAGCACCTGGCCGACACCGGTCCGCGCAAGGACTACATGGTTCGGCTGGAGGGCCCGAGCGCCATCGACGCGGAGGACGTCTTCCATGATCGATGGGATTTCCTCCGTCGCACCAACGCGCGATACAGCCCCGACAGCTCGGACTACACCGTACGCTCGGCCCCGGCGGCGCTCCCCGGCGGGACGCAGGTGCAGGTGACCGCGACGCTCCCGGCGCCGTTCAACGAGCACGCCATCGCGGAGACGTGGTTCAACGCCGTGGCGCAGGCGCAGCAGTATATCTACATCGAAGACCAGTACTTCCGGATGCCGATGGTGACCGAGGCCATCATCCGTCGCATGACCGCGGTGCCCGCGCTGCGACTGGTGGTCATCACCAAGCCCATCAACGAGTGGTCCGACCCGGGCTGCGCCTGGACCCGGCGAACCCACGAAGAGCTGCTCTCCCGGTTTCCCGATCGCTATGCGATGTTGCAGCTTCGCTCATTCGACACGCAGGTGACCTGGGGCATCGACGAGACCGAGTCGCGCTTCCTCGACATGGACGTCCACTCCAAGATGTTCATCGTGGACGATGTGTTCATGAGCGTCGGGAGCGCCAACAAGAACAACCGCGGCATCGTCTACGAGGCCGAGCTCAACGTGGCCGTCTACGACGCGGCGTGGGTGCGCGCGGCGCGCCGGCGCATCCTGGCGAACCTCCTCCCCGACGGGGCGGCGGTGTCCGACAACGCGGTGCAGTGGTTCGATCAACTCCAGCAGGCGGCGCGCTACAACGACGCCGTGCGCCAGCGGTGGACCGACGAGGGAGACGACATCTCCCTGGACGGGCGCCCGCTGCCCACGGAGTACGCGCCGAGGGGCTTCGTGTACTCGCTGCCGATGCGCGGCGTGATGCGCTGCCTCATCGAAGACATCGGCCCGGACATGGTGTGATCCCCGGAGAGGGGGTCAGTCGTCGAGCGAGTCGCAGTGCGGCGCGAAGAGGCCGCCGGTGATGGTCCCTCCGGGGAAGGTCGCCGTCACCTCCAATGAGACATATCCGTTGGCCGTATAGCCCCGAGGGACCACCCGGACCGCCGTCGCGCGCAGCAGCGGCGCGCTGGTGAGGTCGCCGCCGAAGTCGAAGAGCACCGCGGTCAGCCCGTCGGCCTGGGTCTGCGGGGTCGCGTCGGCGGTCGCGAGGACGCCGCGCAGCGAGAGCGTTCGCCGGGGCGTCGGGGAGCTCATCGTCGGGCACGCCGGGTCGCCGCCCGAGTGGGACTCGATCACCAGGCGACCGCTGGCGAGGCGGCCGTGCTGGGCGCGCTCGAAGGCCCCGCGGCGGCTGCCGAAGGTCGCCTGGAGGTCGGTGGTCGCGCAGGCCCCCTCGCAGCCCGGAGGGGCGTCGACCCCGGCGTCGGGGATCGACGGGTCGCGGGCGCAGAAGCGGCCCACGCCGGAGATCGAGAGGCACCGCGGGAGCGCCGCGGGGCAGTCGGAGCTCATGGTGCAGGCGTCGGAGCAGAGCGATCCGCGGGTGGCCTCGACGCAGAGGGCGCTCTGGCAGTCGTTGCCCGAGGCGCAGGAGGTGACGCCGGGGAGGCCTGTTCCTCGGGCGCCCGGGGCGCAGCGGCAGCCGGTGGCCTCGTCGCACTCGCAGCGCTCGGAGGGGATGCAGTCGCGGTTGAACGAGCAGCGCCCGCCGCCGTCGAGCGCCGTCGGCGCGTCGAGGGGAGCGTCCTCCACAGCGGGCACGTCGACGGCGGGGAGGTCGGTCGACGCGTCGGCCACGACCGCGGGGTCGGACTGGCACGCGGAGAGGCAGAGCAGGAGGGAGAGGGAGAGGCGGGAGGTCATGAGGAGCGCGGAGGGATTTCAGGGACCCTCAGACGTCCTGGATGATGGGCTCGCGCTTCTGGATGAAGCGATGGATCAACGCCCAGACGTCGGCCGAGGCGTCGGTGATCTCGATGCCCATGCCGGGCATCGAGCTCTGGTCGGCGGTGGACTCGCGGCGCCACTTCACCACGCCGTGGAACTCCGCGAGGTAGTCGCCGGGGAACTTCAGCGCGACCTGGCAGCGCGTGTTGACCGCGAGCACCGCGTAGGTGGCGACGAAGATGCCGCCGTGGTCGCGGATGTCGCCGACGAAGTTCGTATAGAAGTTGGTGTCGCTGAAGGCCTCGAGCTCGGCCTCGACGCGGGGCAGCCCCTGCGGCCCGATCGGCACCTTCGCCGCCGTCTCGGGGAACACCGTGGCCTGCTTGGCCCTCGGCTCGGCACGCGGAGGAGGCGCCTTCTGCGGCGCGGGCTGCACCAGCGGAACGGCCTGCGCCGCAGGCGTGGTCAGCGGCATCGGCTGCGCCGCGGGCTGCGTCAACGGCACGGGCGCCGCCTGCGGGGGCGGGGGCGGAGGCTGCTGGAAGACGGGCGCCGCCTGCGGAGGCGGGGGCGGCGGCTGCTGGACGACGGGCGCCGCCTGCGGGGGCGGGGGCGGAGGCTGCTGGACGACGGGCGCCGCTTGCGGGGGAGGGGGCGGAGGCTGCGGGGCGGGCCTCGCTGCGCTGGGGTCGACGAGGGCGTGCTCCTTGATGGCCGCGAAGAGCATGCCGAGGGACTGGGCGATGGCCGCGGTGGCGTCACCGACGCCGGGGTACGACTGATCGACGGACTGCATCGACCCGAGGGTCTCCTGGAGGACCGTGCGGGCCTGGAAGAGCAACGACGGGTCGCCAGTGCCGCGCTCGACCTGGAACAGCGGCCCCATCGCGCGGGCCAGACCCTGGACGATGTTGAGGACGGCCGGGGGCACCGACGGGTCCTGCTGCAAGGCGGCGAGGGAGCTGGCGAGGCGTTGGCGCGCGGACCCTGCGGTCGCGGCGATCGGTGTGTTGCTCATGAGTGCGGATAGGCCTCCCGTCATGCGCGCCCTTCACGAGATGGGCTGCGCTCACGTCGGGGCGGAGCCTATCGTGCCCCAGGGGCGCCGATCAACGGCGCCGCTCAGACCGCGGCGAGTTCGCGGGTGAAGACGTAGCGATCCCGACCGGGCCCGGCGTAGTCGGGGACGAGGTCGATCTGATACCCGAGCGCGCGGTGGAACTCGATGCTCCCCTGATTACCCGGGGTGGTAATCGCCTTCATGCGGGCGGCGCCTCGCTTCTGGGCCAGCGCGGTGAAGCTCTCGTAGAGCCGCCGACCGACGCCGCGCCTGCGGTAGCCGTTGTCGATGCCCACGAGGTGGATATAGCCGGTCCCCGCGGCGGTCACGAAGCCCAGGAGGAACCCCACGATGCGCCCCTCGTCCTCCACCACCAGGGCGTCATCGCCGAGCTCGTGGAAGAACAGCGGATGCGCCAGCGCCGAGGTCGGACCGCCCCACCAGCGATCGATGACCGAGACGATCTCCCCGTAGTCTTCCTGCGTGATCCCGCGGGTCTCCATAGGTCGGCGCGCTTCGCCCGGAACACCCCCCCGCGTCAATCACGCAGCGCGTCGAAGGCGGGGTCGATGGCACCGAAGCTGAAAGCCGTGCTACGGACCCCTGGTTGTGTTGATCGTCCTCGGATCGCTCTTCGGGCAGGGTCTTCTCCACGGCGTGGGTCCGGACCATTGCCTCGCGATCGGTGCGCTCGCGTCACGGGGGGGATTGCGTCGCGCGCTGGCGGTGAGCGTGCGCTTCGGCCTCGGTCACATGGCGGTGCTGGGCGTGCTGGCCACGGCGGCGGTGGTCGCCGGGGTGGTGATCCCCGAGCGGTGGGAGTCGGCGCTGGAGGTGGTGGGCGGCGCGTCGCTGCTCGCGCTCGGCTGCTGGACGCTGCTGAGCGGCGTCCCGAGTGACCCGACCCACCACCACGGCGACGGGGTGACGCACTCGCACGACCTCACCGAGCACGGCCGCTCGGGCGCTGCCTCGGCGAGCGCGTCGCTCACCTCGAAGGGCCCCTTCTCGCTGGCCGCGGGAGCGCTCTTCGGCCTCTCGGGGGTGCGCGGCCTCGTGCTGGCGCTGCCGCTGATGGTGCAGCGCAACCCCGCGGTGCTGGTGGCGGGCGTGGTGCTCTTCGGGCTCGGTGTGCTGCTCTCGATGGTGCTGGTGGGCTACCTCACGCAGCGCATCGCGACCGCCGCGCACCGCGCCGAGAAGGGCCTGCGCGTGCTGGTGGGCCTTTCGTCGATGGCCTGCGGCGCCTGGTGGGTGATCGATCACATCGGCTGATGCGACGGCCCTTGCGCCCGGCGCGCCAGGGGCGCCAGGCTGCACGGGATGAAGAAGCAATCGATGGTGGTCCTGGTGGCGGCGATGCTGGGCGCGGGCTGCGGCGATCTCATCGAGGACATCCTCCCCTCCAGGGGGAGCTGTTCGACGGCCTCGCCTCGGACGTGCACCGACTACACGGGCGCCGCGTGGAGCGCTCCGGGCACCGGCAGCCAGACGTGCACCGCGGCGGGCATGGGGGCGACGTACTCCTCCGCGGCGTGCTCCGCGACCGGCCGCGTGGGCTCGTGCGTGGTCAACAGCGGGCAAAGCTCCGAGGTGGTGCTGCGCTTCTATCCGCCGAGCACGACGGCGACCGCGCAGGCCGCGTGCGGCCAGCAGCCGGGCTCGCGCTTCGTCGCCAACTAGCACCGTCTTTCACGGTCTGCGACGCCCTGCGCTATGGTCCGCGGGATGAACTCCGGCGCCGCCACCGTCACCGATGCGAGCGCCGTCGAAGCGCTCGCGCACGCGCTCCAGATCCACCCCCTCGTGGCGCGGGTGCTGGTCGGCCGGGGCTACACCCGTCCCGACGCCACCCGATCGTTTCTCTCTCCGAAGCTCGCCGAGCTCACCCGCCCCGACGCGATGGCCGACCGCGACGCCGCCGCCGAGCGCCTCGCCGCCGCGGTGCGCGCGAAGGAGCGCATCGTGGTCTTCGGCGACTACGACGTCGACGGCATCACCAGCGCCGCGCTCATCACCCGCGCGCTGCGGGCCATGGGCGGGGACGTCTCCTGCCTCGTGGCCTCGCGCTTCGACGGGGGCTACGGGCTCTCCGACGCCGCCCTCGACCGGGTGCTCGCGCTCGACCCGAAGGTGCTCATCACCTGCGACTGCGGCACCTCCGACCACCCGCGCCTCGAGCGCGCCCGACAGCGCGGCGTCGACGCCATCGTGGTCGATCACCACAAGGTTCCGGACGAGGCGCTGCCGGTGGTGGCCTTCCTCAACCCGCACCGCTCCGACTGCCGCTTCCCCTACAAGCACATGGCCAGCGTGGGCCTCGCGTTCTCCATCGCCGCCGCGGTGCGCGCCCGCCTCGGCGTTGCCCTCGACCTGCGCGAGTACCTCGACCTCGTCGCCCTCGGCACCATCGCCGACGTCGCTCCGCTCGACGGCGACAACCGCACGCTCACCCGCCACGGCCTCGAGCGCATCGCCGACGGCCACGGCGGCCCCGGCGTGCGCGCGCTGCTCGCCGAGTCGAAGCTGCGCTTCCGCCTCGTGGCCCGCGACGTGGCCTTCTCGCTGGCGCCGATGCTCAACGCGCCCGGCCGGCTCGGCCCCGCCACGCCGACGCTCGAGCTGCTGCTGAGCGAGACCGACCGCGACGCCCAGCCGCGGGCCTTCGCCCTCGCCCAGGCCAACCTCCGCCGGCGGGAGATCTCCGCGCAGCTCGTCGACGCCGCCATCGCCCAGGCCCACGCGCTCCACGGCGACCATCCCCCCGCCGGGGTGGTGCTCGCGGGCGACGGCTGGCACGCGGGCATGGGCGGCATCGTCGCCGGGCGCCTCGTGGAGCGGCTCCAGGCCGCGGTGTGCGTCATCGCCATCGAGGGCGACCTCGGCGTCGGCTCGGTGCGCGCCCCGAGGGGGACCAAGCTTTACGATGCCGTGTATGCCTGCCGCGACCTGCTGGTGGGCTTCGGCGGCCATGACGCCGCGGCCGGGGTGCGCATCCGCCCGGAGCGCATCGACGACTTCCGGGCGGCCTTCGCCGAGGCGGTCGCGAGGTCGGGCGGAACGCCGCAGCCCGAGCGCGCCCCGGAGGCCGAGCTCACGGAGGCGGACCTCACCGCGGGGCTCGCCCGCGACCTGCGCTCGCTCGAGCCCACCGGGGAGGGCAACCCCGAGGCGGTGGTCTCGCTGCGCGACGTGCGCCTCGGAGACGCGCGCCCCATCCAGGAGCAGCACCTGCGGCTCTCCTTCGTCGCGGGGCGACGGCAGGTGGCGGGCTTCTTCCGCGACGGCGTCTCGGCGCGAGCCCGGGGAGAACTCCCGGCGGCGCAGTCGAGGGTCGACGTGGTGGGCATCCTGCGCGCCGATCCGTGGACCGGGCCCGACGCGGTGCAGCTCGACGTCCGCTCGGTCAGCCCGGCGCGGTAGCGGCGGGGGGGCTACTGGAAGTTCTGCACCGCGGTCGTGGCGCCGCCGCTGGTGTAGTACCCGCACGCGACGCGGGTGTGGCTCGTCGACGACATGTTGAGATAGTGCCCGTGCGGCGGAGGACCGTAGAAATCCCCAGGGCCCTCGTCCCACATCTGTTGAAGGCAGCCCGACACGGTGGAGGCGACGCTCCCCCAGCCGAGCCAGCCGGGGCACTCGTTCTGCCCTGATCCCGAGTTGCAGAGGCGCATCCGGAAGCCGTTGTGGGCGGTGCGCGTCTGCTGGTCGATCATCGCCTGGCTGTCGGCGCAGTCCTCGCCGTCGGTCCATCGTTGCAGCGGCGGGAGGCACTGGCACTCCCTGCGAAACTGGTTGATGCGGTTGACGCAGTCCTGGCGGTCATCGCCCGTCGTGGGCGGCACCGGCGGTCGGCACCCTGCGATGGGCGTCGCCAGCGGACCGGCCGCGCACGCCGCGGGGACGCCGACGTCCACCGGGGCGACCACGTCGCGAGGGGGTGTGCCCACGTCGCGAGCGGGTGTGCCCGTGTCCACGCGGATGGTTCCACGGTCGATGGGCGTCGGGGGCACGTCGCGCGGCGGGGCTACGGCGTCCATGGGCGCGCGGCCGAGGTCGACGGGCGGGGCGGCGGCGTCCTCGGGAGGCGCTGAGCCCTCGGTGCCGAGATGGCCGGTGCAGCCTGCGAAGCCGAGGGCGACGAGGGACAGCACCCGCGCGAGCCGGTGATTCATGGTGACGTCGAGGGTACACCCTCCGGCGCCGCTGTCGGCGCTACGGTCGCAGCACGCAGCCGCCGATCACGTCACCGCGCCACTTCGCCTGCATCGCCTCCCGGAACTCCGCCAGAGGAAACACGTGCGAGATGTGCGGTCGAAGCGTGCCCTCCGCGGCCCACGCGAGCACGTACGCGAGGCGCGGCGGGCGCAGCGACGGGTCGTGGATCGTCGAGATCACCGTCGGGCAGCCGAGCACGTCGAGGCCCTTCATCATGATCAGGTTGGTCGGGAGCTGGTTGGCGTTGGGCGCGCCGCGCATCCCCTTGCCGCGGGCCACGAAGGGCGTCGCGGCCCAGCCCACGATGAGGTACCGCGCGCCGAAGCGCACGCAGCGCAGGCTCTCCACGGAGACGTCGCCGCCGACGCCGTCGTAGACCACGTCGACCCCTCTGGCGCCGGTGAGCGCCTTCACCTCGTCGCGGAAGGGCAGCGCCCCGTCGGGGCCGCGCGTGTGGATCACGTGGTCGGCCCCCTCTCGCTTCACCACCGCGAGCTTCTCCGAGGAGCGCCCGGTGGCGATCACCCTGGCGCCGAGGCGCTTCGCGAGGTGCACCGCGGCGAGGCCCGTGGAGCCCGACGCGCCGTGGATGAGCACGGTCTCGCCCGGCTGGAGCCGGCCGCGGGTGACGAGGCAGTGGTAGGCCGTCTCGTAGCTGCCCAGGAGGTTGCACGCCTGGTCGAAGGAGAGCTCGCCCGGCACCCGGTGCACGGCCTCGATGGGCGCGACGCCGTAGGAGGCGAAGCCGCCCCAGGCCTGGTAGTCGCCGAGCGAGCGAGGACCGGCGAGCAGCCCGTCGACCAGCACCCGGTCGCCGAGCTCGACGCCCTCGGCGGCCGCGCCGCGCCAGACGACCGTTCCCGCGTACTCGAGGCCGGGCGTGTAGGGAGGCTTCGGGGGGTGCTGGTACTGCCCGCTGGTCATCAGCAGGTCGACCCACCCGACCGAGGCGCTCGCGATGGCGATGAGGACGTCGCGCTCGCCCAGCGTCGCAGGATCAGGGGCGGGCATCGCGACGAGCGCGGCGTGCTGGGCGATGGCGTCGAGCGGCGCTTCGCCGAGCTCGGAGAGGAGGACGCGGTGGCCGGGGGGGAGGGTCATGGCGGGGAGCGACTCTGCCACGACGGACCGCAGCCCGGGCATGGGAGCGGAGGGCCTACGGGTGGGCGGCGACGAGGTCGCGATGGCGGCGCCAGGGCGAGTCCTCGGTGGCGGGACGGGCGAGGCGTCGGCAGCGCTCGATCTCGTTGGAGAAGGCGCCGACGTAGCCGACGGCGACGAGGGTCCACGCGGGAGCGAGCACGAAGTTGATCGCAGGCATGAGCGTACAGAACAGCCCCACCACCAGCAGTACCGGGGAGAGGACGACACCCAGCACGGCCCAGAACGTTGCGCTGTTGGTCATTGGAGCACCTCCACCCTCAAGCATGGAGCCGCCCCGGTGAACCCACCAGCCGCCATCGAGGCCACCGGTAGCTCGTCGAGGGTTCAGTCTCTCACGTTGATCGTCGGCAGCCCCCGCGCCACCAGGGTGTCGGAAAGCGCCCGGTGCTCCAGCGAGCCCTCTCGGCAGCGGGTTCGCCGCTCGTCGTTGCCGATGTTGGCCAGCATCGCGTTGACCCGCATCCAGGCCTTCACGTAGGCCTCGTCGGCCTCGCCGCGACGACCCAGCCTCGCCAGCACGTCGGCGTAGACCCAGCGCACGAACACGTCTCCGTCCTCCAGCGTGACCCCCGCGTCCAGGAGCGTCACGGCCTCCTTCGCGGGGGCGAAGGCCCCGTCGCCGTCGCGGTGGAGGAGCAGCAGCCGGGCGTGCGCCGCGCGCAGGAGGCAGCGCAGCGGGGCGTCTCCTCGGCCCTCGTCGGAGGACATCGCGAGCCACCGGAGCGAGGCCTCGGCGGGAGGGACGCGGAGGTCGAAGCCCTCGATCCAGGCGGTGTAGACCCGAGAGCGGGTGGCGATGCGGGAGAGGCCGTGTCGGGAGGCGAGCCCGAGCGCCTGGGCCTCGACGCGCAGCGCCTCGGCGCCGTCGCCCCGGCGGGCGAGCGCCACGCCCAGGTGCTGCAGCGCCACGGTCTCGTAGAGCGCCATCCCCAGGCGACGGGCGTCGTCGCGGGCGCGCTCCAGGCGCTGCACCGCGCGGGCGTGATCGCCCAGCCGCGTGAGCACCCGCCCCTCGGCGATGGCCGCCTGGAACATCCTCGGCAGGTCGCCGTCGCGCTGCGATCGGTCGAGGGCCTGCTCGCACGCGTCGCGGGCCTCCTCCAATCGCTGCAGTCCCAGCAGCGCCCCGCCCACCACCGCGTCGGCGAGCGAGCGCGCGGCGTCGCGGTCGGCGCGAGGGGTGCGGGCGTCGTTCATGGCGGCGTGGGCGAGCTCGAGGGCGTCGCGGGCGATGCCCCGCTGGGTCATCAGGTGCGCCTGGCGAAGCGTCGCCGAGAGCCAGAGCGCCGGGGGCACCTCGTCGTCGCCTGGCCCTCTCGAGATGGCCGCGGCGCGGGCGCAGGCCACCTGGAGCACCGAGAGCCCCGCGTCGATGCGGCCCTGCAGCGTATGGCCGTTGGCCACGCAGAGGGCCACCCGCAGCCGCTGCGCCGCGCTCGCCCCGGGGATGGACTCCGCCGCGCGGGCGTCGTCGAGGGCCGTGGCGCTGTCCGCGAGCGCGAAGGAGGCGTCGGCGCGGACGCAGAGCGTCTCCCGGCGCTCGTCGGGAGGGGGCGACCCGGCGAGGGCGCGGGTGGCGTGCTCCAGCGCGGCGTGGAAGGCCTGGTCGCGCAGGGCGTCGCGGGCGGCGCGCAGCCACCAGGGGCGGGCGAGCTCGGGCTGCCCGGCGAGGTCGTGGTGGCGAGCGATGAGCGCGGGGTCGGTGCGCTCCCGGGCCGAGAGCCAGGCCGCCACGCGGGCGTGGAGCGCTCGTCGGTCGTCGTCGAGCAGCGTCGCGTAGGCGGCGTCGCGGACGAGGTCGTGGCGGAAGGCGTACTCGATGGTTCCGGCGATGCGGGAGGCGGGGCGGGGGGCGACGAAGCCCTGGGCGGAGAGCACCCTCAGCGGGCGGTCGAGCTGCGTCTCGGGCTGGGCGCCCACCAGCGAGGCCAGGCCGTCGCGCCAGAAGACCGCGCCGAAGACGCTCGCCGCCCGGACGATGCGCCTCGCCTCGGGGTCGAGCCCGTCGAGCCGGAGCTGCACCGCCGAGAGCGCCGCGGTGGGGAGCTCGACGCGGGGACCCTGACCGGGCTGGCGTTCCGCGGCGTCGCGTACGATCCCCAGGAGCTCCTCGAGGAAGAGGGGGTTGCCGCCGCAGCGGGCGGAGAGGTCGGAGCGCAGCCGGGGGTCGTCGAGGGCCCCGAGGCCCCGGGCGGCGAGCGACTGCACCACCGAGGGGGCGAGCGGAGGGAGCGCCAGGTCGACGCGGGGGTGGGCGCTCCAGATGCGCCCCAGGCGGGCGAGGGACTCGGGCTCCGGGCGGGTGAGGGCGAGCACCACCAGGGCCGCCATCGGCAGCGCGTCGAGGATCGAGGCGACCACCTCCAGCGTCGACCCGTCGATCCACTGGGCGTCTTCCAGCAGCAGCAGCGCGGGGCTGCTGGTGTTGGTCGCGCGGATGAGCCCCAGCAGCGAGCGCAGCAGCCCGTCGCGGAAGAGGTCGGGGTCGCGCCTCGCCGCGCGCATCACGCTCCCCTCGGCCCGGAGCGGCACCCTCGCGATGTCGGCGAGGAAGCCCAGCGAGGTCTCGTCGAGGGCGCCGTCCACCAGGTGTTCGAGCCGCGCCCGCTGGGCCTCCGGGGTGGCGCCTTCCTGGATGCCCGCGCGCTCCCGCAGCGCCCGCCCGACGGCCCCGAGGGGGGTGTGGCTCGCCAGCAGGTCGCCCCGCAAGGTGAGCAGCGGCGCCGCGCCCGGCTCGACGTCGAGCGAGCGGTCGGAGAGCAGCCGGGAGATCACCTCGCGGGCCAGCGTGGACTTCCCGATGCCGGGCTCGCCCTGCACCAGCAGCACCGTCGGCCGCCGCTGCGCCCAGGCCTCGCGCACCCGGGAGAGCGTGAGGGCGATGGCCTCGTCGCGCCCTGGCAGCGTGCCCTCGTCGTAGAGCTGCGACCGGGGCGGGACCGAGTGCAGCCGCTCGAGGTCGCGCCCGATGCGCTGGCCCTCGCGCCGGGCCTCGGTCTCGAAGCGCCCGCCGAGCGCCACCGCCGTCGCCGCGTCGACCAGCAGCTCTCCCTCCGCCGTCGCCGCCAGCAGGGACGCCGCGCGGGAGAGCGCCGGGCCCTCCAGGGCGTCGCCGAGCCTGCGGGAGAGGCCCGTCACCACCACCACGCGCAGCCCCCGGCCCTTCACCGCGGCGGCCGCCCGCACCGCCCGCACGGCCTCGTCGCCGCGCAGCCGGTGGTCGCCGAAGACCGCGCGGATGCCGTGCTCCCCGTCGCGCTCGATGCTCGCGCCCCGCTCGGTGAGCGTCGCCGCGGCCTCGGTGAGCAGCCCCCGCGCGCCGTCGTGGGCGGCCCTCACCAGCGCCACCACGCGCACCCGCTGCTCGCTGCGCCCCAGCAGCGAGGCCTCGGGGACACCATCGGGCCGGGTGGTCACCAGCTCGAGGACGGCGCTCACCTCCTCGACGAACTCCACGACGCCGACGGGCCTGCGCGACGGGTCCTTGGAGAGCGCGCGCTCGAGCAGGGACTCGAGGGCGGCGGGCAGGTCGGGGCGCAGCTCTCGCAGCCTCGGCGGCGGGTCGCGCGCGATGCGCTGGAGCACCGTGCGCGTGTCGATGCCTTGGAAGGGGCGGAAGCCGGTGAGCAGCTCGAAGAAGACCACCGCGAGGGCGTAGAGGTCCGAGGCGGGCGAGGGCTCCTCGCCGCGGAGCTGCTCGGGCGAGATGTAGAACGGGCTCCCGACGACGGTGCCCACGCGGGTGAGGGCCATGTCCCCTTCGCCGATGGCGATGCCCAGGTCGATGACCTTCACCACCGCCCCCTCCGGGCTCGCCGCCAGGAAGAGGTTGGCCGGCTTCACGTCCCGATGGAGCACCCCCACCGCGTGGAGCGCCGCGAGGCCGAGGGCGCTCTCCTGGAGCATCCGCAGCGCCGACCAGTCGCCCGGGCGCTCTCGCTCGATGGCCGCCTCGACCGTCTCGCCCGCCAGCCACTCGGTGGCCAGGTAGAGCCGGCCCTCCTCGTCGACGCCGTGGTCGACGTAGGCCACGACGTTGGGGTGGTCGAGCTCCGACAGGATGCGCGCCTCCCGCTCGAAGCGGGCGCGGGCCGTGGCGTCGTCGCGGTCGACGCGCAGTCGCTTGAGGGCGATCTCCCGGCCCGTGAGCGGGTCTCGGGCGCGGTGAACCTCGGCGGACCCTCCGCTGGCGACGCGCTCGTCTAGAAGAAACCGGCCGACCCGAACGCTCATCGTTGCCTCGGACTCCCCTAGCACGGACGACCATCGCTCCGATGCGGCCCGGTCAGAAACTGGCGCTCCCCCGCGCTGCCCTGCTAGCGGCCGAAGGATGGGTCGCTTCCGGTTGCTCCTGGTCGCTGCGATGCTCTCGGTATCTGTCGGCTGCGCTCGCCCGCCGAGGACCGCCTACACCTTCGACAACCAGGCGGGCGGCTGGGAGGTCTCCGCGCACGAGCAGCAGCGAACCTACTCGCTGGAGCGCTACTCCCACGCGGTGCACGGCGAGCGCCTGGAGCTGTTCGAGGTGCGCGCTCCCGCGCCGGCCACCACCAGCGACGCCTTCAACGCCCAGCCCAGCGGCCCCCGGGGGCTGCCTCCGCTCGCTTCTCCCAGCGGGGTCGACCGCGCCGTCGGCGACGAGGTGCTCTCCGGCACCGTGGGCTACTGGGTCGCGCAGCGAGGCCACGACGACGGCGCCGAGCTGCAGGCCGCGGTCTTCGTCGTGCCGCGAGGGCGGCGCTTCTTCGTGGTGAGGATGTCCTCCAGCGAGGACGAATTCGGCCAGCTTCAAGCCTGGGTGCGCGACCTCGTGCTGCGCAACCTGCGCTTCCCCGCCCCGACCTCCTGAGCGGTCGCGCGCCGCCCGGGAGTTGCGGTAGAGCACCGGGGGTCATGAGCCCATCCCCGGTCGAACTCCGTCTCCGTAAGCCTGTCGAGCGCGCCATCGCCGGGGGCCACCCCTGGATCTACCGCGACGCCCTGCTCCCCTTCGAGGCCCCCGCGGGATCGATCGCGACGGTGCGCGACGGCGCCGGGCGCTTCGTGGCGCGGGGCCTGGTCGACGGCGACGCCATCGGGGTGCGGGTCTTCACCACCCGCGACGAGGCGCTCTCGAAGGAGCTCATCGCGCTCCGCTTCGCGAGGGCGATCGAGTTGCGGCGCCTGGTGGTCCCGGCGGACACCGACGCGTGGCGGCTGCTTCACGGGGAGGGCGACCGGCTGCCGGGCTTCACCTGCGACCGCTACGGCGACGCGGCGGTGCTGGGGCTCGACGGCCCGGGCGCCGAGGCGCAGTGGCCGCTGGTGCGAGAGGGGATGCGGGAGGGCCTCGCCGCGCTCGGGGTCCGCACGCTGCTCCTTCGACGGCGGGGGCCCGACGGGGCGAGGGTCGAGGTGCTGGAGGGGGACCTCGGCGAGGCGGTGCGCAACGTCCGGGAGCGGGGGATGGTGCTCCGCGGAGACCTGCTCCACGGCCAGAAGACGGGGCTCTTCCTCGACCAGCGGGAGTCGCGGTACCGGGTGCGCTCCATCGCCTCGGGGCTGAGGGTGCTCAACCTCTACTCGTACACCGGAGGCTTCTCCGTGGCGGCCGGGCTCGGCGGCGCGAAATCCGTCACCAGCGTGGACATCGCCCCCGGCGCGATCGCCCTCGCCAACGAGACCTGGGCCGCCAACGGGCTCTCGGCCTCGACGCACGAGGCGGTGGTGGCCGACGTTCCGGCGTGGATACAGCAGGCCACGAAGGAGCGCCGTCGCTTCGACCTGGTGATCGCCGACCCGCCGAGCTTCGCGCCCAGCGACGCCGCGCTCCCGGCGGCCCTCAAGAGCTACCGCGCCCTGCACGCGGCGTGTCTGGGCCTGGTCGCCTCCGGGGGCTGGTACCTCGCGGGGAGCTGCTCAAGCCACGTCACCCGGGAGCTGTTTCTCGACACCCTCGACGAGAGCGCCTCGCGGGCCTCGAAGGTGCTCCAGGTGATCGACGCCTGGGGGGCGCCCGGCGACCACCCGCGCCTGCTGGCCTTCCCCGAGGGCGACTACCTGAAGAACGTCCTGATGAGGGTGACCGATTGAGCCCGCGGGCCTCGACGCTCGCCTTCGCCCTGGCGCTTGGCCTCGGGTGCCCTTCGCTCGCGTGGTCGCAGCCGCAGTCGCAGGCCGCCCCCAACCTCGCGACCGGCGCCGCGGTCGAGGAGGACGACAGCGGCGACAGCGCGCTCCCCGACCCGGCGGCCTCGCCCGCGGGCGACCGGGGGCCGGTGACGGTGGTGGCGCTGCTGCCGCCGGGGGAGGTGATCGCCCGGGGGCAGGGGGTGACCGTCACCGCGGGCGAGCTCTACGCCGCGCTCTCCGACGCGCCCCCGTCGCTGCTGCGCCGGTACGCGCAGGAGCCCGCCGCGCTGGCGGCGCTCGTCGACCGGATGGTGAGCGACCGGCTGCTGGCGGCCGAGGCGCGCCGGGTGGGGCTCGACCGCGACGCGGTGGTGATGGCGGCGCTCGAGCGGGCGCTCGTGTCGCGCTTACGGTCCACGGTATTGAACGTGCGGGCCGGGGGCACCGAGGCGGTCACCGACGAGGACGTGCGGCGCTGGTACGACGCGCACCCCGACCGCTTCCACATCCCAGAGCGGCGGCGGGCGAGGGCGATCTTCTTCACCGACCGGGCGGAGGCGGCGAGGGTGCTGCGGCTCGCGCTCCTGCGTCGCGGGCGGCGCTACCGCAACGACTTCCGGGCGCTCGCGGCGCAGCACAACGCCGCGGCCGACCTGCGGGCGACCCGTGGCGAGCTGCACGAGGTGGCGCGCACCCCGTGGCCCTACGCGGTGCCGCTCGACCCGCCGGTGCGAGACGCCCTCTTCTCGGCGCTGCGCGAGGGCGACGTGGTGCCCCGGGTGGTCGAGGGCGCGTGGCAGGGGGTGCCGGGCTTCTTCGTGCTGCGCTACGTGGCGCGGCGCGGCGCCATCGAGCGCTCGCTCGACGACTCTCGCGAGTGGGTGCGCCACCGCATCGTCCTCGAGCGCCGGGTGGCGGCCGAGCAGGCGGAGGTTGAACGGCTCGCGGCGGCGGCGCATCTCACGCGGCAGCCGATCGACCGCGCGGTGCGCTTCGATCCAGGGCCCGGGAGTGACCCTCGCGCGCCTCGAATTGACACCCCGGCGGGCGGAAGGTAATCGCTCGCACCGGCGTCTAGTAAAGCGACGCCATTTCCATCAAATTCTCCAACAGGAACGATTCATGGCACGTACCCAGTTCACCTCCGAGTCGGTCAGCGAAGGTCACCCGGACAAGGTCTGCGATCAGGTCTCCGACGCGATCCTCGACGCGATCCTCACGGAAGATCCGACGGCCCGCGTCGCCTGCGAGACGATGGTCAAGACCGGCTTCGTGGTCATCGCCGGTGAGATCACCACGACGGCGCGAATCGAGTTTCCGGACGTCATCCGCGCGGTGGTGAAGGACATCGGGTACACCAGCTCGGACATGGGCTTCGACGGCTCGACCTGCGCCATCTTCACGGCCGTCGAGCGCCAGAGCCCCGACATCGCCCAGGGCGTGAACGAGGGCGAGGGCGAGCACCAAGAGCAGGGCGCCGGCGACCAGGGGATGATGTTCGGCTTCGCGGTCGACGAGACCCCCGAGCTCATGCCCGCGCCGCTCCACTACTCGCACATGCTCACCCGCAAGCTCGCCGAGGCCCGCAAGGCCGGCCTCGTCGACTGGCTCCGCCCGGACGCCAAGAGCCAGGTGACCGTCGACTACGAGAACAACGTCCCGGTGCGCATCAACACCGTGGTGGTCTCGACGCAGCACGCTCCCTCGGTCACCCAGTCGACCATCAAGGAGTTCGTGCGCGAGGAGATCATCAAGAAGCACCTCCCGGCGAACCTGCTCGACGGCGACACCCGCTACTTCATCAACCCCACTGGGCGCTTCGTCATCGGCGGCCCGATGGGCGACTCCGGCCTCACCGGCCGCAAGATCATCGTCGACACCTACGGCGGCATGGGCCGCCACGGCGGCGGCGCCTTCTCCGGCAAGGACCCGACGAAGGTCGACCGCAGCGCGGCCTACTACGCCCGCTACATCGCCAAGAACATCGTGGCCTCGGGCGTCGCCCGCCGCTGCGAGGTGCAGATCGCGTACGCCATCGGCGTGGCCCAGCCCGTCGGCGTCTACGTCCAGACCTTCGGCACCAGCGCCGTGCCCGAGGAGCGCCTCGCCGCCTACGTGCACCAGCACTTCGACATGCGCCCCAAGGCGATCATCGAGCAGCTCAAGCTGCTCCGCCCGATCTACCGCCCCACCGCGGCGTACGGCCACTTCGGGCGCACCGAGGAGACCTTCACCTGGGAGCGCACCGACCGCGCGGACGAGCTCCGCAAGGCCTTCGGCTGATCGCTCCCCTCCCTCCGCTCACGACCGCGGTGGCGGACTTCCGTCGCCGCGGGTACGTTCCCGCCCCGTGAGCGCCGACGACGAACACCCCTCCGCCGACGCGTCGCTCCAGCGACCTCGCGCGATCCCGCTCACCGCCGCCGCCACCATGGCCTTCGCCTTCTTCGGCGTCCAGCGCGCCGAGGCGCAGCTCACCCTCGCTCGGGTCGCGCAGCTCCCGCCGCCGCACGACCTTCCCGGCGCCGTCGTCTACGCCACCTGGCGCACCGCGCAGGACCACCGCCGGCTCTCCGCCGCCGCCGACGTCAGCACGCTGCTCGTGTCGGTGCTGCTCTTCATCGCCGGCAGCCGCGTGCTCTTCCGCCCCCGCGGCGGCGGCTGGCTCTGGCGCCAGGCCCTCCTCGGCAGCGTGCTGGTCGGCGGGCTCACCGTGGGCGTCGACCACGCCCTGCGCGCCGGCCGCATCGCCGCGCTGCGCTCGCTGCTCACCCGCGCCGCCACCCGCATCCCCCTGCCGACGGGGCTGAGCGTCGACGAGGTGGGCAGCATGACCTTCGGCATCAGCATCGCGGCGTCGTGGGTCAGCCTCGCGCTGCTCTGCGCCGCGCTCTTCTACGCCACGCGCCCGCGGGTGCGGGCCTACCTCGACGCCTGAGTTTTACCCGATCGGGTAAGCGCCCTCCGAGCGCCTGGAGAATCAGGCCGCGCGAGAGCGCTTGGGGCCGGTCACCTTCACCGGGAAGAGACCCCTCAGGTCATCCACGCTGGTGGGCGCAGGGATGATCCACTGGGCCACGTTGCCGTGCGTCGTGCACAGCCACACGCGACCCCGCCAGCGGACCATCGGGCCCTCCTGGGTCTTGCACACCGCGCACACCGTCTTGACCTGTCGGGCTGCCATCGGCGGGACACCACCACGGGCCTCACAGCACCTTCAAGGGCTTGACACCCACTTCGCGGAAGATCGTCCCAACCCCGCGATTTCGCGTGTGTCGATTTGCCAGGACGGGCCTTGTACCTCGCGCTCCGATGTGAACCCGCCGACCCTCCGACCGCTGCGCGCACCGACTGATTGACGCGGTCGCGCGCTTCAAACTACGGTCCGCGCCGCCATGCGCCGAGTGATCCGTCCGGGCCTTCTTGCCGCCTTCGCTGCCACCCTCAGCCTCGCGTCGCCCGCCGCCGCGCAGGACGGCCTCCGCGAGTCCAACGGCGGGGGCTTCGACCTCCGACTGTTTCGACCCGCGGTGGACTCCAAGGGCCTCATCACCCTCAACGGCACCGACATCCTCGGCGCCGGGGGCTTCTCCTTCGGGCTCACGCTGGACGTCGGCACCGCGCTCGGCCGCATCGGCCTCGGCAACTCCGGGCTCGTCAGCCAGATGATCACCGGCAACTTCTCCGCCAACCTCGGCATCGCCAACCTGCTGGTGGTGGGCGTCCAGCTGCCGATCCATTTCGTGGGCGGCCCGGGCAACACGCCCGACGCCACGGGCATGGGCGTGGGCTCCAACGGCATCGCGCTGAGCGAGTACAACCCCACCTCCGCCAACCTCGATTTCCAGGGCCTCGGAGACATCGTGCTGCACGCCAAGCTCCGCTGGCTGCGCGCGGAGTACTGGCCCGTCGGCCTCGCGGTGGTGCTCCAGGCGGGCATCCCGGTGATGGGCGGCTCGCGCCGCTTCGCGGGTGAGCCCGCGCCGTGGGTGTGGCCCTCGGTCGCCGTCGAGCGCCGCTTCGGCCGGCGCTTCCGCCTCGCGGCCAACCTCGGGCTGCGCCTGCCCTTCGGCACCGGGTCGACGCTCACCCCCGCGGACTCCGTGGGCACGCAGCCCGGCAACGCCATCACCTACGGCCCCTCGCTCACCGCGGGCGTGGGCTTCTCGTTTCGCGCGAGCTCGGTCATCGACCTCATGGTCGAGACCTACGGGGCGCAGTACCTCAACGGCTTCGCCAACGCCGGTCGCACCACGCCCTTCGAGGCCGTCGGCGGCGTGAAGATCTTCGTCGACCGCAACTCGTACCTCACCCTCGGCGCGGGCGGCGGGTACACCAGCGGCCTCGCCGCGGCGGGCTTCCGGGGCTTCGTGGGCTTCGTGTTCGAGCCCTCCATCGGCGACACCGACGGCGACGGATACCGCGACGACGTCGACCGCTGCCCCCTCGAGCCCGAGGACTTCGACAACTTCGAGGACGAGGAGGGCTGCCCCGAGCCGGACAACGACCGCGACGGCATCCTCGACGTCGACGACCAGTGCCCGCTCGTGCCCGAAGACCGCAACGGCCAGCAGGACTCGGACGGCTGCCCCGACGCCGACGTGCAGGACCGCGACGGTGACCAGATCGCCGACAACGTCGACCAGTGCCCCGACGACCCGGAGGACCGCGACAGCTTCGAGGACGAGAACGGCTGCCCCGACCCGGACAACGACTCCGACCAGATCCTGGACACGGACGACCTGTGCCCCAACGAGCCCGAAGACCGCGACGGCTTCGAGGACGACAACGGCTGCCCCGAGCCGGACAACGACCGCGACGGCATCCTCGACGCCGCCGACCACAGCGCCGCGGGCCTCGACTGTCGCAACGAGCCCGAGGTCTTCAACGGCCTCGAGGACGAGGACGGCTGCCCCGACTCCGGCTCGCTCACCCGCGTGGGCAACGTGATCCAGCTCCGCGACCCGATCTCCTTCGAGACCGACAGCGCGCAGATCATCGACAACGAGAGCAACAACCGCATCCTCGGCGAGATGGCCAACCTGCTGAACAACAACGCCGACCTGCAGCAGGTGGAGGTCGAGGGTCACACCGACGAGCGCGCCCCCGACGACCACAACCTCCAGCTCTCCCGCGACCGCGCCAACAGCGTGGTGCAGGCCCTGGTCGGCCGAGGCGTCGCGGCCACCCGCCTCGTGGCCGCCGGCTACGGCGAGCTCTGCCCGGTCGACCCTCGCTCCAACGCCGAGGCGTGGGCCCGCAACCGCCGCGTGCAGTTCATCATCACCCGCACCCGCGTCGACGGCCGCACCACCGCCTCGGTCGGCTGCCCCCGCGGGCGGCAGTACATCCCCGCCTCGGTGGGAGCTCCCAGCCGAGGCGATCAATAGTCGTCGCAGGCGTCTGTACAAGACGCGCGCGATGCGATAGTTGAGCGCGCATGAGCTCCCCTCAAAATCCGCGGGCCGTCCGCAAGCTGAAGCACCGTCGTCGCACCAAGGAAGCCCGTCTCCGCCGCCAGGCGGCCGCCGTGGCGACCCCCGCGACCGTGCCTGCGGCCACCTGATTCCTCCCTCCACAACCCCCTCACCACCGAAACGACCCCCCTCGTCCCTCGCTCCCGGCGCACAGCCCGGATGAGAGGGACGAGAGGGGTCGTGACGTTCGTACGGTAGGCGACCCGGTGACGCGGCCGTGGCAGGACGGGCGCACCCTGCGCGACGTCAGCGCCGGAAGGTTCGCGCCGGGCGGCGGGGGTGGGTATCGTCGCGCCGCGAAGAGGGTGGGAGCTTCCCCCTGAACTCTGCTGGAGAACCGAAGATGTCGACGACGCTGACTCGCCGTGAACTGTTGCAGTGTGTTGGGGCCGCGGGCCTCGTGGCCGCCGGCTGCTCGGACGATCCCGCGCCCGCAGCGACGGACGCCGCCGTGGGCGACCTCGGCGCGGACTCCGGCGCAGGGACCGACGCGGGCTTCGACGCGGGCAAGAGCACCCCCGACGCAGGCGTCGACGCGGGCCGGGACGTGCCCCGGGGGGACGCCGAGACGCGCAGCGGGACGGTGTTTCTTCATGGCGTGGCGAGCGGCGACCCGCTGACCGAGGCGGTGATTCTGTGGACCAGGGTGACGCTCCCGGCGGGGATGACCGGCGACGTGATGGTCACCTGGGAGGTCTCCCGCACCGTCGACTTCGCGGCCGTCGCGGCGATGGGCAGCTTCACCACCAACGCCGCGCGCGACTACACCGTGAAGGTCGACGCGACGGGCCTCACCGCGGGGACGACCTACTACTACCGCTTCCGCGCCAGCGGGATGACCTCCCCGGTGGGCCGCACCCGCACCGCGCCGACCGGCGCCGTCGACCGCGCCCGCCTCGCGGTCGTGTCGTGCTCGAGCATGGGTCACGGGTACTTCCACGTGTACCGCGCGCTCTCCCGCCGGCTCGACCTCGACGCCGTCGTGCACCTCGGGGATTACATCTACGAGTATGGCAACGGGCAGTACGGCGACGTGCGGCAGTACGACCCGCCGACGGAGATCGTCTCGCTCTCCGACTACCGCCGCCGGCACGCGCACTACAAGCGCGACGCCGACCTGCGCGCGGCGCACCAGCAGCACCCCTTCATCGCGGTCTGGGATGACCACGAGTTCGCCGACAACTCCTGGGAGGGCGGCGCGGAGAACCACAAGCCCATGACCGAGGGCGAGTGGGCGGCGCGCAAGGCCGCCGCGGAGCAGGCGTACTTCGAGTGGATGCCCATCCGCGAGCAGAGCGACCGGCGCGTCTACCGCCGGCTGCAGTTCGGGTCGCTCATCGACCTGGTGATGCTCGACACGCGCGTCTGGGGCCGTCAGATGCAGACCGCCGGGATGACCCCGCCCTTCAACGACCCGATGAGGACCATCCTCGGGGCGGCGCAGGAGCAGTGGTTCCTCGAGCAGATCATGACGTCGCGCGCGACCTGGAAGCTGGTCGGGCAGCAGGTGATGATGGGGCAGCTCCCGCAGTTTCTGAACACCGACGCGTGGGACGGCTACCCCGCGGCGCGCGCCCGCTTCTTCTCGCTGCTGCGCACGATGCGCATCAACGACGTGGTGGTGCTCACCGGCGACATCCACTCGTCCTGGGCGATGGACCTCACCGAGACCCCGACGGACACGGCCTCGTACGACCCCATGACCGGGCGCGGCTCGCTCGCCGTGGAGTTCGTCACCCCGGCGATCACCTCCCCGGGCTTCCCCCCCGGCGTCGTGACCAACACCGCGCAGACGGTGCTCGCCCGCAACACGCACATGAAATACTTCGACCTGGTGCGCCGCGGGTACATCATCCTCGACGCGACCCCGGCCCGGCTCCAGGCCGCGTTCTTCCACTACGAGCACGGGGCGACCTTCTCCCCCGACGCGGCGACGGACAGCTTCTCCGGCGCCTTCTCGACGGTGCCCGGCCGCAACCACCTGGAGCGCGACTCCATGGCCGCTCCGGCGCGCGCCGACGCCCCCGCCGCCGCGCCCGCCGAGGTCGCGTGATGCGGGACAATTCCCCGCTGGCCTCGTAGTCTCCGAGCGCTGTCACCGCCATGTGGATCGCCCATGATTTTCGCGCCGCCCGGAGGAGCGCGCCCACCGCCCTCGCCATCGGCAACTTCGACGGGGTGCACCGTGGGCACCGGCACCTGCTCGACCGCGTGGGGGCCGCCGCGCGGGCCTTCGGCGGCGAGTCCGTCGCGCTGACCTTCGACCCGCACCCCACGAGGGTGCTGGCGCCGGACCGCGCATCGCCGCTGGTGGTGGGGCTCGACCGCAAGCTGGAGCTGCTGCGAGGCACCGGCGTCGACGCGGTGGTGGTGCAGCGCTTCGACCTCTCCTTCGCGTCGCAGTCGCCCCAGGAGTTCGCCGAGCAGGTGGTGCTGGGCCTGCGGGCGAGGGAGGTCTTCGTGGGCGAGGACTTCCACTTCGGGCGCAACCGCGAGGGCAACGGCGCCACGCTGGTGGCGCTCGGAGAGCAGCTCGGGTTTCGCGCGCACGTGGTGGCGCCGCTGGAGGAGGCTTCGGTCCCGGTGAGCTCGTCGCGGGTGCGCCGCGCCCTCGCGGACGGCGACCTCGCGCTGGCGAAGACCCTCCTCGGGCGCGACTACGACCTCGACGGGCTGGTGATCACCGGGCACCAGCGGGGGCGCACGCTCGGGTTTCCGACGGCCAACCTCGCGACGGAGTGCGAGGCCCTGCCCAGGGACGGGGTCTACGCCGTGAGGGTGACCGTCCTCGGGGCCGACGGCCCGAAGGACCACCCGGCGGTCATGAACATCGGGTCGCGGCCGACGTTTCGCGCGGGGCGCAGCCTGGAGGCGCACCTGCTGGACGCGGACGTCGACCTCTACGGCCGCACGCTGCGGGTGACCTTCGCGGCGAGGCTGCGGGACGAGCGCCGCTTCGAGGGCATCGACGCGCTGAGGGTGCAGATCATGGCGGACGTCGCCGCGGCGCGCGTCACGCTGGGCGGATAAAAGGGCTTCAGGGAGGATCTACGATGAGCAGGGCGAACGACGAGGCGGTGACCTTCGAGGACGAGGACGGCGAGGCCAACGTGCTGTCGCCGGAGTTCGCGACGGCGACGATGGGCCACGTGCTGCTGGGGCAGGGGCAGAGGGACGCGGCGCGGGAGGTGTTTCGCACCGTGCTCGCGAAGGATCCGCACGACCCGGAGGCCCGGCGGGGCATGCGGCTGCTCGGCGAGCCGGTGAGCGAGGCGAGCGTCTCGGCCTCGGTGATGAGCGCGGTGACGCACGCGGTCGCCCACGCGGTCGACCCGACGACGGTGTACGCGCGGTGGTCCGTCGGGCACTCGGGCGAGGGCGCGCAGCAGACGCTGGTGATCGTCTCCCTCTGGGTGGAGGGCCACAGGCTCCGGCGCGACGAGCGCGAAGAGCCCACCGGGCCGGGCTCGGGCGAGTGGTTCGTGCGCGGGCTGCGCGCGGGGGCCACGCACCACCTCGCGGTGGGGCATCGCACCCCGAGCGGCTTCACCCCGCTGGTCACCATGGGCCCGGTGCACACCCCGGGGGCGACCCCGAGCCATCGGGTCGCGACGGAGCACGGCGCCGTCGGCCGACACCATGAAGAGACGCTCTTCGAGGAGGCCCTCGACGCCTGGCAGAGCACGGTGATGCCGAGCTCGTAGTCCCCGCCGCCGCCACCCCCCGCCGCCACCGCCGCCACCCCTCTACGGCGACGCGAAACCCCTGTCTTCCAAGCCTCGCGTGCGATGGCCCCGTCGCTGCAAACCACGCGGCCATGACCCTCCCCTCCCGATGGCTCCCGGGCCTGCTGGCCGCGCTGCTCGTCGCCCTCCTCGCCTCCCCGGCGAGCGCCGACGAGCCCTCCTGGCTCTCCTCGCCGGTGGTGTGGGAGGCCACCCGCCGCGCCGTGCTCCGCGCGGGCCTCGACGACGCGTCGGTGCGCTCGCTCGCCCGGAGGGCGAGGGCGGCGGCGTGGCTGCCGGAGGTGTCGCTCCACGCGGCGAGGGGCCTCGGGGCCAACAGCACCCTGGTCACCAACGCCAGCGACCGGCTCGCCATCGCCGAGTCGCTGACCCTCGACGTGCGGCTGCGCTTCGACCTCGACCGGCTGCTCTTCGACAGCCAGGAGGTGACGCTCCTTCGCCTCGCGGACCAGCGCGCCGAGCAGCGGCTCGCCCTGGAGCGAGGCGTCATCGACCTGCTCGCTCGGCGGGAGGCGCTGCGGCTGCGCATGGCCGCCGCCGACCCGGAGGCGCCGCCGGACATCGACGCCATCGTGGAGCGGGCGCGGCTCGAGGCCTCGCTCGAGCTGCTCACGGGCCTGTCGGGCACGGCGCTGCTGGCGCTCGCCGCGCCGCGGAGTCCGGGCGCTACGCCGTCAGCCGACCGTCGCTGACGAGGCGCACCCCGCCTCGCATCGACCACTCCCCGGCAGCCGTGCGCGCGACCTCGACGTCCATCCCGTAGCCCGCCTCGCCGCGCAGCGAGTACCGCGCTCGCTCCATCGGCGCGCCCGCCCGCTGCTGCATCAGCGCCCAGGGCGCCAGCGCCAGCGCGCAGCCCGTGCCGTCCCACAGGCCCGACGGGCCGCCCACGAAGCGAGCCTCGCGGCCGCCGTCCTCGGTCGCCACCACCAGCGCGCCGACGTGCTTCGCCTTCTCCATCACCCGCTGCCACGCGTCGGGGTGAAGGCGCACCCGGTCGAGCGTCGCGCGCGAGCTCACCGGGACCACCAGCACGTTGACCCCGCACGATCCGGCCAGCACGGCCCAGGCGCCGTCGAGGCACTCCTCCTCGATGCCCAGCGCCGCCGCGACCGAGAGCCGGTCCTCCACCGCGCGGTGACCCAGCACCGGCGTCGGCAGCGCTGCGGTCAGCGCGCCGCCCTCCGAGCGCACCGCCGTCGCCGTCACGCCCATCTCCACCACCAGCGCTGCGAGGCCGTGCACCTCGCCCGCGCACCACGCCGCCTCCACCGACAGCGGGAGCTCCCGCATCGGGGTGAACACCCGCAGCCGCACGGCGCAGTCGTCCCTCCGAGGCGCCAGCTCCAGCACCGTCAGCGGCGCGCCGAGGCGCCGGGCGAGGCCCTGAGGCTCCTCCCGGTCGAGCGACGGGCCCTCGACGTAGGCCACCCGCGCTCCGACCCGCTGCCCGCCGCCCAGCTCGAACACCCTCACTCGCATGGCTCAGGTCACCAGCCTTCCGTAGTGCCGACCGATCTCTCGCAGCCCCTCTTCGAGCGTGACCCTCGGCGTCCAGCGCAGCACCTCGCGCGCCTTGCGGGTGTCGAACGATCCGGTGCGGGTCACGAAGTCGATCGCCGCGCGGGTGAAGGGCGGCGTCGCCCCGAGGAGCCGCGCCCCCGCCTCGATGGCGCCCGCGAAGGCCCTCGCCGCGCCCTTCGGCAGCGTCATCGTCGGGGGCTTGAGGCCCACCGCGTCGGCGAGGCGACCGAAGTATTCGCCCATGGTCATGTGCGGGTCGCCGTCGGTCAGCACGAAGGTCTCGCCCTTCGCCGCCGGGGTCGCGAAGACCCGCATGAACCCGTCGATGAGGTTCTCGACGTGGAGGTGCGCGAAGTGCCCGCGGCCGCCGTCGACCAGCAGCATCTGGCGCTTTCGCAGCAGCTCGATGGGGCGCACCACCCACGGCGTGCAGCCGACGCCGTACACGTCGCCCGGCCGCACGATGGTCACCGGCGCCCCCTCGAGCTGGAACCTCCTCGCCACCAGCTCGCCGCGCGCCTTGGTGGCCGAGTAGGCCGGGCCCTCGGTGACGACCGTCGCCCCCTCGGTGACCAGCGCTCCGGCGTCCTGGCCGAGCACCGCGATCGAGCTCACGTGGATGATGTGCTCGAAGCCCGCGTCGCGCATCGCCTCGAGCACCCACTGCACCCCGGTGACGTTGAGCGCCTCGAAGTCCTCGGGAGGGCCCCAGTCGCCGACCTTCGCGGCGAGGTGCACCGCGCGGGTCGCGCCCGAGGACTGCACCGCGCGTCGGACCGAGGCGCGGTCGCGCAGGTCGCAGCGCGCGAAGGTCACCCCCGCGGGGAGCGCCGCCGGGAGGGTGAGGTCCGCCGCGACGACCTCGCAGCCCGACCCGACGAGCCGACGAAGCAGGTGGGAGCCGATGAAGCCCCCGGCGCCGGTGACGAAGTAGCGGCCAGGGGGAGGGGGAGGGGGAGGGACGCTCGCGACCATATGATTGTGGTCGCGGACCTTAGCAGCGGCAGCGCCGGGATCGTGAACGCTCGCGCGATCGGTGATAGAGGCCCGGATCACAATGGTGACTTACGGACGGGGCGTGCGCTCGACGATGGCGGTGATCCTGGCGCTGGTGGTGGGCTGCGGAAACGCTCGCGGCGGCGGCGGACCGCTGGAGACGCCGGACGTGCCCGCCACCCCCGACGACCGCGGCGCGGTGGTCATGGACTCGGGCACCCCCCCGGCGGACGTAGGCACCCCCCCGGTGGACGTAGGCACTCCCCCGGTGGATGCGGGCGCCCCGGTCGACCGAGGGGTCGCGCCGATGGACGTCCTCGGGTGCGTCCCCTCGGGCGCGGAGAACACTGCGGCGGCCTGCGCCGACGGGCTCGACAACGACTGCGACGGCTTCCGCGACTGCACCGAGCCCTCGTGCGACAGCTTCTGCGGCGGGCCCGTGGACTCCGGGGTGCGCGTCGACTCGGGCTGCGTGCGCAGCGGCGACGAGGGCTCCAACGCGTCGTGCTCCGACGGCGTCGACAACGACTGCGACGGCTACTTCGACTGCAACGACTTCAGCTGCTCGATGAGCCCGTCGGTGACCCTCTGCCCCAGGGACGCGGGCCCGCCCGACACCGGCTGCGTGCGCACCGGCACCGAGGACAACCCCGCCGCCTGCGCCGACCGCATCGACAACGACTGCGACGGCTACGTCGACTGCACCGACTTCAACTGCCAGCGCCCGTCGGTGCCCGCCTGCCCCTACGACGCCGGCGCCCGCCCCGACACCGGCGGGTGCATCGCGAGCCCGGAGAACACCAACGCGTCGTGCGCCGACGGCATCGACAACGACTGCGACGGGTTTCGCGACTGCAACGACCGGAGCTGCACCAACACCTGCGTGGTCACGGTGTGTGTCTCGACGCGCGACGCGGGCTCCTGCGTGTGCCGCGGCGCCGAGTCGAGCGTGGGGGCCTGCAGCAACGGCCTCGACGACGACTGCGACGGCTTCGTCGACTGCGCCGACTTCGACTGCTCGATGAGCAACCCCGCGGTCACCTTCTGCCGCGACGGCGGCTGAGAGGGAGGCCGCGCGTCAGGCGGGGGCGCTCTCGAGCATCTCCCGCAGGATGCGGTTCCAGTTGGCGCGCGGGTGGAGCTGGGCGAGCACGGCGAAGAGCCCCACCTGCATCCGCCCCACCATCACGAAGTCCGGCGGGATCGCCATCGTCTTGGAGCGCGAGGGGATCCACCCCGCCGTCTTGCCGATGTCCTTGGCCGTACGAACCCCGCTGCGCACCGCGTCGCGGAGCATCGCGCGGTCGATGGTGACCTCCTCGTCGCGGGCCACCAGCGCCGCCGTCGCCAGCATGTTGTCCTGGTGCAGCCGCCGCACCTCGGGGTCCATCTGCTCCATGCCGAAGAGCTCGCTCGAGCGCGACCGCCACTCGTCGTAGCGGCCCGTCACCAGCATCAGCGCGACCTCGCGCCACTGACGGAAGAGCGACTCGGGAAGCACCTTCACGCTCCCGAAATCCAGGAAGGCCACGGTGCCGTCGTCGGTGACCAGGTAGTTGCCAGGGTGCGGGTCGGTGTTGAACACCCCGCGGCCCATCGCCATCCCCAGGGTGAAGCGGAAGATCGCCTCGCCCACGCGGTTGCGCAGCTCCTGAGAGCCGTGCTCGGCCACCTCGCGGAGCGTGCGCCCCGGGACGTAGTCCATCGTCAGCACGTTCTTGCCCGTGTGGGTCTTGTACGGCCGCGGGACCATCATCCCAGGCAGCCCGGCCACCAGCGCCCTGAAGCGCTCCTGGTTCTCCAGCTCGAGGGTGTAGTCGAGCTCCGCGGCGATGTGGTGGATGACCTCCTCGAAGCCCCCGCGGGTGTCCGCCCCGGGCGCCAGCATGGCCACCATCGGGCGGAGCGAGTCGAGGTTCTTCAGGTCACTGCGGAGCGCGTGCGCGATGGAGGGGTACTGCACCTTCACCACCACCTCGATCTCCCTGCCGCTGCCCTCCGGGTCGAGGATCGTCGCCCGGTGCACCTGCCCGATGCTGGCCGCGGCCAGCGGGGTCTCCTCGAAGCTCAGGTAGGCCTCCGCGAGCGGGCGGCCGAGGCCCCGCTCGATCTCCTCCTTCAGCTCCTCGAAGCTCACCGTCGGGGCCTGCGACTGCAGCGCCGCCAGGGTCTTCTGGTAGATGTCCGTGGCCTCCGGAGGGAGCAGCCCGTCGACGTAGGACACCGTCTGCCCGACCTTCATCGCGAGCCCCCGCAGCTCGCCGAGGGTGCGCAGCGCCCGCTCGGCGGAGGCCTTGAGCAGCGCGGCGTCCATGGGCTGCTCGCCCTGCCGCAGCAGCCTCCCCGCCATCGAGGGAAGCTCCGTCGCGGCCAGCTTCATGAGCGCGTATCCGCGCGCGATGCGTCCCTTGGGGAGTTCGTCAGCCACAGGTCTTTCTCCGAAGCAGCGCCCACTCTACCCGATCGACCTTGAGCGCGCCCCCTGCCAGCGCCCTGCTGACCGGCGCCCGACGAGGGCCCGCGAGGCATTGATTCTCCGCGGCTCCGCCGCCAAGGTGCGCGCCGTGTCCGAGACCCGCGCCCGCTTTCTGCGCCGCTTCGCCGTGGCCACCGTCGCCTACAACCTGGCCGTGATCGTCTGGGGAGCCTTCGTGCGCGCCACCGGCTCCGGGGCCGGGTGCGGCGACCACTGGCCCATGTGCAACGGCGAGGTGCTCCCCCGCCCGCGCTCGCTGGAGATGCTCATCGAGTTCACGCACCGCATCACCTCCGGGCTCTCGCTGGTGGCCGTGCTCGCGCTCCTGGTGATGGCCTTCCGCTGGACCTCGCCGGGCCACCCCGTTCGCCGAGGCGCGGTCTTCTCGGGGCTGCTCATCGTGAGCGAGGCGCTCCTCGGCGCCGGCCTCGTGCTCTTCCGCCTGGTCGCGGGCAACACCTCCATGACCCGCGCGTGGTTCGGCGCGGCGCACCTGGTCAACACCTTCGCCCTGGTGGCGGCGCTCACCCTCACCGCGTGGTGGTCCTTCGGCCACCGCCGCCTCGCGCCGAGGCAGCGCCCGGGGCTCACCGCGACCTTCGCCGTGGCGCTCGTCGCGACGATGGCCGTGGCCGTCACCGGGAGCATCGCGGCGCTGGGCGACACGCTCTTCCCGGCGCGCTCCTTCGCCGAGGGATACGCCCAGGATTTCAGCCCCGGCGCGCACCTCCTGCTGCGGCTTCGCATCTGGCACCCGGTGGTGGCGCTCGCGGCCACCGCGACGGTGGTCACCAGCGCGGTCGTGGGCCACGCGGTCACCCGCCGGCCGTCGACGCGCACCATGGGCCTCGCGGTCGTCGCGGCGGTGGTGACACAGCTGGGCCTGGGGCTGCTCAACGTGTTCCTGCTGGCGCCGGTGTGGCTGCAGCTCGTGCACCTGCTGGTGGCCGACCTGCTCTGGATCGCCCTGGTCCTGCTCGCCGCCAGCGCCCTGGAGCGCGAGCCTGACCCGACGCCGGGCTGACGCTGACGCCCCTCAGGCGGAGCTGTGCTATCCCGCCGCCATGTCGACCCTCCCCATCGCCGTGCTCAACGAGCATCCCGAGTGGCAGAAGCGCCTCTACGCCGAGCTCGCCCGCCGCGACATCGCCTTCGTCGAGCTCCCCCTCCACGACCACTTCTTCGACCCCTCGAAGCGAGAGCGCGCGTTCTCGATGGTCATCAACCGCGCCTCCCCCTCGGCGTGGAAGCGCGACCACGCCTCGGCGATCTTCTTCGGCCAGGCGGCCCTCGCGTACTACGAGACCACCGGCGCCCGGGTGGTCAACGGCACCGGCGCGTACCTGCTGGAGACCAGCAAGGCCCTCCAGGCGATGCTGCTCGCCCGCCTCGGCATCAGCACCCCCCGCACGCTGGTGGCCAACAACGCGGCCTCCATCCGAGCGGCCTCCGAGGCGCTCGAGTACCCCATCGTGGTGAAGCCCAACATCGGCGGATCGGGCGCCGGCATCGTGCGCTTCGACGACCGCGCCTCGCTCGACGCGTGGCTCGAGGGATCGCCCTCCTACGGCGTCGACGGGGTGGTGCTGGTGCAGGAGTTCCACCCCGCGAAGGACGGGCACATCGTGCGGGTGGAGATGCTCGGCCAGCGGCACCTCTACTCGGTGAAGATCTACCCCGACACCACCGACTTCAACCTCTGCCCCGCGGACATCTGCCAGGTCACCCCGGGTCAGCCACCGCCCTCGCAGGAGGCCTCCTCGGACTTCGAGCTCTGCGTGGTGGCCGCGCCCGCCAAGAAGCTCCGCATCGAGCGCCACGACGAGGCGCCCGAGGTGGTCGAGAGCGCGCGCGCCATCATGGCCGAGGCGAAGCTCGACGTGGGCGGCATCGAGTACCTGACCTCCACCCGCGACGGTCGGCGGTACTTCTACGACATCAACGCGCTCTCCAACTTCGTGAGAGACGCCGAGGAGGTCGTCGGCTTCGACCCCACGAAGGTCTTCGTCGACTGGATCGTCGCCGAGCTCGCCGCCGCCCGCTGAGCCTTCAGCCCACCCAGACGCCGGTGCACTCGGGCACCCGGCTCCACCCGTGCTCGCGCACCTTCGCGGCCATCGCCTCCCCGAAGAAGAAGCCCATCGCCTCGGCCGCCTCGTCGACGCTCCCGAAGCGGTAGTCGGTGCGCAGCTCGTGGCGGGCGAGGCCCCACTGGGACTCCATCCATCGCTGGTATCCGATGAGCCCGGGAGGAGGCGTGGGCTCGGTGAAGCCGGTGCCGAGCGTCTCGATGACCACCAGCTTCCCTCCCGGCTTCAGCGCCCGGCGCATGGCGGTGAGCGCGCGGGTGATGCGCTGCTGCCAGTCGTCCGGGTGCCACCGCAGGGCGTGACCGAAGACCCAGCCCGCGACGGCGAGGTCGGCCCACTGCTCTCCGAAGTCCGAGGCGTAGGCGTCGCCGACGGAGAGCTCCATGGAGTCGTCGGAGAAGCCTTCGGCCCGGAGGCGATCGAGGGCCACGGAGAGCATCGGGGCGGCGTACTCGCAGCCTCGCACCGACGCGCCGGCGCGGAGGAGCAAGCGGGTGACGCGACCGGTGCCGACGCCGAGCTCCAGGGCGCGGGCGCCGCGGAGCGTGGGGGCGATCTCGGAGAGCAGCGAGGGGAGGGCGCCGTCACAGTCTTCGGCGGAGACCATGGCGTCGTAGCGGAGGGGGTCGCGGAGGTAGATCTGTGCGTGGTCGACGGAGCTCATCGCGCGAGGCTCGCACGAGAGCCGGGCGGAGTGCTCAGCCGCCCGGGGTGAAGGTGAAGGGGAAGCTGAAGTCCACGCTCCCCCCGGCGGGCGCAGGGAACACCAGGCCCCGCAGTCGCCCGGTGACGCAGCTCCCGACGCGAGGCGCCGCGGAGAGACCGGAGGTGGAGGCGCTGGTGATGCGGCCGCTGGTGCCGAGGGTGAAGTTCACGTCGAGGCGACCGGAGAGCGCGGGGTTCTGCCGGAGCTCGCGCTCGTAGCAGGAGCGGATGCCGCCGAGCTGACCGCGGATGAGCCTCGCCACGGAGTCGGCGTTGACGGTGCCCTCGCCGCCGCGCTCGTCGACGTCGCCCATGTCCGCGTCGAAGCGGATCACCCTGGCCTGCACCACCTCCGGGCCGGTGCCGATCTGGTCGCCGCTCGGGCGCACCGCGGTCGTCTCTCCGAGCCTCTGTCCCCCGGGAGGACCGGCCATCGCCAGCGCGCTGCGGCGCACGCCCACGTGGCCGTTGGCGGTGGTGATGTTGCCTGCGTGCTGGAGGTCTTCGGCGGTCCCGGTCATCAGGCCCCCTTCGGCGAGCACGTCTCGCGCGCTGCCCCGGTTCGAGCTGTTGACCCCGGTGAGGGCCGCGAAGTCCGCGCTGTTGTTCATGGCGTTGCTCACCGCGTTGATCGCGCGGTCGGCGGCGGCGTTGGCGTTGGCGACGCGGCGGGCCTCGTCCGCGGCGCGGGCGCTGGCCCGATCGGCGGCGCTGGGAGCGGGGCGGCGGGCCGAGGGCGAGGGGGTCGCGCTGGCGCTGGGGCTGGTGGTCGCGGAGGCCTCGGCGGTGGGCTCCGCGGCGGGCTCGGGCTCGGGCTCGGCGACCGGGGGAGGGGTCGCGAGGAGGCGCACGAGGCGGGCGTCGTCGAGGGCGAGCGCGTCGTCGACGATGGGGTCGTAGGCGTACTCGACGTAGGCGACGCTCGCGACGGCGAGCACCAGGAAGGCCGAGAAGCAGGAGTTGTAGGTCCAGTCGACGTTCTTGACCCAGTGGCTGCGGAGGGCGGCCGGGAGCTGCGGCTTCGGCATCGGGGGAGGCGCCGCCACGAACTGGAAGAGGAAGGTCACCGCGCCGAGGCGGATCTTCCCCCGAGCGCTCTCCTCGAGCGCCACACGATGGCCGAAGGGGGTGCGCTGCGCGGAGGGATCGCGGCGCACCTGGGCGAGCGTACGGATGCCGCCGGGCGTGGCGAGCTGCCCCTCCATCGCGTCGGTGAGGTTGAGCGAGTAGGCACCGGACTCGATGGAGAAGAGCTCGAAGCTCGGAGGGAGCTCCCCGGAGGGGACGGTGAAGGTGTTGCGCTCGGTGGCGCCGACGGTGACGGCGCTACGGTCGCGGACGATGCGCTCCTCGGAGATGCGGGTGCCCTGCATCACGCCGATGCGCAGAACCTTCGGGGCGGTGGGGAGTCGGGTGGCGTTCATGGCGTGGGTCATCGCGCCGGGTCGGGAAGGGGTGCTGGGGTGGGTCATCGTCGTGGCCTCCGCGGGCTGAGACCACGCGGGCGACGAAAGGTTCCCGATGGGCTGTCACAGCGCGACGCGACCCACGAACGGGAACCGCCCCGCGCGCCCGGCGATGGGTCAGCGCTTCGGGCGCTTCTTGCGCAGCGCCTTCGCGGGCGCGACGGGCTCCGGGCGATCGCGGTCGAGCGCGAGCGAGACGTCGAAGGTGTCGACCGCGGCCCAGGCGTCGGTGATGGCCTTCGTCCAGGGCTCGCGGTTGTACCAGATGACGTCGGCGACGAGGCTCTTGCCCCCTTCGTGGGCGAGCGTGCGGATGCGATCGAGCATCGTCGGGTCGGTGAGCCAGGTGCCGTACGAGCTCACACCGTTGCGGTAGCAGAGCACGACAATCGGAGCGCCGGACATGGTGGCAATGCATTGCGCGCGACGCCTGCGCGGGTCAAGCCGAGGCCTCGTCATCGAAGCCGGTCTGCGTTACCCCATCACGATGCCACCGAGTCCGCTGCCCGCGACGCTCGACCTGCTCGCCACGGCGTGCGGCTCCCCGGTGACCTCCGTGCGCTCCGCCGCGGACGCCTCCGTCGAGGCGCGGCCTGCGCAAGCGTCGCGTGCGTGATGCAGGCAGTGCGTCCGCCCGGGATCGCCTTCGCCGCGCGCCGGCGAGCGCGCCGCGGCCCCAGCGCTGCGCTCGGCCGCTCGCGTGATGGGCACGCCTTCTGCTCGGAGCGCACGCCATGAGACACCTCGCCGCTCTGAACCCAGCGCGCGACGACGCGCGTCGCTCCACCGTTGCACCGCGCTTCTGGCTGGGAGTTGCGAGCGTGGTCCTCGCGCTGGCCGCGTGCACGTCCGCTCCGGGGCCCGTCTCGCCGTGCACCGACGGCGAGACCCGCGTCTGCGTCTGCCCGGACGGAGCCTCGTCGACGCAGCGTTGCAGTGCCGGCAGCTATCAGCCGTGCGCGTGCGCGGCTCGCGACGCCGGCATGGATGCGCCTCCGTCGGAGGCCTCGGCGACCATCGGGCCGGAGGGCGGCGCGCTCAGCGCGAGCGACTCTGCGGTCGAGCTGCGCATCCCGCCGGGCGCGCTGAGCGCCCCGGTCACGATCCGCATCGGGCCCGCGGGCGCGACCGCCGCCGGTGCGATCGGGCGGGCCTACGAGATCGGCCCGAGCGGAACGCGCTTCGGCTCCGCGGCCACGGTGGCGTTTCGATACGACCCCGCGGCGCTAGGGTCCGTCGACGCTCGGCGACTCACGATCTCGACCTTCGTCGACGGCGCGTGGCAGCCCCTCGAAGGCGTCGGCGTGAACGCCACGGACCACGTCGTCACCGGCACGACGACCCACCTGTCGACCTACGCGCTGACGGAGGTCGCGGCGGTGACGGACGGCGGCCCCGGCGACGACGGCGCGACGCCGGACGCGACGCCGGACGCGACGCCTGCTGCGGACGCGCCCAGCGGCCCCTTCGCCGACCTGTACCTCTACCGCTCGAACGGCATCACGCCGCTCTCGGGCGCGCGTGCGTGCGTCACGGGACACCCAGAAATTCCATGCGTCACCACCGACTCGGCGGGCTCGGCCCTGCTCCGCATCCCAGCGGACGTGGCCTTCGAGATCGAGATCACGCGGGCCGGCTATGTCCCGCTGCTGATCCCGTCGGACATCCGCGGCGAGTCGGTGAACCCGCACCTCGCGCTGCTCTCGATGCTCACGACCGGCGAGGCCGCGCTCCTCGCCGCCGCGGTCGGCACGACGATCGATCCCGCGATGGGATTCGTGTACTTCGCCGTGATCAACCGGTTCACGGGGGCGGGCGTCGCCGACTGCACGGCCTCGCTCGGCACGGGCTCGGGCACGGGGCCCGTCTACTTCGCGCACAGCCCGGACCCGTCGATCCCAATCGTCCCGGCGCTCGGGGCGCAGGACACCTCCCTCGGTTCGGGCTTCTTCTACTCGGTCGCGCCGGGCGAGGCGGAGATCACCTTCGGCAACGGCAGTCCCTCCCCGATGTGCCCGTTCCGCAAGATCCCCGGTTGGGGCTGGGGCACCTCGCAGACCAGCCGATACCGCATCCCGGTGCGGGCCGGGCACATCAGCGTCATCGACGTCTGGTGCGCGTAACGTACGCGCTGCACGCCCGCCGGGTCGGTGACGTCGGTCCCCAGCGCGAAGACGGGATACGCCGACGCTTCAATGAAGGTCAATCCGTCGGCGAGCTGATCGCACCGCGGCTACGTCAGGTTGGGCCGACCGGCGGAGGGCCTCGACCCGCGGGCACAGCGGAGGCCCTGGAGGGCCCGCACAATCCTGAGCCGCGGCCCCCGGTGGCCTTGCGAGTCGCAGCTCGTCGCCCAATCGAAGGGCCCGATGCCAGCGCGACCGCGCAGAGCCCTTGGAGTCCGTGTCGATGGAGCCATAGACCCCGTGAACCGATCGCCCCTCTGCGTGCTCCTCTCGGCCTTCGTGTGCGCGACGACCTCGGCCTGCGGCCCGAAGGCCGGCGCGGCGCCGGGGCCGCTGTCCATGGCCTCGGCGGAGCTCGCCCGCTCGCGATGGCCCGAGGCCTCGGCGGAGTCGCTGGAGCAGGGTCGGCAGCTCTTCCTCTCGAACTGCCACCGCTGCCACGCCTATCCCGATCGCGCCGCGTACACGGCCGAGGAGTGGCCCTCGCTGGTACGGCGCATGGGTCGAAAGGCCCACCTCTCCGACGCCGAGGCGATGCTGGTGCTGCGCTTCGTGCTCACCGATCGGGAGGCGGGCTCCGGGGCATCGTGGCCATGAGCGAGCGCGCCACGACGCCAGGCCTCGCGCTCAACTGGATGGACCGTGCCCTCATCGCGCAGACCTACGAGGGCCGCCCGATGACCACGCACCACGTGGTCGACGTCGAGGCCCCCTTCGACCGCGCCCTTCTCTCGGAGGCGCTCTCGCTGCTGATCGCCTCGGTCCCGGCGCTCCGTAGCTTCGTGCGCGAGTCGCCCCTCCGCGTCGCGCGCATCGCCGCCCCCTCGTCATCGACCTCCCCCCGTCGGATCATCACCTGGAGCGACGCCGCGCTCGACCTCGGCCCCTCGGGCTGGCTCCTTCGCGCCTTCGACCTCTCCTCCGAGGCGCCCCTGCGAGTGCTCCACGCCCCTCGGCGGGGCGGTGGATACCAGCTCGTGTTCACGCTCCATCACAGCGTGACCGACGGCGTCGGGGCCGTCGCGCTCCTCGACGCGCTGCTCTGCCGCTACCGCGCCCTCGACGGAGAGCCGGCGCCCGCCCCCGCGCCCTTCTCGCCGAGCGGGGCCAGCCTCCTCCGGCTGCTCTCTCGAAAAGGGGCGAGGCTCACCGCGGCGGTGCTCGCCGCCAACCTCGGGAGCGCCGGTCGCTTCGGCGATCGTCGCGCGGCGCTGCTGGAGCGCGTCGACGCCCGCGCCGAGGCGATGCACTGCCTCGTGCTCGACCTCGACGCCGAGGAGTGGTCCCGCCTCCACGAGCGCGCAGAGGCGCTCGGGGTCACTCGCAACGACCTGATGCTCGGCACCTTCCTTCGCGCCGCGGCCTCGTGGCGACGGGACGAGGGGATGCCCGAGCAGACCTTCCGCGCGCTGGTTCCGGTCGACCTGAGGAGCGAGCTCGGCGTGGGGCGCTCGCTACAGAACCACCTCGGGGTCATCGAGGCGGACTTCACCCCGACCGAGGTCGACGACACCTCGCTGCTGGCGCGGGTCTCCGAGCGGCTGCGCGCAGGCCGTTCCCCCGAGCGGGCGCTGGCGACCCCGGTGGCGATCGCGCTGCTGGGAGCGATCCTGCCGCCCTTCGCGCTGCGCTGGTTCTTCCGCTGGCTCGATGGGCGGCCGTCGTCCTTCATGTACTCCTTCCTGTTCAGCCAGATCCGGCTGCCGGAGGGGCTGCGCTTCCCGGCGAGCGTCCGGGCGCGCCGCGTCTATTGCCTGAGCGGGCTGCCTCGCCAGCCCGGCATCGGCCTCACCGTGACGGCCTCGTCGGGGGGCGTCACCGCCGCGCTGGCCTACGGGGTCCCGAGGCTTTCCGACGACGGTGCGAGGCGGCTGATGGAGCGATGGGTCGTCACGCTGGGCGAGGCGTGAGCCAGGCCGGGCCCAGCCTCTTCTACCGGATGCGCACCCGCGCGCTCGTCCTGGCGCAGCGGGCGCTGGCGACCCATGGGCCCATCGAGCACCGCGGCGTGTCGCTGGTGGTCGCGCCCGGAGTGCATCACCCCGCGCCCTTCCTGGGCCTCGGCTTCGGCGCGCTCCAGGAGGCCGCGCTCGACCTCCTCGCTCCTGGCGCCTCGGTGCTGGAGCTCGGCACCGGCGCGGGCTTCTGGGCGCTCTCCGCCGCGCGTCGCGGCTTCGAGGTCACCGCCACCGAGCTGCCGCACGTGCCGCTGGGTCCCGTCGCCGAGGCCTCCGAGCGCATGGGCGTCCGGGTGCGGCTGCTGCACTCCGACCTCTTCGCCGGGCTCGGCGGGCTGCGCTACGACGCGATCCTCTTCAACCCGCCCTTCCACGACGCCGAGGCCCGCAGCACCGAGGAGCTGGCGTGGTGCGGAGGCGCGGTCGTGCGCCGCTGCCTCGCCGAGGCGCCGCGGCACCTCCGGGCTGGTGGGGCGCTGTACATGATCCTCCCGAGGCTCGACCGGGAGCGCTACGGCGACGGTCTTGCGGGCTGGTCGGTGCGCGTCGCGGCGTCGCGGTGGTACCCGCTCATCGGCCGCGCGGAGCTGCTCGCGCTCCGTTGACTTCAAATGCTCGCCGGGACTAGCTTCCGCCGCCGCCGTGGCCCAAGCACCGGCCGAGAGGTGTCGTCGATGGCAATGGAGCGTAAACCCGAGTGGCTCAAGGTCCGCGCGCCGGGCGGAGAGCGCTACACGCACATCAAGGAGACGCTGCGGCGCTACGAGCTGCACACGGTCTGCGAGGAGGCCCGCTGCCCCAACGTGGGCGAGTGCTGGGGCGACGGCACCGCGACCATCATGATCCTCGGCGACGTGTGCACCCGCGGCTGCCGCTTCTGCGCGGTGACCACGGGCAACCCTCGCGGCGCCTATGACCCTCGCGAGCCCGAGCACACGGGCCGCACCATCGCCGCAATGGGCCTTCAGTACGTGGTGATCACCATGGTCGACCGCGACGACATGCTCGATGGCGGCGCCGCGCACGTGGCCGAGACCCTGCGCTCCATCCGCACGCACAGCCCGGCGATCCTCATCGAGGCGCTGCTCGGCGACTTCTCGGGCAACCTCGACGACGTCGCCACGGCGGTGGTCGAGGGCAGGCCCGACGTGTTCGCGCACAACGTCGAGACCGTCGATCGGCTGCAGCGCACGGTGCGCGACGCGCGGTGCTCCATGGAGAAGTCCCTCGCGGTGCTCCGCCACGCCAAGGCGGTGTCGCCGGAGACGTACACCAAGAGCTCCATCATGGTGGGCCTCGGGGAGACGCGCGACGAGGTGCTGGAGACCATGCGGGCGCTCCGGGCGGTGGACGTTGACGTGCTCACCCTGGGGCAGTACCTGCGGCCCACGCCCAAGCACCACGAGCTGGTGCGGTACTGGTCGCCGGAGGAGTTCGAAGACCTCCGCGTCGAGGGCCTCGCGATGGGGTTCAAGTACGTGGCCTCCGGGCCGCTGGTGCGATCGAGCTACAAGGCGGCGGAGGCGTTCCTCCGGGGCCAGCTGACGAAGACGACCGGACCCGTGGAGACACCGGCGGCGCGGCCGCATCGGTCGCTCCCGGTGCTCCCCTGACCGACGCATTGAAGGAGCGATAGAGGGATGCAGACGCAGTTCGTGCTCGACGACGTGGTGACGGTGCTCGGCCCCGACGGGGTGGCCGACCCGGCGACCGATCCGAAGCTCCCGGGCGAGACGGTGGTCCGGCTCTTCAAGCACATGCTGCTCACCCGCATGGTCGACGAGCGGCTGGTGCTGCTTCAGCGCCAGGGGCGCATCGGCTTCCACATCGGCAGCCTCGGCGAGGAGGCGTGCATCCTCGGGCCCGCCGCGGCGCTCGGCGACGACGACTGGCTCTGGCCCTGCTACCGCGAGTTCGGCGCGCTGCTGCTGCGGGGCATGCCGCTGCAGACCTACCTCGACAACATGTACGGCAACGCCAACGACGCGGTGAAGGGTCGGCAGATGCCCGACCACTACAGCGGCAGGCCGTACAAGTTCGGCTCCGTGAGCTCGCCCATCGGAACGCAGATGACCCAGGCCGTGGGCTTCTCCTGGGCGGCGAAGATGAAGGGCGACAAGAGCGTGTCGCTGGTCTTCTTCGGCGAAGGGGCGACGTCGAGCTCGGAGTTCCACAACGCGATGAACTTCGCGGGGGTCTACAAGACGCCGACGGTGTTCCTCTGCCGCAACAACGGCTGGGCGATCTCGGTGCCCGCGGGCCAGCAGACCGGCTCGCAGACCTTCGCGCAGAAGGGCTTCGCCTACGGCGTGACGCCGGTGCGTGTCGACGGCAACGACCTGCTCGCCATGATCAAGGTGACCCGCGACGCCATCGAGCGCGGCCGCCGCGGCGAGGGGCCGACGCTCATCGAGGCGCTCACCCACCGGCTCTCCGGGCACAGCACCTCGGATGACCCCAAGGCCTACCGCAACGAGGCGGAGATGACCGCCGAGCGCGCGAAGGACCCGATCCCGCGCATGCGCGCCCACGTGGTGGCCCTCGGGCTCTGGGACGACGCGCAGGAGAAGGCCTGGGCCGAGCAGGTCGAGGCGGACATCAAGCGCGCCGTCGAGACGGCGGAGAAGACCCCGGCCCCGGCGCTGCACACGATGTTCGAGGACGTCTACGCCACGCAGCCGTGGCACCTCGTCGAGCAGCAGGCGGAGGCCGAGCGCGCGCCCCGCCCGGCGGGCCACGGCGGCGGACACTGAGCGACGGCGACCAATCCAGTACAGGGACGAGAGACATCCGATGCCACAGATGAACATGGTGCAGGCCGTCAACGACGCGCTCCGGCTCGAGCTGAAGCGCGACCCGCGGGTGGTCCTGCTGGGCGAGGACATTGGCAAGGTCGGCGGCGTCTTCCGCGTGACCCAGGACCTCTACAAGGAGTTCGGCGCCGACCGGGTGATCGACACGCCGCTCTCCGAGGGGGGCATCATCGGCGCGGCCATCGGCATGGCCCTCTACGGGATGCGCCCGGTGCCGGAGATCCAGTTCTCGGACTTCATCTTCCCCGCCTTCGACCAGATCGTCTCGGAGCTCGCGAAGTTCCGCTACCGCTCCGGCGGCGAGTTCCCGGCGAAGATGGTGATCCGCACGCCGGTGGGCGGCGGCATCCGCGGCGGGCACTACCACTCGCAGTCCCCGGAGGCGTACTTCATCCACACGCCGGGGCTGAAGGTCGTCTGCCCGTCCAACCCCTACGACGCCAAGGGGCTGCTGCTCTCGGCCCTCCGTGACGAAGACCCGGTGCTCTTCTTCGAGCCCAAGCGCATCTACCGCGCGGCGCGCAGCGAGGTGCCCGAAGGCGACTACACGGTGCCGCTGTCTCAGGCGAAGGTCGTGCGGCCCGGGCAGCACGTCACCGTGCTCGCGTGGGGCGCGATGCTCTACGAGGCCATCGAGGCGGCCAACCAGGCCGCGGCGCAGGGCATCGACACCGAGGTCGTCGACCTGCGAACGCTCTGGCCGGTGGACATCGACACCATCGTCGCCAGCGTGAAGAAGACCGGCCGCGTGGTGGTCGTGCACGAGGCCCCGAAGACCTGCGGCTTCGGCGCGGAGCTCGTCGCGCTCATCAACGAGAAGGCCTTCCTCCACCTGGAGGCGCCGCCGGTGCGGGTGACGGGATATGACACGCCCTTCCCGTACACGCTGGAGATGGACTACCTCCCGCTCGCGGGCCGGATCCTGCCGGCCCTCATCGAGACGGCCCGGTACTGAGAGGCTGAGACGATGAGCCGATATGACTTCAAGCTGCCGGACATCGGCGAGGGCGTGACCGAGGGCGAGGTCGTCGCGTGGCACGTGAGCGTCGGCGACGTCGTGAAGGAGGATCAGCCCCTCGTCGACGTGATGACCGACAAGGCCTCGGTGACGATCACCTCCCCGAAGGCGGGGCGCATCGCCGAGCTGTTCGGCAAGGCCGGCGAGGTGGTGAAGGTGCACTCGGTGCTGGTGTCCTTCGACCTGTCGGGCGGGGCAGAAGCTCCCGCCGTGGCGGCGGCCCCGAAGAAGGAGCAGGGCCCCGCGGCGACCGCCGTGGGGGACATCAAGGAGTCGCTGCCGGGCATGGGGATCATGACCGTGACGGCGACCCCCGCGGCGCTGGCGGCGGCGAAGAGCGCCCCGGTCACCGCGGCGGCCCCGGCGCCTGCGGCGGACGACTACCTGGCGCCCAACGGGCGCGCGCTGGCGACCCCAGCGACGCGCAAGCTGGCGCGCGACCTGAGCATCGACCTGAGCCGGGTGCGCCCCACCGGGCCGCAGGGCCGGGTGACGAAGGAAGACCTGCGGGCCTTCGCCCAGCGGGGCAGCGCGCCGGCGGCGGCCGCGGCGGGCAGGGCGGCTGGAGAGGCTCCGACCGCGGCGAGCACGCCGGTGGTGGCGAGCGCTCCGGCGGCGGCGCCGGTGACCGCTCCGGTGGCGATGACCACGCGGGCGCCGGTGTCGATCGCGACGCCGTCGTCCAAGGGCGGCGAGGCGCTGGAGGAGCGGGTCCCCTTCGCGGGGCTGCGCCGCAAGATCGCCGAGAAGATGTCGCAGTCGGTGCACACCGCGGCGCACTTCACCTTCGTGGAGGAGTGCGACGTGACGGCGCTGAAGGCGGCGAGGGAGCGGCTGAAGCCCAAGGCCGATGCGCTGGGGGTGAAGCTCACGCCGCTCGCGTTCATCGCCAAGGCGGCGGTGCTGGCGCTGAAGAAGTTCCCGATCCTGAACGCGGCGATCGACGAGTCGACCAACGAGCTGGTCTATCGCAAGTACTACAACCTCGGCATCGCGGCCTCGACCGACGCCGGGCTGGTGGTGCCGGTGGTGAAGGGCGCCGACCGCCGCAGCCTGCTCGACGTGGCCCGGGAGATCGAGCGCCTCGGCGCCGACGCCAAGAACCAGAAGCTGAAGCTCGAAGACCTGCAGGGCAGCACCTTCACCATCACCTCGCTGGGCGCCCAGGGCGGGCTTTTCGCCACGCCGATCATCAACTTCCCGGAGGTGGCGATCCTCGGGGTGCACCAGATCAAGCAGAAGCCCGTGGTGCGCGACGGCCAGATCGTCATCGGCGAGGTGATGCTGCTCTCGCTCAGCTTCGACCACCGCGTGGTGGACGGGCACGTGGGCGCGGCCTTCGCCTACGAGATCATCAAGTACCTGCACGACCCCGACGCCCTCTTCCTCGAGGGCTGAAGCCCGACGCTACGGCGCCCGCCGCGTGAGCTGGATGACCCCGGCCTCGCGCGGGCCGGTGCGGGAGACGTCCGTGTAGCGGAGCTGGTTGCCTGCGACGCAGTAGTTCCAGCGCTTGCCCGAGGAGGTCGAGACGATCTGGTTGGCGGCGGTGGTGTAGCGGTCGCCGTCGTCGATGGCGCCGCCGGTGCGCACCGCGCACTGACAATCGCCCGCTCCCGCGGCCATGCAGGTCGAGCCCGGGTAGTACGCGCTCACGAAGGTCTGCAGCGTGGAGCACCCTCCGACGACGGCCACGCAGAGCGCCGGGATGAAGAGTTCCGCCTCCACCTCCCACTGGGACGCCCTCCTGGCGAAGCCCCCGGCGAAGGTCACCCGCCCCCGGGCGCGACCGGTGGCGCGGCTCACCCGGGCGCCCGGGCAGCTCATCAACTGCTCCGGGGACACCAGGTCGATGCAGCCTCCGCCGACGTCCCAGGTGCCGAGCTCGTTGCCTCCGCAGGGCGCGAGCGGCGGGCACGAGCTGTCTCCCGTGCGCACCTCGAGCGGAACCCACACGGGCTCTCCCAGACCACCCCCATCGACGGGCACGGAGCCCGCGTCGCGAGGAGGCGGCGCGCCCGCGTCGAGCACCGGGATCGGAGCGTCCACCGGCGGCGAGCCAGCGTCCACGGGGGCGGGCACATCCTGCGGGGCGGCAGGGACGTCCACCGGAGCCGCGGGGGTGTCGGTCGCTGCGGTTGGGCTGTCGGCGGTGACGGCCGGGCTGTCGGTTGCCGCATCGGAGAACGGGCCGAAGTTGCCCGACACGGCGGCCGGGCTGCAGGCGGCGATCAGCGAAGCAAGGAGGACGAGGCGGACGCTGTGGCGCATTGGGCCACAGGCTACCAAAAGAGCCGCGCTCAGGCGCGACTGGCGATGAAGGCGTCGAGGCCCTGGAGGGCCTTCTTCCGGACGCCGTTCTGCACCGGCGGGAGCCAGCCGAGGAGCTTGCCGGTGAGGCCCAGCGCCATGCCCGCCCAGCGGTGCAGGTCGAAGGTGTCGACGTGCCGGACGATCTTGCCGTCGCGGAAGGTGAAGCGAGCGTCGATGACGTTGTGCACCGGGCGTCCGGTGGCGCCGAAGGTGTAGTCCGCCTCCCAGTGGGCGCGGCCCTCGCGGTCGTCGGCGGAGACGCCCGAGTGGACGATCTTCAGGTCCTTGGCGCGCGCGGCGAGCATGCGCCACATGGCCCCCGCGCGGTCGCCGCGGAGGTCGGTGAACACCGGGTCGCTGAAGTGCACGTCGGGGTGGTAGCAGGCGACCATCCGCTCGGCGTCACACACCGCGAAGGCCTTGTAGAACTCGTCGATCAGCGCGGCGTTGGGATGCATCGCCCGGAGTGATCTCCCGGACGAACCGCCTCGTCAATACGCTCTCCGCGCTACGTCGAGCGGGCGTCGCGTTGACAGCCTCGCGGGCCGCGTGTCCGATGCGCCCCATGAGACGCAAGCCACGCCCTTCACTGGTGACCACCACCCTCCCGGCGCTGGCGACCCTCCTCGGCGCCTGTCAGTCGAGCGGGCCGCGATACGCCCCCAATCCTCCGCCGCCGCACGATCCGCCGCCTCCGCCGGCCGCTCGCGACGCCGGTGGCGCGCTGGTGCTGGAGCCGATTCGCATCGACCCCGACCACATCCCCAACATCCCCCTGGCCGGCGCCCCGATGCCCGTCACCCCGATGCCGCCTCTGCCCGCTCCGTCGCCCGCTCCCGCGCCTTCCGCCTCCGCCCCGATGCCCGCGCCCGCTCCCGCGCCGATGGCCGCCGCGCCCGCTCCGTCGGGCGCCGCCGAGGGGCTCGCTCCCGGCCTGTGGGTCGTGCACAACCATCCCCCCGGCACGCCCTGTCGGCCCATCAGCCAGACCGAGCTCCAGCAGGCCCTCCAGCGCTCGGGCCGCTGAGGCGCATCCCCTCCGATGAGCGGCCACTGCCTCTTCGACACGGCCCTCGGCCGCGCGGGCGTCGCCTGGAGCGAGCGCGGCATCACGGTGGTGCAGTTTCCCGAGGCGACCGACGAGCGCACCCTGGAGCGCCTCCAGGCCCAGAGCCCTCTCCCCACGACGCTGGCTCCTCCGCCCCCCTCGGTGGCCGCTGCGATCGAGCAGCTACGGCGCCACTTCGAGCACGGCCAGGAGGACCTCTCCACCATCGCCCTCGACATGAGCGCGGTGCCTCCCTTTTACCAGAAGGTGTATGAGCGGGCCCGCCGGGTGGGCCCCGGACGGACGGTCAGCTACGGCGAGCTCGCCCGTGAGCTCGGCTCCCCGACGCTCTCTCGCGCGGTCGGGACCGCCATGGCGAAGAACCCCTTCGTGGTGGTCGTCCCCTGCCACCGGGTGATGGCCGCGAGGGGCGCTCCCGGGGGCTTCTCCGCGCACGGCGGCCTTCGCTCCAAGGCCCGGCTGCTCTCGCTCGAAGGGGCCTCCCTCTCCGACCACCTGCGCTCGCTGGTGGTGCGCGTCGGCGCCCCGGACTTCGACGCCGCGGAGGCGGTCGCGGCCCTCTCCGAGAGAGATCCGGTGATGGGCGCGATCATCGCGAAGGTCGGCCCCTTCGGGCTCACCCGCTCGGAGACCTCGAGCAGCTACGAGTCGCTGGCCCGCTCGGTGGTCTACCAGCAGCTCACGGGCAAGGCCGCGGCGACCATCTACGCCCGGGTTGCGGCGCTCGGCGGGGCGGAGGGCTTCCCCGCGCCCGACGGGCTGCTCGCCCTCTCCGACGCCGAGCTCCGCGGCGCGGGGCTCTCCGGGGCGAAGGTCGCCGCGCTGCGAGACCTCGCGACGAAGATGCTGGCAGGAGAGATCCCCTCGCTCGACGAGATGGCGCTGATGGACGAGGAGGACATCATCGCGAGGCTCACCGCCGTGCGGGGCATCGGGCGCTGGAGCGCCGAGATGCTGCTGATGTTCACCCTGGGCCGACCCGACGTGCTGCCGGTGGGCGACTACGGCGTGCGCAACGGGGTGCGGCTCGCGTACGGGCTCGAGGCGCTCCCGTCGCCCGAGGCGGTGGCCCGCCGGGGAGCGCGCTGGAGGCCCTGGCGCACCGTGGCGAGCTGGTACCTCTGGCGCGCGGTCGACCTGCTGCGCGGAGGCTGAAGCCTCCGACGCGCTCAGGTGACGGGGGAGTGGATGGGCTGCGGCCGCGGCCCCGGGATCTCGAAGGGCACCGGCTCGTGGATGGGCTGCGGCGCGCCGGGGGTGGGCTCCGGGTGGGGGAAGGTCTCGGGGATCACCCCTGGAAAGGGCGGCCACGGCGGCTCGGGCTCGAGCGGTGGCGGCGGCTCTTCGGGGGGCGTCTCCGGCGGAGGGACGATGATCGGCCCGGGCTCGACGCCGGGCTTCGTCGGGTCGGTGCTGTTCTCTCCGCGAGGGAGGTCGCTGCTCCATCGTTCGTCGAGGTGCTCGTCCATGGGTGTCGCCTCCCAGTGCGCTGGCGGGTCGTTGCGGGGCCGATGCTTCTTTTCTGGTACCCGCAGTGGCCCGGGCGCAACCCCGAGGCCCATCTCCTCCTCAGCCCGACGCTCCGCCTCGCTCCCACGCCAGCAGCCCCTTGGCGAGGTGCTCTCGAACGAAGCCGAGCACCTGCTCGCGCACGTCCTCTGCGCTCGCCCCGCAGAGCTCGGCGTAGACCTCGACCGCGCCCGCGACGGTCTCCTGCGTGGCGATGGCCTCCAGCAGCGCCCAGCTCGCCTCGCTCAGCTCCCGGCTCACCGCGACGCCCCGCTCCGAGCGCACCCTCCAGGTGGGCTCCACGCTGCGGTCCGGGGTCGCGCGCTCCTCGGCGAAGACGAGCCCCGGGGCGGGGCGCACCGTGGCGGCGAGGAGGGTGTCGGGGTCTCGCGAGGCGAGGTCGATGGCGTCGCACCATCGCTCGATGGCCTCGCCGTCGAGGGCGGAGAGCGAGCGCACCGGGAGGCTGATGCTGAAGCGCCCTCCCGGCGGGAGCAGCAGCACGATCGCGTGGGAGAACTCGGTCACCCCGAGCGCCCGGAGGTGATGGCGGTAGCGGCGCACGGTGGCGGCGTATCCCTCGAGGGACTCCAGCGAGCGCGCGGTGTACCCGACGGCCATGAGGTCGGGGGACATCCCCGGGGTGGAGAAGACCGCGACGTCGACCGGAGCGTCGCCGAGGGCCTCTCGCAGCCGCAGGTGGAGCGGCGCCCCGGGGCGCACCGGCGCGTCGAGCAGCATCAGGGCTCGGCCGGTGGGGAGGAGCACCCGGGGGCACCGGGCGATCAGGGAGAGGGCGAGCTCGTCGCCGTAGGTTCCGCCGTGGAGGAAGACCGCGGCGTCGACCTCGGGGGCGCGGGCGACGAAGGGAGGCTGGGAGATCACCAGGTCGAAGCGGCGCCCCTCCACCGGGGCGAAGAGGTCGCCTGCGAGAAACTCCGCGGAGAGCCCGTTGAGCCGCGCGTTGATGCGGGCGAGCTCGACGGCGCGGGGGTTGATGTCGACCCCGACGGCCTCGGCGGAGCCGCGGTCGGCCGCGAGGAGGGCGAAGGTCCCGGCGCCGCAGCCGACGTCGAGGACGCTGCGAGGAGTCCTGGCGGGGAGCAGCCTGGCGAGCTCGTGGGTGGTGGGGCCCGGACCCATCACCGCGTCGCCGTCCTGGGAGAGCGGGTCGGAGATGATCCAGAGGCCCATGAAGGGCATGAGCAGGAAGGGTGAGGCGACGGAGCCGTCGTCGCCGCGGGTGACGAGTCCGAGCTCCAGCGCGAGGGCCGAGAGCGCGGGGGTGAGCGCCCGCTCGAAGCGCTCCAGGGAGACCCGCCCCATGTACGCGAAGAGCAGCGCGAGGTCGCTGGCGGGCGCGTCGTCGAGCGAGAGCGCGTCGTGCACCAGCGGGAGCCGGAGGGCGTCGAAGAGCCCCGGGGCGATGGACTCGCCGCGGGCGATGGCGCGCTCGTCGTAGGCGACCTCGACGAGCCTCGCCCGGAGCGCATCGGCCTGGGCGGAGCTGAGCAGCGAGAGGCGATCGATGGGTGCGAGCATCATGGCGGTGGGTGCCCTGGAGGAAACACCCGACCGCGCCCCGCTGTCGATCGCGTCCCCTCGTCGATCGCCACGGAACTTCCTGGCACCACGGGCGTCAGTACTGCCCGTGACGCGATCATGGCGCCTCGAGTCCTACGCTCTCCTCGGCCTGTGGGCGGCGGCCTCGGCGCTGCTCCTCTTCATGGCGCGCATCCCCCATCGACCCGTCCTGGTGCCCTCCATGGGCAGGTCGCGGGTGTCTCTCCCGACGCCCACGCGTCGCCCTCCGGTCGCTCGCCCTCTCGCCGCGCGTTCCGTCACCTCCGCCGCCTCGACTGCGGTCGCGGTCGGGGAGGGCGAAGGCCCCGAGCAGTCGGGCGCCACCGACTCCGCCACCCGCGCTTCGGTCGAGGTGATCGAGCTCGACGGCATCGACGTCTACGGCTCCGCGGATTCCTACTCCGACGACTACCCCTACGAGGGCTACCGCTGGCACTACCGCTCGCACTTCCGGCACGGCCGCTGGAGCCGCACCTGGCGCTTCCGCCGGGGTCAGTCGCTGCGCCCCGCGTCCTCGGTCTTCTTCTCCGACGCAACGGCCCCGGAGGGGACGTCCGGCGACCCTTGCGGTGTCTTCCCCGGGGCGTGCGCTCCGTCGCAGTCGGGGGGCGCCTACGCTCCTGCTCCGACGGCCGCGAGGCTCGCTCGCACCGCGGTGATCGCCCACCGCGACTACGGCTCTCCCGCGGTGGTCACCCGCGAGGGCGACCTCTGGCGGCTGGGCAACGGTCAGGTGACCATCGACATCAACGCGCTCTGCCTGATGAGCTCGCGTCGCGTCGACGACTCGACCCCCTCGGTGGCCACCTTCGTGCCTCCGGTCGAGGTGCCCTGCGCGGTGCGCGAGACCGCGGTCCCCTGGGACGACCGCGCCGGCGCCGCCATCGAGATGAGCTGGAGCGCCCCGGGAGGATCGATGCGCGCCGTGGTGGCCCTCGCCGACGAGGGCGAGGCCGCGGAGGCGAGCGTGGCGCGCACCGACGGCTCGGGCGAGACCTGGCTCAGCAACATGGGCACGAGCGCCCTGACCTGGACGATCGCCGGGAGCCCGGTGACCGTGGCTCCTGGCGGCTCGGTGCGCGTCTCCGCGAGGCGATCAGCGGCTGTGGGAACGTGAGCGGGCGTTGCGCGGCGGGGGCGCGGCGGGGGGCGAGAAGTTCATCGCGTAGTTGAAGGGCAGCACGCCGCTCTCGGGGCGGGGGAAGCGCACCTGGCGCAGCTCCGCGGCCATGCACGGGGCCACCGTCGGCGCGTCTGGGAAGCCCTGGGCCTCGACGTTGGTGAGCTCCCCGGTGCGGCTCACCACCAGGCGCAGCGCCACCCGGCCGGCGAGCCGCGGGTGCGTGGCGCGGGCGGCGTCGTAGCAGGTGCGCAGGCGGGGCTCCTGGGTGCGCAGCAGCCGGGCCACGTCGGCGGCGCCGATGGGGCGGCTGTAGTCGATCTCCCCGGGGGCCGCGCCGGAGCTGCCTCGGAGCTGCCCCTGGGGGCCTCGCTCGTGGTCGACGGTGCCGGTGCCGCCGACCTCTCCGCGAGGCATCGCGGCCGGCGGGGGAGCGGCCACGCCGGAGTCCTCGGGAAACTCCCCGAGGTTGGACGATCCCGCGGTGGAGCGGCGGATCGACGAGGGCGTGACGCCGGTGGGCGCGGGCTGCGCGAGGGCGAGGCCCGCGGCGGCCACCAGCGAGAGGGCGAGGGCGAGGGAGTGGGGGTGCTTCACGAGGGTGATGGGCTCCGGCTCAGCGGGTCGCGGGGGGCTGATCGAGCGTCAGCAGGGTGCGCGAGATGGCGCTGCCCGAGCGGTCTTCGATGAGCACGCGGTGGCTGTCGATGTCCGCGGTGATGGCCGCGTCGCCGTCGACCCCGGTGGGGTCGGGATCGAACGCGCGCGTCACCCTCGAGCGGTCGACGTCGCAGTGGGCGTAGCCGGTGGGCAGCGCGCCGTAGACGGTGCGGCCGTCGCAGACCACCTCGACGTGGCAGTTGAAGTCGCGCATGGCCACCGGGGCGACGCGCACGGTGCACGCCGCGCCCGCGGTGAGCCCGGCGTTGCTGGTCTCGGTGACGCGGGCCGGGCGCTCGATGGCCTGGGTGAAGCGCTCGAAGCCCATGGAGGGCGAGGCCATGAGGCAGCCCCCGCGGCCGGTGACCATGTGCGGGGCGTAGGCCGTCGACGAGGCCATGGAGGAGTGCCACGCGGCGCGGCGCATCGCGCGGTGCTCGCACATGGACATCATGGCCAGGAAGGGCGCCACCATCGCGAGGCTGCCGAGGCAGCGCATGCCCATGGCCCAGCGCCTCCGCTCGTACTCGTTGGGCTCGGGGGTCGATCGCGCGGCGGCGAGCTCCTCCTGGGCCTCCTTCAGTTCTTGTCGCAGGCAGTCGTTCTCCGCCTGCAGCGCTTCACGTGGATCTCGGTAGGTCATCGACGCCTCGACTCCTCTCCGGCACATAGGGCCCGGTCTCTCCTTCACTCTTGCTCCATCGCGACCGCCCCCGCAACCGCCGCTCTCGATGCGATGGGCGCTCCGTCACGATTGATCCTTCGCGGCGGCTTCGAGTACGGTTCCGCGGCCCTACACAACCCGCCATCGGCGCACCGTCCGATGGTCCCCCCGTCACACTGGAGACACAGGCCCCATGGCACCCACCGACCGCGTCCGACAGATCCTCTCCTGGTACGGCAGCGACAACCCCGGCACCCGCGCCAACCTGGTGCGGCTGCTCAACCACGGCACGCTGGCGGGCACCGGGCGCCTGGTGATCCTGCCCGTCGACCAGGGCTTCGAGCACGGCCCGGCGCGGTCCTTCGCCCCCAACCCCGGCGGCTACGACCCCGAGTACCACGCCCAGCTCGCGGTCGACGCCGGCTGCAACGCCTACGCGGCGCCGCTCGGCTTCATCGAGGCCGTGGCCGACCGGTACGCCGGAGAGATCCCGCTGATCCTGAAGCTCAACAACAGCGACTCGCTCTCCAAGGGCCACGCGGCCTGCTCGGCCATCACCGCCTCCGTCGACGACGCGCTGCGCCTCGGCTGCGCCGCGGTCGGCTACACCATCTACCCCGGCTCGTCGGCCCGCAACGAGCAGTACAACGACTTCCGCGCCATCACCCACGAGGCCAAGCGCAAGGGCCTGGCGACGGTGCTCTGGGCCTACCCCCGGGGCGAGGGCGTGACCAAGGACGGCGAGACGGCCATCGACGTGGTGGCCTACGCCGCGCAGATCTCCGCGCAGCTCGGCGCGCACATCATCAAGGTCAAGCCGCCGAAGGACTTCATCGAGCAGTCCGAGGCCAAGAAGGTCTTCGAGAAGTACAGCATCCCGACCGCGACGCTCACCGACCGCATCCGCCACGTCGTGCAGTCGGCCTTCAACGGCAAGCGCATCGTGATCTTCTCCGGCGGCGAGGCGAAGGACACCCCCGCCGTGCTCGCCGAGGTGAAGGAGATCGCCGCGGGCGGAGGCTTCGGTTCGATCATGGGGCGCAACGCCTTCCAGCGGCCTCGCCCCGAGGCGCTCAAGCTGCTCGCCGACGTGATGGCCGTGTTCAAGAACGCGGGCTGATGCGGTAGCGTCCCGCGCCATGGGACGCCCCCGCCGATACGCTCTCCCACCGCCCTCCGCGACCGCCCTCCCGGGCGCCTGCTGCCGCCACCGATGAACCCTTCGCAGACCTGGTTTCTCGCGTGGCGGGCGCTGGTCCTGCTGGTGGAGGCGCTCGCCCCGTGGGCCGCTCCGCTCGACGTCGCCCGCCCCTCCGGCGACGCCGCGATGGTGCAGCTCCTCGCGGGCTGGCTCGGCCTCACGCTGCTGGTGGTGGTCTGCGTCCGCGCGCTCGAGCAGACCCGGCTGCGCTCGCTCCTCGCGGCGCTGGCCACGCTCACGGTGATCGCCGCGGCGGTGACCGGCTGGGCCCTCCCACGGGGCGAGCTCCCGCTGGGCTACGGGGTGCGCTGGATGGGTCCGCTCGTGTGGCTCACGCTGCTCGCGGCGGTGCGTCGGCTCTCGCCGCCCTCGTGGAAGAACGGCGCCACCGTGGGCTGGGCGATGCTCGCGCTGGTGACCGCGGCGCTCTCCTTCCCGCGGCTGCGGAGCCCGGAGGCGATGTGGCGCTCGGTGGTGGCCCGACGCCCCGACCACGCCGAGGCGCAGGTGATCCTGGCGCGCATCGTGGGGAGGCAGCGCGACGGCGCGGCGAAGGCGCTGGCGGTGCTCGACCGCTGCGTGAGGTTGAGCCCGAGGGCGAGGCCCTGCTGGACGGCGAGGGCGCAGCGGAGGGTCGACGCGGCCGAGTACGCCGCCGCGGCGCAGGACGCGCAGCGGGCGCTGGCGATCGACGACGACGACGCGCCCTCCGCGGTGCTGCGGGCGGTGGCGCTGACGCGGCTGCCGGTGGCCTCGCCGGAGGCGGAGGGCGCCGCGAGGCGGGCGGTGGAGCTCGCCCCGGACGACGCGCGGGCCACGCTGGCGCTGGCGATGGCGCTCGACGCGAGGGGCGACGCGGAGGGCGCCCGGGCTGCGCTGCGGCGGTCGATCGAGCGCTCGCCCACGCTGGACGCGCGGCTGCTGGAGACGACGCTGGCGCTTCGGGCGACGGACGTCGCGGGCGCCCGTCGGGCGGTGATGGCGGCGCTGGCGCTCGGCCCGGATGACCCTCGGGCGACGTACAACCTGGGCGTGGTGGCGCAGCGAGAGGGCCGCTACAACGAGGCGCGCGAGGCCTACCTGAAGACGCTGCGGCGCGAGCCGAGGCACTACTCGGCGCGCTACAACCTGGCGGTGCTGACGAAGGACGCGGGGGTGGCCGGCGAGGCGCGGCACCACCTGGAGCTGCTCTTGCGGCAGTACCCGGGAGACCGCGCGGCGGTGCAGCTGCTGGCGCAGCTCGAGCACGTCGACCAGGCGCCCTCGGGAGGAGTGCAGCGATGAACGACGGGGCGAGGTTCTGGGCGATGGCGGGGGCGGCGAACGCCTTCCTGGCGGTGGCGGCGGGAGCCTTCGGGGCGCACGGGCTACGCTCGCGGGTGAGCGAGCGGATGCTGGAGGTCTTCGAGACCGGGGCGCGGTACCAGATGTTCCACGCGCTGGGGCTGCTGGCCGTGGCGTGGGTGGCGTCGCAGCGCGAGGGCGTGGCCAACGCCGCGGGCGGGGCGATGCTCGCGGGGGTGGTGCTCTTCAGCGGGAGCCTCTATGCGATGGCCCTCACCGGGGTGACGAAGCTCGGGATGGTGACGCCCCTCGGGGGCGTCGGCTTCCTGGTGGGGTGGGTGCTCTTCGGGCGCGCGGTGATGGCGCTGCGGTAGGGCGCTCAGCCCTTGCGGAGAAAGCGGGCGACGGCGTCGTGGTGGTCGGTCGTGGCCCACGAGCGGCCGAAGTGGTCGAGCTCCAGCGTCCGCGCCCTGCGCGCATCGAGCCTCGCGGTCTCCCTCAGCAGGAACACCATCCTCCGGGTGCCCGCCTTCGGCTGCCGGGCGACGCGGCCGATGAAGTCCCTCGCGTGCTCGACGGCCACGCCCTGCTCCACCACGGCGTCGACGAAGCCCTCCGCGCGCGCCTCCTCGGCGCCCACCGGCTCGGTGGTGAGCAGCCAGCGCATGGCGGTGCCCCGGCTCACCAGGTCGAGCAGGTTGGCCGCGCCGCCCCAGCCGGTGGTGACCCCGAAGCGCGCCTGCACCCAGTGGAAGCGCACCTGCCGCTCGGCCACCCGGTAGTCGCACGCCGCCGCCAGCTCGCAGCCCCCGCCGAAGGCGTCGCCCGCCACCGCGGCCACCAGCGGCACGCCCAGCTCCCGCAGCGCGTCGAGCGTCGCCAGGGCCTTGCGGGCGAGGTCGCGCGCGCCTCGGGCGGTGCGCACGTCCTTGAGCACCTTCAGGTCGCCGCCGCTCACGAACACGCCCCCGGAGGGCTCGCCCGTGATCACCACGCCGCGCAGCGAGGGGACGCTCCGCAGCGCGTCGGCGTGCGCCCTCAGCTCGGCGAAGGTCTCCAGGTCCAGTGCGTTCTTCCGGTCGGGGCGGTTGATCCGGAGGATCTGCACCGCGCCCTCATCGACGCGCTCCACGCTGCTCATCGTCGTCGCTCTCCCAGGGACCGTCTCAGGTGGTCTTGCGCCGTCGCCGCCGCGAGCGCTCGTCTTCGATGCCCTGGTCGTTGCCCTTCTCCAGGCGCCGCTTCACGTAGCGCTCCGCGTGGCGGATCACCGCCGCGGCCACGTTCTGCCCCGTCGCGCGCTCGATGCCCTCCAGGCCCGGGGAGCTGTTGATCTCCAGGATCTTCGGGCCGCCTCGGGTCTCCAGCATGTCGACGCCGGCGACCTCCAGCGCCATCACCTTGCACGCCTCGACGGCGGCCCTGGCGTAGCGAGGGTCGAGCTGGTCGAGCGGGATCGCCTCGGGCTCCGCGCCCCGGTGCAGGTTGGAGCGGAACTCCCCCTTCTGGGCTCGCCGTCGCATCGCCGCGACGACGCGCTTGCCCACCACGATGGCGCGCACGTCCTTGCCGCGCGACTCCGCGATGAACTCCTGGAGGATGATGTCCTGCCCGAGGGTCCAGAAGGCCTCGAGGGTGCTCTCCACGGCCTGCCGGGTCTCCGCGAGCATCACCCCGATGCCCTGCGTCCCCTGGTGCAGCTTCACGATCGCGGGCGGCCCCCCCACCAGGGCGAGCGCGGCGTCGATGTGCGCCGAGGTCTTGGTGCAGACCGTCGTCGGGATGTCGAGGTCCTTCTTGGTGAGGAGCTGCATCGCGCGGAGCTTGTCGCGGGAGCGCGCGATGGCGAGCGCGGTGTTGAGCACCGGGATGCCCAGCATGTCGAACTGCCGCACCACCGCGAGGCCGTACGTGGTGATGGACGCGCCGATGCGCGGGATCACCAGGTCATAGCCGCCGACCTCGAGGCCGCGGTGGAAGAGCGACGCCCGCCCTCGCGACGCGACGAGGGAGAACTCCAGCGGGTCGACTACGTTCACCTGGTGGCCACGGGCGAGGGCGGCCTCGGTGAGTCGGCGCGTCGAGTAGATCGACGCCTTGCGAGACAAGATCAGGATCCACATCGGAGGCCTCTGCACGGCGCGCGGCGAGACAAGGGCCGCGGATCGTACGGGGGCGAACTAGGGAGTCAAGCCGTCTCGTCGCGGCTCGCGAGTTCGCTCTCGAGCTCGGTCTCGGAGACGAGGATCTCCGGCGCCGACGACATGTCCGGCGCGACCGGCGGCCGCAAGGCGTCGAGGGTGGTGAGCAGCGCGGTGAGGCGATCGCGGGCCTGCAGCAGGGCGGCGCGCAGCACCTCGGGGCGAGCCGGGGCGTTGGCGTCGTCGTCGAGCCCTCGCTCCTTCAGCGCCCGCCGGGCGCCCTCGATGGTGTAGCGCTCGTCGCGCAGCAGCCGCTTGATGAGCTGGAGCCGCTCGACGTCGCGGCGGCTGTACACCCGCTGCCCGCTCGCGGACTTGAGCGGGCGCACCGCGCGAAACTCCGTCTCCCAGTAGCGCAGCACGTGCGAAGGGATCTCGAGCAGGCGCGAGACCTCGCCGATGCGGAAGTACTTCTTGGAGGGGAGAGGGGCCGTCACAACGCGAGGCGCCGCCGTAGCGCGAGGATCAGCGCCCGTTGACCTGTGCCTTGAGCACAGGGGAGGGGCGGAAGCGGACGACCCGCCGGGCGGCGAGGGTGATCGGGGTGCGGGTGCGGGGGTTGAGGCCCGGGCGCTCGCGCTTGTCGCGCACGAGGAAGTTTCCGAAGGACGAGATCTTCACCTTGTCTCCCTCGGCGAGGGTCTGCTTCATGACGTCGAAGACGGCGTCGACCAGGTCGGCCGCCTCCTTCTTCGAGAATCCGCCCACGGTCGCATAGATGCTCTCGACGATCTCGGCCTTCGTCATGGTGCGGCGAAACCTCCCACGGATGGTGAAGGGATCAGAGCACACGACCCCCGCCGGGCGCAACGCGCTCGTACGGGGGTGTCGGGTGGTGGAGAGGGGGTCTCAGGCGGAGGCGAAGATGTTGGGGCGGAGTTCGACGCCGGCGGCGGAGAGCACGGCCTTGAAGCCGGCGAAGTCACGCACCGCGAGGTCGGCCAGGATCTTCCGGTCGAGCGCGATGTTGGCGCCCTTGAGGGCGGCGATGAGGCGGGAGTAGTTCACGCCGAGCGAGCGGGCGCCGGCGGAGATGCGGGCGATCCACAGGCGGCGGAAGTCGCGCTTGCGGAGCTTGCGGCCCACGTAGGCGTACGACCAGGCCTTGTGCACGGCCTCGCGGGCCGGACCGTAGAGACGGCCGCGACCGGCCGAGAACCCCTGGGCCCACTGGAAGACGCGGTTGCGCCGACGACGGGCCTTGAAACCTCTTTTAGCTCTGGGCATGGATCAAAACCTCGTTCAGGGGAGACCGTAGGGGAACAGCTGGCCGATGCGGCCCTCGAACGACGGGTGGACCATGTCGTTCTTGCGCAGGCGGCGGAGCTGGCGAGAGCCCTTGTTGCCCATGAAGTGGTTGGCGCCGCACTTGGAGCGACGGATCCGGCCGGTACCGGTCATCTTGAACCGCTTCGCAGCGGCCCGGTTGGTCTTCATCTTCGGCATCGTTTACCTCTTCTTCATCGCCGCCGCCGACCGTCTCTGGTCGACCTTGGTGATGCTTTTGCGCGCCCCACCCTGAGACGGTTCGGACCATTCCGACCCTTCAAGGCTTCGCCCGCCGATCAAGGCGGGCGGTGAACACGGACCGTTCCGTGCGGGGACGATGGACACGCAGGGGGCGCGACAAGTACCCGAACCACATCGGGTGTCAAGCCGCGAACGCCCCGCTCAGTTGCTGTTGTTGTCGATGTACTGCTGGAAGTTCGGGACGCGCGGCCCGTCCGGGTGGCTCTGGACGTACGAGCGCATGCAGCGCACGGCGTTCGAGGTCTGGCCCATGGTGCGGTAGGTCACGCAGAGCAGGCCCCGCTCGGACTCGGTCGAGGCCCGGCTGCGCAGCACGGCCACCACGCACTGGTTGCCCACGGTCATGTTGCTGGAGTTGTTGCGCAGGCAGGCGCGCGCCTGGTCCATCGGGGTCGCGCCCTCGGGGATGGGCGTGGAGGTCGGGGCCGGCGCCGCGGGTCGCGCGGGGGCCGCCGCGGGTGCCGGGGCCGCGGGTCGCGTCGTGGTGGGGGTCGTGGTGCGAGCGTGCCGCTCGGAGCGGCGGGGCGTCGGCTCGACGACCTGGGCCACGGGCTCGACGGCCGGCGGAGGCGTGGGGGCTGCGACCGGCTCGGGGGCGGCGGGCGCGGCGACCGGTGCGGGCGCGGGCTCTGGGGGGGTGGGCGCCGCGATGGCCACCGCGGGGGCGGGCTCCGGGGCCGGGGCCGCGGGGGCAGCGACCGGCTCGGCGGCCGGGGCCGCAGGGGCGGCGACCGGCTCGGCGGCCGGGGCGGGGGTCGTCGCGGGCGCGGCGATCGCCGCGGGGGCGGGGGTCTCGGGCTGAGGGTTGGTGGCGCTCGTGCGGCCCTTGCTCACCACCAGCAGCACGGCGAGGCCGAGGCACACGCCGCCGAAGACCACGCCGGCGATGAGGCCCTTGTTGGACTTGCCCGCGGCGGCCTTCTCGTCGGCGGCCGCGCGCTGGATGACCACGGTGCTGTCGCCGCGGCGGGCCACGCGAAACTCCACGACGCCGAGCTGCACCATGTCGCCCGCGGCGAGCTCGCACTTGCGGTGCTTCTCTCCGTTGACCTGGACCCCGTTGGAGCTCCCCATGTCTTCGATGAAGAGCTTGTCGTCCTCGACGAAGAGGCGGGCGTGCTCGCGGGAGATGGAGCTGAAGGCCAGGGCGATGTCGGCGGACTCGCTGCGCCCGAGGATCATCGGGAGCCGGTCGAGCATCACCGGCGCGGGCACCCCCGCCGGGGCGAGGAACACCACGCGCATCCCTCGGATGTGCTCGGGCACCGGGGTGCTGCCGGCGGCGGAGCTGGCCGGGGCGAGGGGGTCGTTGAGCGCGGCGAGGCCGGGGGCGCCGGCGTTGGGCGCGGTCGACGGGGTCGCGGCGAGCAGCGGCGCGGCGTGCTCCGAGGCGACCGGGGCGGGGGCCGGGGGCGGGGGCGTGGGCTGGGCGCCGGCCTCCTCGACGACCTGCAGCTTGTAGTCGCCGATGAGGATCTGGTCGCCGCCCCGCATGGGCTTCGGGTCGGCGAGGCGCGCCCCGTTGATGACGATGCCGTTGTAGCTGGCGAGGTCTTCGAGGAAGAAGCCCTCCGCTCGCTTCACGATGCGTGCGTGGCGTCGGGAGACGTTGCGCTCCGTGAGCCGGATGGAGTTGCCGTCCTTCCGCCCGATGGTGAGTTCATCCCGGGTGAGCGGGATGACCATGGTCTTGCCCTCGTCGTCGGAGATCACGAGCTTCAGCATCGGCCCTTCAACCCCTCCGCGGGCCCGACCCTTGGGGCGCCCCGCGAAGACTTCGCACCACCGCAGGAATTACGGAGGTTTCTACCGGGCGCAGTCTCTCCGGGCCTGTGGGGTGGTGTCAACGAAGCGCAGAGGGAGGGACAGGCTTTGTCCTCCTCGGCTCGCGCGGGGGGTGGCGGAGGTGGTATCTCGTTCCGCCGCAGATACCCCTCCAACCACGGCACGAAGCGTCAGGGAGCGTCATCGGATGAGCACAGGCAAGCTGGTCGAAGAGGTCACCCTCAACTGGACCGACCTCACCGGAAAGAAGACCGGGGCGACGTCGCTCGGGTCGAACAAGTTCTACAAGGCGCAGATCTTCGACGAGGGCGGGAGCTTCCGGGTGGTCTTCACCTACGGCCGCGTCGGGCAGGCGGGGCAGGTGCAGGAGGTGGTCGCCAGCAGCCTCCCGGCCGCCAAGGTCGCCCTCGACAAGAAGGTCAAGGAGAAGGTCGCCAAGGGCTACACGAAGCTCGACATGCGCTCCCTCGACGAGGAGAAGTCGAAGACCGACGCCAAGGTGGCGCCCGTCGACGACGGAAAGCCCAAGGCGAAGGCGGTGAGGACCAGGGAGTTCCACCCCGAGGTCGAGGCGCTGCTGAAGCTGATGTACGGGGCGACCGGGCAGGCGGTGGCCGCGGGCCTCTCGTCGAGCGCGGGGGCGACGAAGGAGTCGCCGCTGGGCAACCTCTCCGACCGGCAGCTGGACAAGGGCGCCGACCTCCTGGTGCAGGCCGAGGCGATGGTGAAGGGCACCGTCAAGGCCACCAAGAACGACTACATCGAGCTCACCAACGAGTACCTCTCCAACATCCCGCGCAACATCGACAGCGCGCGCAAGAAGGGGAAGCTCGACCTCGACGCCATCGTCATCAACTCCGACGAGCGCATCAACGAGCAGCGGAAGTTCATCACGCTGCTGCGCGACGCCTTCCTCCAGCGCGACGTGTTCTCGGCGGCGGCCGAGGTCGATGACCCGACGGAGGTCTGGTACGACGGCTTGAAGTGCGACGTCTCCCACCTCGACCCGAAGAGCGACGAGTACAAGCACATCCAGAAGCTCTTCGATAAGGGCCAGTCGCCGAAGAACTCCAACTTCTACAACCTCCTCAAGGTGGGGCGGATCTGGAAGGTCGAGCAGCAGGGCCGCAAGGGCCACTTCGACAACTACGCCGCGAGCATCGCCAAGAAGCCCGGCGCGACCGGGGTGATCCCCGGCTGGCACGGCACCCGTACGGAGAACCTCATGGGCGTCTGCAAGACGGGCCTGGTGCTCCCGAAGAACCTCCCCAAGGGCGTCCACGTCACCGGGCGCACCTTCGGCCTCGGCATCTACCACACCCCCTGCTGGCCCGACTCCGGCGAGAACACCGCCGTCGACGAGAAGGGGAAGAAGTACACCCGTCACAACGGCGCGCTGAAGAGCATGAACTACTCCTCGCTGCGCGGCGCCTACTACCACCACAACAACACCGCCGACCGCGGGTACATCATCCTCGAGGAGCTCGCCCTCGGCGTCCCCGAGCTCGCGCTCAAGGTCTGCTGGAACAAGCCCGAGCCCGACCCGGGCAACGACTACATCTACGCCCGCGCCCACGGGCACGAGTCGCTCGCCAACGACGAGGTCGTCACCTTCGACGAGCACGCCTCGCGCCGCACCGCCATCCTCGAGATCATGTACAAGAAGTGACCCCGCGGGCCCGCGTCCTGGCGCTCGCCATCGCGACGATCCCGGCGCTGGGCGCGACCTTCGTGGCGGCGCTGGAGGGCGGCTTCTTCGCCCCGGTGGCGACCGTCTCGCTCGGGTGCGTGCTGGCGCTGGCGTGGCTGCTCTTCCGCCGCCGCCCGTCGGCGCTCGCTCCCTTCGCCGAGGCCGCCGAGCGGGTGGGCCACGGCGAGCGCGGGGTGCGCGTCGAGCTCGACGACGACGACCCGGAGGCACAGCGCCTCGGGGTCGCCTTCAACCGCATGACCGACGCGCTCGCGGTGGCGGAGAAGCGCTCCCGCCGCGCCGAGCGGCTCGCGGCCTGGCGGGACATCGCCCGGCAGATGGCCCACGAGATCAAGAACCCCCTCACGCCCATCCGCCTCGCCGTGGAGAGCCTTCGCAAGGCGAGGCTGCGCGACCCTGCGCTCTTCGAGGAGATGTTCGACGAGGAGACCGCCATCGTGCTGGAGGAGGTCGAGCGGCTGCGGCGGCTGCTCGACGCGTTCTCGCAGTTCGCCCGGATGCCCCGCCCGAGGCCCGAGCCCGTCGACGTCGGGGAGCTGCTGCGCCACGTCGCCGACCTGCACCGCGCCTCCGGCCCTGAGCTGCGCTGCGAGCCCCCGGCCGACCTGCCGCCGCTGAGGGCCGACCGCGACCAGCTCACCCAGGTGCTCATCAACCTCGTGGGCAACGCCGTCTTCGCCGCCGGGGAGCGCGCCGAGAAGGACCCTTCGCGAGGCCCCGCCTGGGTGCGCGTCGCGGCGGAGTACCCGGGCAAGCGCACGCTGAAGCTCACCGTGGAGGACAACGGCGGGGGCATCGACGAGTCGGTGATGTCCCGGCTCTACGAGCCCTACGTGACCACCCGGCAGGGCCGGGGGGGGACCGGGCTCGGGCTCGCCATCGCCTACCGCATCGTGACCGAGCACCAGGGGACCATGGCCGTCGACACGGGCCCGACCGGGACGCGGTTCACCCTGGAGCTGCCCCTCGCCGGGCCGGTGCTGACCCTCGGTGACTCGACGCTCGGGTGAATGGTGTATGGTCCCGCGCCCGCCGTGTTTCCCAGTGTTGGCGGCGGTGAAGGAGAGCGGTCGTGGCCAGGTTCATTGAGGAGTTGAAGCGCACGCACTCGTGCGGGGGTCTGCGCGCGAAGGACATCGGCAGCGAGGTCGTGCTGTTCGGCTGGGTGCAGGTCTCCCGCGACTTCGGGAACTTCCGCTTCGTCGACATTCGCGACCGGGACGGCATCACGCAGCTGGTGTTCGACCCCGACGCGCACCCCGAGGCGACGGCGCTCGCGACCACCATGCGCGGCGAGTGGGTCATCGGCGTCCGCGGGGTCGTGCGCGACCGGGGGATGCAGTTCTCCAAGAAGCTCGGCAAGGAGGTCTCGGCGCACAACCCGTCGATGGCGACGGGCGAGGTCGAGGTGGTCGTGCACGAGGCCTTCGTGTTCAACAAGGCCGAGACGCCGCCCTTCGAGATCGCCGACGACGTGCAGACCAGCGAGGAGAAGCGGCTGGCGTTCCGGTACATCGACCTGCGCCGGCCGAAGCTCCAGCGGGTGCTGCGCACGCGCTCGAAGATGAACCAGACGGCCCGGAGGTTCCTCGACGAGAACGGCTTCCTCGAGCTCGAGACCCCGGTGCTGGTGAAGTACACCCCCGGCGGCGCCCGCAACTTCCTGGTGCCGTCGCGCATCCACCCCGGGAAGTTCTACGCGCTCGCGGAGAGCCCGCAGCTCTTCAAGCAGCTCTACATGGTCGCCGGCTTCGACCGGTACTTCCAGATCACCCGCTGCTTCCGCGACGAGGACCTCCGCATCGACCGGCAGCCCGAGTTCACCCAGGTGGACATCGAGATGTCCTTCGTCACCCAGGAGGACATCTTCACCATCGTCGAGGGCCTGCTCTTCTCGGTGTGGAAGACCGTCTTCGGCACCGACCTGCGCGACCGCTACCCGGAGGGGAGGTTCCCCCGGATGCGCTTCGCCGAGTCGATGGAGAAGTACGGCAACGACAAGCCCGACCTGCGCTTCGGGATGCCCCACACCGACCTCACGGGCCTCGTCATCGAGCACAAGGGCGGCGGCGTCCCGATGCTCGCGGAGATCGCCGAGGGGTACATCTCGGGCGACGATCGCCGGGATGTTCCGCGGCGCATCGTGAAGGCGATGGTGGTGCCCGCGAGCGCCTCGCTGTCGCGCGCCGACGTCGACAAGCTGGAGGAGTTCTGCAAGGGCATGGGGGCCAGCGGCCTCGCCCGCGCTCGCCTCGCCGACGACGGCTCGTGGACCCAGTCGGCCATGGCCAAGACCGCGACGCCGGAGTTCCGCGCGGCGGTGAACGAGGCGACCGGAGCGAAGCCGGGCGACCTGCTGCTGTTCCAGTTCGGCGCGACCTCCATGGTGCACACGGTGATGGCCAACCTGCGGCTGCACCTCGGCCGCAAGCTCAAGCTCATCCCCGAGTACGGCACCAACAACGACTGGAACTTCCTCTGGGTGGTCGATCCCCCGCTCTTCGAGTTCGACGAGGAGAGCGGTCACTGGGCCGCCGCGCACCACGCCTTCACGCGCCCCCACGACGACTGCGTGCAGTACCTGGAGAGCGACCAGGGCAAGGTGCTCTGCCACCGCTACGACCTCGTGCTCAACGGCTTCGAGATCGCCGGCGGCTCGGTGCGCCTCCACGACCCCGAGGTGCAGGCCAAGGTGTTCCGCGCGCTGGGCATCTCCGACGAGGAGGCCCGCACCAAGTTCGGCTTCCTCCTCGACGCGCTCAAGTACGGCGCTCCCCCGCACGGCGGCATCGCCATCGGCTGGGACCGCGTGGTGATGCTGTTCTCCGGCGCCGAGAGCATCCGCGACGTGGTGGCCTTCCCCAAGACCCAGCGCGCGACCGACCTCATGACCGACGCCCCCAACGCGGTCGCCGACTCGCAGCTTGCCGAACTCCACGTGAAGCGCGACATCAAGCCGTAGACGCATCGACCCATCGCGCGTCGCTGCGTCTGCGTGGGGCCCGAGCGCCCACAGAAGGAGCCGTGTCGACGTGAGTGAGAAGCCCCGCTCGGACGCCCTGATCTTCTTCGGGGCGACCGGAGACCTCGCCTACAAGAAGATCTTCCCCGCGCTGCAGTCGCTCGTGCGACGAGGCCGCCTCGACGTGCCCATCGTCGGCGTCGCCAAATCGGGGTGGAACCTCGATCAGTTCATCGAGCGCGCCCGCGCCAGCGTGACCGAGCACGGCGGCCTCGACCCGGTCGCCTTCCCCAGGCTGGTCTCGCTGCTGCGCTACGTCGACGGCGACTACGCCGACCCGGACACCTTCACCCGGCTGCGAGAGGCGATGGGCGGGGCGTGCCGGCCCGCGCACTACCTGGCCATTCCGCCGAGCATGTTTCCGCTGGTGGTCGACCACCTCGCCGCCGCGGGCTGCGCCGAGAACGGTCGGGTGATCGTCGAGAAGCCCTTCGGCCGCGACCTCGCGTCGGCCAAGAGCCTCAACGCCACGCTGCGCAACGCCTTCCCCGAGTCGTCGATCTTCCGCATCGACCACTACCTGGGCAAGGAGGCGGTGCAGAACATCCTGTATTTCCGCTTCGCCAACGCCTTCCTCGAGCCGGTGTGGAACCGCCACTACGTCGAGAACGTGCAGATCACCATGGCCGAGAGCTTCGGCGTCACGGGCCGCGGGAAGTTCTACGAGGAGACCGGGGTCATCCGCGACGTGATGCAGAACCACCTGCTGCAGATCGTCAGCTACCTGACCATGGAGGCGCCGTCGTCGACGTACTCCGAGGCCATCCGCGACGAGCAGGCCAAGGTGCTTCGCACGGTGCGCCCGATGTCGCCCGAGCAGGTGGTGCGAGGGCAGTTCAGGGGATACCGCGACGAGCCCGGCGTCGCGCCCGACTCGCAGGTGCCGACCTACGCGGTGCTCCAGCTCTTCGTCGACTCGTGGCGCTGGCAGGGCGTTCCCTTCTATGTGCGCGCGGGCAAGGCGCTCGCGGCCAATTGCACGGAGGTCACCGTGGAGCTGAAGAACCCGCCGCAGGTGGTCTTCAACGAGGCGCCGCCGAAGATGGGCAACGTGGTGCGCTTCCGGCTGAGCCCGGAGGTGACCATCGCCATCGGGGCGAGGGTGAAGCGCCACGGCGAGGAGATGGTCGGCGAGCACCACGAGCTGTCCCTGACCGAGGAGCCCGCGCAGGGGGCGGGCGGTCGCATGGACGCCTACGAGCGGCTGCTCGGCGACGCGATGATGGGCGAGTCGACGCTCTTCGCCCGGCAGGACGTCGTCGAGGCCGCGTGGGAGATCGTGGAGCCGGTGCTGCACCTGCCGGGGCCGGTGTACGAGTACGAGCCCGGCACCTGGGGGCCGGTCGAGGCCGATCGGCTCGTGGCGGAGGTCGGCGGATGGAACATCCCGAAATGAAGGTCCTCGTCATCGACGTCGGCGGCACCAACATCAAGGTCGGCGGCAGCGGCCACGAGGCGCCGTTGAAGATCCCGTCGGGGCCGGACTTCACGGCCTCGCAGATGGCCACCGCCGTGAAGAAGGCGGTCGACTGGCCCTACGACGCCGTCGCCATCGGCTACCCCGGCCCCGTGCTGAGCGGACGCCCGGCGGTGGAGCCGGCGAACCTCGGCGGAGGCTGGGTGCGCTTCGACTACGCCGACGCCTTCGGCAAGCCCGCGAGGGTGATCAACGACGCGGCGATGCAGGCCCTCGGCAGCTACGAGGGCGGCCGCATGCTCTTCCTCGGCCTCGGCACCGGGCTCGGCTCGGCGCTCGTCGCCGAAGGGGTGCTCGAACCCCTGGAGCTGGCGCACCTGCCCTATCGAAAGGGCCGCACCTACGAGGACTACCTCGGGCTGCGAGGCCTCGAGCGCATGGGGCGGAAGAAGTGGCAGCGGCACGTGGAGAAGGTCATCGCGCTCTTCCACCACGCGCTGCAGGTCGACTACGTGGTGCTCGGCGGGGGGCAGACCAGGAAGCTCAAGGGCATCCCCCCGGAGGTGCGCCTCGGGGGCAACGACAACGCGATGCTCGGAGGCATCCGGCTGTGGGTTCCGGCGCAGCCGGGCGAGGGCGACCCGCGGCGTCACGTGCTGCCGTCGGCGTAGTACGGAGCGCCCTCAGCCCTCGCTGGAGCGCTCGGCGCGGGTCCCGGCGACGCGCTCCAGGATGTTGGCGGCGAGGGCGGTCCAGCCGGTCTGGTGGCTGGCGCCGAGGCCTCGTCCGGTGTCGCCGTGGAAGTACTCGTGGAAGAGCACGAGGTCGCGGAAGTGGGGGCTGCCCGAGTAGCGCGCGTCGTCGCCGTGGCAGGGCCGGCGGCCGCTCTCGTCCGGGAGGAAGAGGCGCGCGATGCGGGCCTCCAGCTCGGCGGCGACCTCCAGCAGCGTGAGCATCCGGCCCGACCCGACGGGGCACTCGACGCGCAGCGAGTGGCCGTAGAAATGGTGGTGCCGCTTGAGGGCCTCGATGAGCAGGTAGTTGATGGGCATCCACACCGGGCCGCGCCAGTTGGAGTTGCCGCCGAACATCCCGGTGTCCGACTCGGCCGGCGCGTAGCGCACCTCGTGGCGGCTGCCTCCGAGGTCGATCACATAGGGGTGCTCGCGGTGCACCCGGGAGAGCGAGCGCACCCCGAAGGGCGAGAGAAACTCCGCCTCATCGAGCACGTAGCGCAAGACGCGGACGAGCTGCTCTCGCGTCGGGATCGAGAGGATACGGTGGAGGTGCCCGGGCCGAGGCTCCGCGAGCGAGATGTGCGAGGCGACCTCGGGCTTGTTCTCCAGGAACCACTCGAGGCGCTTCTTGAAGAGGGGGAGGTGCTGCAGGTGCTGCTCTTCGAGGGACTCCGCGGCGAGCAGGGGAATGAGCCCGACCACCGAGCGCACCCTCATGGGGAAGGTCTGCCCGTCGACGTGGGCGAGGTCGTAGTAGAAGCCGTCCTGCGGGTCCCAGAGGCCGGTGCCGCCGAGGCGGTTCATGGCCTGGGTGATGGCCATGAAGTGCTCGAAGAACTTCGACGCGATGTCGGCGTACGCGGCGTTGTCGCGGGCGAGCTCGAGCGCGATGGCGAGCATGGTGGTGCAGTAGAAGGCCATCCACGCGGTGCCGTCGGCCTGGTCGAGGTGACCGCCGCCGGGGAGGGGCTTGGAGCGGTCGAAGACCCCGACGTTGTCGAGCCCGAGGAAGCCGCCGGTGAAGAGGTTGTTGCCGTCGACGTCCTTGCGGTTGACCCACCAGGTGAAGTTCACGAGGCACTTCTGGAAGGCGCTCTCCAGGAAGGCCAGGTCGCGCCCCTGGCCGCTCTGCTTCGCGAGGCTGAACACCCGCCAGGCGGCCCACGCGTGGACGGGCGGGTTCACGTCTCCGAAGGCGAACTCGTAGGCCGGGAGCTGCCCGTTGGGGTGCATGTACCACTCGCGGCAGAGCAGCAGCACCTGCTGCTTCGCGAAGCCCGCGTCGATGCGCGCCATCGCCACGCAGTGGAAGGCCGTGTCCCACGCCGCGAACCAGGGGTACTCCCACTTGTCCGGCATCGAGAGCACGTCGCGCGCGTAGAGGTGCCGCCACTCGGCGTTGCGCACCCCCTCGCGCCCCGGCGGAGGCGGCGGCTGCGCCGGGTCGCCGTCGAGCCAGTGCTCCACGACGAAGTGATAGAACTGCTTCGACCAGAGGAGCCCGGCGTCCGCCTGGCGCACCACGCGGCGCTCCTCGGCGGTGAGCGCGGCGCTCCTGCGGGCGGCGAAGAAGGCATCGGCCTCGGCGATGCGCGCCTCGAAGACCGCGTCGAAGCCCTCGTCGAAGGGATGCGCGAGCTCGACAGACCCGGCGGAGAGCCGCAGCCGCACGACCGCCGAGGCCCCCGCCGGGACGTCCAGCGTGTGCCACGCGGCGGCGCGCGTTCCGACGCCATCGGGGTTCACCGCGCGGGCCTCGGCGCCGACGACGTGACGGTGGAAGGCGTCCTTCACCCACGGGGAGGCGCTGGCCGCGCCGAAGAGGCGCTCGGCGTTGGTCTCGTTGTCGGTGAAGAGGAAGCGCGCCGCCGTGCCGCCCACCGGCTCGCAGGCGAGGCGGTAGCGGCCGAGGGAGGGGTGCTCGGCGAGCAGGGTGGTGTCGTCGAGGCGGGAGATGCGGCCCTTGTCCCAGTAGCCCTCGCCCCGGCGCCCCCAGGACCAGGTGTTGCGCTGCCACAGCGTGGGCAGCAGGTGCAGCGTGGCCGCGTCGGGGCCGCGGTTGGAGGCCGTCACCCGCACCAGGATGTCTTCGGGCGTGGCCTTGGCGTACTCGACGGTGACGTCGAAGTAGCGGCCGTCGTCGAAGAGCCCGGTGTCCTCCAGGTCGAACTCCGGGTCGGCCTGCGTGCGCCGCGCTCCCTCCGCGACCAGCGACGCGTAGGGAAACTCCCGCTGCGGGTACTTGTAGAGCCCCTTCAGGTACGAGGCCGTCGGGGTGGCGTCGAGGTAGTAGTAGAGCTCCTTGACGTCCTCGCCGTGGTTGCCCTCCGGGCCGCTCAGGCCGAAGAGGCGCTCCTTGAGGATGGGGTCGCGGCCGTTCCAGAGGGCGAGCGCGAAGCAGAGCCGGCACTCGCGGTCGGTGATGCCGAGGAGGCCGTCCTCGCCCCAGCGGTAGGCGCGGCTGCGGGCGTGGTCGTGCGGGAGGTAGGTCCAGCACTCGCCGGTGGCGGAGTAGTCCTCGCGCACGGTGCCCCACTGGCGCTCGGCCAGGTACGGACCCCAGCGCTTCCAGTTGGCCTCCCGCCGCGTGTCCTCGTCGATGCGGCGCTGCTCGTCGTCCGCGCTCGCCTCACAGCCCAAGGCCGCGGTCCGCGACGCGGCCTTCACGCCCCGCCTGCTGCGTCAGTCGAGCTCGACGCCGGTCGCGTCGATCTCGAGCCGGGCCACGGGCTGACCCGTCTGCTCGGCGGCCTCCTGCTCGCAGTGGCCGTTGGGGTTGCCCGAGATCACCGTGCCCTGCACGACCGCGTGGCGACCGGAGGCGTTGCGCGGGATGAAGAACGAGTGGCCGTGCATCTTGATGTGCACGCGCTGCTCGGTGTCGTTGAGCTGCATCCAGCATCCGGCCGACTGGCACACCGCGGAGACGGTGCCCTCGAGGCGCACGGTCTGCCCCGAGAAGCGCGCCGGGGTGGCCATGATGGCCGCCAGCGGGGTGCGCTCGGTCACGGTGATCGGGGCGCCGAGGCGACGCGCGGCGGCCGCCGCAGCAGGGGCCGCGGGCTGCTCGTGGGCGGCGCAGGGGGCCTCGTGGGCGGGGGCCGGGGCAGCGACGGCCTGCGCAGCGACGGCCTGCGCGGGGGCGGCCTCGGGCTGCACCTGAGGAGCGCTCGCGGGAGGGGGAGCCGGAGGCTGGCGGAGACACCCGAGGGCGGAGAAGAGGGTGACCAGGACGGCGCGCTTCATGACGGCGCTTCGTACCACAACGGCATCCCGAGACAACGGAGCGCGCGGGCCGCTCAGTCGGAGCGCACCACCCAGTCTGGAGGGAGGTCGCCGAGGAAGGACGCCTGCGCGTCGAGGACACGCGATGGGTCTCGCCCGTCGAAGGTGACGCGCACCCGGTGGTCTTCGTTGCCCCAGTGGGGGTAGCTCCCTACGGAGACGTCGGGGAAGCGCGCCACGACGCCGTCGAGGTAGGGCTTGAGGGGGCCCTCGTCGATGTTGCAGTCGACGCTGCGGAGCACGAAGGGCGCCTCGTCGCCGCGCAGCCGCGGGAGCAGGCCCTCCAGCTTGTGCGCGAAGATCTGCGGCACGCCGGGCAGCACGAACACGTTGCCCAGCACCATGGTCGGCCACGCGGGGGAGCCGCCGGGGTAGAGCTCGGTGCCCTCCACGAGGTCGGCCATGCGCAGGTGCCCTTCGGTGAGGCGGGCGCCGTAGTGGTCGCGGAGCAGCGCCTCGACCACGGGGCTGCGCACCACGCGGCGGCCGAGGCCCAGCGCGATGCCCTCGACGGTGACGTCGTCGTGGGTGGGGCCGACGCCCCCGGAGGTGAACACGAAGTCGTGGGCGTGGCGCAGGCTGTTGACCTCGGAGGCGATGAGCTCGACCTCGTCGGGGATCACCACCACGCGGCGCAGCTCGATGCCCAGCGGGCGCAGGGCGCGGGAGAGGGTGAGGGTGTTGGAGTCGTGCACCTTGCCGCTGAGGAGCTCGTTGCCGATCACCAGGGCCGCGGCGGTACGGTTCATCGCGGAACGATAGTGCCGCCACGAGCGCGGTCGCAAGCCGTACGCGCGGAGGGTAGAGTGCGCGCCATGCGTAGGGCAGAGCGGATCCTGGCGTGGTCGTGTGTCGCCGCGGCGCTGCTCGGCGGGTGCAAGCGGTGGCGCGGCGGGGGCGAGGACGCGGGGGTGCCGGACGCGGGGCCGCGCGGTCCGACGCCGGTGCAGCTCCCGACGGAGGACCGCTGGCAGGTGGTGGGCACGCTACACCCCGGGGCCGACGCGCAGGCGGGCGCCGTGCTGCTGCTTCACCAGCTCGGGTCCAACCGCTCGGAGTGGCAGCCGCTCATCGACCGGCTGAAGCAGCCTCCCGCGATCACGGTGCTCTCGCTCGACCTGCGCGGCCACGGCGACAGCGTGAGCGGCCCGCAGTCCCTCCGGCGGACCTGGGAGAGCTTCGGGGAAGATCCCGCGCGCTGGGCGGGTCTCCCTCGCGACGCGGTGGCGGGCGCCCGGTACCTCTTCAACGTCAACGCGGGCGCGGTGCGCTCGGTGGTGGTGGTGGGGTCGAGCATCGGGGCGTCCGCGGCGGTGGCGGGCCTTGCCGACGAGCCGAGGGTGGTCGGGCTCGCGATGATCTCGCCGGGCATCGGGTACCACGGGCTCGACGCGCTGGGGCCGATGCGGTCCTACGCGGCGCTGCCGACGACGCCCGCGCGCACGGCGTGGCTGATGGCCGCGGAGCGCGACGAGGAGAGCGCCCGGGCGGTGACGCTGCTGGCGACGGAGGCGGCGAGCATCGCGGTCGAGCGCGCGGTGGTGCCCGCGTCAGACGCCCACGGGGTGTCGCTGCTCAACGCCGAGCCCGCGCGCTGGGACGCGCTGGAACGCTACGTTCGCACGGTGCTTCGAGCGCCCCGGAGGCCCGGTCGGGGAGGGCCCTGAGAGAATCTTCAAATAGATTGTTGACAGGGGGGAGGGGTTCTAAGTACAAGCCGCATCCCGCTTCGGAGAGAAATAGCTCTTCGGGGATCGTCTAATGGCAGGACGACGGTTTCTGGCACCGTCTATCTAGGTTCGAATCCTAGTCCCCGAGCTGGTTTTGTCAGTAAAGGCCCCATCGTCTAACGGTTAGGACATCGGCCTCTCACGTCGGTAATACGGGTTCAAATCCCGTTGGGGTCGCCGAAGAAAATCCCGTGTGAGAGCGGGTTTTTCAGACTAGAGCCTCCCAGGAACGAAGAGTTCCTGGGGGGCTCTAGTCGTTTGTGGCGCCACCGCGTTCGTCCACAGGGCGATCGGGAGGGCGCCGAGGTGGACGCGTCCACGGCGACGCTCTTCCGGTGCTCTTCGTGGTGCCCGTCGCCCGCGCGGGCTCCGCTGCACCACGCCTACGTCACCACCCTGCGCTCCCTCGCCGCGCGTCTTCTCGGACCCCGCGGGGCAGGCGGTGATCCAGCCGGTGGCGTCGTCCCCGCGGCTGCCGCCGTGTCGGCGTCCCCGTCGAGCCCGCCTATACTCCTCGCCCCGCCATGACGACCCCGTGGACCGGCCTCTGGGACGACCCCCTCTTCCGCTCGCTCGCCCTCGGCGGCCAGCTCGTGAGCGTCGCGGCCTTCGCCCTCTTCGCGGCCCCGCTCACCTGGCTCGCGTGGCGCGACCCGCCGGCCCTGCGTCGCTACCGCATCCAGTCTCGCCGCCCTCGCGCCCAGACGCTCCTGCTCCCCTCCGTCGGCCGCTGGCTCCTGAACAACGCCGCCCTGGCCGCGGTGCTCCTCGCCCTCTGGCCGTGGATCCGCCCTGGCCGCGTCCACCTCGGCGCCCTCCCTCCGCCCTGGGTGGTCGCCGCGCAGCTGCTCGCCTTCGCCGCGCTCGACGACCTCCTCTTCTACTGGATGCACCGCGCGCTTCACACGCGCTGGCTCTTCAAGAGGGTGCACGCCGTCCACCACCGCATCGTCACGCCGTGGGCGGTCACCGGGCACTACATGCACCCGGCGGAGTACGTGGCCACCGGGATGCTCATGCTCGCCGGGCCCGCGCTGCTGGGCGCGCACGTCGTCACCGTCTGGGCCTGGATCGCCCTGCGCCAGTGGGAGGCCGCCGAGGGGCACTGCGGGTACGACCTCCCGTGGTCGCCCTCGCGGCTCTTCCCGGGGAGCGACGGGGCGCTGCACCACGACGCGCACCACGCGAAGGTCCATGGCAACTACGCCGGGTTCTTCCCGCACTGCGACCGGTGGTTTGGCACCCTGGTCGAGGGCTACGAGCGGATGCGCGCTCCGCGCGGCGGCGACGCGCCGTGAGCGCCGTCGACACCGTGGTGATCGCCAACCCCGCGGCGGCCGCCGGGCGCGTGGGCCGGGCGCGCGACGCCCTCCGCAGGACGATCACCGGCGCCCTCGGGCCGTGCCGCTACGTCGAGACCGAGCGCCCGGGCCACGCCGTCGCGCTGGCCCGCGAGGCCGTGACCGACGGCGCCGCGCGGGTGCTCTCCCTCGGCGGCGACGGCACCCACCACGAGGTCGTCAACGGGCTGATGGACCACCCCGACCGAGGGCGCGTGACCTTCGGCGTGCTGCCCGTGGGCACCGGCGGCGACCTCCGACGCACCCTCGGCGTCTGGACCCTGGGCGAGGCGCTCAGGGCGATCCGGGAGCGGGCGGCGCGCCCGATGGACGTGGGCCGCGCGACATACGTGGCCGACGACGGGAGCGACGGGGCGCGGTGGTTCGTGAACCTGGCGTCGTGCGGGGCGAGCGGCCTGGTCGACCGCCTGGTCAACGCGTCGGGCAAGCGCCTGGGCGGGCGCGCGGCCTTCGTCGCGGGGACGCTCCGGGCGATGGCGCGCTACGAGCCGGCGCGGGTGCGGGTGACGGCCGACGGGCGCGAGCTCGGCGAGCACGAGATCGCGACGCTGGTGGTGGGCAACGGGCGCTACGCGGGCGGCGGGATGTGCTTCTGCCCCGCGGCGCGCATCGACGACGGGGCGCTCGACCTGCTGGTGATCCCGCACGCGGGCATGGCGCGGTCGCTCTGGAGGGCGCCGCGGCTGTATCGCGGCACGGCGGGGGCGCTGCCGGGCGCGGTCACCGCGCGGGTGGCGGAGGTGACCGTGCAGGCGCTGGCGAACACGGCCTACCTCGACCTCGATGGGGAGTCGCCGGGGCGGGCGACGGCGACCTTTCGGGTGCATCCCGGGGCGCTGCGCCTGGCGGGCGCGCCGGGGGAGGCCTCGGGACGGCGTTGAGGCCGATCCCGAGGGTCACCCGGCGGGCCTGCGAGGTCCGCGGTCGCAGGTGTGGCGCGCGATGCGACGTCAGAACGCCACGCCCGCCGCCAGTCGCACGAAGGGCCATGCGCGCCCGTAGCTCTCGGCTCCCTGCCCGGACGGCGTGAAGCGCACGTACTCCCCGCCGCCTCCCACAGAGAGCACGAACCTCCGCGCGAAGACGAAGGTGTACCCGACCGTGAGCCCGCCGCGCCCCACAGACCCGCCCCTCGCTCGCGCGAGGCCGCGCATCGTCGCTGCATGTCGCACCTCGTCGCGCCTCGCTCGCTCCGCCGAGCGGATCCGCGACGGCGGCGCGTGGTGTTCGGCGAGCTCTCGGGCGAGGCGTGCGAAGGCCGGTATCGAGGCCGCCTCCAGCGCAGCCATGTGAGCGAGCGCGCGGCCGAGCGCGTCGTCGCCGAGCGCGGCCGCGAGCCCGACGCCGTGGGTACGCCGACCGCAGACCGTCCTCGGCAGCGGCAGGATGTCCGGGCACTGCGTGACGGGGTAGCGTTCTCCGGATGCGTGACCGCCGCGACATCTACCTCGACATCCTCCGCCGCGGCCTGCTCAATGCCCGCTCGGCCGGGTACGCGGGCGACGCGGCGCAGGCCGCGACCGAAGCCGACCACCTGCACAACCTCCCCGAGCTGCTTCTGCACCTGGGCGACGAGTGGCGGCACGCGTTCTACTGGGAGGGCATGCGGCCGTCCTACCTGGGTGAGAGCAAGCCGGAGTACGCGCAGTCCTTCGCTCCGCTGTGGGCGGAGCTCGAGGCCGCCAACCGCGCTGCCGGGAGCGGCACGGGCAACGTGTGAGGGCCAAGGGGGGCGCTCTGCCTCACGCGGCCGATGGTGTCGTCCGGTCGCTGCGCCCCATCGTCGTCGAAGCCGTCGACGGGCCGATCGCACCGCGAGCACCTCACGCGCGACGGCGTGCGTCACCGTCGCCGGATGCGCCCGCCCACGCTGACGGTACTCGTTCTGGCCGCAGCGCTGGGCTGTCGCTTCCGGACGATCAGGCCCGTCGAGAGCTTCGACGTCGAGGCGTCCCGCGACGGCAGCTCCACCGCTGACGCAGCCTCCGTCGCGGACGATCACGCCGCGAGCGCCGCGCATGCAGCCGACCGAGCGGGGCAGCGTCCGCCTCTCGACGTGGGGTGTGTCGGACATGGCCGCGGTACTCATCGAGGTCATCGCGTCGTGTCGACGACGGCGGGAGTCCGCTTCCGCGGAGAAGGGATCCGTTGCGAGTTCAGCCAGGCTTCGCGTGGGTCGCTGCCCTCCCGGTCGTCGCGGGCTGCGGCGACCGTCCTCCGCTGTTGTTCCGTGGGTCGTGGCCGGACGCGGGCCCGGGTCGCGACGTCGAGCGCCTGGACCGCCCGCCGGTCGACGTCGTTCCGTGCCTCCCGGGTCCCGACGCGGCGACGTGCTCCGCGCCCGGGGCGGGGTGCGGGCCGCGCGAGATCTGCAACAACGGGATCGACGACGACTGCGACTGCGTCCCGGGCGCCGTCGAGCCCTGCTCGTACGGCACGCCGGGGCAGCGCGGCGTCGGGCGGTGCCGCATCGGGACGCACCGCTGCATGGGCGCCGGAGCGACCGGACGGTGGGGCGCGTGCGAGGACCCGATCGGACCGGCCGCCGAGGTCTGCAATGGACTCGACGACGACTGCGACGGCTGCGTCGACGAGTCGCTCTGTTGCCACAACGACTTCACCTGTCCCGGGCCGGGGGGATCCGCGCGTGCCCGATGGGAGGCCGTTGAGCGCATCCCCGCTGCGCGGCCGCGGGGCCATGGATCACGCGCGGCGACCCCTCCTACTGAGGGCGCCGCGCCCCACGCCCGGCCCGAAGCCGTGACCGGAGGACCTCACCGGGCGTTGCCGTTTCGCGCGTCGCCGCCGGTGAGGGGCCACGCCGACGGGGCCGCGCCGGCGGACTCGGTCGCCACGACCAGCAGCCGGTCGTCGTCGGTGTGCAGGGCGAGGTCACCGTTGGGCGAGAGCACCGGCGCCGAGGCGTTGGCGCCCTCCGGGATCGCGAGCGTCCAGCGCTGGCGGCCGTCCTCCCCGACGGCGTAGAGCGCCCGGCCCACCGCGAGGTAGATCACGCCCGCGCGCCCGACGGCGTGCGTGGCGTAGCGCTGGTAGTCGGTGCGGGTGGCGTCGGCCCCGAAGCCCCAGGCGCGGGTGCCGTCGCGGCGTACGGCGACCAGCTCGCCGCTCGCGCCGCCGCCGCGGTGGACGTTCACGTAGACGTAGACCGTGCCGTCGGCGCCGACCACGGGCGCGCCCATGAGGAGATCGACCTGGCCGCGCGTCGAGCGGGCGAGGTTCACCCGCCAGAGGGCCCGGCCCGTGCGCAGCTCGCGGGCGACGAGCACGTAGGAGCTCAGGCCGAAGAACGCCACGTAGATGCGGTCGCCGTCGATCGCGGGCGGGAGCGCGTGGCGCAGCGTGCCGTCGAGGATCTCGTAGGGCTCCGACCAGAGCCTGCGGCCCCCGGCGAGGTCGAGCGCCGTGTCGAGGCAGCCCACGACGGTGCCCGAGACGGCGCACTCGTTCACGTTGGACCAGTCGGGGGCGTCGAGCGTCTGGCGACCCGCGAGGTCGAAGCCCGCGAGGCGCCCCACGGTCGTCATGGCCCCCTGGGTCACCAGCACGGGCCCGCGCCCCGGAGGCAGGCCGACGAAGCGCACCACGGCATCGACCGCGGGGTACGGCGGCCGGGCCGCGCCGTCGCGCCCGAAGCGCCAGAGCCCGCGCGCGGCCGTGTCGCCGTACATGCTCGTGAGCAGCACGTCGCCCCCCGTGGAGAGGCGGACCTCGCCCCCGAGCACGCGCCCTCCCCGGGTGGGTCGCACGGCAGGCGCACGCCAGCGCTCCCGGCCGCAGGCGTCGAGGGCGACCACGCCACGGCCGCGCTCGGCGGTCTCGTAGGGCGCGTAGATCGTCCCGTCGGCGTCGATGGCGGCGTGCCCGGTCACGCCCGCGACGGCGGAGCGGACGCTGCCGACGGGCGTCAGCCGACCGCAGGACGGGGGCTGGAGCGGGACGTCCCCGGGGCCGGCATCCGGCGTCGCAGCGACGTCCGGGGCGGCCTCGAGCGCCGCGTCGGGAGGGCCCTCCAGGCCGGTCCGAGCGCCGCACGCCGACGCCGACCACAGCACGAAGAGCAGGCGTCGGGGGAGGGGGCCGGACACCCGCCGAGGGTAGGGCGCCACCTGCTCCGGTGCGTCGATATTCTCTTTCCTCGATTGCATCGTCCTGGTGAACAGTGGGGGGGCCTACGGGACGAAGGCTCGCACGACCTCGACCCCGCCTGCGCCGTAGAGGGGACCCACCGTGAGCCCGAAACCCGGGCTCAGCGTCTCGTTCGTGAGCCCGGTCTGCACCCGCGCCACCACGCGCCCGCCGTGCGAGGGCGAACTGCTCCGTGCCGTCGCGCCGTGATAGCTCTTCCGCATGGTGAACGACCCCACGAGAGCAGGCCGTCACGGGCGCGGCGAAGGCGCGGACGACGACCGCCCGGAGCTGCTCGCCGCCCGCGCACCGACCCACGCCGAGCGGTGTCGCACGCTGGTCGCCGACGCGCGCTCGGCGACCCTCTGCACGATCGCACGCGAGCCCGCCGGGTATCCGTACGGGTCGCTCGTGACGGTCGCGTGGGACCGCGTGGGCCGACCGCTCATGCTGCTGTCCCGCCTCGCCGAGCACACGCAGAACCTCGACGATCACGCGGAGGCGTCGATGCTCGTGACCGAGCCGCCCGGTCGCCACGAGGAGGTGCTCGCGCTCGGGCGCGTCACGCTCCTCGGGCCCTGCGGAAAGGTGCCAGCGTCCGAGGTCGCCGACGCGCGCGCGACCTTCCTCGCCGCGCAGCCGCGCGCCGGGTACTACGTCGATTTCGAGGACTTCGCCTTCTATCGCCTCGAGCCGACCGCGCTCCGCTACGTGGGCGGCTTCGGCCGCATGTCATGGGTGGGCGCGGAGGACTACGCGCGCGCCGAGCCCGACCCGCTCGCAGGCGCCGCGACCGGCATCCTCACGCACATGAACGACGACCACGGAGACGCGCTGCTCGCCTACGCGAAGGGGCTGCTCCTGGTCCCCGAGGCGAGCGCTGCGACGATGACCGCGGTCGATCGCTACGGCTTCGACCTGGCGATCAGCACGCCGAGGGGGCCCAAGGCGGCGCGCCTCGCGTTCGACCAGCCGCTCACCACCACCGACGAGGTGCGCAAGGCGATGGTCGCGCTCGTGAAGAGGGCGCGCGCTCCGACGTGAGCGCGAGGCAGCGACCAGCGCGTGTCGGCGGTCCCGGCCTCCTCGCCGAACCGTCCGGACCGACGCCCGCGCGTGGTCGGGATCGCCGCGACGGTCCGCGGACGTAGAGTGAGCGTCATGGCCGGAGAGTTCGACGAAGACGCCTCGCGCGCGAGCCTCTCTCGCGGATCGAACGCCTACGCGTGGCAGGTGGGCGCGCTGATCGCGGGCATCGCGAGCTTCGCGGCCGTGATCTTCACGGGCCTCTCGCTGCTGCTCTTCCCGGCGGGCGTCTGCTTCGTCCTCGCGGGGTGCTTCGCCATCTCGGGAGGGCGGACGCTGCTCCAACCGCGGGGCCATGGCCTGATCGAGCACCTCACGCCGGAGGCCAGGCGGCCGGCGCTGGCTCGGGCCTCCGCCGTGCTCATGGGGGCGCTGCTGATGATGTTCGGACTCGGGGTCCTCTGGATGGCGGTCTCCATCCGGCTCGAGCATCCACCGCCGGCGAGGCCCGCGCCCGTTCGAGCGTCCCGTGCTGATCGATGAGGTGACCTCGGGTCGTGCTCGACCCGGAGGGCGCGGTGCTACAGCGGTTCCCCGGCGGCGCTGACCGCGAGGTCGCATGGCGCACGGTGGTGACGCCCATGGGCGCCATCGTGATCCTCCACCAGCGCGCGACCTCCGGGAGGGTGTCGACCGGCGACAACGGCTATGCGGGCGGCGCCAACGGTGACGCGGGTGTCCCGTGCAACGGGGGCATCGTGAGGCCGATGCTGAGCGTGCTGCGCGTCGAGGGTCCGCCCTCGCGCTCGCTCTCGCTGGCGCCCAACGCGCTCTCCATCGACCTCGCGGTGTTGCCCGACGGGAAGGCCTTGGTCGCGATGCCGGGCAACTGGGGCAGGGCCGGCACCTCGGGGTGGCTGGAGTTCCCTACAGGCTTGATCGAAGGGGATCGCTGCGTGCAGCGCACTCCGCCGAGCGAGGCCATGTCGATGCTCGGCCAGGTGGTGGCCGCGGCGGCGCTTCCCGACGGCGGCGCCCTCGTGCAGACCCGCGCGCCCGCAGCGCTGGTGTTCACAAGCGACCTCGCGAGCATTCCCCTCGGCGGGAGCGCGGAGGCCGACACCGGACACCGGATGTTCCACACCAACCCGGAGGGGTCGATGACCTGCGCGTCGTGCCACCCCGAGGGCAACGACGACGGCCACACCTGGAACTTCTCCGACGTCGGCCCGCGCCGCACCCCGATGCTCCGCGGCGGCCTGCCCGGCACCGAGCCCTTCCACTGGAGCGGCGACCTCCGCGACTTCGGCCACCTCGTCGACGCGGTGCTCACCCGCCGCCTTCCAGGTGCCCTCGCTGCTGGGCCTTCGCTGGCGCGCGCCGCACCTTCACGACGGCTGCGCGCCCACGCTGCGCGACCGCTTCGGAGACTGCGGCGGCGGTGACAGCCACGGTCACACCTCGCAGCTCGCGCCCGCGCAGATCGACGGCCTCACGGCCTACCTCGGGACGCTCTGATCGACACGCCGCCTGCGACCGCGGCGCTGAGCGTTGGTCTCATCTCCGCCGGAAGGCCGCCCACTCCGCGGTTGCGGACGGCCCGCGAGCGGGCCTGCAACCGCTGGAAGTGGGAGCCTGGAACTGAGCGCCCTGCCTTCGCAGGGCTTGCTGCAGGAGCGCCGGTTGCTGGCGCAACCGTCGGGAGTTCATCGACCGCCATGATGGAACTCCATGCGGCGCTCAGTGACTTGTCCTGCTGCTGCGCGTGAGCACCTACGTCCTCTCCAGCGAGCGCTCCAGCGCTCGATGCTCCTGCAGAGAGTCCCGCGCAGGCGGGACGATCATCCCCAGGCTCCCACTTCAGCGGTTGCAGGCCCGCTCGCGGGCCGCCCGCAACCGCGGAGTGGGCGACGTTTCCTCGACGATGAGACCAACGCTGAGGACCGCGGCGCTCGGCGTCTATCGGGCGCTCGCCGACGCCTCCGGCGCTGCCGCAGGGCGCTGCGGGAGCGCGGCGACCACCCGGGCCAGCGCCTCGTCGCCGACCATCGAGTGGACCACCTCGACCACCCGCCCCGCGGGAGACACCACGATGACCCACGGGACCTCGCTCTCCGGGAGCCCGAGCGCGTCGGCGAGGGAGCCGTCGCGGGAGAGCCACACGTCGCTCCACCCTGCGCGTGGCGTGTTCTCCCGTGCCTCGGAGAGCACCGTCGCGGTCGGCACCAGGGCGAAGAGGTCGAGCGCCGCCATGGTCACCATGCGCACTTGCGGGGCGGCCTCGCGCACCCGGCGAAACCAGGGCGAGATGGCCGGGTGGGTGTCCTTGTCGGTCATCACCAGCAGCACCGTCCATCGACCCGAGAGGTCGCTCCGGGTGTGCTGCGCGCCGACCAGGTCGTTGACCGCGAAGGCCGGCATCAGCCGACCCGGCTGCGGATCGGCGCTCACGGTTGAAGCGAGCGCGAGACAGAGCGCGAACATCCTCCAGGCAGCTCTCATTGCATATCAATCGATCATGAAGTCCGCATGGTCTTCAAGACCATGTGTGACGGCCCTTGACGTCGTGACGAGCCCCGGGCGAAGGAACATCCTCGCCATGACTTCGGCTTCTGCCCTCGTTGCGGTGACCGGCGCGTCAGGTCACATCGGCAACAACCTGCTCCGCGCCCTGCTCGACCGCGGGCACCGGGTGAGGGCGGTGGTCCCTGCTCCGTCGCGCTCGCTCCGCGGGCTCGATGTCGAGCTGGCCATCGCCGACGTGCGCCACCCGGAGACACTGCGCGCCGCCTTCCGCGGGGTCGACACGGTGTTTCACCTCGCGGCGAAGATCTCCATCGACGCCGACCGCGACGGTCAGGTGCACGCCGTCAACGTCAACGGCGCCCGCAACGCGGCCACCGAGGCGCTGCGCGCGGGCGTCCGGCGCTACGTGCACATGAGCTCCGTGCACGCCTTCGACCTCACGCCCACCGCCGGGGAGATCGACGAGCAGCACCGGCGCCCGGGGCCGACGCACGCGCCCTACGACCGCTCCAAGGCCGCGGGCGAGGCCGCCGTGCGCGGGGTCATCGCGCAGGGACTCGACGCGGTGATCGTCAACCCCGTCGGGGTCATCGGGCCGGGCGATCACGAGCCCTCGCGCATGGGGAGGTTCTTCGTCGACGTGGCCCGCCGACGACTGCCCGCGGTGCCGCACGGGGGCTTCCACTTCGTCGACGTGCGCGACGTCGTGCAGAGCACCCTCGCCGCCGCGGAGCGCGGTCGCCGCGGAGAGAACTACCTCCTCCCGGGCCACTGGAACTCCTCCCTCGACATGGCCCGCATCGCCATTCGCCACGTCGGCGGACGCGAGCCCCGGGTGATCCCGCCGACGCTCTTCCACGCCGCGGGTCACCTGCTCGCCTTCGGGGGGAGGATCACCCGCCGCGAGGCCCTGCTCACGCCCGAGATGGTGCGCACGCTGCAGAGCCACCGGCACATCTCCGGCGCCCGGGCCGCGCGCGAGCTCGGTCACACGCCGCGGCCCGTCGAAGACACCGTGCGGGACATCTACGCCTGGTTCCACGACCAGGGCGTGCTCTCGCGCAGATCCCCCCAAGGAGTCGCCAAGTGAACCCGCCCGCCTCGCTCCCTCTCCCCCCGATGCTCCCCGGGCTGCCCCTCGTGGGCAACGCGATCGACTTCCGCCGCGACGCGCTCGGCCTGTTTCGCAAGGGCTACCAGCGCTTCGGTCCGGTGTTCGGCATCCGCCTCGCGAGAAACCCCGCGGTGGTGCTCGTGGGCCCCGACCTGCTTCGCCTCTTCTTCGAGTCCACCGACACGCTGCTCTCGATGGGCGAGATCTACAGCTTCCTCGAGCCCATCCTCGGCGACAAGGTGCTCTTCACCGCGCCGAAGCGCGAGTACGACGAGCAGAAGCGGGTGATGCTCCCGGCCTTCCACGGGAAGAAGCTCCGCAGCTACGTCGGCGAGATGACCGCCGAGGTCGACGAGTGGCTCGACACCCTCGGGCCCCATGGCACCTTCGACCTCTGCGAGGTCTCGCAGCAGCTCACGATGAACGTGGTGGCGAGGGCGATCCTCGGCGAGCCCTTCCGCCGACGCCTCGGCCCGGAGCTCGCGTCGCTCTTCAAGGACCTCGCGGGGGGCCTCGAGTTCGTGCTCCCCACCAACCTCCCGCTGCCGCGCTTCATCCGCCGCGACCGCGCGCTGCGCAAGCTCCGCGAGATCCTCGGGGCGGTGGTGCGAGAGCGCAGGGCGAACCCCGACGCGCACGACGACTTCCTCCAGGCGCTGCTCGCGGCGAGCTACCTCGACCAGCCGACGATCCCCGACGAGAAGGTGGTGACCTTCGTGCTCGGGCTCATCTTCGGCGGCCGGGAGAACACCTCGGGGCACCTGGAGTGGGCGCTGGTGATGCTGCTCCAGCACCCTGACGCCCTCGCTCGCGCGGTGGCGGAGGTCGACGGGGTCTTCGGCCCCGACGAGCGCCCCGACTACGACTCGCTGCGCTCGCTGCCGTGGCTCGAGGCCTGCGTGAAGGAGGCCGAGCGGCTGCGGCCGGTCACGCACACGCTGCTCCGCCTCGCCGCGCAGGACTTCACCGCGGGCGACTACCACGTCCCCAAGGGGTGGCTCGTGGTGGCGGGCATCGCGCTCTCGCAGCGCCTCCCGGCGCTCTTCCGCGACCCGGAGCGCTACGACCCGGAGCGCTTCAGCCCCGAGCGCGACGAGGACAAGCCCTACCACATCGTCGGATTCGGCGGCGGCGGCCACCGCTGCTGGGCGGCGGCCTTCGTGAACAACGAGATGAAGATCATGCTCGGCATGCTGCTGCGGCGATACGAGCTCTCGCTGGTGGACCCGGCCGCTCCGGCGAAGCTCAACGACATCGGCGTGCTGCGCCCCGCGCCCCCGTGCATGGTGCGCTACCGCCGGAGGGCGGCGGTCGTCGCGTGAGCGCCATGGGAGCCGCGCCCGCGGACCTGCTCCACCGCTCGGTGAACACCTGGGGCCTGGTGTACGACGCCGCCCGGATGCTCCGGCGGCTGGCGGACCGGCACGGCGACCCCTTCGTGCTGCCGACGCTCGATGAGTCCTACGTGGTGACGGGCGATCCGCGCCACGTGGCGGCGATCTTCTCCGCCGACCCCGACGTGATGGACCCTCCCTCGGGCGTGGTGGAGCCGCTCCTCGGCGACGAGACGGTGGTGCTCGCCCGAGGCGCGCGGCACCGGCGCAAGCGCAAGCTGCTCGCCCCTCCGCTGCACGGCGCGCGGATGAAGGCCTACGGCGACGTGATCGCGGAGGCCGCGCGGGGGGCGTTTCGGGGCGTCGCTCCGGGGGAGGCCTTCGAGGTGCTGCCGCGCACCCAGAGGCTCTCGCTCGACGTGATCGTGCGGGCGATCTTCGGGCTGACCGACCCGGGCGCCATCGAGCGCTTTCAGTCCTCGGTCTCCGAGGTGATCGACCGCTTCCCGGCGTGGCTGATGTTCAGCCCGTGGCTGCACCGCCCGATGGGCGGAGTCGGCCCGTGGGATCGCTACCAGCGCTCGACGAGGCGCCTCCTCGATCAGCTCCGGGAGGAGATCGCCCGCGCCCGATCGGCCTCCGAGGGCCGCGACGACATCCTGGCGCTTCTGCTCTCGGCGCGCGACGAAGACGGCGCCCCGCTGCCCGAGCCCGAGCTCCTCGACGAGCTCCGCACCCTGGTGATCGCGGGCCACGAGACCACGGCCACGACGCTCGGCTGGGCGCTCTACCGGCTGCATCAGAACCCCACGGTGCTGGGCCGTCTGCGCGACGAGCTCGGCCCCCTGGGGCGCACGCCCGAGCCGTCGGCGCTCTCGGCGCTGCCCTACCTCGGCGCGGTCTGCGACGAGACCCTTCGGCTGCAGCCCATCGTTCCGATCATGGCCCGCCGCGTCGCGCGCGACTGGACCCTCGACGGCCACGTCATCGCCGCGGGCACGATGATCTGCCCCGCGGTGATGCTCACGCACTTCGACCCGAGGCTCTATCCGTCGCCGTCGGAGTTTCGTCCCGAGCGCTTCCTGTCGTGGCGTCCTTCGCCCGGGGAGTTCTACCCCTACGGCGGCGGCGCCCGGCGGTGCCTGGGCGCGGCCATGGCGGGCTACGAGCTCAAGGTGGCGCTCGGCAGCGTCCTCGCGGCGTACCGCTTCGACGGGGTCCCGGGGCCCGCCATCGCGAGCGTGATGAACGGCGTGACCACGCGGCCGGCGAGGCCCATCCGGCTCGTGGCGTGCACGTCGACGCCCGGATAAAAGCCGGGGCGGCCCGTTGCGCGACCCCATTGGGGGGGGGAAGGTGGGATCGCGCTGGGCCGCCCCTGCACTTCGATAGATAGCATCGGGGGAGGGAGCGGGCGAAGAAAGTGACGGCGCGGTCTATCCCGTGCCCTTCGGGAGCGCTCAGCCCGCAGGAGGGCCGTCGAGGCCGTCGAGCTCCCATGGGTTCTCCATCACGCGACGGATGGTCTTCGCGAGCGTGGCCCCCTGGGCGCCGTCCATGAAGCGGTGGTCGATGGTGGCGGTGAGCGTGAGCTGCTTGCGCACCACCACCTTGCCGTCGACCGCCATGGGGGCGTCCTTCGCCGCGCCGATGAGCAGCCACAGCGGAACCCCCGCGAAGGGCGTCGGCGGGATGTAGCCCTCGTCGAGCCCGAAGGTGCCCACGTTGGTGATCACGCACGACCCGAAGGGGAGGGCCTCGAGGCCCAGCGAAGGGAGCGACAGCCCGAGATCGGCGGTGACGAAGCCCACCGCGCGGAGCACCCGCTTGAGCGCCCAGGTCGGCAGCAGCCGCACCGGCCCCATGCTCTTGTCGAAGGCCTTGTCGCGCCCCTGGCGCAGCTTGTCCGCGAGCTCGCGCAGCTCGATGGTGGCCTCGACCACCGACTTGCGGTCGAGGTCGTCGATGCGCGCCTTCGCGAGATTGCGCCCCTCCTCGAAGGACACCAGGAAGGTCACGTTCACCCGCTCGTGCGGCACGAAGACCCCGAGGCGCAGCCGGCCGTTGAGCGTCGGCGTCGCGCGCAGTCCCAGGGCCACGGCCTTGCCCACCACCGTGGTGAGCGTGACCTTCTCGCCGGTGGTCCTTCGGAGGTGGTCGACGTAGGCGAGCGCGGGCTCGGCGTCGAGCGTCATGCGGCCGTAGATGTTGGGCTCTCGGGGCGAGTCCCAGGCGGCGATGGCCATCTTGCGGCGCAGCGGGTTCATGGAGCCGGAGCGTAGGGGCCCGGTGTCACAGGTCAACGACCCCGTCAGACCCCGAGCACCGGCACCCGGTGGTCGTCTCGGTCGGTCAGGATCTCGAAGGCCGCCCGGTGCTTCGTGATGAGCACCACCGGGTCGCGCCCGGGTCGTCGCAGCGTGAGGGTGCAGCGCGCGAGCTTGGTGTTGAGGCAGGTCTTCCGCCCGCCCGGAGGGTTGTCATAGGGCAGACCCACGAAGAGCTCGTGCGGCGCCTCGATGCGCCCCTCGATGGAGACGTCACCCTGCTGCGACGCGAAGCTCCACGCGAAGAACTCGTAGCGCCCTTCGGCGCGCAGCGCGGTGCCGACCGCGTTGAGCGCGAACTCCTCGCCGCCGTGACGCAGCACGAGGAGCGTCATCCAGGGGCTTCGCACCGGGCCCAGCTTGACCCTCGCGGTCGTCACCTCGAGGAAGCTCTCCGGCGCGTCGTCGAAGCCCGCGACCTGACCCCAGGCGTACTCGTCGGTGTGGCGCGAACCCCAGTTGTGGTTCTGGCTGCCGACCCACGACTCGATGGCGTGCGCCTCGTCGTCGACGCGCAGCTCGCCGCGGAACACGGCCAGCGGCGACCCGACGAGCGCCTTCGCCTTGGGGAAGGGGCCCGAGTAGAGCGCCTCCGGGAGCAGGAGCAGCGGGGCCGACGGGGACTCGTAGCCGAGCGTCCACGCGATGGCGCGGCCGTTCGAGCTCGCGCTGCCGGTGAGCCTCGCGGCGTCGAGCGTCGCGTCGCCGAGCGCGGCCGACAGCGACCTCGGATCGAAGCGGCAGCTCGCCCACGGGACCACCTGCTTCACGGCGCAGACCTTCTTCGCCTCGCCGTCGAACCAGATCGCCCAGAGCTCGCCCACGGCGTCGCCCGCCCGGCCCTTCGGGACGAAGGCCGTGTAGCGTATCCAGAACGCCAGCGGCCTGGTCGGGTGGTTGGCCCGCTGGAAGTAGCTCTCGTAGTGACCCCGCGCGCCGCCGTCGTAGCGGAAGCCGTTGCACCAGTCCCGGTTCATCGGTGTTCTCCCGCGTCGCGAGGGGAGCGTCGGCCCCTCCCATGACGCCGCGCGACGATGGCACGGCCGCGCCCTTGTGAAAATACTGACCATATGGTCAACTTTTCTTGCGGCGATCCGCGAGGAGGCGATGGACACATGGCAGACGGGTCAGACCGGCGGGGTGGTGTTCGGCGCATCGGGGCCGACGAGGCGCGGGTGCTGCTGGCGATCGCGGAGGCGGCGACCCCTGCGGGGCGTCACGTGCGCGCTCCCGACGCTCGCACCGTCGACGCGGTGGAGGCCGTGCTCGAGCGCTTCGGCCCATCGGCCGACCGGGCGTGGCTGGCGGCGCTCCAGGCGCTCGACCTGGCGGCGGTCCCTCTCTCGGGCGCCCGGCTCTCGTCGCTGCCCATCGCCGCTCGGATGGGCACGCTCGCCCGGCTGGCGCAGGGCGTGGCGACGCACGGGCTGGTGCGCGGGGTGACCGCGCCGTTGAAGCTGGCGCAGGTGATCGCGGCCGATCCCCCGGAGAGCCTCGGGGCGCGCGTGGGCCTCAGCGCGCTCCCGGTGGTGGACGAGCGCCCGCGGTGGCACGAGCGGATGCTCGACGCCCGGGAGATGTCCGACGGGGAGACCCTCGAGGCCGACGTGGTGATCGTCGGCAGCGGCGCGGGCGGAGGGCCCGTGGCGCGCGCGCTCGCGAGCGGGGGCTACGCCGTGGTGGTGCTGGAGGAGGGCGGGTACTTCTCCCGCGGGGACTTCAGCGGCCGGGCGTGGGAGCGGGGCCTCGCGATGCAGCGGCAGCGGGCCCTGGTGGGCAACACCTTCATCGCGATGCCGACGGGGGTCACGGTGGGTGGCAGCACCACGATCAACTCCGGGACCTGCCTGCGCACCCCGGCGGACGTGCTCCGACGCTGGCGCTTCGAGGACGGTCTCACGGGCCTCGACCCGGAGGTGATGGAGCCCTACTTCGCGAAGGTCGAGGCGGCCCTGGAGGTGGGCGTCCCCTCCGCGTCGGTGCTGGGCGGCAGCGCCCGCGTGGTGGCGCGCGGGGCCTCCGCGCTCGGCTGGTCGCACGGTCCGCTGGCCCGCAACGCGCCCGGCTGCGACGGCCAGGGGCTGTGCTGCTTCGGCTGTCCCACCGGGGCGAAGAGCTCGACCGACGTGAGCTACCTCCCGGCGGCGATGCGCGCCGGGGCCGTGCTGGCCCATCACTGCCGCGTCGAGGAGGTGCTCCTCGCGGGAGGCCGCGCGGTGGGCGTGCTGGGGCGCGCCGTGGGCGGAGGCGCTCGCATCCGGGTGCTCGCGAAGACCGTCGTGCTCTCCGGCGGGACCATCGGCACGCCGCTGATGCTGCTGCGCCAGGGCCTCGCCAACCGCTCGGGCCAGGTGGGGCGCAACCTCACGGTGCACCCTGCCTCCAACGCCTGGGCCGACTTCGACGAGCGCATCGCCGGCTGGGAGGGCATTCCCCAGTCCTACGGCATCGACGAGTTCACCCCCGAGGGCATCCGCTTCGAGGGGGCCTTCGTGCCCCTCGACGTGGCCGCGGCGACGGTCTCCTCCGTCGGCCCGGCGTGGACCGACTTCGTCGATCGCTTCGACCACCTGGCCTGCTTCGGCTTCATGATCGCCGAGAGCTCTCGCGGTCGGGTCTCGCTCGGCCCCGACCGCAGCGCGCTGCTCACCTACCGCATGAACGACGTCGACCGCAGGAAGATCCTTCGGGGTCACGGTCTGCTCGCGAGGCTGCTGCTCGCGGGCGGCGCGCGGGAGGTGCACATGGGCGTGCGGGGCTGGGAGCGTCTGCGCAGCGAGCGCGAGGTCGAGCGCTTCGAGCGCGAGGCGCCCTCCTCGGTGGCGGCGCATCAGCTCGAGCTGGCGGCCTTCCACCCCCTTGGGAGCTGTCGCATGGGGGCCGACCCGTCGCGCTCGGTGGTGGGCCCCACGCACGAGACCCACGACGTGCCGGGGCTCTTCGTGGTGGACGGCTCGTGCGTCAACGGCCCCCTCGGGGTGAACCCGCAGGTGACCATCATGGCCCTGGCCGAGCGAGCGAGCGGCTTCATCGCCCGCTCCGCGGACTCGGCCTCCCGACCGCAGCCCCGCCGCGCTCCTCCTCCGCCGCGCGACGCGCAGGTGGAGTTCACCGAGACCATGGGCGGTCGCTGCCAGATGCTCGCGAGCGGTCGCGACGTCGCGGCGAGCTTCACCGTGCGCGCGGCCGCCGGCGACGGGGCCTCGCTGCTGCGCTCGCTGCTGCGCGAGGGGGCGGTGCTGGCGCTCGACGGCGCCGCCACCATCGAGGGCCTGGCGCTGCGCTCGCCCTGCGAGGGCACCCTCACGCTGCGGCCGCTGCGGCGCGTGGGCACGCTGGTGTACGACCTTCGCTTCGCCGGGGACGACGGCGTCGAGTACGCGCTGCACGGCGAGAAGAGCGTGCGCCTCGCCACGGTGCTGTCGGGCATGACCACGCTGGTGACCGAGGTCGCGCGCGCGGCGGACGGCGTCCCGGTGGCGCGCGGGACGCTGCGCTTCGCGCTGGGCGACGTGCTCCCGTGGCTCACGACCTGGCGTGTGCGGGGGAGGGCCTCGGTGCTGGGTTGATCGTTCGAAGGAATACATGGCCGTGTATCCGAACAGAAACGCCTTGTTTTCCAGGTGTTTGCGAAAAAAGAATGCGATGCCCGGGAGGGATGTTGACGGCCCGAACGAGAGGAGTAGAAGACGCCTCCCGCTGACGAAGCGCCCCGCAAGAGGTGCTGAAGACAGAGGGAAAAAAGAAGCCGGCAACGACGAAAGAGTTGACGGCGGACGGAGAGCGAGTAAAACCGCCCTCCCCGACGGCGAAACGGTGAAGCGAAAGCGACGCCAGCGCCGGAGGGAAA
>SCUS01000194.1 GCA_004297725.1 Myxococcaceae bacterium | reverse complement strand
AGCGTAGGACCTGGCGGGGTGCTGCCCCCCGCTGACAACGTGCGCTCGAAGGCGCACCTCCCCCTCGCTCACGCTCGGGGTCTGGCTCCGTCGTCCGACACCGCGCGGTCGTACCGGGGAGGCGCCCTCCGAAGCCGTACTCAACCCGTCAGGCCAACGCCCTGGAGCGGGGGGGCTCCGCAGCCCTTCGCCCCTGCGATCACCTCGAGCATCGCGACCGTCGCGAGGTCGAGGAGGAGATGCGCACGTGCGCTGGAGGCGTGGGTCGGGGAGATCGACGAGGTCGACGCTGGATGCCCGTCGGGGAGCAAGCGGGCCGGCGGAGCAACGATGGAGCCGTGGAGGAGGAACCCTCCACTGGGGTCGAGTGGCCCCCTCGGGAGGAGAGAGGGCCCCAGGGTCGGGGAAGGGGCGACGGCTCAGGGCACCGGGGTCACCGACACGACGTCCATCTGCACGAACTGCCCATCATAGGCCGAGGGCGCGGGCGCGATGCCGGGTACCACGATGGCCTGGCCCCCGGCGTCGTGGTTGGTGAGCTGCGCGGCGTCGTTGCCGGTGCTCGCGTTGAGCTGCACCCGCGCGCCGCCGTTGACCCGCACCGTGCGGACGAAATCGATCGCGACGCACACCTCGGCCTGCGGGCCGGCGTTGACGTAGTAGGTCTGCGCCGGCGACGAGGTGGTGAGCGAGTAGATGTTGTACGCGTTGCTCGCGGGGCTGCCGCCGACGTACCACGGGCCGTCGGCGGCGCCGCCCGCGTAGGCCTTGCGCTCGACCACGCCGCGGAAGCGCAGCACGAGGTCGTACCGCCTCGCGCTCGACCCGCTGAGCGTCGTCGCGGGCGGCGTGGGGACGGTGGTCGCGCACGCGACGGCGGTGCGGGGCGCTCGGCAGGGGAGCTCCCAGCGCAGCCCCGAGAGGCTCGCGGCGACGTCGACGCACGCGCCGCCCTCGAGGGCGTGGCCCGTCGGGCAGGCGCCGACGCAGGAGCCCGCCGCGCAGCTCGCGGAGCCGCCCGCGGGCGCCACGCAGGCGTTGCCGCAGGCCCCGCAATTGGCGCCGTCGGTCCGGGTGTCGACGCAGAGCGCGCCGCAGCGCACGGTGCCCGTGGCGCAGGTCGGCAGGCACGCCCCGGCGACGCAGGAGAGCGACGGCGGGCACGCGTTGCCGCAGGTGCCGCAGTGGGCGCGGTCGATCCGCACGTCGACGCAGGTCGTGCCGCAGCCGGTGAGCGGGGCCGCGCAGGTCGGCGTCCCGGTGCAGGCGCCCGCCGCGCACGACTGCCCCGGGAGGCAGGCGCGGCCGCAGCCGCCGCAGTGGGCCGCGGTGGAGCGCACGTCGACCTCGCAGCCGTCGGCCGGGTCGCGGTCGCAGTCGGCGAAGCCCGCGCCGCAGGTGAAGGCGCAGGCGCCCGCCGCGCACGCGGGCGAGGCGTTGGGACGCGCGGGGCACGCGGTGCCGCAGGCGCCGCAGCTCGTGGCGCTGGTCGCGGTGTTGACCTCGCAGCCGTTGGCGGCGCTGCGGTCGCAGTCGGCCCGGCCCGGCAGGCACGCCCCGAGACCGCACGCGCCGGCGCGGCACGAGGCGGTCGCGCCCGCGGGGGCGGGGCACGCCATGCCGCAGGCCCCGCAGTGGGCGACGCTGGCCGCGGTGTCGACGCAAGCGCCGGCGCAGCACGAGGCGCCCGAGGGACAGGGCCGCGAGGCCGAGCACCCGGCCACGCAGCGGTTGCCGGTGCACACCTGGCCCGCGGCGCAGTGGGCGTCGGTCACGCACGGCTCGCAGGAGTTCCTGGCGGTGTCGCAGCGGGGCGTCGGGGTGCCGAAGAAGCTCGTGCCCTCGCAGTCGGCGTCGGCGCCGCAGCCGTACTCGCAGCGGTTCATCGCCGCGTCGCAGTACCGCCCGGTGCCGCAGTCGCTCCGCGTGACGCATCGCGCGCAGGCTCCGGTCGCCGTGTTGCAGAAGCGACCGTCCTCGCTGTCAGCGCAGTCGGCGTTGGTCCTGCAGCCCCCGGGGCCCGCGTCGAGGGGCGCGCCCGCGTCGACCGGTGATCCCTCGTCGTCGGGGGCGCCGGCGTCCCGCGGGGGCTCGCCGAAGCAGCCGCCGCGGATGCACTCCCGGCACGCGGCGCTGCAGCTCGCGTCGCAGAGCCGTTGCACGCACGAGAAGCACGCCGCGGGCGGAGCGAGCGCCGAACAGGTGCCCTCGCACTGCGCGCGCGACCCGACGATCTCCCCCGCGCAGGGCACCAGCGCCGAGCAGAGCGTCGCGCAGGCCCCGGCGCCCGCATCGTCCGGGGGCGCGGGGACGTCCATCGGCGCCGCGGGGGTGTCGCTCGCGGGGGCGTCCTGCGCGGCCGCGTCGGGCGACGCCGTCGGCGGCTCGGAGGAGCACGCCGCGAGCGCGAGCAGGGTAGAGAGGGTCAGACCTTTGATCGGGTGGTGGGACATCGGGGGGGGCCTCCTGCCCGCCGCCCTCTCCACGGCGCATGCCGCGGCCGATCGCGCGGCAGAGCGCGCTGGCGGCGGCCTCCCGGGTCGTGGCGCCCCCGCCCCGAGCGAGGCGGCGGCGCCACGCCACGGGCCCCGCGGCGCTCGTCGCAAGCCCTTTGCGGCACTGCGAATGCGCGCCGACGCGGCCTGGTCTCCCTCCTGCAAATGGGAGCGATGCACGACGCGCAGGTCGTCTCGCGTTCGCACGGAGATCCCCCATGAAAACAGTCGCCCGCCTTGGCATCGCCCTCTTCTTCGCCGCCCCGCACGTCATGGGTGGCTGCGTCATGACCCCGAGGCCCGCCTACGGAGGCCCCATGGAGACGGTGGCCGTCGACGCGCGCACGCTCCCCACCAGCCCCTCCTCGATCTACATCGCGCCGGGCACCTCGGCGGTGATCCAGGCCAACGGGGTCTGGAGCGTCGGCGGCCCGTACGGGATGTTCGGCCCCGAGGGGACGGCCGCCGCGCCGCGCTTCGAGCCGGGCGCGCTCCTCCCTTCCGCCCCGATGGGCGCGCTGATCGGGTCCTTCGACGGGACCCGCTGGTTCCCCATCGGCATCGGGCCCACGCAGGTGCCGGGGGCGGGGCAGCTCTGGCTCGCCGCCAACGACGCGCCGCCTGCGGGCAACTTCACCGACAACAGCGGCTCGCTCAACGTGATCGTCACGCGATCCAGACCGTAGCTCCCTACCTCGTCGCCTCCTCGCGTCCGTCGACGCCGCCTCGCGTCGAGCTGCGGGTACACGCCGCGCTCGACGATGCGCCCGCCGTCGGCCCCTTCGAGCTCGTCGAGCACACCGTCGTGGCCGTGGCGCCCGCGCCACGCCTCGTGGCGTGGACGCGCCGCCCGACCCCTCACGCCACCGCCTGAACGCCGCTGATTTCGCAAGGGAACGCCCCGTGCTCAGCGCCTCGCCACCTGTCATCGCCCCGGAGGCCCACCATGAAGTTCTTTGCCCGCCGCTTCGACGCCCGCTTCGTCCTTCTCCCGCTCCCGCTGCTCCTCGCCCACTGCAGCGCGCCCGGACCCGCCGCGGTCGACGCCTCCGTCGCCGTCACCCCCGACGCGGGCCCCGCCCCCACGACCGACGCCCCGACCGCCATCGACGCCCCGACCGTCGTCGACGCCCCGACCGTCGTCGATGCCCCGACCGCCACCGACGACGTGCCGCCCTCGGTCGACGATGTGCCTCCCGCTACCGACGACGCGCCGCCCGCGGTCGACGACGTGCCGCCCTCGGTCGACGACGTGCCGCCCTCGGTCGACGTGCCTCCGCCCTGCGAGGCGCCCGGCCAGCGGTGCGACGGCGCGTGCGTCTCCGTCGCCACCTCGTCGCAGCACTGCGGCGCCTGCGGCGTCGTGTGCAACGGCGTGTGCGCCGCGGGCGTGTGCAACCCGATGGTCGACCTCGTCGCGGGCGCGGGCTTCAACTGCGCCCGGCTCATGGACGGCGCGGTGCGCTGCTGGGGCGACAACGACCGCGGGCAGCTCGGCGACGGCACCACCCGAGCGCGCACGCGCCCCACGCCGGTGGCGCTCCCCGGCCCCGCGGCGGAGCTCGCGGCGGGCAACGAGTTCGCCTGCGCGCGGCTGAACGACGGGCGCGTGTTCTGCTGGGGCGACAACCGCTCGGGCCAGCTCGGGCGCGGCACCTTCGACCCCGACCCGGCGCCCAGGCCCGCCGCCGTGGTAGGCCTCGCCACGGCCGCGAGCCTCGTCGCCGGCACCCGCCACGCGTGCGTCGCCGTCGACGCCACGGGCGCCAACGCCCGGGCGGTGCGCTGCTGGGGCAACGGCGAGGTCGGCCAGACCGGGCGCGGCACCACGGCCAACACCAACGCCCCCACCGAGGACGTGCGCTTCGGCACCCTCACCGGCCCCTACGCCAACCTCGTCTCGGGCGGCGACCGCACCTGCGTCCAGCGCAACTTCCTCGGCGGGGGATGGGCCTGCTGGGGGCGCAACATCGAGGGCGAGCTCGGGCTCCCGCTGGGCCACGACGCCTTCACCACGCCGGTGCTCGCGCCGGCGCTCTCGTCCGCGGCGGTCAGCACCATCCTCCGACCCGCCTCGGGGGGACGGCACTTCTGCACCATCAACTACGCGATGCGCGTGATGTGCAACGGCCTCGATGAAGCTGGCCAGATCGGCGGCGGAACGCCTGACCCCGCCACGGGCTTCCGCCAGGTGCCCTCGGTGGGCGCCGCGATGCGCGTCGTCGCGGGGCGCGCCCACACCTGCGCGCTGCTCAACCCCGGCGGGAGGCCCACCTCCGTCACCTGCTGGGGCGACAACCTCGGGGGACAGGCGGGCAGCGGTTCGAGCGAGCCCGTCGCCTCCCCCGGCGCCCCGGTCCGCGGCATTCCGGTGAGCGTGTTCCGGCTCGCCGCGGGGCGCGACCACACTTGCGCCTGGGCCCTCGACGGCGCCGCCTGGTGCTGGGGCATCGACGCGACGGGCTTCATCGCCCCCGGCGCCGACGCCCGCCGCGCCACCGCGATGCCCGTCGTCTGGTGAGCCGTGCCGCGCGCGAGCTTCGACGCATCGCCCGTTTATTCATAGCCCCCCGAGGACTCCCTCGACGCCGTCAGCATTCACCGCGGGTTCGCTGCAAGCTCGTTGACAAGCTGCGCCCCGGGAGTGTGAAACTCGTCCGTCTGGGGATCCCACTGATTCCTTTTTGAGGAGGTTTAGCGCCGTGGCCAACAACGATCCGTCCGAGAAGAAGCCCATCACCCTCGACCCTTCGGACATCACGGAGGTGCCGACGGTGCACCGGCGCTCGGCGCTCGCCTCCATCGGCGCCCTCATCGGCGCGGCCATCGGCGTGGTGGTGCTCAAGCCCGAGGACGCCGAGGCCTGCCGGCGCCGCACCGGGCGCACCGACTCCGACGGCGGCCGCTACGCCGACGGCGCGGGCCGCGGCCACACCGGCCTCACCGACTCCGACTCCGGCGACGAGTCCAACTGCGGCCGCGGCGGCGGCGGGCGTCGCGGCCGGGTGCGCCGCAGCACCGGCGTGACGGACTCCGACAGCGGCCCCGGCGCCGATGGCGTCGGCCGCGGTCGCGGGACGGTGCGACGCAACTGCACCGACTCCGACAGCGGCTCCTACGCCGACGGCGCGGGCCGCGGTCGCAACTGCCGCTGAGCCCCTCCCACCTCCCTCCTCCACGCCCCATGAGCGAGCGCTTTCCCACCCTGGCGGGGCTCATCGCCCCGCACAGCCTCCAGCATTTCCTCGAGCACCACTGGGAGCGCGAGCACCTCCACGTACTCGGGCGGCCCGACGAGGCGCGCGCCTCGCTGGTCTCCCTCGAGGCCGTCGACGCGATGCTCACCACCCGCGTCAACCGACACCCCGACGTCTCCGTGGTCAACGCGACCCACCCCGTCGAGCCCGAGGACTACACGGACGGCGAAGACCTCGTCGACCCGATCCGCGTCGCCCGGCTCTTCGCCGCGGGCGGCACCATCATCATCAACAACCTCGACCAGTACAGCCCCCGGGTGCGCGCCCTGGTCTCGCAGCTCGAGGCCGAGCTCCGCGTCCACGCCCAGGCCAACCTCTACCTCACCCCCGGCGGCGCCCAAGGGTTCGCGGCCCACTACGACAGCCACGACGTGATCCTGGTGCAGGTGATCGGCCAGAAGCAGTGGCGCCTCTATGACAGCCCGAAGGGGCTGCCCATGCGCGGAGAGCGCTTCGATCCCGCCGCGACGAAGCCCGGCGAGCGCACCGCCGAGCTCCTGCTCCAGCCCGGCGGGGTGCTCTACATCCCTCGCGGTCTCATGCACGACGCCGTCGCCGTCGACGACGGCCCCTCGATGCACGTGACCATCGGGCTGCACGCCTTCCGCTGGTCCGAGGTGCTGCTCGAGTCCCTCGCCGCGCAGGCGATCGTCGACCCCGACCTGCGCGCGGGTCTCCCCCTCGGGGCGCTGCGCTCCGACGCCAGCGTCGACGCGCTCCGCGAGGCCATGCGAGCGAGGGTCGACCGGCTCATCGACGCGATGCGCTGGGACGACGTGAGCCCTCGCCTGCTCGCGCAGTTCGACCGCGACCACAAAGAGCACCTCCCCGGCCTGATGATCGACGCCGTCACCCCGATCACCGCGGAGACGGTCTTCGCCCGCCGGGGCGGAGTGCACGCCGAGGTCGCGCTCGACGGCGAGGCGCTGGTGCTCACGGTCGACGGCCGCAGCACCCGGTGGCCCGCGGCGGTCGCCCCGATGCTCACCGCGGCCCTCACCCACGAGGGGCCCTTCCGCATGGCCGACCTGGGCGACGACCTCGACGACCCGGGCAAGCTCACCCTGCTGCGACGCCTGCTCGGCGAGGGCGCCGTCTCCATCGCCCGCTAAGGGCTCTCCGGCACCCGGAAGAACCCCCAGCTCCAGTGCACGTGCGCCGCGATGTCGGCCGCCACGCCCGCGACCGCGTCGTCGCCGACCAGCTTCGCCGACTCGGCGAGCGCACGAGCGCGGGCCCGCAGCGACACCATGTGGGCGATGTCGTCCGGGTCCGTCGCCAGGTCGGGGCGCACCCTCGCGCCCGCGTCGATGCACATCCAGTCGTAGAGCAGCGCCGTCAGCGCCTCGCGCGCCGCGCCCTCCCGGATGGGGGTCTCCTGCACGTCGGGCCAGCCCATCGGGCGCACCCTCGCCACCGGGTCGCGCACCCTCCACCCCGACCACCGCCCGCCCTCGTCGAAGAGCAGCCCGATCTCCGGCGAGATCGCCAGCGCCGTCCATCGCGAGAGCGCGGCCGCGCCCGCCTCGAAGGCCTCCGCCCTCAGCGCCACGTAGCCCGTGAGCCCCAGGTCGAACACCCCGACCTCCATCGCCGGCAGCGCGAAGCCCTCCCCCTCCACCAGCGTGAGCGCGCCCTGCTCCTCCGGGAGGGCCATCGCCGTGCGCCAGAGGTCCTCGTCGAAGGCCACCCGAGGCGGACGCGTCAGCCACACCTCCCTCAGCCGGCGGGTCGCCTCGTCGAAGCGCAGCGCGTCGCCGTCGTCGGTCTCGCGCGATCCGAGGCCCCCCTCGGTCGTCCACTGGAGCCTCGAGCGGTCGGCCGTCCAGCGCGCCCGGAAGGCCTGCGCCCCGCTCCAGAGCGTCGCCATCTCCTGCGCCGCCGCCGGGGCCGCCACCCTCGCGCGCACCCCCTCGGCCAGCGTGCGCTCGGGGCCCTCCACCGCCTCCGCAGGGAGCGCCTCCGCCGCCTCCGAGGGAGCCTCGGCTGCCAGCGCAGGGAAGGCTCCGGTCAGGGCCTCGATGCCCCTCGCCCCGGCCTCGGCGAAGGCCGCCTCGTGCAGCGCCTCGACCACCGTCGCGTCGTCGTCCGCCGACCAGCAGCGCTCCACCCACGCCGTCGAGGGCGCCTCCTCGGGGCCGTCGCCCACCGAGCGCACCCAGCGCAGCACCAGGGCGCCCGCCACCTCCCCTCGCCGCTCGGCCAGCAGCACCACGCCCCAGCGGTCGTCGCCCAGCGCCGCGGCCAGCGAGGCGCCCACCCGGAGGCTCGCCGCTCGCAGCGCGTCGTGCACGCGGGCCACGTCGCGAGGCGATCCGAGCGCCCTCCGCACCACCAGCGCCGCCGTGCGCCCAGTCCTCATCGCGCGCCGCTGTCGGAGTGCCCTGCGCTCAGTTGAGGCTGTGGGGCAGCGCCAGGGTGAAGGGCGCGATGCGCGCGTCGAAGCGGTCGCCCGCGTCGTTGACCATCTGGTAGGTGCCCTCCATGGTGCCTCGCGGGGTGCGCAGCGAACACCCGGAGGTGTACTCGAAGGTCTTCCCCGGAGGCAGCGTCGGCTGCTCTCCCACCACGCCGTCGCCTCGCACCTCCTGCACGTTGCCGTCGGCGTCGGTGATGATCCAGTGGCGCGACCGCAGCTGCGCCGTCTCGGCGCCCTCGTTGTGGATCGTCACGGTGTACGCGAACACGTATTGCTGACGGCGCGGCTGCGACCGCTCGGGCAGATACTGGCTCTTCACCTGCACCCGGATTCCTCGCGTGACTGCGTTCGACACGGTGGCACGATACACGAGCGGGCTGCGGCTCGCAGGTTGCGAACAACGGTTGCTCGCGTTAGTTCTCCGCAGGTCCTCTGGACAGGTGAAGGTCAATGTCCATCCGAACGATTCTCCGTTATCCAGACAAGCGATTGCGCGTGAAGGCCGAGCCGGTGACCGTGGTCACGGACGAGGTTCGCGCGCTCTGTGAAGACATGGCCGAGACGATGTACGCCGCCCCGGGCGTCGGCCTCGCGGCGCCCCAGATCGGCGTCTCCCTCAAGGTGTTCGTCATCGACGTGGCCTCCGGCACCGACGACCCGAGCGAGCTGCACTACTTCATCAACCCCGAGATCATCCACCGCGAGGGCGAGACCGTCTGGGAGGAGGGCTGCCTCTCCTTCCCGGGCATCCACGAGGAGATCGAGCGGGCCGAGCGGGTCACCGTGCGCGCCACCGGCCTCGACGGCAAGGTCTTCGAGCTCAAGGCCGAGGGGCTGCTCGCCATCGCCGTGCAGCACGAGTACGACCACCTCGACGGCACCCTGATGGTCGACCGCGTCTCGCTCCTCAAGCGCCGCATGATCGACCGCGACATGAAGAAGCGCGCGCTCCAAGACGCCCGCCCCTGACGCCGCCTCCCCGGTCTAGACTCCCCTTCAACCTCCTCATGCGCCCTCGCGTCGTCTTCTTCGGAACACCGGCCTTCGCCGTCCCTCCCCTCGCCGCGCTCACGAAGCTGGCCGATGTGGTGTCCGTCGTCTGTCAGCCCGACAAGCCCGTCGGCCGCGGCAACGTGGTCACCGCGCCTCCGGTCAAGCGCTTCGCCGAGGAGCACGGCATCCCGTGCCTCCAGCCGGTGAAGCTGCGAGACGGCACCGTCGCCCAGTGGATGCGCGAGCTCGCCCTCGACGTGGCGGTGGTGGTCGCCTACGGGCGCATCCTGCCGCCCGACGTGCTGGCCGCGCCGCGCCTCGGGTGCCTCAACGTGCACGCCTCGGTGCTGCCCAGGCACCGGGGGGCGGCGCCCATCCAGTGGTCGATCCTTTCGGGCGACGCCGAGACGGGCGTGACGCTGATGAAGATGGACGAAGGGTTGGACACCGGGCCGATGCTCTCCATCCGGCGGACGCCCATCGACCCCGACGAGACCTCCCCCTCGCTCTCCGACCGGCTCTGCTCGCTGGGGGTGACGCTGCTCGAAGAGGAGCTCGGCCACTACCTCGCCGGGCTGCTCACGCCGGTTCCGCAGGACCACGCGCGCCACACGCTCGCGCCGCCGCTCACCAGGGAGATGGCCGCGATGGACTGGAAGCGCTCCGCCCGAGCGCTCCACGACCAGGTGCGGGGGCTCACCCCGTGGCCGGGCACCTCGACGACCCTCGGGGCGCGGCGGCTGATGGTGCACGCCACCCGGCTCGATGACGCGCCGACGGTGATCGCGGGCGCTCCGGGCGAGGTGGTCGCGGTGACCCGAGACCGGGTGTGGGTGGCGACGGGAGAGGGCCTGCTGGCCCTTACGGAGCTGCAGCTCGAGAACAAGAAGCGACTGGCCGCGAGGGAGTTTCTCGCGGGTCATCCGCTGCGGCCAGGGACGATGCTGGGGGACGCGTGAAGATCTATACGAAGACCGGAGACGACGGGCAGACGGGGCTCTTTGGCGGCGCTCGGGTCTCCAAGGCGAGCCCTCGGGTGGAGGCCTACGGCACCATCGACGAGCTCAACGCGGCGATCGGCGTGGCGCGGGCCGCGGGCGTCGGCGAGGAGCTCGACGTGCTGCTGAGCGCGATCCAGAGCGAGCTCTTCAACCTCGGGGCCGAGCTGGCGACGGTGCCCGGCAAGGAGGCGCTGCTGAAGATCCCCCTGCTCGACGAACAGGAGATCGCGAAGCTCGAGGCGGCCATCGACGTGAGCGAGGCGGCGCTCCCGCCGCTGAAGAACTTCATCCTCCCGGCGGGCACTCCCGCCGCCGCGTCGCTGCACCTGGCGCGCACCATCTGCCGCCGGGCCGAGCGGGCGCTGGTGGGCCTCCCCGAGGCGGAGGGCGCCCGAACCGAGCTCAAGATCTACCTCAACCGCCTGAGCGACCTGCTGTTCTCCCTGGCGAGGCAGGTCAACCTGCGCGCGGGCGTCGAGGACGACCCCTGGTCGCAGCGGAGCGTCCCAGCGATCCCGTAGACAAGCGCCGTCGGGCCGTGGCACTGAACACGTGTCCAGATGCCCATCGACGAACGCCGACGCGCATGGCTCTCCAGGGTCGATGAGCACAAGGCCCTCGCCCGGCTGCTTCGGGCCAACAGGCTCCTCGGCGAAGACCGGGTGCGCTACGACGCGCTCACCCGCTCTCTGCTGAGCGAGCTCAGCTCACCCGTGGCGGTCGAGGAAGTCGTAGGTGTCGCGCCAGCACTGCTGGGCCTGGGCGCGCCAGACGAAGGCGTGGAAGGCGTGGATGCCGCCCGGGTAGTACCGGGCCTCCGCGGTGACGCCGAGGGCGTCTAGCGCGAGGGCCATGCGGCGGGTGTCGCGGAGGAGCGGGTCGGCCGTGCCCACCGGGAGGAAGAAGGGGGGCAGCGGGTGCGCCGGGCGCTCGGCCCGCTCGAAGAGGCAGAGCGGGTCGGCCAGGTCGAGGGAGGGCGCCGTGCTGGCGCCGAGGTAGGCGTCGGAGACCTCCTCCACGCGGTCGGCGATCCACCAGGGGAGCTTGTGGTCGCGGCGGTAGCGGGCGGTGTCCGAGACCTGGAAGAGCCCGCACGAGGCGACCACCGCGCGGGGCCGGACGCCCGCGTCGAAGACCCTGCGCGCATAGGCCTCGGGGCGCTCGTAGCAGGCCGCGACGGCGAGCGAGGTCACCAGGTTGGCCCCGGCGGACTCGCCCGCCACGACGACCCGGGAGGGGTCTCCGCCGTAGCGGGCGGCGTGGGCCAGCACCCACTCCCAGGCGGCGCAGGTGTCTTCCAGTCCGGCGGGGAAGGGGTTGGCCGGGGCGAGGCGGTAGGAGGCGTTGAAGACCAGCCAACCGCGGCGGGCGAAGGCCAGGGCCATGACCCAGTGGGTGTCCTTGGAGAGGATGCGGAAGCCTCCGCCGTGGATGTAGAGCAGGACGGGGTGGGGCCCCGGGCCGGCGGGCTTGTAGACGTCGAGGAGGTGCGCCGGGGAGCCGTCGTCGAGGTAGGGGATGTCTCGGATGCGCTCGACGCCGTGGGCCTTCGGGTCGGCCAGCGGGTGAAGCGCCCCGGCGCGGGAGGCCCCTCGGAAGAAGCCGTCGACCACCGTGGCGCCGATCGCGCGGCGGAGCGTGTGGAGCCTTCCGGGGGGATCGCTGGACATGAGAGGGGTTCTAGCGCGTCAGGGAGACTCGGCGATGGGGAGCTCGTCCTTCGGGTCGCCGACCATCCAGCGGTCGAAGAAGCCCAGGAAGTCGAAGGGGACGGGCTCGCCTCGGATGCCGAGGCGGTCGTCGAAGTCGACGATGGATAGCGCCCCGTCGGAGGGTGCGCCGGGCTTCTTCTTCCGGGCGCCGGACCTGGCCTGGGTGAAGCACCAGCCGCCCTCGCCCGCGTCGCCTTCGCCCCGCGAGAGGCGAAGCAGGTCGCTGGTCTTCACCTTGGCGTCGAGGGCCGGCACCGCGAGCTGCACCGAGGGCTGCACCCCGGGGGAGACGCCCGTCCAGCCGAACTCGTCGAGCAGCACGCCGAAGCCGTTGTGCTGGCGGTAGAAGGTGCGGAGCTCGGAGGGGAGCTCCCAGCCCTCGGCGGTGAACTCGGGGTTGGGGTCGGGGGGGCCTCCGATCCAGAGCACCGGGCCCGAGCGCTCGGGCAGCGCGTACACCAGGAACCACCCTCCCAGGTCGGGCGCGTCGTCCTGGGGCTTGTGCCGGACGGCGCAGGTGAGGGTCGCGCCGGAGAGCCGCTTGAGCAGCCTGGGCAGGTGCTGGGCGAGCGGACCGAAGGCCGCCGTGGCGAGCTCCAGGGGTGTGGCGGCCTCGGGCCACGGGCACTCCGGGTGGCCGAGCTCGACGACCTCCGCCGCCCACGCCGGGTGCTCACAGGCGAGCAGCACCCGCACGCCGTCGCGGCCGTGCTCGGCGAGCAGCGAGGTGCGGAGCTTTGCATCGGGGATGTAGGAAGCCCCCGCCTTCATGGTCTTGCGGGTGGAGGTGATCAGGGACTTCAGCCCTGCGGTCGAGAGGGTCATGGGCTGCACTTCTAAGCACAAACCCGCCCTCCGCGCGCCAGGGAATTTGCTCCGGGATGTCCTATCCGAAGTGGTGCGCCGAGATGCGGGCGTTGAGCACCGACCCCTGGAAGGCGGTGCGCCCGCGGTCGGTGCCCGCCGCTCCGGCGATGACCATCAGCGGCAGGAGGTGCTCCTCCCTGGGGTGGGCGAGGCGAGCGCCCGGGGCGCTGGACCAGGCCACCAGCCGTCGGTCTCGCTCCGCGGCGTCGAGGGCGATGGTCTCGTTGAGCCAGGTGTCGAAGGTGGCCGACATGGTCTGCACCTGCTGCCTCGGCAGCCCGAAGGCCCTCATGTTGTGGAAGCTCATCCCGCTGCCGAGGAGGAGCACGCCCTCGTCTCGCAGCGGGGCGAGCGCCCGGCCCATGGCGAGGTGCTCCGCGGGATCGAGCCCCTGCTTCAGCGAGAGCTGCACCGTCGGGATGTCGGCCTCGGGCCAGGCGAGCTTCATCGGGACGAAGGTGCCGTGGTCGAAGCCTCGCTCGGCGGAGGCGGCGGTCTCGAAGCCCTGCGCGCCGAGGAGCGAGCGCACCCTGCCCGCGAGCTCGGGGTTGCCGGGGGCGGGCCAGGTGATGCGGTACGACTCCTCGGGGAAGCCGTAGTAGTCGTAGAGCATCGGAGGGCGGGCGGCGGTCATCACCGTGGGGCGGGCCTCCTCCCAGTGGGCGGAGACCATGAGCACGGCGCGAGGGCGCGTGGGCCCGAGGGTCTTCAGCGAGCGGATGTACGCGGCGAGCGAGGCCAGCTCGGCGGGGTCGCCGAGGCCGTCGACGAAGGGCCAGGGGCCGCCCCCGTGGGGAAGGAAGGCGACGGGCTGACGCGACGTGGAAGGGGTCATGGTGCGGACCTCCGTGCGGGGTCGAGGGTGGTTGTCCTGGGTGCAGCCAGGAAGGGCCGAGAGCGCCGCGCCCGCCACGGCGGCGAGCGCCTGGCGGCGGGTGAGGCCATCGTCGTTTCGGTCGTTCATGGGATGAATGAAGGTGCGGGCGAGCAGCCCCGATCACAAGCGCCCCGGGAGGGAACACCGGGTTTCCGGAATGGAAACATGGACCCCCCCTGGAGGGGGTGAGGTTGCCGGGGCGGGGACTACTGGCCGAAGCGGGCGACGAGGGCCCTGGCGCGCTCGATGAAGGCCGCCTGGTGGTGGCGCTCGAACTCGCCCCAGGTGGTGAAGGTCTTCGGGTCGACCATGCGGTCGACGAAGAGCAGGCCGTCGAGGTGGTCGACCTCGTGCTGGAAGGTTCCGGCGGTGAGGCCTCGCACGATGCGGTCGATGGGGCGGCCCTCGCGGTCGAGGGCGGTGACCCGGATCTCCGTCGCCCTCGGGGCCACACCTCGGAAGCCCGGCACCGAGAGGCAGCCCTCGTAGTTGTCGAAGCGCTCTTCGGTGCGCAGCTCGATCACCGGGTTGACCAGCACCGTCAGCGGAACCTGCGGCTTGTAGGGGTACCTCGGGTTGTTGTTGACCTCGATGGCGCACACCCGCACGGGCTCGTAGATCTGCGTGGCCGCGAGGCCCGCGCCGTTGGCGTCGCGCATCGTCTCCACGAGGTCGTCGATGAAGCGCTGGAAATCCGGGGTCGCCAGCTCGGCAAGGCTCACCTCGCGGGCGGGCTGGCGGAGCACCGGGTGACCGATCTGAGCAATCTTCCTGATGGCCATTGCTGCGTGTTCTAGCAGGCGCGGCGCGCGGCGGGATACCCTCCGCGGCCGTGACCCGCTCCCTGTCTCTCGGCCTCCTCGCCTGCACCCTGGGCTGCTCCCTCGGCTCCTCGGTGGTCGGAGGCCCGGCCCTGGACTCCGGTGCTCCCTCGGACTCCCCCGTCGCCGACCTCGGCCCCTCGGAAGACCGCGAGGACGTCCCCGAGGCCGACCTCGGATCCATCGCCGACGTCACGGCCACCGACGCTCCCGACGCCCCTCCCTTCGGTCGCCCGACGCTCCCTGGACCGAGCCGCTCCTCCGCCGTGGCCATCACCTCCGACGACCGCGTGGCCGTCGCGGTCAACCGCAGCGCCCACTCGGTGTCCGTCTTCCGTCTCACGGGTCGATCGCCCCTCTCGGCCGAGCGCGTCGTCGAGCTGAGCACCGGCGCGGGCAGCGAGCCGTGGTCCGTCGCGCTCGCTCCCGATGACGACACCGCGTACGTCACGCTGCGACGCGAGGGTCAGCTCGTTCGCATCGACGGCCTCCACGGGGCGCCCACCCTCTCGGCCACCCGGGCGCGGGTCGGCGCTGAGCCCACCGGCGTCGCGCTCAGCCCCTCGGGCCGCACCGTCTTCGTCTCCAACTGGGGCGAAGGGACCGTCTCCGTCCTCGACGCCTCCACCCTCGCGGTCACCGACACGCTCGACCTCAACGCCGCCCTCGCCAGCGGCGGATACCTCGGCGCCGGGGTCGCCGCCCGCCATGGCCTCGCCCACCCCAGGGCGCTCGCGGTCACCCACGACGGCGACGCCGACGACGCCGACGAGGCGCTCTACGTCACGGAGTTCTTCGCCCAGCGCCGAGGCACCCCCGGCCCGACGGGCCTCGAGCGCTTCGACCAGAGCCACGTCGGCGTCGTCTATCGCTACGCCCTCGGCGCTCGCTCCCTGGTCGCCACCCCCCTCTCCGCCGCGGCCGACATGGGCTTTCGCGGCACCGACGGCGCCGCCGCGGGCTGCTTCCCCAACCAGCTCTCCTCGCTCGCCATCGCCTCGGGGCGCGTCTATGTGACGGCCCTCTGCGAGTCTCCTCGCGGCCCGGTGGGCCCTGTCGCGCCGCCTCCCCCGGCCGATGCGGGAGCCCCCGCGGATGCCTCGGTGGACGATGTCCCGACGGACGCCTCCTCCGACGCGGGATCCGCCCCGGTGGCGCCGCTCGACCCCTCGCTGCTCAACGTCCGCACCCAGCACACGGGGGCGATCTTCGTGATCGACCACGCCACCGGGGCCGAGCTGCCCTCGCAGCGGGTGCTGCTCAACGCCCGCTTCTTCGCGCTCTACGAGGGCCGCCGGGTCGCCGACGACGCCTCGCGGCGCTATCCGCTGCTGCCGGTCGACCTGGTGTTCCAGCCGCTGGTCGCCGGGAGCACCGTGGGGGCGACGGTGGCCTGGGTGGTCGGCTACGGCAGCGACGCCCTCTTCCGGGTGCGCTTCAGCCCTTCGGGATCGCTGGTCGAGGTGGGCAACCCCACGGTCGCGACGCTCCCCCATTTCATCGACCTCGGGGCCGCCGCCGCGCCCGCGAGGCTGCCCTACGGGCTCGCCATGACCTCCACCGGAGCGAGCGCCGTCAGCGTGCAGGAGCACTCCCGCAACGTCGCGCTGGTGGCCTTCTCCAACCAGTCGGTGAGCTCGGTGCTGGAGTCGAGCGCGGCGCCCGCCGGGGCCGCGGCCCAGGTCGCCGACGGCCGGAGGTTCTTCGTCACCGGCCTCGGTCGCTGGTCGCTCAAGGGACAGGGGTGGAACTCCTGCGAGGCCTGCCACCCCGACGGCCTCACGGACAGCGTCACCTGGTACTTCGGTCGGGGCCCGCGGCAGACCCCCGCCCTCGACGGAACCCTCGACGCCATGGGGGCGCCGCGGGTCATGGGATGGTCCGCGGTCTTCGACGAGGTCGCGGACTTCGAGCTCAACGTGCGAGGCAACTCCGGCGGCGTGGGGGCCGTGGTGCACCGCGCCGGAGACGGAGCCACGCCTCCGAGGGTGTCTCCCGAAGACCGCATCGTGTTCGATGGCAGCGCGGCCGCGGGGATGCAGCAGCGCACCGCCACCCCGCAGGATGGCCTGTCGGGATCGATCGACTCCATCGCCACGCCCGCGGGCACGGGGATGCCTCGCGGGGTGCTCACGGACTGGTCGCTGATCGGGCGCTACCTCGGGGAGATCCGCACGCCGAGGCCTCCGTCGACGGGCAGCGAGGAGGACCTTCGGGAGGGTCGGCGGATCTTCTCCCAGGCGGGCTGCGACGGCTGCCACGGGACGGCCCGATGGTCTCTCTCGCGGAGGTTCTACGAGCCCGGCGAGGGGAGCAACGACCGGGTGACGGGCTCGCTCATCACCCGGCGATGGAGCCGCCCCAGCGGCGCTCCGACGGCGCTGATGCCCGAGGGAGGGACCTTCCGTCGCTCCCCCTTCGAGGCCGCCAGCGACCAGATCGCGTGCGCGCTGAGAGACGTCGGCACCTGGGCCTCGGGGCGTGGCGTGGCGCCGGAGGGGGTCGAGCTGCTGGAGGTGCGCGCCGACATGACCACGGCCTCTCAGGGGGCGACGGGCTACAACCCGCCCTCGCTGCTGGGGGTCGCCCACGGGGCGCCGTACTTCCACGCGGGCAACGCGCGCACGCTGGAGGAGGCGCTGGGTCCGCGCTTCGCGACGCACCGCGACTTCTTCGCTCCGACGGGGATGTTCGAGGGGGCGGGCGGCGTGGTGCGGCTGCGCCAGCTCCTGGCCTTCGTGACCAGCATCGACGAGCGCACCGAGGCGATCGCGACGCCCGCGCGCATCGGCGGCAGCAGCGGCTTCGACCCGGACGTGTGCGGCCAGCTGCGGTGAGGGGGGCCGCTCAGCGCGAGCGTGACTTCTTGAGCAGCTCGACGCCGAGCCCGTTGGGATCGGCCCGCACCCGCTCGATCAACGCCTCGGCGGCCTCGCGATGCTGTTCGCTCTCCGGCCCGGTCGTGCGCGCGGCGAGGCGCTGCTCCGCGCGGGCGCGGCTCAGCATCAGCTCGTACACGTGCCACATCGACGCGAGCCCCTCGCCCGAACCGGTCGCCCATGTGCCGATGCGCCACTGGAGGGACTCGGCCTCGGAGAGCGCGTCGATCGCCGCGACGTCGTCGCCCGCGCGCTCGAAGTCGCCCGCGCGCCGCTCGAGCAGCGCGAGGCAGCGTTCGACGGCGTCGTAGTCGCCAGCGGCCACCGCCCTGCGCAGCCGCTCGAGCTCGGCGTCGGTCTCGTGCGAGGGCATCGCTGCGCTCACTCCGTGCGCTGGATGACGTGGAAGCCGAAGGGCGTCTCCACGAGGCCGGAGATCTCGTCGACCTCCAGCGCGAAGGCCGCGTCCTCGAAGGCGCGCACCATCCGTCCGCGGCCGAAGCGGCCGAGGGACCCGCCGCGATCGCCCGCCCCGGGCTCGTCGGAGTACTCGCGCACCAGGGCGGCGAAATCCTCCCCGGCGCGGGCGCGGCGAAGGGCCTCCTCGGCGCGGGCGCGGGCCCCGGCGGAGGTGCGGGTGATGGACTCCGGCGCGTGCTCGCTCCCGGAGTACATCACCAGCAGGTGGCGGGCGGCGATCTCCCTCGGGCGGCGGGTTCCGCCGTCGCGGGCCGTGGCGACCTCGACCTCCCCGGTCGACTCCCCGGCGGCGGGCGCGGTGACCGGGTGCGCCCGGTCAGAACAGCTCGCGCGAGCGAGCAACAGAGCCAGTCCAGCAATCGCGGTGCGCATGGGCGCAAGAAACCATGGGGCCGCCGCGGGCGTCTACGTCAGCCCTTCTTCGCCAGCAGCCCCTCGCGGAATCGCTTCGCCTGCGCGGCGATGTCCACCACCTGGAGGGGCGCCTCGCTGTTGAAGGTCTCCGACACCATCATCCCCTCCGGCAGCGTCGGCAGCGTCAGGAACCTCGTCTGCATCGTGGTCTTCGCCCCGCCCCGGCTGGCCGCGCGCTTCACCGCGCGCATCAGGTAGAGCTGCTCCTTGGCGCGCGTCACGCCCACGTAGAAGAGCCGACGCTCCTCGCCCGCGTCGATGGTCGACAGGATGTCCGTCGCCCGGGGAGCGTCCGTGCGCGAGTGGGGGATGATCCCCTCCTCGCAGCCGAGGAAGAACACCGTCCCGAACTCCAGCCCCTTGGAGCCGTGGAGGGTGCTGAGGGTCACCTGGTCCTGGTGCTGCTCTTCCTCTTCGGCGAAGCGCAGCGTGAGGCGTTGCAGCACCGCGCCCACCTCCCCGATGGTCGTCGCCGCGGCCTTGTCCATGGTCTTGAGAAGCTGCTCGACGTTGCCCCATCGCCGCGACGCCACCACCGCGGTCGGACCCGCCGCGAAGATGTCCTCCTTCAGCTTGATGGTGCGCGCCACCTGCGCGGCCACGGTGCTCAGCCCGACGCCCTTCTCCAGCTGCACCCGAGTCGCCCTCACGATGCGGGCGAAGGCCAGCAGCGACTCCCTCGTGCTCGCCGAGAGATCGGGGATCGTCGCCGAGTGCTCGGCGGTCTCCAGCAGCGCCACCCCTCGGGCCAGCGAGTACTTCTCCAGCCGGTGCAGCGTGACGTCCCCGATGCCCCGCGCGGGGTAGTTCACCACCCGGCGGAAGGAGATCTCGTCGTGCGGATACACCGCGAGGCGCAGGTAGGCGATGAGGTCCTTCACCTCGCGGCGCTCGTAGACCGAGGTGCCGCCGATGAGCCGGTAGGGGATGTTGTTGAGCCGCAGCGCCTCCTCGATGCCTCGCGACAGGAGGTTGGAGCGGTAGAGCACCCCGATCTCCTTCTTCTTGTACCCTTTGGCCAGCAGCTTCTGGATCGTCCCGAAGACGAACTTCACCTCCCCCTCGCCGCTGTCGCAGTGGACCACCTTCACGGGCGATCCCCCTTCGCGGTCGGTGAAGAGGCGCTTGGGGAAGGCCCTCACCTGGCCCTCCATGATCGCGTTGGCGACCTCCAGCACGGGCCTTCGGGAGCGGTAGTTCTGCTCCAGCGCGAGCTTCTTGGCGCCGGGGAAGTGCGACCCGAAATCGATCACGTTGGCGATGTCGGCGCCTCGCCACCCGTAGATCGACTGGTCGTCGTCGCCCACGCAGAACACGTTGCCCGAAGGCCCCACGAGCTGCTTCACCAGCAGGAGCTGCGCGCGGTTGGTGTCTTGAAACTCGTCCACCAGCAGGTAGCGCATCTTGGCGCGCCACTTCTCCCGGGTGGCCTCGTCCTCGGTGAGCTTCTGCAGGGGCCAGAGGATCAGGTCGTCGAAGTCGAGGGCCCTCAGCCGCTGGAGCGCCGCCTGGTAGCGCGGGTACACCCACGCCGCGAGCTCGTCGTACTCGTTGGCCTCCCCCGGGGCCACGAGCTCCTCCGGGGCGCACATGGCGTTCTTCGCGTGGGAGATGCGGGCCAGGATGGCCCCGGAGTCGAGGCGCTTGCCGTCCACCTCCGTCGGCCGCTCACGGAGGATCTCCTTGATGAGACCGCCGGTGTCGGCCGCGTCGTAGACCACGAAGGCGCTCCCCCTCGGCATCTCCCGCCGCACGATCTCTCCGCCCAGCGCGTGGAAGGTGGAGATCCACACGTCCTTGGCGGAGGGGCCCACCACGCCGAGCAGGCGCTCCTGCATCTCCTCGGCGGCTTTATTGGTGAAGGTAAGCGCGGCGATGGTGCGAGGCAGGTTGCCGACCTCGATCAGCCGGGCGATGCGTTGGGTGATGACCCGGGTCTTGCCGGAGCCCGCGCCTGCGAGCACCAGCGCTGGACCCGCGCCGTGCGCCACCGCCGCGAGCTGGGCGGGGTTCAGGGGGAAGACGCTCATCGGAGGGAGCGGTACTTACGCCGAGCCCGGCGCCCGCGCTACCGGCGGTCGTACACGCAGCGGAAGCCCAGGTCGCGCTCCCGGGCTCCCCTGGGCCTGCGCATCCTCGCGGTCGTCCTCGCCAGGAAGATCGGCAGGTCGAAGGCGCCGCCGCGCACCACCCGCTCGGAGCCGTCGGCCGGCCCCAGCGGGGCCGTGGTGCGGTCGGGGGGATAGCCCGCTCCGTCGGGCGAGGCCCGGTCGGCCACCCACTCCAACACGTTGCCCGCCATGTCGAGCGCCCCCTCGGGCGAGGCCCCGCTCGGGAACGATCCCACCGGCGCCGCCATCGGGTGGCCGTCCTCGTCGTCGCGGCACCCGGGCTCCACCGCCCCGTGGTTGAGCCTCCCTGGATCGGCCACCCATCCCCACGGGAAGCTCCTCCCGTCCCTCCCCCTCGCGGCGCGCTCCCACTCCGCCTCGGTGGGCAGCCTCCCCCCCGCCCAGGCGCAGTAGGCCGCCGCGTCGTCCCAGCGCACCCCCGTCACCGGCAGCGTCGCCCCGCCCGTCTGCGGCGTCCCCGGGGCGTCGAGCGGAGGCGCGCAGCGCCCCTGGCCCACGCAGCGGTCGTAGGCCGCGACGGTCACCTCCGTGCGGTCGATGCCGTAGGGGGGGAGCCACACCTCGTGGGCCATCGCCTCGTGGGCGAAGTAGTCCGCGCCGCAGACCGCGTAGAGGAAGCCCTCCACGTCGCAGAGCCGGAGCTGCATGTTGAAGCTGGCGGCCACCCCAGGGTCCGGCGCGGAGCCTCCTCGGGCGGACGCGAAGCGCTCCAGCGAGCGGACGCACATCGTCCTGGCCTGGTCGATTCCGGCGGGGTCGGAGCCCATGAGGAAGGTGCCTGCGCCGATGCGGAGCACCGGCGAGGGCGACGGGGTGACGACGCTTACTTCCCCGGGTATGGCCGCGGCCGGGAGCGGCGACTGCGCGCGCGCCCACGCGGCGCCGAGGCTGAGGCTGAGGGCCAGCGCGGGGGCGACGAGGAGTCGGATTGTCGGTCGCGCGGGGATCATCCGTGGGTGATAGGGGGATTGTTTACACCCGATGGATGCAGCATAAGCAGCGCCGCCCCTATGACAGATACCCCTGAATCGAACGCTCTCCCCGTCACCCGCGCCGGCTACGTCGCGCTGGTGGGCCGCCCCAACGTGGGCAAGAGCACCCTCCTCAACGCCCTCGTAGGCGAGTCCCTCTCCATCGTCACCCCCAGCCCGGAGACCACCCGTGACCGCGTCATGGCGGTGGTCACCCGTCCCCTCGGCCTGCCGGCGCAGCTCGTGATCGTCGACACCCCTGGAATCCACCGCCCGCACCGCAAGCTGGGCGAGTACATGAACGCCGAGGCCCGCGCCGCCGCCGAGGGGGCCGACGTGGTGGTCATGGTCGTCGACGCCAGCGACGGCATGGCGGGCCCCAGCCGGGAAGAGCACGTGCTCGAGGCCCTCGCGGGGGTGACCAAGCCGGTCTTCCTGGTGATCAACAAGATCGACCGGGTGAAGAGCCGCGAGGCGCTGCTGCCGCTCATCGAGGCCTACGCGAAGAAGCGAGAGTACTTCGCCATCGTCCCCATCGCCGCGGAGAGGGACGACGGCATCGGGCACCTGATGCGCGCGCTGGTGGAGGTGCTGCCGGAGGGCCCGGCGCTCTTCGCCGACGACACGCTCACCGACCGGCCGGAGAAGTACTTCGTGGCCGAGCGCATCCGCGAGGCGGTCATCGGGGAGACCGGCGCCGAGGTGCCGTACGTCACCGCGGTGGAGATCGAGAGCTACGACGAGCGGCCGACGGTGCCGCGCATCCGGGCGGCGATCCACGTGGAGCGCGACGGGCAGAAGAAGATCCTGGTGGGCGCTGGCGGCGAGCGCATCAAGGCGATCGGCGCGAGGGCGCGGTCGAGCATCGAGCAGTTTCTGGGCAAGCAGGTCTTCCTCGAGCTGTGGGTGCAGGTGACGCCCGACTGGACGCGCAACGCCGACGCGCTGAAGAACCTCGGGTACGTGCAGGCAGAAAAGAGCGACGCGAAATGAGCCGCAGCGATCGGGCAGAGCTGCCCGCAGAGGTTCGGGTCGCCCGCGGCAACCGCCCGCTGGTGGCCATCGTGGGTCGGCCCAACGTGGGCAAGAGCACCCTCTTCAACCGCCTGGTGGGCAAGCACCTGGCGATCGTGCAGGACGAGCCGGGCGTGACGCGCGACCGGCACTTCGCCGACGCCGAGGTGCGCGGCCGGGCCTACGTGCTGGTCGACACCGGGGGCTTCGAGCACGACGCCAAGGACGCGATGATGTCCGGCGTGCGCGACCAGGTGAAGCTGGCCGTGGCCGAGGCCGACCTGGTGATCTTCGTGGCCGACGGCACGGTGCCCCTCACCGAGGCCGACCACGAGGCGCTCAAGCTGCTTCGCAAGGCGGGCAGGCCGGTGATCTACCTGGCCAACAAGGCCGACAGCGCCTCGCGCGCCATGGAGGCGATGGAGCTGTACCGCGCCGGCGCCGACCAGGTGATCGCGGTGAGCGCGCTGCACGGACGGGGGCTGGTGGAGCTCGACGCCGCGCTCGAGAAGCTGATGCCCGAGGACACGGCGGAGGACGTTCCGCTGGATGAGAACGTGGCGCGCGTGGCGGTGGTGGGGAGGCCCAACGCGGGCAAGAGCTCGCTCATCAACAAGCTCATCGGCACCGAGCGGCTGCTGGTGACGGACGTGCCGGGCACGACCCGCGACGCCATCGACACGCTCGTGACCAAGGGCGACAAGCAGTACGTCTTCGTCGACACGGCGGGCATCCGGCGCAAGCGCTCGGTGTCGGCGCCGGTGGAGATGACCAGCGTGATGCAGGCCATCCGGGCGATGGAGCGCTGCGACGTGGTCGTGGTGCTGCTCGACGTGACCGAGAACCTCTCGGACCAGGACCTGAGGCTCATCGCCCTCGCTGAAGAGCGGGGTCGCGCGGTGATCCTCGGGCTCAACAAGGTCGACAAGGTCGACATGGCGGCGGAGCGCAAGGCGGTGGCCGAGGCGCACCGCAAGCTGACCTTCGCGCCGTGGATCCCGATCATGAAGATGTCCGCGAAGGCGGGCCGGGGGACGAGCAACCTGCTGGCGATGGTCGACCGCGCGTGGGAGTCGCACGGCAAGCGCATCGGCACCGGCGAGGTCAACCGCTTCTTCGAGGAGGTGATCCAGAAGCACCCGCCGCCCGTGCACGCGGGCCGGTCGCCGCGCATCTACTACATCAGCCAGGTGGGCACGCACCCGCCGCGCTTCGCCGCGGTGGTGAACTACATCGAGGCGATGGCCGAGAGCTACGCGCGCTACATGCAGAACCAGCTGCGGGAGCACTTCGGCTTCGAGGCGGTCCCGGTGCGGGTGAGCTTCCGGGCGAAGCGCAAGCGGGATGACCTGTCGGGCCCGCCGAAGCCCGCGATGCAGGCGAACAAGCCCCGCCGCGGGCGCTGAGGGAGAGGGGGGGCGACGGCCCCTCCTCTCAAAACACCAGCGACACGCCGCCCAGCGCGCCGCCTCGGGTCGGCAGCACGGACACCCCCGCGAGCTGCACCGACGGCCTCGCCGCGCCCCCGCGCCAGAACATCCTCGCGTGCTCGACCGGCGACGGGATCGTCAGCGTCGGGATGCTGCTCGCCATCAGGAAGGCCCCGCCCAGCCCGAAGATCCCCGCCCAGGCGCTGTTCGTCGTCGAGTCGTCGCCGACCCCGTAGACGACCCCGGCGCCGACGACCATCGCCGCGCCGAGCCCGAGGGCGAGCCACCCCGACGTGCGCCGCCCGGTGCGCGCCTGATCGGCGAGCTCGTCGAGCGTCGCGCCGAAGCGGCCGAGGCGGGCGGCGACCGGCAGCTCGGCGGAGCGTCGCCACGTGTCGCCCAGCTCGTGAAGGTACGACGGCAGCACGGCGGTGAGCACGCCGCCCAGCATCATCCCGGCGCCCGCTCCGATGACGTACAGCCCCCAGTTGCTCTCCCACGAGCGGTCGTCATGGCGGACCGACATCCATGTTCCGAAGCCGGTCACCGCGGCGCCTCCGCCGAGGCCGACCGCGAGGCCGAGCACCCTTCGCTGACGGGCGTCGGCCTCGATCGTCGCGAGCAGGCGCTCCATCGCGCGCACCTCGGCGTCGTCGTCCGCCGCGCTGGCCGCAGGAGCCGCCGAGGGTGGCGCCTCGCCCTGCCACGGAGCGGTCGTCGGCGCCCCGACGGTCTGCGCGACGGCCGACGAGGTCGCGAGGAGCAGCGAGAAGCAGAGCGACGGAGCGACGTGGAGCGTGCGCATGGTGGGGCACACATCGCACCGTACGTGCCACGACGTCACGGGGCCCCCCGCAGGAGCGGTGGAGCGACGGGGAGCGACCGACCACGCCCACTCAGTGCGGCCTCGCCCGGAGGGGAGCGACCGCGAGGCGTCGGTGGGGATATCCCCGGTACGACCGCGAGGCGTCGGTAACCAGAGCCAGACCCTGAGCGTTAGCGAGGGGGAGAGCCCGCTACCGTCGTCAGCGTGGCTCTCCGAACGTTGCGTTTCTCGCGGGAATCATCGGAGATTCCGGACGCGTACTGACCACGGTAGAGGGCTCTCCCCCTCGCTAACGCTCAGGGTCTGGCTCTGGTTACCGACGCCTCGCGGTCGTACCGGGGATATCCCCACCGACGCCTCGCGGTCGCTCCCCTCCGGGCGAGGCCGCGCTGGGCTGGCGTGGTCGGTCGCTTCGCGGCGCCGAGCCCACTGATCTCGCGCACGCTTGCCCGTTGACCGCCGTCCGGTGCGCGGTGTCCTCTCCACACCCTATGAGGTCACCGATGCGTCCTGTCTCCCGCCTCGCCCTGCTGATGACCGCGCTCTCGCTCGCCGCCTGCAGCGGCAACCTGTCGGTCGTCGGCGGCCCCGACGCCGGAACCGACCTCGGCCCCACCGACCTCGGCGCCTTCGACGTCGCCGTCGACACCGGCCCCGCGGACACCGGTCCCGCGGACACCGGTCCCGCGGACACCGGTCCCTCGCGCTGCGCCCAGGACTCCGACTGCGCCGGCAACCCCGGCGGCCCCGCCTGCGACGTCGCCTCCGGGCGCTGCGTGACCTGCACCCCCGCCAGCGACCGCTGCCCCGCGGGCCAGTACTGCGTCGGCGCCACCAACGCCTGCGCCCCCGGCTGCCGCGACGACGCGGCCTGCATGGGCGCCTCGACCGACGGCGGCGCCACCGGGTCGCGCCGCTGCGACACCACCACCCGCGCCTGCGTCGAGTGCCTCACCGACGACCACTGCCCCTCCGGAACCCTCTGCGTCGGCAACCTCTGCGTCGCCGGCTGCAACGCCGGACGCGCCTGCCCCGCCTCGCAGACCTGCTGCTCCGGCGCCTGCATCGACGCGCAGACCAACACCGCCCACTGCGGCGCCTGCGACCAGCGCTGCACCGTCGCCAACGCCTCTCCCCTCTGCCGCAACGGCACCTGCACCGTCGCGACCTGCGTCGCCCCCTTCGGCGACTGCGACACCTCTCCCGCCAACGGCTGCGAGACCGACACCTCTCGCGACACCGCCCACTGCGGCGGCTGCAACATGGCCTGCGCCCCGCGACCCAACAGCGTCGCGAGCTGCACCTCGGGCGCCTGCGCCTACGCCTGCGCGGCGGGCTTCGCGGACTGCGACGGCGACGCCTCCAACGGCTGCGAGGTCGACACCCGCACCAGCGCCTCGCACTGCGGCGCCTGCGGGGCCCGCTGCGCCCCGGCCAACGCGACCGCGGCCTGCGTGGCGGGCGTGTGCACCGTCGGCTCCTGCGCGACGGGCTTCGGCGACTGCGACGGCAACGCCACCAACGGCTGCGAGACCGACCTGCCGGTCTCCGTGAGCCACTGCGGCGCGTGCGGCAACCGCTGCCCGGCCACCCCCAACGCGGCTCCGGTCTGCGTCGCCGGATCGTGCTCGTCGGTCTGCACCGCGGGCTACGCCGACTGCGACAGCAACCCGGCCACCGGCTGCGAGGTCGACGTGCGCGTCGACTCGGCCAACTGCGGGAGCTGCGGCCGGGCCTGCAGCAACGTCGGCGGAACCTCCACCTGCACCACCGGCGCGTGCGTGCTGCGATGCACCCGGGGCCGCGGCGACTGCGACGGCAACCCCCTCAACGGCTGCGAGGTCGACCTGACCAGCAGCAGCGCCCACTGCGGCGCCTGCGGCGTGTCGTGCGACACCAACGCGGCCTGCCGGGTCAGCGAGGGCCTGACCGGGGTCTGCGCGTGCAACACGGGCTACGCGGGCAGCGGGCGCGCGTGCATGGACGTCGACGAGTGCCTCACCGGCAACGGCGGCTGCAGCACCAACGCCACCTGCCGGAACACCGTCGGCGGGCGCACCTGCACCTGCAACACGGCGTTCACGGGCGACGGCGTCACCTGCGCTCCCGTCGTGATCGAGCTCACCATCGCGGGCAACACCACGGGGTACAACGTGTTCCTGCAGGCGGGGGCGCCGATGATCCCGAGGGTGGTGCAGGTGACGGTCAACCCCGGCGTGGTGGTGAGCTCCACCAGCCCCTCGGCCCCGGCCTTCGTGTCGGGCGCCCTTCGACCGGGCTCCGAGCTTCGCATCGTCAACCACGGGACCATCACCGGCGCAGGCGGCGCGGGCGGCAGCGGCGGCGGGTTCATCAACAGCTCGCCCAACCCGCAGAGCGCAGGGGCGCCGGGCGGAGCGGCCATCTCCACGACGGTTCCGCTGGTGATCGACAACACCGACGGAAACATCTGGGGCGGCGGAGGCGGCGGCGGCGGCGGCGCGATGGCGACGGTCACCAACGTCCTCGGCGGCGGCGGCGGCGGCGGCGGCGGCGCGGGCACCATCGTGGGCCCCGGCGGCCCCGGCGGGCCGGCCTTCTCCGGGGCACAGTACCCGGTCGGTACCGCGGGCTCTCCCGGCACCGCCACCGCGGGCGGAGCGGGCGGCGTGGGCGGCAACAGCGGCACCTACCCCAGCCAGTTCTCCGGCGGCCGAGGCATCGGCGGGACGGGCGGCGCAGGCGGCGGCCCCGGCCTCCCGGGCGCTCGCGGAGGCGACGGCAACCTCGGCGGCACCGGCATGGCGGGCGGCGCCGCGGGCAACGCCGTCGCGCTCAACGGCGCGACGGTCACCTGGACCGGCGGCAACAACGCCACGCGCGTTCGCGGTCCGGTGAACTGACCCTGTGGAAGGGGGGGGCTCCGTTCGGGGCCCCTCTCAGTCCTTCTTCGCCCCGAACAGCTCGATGCGGTGCGTGAGCAGCGAGCGGATCGACTCGCCGCTCAGCGGCGCGCTCAGCTTCTCCATCAGGCTGCGACGGTCCTCCTTCGGCACGATGTCGGCCGGGAAGAGCGGGTGCTCGGACCACGGCCGCAGCGCCTCGATCACCTGCGCCCGGCGATCTTTGTCGGCCAGCGAGAGCACGTTGCGCAGCGCGCGAAACACCCGCTGCTGCGCCTCCGAGGGCGACGGGCCCTCGTTGCCCTCGAGCACCGCGCCGATGAGCATCCCCAGGTGCTCGCAGGTCTGCGCCAGCCTCGCGGACCCGATGGGCGCGTCGAGCACCTCCTGCTGGAGCACCCCCCAGAGCGCCATGGTCAGCGCCTCGCCGCTGATGGCGTCGACCCCCGGCAGCGAGGCCAGCAGCGTCGCCACCGCCGAGTCGTTGCCCTCCTCGCGGATGCGCTGCACCAGCGAGCGAACCCTCAGCGAGGGGGTGCTGGGCGAGCTGGGCGCCGTGGAGATCACCGGCATCGACGGGGCCTCGCTCTCCTGGCCCACCGCGGGCATCGAGGGCCGCGAGGTGGTGCGCAGCGACGACGGGTACGACGCGCCGGGGACGCCCCGGGAGACCAGCTCGGCGACCGCCGCGGTCAGCGCCTCGCGCACCGCCTCCATCGACGCGGGCCGGTCGGCGGGCTCCTTGGCCAGCATCGCGCCCACCAGCGCCTCGAGGCGCGAGCCGGCCAGCTCCGGCCGTGAGGCCGAGACCAGCGGCGGGGCCACCGTGGCGTGCTTCACCGCGAGCTCGAGCATCGAGCTGGCGGCGAAGGGGCGGGCGCCGGTGAGCATCTCGAAGGCGATCACCCCGAGGGCGTAGATGTCGCTCCACGCGCCCACCGAGCCGGGGCGGTTGAGCAGCTGCTCGGGGGCCATGTACTGGATCGTCCCCACGGTGGTGCCCGACGCGGTGAGCTCCTCGCTGGCGTCGGCCATGCGGATGCGCGCGATGCCGAAGTCCACGACCTTCACGAAGTCGCGCCGCGCGGGGTCGCGGTACACCAGGATGTTGTCGGGCTTCAGGTCGCGGTGGACGATGTCCAGCCGGTGCGCGGCGGTCATCGCGTCGCACACCTGCTCGAGGATGCGCCCCACCCGGCCCGGGGCGAGCGGCCCCTGGCGCAGCATCTGGCCGAGCGATGGGCCGTCGACGAACTCCATCACCAGGTAGAGCCCCAGCGTCGGGTCGGCGCCGAAGTCCGTCACGTAGACCACGTTCTCGTGCTGCAGCCGGCTGCACGCGAGCGCCTCGCGGCGGAAGCGCTCGGCCACGGTCTCGTCGTCGCTGAAGGCCGACTGAAGGATCTTCACCGCATAGGCGGTCTTCAGGGTCTGGTGCGCCGCGCGGTAGACCGCGCCCATGGCCCCCTCGCCGATCTTGTAGACCAGCACCAGGTTGCCCACCGTGCGGCCCAGGAAGGGGTCCGGGCGCACCGAGAGGTTCTGGGTTCGACCGCAGTCGAAGCACTCTCCCGTGTCGGGGTCGAGCTCGCTCTTGCAGTTGGCGCAGACCGACATCACAGCGCTCTCCTTCGCATGGCACTACGTCGCTCGTCGAGCCCGTATCCACCCTGAGGAGCGGCTCCCAGTGTCTCCGTCAGCGCTCCTTCGAGGGGGGTCTCACGACAAGCCCGCGGGGGTGTGGTATCCGCCGCCCCAAACGCCATGGCAACCCAGCACACGGTCTCCGCTGCGCAAGCGGGACAACGCCTCGATCGCTTCCTCGTCGATGTCACCCCGGGGCTCTCCCGCGCCCGGGCGCGAGCCATCCTCGAGGCGGGGCAGGTGCGCGTCGACGGCCACCGAGTGCGCAAGGGAGAGCCCCTGGTGGAGGGCAACGTGGTGGAGGTCACCGGAGAGCTCCCGCCGCAGGATTTCCCCCCGCTCGCGTCGCCGGAGGTGACCCTGGTGGTGCGCTACGAGGACGCCGACGTGGTGGTGGTCGAGAAGCCCGCGGGGATGCCCACGCACCCGCTGCGCCCCGACGAGACCGGCACGCTCGCCAACGCCCTCATCGCGCGCTACCCCGAGATGGCCGGGGTGGGCTTCCACCAGCGCGAGCCCGGGCTGCTGCACCGGCTCGACACGGACACCAGCGGGCTCGTGCTGGCGGCGCGCAGCAAGGAGGCCTTCGAGGCGCTGCGCGCGGCCACCGCGGAGGAGAAGCTGGAGAAGCGCTACCTCGCCCTCGTCGAGGGACGGCTCGCGGGCGAAGGCGTCGTCGAGCTCCCGCTCATCCCTCACCGCAAGGACCCCAAGCGCGTCGAGGCCGTCACCGAGCACGTGCGCATCCGCGCCGCGGTGAAGCCCCACGCGGCCACCACGCGGTGGCGCGTCGCCAGCGAGGTCGGCGAGTTCACCCTGCTGGAGGTGTCGCTCACCCGGGCCTTCCGCCACCAGGTGCGGGCGCACCTCGCGGCCATCGGGCACCCGCTCGTAGGCGACGTGCTCTACCGCGGCCCCGCGCTCCCGGCGGACGTCGCCCAGGGCCTCGCGCGGCACTGCCTCCACGCCAGCGAGATCCATTTCCCGCACCCCCGCACCGGCGTCATGACCCGCGTGGTGTCGGCGCTGCCCGAGGACATCTCCGGGGTGATCCATCGGCTCCGCCGCTCGTGACGCGCGCCCTCGAAGGCCTTTGACCGTCCGCCCCCCCCTCCCGGAAGATGCCGCCGTGAGCCGACACGATCCCACCGTGCTGCCGCCCCTCGACGCCCGTCCCACGACGGTGTCTCCCACGCTGCCGCGAGGCGCCGCTCACTCCGCCGTGAGCAACCTCCTCTCCGGCGACCGCGTGGCCATCGGCGCGGCGGTGCACGAGATCCAGAACGTGCTCACCAGCGTGCTCGGCTGGGTCGAGCTGGCGCAGGCCAACCGCGACCCGGCGGTGCTCGACCGGGCGCTGCCCATCGTCCACCGCGGCGTGTCCCGCGCCGGGGCGCTGGTGGCCTCGCTCATCGACCCGGTGGCCTCCTTCGGGGTGCGCGACGAGCGCTTCGACGTCGGCGCCGTGGTGGCCACGGTGCGCGACCTCCTCGACGCCCGCTGCGCCGCCGCGCACGTGACCCTGCGCGCGACGCTCCCCCCGGAGCCCGTCGAGGCGCAGGGCGACCCCGAGCGCGTCGAGCAGGTGCTCACCAACCTGGTGCTCAACGCGGCCAACGCCATCCAGTCGGCGCGGCAGCGGGGCGCCGAGGCCGGCACCATCGAGCTGTCGGTGCAGCCGATGGGAGGGCGCGTCGCGGTGGTGGTGCGCGACGACGGCGTGGGCATCGACCCCTCGACGCGCGCCCGCATCTTCGATCCCTTCTTCTCCACGCGCCCCACCGAGACGCCGCTCACGGCCGCGGTGCGGGGCCTCGGGCTGGCGGTGTCGCGCGCGCTCAGCGAGGCGATGGGCGCGCAGCTCGACGTGGACTCCGCGCCCGGCCGAGGGGCGGCGATGGTGCTGGCGCTGCGCCGCCCGCGCACCGACAGCGAGATGGCGCTGCCGCTCTCGGTGCAGGGCACCGAGGCGAGGCTGCGGCCGGGCGCCCGGGTGCTGGTGATCGACGACGACCCCGCCATCCGGGAGCTGCTGGAGGTGGCGCTCTCGCTGCGCGGCGCGAGGGTGATGGTGACCACCGAGGTCGAGGACGCGCGGAGGCTGCTGGCCAGGGGCGAGGTCGACGTGGCGCTGGTCGACGAGACCCTCGGGGAGAACTCGTCGGGGGCGGCGTTCCTGATGGAGATGGCGCTGATCGCGCCGAGGGTGGGGCGGGTGCTCATGACCGGCGCGCCGTCGGTGGACCACGTGCCGAGCGCGGCGCGGGGCATCGTGGTGCGCAAGCCCTTCCTGCTCGACGACGTGGTGCGCGCGCTCGCCGTGGCCCTGCAGGAGCGCTGACGCCGCGGGGCGGCGCATTGGCCCTTCCAGTGGCGGTCTGTTACCAAAGCGCCCCTGAACGGACCGGAGGACCCCTCTGATGAGCTTACGCGGAATGACCTTCCTTGCGGGCGCCACGCTCGCCCTCCTGTGCATCCCCGCCTGCGGAGCGCGCGGCAACACCACGACCACCACCGAGGCGGACAGCGGCTCCCCCCCGGTCGACACCGGCTCTCCCCCGGTCGACACGGGCTCTCCCCCGATCGACACCGGCTCTCCCCGGGTGGACTCGGGCTCTCCCCCGGTCGACGTGGGCTCTCCCCCGGTGGACGTGGGCTCCCCCCCGGTCTGCGCCTCGCCTCGGATGGTCTGTGACGGCGTCTGCGTCGACGTCCGCACCGACATCGCCCACTGCGGCGCGTGCTCTCGCGCCTGCGCCACGGGGCAGTTCTGCTCGGCGGGCGCGTGCCGCTCGACCTCGGAGTGCACGGCGCCTCGCATGACCTGCGGGAGCAGCTGCATCGACATCACCACCGACGTCTTCAACTGCGGCGCGTGCAGCCGCCGCTGCGGCGACGGCCAGACCTGCGTGGGCAGCCGCTGCGTGGGCGGCACCCCGACCTGCCCGGCGCCGACGATGCTCTGCGGGGCGCGCTGCATCAACGTCAGCAGCGACCCGGCCAACTGCGGCGCCTGCGGGCGCGCCTGCGCCTCGGGGACGACCTGCAGCAGCGGCTCGTGCGTGTCGATCGCCGTGGGCATCGCCGCGAGCGGGCCGTGCGAGAGCGAGGCCTGCGGGCCGACGGGCGAGCTCAGTTGCACGAGGTCGTACACCAGCGGCGGGTTCTGCACGGGCTTCTGCTCCACCGGGAAGACCGCCACGGAGCAGGGCCAGTGCGGCGGCGCGGGGAGCACCTGCGTGGCGCACCCGCCCTTCGCGGACGTCCCCGAGGGCCAGGGCCTGTGCCTCCGCGCCTGCAACCCCGCGGCGACCAGCGAGGCCACCGGCGGCTGCCGCTCGGGGCAGGTGTGCACGGGCTTCTGGGCCTACACCCCGGCGACCAGCGGGCAGGACACCCCCGGGTGCTTCCCTCACTGCGAGACCGACGCGAACTGCGTCGGAGTGGTCGGCGGCGACGCGGGCCTGATGCGCTGCAACATCCGCACGGGCCGCTGCTCTCCCACCCCGGTGGACCTCTCGCTGCGCTTCGACGGCGACCCGTGCGACCCCTCGGTGGTCATGGCCACCGGTCGCCCGGCCTGCCGCGGCGTGTGCTTCCGCATCGACAGCACCCCCACGCACGGCCTCTGCGGCAGCTACCTCAACCTCGGCGTCAGCACCAACTGCCCCGACAACCCCGCGCTCATCCGGCCGGTCGCTCCGAGCAACGACAACGCGGCCATCTGCGTGTTCAAGAACTGCGCGCACAACAACGAGTGCGCCTCCCCGACGCTGTGCGTGTACCCCGAGTCGGGCGGGATGATCCGCACCGACGTGGCCTCGCGCTGCGCCTACCCCAGCGCGCTACAGCCCTCCGGCATCCCCTGATCCTCCTCGCGTGTGGCTCGGCGCCCGCTGCGCGCCGCTGACACAGTGGGCGCGCCGACCCGCGACGGTGTGGCGCGCTGCCCTACCGACTCCTCCCACCGATCTCTCGCGCATCCCCACGATTCCGGCGTGGCATGGACTGAGTATGGGTCGAAGCTCATCCGAGTCCTCGGGGGGAGGCTATCGCCATGGAGTCTGTACGTCGGTGCCATCGATGGTGCGCGGTCCTGCTCGCGCTCCCCTTCACGGCCTGCGTCGCGGGAGCGCCCGCGGTCGCTGACGAGGTCCTCGACGACCGCGACGTCCCGCTCGACCGCACCGTCGACACGGACGCCTCCGAGCCCGCCGACCTGGGCTCGCCCTCCGAGCTCCCCGAGCTCGCCACGGGCTGCCGCATCGACGACGACTGCGCAAAAGACCCAGGCGGGCTCTTCTGCAACACCGCCCTCGGGCGATGCGAGCGCTGCCCCATCGGCGTCGGCTGCCTCGACGCGGCGACCGTCCCGCCGCCCGACGTGCCCTCCAGCGCAGACGTCAGCCCCGGCACGGACGCGGTCGTGGTCTCCGACGTGGGCGTCATCCTCGATGCGGGTACGGTCCGCGATGCGGGTACGGTTCGCGATGTGGGCGTCATCCTCGACGCGGGCGTCATCCGCGATGTGGGTACGGTCCGCGATGTGGGTACGGTCCGCGATGCGGGCGCTGCGCTCGACACGGTCGCGGTCCCCGATGCGGGCTCCGTGGACACCCGGCGCTTCGACGCCGGGCCCGACCCCTACGCGGGCCGCGCGTGCCCGGCGGGTCAGGCTCGCTGCCCCGTCACGGCCTTCCGCGACGAGCCCGCCGCGTGGCACCGCTGCACCGCGTTGATCGCCGGGGCGTGCCCTGCGCCCGACATCGTCATCCGCCGCGAGTGGATCGCCGACGACACCGACGAGCCCATTGCCAACGTGATGCGGGTGACCCTCAACCGCTTCGCCCCGACCGACCCGGAGGTGACCGAAGGCTGCGTGAGGAGCATCGGCTGGAGGCGGCTGCTGCGCTTCAACTTCGCGGCGATCAACATCGGCACCGGCGCCTTCCACGTCGGCCGCCCCGACGAGAACGACCGCATCCACTGGCAGTACTTCACCGCGCACGGGCACTTCCACGTGCGGGGCTGGGGCGACTACGCGCTGCGCACCCTCGCGGGCGCCGAGGCGGTGCGGGGGCGCAAGCAGTCGTTCTGTCTGGAGGACAACATCCGCGAGGAGGGCGGCGACCCCTCGCTGCGCCGCTACGCCCCGCCGCTCTGCGAGCTCTTCAGCGCGGAGCAGCCCTACGAGGAGCGGGCGGAGTTCGGGCTGAGCCCCCTCTGGGGCGACGAGTACCCGAGCGACGTCCCCTGCCAGTGGCTCGACATCGGCCCCGAGACCGCGAGCGCCGGCGCCGACTACGTGTCCGATGGGATCTACACCCTCGCGGTGGCGGTCAACGTCGGCGACCTCACCCCGGCGCCGCTGTACCGGGAGTCGAACTACGCCAACAACTCGGCCTCGATCCGCATCGAGCTTCGGGGGCTCACCGCGCGGCGCTGCGCGGACAACGCCGGAGACGCCTGCCCGGGCGGCGCGAGGCGCTCGTGCGAGGGCGCCTGCCCGTAACGACTACCGCCCCTCGAAGGCCGCCCTCACCGCGCGCTGCAGCCCCTCGTCCACCAGGAACTCCCCGCCCGTCTTCGCCATCGCCCTGGCCGCGGTGAGCATCGTGTCCAGGCCCCGCTCGGCGCACGCCGCCCTGGCGAAGGCGTGCTGGTGACAGAGCGTCTCGCCCACGTCGCAGATCGCCAGCCAGGGGTGGATCGACGGCACCGCGTGCGAGACGTCCCCCATGTCGGTGCTGCCCATGCCCACGCGCTCGTCGGTCTCCGCCGCGGGGCGGCCCATCTCCGCCATGTGCTGCGCGAAGGCGCGCGCCAGCGGGAGGTTGGTCACCAGGTCTCGGTAGCCCTTGCGCGGGGCGATGGTCACCTCGACGCCCGCGGCCATCGCCCCGGCCATGGCGCAGCGCTCCACGATGGCCCTCACCCTCGCCAGCTCGTCGAGGCTCTTCGCCCGCACGGAGAACTCGCACGCCGCGCGCTCGGGGATGATGTTCACGGCCTGGCCGCCGTCGGTGATGTAGCCGTGCACCCGCACCCCGTCGCGGAAGTGCACCCGCTGCGAGTCGACCAGGGTGAAGGTCTGGATGCACGCCGTGAGGGCGCTGTTGCCGTCCCAGGGCGCCGCCGCGGCGTGCGCGGGCTGGCCGTGGAAGGTCATCGCCAGCCAGAGGTTGGCCAGCGTGCCGTGCGCCACCAGGTCGCGGTCGAAGGGGTGGAACATCATCGCCGCGTCGACCCCCTCGAAGACCCCCGCGTCGAGCAGCAGCGCCTTGCCGCCGCCGCCCTCCTCCGCGGGCGTCCCCACCAGGTCGACCCGGAAGCCGTTCGCCTCGGCCAGCGGGGCCAGCGCCAGGAAGGCCCCCACCGCCCCGGCCGCGATGAGGTTGTGCCCGCACGCGTGGCCGATCTCCGGGAGCGCGTCGTACTCCGCCAGGATCGCCAGCCTCGGCCCGCCGCGACCCGCCCTCGCCCTCAGCGCCGTGGGGAGCCCGCCGAGGGGCCGCTCCACCTCGTGGCCGCGGTGCGCGAGCAGGTCGGAGATCCACCCCGCGGCGCGGTGCTCCTCGAAGCGCAGCTCGGGGTGCGCGTGGATCTTCAACGCCAGCTCGCGCAGCCCCGCGGCCTCCGCGTCGAGGGTGCGATCGAGGGTCTCGGCCAGCGTCGCAGGCAGGGTCATGGCCCCAAGCGGAATACACCAGCCGCGCACCCCTTGGCCAACGCGCGGCGCCCCGGCGCTACGGGCTCACGACCGCGAGGCCGACGCGCCCGGGGAAGCCGCTGCCGATCCAGCCGACGACCGCGTCGCGCCCGTGGCGCACCAGCCGGTAGCCCCGGGCGAACTCGGGCCCCGTGGTGATGGCGTAGGGGTCCACCACGGTGCGGCCGGCGGCGTCGATGCGGCTCACCTCCAGCCGTCGCCCGTGCCCCGTGCTGCCCGTGTACGTCCCCAGCAGGATCAGGCTGTCGGTGCCGACGCCCACCACCGGCGAGGGGTTGAAGTAGCTGGGGATGTGCCCGAGGTCGACGCTCCCCGGCATCGCTCGCCCCCGGGTGTCGAGGCGCGCCCTGGCGATGCCCGGCGAGGCCACGCCGAAGCTCGCGTAGGTGAGCCACACGGCGCCCTCGGCGAGGCCCAGCTGCGGGTACTCGGTCTGCGCTCCCACCGGCTGCACCGGCGCTCCAGCCCGGCCGTCAGGCTCGACGCGCGCCACCAGCACGCCCAGGTCGCCGCCCGCGCCGCGACCTCCGCGAGACGCCACCAGCCAGCCGTCGCCCACCCACGCCGCGGAGCCGTAGCCGGCCTCGACCTCGTCGGTGATGAGCTCCTGCTCCGCGCTGGCCTGCGTCCCGTCGGCGCGGAGCACCGCCGCGAGCACCACGCCCCCTCGGCTGTCCTCGTAGCGCGTGGCCACCAGCAGCGGGCCGCCCGAGGGACGCTCGGCCAGCATGGGCATCGCCCCCAGCGGCAGGAGCGCCCCGGCGCCCCGGTTGCTGCCGTCGGGGCCGAGCGGGACGGTGCGCGTGCCGAGCTCGGAGCCCACCGCGAGGAGCCATCCCCCGTCGACCGCGGCGAGCGCCACGCCGCGCGCGTCGCCGACGCCGAGGCAGTTGCGCTCGGAGAGCTTCACCAGCGCGGGGGAGTAGCGGGCGAAGTGCACCGCGTGGCCGTCGTCGCTCACCCACGCCACGCCGATCTCCGCGCCGTTGGAGGCGAGGGCGAGGGCGCCGGGGGCCACGCCCGCGAGCTCCGCGCGAATACACTGCCGGGTATGCGCGCTGATCGCGCAGGCGTTGCAGCCGCGGGTGTCGCGGCCGCACCAGTCGCCGCAGCGGAGCGTCCCCCCCGCGTAGCCCAGGGACTCGCAGGTGGCGCCGCCGAGCGCGTCGCCGTCGCACGGCTCGGGCTCGTCGGTGCAACACACGCCCGCGTCCCTCGGGGGCGGAGGACCTCCGCCCGGTCCGCCTCCGAAGCAGGGCATGCAGCGCTGGCAGGAGTCGATGCGGCCGTTGCCGCAGAGGGCGCGGGCGCAGGTCAGCGAGGGGGGTGTTCCCCCGGTGAGGCAGGCGAGGGAGCTGCCTCCGTCGATGGGGGCGACGTCCACCGGCGTCACGTCGACGCCCCGGTCGGCAGGGACGTCGACGGCCACCACGTCGGGGCGGTCGAGCGGAACATCCATGACAGTGGGGACGTCGACGCCCGCGTCCTGCGGCACATCGTGGCCCACCTCCGCGGCGTCCCTCGGGGCGGAGGAGTCCCCGGGGACGGAGACCACCTCCGCGGCGCAGGCGGAGATCACGGCGGTGAGCGCGAGGAGCAGCGAGCGGCGGCGAGGAGAGGCCATGCGGCGAAGAGAGCACGGATGGGACCAACGCGTTGGTTGGGCTCCACGGAGTTGGAGTAGAGTTCGCGGCATATGCTGGGCGGCAGGAAACAGATTCTGGTGGCCGATGACGAGGCGAACATCCGCCGCGTGGTGTCGGCCCAATTGCAGGCGGACGGCTACGACGTGCACGAGGTGGGCGACGGCGCCCAGGCCATCGAGGCCCTGAAGGAGCACCACATCGACGCGGTGGTGACCGACCTGCGCATGGGCACCATCGACGGCATGGCGGTGCTGCGGTACTGCCAGGAGCACTGCGCCGACCTGCCGGTGATCATGATCACGGCCTACGGCACCATCGACATCGCGGTGGAGGCGATGCGGCTCGGGGCCTTCGACTTCGTGGCCAAGCCCTTCGACCTGGCGGAGCTTCGCAACGTCATCACCAAGGCGCTCCGCACCAGCGAGATTCGCACCCGAGACGTGCAGATCGAGGGCCTCGGCAAGGGGCGCTACAAGATCATCTCCAACGACCCGGCGATGATCGACGTGTACGGCATCCTGGACAAGGTGGCCGACACGCCGGCGACGGTGCTCATCAGCGGCGAGTCGGGCACCGGCAAGGAGCTCATCGCGCGCGCGCTTCACGAGAACAGCTCGCGCAAGGACAAGCCCTTCATCCGGGTGAACTGCGGGGCGATCCCTCGCGACCTGATGGAGGCCGAGCTCTTCGGCTACGAGCGGGGGAGCTTCACCGGGGCGGTGAACAGCAAGCCCGGGCGCTTCGAGCTGGCGCACGGGGGGACGCTCTTCCTCGACGAGATCGGCGAGATCCCCGTGGAGATGCAGGTGAAGCTCTTGCGGGCCATCCAGGAGGGCGAGATCGACCGGGTGGGGGGCATCAAGCCGATCACCGTGGACGTGCGGCTCATCGCGGCGAGCAACCGCGAGCTGAAGAAGGAGATCGCCGCGGGGCGCTTCCGGGAGGACCTCTACTACCGGCTCAACGTGGTCCCGATCCACCTGCCGCCCTTGAGGGAGCGGCGCGGGGACATCCCCCTGCTGGTGGAGCACTTCCTGGGCGTGTACGCGGGTCGCTTCAAGAAGCCCGTGAGCCAGCTCTCGGGGGAGGCTCGCGACGCGCTGCTGGCCTACTCCTGGCCGGGCAACATCCGCGAGCTGGAGAACGTCATCGAGCGCTGCGTGCTGCTGGCCGACGACAACACCATCCGGCTGCGCGACCTCTCCACGGAGGTGCGGAGCACCGCCGGCTCCGGGGCGGGCGGGGGCGGGGCGGGCGAGGACGAGGACGACGGCGATCCCAACGCGGTCGGAGGGCTGAAGGGCCTGGTGAAGGAGCGCACCCGGGCGCTGGAGCGCGACCTGATCATGAAGGCCCTCGACCAGACGAACACCAACGTCACGCAGGCCGCGCGGCTGCTGAAGATTTCGCGCAAGAGCCTGCAGATCAAGATGAAGGAGCTCGGGCTGCGGGAGCTCAACACCTGATGCGACGCGCGGTGATGACGGGCGCCCTGGCGGCGCTGGGCCTTGGCTGCGAGAAGAGCGACCCCCACCGCCCCGCTCCGGCGACGGTGGCGGCGCGCGACGCGGGCGTCGTGAGGGTGGACTCGGGCCCACCGGACGCCGGTCCGAGGGAGCGGGTGGTGCTGCGGCTGAGGGTGAAGAACGTCGACCGCATTCCGCTGCGGATCCTCACCAACCCCGACTCCAACGAGCTGATCCACACGCACCGGGTGAGGGCGAGCTCCGACCGGGCGGCGATGTACGCGGGCGGCGACCGGGTCGACCGGGTGAAGGCCTTCCCCATCGGTCAGATGGCGCTCTGCACCGCGGACGCGGGCGCGGGCTACGGCGGCCTCGGCCAGCCGGGCTCGATCACGCTGGCGCCCGGGGAGAGCTTCGAGGCGGCGCGCTGGGACGGCATCCTGCGAGAGGAGGTGCTCGACCCGCAGCGGGGCGTGTGCGCGAGGGAGCTCGCCCCCACGGCGGCGCGGTACCGCTTCCGTCTCGACCAGCCGCAGCTCGAGGGCGCGCCCAGCTGCGAGCCCGCGGTGACGGCGTGGCCGATCCCCGACGACGCGGGGGTTCCGGTGCTGGAGATACGCTGCCGCAACGCCGTGCGCGACGCGGGCGTGCGAGCGGCGCCGGGCGCCTGAGACCTTCGCCTCTCAAGGTTTCATGGGACACTCATGCCTGGGGTACGGCGTGCGGCTTCTGCATCGTCGTGCAGCGCCTGACCCCAGGCATGAGTGGCCCAAAGGTGTCCCATGGGACCTTGAAAGGGGTGCGCCTGAGACCTTCGCCTCGACGGTAGTCCGGCGTCGGCGAGCTCTGTCCTCGTCGTCTCGGCGCGCCGTGGTACGGTGCCCTCTACTCCGGGCGCGCGCGGCGATGATCGTCTCGGCGAACCCGCGGGCAAAGGTGATCGACGAACGATGGCGCTCAAGATCGACCAGGACCACGCGCGCTTCCGGGACATCGTGAAGGGCCGCATCCGCGAGAACCTCAAGCGATACATCTCGCACGGCGACCTCGTCGCCCGGCAGGGCAAGGACACGGTGACCATCCCGGTGCCGCAGATCGACCTGCCGCGCTTCCGCTTCGGCGAGAAGCAGTCCGGCGGCGTCGGGCGCGGCAAGGGCGAGCCCGGCGACCCGATGGACGGCGGCGAGGAGGGCGAGGGAGAGGGCAAGGGCAAGGCCGGCAAGGACGCCGGAGAGCACGCGCTGGAGGTCGAGGTCGCGCTCGATGACCTGGCGAAGATCCTCGGGGAAGAACTCCAGCTCCCTCGCATCGAGCCCAAGGGCAAGGCCCGCATCGTGGCCGACCGGGACAAGTACACCGGCATCCAGCGCTCGGGCCCGGAGTCGCTGCGCCACTTCCGTCGCACCTACCGCGAGGCCCTGAAGCGTCAGATCTCCTCGGGGGTCTACAACCCCTCGAAGCCGGCGATCGTGCCCATCCGAGAAGACCGGCGCTACCGCGGCACCAGCACCAGCGTGCAGCCCGTCGCCAACGCCGTCATCGTCTACATGATGGACGTCTCGGGCTCCATGGGAGACGAGCAGAAGGAGATCGTGCGCATCGAGAGCTTCTGGCTCGATACGTGGCTGCGCTCTCAATACACGGGCCTCGAGTCGGTCTACATCATCCACGACGCCGTCGCGCGGGAGGTCGACCGCGAGACCTTCTTCCACACCCGGGAGTCCGGCGGCACGATGATCTCCTCGGCGTACAAGCTCTGCGCGGAGATCCTCGCGCACCGCTTCCCCTCCTCGGACTGGAACGTCTATCCCTTCCACTTCAGCGACGGGGACAACTGGTCCGTGGACGACACGCTGCAGTGCGTGGAGATCTTGAAGAGCAAGATCCTGCCGGGCTCGAACATGTTCTGTTACGGCCAGGTCGAGAGCCCCTACGGGTCGGGGCAATTCGTGAAAGACCTTCGGGAGCACCTCGGCAAGGACGAGCGCGTGGTGACCTCGGAGATTCGCGACAAGGACGCCATCATGGAGTCGATCAAGGAATTCCTGGGGAAGGGGCGATAGATGGCATCCACCGGCCTGCGGGAGGCGCTTCCGGAGTATCTGCGCGAGTGGCAGGAGAAGATCGAGGCCTACGCCCGCCGCAGCGGGCTCGATTTCTTCCCCCAGGTCTTCGAGGTGCTGAGCTTCGACGAGATGAACGAGGTGGCCTCCTATGGAGGCTTCCCGACGCGCTATCCCCACTGGCGCTGGGGGATGGACTACGAGCGGCTGAAGAAGTCGAGTGAGTATGGGTTGTCACGCATCTACGAGATGGTGATCAACAACAACCCCTGCGTGGCCTACCTGCTGGAGGGCAACTCGCTCACCGACCAGAAGCTGGTGATGGCGCACGTCTGCGGTCACAACGACTTCTTCAAGAACAACTACGCCTTCAAGGTCACCGACCAGGACCGCCGCCCCCCGGGGCGCGCGGAGGACATGGTGGTGTCGCGCATGGACCGGCTGCCCACGCGCAAATGGATCGACACCTTCGCCAACCACGCCTCGCGGGTGCGCCGACACATGGACCGCTACGGGGTGAGCCCCGTGGAGGAGTTCATCGACGTGTGCCACTCGCTGGAGAACCTCATCGACCCGCCGGGCCGCATGCTGGAGGGCCGCCCGAGGGTGCCGGAGAAGGACGAGAACGCGCCCGCCGAGGAGGTTCCAAGGCTGAAGTCGAGCGGGTACATGGACTCGTTCATCAACCCCAAGGAGTACCTCGACGCGCAGCGCGCGAAGATGGACGCCGAGGCGGCGAAGGCCAAGCGCTTCCCCGAGAGCCCGACGCGGGACGTGCTGTGGTTCCTTCTGGAGAACGCCCCGCTGGAGCGCTGGGAGCGCGACGTGCTGGAGGTGATCCGCGAGGAGGCCTACTACTTCTGGCCGCAGGCGCAGACCAAGGTCATGAACGAAGGCTGGGCAAGCTTCTGGCACTCGAACATCATGACCGGCTACGCGTGCGACGCGAGCGAGATCATCGACTACTCCGACCGCAACGCCTCGGTGATGGGCGGCGGAGGGAAGAACCTCAACCCCTACAAGCTGGGCGTCGAGCTCTATCGCAACATCGAAGAGCGATGGAACAAGGGCCGCTTCGGCAAGGAGTGGGAGGACTGCACCAACCTCGAAGACCGGCTGCACTGGGACCGGCAGCTGGGCTTGGGGCGCAAGAAGATCTTCGAGGTGCGCGCGCTCTACACGGACGTGATGTTCATCGATGAGTTCCTGACGCCGGAGTTCGTCATGGAGCACAAGCTGTTCACCTACGCGTGGTCGAACCGCAACGACCGCTTCGAGATCGACACCCGGGAGTTCAAGGCCATCAAGGAGAAGCTCCTCTTCCAGATGACCAACTTCGGAAACCCCTTCATCTACGTCGAAGACGGCAACTTCGAGAACCGCGGCGAGCTCCTGCTGCGCCACGAGCACCAGGGCGTCGACCTCGATCAGGAGAAGGGCAAGGAGACCCTGAAGAACCTCTTCCGGGTCTGGCGGCGCCCCTGCTCGCTGGCGACGCAGTTCGACGGACGCCCGACGCTCCTCCGCTTCGACGGCAAGGAGCACACGAGCAAGCCGCTGAAGTGACCGGGACGCGATCGGCGTCGGCGAAGCGCCCGATGCCGTCGCTCAGCGCGCCGCGGCCCCGATGGCGGTGAGCAGCGCCTCGCGCTCGGCGGCCAGAGCGCTCGTCCGGTGTCCTCCGGCGATCTCCCAGATCATCGCGCCGCCGAGGCCCTCGCGGCGGGCGTAGTCGACCTTCGCGGCCCCGGAGCGCGCGTCATCGAAGGAGACGAAGTGCGCGGGCTCGGAGCCCGCGGGCGGCAGCGAGAGGTACGGCACCGACGCGGCGGCGTCCCAGCGCAGCGAGGCGCGACCTTCGTAGCGGTCGAGCAGCGCCGCGTAGCTGAGGGTGCGCGTCGTCACGCCCGCGATCGGCTGCAGCGGGCCCGACGCGCCGGACCAGTCGTAGCCGTAGAAGTCGATGCCGACGCCGAGCCGCGCGCGGTCGACGCCGGCGCGCGCGAAGGCCGTGATGAGCGAGTCGACGGAGGGCAGCGGGGCGCCGGTGGAGGGGAAGCGGGCGCCGCCGTTGCGAAGGGGGGTGTTGTGCCAGGTGACCCAGCCCGGCCACGGACCCGAGGTGTCGTAGGTCATCACGTTGAGCTGGTCGAAGAGGCCCTGCACCGGGACGTAGACCGACGGCGCATCGCCGACCGCGGCGGTGAGCAGGGCGTCCGGGTCGCGCGCCCGCAGGGAGGCGTGCAGCGCTCGGGCGAAGGCCTGAAACGCGTTCGCATCGCCGGCCTCGAGCGGCTCGACGTCGACGTCGGCGCCGTCGTACCCGTGGTCGGCGACGAAGCGGACGATGTTCGCCACGAAGGTCGACCGCGTGCCCGGCGCCCACGCCCGAACGAACAGGGCGCGCGTGCCCGCGCCGCCGATGGAGACCAGCACCCGGCGGCGCGCGGCGTGCGCGGCCGACACGATGGCCCGAGCGTGCGTCGCGCCGAGTCCGTTCTCCGTGGCGTCGAGCGATCCGTCAGCGCGCGGCACGAGCGAGAAGTGGATCACGTGCGTCAGCGACGAGAGCGCGAGCGCCTGCGGGGGAACAGCGTCCTGCATCCACCCGGCGTAGTAGCCGGTGACCCAGAGCGCGCCCCGCGGCGAGGGCGCGTCGGCGGTGACATCGGCGGAGGCGTCGAGGGGCGCGTCGACGGGCGCGTCGAGGGGCGCGTCGACGGCCGACACGTCCATGGCCGAGCTGGCATCGGTCGACGATCCATCAGGCGACGCAGGGGCGTCCACGGTCGGACGGTCCGTGGCGACGGCGGCGTCGGGCGGGACGCTCGCGTCGGTGAGCACGGAGCCGCCGGGAGCGCAGCCGAGCGCGGTCACGACGAGCAGCCAGGACGCGCGCGAGGTCATCGCGCGAGCATTCGCGGAGGCGCCTCGCGTCGTCAACGACGTCGGAGAGCGACCCCGCCGAGGGGTGGATGGTAGCGTCCTCCATCGAGGTCCTGCCGATGTTGAGGCGATGGTGCGCGATGGTCTTGCTGGTGGGGTGTTCGGGAGCCCCTGCGCCCTCCGTGGACGCCTCGCCCGACGCCGGGGTGGCGTTCGACGACGTGGGCTCGCCGACCATCGAGGACCTCGGACCGCCGTCGCCCACGGACACCGGTCCGATGGCGGTCGACGCGCCGACCCGGGACGCCGCCGCGCTCGACGCCGCGGTGCGTGACGCCGCCGCGCTCGACGCCGCGGTGCGTGACGCGACCGCGCCCGACGCTTCGCGGGACGTCGTCGCGCTGGACGTCGTCGCGCGGGATGTGCCTGCGCGGGTCGACGCCCCGACCGCCGATCGCCCCACGACGCCCTCGCTCCCGGTGCCGTCGGCGCTCGTCCGCGCGCTGTCCGCACGCCCCTATGTCGAGGGCGCCTGCCGGCCGGTGACGTGGCGCTCGTGGCCCCACCCGGCGCAGCGCTGCACCTACGGCGCGGGCCTGGTGGTCACCGTCGCCAACCCGACGCCCGCCCGCGTCGGCGCGTGGATCGTCGATGCGGCGGAGCTCATCGCCCCGGTGGCCGCGCTGCGCACCCGCGACCCGGCGAACTACGAGGCGTGCCTCGTGCGCATCGCGCAGCACACGATGAGCCAGTCGTCGCGGATCTTCCCCCTCGAGGGTCAGATCGACGAGGGCCAGGTGTTTCCATTCCTCATGGGTGTGACCTACGGCGTCGGCTCGCGCACGGGCTTCTGCGGGACCTGCTATTGCCGCATCAATTCGCTGACGCGCGACGAGTGGTGCCGCTACCTCGCGGGCACGACCAGCGTGAGCCAGGCGACCTGCCTCGCGGGCTACGGCGGCACCTCCGGGTGGGACGACGCCTGGGCCGCGCACTGCCTCCAGAACCACAGCGCCTCCTGGGAGGCGTCGTTCAACCCGCACTACCGCGCGCAGGCCTGGATCGCGAACCGAGCGCTGCGATCGAGCTTCCCCAACCCTGCGACCGCGTCGGGCGCCGCGGTGCTCCGCGCGATCGAGGGCAGCTACCCCGTCTTCTGATCCGCGCTGGCGCTGTGCTCTCGTCGCCCGCCGCGCTCCGCGCCCGACTATCGCGGTGGCGATGTGGGATGAGCGCTCCGCCCCGGCGGGGCCCCTCATCTCTCCTTGAGCCGCGTAGTACGGCCGTGGTTGTCTCCCGGCCAACTCCCCACCATGGCCGAAGCGAACCTCTCCTCCTTCCTCTGGTCGGTCGCCGACCTCCTGCGCGGTGACTACAAGCAATCCGAGTACGGCAAGGTCATCCTGCCCTTCACCGTGCTGCGGCGGCTCGACTGCGTGCTCGCCCCGACGCGGGCCGCCGTGCTCGCCGAGAAGGCCCTCCGAGAGAAGCGCGGGCTCAACCCGGCGCCCTTCCTCAAGAGCAAATCCGGCCACGGCTTCTACAACGACTCCGCCCTCGACCTCCCCTCCCTCATCGGCGATCAGGACCACGTCGCCGAGAACCTCCGCGCCTACGTCGCCGCCTTCTCCCCGGAGGTGCGCGACATCTTCGAGCGCTTCGACTTCCACACGCAGATCGACCGGCTCCACAAGTCCGGCCTCCTCTACCTCGTCACCGAGCGCTTCGCGCACGTCGACCTCCACCCCAGAACGGTCGACAACGCCCAGATGGGCGCCGTCTTCGAGGAGCTCATCCGCAAGTTCGCCGAGCTCTCCAACGAGACCGCCGGGGAGCACTTCACCCCGCGCGAGGTCATCCGACTCATGGTCGACCTGCTCTTCAATGAAGACACCGACGCCCTCGGCAGGCCCGGCGCCGTGCGCACCATCTACGACCCCACCGCGGGGACGGGCGGCATGCTCAGCGTCGCCGGGGAGTACCTCCAGCAGTACAACCCCAGCGCCCGGCTCACCATGTTCGGCCAGGAGCTCAACCCCGAGTCCTACGCCATCTGCAAGGCCGACATGCTCATCAAGGGGCAGAGCGTCGAGAACATCCGCTTCGGCAACACCCTCTCGCAAGACGGGCTCCCCGGGCAGCGTTTCGACTACATGCTCTCCAATCCCCCCTTCGGGGTGGAGTGGAAGAAGATCGAGAAGGAGGTGCGCCGCGAGGCCGAGCAGCAGGGCTTCAACGGGCGCTTCGGCCCGGGGCTGCCCAGGGTGAGCGACGGGTCGCTGCTCTTCCTGCTGCACCTCGTGTCCAAGATGCGCCCCGCCCTCGAAGGCGGCAGCCGCTTTGGCATCGTGCTCAATGGCTCTCCCCTCTTCACCGGAGGGGCGGGCTCCGGCGAGAGCGAGATTCGCCGCTACATGCTGGAGAACGACCTCGTCGAGGCCATCATCGGGCTGCCGACGGACATGTTCTACAACACCGGCATCAGCACCTACGTGTGGATCGTCACCAACCACAAGGAGCCGAAGCGCAAGGGGCGGGTGCAGCTCATCGACGCCAGCGGGTTCTGGCAGAAGATGCGAAAGAGCCTCGGCAGCAAGCGCAAGGAGCTCAGCCCCGCGCACATCGACGACATCGTGAAGATCTTCGGCGCGTGCGAGGAGGTGACGCGCGACGGAGTACCCATCAGCCGGGTCTTCAGGAATGAAGACTTCGGATACTCCACCATCACCGTCGAGCGCCCCTTGCGCGACGAGAAGGGGAAGGTGGTGCTCGCCACCAAGGGCAAGGGGAAGGGCAAGCCCGTCGCCGACGCCGAGCTGCGCGACACCGAGAACGTCCCGCTGGGGGAGGACATCAATGCGTACTTCGAGCGCGAGGTGCTGCCCCACGCGCCCGACGCGTGGATCGACGAGGAGAAGACGAAGGTCGGGTATGAGATCCCCTTCAACCGGCACTTCTATGTGTTCAAGCCGCCGCGCCCGCTGGAGGTCATCGACGCCGAGCTGAAGGTCGTGACCGACCGCATCGTCGCCATGATCGGGGGGCTGTCGCAGTGACCCGCGCGAGCGGTGACGCGGGCCGCGAGCCCGGCGGGTCGACCGATGAGGCCAGCGGGGCGGCGGTGCGTGGGGTGCAGGTCGCTTGTTGGACGCTGGGGTTCAGGCAGCAGACGGCTGCCCGATTGCGACGGGCCTCCGATCCAATTGGTCAGCGATCTGCTGACCGATTGCCCAAGAGCCTCTTTTCCAGTAGTTCTACGACGATCCTCTGCCACGATCAGGCCCTAAGCGTCGGAGGTGATCCGTGAGCCTCCCACGGTATCCAGCCTACAAGGACAGCGGCGTCGAGTGGCTGGGGCAGGTGCCGGCGCATTGGGAGGTCACTCCAATCGGACACCGCTACAATGTTCAGCTCGGAAAGATGCTGGATACATCGAAGATTTCCGGCGAGCACCTCGCGCCGTACCTTCGAGTATTCGACGTACAGTGGGGCGCCATCAACACCCAGGACCTTCCAACGATGGACTTCAGCGGAGGCGACCGAGTGAAGTTCAGCCTTCGTGCTGGCGATCTACTGGTGAACGAGGGTGGAAGCTACCCTGGACGATCGGCAATCTGGACGGGACAGTTGCAGGAGTGCTTCTACCAGAAGGCGTTGCATCGGCTCAGGGCCTATCGACATCACGAAGACAGCAGCAAATTCCTCTACTACCTGATGGCCGTGGCAGTAGATCAAGGGGTCTTTGTCGCGGGAGGCAACGAGGCGACGATTGAACACCTACCAGCGGAGCGATTCAGAAGATATCGGTTTCCGTTCCCGCGACTGAGCGAACAAACGGCGATTACCTCGTTTCTCGACCGAGAGACCGCGAAGATCGACGCCCTGATGGCCGAGCAGCAACGCCTGATCGACCTGTTGAAGGAGAAGCGGCAGGCCGTCATCTCCTACGCGGTCACCAAGGGTCTGAATCCTGACGCGCCGATGAAGCCCTCAGGAACGGAGTGGCTCGGAGACGTGCCCGCACATTGGGCAGCAATGCCGTTGAAGCGCGACCTTGTTTTCCTCACGAGCGGTTCTCGCGGATGGGCTGATTATTACGCCGACGCAGGAGCCTTGTTTATTCGCATCGCCAACCTTACTCGAGACGGAATTGGCCTGGACCTTTCCGATGCCCAGCGAGTCGAGGTACCTGACGGCTCTGAGGGCTCTCGAACCAGGGTGCAGACTGGCGACGTATTGTTCTCCATCACGGCCTTTCTCGGATCCGTCGCTGTCGTCCCCGAGGACTTGGACAGCGCTTACGTGAGCCAGCACGTCGCACTTGCGCGTCTACGACAGGCTTATTTGTCTCCGGTCTGGGTGGCCTACGCTGCTCTGTCCATTGTCGGAAAGACATGGTTTGATACGCAGAGCTATGGAGGAACGAAAATCCAGCTAAGTCTAGACGATGTACGGGACTTGCCCCTACCTGTCCCGCCGCTCGCCGAGCAACTCGCCATCACCGCCCACCTCGACGCCGAGACCGCCCGCCTCGACGCCCTCACCGCCGCCGCCCAGTCTGCCATCGACCTCCTCCGCGAGCGCCGCGCGGCCCTCATCTCCGCCGTGGTCACCGGCCAGATCGACGTCCGTTCCCTACCCCAGATGAACCTCTGAGTCCTTCCAACAACTTCCAAAGCCCGGAGCAACGATGGAAATCCAGCCCGACACGCAGAACCTGGACCGCACCTTCTCTACCACAGTCTACTTCATCGACTTCTATCAGCGCGATTACAAGTGGACCGAGGAGCCCGTCAAGCGTCTCCTCGATGACGTCTTCTACCAGTTCGACGAGGCCTACAAGCAGCACGAGGCGCTGGAGCCGAACAAGCAGAACATCAACGCACGATATCCCTGGTACTACCTCAATACCTATGTGACCAACCCGGTAGACGGGCGCGTATTCGTGGTGGATGGGCAGCAGCGCCTCACGACGCTGACCTTGATCCTGCTCAAGCTGCTGGCGAAGGCGAAGGCGCTCGGTTCCAAGACGGAGAAGTGGATCGAGCGCAAGATCGTCGACTACCAGGGGACCGAAAAGCAGTTCTGGATGAACCACGTGCGGCACCTCCCCGTGTTGCAGGCGTTGATGGACGGCCTCGACCCTGCGACGATTCCGACCTCATCGGGCATCACGGCCGTCAACATGATCGGGAACTACAAACTGATCAGCATCGATCTAGATGCCCGGCTCACCACTCAACACATCTTCGACACCTTCGTTCATTACTTCCTGTGCCGGCTCGTGCTCATCAACCTGTCGGTCGAGAGCAGTCACGTGCCGATGGTCTTCGAGGTCATCAACGATCGCGGCGTGCGGCTCAAGCCCTACGAGATTCTGAAGGGCAAGCTGCTCGGACAGATCGACAAGCTCGAACTCGAGCAGGGCAACTTCAACGCACTGTGGGAGGAACATGTCGGCAAGGTGAATTTCTTCGCGGTGGACGAGATCGACAGCTTCTTCCGCTACTGGCTCAAGGCGAAGTTCGCCGATACCCGGAAGGGCGGCCAGCGCTTCGACGCGGACTACCATCGCGAGATCTTCAAGAGCGACCTGAACCAGGTGTTGAAGCTCGACCACAACCCGAGCCAGGTGAAGGCGTTTCTGAAGGGCACCTTCCGTTACTACACCGAGCTGTACGTGCGGCTCTGGCAGGCCACCCAGGCCGAGACGAAGGGCGCCGACGCGGTGTTCTTCAACAAGCTCAATGTGCAGGACAGCCAGTTCATGCTGGTCATGGCGGCCTGCAAGGTCGACGACCCGGAGGAGGCCAGCAAGATCCACGCGGTCGCCGCCGGTCTCGATCGGATGTTCACCCTGCTCCAATTGCAGGGCGCGTACGACTCGAATGCCTTCGCGACCCGGCTCTACGTCGTGAGCGTCGAGCTTCGCTCGGCCAAGGTCGCCGACATCTCAGCCATCTTCGAGAAGCACACCCTGGCGGAGATCGCGGAGCGTCGTGGCATGAAGCCGACCGAGTCGTTCAGCTACGCGCTCTTCCGTCCGATGTCGATTGATCGTCTGAACCCTCGGTTCACCCGGTACTTCTTCGCACGGATCGAACGCCTGCTCGCGACGGGAATGTGTCAGCAGCCGAAGCACGCCCTGCGTGACCTGGTGACCGCCCGCGGGCCGGTGAACGGGTTTCACATCGAGCACATCCTCTCGCACAACAAGCCAAACCTTGCGCTCTTCAACGGGGATGACGCGCTGTTCGACCAGGAGCGCAACCGCCTCGGCGCCGTGCTGCTCTTGAAGGGCAAGGACAACATCTCCAGCGGCAACGAGCCCTACGCAAAGAAGCTGAAGTCGTACGCGAACACCCTGCTCTGGAACGAGACCCTTCGCGACGACAGCTACAAGAGCAAGATCGACTTTCGGAACTTCATCGCGAAGCACAAGCTCAACTTCCGCGCCCTCAACGACTTCGGCCCTGCTGAGGTCGAAGAGCGTCACCGACTGCTGTTCGATCTCTGCAAGCTGATCTGGCCGTCGCCATGAGCCTGCACCACGAGTCGGCCTTCGAGTCCGAGCTCTGCGCCCACCTCGCGGCCCACGGCTGGCTCCACGCGCCCGGCGACGCCGCCCTCTACGACCGCGGCCGCGCTCTCTTTCCCCCCGACGTGCTCGCCTGGGTGCAGGCCACGCAGCCGCAGGCCTGGGCCACCCTCCAGAAGAACCACGGCGCCCTCGCCGGAGAGACCCTCCTCAACCGCCTCCGCGACTCCCTCGACCAGCGCGGAACCCTCGACGTGCTCCGCCACGGCATCGAGCTCCTCGGGCTCAAGCAGCCGGTGAAGCTCGCGGAGTTCAAGCCCGCCCTGGCGATCAACGCCGACATCCTCGCCCGCTACGCCCTCAACCGCCTGCGGGTGGTGCAGCAGGTCGAGTACTCGCGCGCCAGCGGCAACCGCCTCGACCTCGTGCTCTTCCTCAACGGCGTCCCCGTCGCGACCGCCGAGCTCAAGACCGACTTCACCCAGAGCGTCGACGACGCCATCGACCAGTACCGCTTCGACCGCCCGCCGCGCCCCAAGGGGCAGCCCATCGAAGCCCTGCTCTGCGCGCCGCAGGGGGCGCTGGTGCACTTCGCGGTGAGCAACGCCCAGGTCTTCATGGTCACGCGCCTGGACGGCCCCGCCACCCGCTTTCTCCCCTTCAACCGCGGCGACGATGGGGGCGCTGGCAACCCCGTCGACCCCGGCGGCGGACACCGCACCGCCTACCTCTGGCAGCGCGTCTGGGAGCGCGAGAGCTGGCTGGAGATCCTCGGGCGCTACGTCATCGCGAAGCGCAACGCGAAGAAGCAGGTCGAGCAGGTGATCTTCCCTCGCTACCACCAGCTCGACGTGACGCGCGCCCTCCAGCGCGCCGTGCTCGCCGACCCGCCGGGAGGCCGCTACCTCATCCAGCACTCGGCGGGGTCGGGCAAGACCAACTCCATCGCCTGGACGGCGCACTTCCTCGCCGAGCTCCACGACGCGAAGCACAAGAAGCTCTTCGACACGGTGCTGGTGGTCTCCGACCGCACGGTCATCGACTCGCAGCTACAAGACGCCCTCTTCGGGTTTCAGCGCACCAGCGGGGTGGTGGCGACCATCACCAGCAAGGACGGCAGCAAGAGCGCGAAGCTGGCCGAGGCGCTCTCGGGCGCCAAGAAGATCGTCGTCTGTACGATGCAGACCTTCCCCCACGCGCTGGAGGCGGTGCGGGCGCTGGCGGCGACTCAGGGCAAGCGCTTCGCGGTGATCGCGGACGAGGCGCACAGCTCGCAGAGCGGGGAGTCGGCGGCGAAGCTGAAGGAGGTGCTCTCGGCGAAGGAGCTGGCCGAGCTCCACGACGGCGGGGAGGTGAGCGCCGAGGACATGCTCGCGGCGCAGATGGCGGCGAAGGCGGGCGACGCGGGGATCACCTTCGTGGCCTTCACGGCGACGCCGAAAGCCAAGACGCTGGAGCTGTTCGGCACGCGCCCGCACCCCTCGCGCGGACCGGCGGCGGACAACGTCCCGGCGCCCTTTCACGTGTACTCGATGCGCCAGGCGATCGAGGAGGGCTTCATCCTCGACGTGCTGCAGAACTACACGAGCTACAAGCTGGCCTTCCAGCTCGCGCACGAGGGGAGCGAGTACGACGAGAAGGAGGTCGAGCGCAGCGCCGCCGTGAAGGGGATCATGGGCTGGGTGCGGCTGCACCCGTACAACATCGGGCAGAAGGTGCAGGTGGTGATCGAGCACTTCCGCACCTACGTCTCGCCGCTGCTGGGGGGCCACGCGAAGGCGATGGTGGTGGTGGGGAGCCGCGTCGAGGCGGTGCGCTGGCAGCTCGCGCTGACGAAGTACATCCGCACGGCGGGCTACAAGATCGGCGCGCTGGTGGCCTTCTCGGGCGAGGTGACGGACGCGGCGTCGGGCCCGGATGCGTTCACCGAGCACAGCGCGGCGTTGAACCCGACCTTGAAGGGGAGGGACATCCGCGAGGCCTTCAAGGGCGATGAGTTCCAGATCCTGCTGGTGGCGAACAAGTTCCAGACGGGCTTCGACCAGCCGTTGTTGTGCGGGATGTACGTGGACAAGCGGCTCGACGGCATCCAGGCCGTGCAGACCCTGTCACGGCTGAACCGCTCCCACCCCGGGAAGGACACCACCTACGTGGTCGACTTCACCAACGACCCGCAGGAGGTGCTGGCGGCCTTCAAGACGTACCACTCGACGGCGCAGCTCGCGGGCGTGACCGACCCCAACGTGGTGTACGACCTGCGGGCGAAGCTCGACGCGCAAGGCCACTACGACGCCTTCGAGGTCGACCGTGTGGTGGCGGTGGTGCTCGACCCGAAGGCGGCGCAGAGCGAGCTCTTGAAGGCCCTGGAGCCCGTCGCCGACCGGGTGATGAAGCGCTACCGGGCGGCCTCGGAGACCTTGAAGGCGGCGAAGCAGGCGGCGAACACCGACGCGATGGACGCGGCGCAGGACGAGCTCGACGCGCTGGTGTTGTTCAAGGGCGACCTCGGGGCGTACGTGCGGCTGTACACCTTCCTCGCGCAGATCTTCGACTACGGAAACACCGAGATCGAGAAGCGGGCGATCTTCTACAAGCGCCTCGCGCCGCTGCTGGAGTTCGGGCGAGAGCGCGAGCAGATCGACTTCTCGAAGCTGTCGCTGACGAGCCACGTGTTGAAGAGCGCGGGGAAGCAGTCGTTGTCGCTGGGGGTGGGCGACGGTCCGAAGCTGGCGCCGCTCACCGACGCGGGCAGCGGGCGCGTGCAGGAGAAGGAGAAGGCGCTGCTGCACGAGATCGTGGAGAAGGTGAACGACCTCTTCGAGGGCGAGCTCACCGAGCAGGACAAGCTGGTCTACGTGACGAAGGTGATCGCCGGGAAGATGCTGGAGTCGAAGACCCTGATGCAGCAGGCGACCAACAACACCAAGGGGCAGTTCGACAGCTCACCGGACATCGCGGCGGAGCTGCTGGGCGCGATCATGGGATCGCTCGACGCGCACACGCTGATGAGCTCGCAGGCGCTGAACTCCCCCGCGGCGCAGAGCGCGTTGAAGGACATCCTCCTGAACCACCTGAACCTGTGGGACGCCCTGCGGCAGCGGGCGGCGGGGTGAGGCGCCCATCCCTCCCGCCTCTCGTCACTCCAGGTAGTCGAGCTCCCGCCCGTAGGTCTCCTCCATCCACCAGAGCGACGCCAGCGCCAGCGTGAGGCACGCGCCTCCCACCACCATCGCGCTCCCCACCAGCGACATCCCCTGCCCCTTCAGCCCGATGAAGGCCGCGGTCAGCAGCGGCACGCTCCCGCGCACGAAGTTGGGCACGCTCGTCGTCACCGTCGCCCGCAGGTTGGTGCCGAACTGCTCCGCCGCGATGGTCACGAACACCGCCCAGTACCCGATGCCGAAGCCCATCGCCGAGCACAGCGCGTAGAGCTGCGTCGAGGTCCCGCCCGACTGCGCCAGGTAGGCCACCACCAGCCCCGTGGTCAGCACCAGGAACCACAGCACCACCTTGCGGCGCGACCCCACCCACTGGCTCAGCGCCCCGCTCCCGAGGTCGCCCAGCACCAGGCCCAGGTAGGTCCACTGCACGGCGCTGGCGCCGGTCACCTCGCCGGTCACATGGAAGGCCCTCGCGAACTCCGGCGCGCCCGTCACCAGGATGCCCACCACGAACCAGATGGGCAGCCCGATGAGCACGCAGCGCACGAGGCGGAAGAGCCTCGGCGGCGACAGGAAGAGCATCGCCAGGTCGCCGCGCTTCACCCCCTCCTCGCGCACCCGCCCGAACATCCCCGACTCCAGCATCGTCACCCGCGTCAGCAGCAGCGCGAAGCCCAGCACGCCGCCGATGATGAAGGCCGTGCGCCACGAGTAGTTCTTGCCCACGTAGGCCGCGAGCACCGCGCCGAAGAGCCCGACGCCCGCGACCACCGCCGTCCCGTATCCCCGGTGCTTCGCCGGCAGCGTCTCGCTCACCAGCGTGATCGCCGCGCCCAGCTCCCCGGCGAGCCCGACCCCGGCCACGAAGCGCCAGAACTCGTACTGCCCCAGCGTGTGCACGAAGGCGTTGGCGATGTTGGCCGTCGAGTAGAGCAGGATCGACCCGAACAGCACGCTCACCCTCCCCCGCTTGTCGCCGAGGACGCCCCACAGCAGGCCGCCCAGCAGCAGGCCCCACATCTGCCAGCTCAGCAGCGAGAGGCCCACGGTGAGGCTCTCCGAGGGCGCGACGCCAAGGTCTCGCAGCGACGCGGTGCGCACGATGGAGAAGAGCAGCAGGTCGTAGATGTCGACGAAGTACCCGAGCGCCCCGATGAGCACCGTGGCGATCATCGTGCGACGGGAGGCGGTCTCGACGGAGGTGGTTCCCACGCGGGCGATGACACCCGAGGCGGGCGACGGGCGTCAATCGTCGAAGGGCGGCGGGGCGGGATAGCCCCCGGTCTCGGCGTCGCGCGCCGCGTCGGGCTGCACCTGCGCTCGATAGGGAGCCGCGTCGGCCGGCGGAGGTGGCGGGGCCGCGCGCTGCAACCGCCGCTGCCACAGCGCGAAGCCGGCGCCCAATGCCCCGGAGAGTCCGATCGCCGTCACCACTGCCTCGATCAGCATCGTGAGCCTCCCTCGTGCCTATACCATCTGCCGGCGCTGACGGTCGGAGACGCGCGCCACCACCGCCGCGTAGAGCTCGCCCAGCCGGTCGCAGGGGAAGGCGATCTCCGCCCCCTGGCGACGAGCGCTCGTCGCCTGGTCGGCCCGGGCCACCACCGCCACCCGCAGCGTGTCGGCCATCGCGGGGCTGCGAGAGGCCGCCAGCAGAAGCCGGGCGCCGTCGAGCGCGGGCATCGGGATCGCGGCCACCAGCACGTCGGGGCGGAGCGTTCCGAGGGAGAGCAGCACGTCGATGGAGGCCGCCGCCGCGTGCACCTCGAAGTCCTGGGCGAAGACCCCCGCCAGGACGTCGGCGTTCACCGGGTCGCCCCCCACCGCGAAGAGCAGCGGCCGCACCCGCGACACCTCCGGCGGAACCTCGTAGCCCTGCTGCTCGAGGAAGCGCGCGAGGTCGGGGCGGAGGATGCGACGGTGACCTCCGCCGGTGCGGTGCGCCGGGAGCAGCGAGCGATCGATCCAGGAAACGACCGCCGGGCGGGTGACGCCGCAGTACCGGGCCACCTCTTCGCTCGTGAATTCCCGCTCTCCCAACATCTTGCGATCAGACTCGCACAAGCTCTTGACGACCGGAACGGGCGCTGGTACTCCATTGCTCCCTCCGATGGAGAGGGGCTGTAGCTCAGCTGGGAGAGCGCCTCAATGGCATTGAGGAGGCCACCGGTTCGATCCCGGTCAGCTCCACAACACACCAAAGCATCCACGCCAACGGATGCGTCACCACTACCGGGTTGAAGATCCTCACCGATCTTCGACCCGGTGGTGTTTTGGGGCATCACGGTTCGGGCGGGCCTGGAGTTCTTCGGTACGACCGCGAGGCCGACGGCGGGGAGTCCCCGGTACGACCGCGAGGCCGACGGCGGGGAGTCCCCGGTACGACCGCGAGGCGTCGTTACCCGGAGCCAGACCCTGAGAAGCTCAGCATGAACCTGCTGCGCCCCCCGATGCAGCGGTCGGCCGCGCTCGAAATACCCCGCGTATGTCTCGCGCGGCCTCCCTCGCCTCGGGGTGCTCGCGACGGTTCAAGCTGACCTTCTGAGCGTTAGCGAGGGGTAGATCCCGCCCACGCTTCGGTACGCGTCCGGAATCTCCACTGCTTCTCGCGAGAAGGGCAACGTTCGGAACTCCGCGCTGACGACGGTAGAGGGCTCTCCCCCTCGCTAACGCTCAGAAGGTCAGCATAAACCCCACGCGGGCTCATCCGAATTTTACGGAGTAGTGTAATATTCGG
>SCUS01000193.1 GCA_004297725.1 Myxococcaceae bacterium | reverse complement strand
AGCACCGCGCCGCCGACGATGTTGCCCAGCGTGACCGGCAGGAGGTTCATCGCCATCCGGGAGACGGTGAGCCACTCCGGGGTGGCGTCGAGCGAGGCCGCCCGCAGCACCGTCGGCTCGCGCGCCGCGAAGAGCGCGACGGGTAGCAGGTAGAGGTTCGCGACGCTGTGCTCGAAGCCCACGGTGCTGAACGCCGCGATGGGCGGGACCACGGCCATCATCCGGTCGGTCGTGGTGCGCGCGGAGAGCGCCATCCACACCGCGAGGCACACGAGGACGTTGCAGAGCACCCCGAGCGTGAAGGCCTCGACGAAGCTCTCGTGCAGCTTTCCATTGGCGATCGCGATGGACTGCGCGCCCACCGCTCCGCCGAGAAACTTGAGCTGCCCCGACAGGACGACGAGCGCCGCCACGCCGAGCGCGCCGACGGCGTTGCCCACGAGGACCAGGGTCCAGTTGCGCACCAGCGCCAGGGTGGTGATGCGACGGCTCGCCCACGCCATCGTGAGGAGGTTGTTGCCGGTGAAGAGCTCGGCGCCGCCGACGACGACGAGAAGCAGGCCGAGGGAGAAGGCCACGCCGCCGAAGAGCCGCAGCACCCCAGGCGGCCAGGCGCTCGATCCCCCACCGGCCGTCACCGTGGTCATGAAGCACGCGCCCAGCGCGATGAACGCCCCCGCGAGCACGCCGAGGGCCAGCGTTCGGCCCGCGTCGAGCGACGCCTTCCGCACGCCCATCTCTTCTGCCTTCTTCGCCATCTCGGGCGGAAGAAGCGCGTCGATGCCTTCCATGCGCGGAGCCTAGAGCCAAACCCTCGTCGGGCGCTCGAATCTCCCTGAACCCCGTGAAAACAGCGTCGCCCTTGACCGTCTGTAAGTAAACGATTACTTACTTCGGCATGGCTGATCTTCGCCGCAGCACGGAGGCCCGTCAGGTCGAGCTGACCGATGCGGCGCTCCACATCATCGCGACCCGGGGCATCGCCGCGCTCACCACGCGCAGCCTCGCCGAGCAGGTGGGGCTCAGCAGCGGCGCCATCTTCCGGCACTTCGCCTCCATCGACGCGCTCATCGAGGCCGTCGTCGCGAGGGTCGAGTCGGTCATGGAGTCGACCTTCCCCCCGAGCGAGCTTCCGCCGAGAGAGCGGCTCGACCGCTTCGTCGAGGCGCGGAGCACCGCGGTCGGCGGCCAGGTCGGCATCATGCAGCTCATGCTCTCCGAGCAGTTTCTCCTGGCGCTGCCGGAGGGCGGCTCGGCGAGGCTCGCGGCCTGCGCGCAGAAGACCCGGGAGTTCGTGCGGGCGTGCCTCCGCGAGGGCCAGGCCGCGGGCGAGTTTCGCTCCGACATCGACCCGGGCGCGCTCGTCGTCGTCGTCATGGGCACCATCCAGATGCTCGCGCTCTCGGCCGCCAATCGCCGGCAGATCGGCACGGCGCCGCAGTCGGTTCGGGACGCCCTCGGGGTGCTGCTGAGGCCGCCTCCGCCCGTCGTCCCCCAGAGCACGCGGCCGAAGGGCTCGCGTGGAAGGTGAGGTTGTCATGACGACGCGTTCGGGCGCCTGGCGCTGGGTGGCCGGTGGGCTCGCGGTGGCCTTCGGACTCGCGACGATCGTGGAGGGCGGGAGCGTGCTCCTGGGTGGGCCGGCCGCGAGAGCCGAGGCGGGCCACGTGGTGCCCTTCGTGCTGGCCTTCAACTTCGCAGCGGGCTTCGTCTATGTCGCCGCCGGAGCCGCGACCCTGGCAGGGCGAGCCTGGGCGGCCTGGCTGGCGCTCGCGCTCGCGTCGTCGACGCTGCTCGTCTTCGCGGCGTTCGGCGTCCACGTGAGTCAGGGCGGGGAGTTCGAGGCACGAACGGTGGCGGCGATGACGCTGCGCTCGGCGTTCTGGGTGGTGCAGTCGCTCACCCTGCCGACGCTGCTGCGACGAGGGAGGGCATCATGAGCGATCGATGGTCCATGAAGAGCGTCGCCCTTCACTGGGTCTCCGCGGCGGTGATCCTGGGGATGGTCTCCGCGGGCTTCGTGATGAGCGACCTCGCGCCAGACTCCAGCCTGCGGCTGCTGCTCTCGCGCTCTCACACGCTCCTCGGGGTCACCCTCATGGCGCTCACCGCGCTGCGACTGCTCACCCGCTGGCGAGGGCCGAGCCCTGATCCGCTGCCGCTCCCGCCGCTCCACCGCCGCGGGGTCGACCTCGTGCACAAGCTCATCTACGCGGTGGTCTTCGCGCTTGGAGCGAGCGGCCTGATCACCGCCGCCCGCAGCGCGTGGCCCGAGTACATCCGAGGAGCGATCGCGAGGGCCCCGGAGCTGGAGCACGTCGCGTCGAGAGAGGTCCACGAGTCGCTGGTCTTCGCGCTCATGGCGCTGATCGCGCTACACGTCGGCGGGGTCATCGTGCAGGAGCTTCGCGGAGGCGGCGCGCTCCGCCGGATGCTCCCCCGCTCGGGCGCTGGCACCGGCTCCCCCCGAGAGGCGCGTTGATCCGATGACCCTTCCATCAATCCTTCGTAGCGCGCTCCACCTCGCACGCCGCGGCCTCTGGATCGCTCTCCCCCTGGGCGTCGCGCTGCTGGTGCTCTGGCTGCGCGTCTGGTCTCCCGTGCGCGTCGAGGCCGTCCGGGTCGATCGCGCGACGGTCACTCAAGAGGCCTTCGGGCGCGGCACCATCGAGAGCCAGCGCGAGGCCGCGGTGGGCTTCGACCTCGTGGGCCGGCTGAGCGAGGTGCTCGTCGAGGAGGGCGCGCGCGTCACCCTCGGCCAGGAGCTCGCGCGGCTCCAGACCGACCAGGCCCAGGCCGACCTGCGCTCGGCGCAGCGGGGCGTCTCGGCCGCTCGCACCTCGCTGCTCCGGCTCTCCGCGGACGAGCAGCGCGTGCGCGCCCTGCTGCTCACCGCCGAGCGGGAGAACGCCCGCGCGCAGGCGCTCTTCGACAGCGGGGCCATCGCGAGCCTGCAGCGCGACGAGGCCAGCGACCGCCTCCGCCTGGCGCACGCCGACCTCGACCGGGTGCTCGCCCAGCGCTCCGAGGCGACGCGAGGCATCGACGTCGCGGCGGGCGGGGCCGAGCAGCGGCGGGTCACCATGGTGCGCGCGACGCTGCTCGCGCCCTTCGACGGGCTGGTCACCCGGCGGCTGCGAGAGCCCGGCGACACGGTCACCGTCGGCTCGACCGTGCTGCGCATCGTCGACACCAGCCAGGTCTATGTGAACGCCGCCATCGACGAGACGGTGCTGCCGCAGCTCGCCGTCGATCAGCGCAGCACCATCGCCTTTCCGGGCGAGGGCCCCCCGGTCGCGGGGCGGCTCTCGAGAATCCCCTGGGAGGCAGACCGCCAGACCCACGAGCTCGTCGTCGAGGTCACGCCCGATCGCCTCGAGCGCCGCGTGGCCATCGGCCAGCGCGCCGACGTGCGCATCGAGGTCGGCCGCCGGGAGAACGCGCTCCGCATCCCCACCCGGATGATCTTCCACGACGAGCTCGGTCCCTTCGTGTACGCCGACCGCGGCGGCCGCATCGCGGTGGTGCGCCCGCGCTTCGGGCTCACGGGCGCCGAGCACGTCGAGGTGATCGCTGGCCTCGCGGAGGGCGACGCCGTCCTCGCGGCGCCTCGACCGGCCCTCAGCCTCCCCCCCGGGCGGCGCTGGGTGGCGCGATGAACCTCGCGCTTCGGGACGTCCGCCGACACGTCGCCCGCTTCGTCGGCACCGCGGCGGGCCTCGGGCTCCTCCTCAGCGTCGTCGTCGCGATGCAGGGGATCTATGCCGGGATGGTGGACGACGCCACGATCCTGACCCGGGCGATGCGCGCCGACCTGTGGATCGTGCAGCGAGACACCGTCGGCCCCTTCGCGGAGGCGTCGCGGCTGGACCCCAGCGTCGAGGCGCGCGCCTCGGCGGTGCCCGGCGTGCGGAGGGCCCGCCCGTACAACTATCAGCTCATCCAGCGCGAGCACCACGGCGCCGTGCTGCGCATCGCCCTGGTGGGCCTCGGCTGGCCTGACGACCCGGGGCACACGCTGCCGCTGGTGCGCGGGCGTCACCTCTCGCAGCCGCACGGGGAGATGATCGTGGACGCCTCCCTCGGGCTCAGTATCGGGGAGTCGCTGGTGCTCGCGGGGGAGCCCTACCGCGTCGTCGGGCTCACCAGAAACGCCCTCACCTCGGGCGGCGACTCGGTGGCCTTCATGAGCGTGGGCGACACCCAGCTCGTCGCCTTCGACCAGTCGCCCGAGGCGACCTTGCTGGAGCGGCAGCGCGTTGTCGAGCGCCTCCGCCGCACCGACCTCGGCCGGGGTCAGCCGACGCTGGAAGACCTCGCCGCGGATCCTCGCTGGCGCGCCCCGGCGCTCGCCTCGCCCCCGCTCGCGGCGGTGCTGGTCGACGCGGACCCGCATCGCATCGCCGAGGTGCAGTCGACGGTGCGCCGATGGGGAGACGTCACCGTCTTCACCCAGGGCGAGGAGGAGACGCTCCTCCTGAGCGGCGTCGTGCAGCGAGCGCGGATGCAGATCGGGCTCTTCACGGTGATCCTCACGCTCACCGCCGCGATCATCGTGATGATGATCATGTACAACCTGACCCTCGAGAAGTCGCATGACATCGCGGTGCTCAAGCTCATGGGCGCGCCCCGCGGGCGTCTCCTCGGGCTGGTGCTGCAGCAGGCCTGGCTGCTCGGCGCGCTGGGTTACGCCGTGGCCTATGTCATCGGAGAGCTGCTGTTTCCGATGTTTCCACGGCGGGTGCTCATCACCACGGCCATCTCGGTGGTCGCGCCGATCGCCACGCTCGCCATCGTGACCCTGGCGAGCGTGGTCGGCCTCAGCCACGTGATGCGCATCGACCCGGCGAGCGCGCTGGAGGGATGACCATGACCGACGCCGTGCGCGCAGTGGAGCTCAGCAAGACCTACGGCACCGGATCGGCGGCGGCGGTGGCGCTCTCCAAGGTCAGCCTGACGATCCCGCGGGGGACGGTGGCGGCGCTGCTGGGCCCGAGCGGATCGGGGAAGTCCACGCTCATCAAGGCCCTGGGCTTCGTCTCCCCCGCCGACACCGGCGAGGTGTACTTCGAGGGGAAGCTGGTGGTGAAGGACGGCCGGCCCCTCGCGGACCTCGCCCAGCTACGGAGGCGGCACCTCGGCTTCGTGTTCCAGAAGGCCAACCTGACGTCCTTCCTCACCGCGAGGGAGAACGTGGAGATCGCGTGCGAGTTCGGGGGGAAGACCGACGGTCGCAGGCGCGCCCGAGAGCTGCTCGACTACCTCGAGGTCGCCCACCGGGCAGACGCCTACCCCGAGATGCTCAGCGGCGGCGAGCAGCAGCGCGTGGCCATCGCCAGGGCGCTCGCCAACGAGCCCTCGCTGATCCTCGCCGACGAGCCCACCGCGGCCCTCGACAGCGTCCGCAGCCGGAGCGTGATGGAGCTGTTCCGCAAGGTCGCGCACGACCGCGGCGCGGCGGTGCTGGTGGTCACCCACGACCACCGCGCGCTCGACGTCTTCGATGTCCTCTATGAAATGGAAGACGGCCGCATCAGACCCTCGGACCACAAGGTCGGCGGGGCGACCTGATCGGCGCGCGCTCACTCCGAGTCGACGTGTCGCAGCAGGCGCTCCGGGGTCACGATGAGGGTGCGGCCGCGCCAGGGTGGGCGCGTCGCCATGGCGAGCACCCGCTTGTCGCGCGTGAGCAGCAGGTGCGCCCCGGCCTCCCAGGCCAGCGAGAGAAACTTCTGGTCGTCGCGGTCACGGCACTGCGGCAGCGAGGCCTCGGGCGACGCGGCGTCGGGCTCGGCGAAGGGCACGGTGCGCGCGCGGTAGTCGACGAGGAGATGCGCCTGTCGGTCGGGGTCGATCGCGAGCTCCGGGAGGCGCAGCACCCGGGCGAGCTCGTCGAGGGTCGCCGCCCGGGTGAGCAGCGCGGCGCGGCGGCTCTCCAGCCAGCCCAGCAGGCCCACGAGGCGCGGGTGCCGGTAGTGCCAGAGCGACAGCACCGCGTTGGTGTCGAGCACGACGCGCAGCGGAACATCGCGGGGTAGCGGCAGCGGGGCGGGCTTCATGGAAGTCGCGGAGGAGTGCGTCGGGATACGGATGCGGTGAGGGTGTGGCGCTCGCTCCCGCTCACCGCTGCGGCAGCGTCACCAGGTCGCAGCGCACGTGCACCGCGTCCACGCCGCCGCCCATCTCGTCGACGTTGGCCATCACCGCCACGACGCCATCCTCCGCGGGCAGCAGCACCGGCGGCGCGATCACCCTCGCCCTCAGCGGGACCACGTCCCTCCTCGGAAACGGCGTCCCCGCCCCGTCGAAGTACACCAGGTAGGCGTGAAGTCCGCCCGCCACCGTGTCGCCGTTCATCGCCAGGTCGTAGAGCACGCCCTCTCCGCCGGTGATCATCGTGTGCCCGAGCGGCGCGCCGTCCAGCTCCCTCGTGGTCCACAGCCGCGGCGTCTCCACCTGCAGCCGACCGCGCGCCACCGGCAGCGTCGAGACCGCCAGCCCCCGGCCCTCGGCCCACTGCGACAGCACCAGCGAGCTCCCTCGCATCGACGCCGCCGTCGGGTACGGACCCAAGCCCAGCCTCGCGGGCTCACCCGATGGCTCCAGCGTGTCGGTGAGCCGCACCAGCACCTGCTCCCTCGCCTGCTCCCCGGTCACCGTCGCGCCTCGCACCGGCCGCTCCAGCAGCGCCGCCGCGTCGGCCCCCGCGGGCAATGGCAGGAGCTGCATCGATCCGCCCACGTGCTGCTGCCACAGCACCGGATCGCCCACCCGCTCTCCCTGCCCGTCGAAGCTGAGCGCGACGACCTCGCCCTCCTCGGTGCCGCCGAGGGCGATGGCGCCCGCGTGGCCGTTGACGGTGCGCGCGGTGGCCGTCAGCCACACGAAGCCGTGCGTCCCCGCGGAGGTGGCGGGCGGCGCCTGGGCGACCCGTCGCATCGGGGCCACGGGGCCCTCCGGCGCGACCAGCGTGGCATAGAGATCCCCCGCGACGTGGGCGATCACCAGCACGCCCCCCTCCACGGTCACCCCCACCGGAACCCCCGGCGGAAAGGTCTCCCCCTCCCTCCGCGACGGGGTCGGGTCCTCCACGAAGAGGGCCTCGCCCACCAGTCCGAGACTACGGTTGACCCTGGCGAATACCATCCCGGGTAAAGCGTCCGGCGGCGTGGCGGCGCCCCGAAGCTCCAGCTCGGTGATGGAGCGCCGCAGCCCTCGTCGCTCTCCCACCCTCAGGGTGCGCTCCGGGTCTCGCACGGCGATCACGAAGGCCGCTCCCTCGCGCGAGGGCCGGGCGAAGGGCGCGGCCACGATGCGGTCGCTCCCGTTGGCCAGCAGGAAGGGGGCGCTCAGCACCCGCCTCGCCTCGGTGGTGACACACACTCGCTCCCTCGACTGGGCTCCCGCCGTCGCGGCGCTGAGCAGGGCGAGGCATCCGGCTACGAGGCTACGTCGCGCGATCATCGGGCGGCTCCGGGGAGGTTGCAGGTGAGGTCGATCCATCGCCAGGTGACGCCTCGCTCGGCGCTGCGGGGGTAGAGCGCGACGAGGTGCGACTCGTCGGCGTCGAGGCTGACGCCCCCGGCGATGGCGCTGGCGTCGTCGGGCAGGCGGAAGTGGGCGCCCGCGAGGGTGCCGCGGTCGAGCGCGGCGAAGGTGAGCGAGGCGGCGGGCTGACCCTCCGGGGCGATCCCGGTGGAGAGGGCGAGCCAGTGGCGCGTCCCGGCGTGGGCGCTGGCGAGGATCTCTCCCCCCGAAGGGTGCACCGCCAGCAGGCTGCGCGGGTTGCGGAGGGTGTCACGGTCGAGGTCGGCGATGCGCAGCGTGGGGCCGACGCGGGAGAGCACCGCGAGGGCGCGGCCGGGGAGGTGCTGCCAGAGGGCCGTCCCGACGACGTGGCCCAGCGGGTCGGCGAAGGGGTCGTCGTCCCTCGATGGGGCGGCGCCGAAGGAGCGCGCGGCGAGGGTGAGGGAGACGTCCTCGCCGAGGGTGTCGGGGCGGGCGAGGAGCAGCGCCGTGCGGTCGACGTCGCGCACGGCGTCGAGCAGCGTGTCGCCGTCGCGGAGGGTCGAGAGCACGACCGGCGGGCGACCCGCGGCGACGCGGACCAGCACGGGCGACCCCTCGTTGGTCTTGGCGACCACGTAGACCTCGCCGGTCTCCGGGACGACGGCCGCCGCGCTGGGGTCGCGCAGCGTGGGGAAGAGCGCGTGGGTGACGGTTGCTCCTCGGATGGTGACGAGGTCGAGGCGCTCCACCGACTGGAGGGGGTAGGAGATCACCGCGAGCGCGGCGCCTCCGGGGATGCGGGAGGCCGCGAGGATGTCGCTGGCGGAGGAGCGCCCGACGAGCAGCGGGGTGAGCCTCCGCTGGGCGTTGAGGGTCGAGGCGACGAGGCGGCCGGGGGCGTCGGCGGCGCCTCGCACGATGGCGAGCAGCGTGGCGCCGGAGGGCGTGACGACGACCGCGGAGGCGGTGTGGCGCAGGGCGCTGGCGTTGGTGTTGGCGTCGACGTGGGCGACGAAATCGCCCGAACCGCGGGCGGTGCAGGCCATGTCCGCGGCGGTGGACTGCGGTCTCGCGAGGGTGACCCGCGGGGCCTCCGGGGCGATGGGCTCCTGCACGAAGGTTCCTGGCGGGAGGTCGAGCGGGTCGACGTTCTCGGTGGCGTGACAGCGCACTCGGGTGAGGATGAGCTGAGGGGTTCCGTCGTCGACGTCTCGACCGTCGACGGCGAGGAGGGCGTCGTCGGCGCCGGGCGTCGTGGCGACGGCGAACTCCGCGGTGCGGGAGAGGAAGCCCGTGAGGAGGGGCGCCCGCCCCAGGTAGCGGCCCGTGTCGTCGAGGAGGGAGAGGTTGACGGTGGCGCCGGCGTCGTCGGCGAGGGTGGAGAGGGAGAGGGCCGCGATGCGGTGCTGCCCCAGGGGGGCGAGGGAGACGTGGAGGTCCGAGGCGCCGCGGTAGGTGGCGAGGGTGAGCGGGGCCTCGGCGACGGTGTCGTCGGCGGAGAGCACGGCGGCGCGGGCGGCGGTGTCGCGGCGAGCGACCCGGGCTCGCCAGGCGACCAGGGTGCGGTCGTCGCCCAGGGGCATCAGCGAGGCGTGGTCGAGGTCTCGGGCGACGAGGGTGGGGCGGTCGTCGTCGAGGCGCACCAGGGCGCGCTCGTCGGTGTCGGCGGCGTGGTCGCGGGCGACGGTGGCCCAGACGGCGACGCCCCGGGCGGTGACGGCGACGCGCGGTGCCTCGCCGGTGAAGGCGCCCCCCTCGGGAGCGGGCGCGGAGTGCACGCTGCCATCGGGATCGATGCGGTCGACGAAGGCGGCCCAGGCGGTGGCGTCGGAGCGGCCATCGCCGGGAGAGCGGGCGGCGGAGCGGGCGACGGCGACGACGGGATGGTCGTCGCGGAGGCTGAGCGCAGGCGCGCCGAGCACGCCGGTGGGGGCGAGGAGGCGGGCGGCGGGGCCGGGGGTTCCATCGGGGCCGAGCGCTCGGAGGGCGACGCGGTGCTGGCCGGGCGGGCCCTGGCGCCACGCGAGGAGGTAGCCGTCGCGGGTGGCAATGAGGGAAGGGAGCGAGGGGGAGGCACCTGAGTCGTCGAGGTCGATGGGGCTGTGGGCGACGCCGTCGGTGACGCTGCTGCCCTCGCGATCGAGGGGGAGCAGGCGCAGCGTCGGGTGTCCGTCGCGGTGGGGGTCGACCACGAAGGCCACGAGCCCGCCATCGGCGCGCCGGGCGAGGGCGGGCGACGCCGGGAGCCCTGGGGTGAGCGAGGCGACGGCCAGCGGGTCACCGGCCTCGCAGCGGGGCATCGCGGGGGCGGCGAGCGCCCTGACGACGGTGGAGGTGTCCGCGGGGGGAGGGGCCTCGGGCATCGCGACGGTGGGGGGCACCGGCCGGGGGGCGCTGCGGCACGCGGCGAGGACGAGCGAGAGGACGATCGGGTGGGGGCGTCGCACGGGGGTGTTTTGAGCGACACCGGGGGACCGGGGGAAGTTCCCGGCATGGAGGCGGTGGCTACACCCCGCTCAGCCCGTGAGCTCGGCCAGCACCTTCGCCGCGTGCCCGGCGGCCTTCACGTTGGGGTAGGCCTTCACCACGGTGCCGGTGCCGTCGATGACGAAGGTGCTCCTCAGCACGCCCTCCACCTTCTTGCCGTACATGGTCTTCTCGCCCCAGGCGCCGTAGGCCTTGTGCACCGCCAGCTCGGGGTCGCTCAGCAGCGCCACCTTGAGCCCGTACTTGTCCCTGAATTTACAGTGGCTCTTCACGGTGTCTCTCGACACGCCCAGCACGGTCGCTCCCGCCTTGGCGAACTCGTCGGCCAGGGCCGTGAACTCGTTGGCCTCCACGGTGCAGCCCGGGGTGTCGTCCTTCGGATAGAAGTAGAGCACCAGGGTGCGTCCCTTGAAGTCGTCGAGGGAGACCTCGCTCCCCGAGTCGGACGGCGCCTTGAACGTGGGCGCCGCGTCGCCTGCCTTCACCATGTCGATGTCCCCTCTATTGCTCTGAACGACTAACGAACGCTGATCTGCCCGCCCGCCCGGAGCTGCGTCTCCAGCCGAACGGCCCCCTTGGCGGTCTTGCTCGCGAGCTGCGCCGTGATCTGGAACTTCAGCACCAGCACCTCGTCGTCGCGCACGTGCTGCACGATGACGTTCTTCAGCCTCGGCTCGTACTGAAGGATCGTCGCCCGGATCGACCGCTGCAGCGTCTGGATCGCCTCGGGGAAGGTGTGCATGAGGTCGGTGAAGTCGACCACGCCGAAGTCCATGGCGGCGGGGCACTCGCCCTGCCGGGTGTTGAGCAGCCCCCGCAGGTGCTCGATGATCGACTCGACGTCGTTCTCCGTGCGGGTGCGGGTGATGTCCTTCGCAGCGATCCGTGAGAGCAGTCCGCGTCCAGCCATTGGGGATGGGCGGGACTATACGCCTCCCCCTCGCTCCGGGCGCTCTCTCCGGCGCCGCGGGGCAGAGCTCTCCCGATGCCGACGGGGGTTCTGGAGAAGTATTGCTTCGCTGAACGGCACCGTGCGATTCTCCGCCCGAATCCGTGGCGGTGCGGACTTCTGGTGCCGCGCCATCGCCGCTGGGGAAGGTCGATCAACGTGCGTAGAACGGGTAGCAAACAGGGTCTCCGAGGACTGCTCGCCTGCCTCGCGCTCGCGCCCATGGTCGCGACGTGCAGCAGCACCCCGCGGCTCCCGACACAGCCGGCCACCTGCAACCTGCCGCAGAACATCGGGCTGGTGCTGCGCGGCTCCGAGCGGCTCAACCCCAACGACGACGGGCGCTCGCTCCCGGTGGTCGTCCGCATCTATCAGCTCAAGTCCGGCGCGCGCATGGAAGAGGCCGAGTTCGAGGGCGTCTGGCGGCATGACCGCGAGGTGCTCGGCGACGACATCCTCAAGATGGACGAGATGTATCTCTATCCAAACCAGCGCATGGCCCGCACGTTTCGCCGCGACCCCGCGGCCACCCACGTCGTCGCCGTCGCCATCTTCCGCCACCCCGCGGGCCAGGCATGGCGCACCATCTACGAGCTCCCGCCCCCTCCCGGCGACGAGCGCTGCGCCGCGCAGTCCGCCGACCCCTCGGCCAGCCCGCCGCCGGTGCGCGACGCCCGCTACGTCTTCTACCTCGAAGACTATTACATCGAGCCCGGCACCGACGAGCCGCCCACCGACGCGGGCATCCGCGACAGCCGCGGCCGGCTGCGCCTGCCCAGCACCCTGCCGGGTCGCCCGTCGGTCCCCTCGGTGAGCAGCCCCCCGACGCTGCCCAACGTGCCCAACCTCCCCGGCGCGCCGACGCTCCCCGGCGCCCCCGCGGCGCCCACCGCGCCGACGCTCCCCAGCGCCCCCAGCGCCCCGTCGCTGCCCAGCGCCCCGACGGTCACCCCGCCGTCCATCTCGATGACCTCGCCCATCGCGGTGCGCGAGGTCCGCGCATGAGGGTTCCGCAGCGCGTCATCTGGTCGGAGGGGATGTTCATGTCCCCGCAGCACCTGCAGCAGCTCGACCGCTACCACGAGGGGTTGCTGGAGGCGCGGCTCTCCGCGCTCAGCGCCTACGACTGGGGCGTCGTGTCGCTGGAGATCGACGAGCGGGCGCTCGTGGCCGGCCAGGTGCGCGTGCAGCGCTTCGAGGGCGTGCTCCCCGACGGCCTGCCCATCGCCTTCGACGGGGCGCACCCCGAGGCGCCCGCCGTGCGGCCCATCGAAGGCTACTTCGCCCCGACGCAGCGCGTGCTGGAGGTCTTCCTCGCGGTGCCCGCCGAGCGCGACGGCTCGCCCGTGGTGGCCCCGAGCACCGTGCCCACCCAGGGGATGCGCTTCTTCACCGCGCAGCGCGCCGTGGTCGACGCCGCGGGCGGCGCGCAGGACGTCGCCGTGGCCTTCGCGCAGCGCCACGTGACGGTGCTCTTCGGCACCGAGAGCCGCGACGACTTCGAGGCCATGAAGATCGCGGAGATCGTCCGCGACGGCGCCGGGCAGCTCGCGGTGCGCGCGGAGTTCATCCCCTCCATCCGCCGCATCGGGGCCTCGTCGTGGCTGATGGGCAGCCTGCGACGGCTGCTCTCCCTCATGGCCGCCAAGCAGAACTCCCTCTCCGAGCAGCGCCGCCAGCGCGACGCGGCGACGGTGGAGTTCACCGCGGCGGACATCACCCGCTTCCTCCTGCTCAACGCCATCAACTCGTATCTCCCGGTGGTCAACCACCTGTGCGAGCGCGGCGACACGCCCCCGGAGGACGCGTACCTCTTCCTCTGCCAGCTCGCCGGGGCGCTCTCGACCTTCGCCTCCGACGCGAAGTTCTCCCCGACCACGCTGCCGAAGTTCCTCTACACGGAGCTTCAGACCACCTTCGCCGAGCTCATCGAGCGCATCACCGTGCTGCTCAACCTCACGGTGCGCGAGCAGTACATCGTGGTGCCGCTCCAGAGCCGCGAGGACGGGCTGCACTTCGGCAAGCTCGACGACGAGCGCCTCGTGCGCGGCGCGCAGTACATCCTCTCGGTGCGCTCGCAGCAGCCCGAGCAGACGGCGGCCGAGCAGATCCCGCAGCTCTCCAAGATCGCCGCATGGAGCGACGTCACCTCCATCGTGCAGAGCGCGCTCCCGGGCGTGGCGCTGCAGGTGACCTACCGCCCGCCGCCGGAGATCCCGCCACGCGCCGGGGTCCTGTATTTCATGCTGAACCAGAGCGGTCAGTTCTGGCGCAACGTCTCGGGCGAGCAGACCATCTCGATCTACCTGCCCCCGCCGTACGACCCCGCGAACATCAAGCTCGAGCTGCTCGCGATCCCCAAGCCCGCGGCCGCCCAATAACGCCTTCCGCCACCGGAGTACCCCACCGGCATGGACCGAATCGACGATCTCACCGCGGATGTCTTCAACTTCCTGATCCAGCTACGGCGGCTGGACGCCAACGCCCAGCCTCCGCCGGAGACCGTGCTCCAGCGGCTGCGCACGCTCATCGACACGATGGGCAAGCGGGCCGCCGACCTCGGCTTCTCCCGCGAGGACGTGCTGGAGATCACCTACGCCATCGTGGCGCTCGCCGACGAGGCGGCGATCTACGCGGGCGGCAACCTCAGACAGTTCTGGATGCAGCGACCGCTGCAGCTCCAGTACTTCAACGAGAACGTCGCGGGAGAGAACTTCTTCGCGCGCGTCATGGCCCTGCGGCAGGACCCGCGGCGCATCGACGTGGTGCGGGTCTACTACACCTGCCTCGTGCTCGGCTTCCAGGGGAAGTACCGGGTGCGCGGCGGCGAGGCCGAGCTCGCGGCCATCATGGACCAGCTCGCGGGTGACCTCTCCCGCGCCGGCCTCCTGGGCCCGGAGCTTCTCTCCGTGCACGGCGACCGCCCGGCCGGCGAGGTGCGCACCCGCTCCCGCGCCGACCTCCCGGTGGTGGGCCTCGCGGCCGCCGCGGTGGTCATCTCGCTGGTGCTCTACGTCGGCCTGCGCATCTCGCTCAGCGGCGAGGTCAGCACCGTCCTCAACCGCATCGCCCAGTTCGTTCACTGAGAGAGGGCGACCCACGTGTTCAAGTACATCTTCGCGTTCCTGGTCGTCGCGATCGCCTGGGCGGCGGCGCTGGTCCTCAAGGACAAGCTCCCGCACGGCTTCGACATCGCCATCGCCGTCACCGTGCTCACGGTGCTCGCGCTGGTGGGGCTGGTGCTCTACCGCAAGTACCGCGCGCGCAAGGCCGCGCGGGAGATCGAGAAGGCCCTCAACGCCCAGGCCGACGAGCACGCCCGCACGGTGCGCCCGGAGCAGCAGGCGGAGGTGCGCGCGATGCAGGCGGAGGTCACCCGCGCCATCGCATCGCTCAAGTCGTCGAAGCTCGGCAAGAGCGGCGCCGAGGCCCTCTACGCGCTGCCCTGGTACGTCATCATCGGCCCGCCCGGGTCGGGCAAGACCACCGCGCTCCGCAACTCGGGGCTGCAGTTTCCCTACGCCTCGCAGAGCGGCGGCGGGGTGAAGGGCGTCGGCGGAACCCGCAACTGCGAGTGGTGGCTCACCAACGAGGCCGTGCTGCTCGACACCGCCGGCCGCTACATGACCGCGGACGACGACCGCGACGAGTGGCTCTCCTTCCTCGACATGCTCCGAAAGAACCGCCCCGAGAAGCCGCTCAACGGCGTCATCGTGGCGGTGAGCGTGGCCGACCTGCTGGGCGCCCGCGAGCACGAGATCGAGAACATCGCCAAGCGGGTGCGGGAGCGCATCGACGAGGTGATGGGCCAGCTCCAGATGACCATGCCGATCTACCTGCTGTTCACCAAGTGCGACCTCGTCGCCGGGTTCAGCGAGTTCTTCGGTGACCTGCGCAAGAACGAGCGCGGCCAGATCTGGGGCTTCACCTGGCCCCTCGGCCAGCAGCTCGCCTCGCCGGGCGGCGCCTTCGGCGAGCGCTTCGACGAGCTCGTGAAGGTCATCGACCAGCGGAAGTTTCGCCGGCTCGCGGGCGAGCAGAAGCTCGAGGTGCGCGAGCAGGTGTTCCAGTTTCCGCAGCAGTTCGCGGGCGTGAAGCAGAACCTCGCGGACTTCGTCGAGAACCTCTTCTCGACCAACGTCTACCAGGGGGCGCCCAACTTCCGCGGCGTGTACTTCACCTCCGGAACGCAGGAGGGCCGGCCCATCGACCGGCTCACCCAGAAGCTCCGCGACACCCTCGGCCTGCCGCAGACCGCGGCCCCCACGCAGGTGGTCACCGAGGCCAAGAGCTTCTTCCTCCGCGACGTGTTCGCCCGGGTGGTCTTCCCCGACGCCGACGTCGCCTCGCGCAGCCCCGAGGAGATCCGCCGACAGCGGCGGCAGCGCTACCTGCTCGCCGCGGGCGCCTTCGCCACGGCGCTGGTCATCCTCACCATCCCCGCCATCGCGTATGTCTACAACCGCGACTTCGTCCGCGAGGCCGGGGTCGAGGTCGAGCGCATCGCCGCCAACGCGGGTCAGGCCAACGCCGCGCCGCTCACCCTCGCGGAGCTCGAGCCCGTGCGCACCCGCGTCGAGCAGCTCCGCAAGTGGGAGAGCGGGACCGAGATGGTGCCGCTCTACATGCGCTTCGGGATGTACAAGGGCACGGAGATCTACCCCCGCATCTCGCAGCTCTACTCCACGGCGCTGCGCCGCCGGGTCATCGAGCCCCTCGCGGCGCGCGACCTCCGGGGCATGCGGGACTTCGTCGCGAGCCACCCGGGCGGCACCGTCCCGACGCAGCCCGAGCGCACCGCCCAGTACGACGTGCTGAAGACGCACATCCTGCTGAGCCCCGCGACGCCGCGCGCCGCGGGCGAGCCCACGACCGCCACGCAGAAGCCCTTCCTCACCCGCGCGCTGGTCTCCGCCTGGGGACGCGGCGCCGAACCCTCGCCGGCCGACCTGGCGGCGATGAACGCCAACATCGCGGCCTACATCGACCAGCTCGCCGACCGCCCGCAGGAGCTCGCGCTCCCTCGCGACGCCAACGCCGTGCGCTCGGTGCGCGAGGTGCTCAACCGCTCGTCGAGCGTCGACCTCGCGCTCGAGGGGATCATCCACGCCGTCGAGCCCATGGGCTTCGACGTGACGCTGGCGAGGGCCATCGGCCGCTCGCCGGAGCACATCTTCCAGGTGGGTCCGATGGAGGGCCGCACGGTGCGCGGCGCCTTCACCCGCCGCGGCTGGGAGGAGTACGTGCGCGAGCGCCTCAACGCCGCGCCGGAGGAGATCGTCGGCGAGGCCTGGGTGCTCGGGCAGAACCCCAACATCGCCCGCGCCGAGCGCCTCGCGGACGCCCTCGCGGACGTGCGCTCGCAGTACTTCCAGCAGTACATCGCCGAGTGGCGGAACTTCCTCGCCAGCATGCGGGTGCGCGAGCCCAACGACCCCAACATGGCCCTGCAGATGCTGCAGTGGTTCACCCAGGGCGGCGCGCCGGCGTACGAGTTCCTGATGCGCACGGTGGCGACCAACACCCGGCTGCTCGACCCCGACGCCGTGGCCGCCAACGCCGCGGGCACCAGCCTCCTCGGGGCCGCCGCGCAGGCCGCCAGCTCCCGGCTCCAGTCGCAGGGCCGCACCGGCATGGCCGCGGCCAACGCCACCCAGGCCGCGCTCCAGGCCCGCCAGGGTCAGGCCGGCGCGGTCCCCGACGCGCGCCGCCGCCGCGAGGACGTCGAGAACGACGCGCTGCTGCACGGCCTCGTGGACTTCGGCGTGCCCCCGACGCCGCCGCCCCCGCCGGTGGGCTCCACCACCCCGCCGCCCCCGCCCGCGCCTCCGGGGCCGACCCCGCTGCGCGAGTACCAGGAGCAGCTCGCCTTCGTGCGCGACGCCCTGCAGACCCACGTGGACAACCCCGTGGCCCCGACGGCGCCGCTGCTCACGGCGCTCCAGACCGCGCAGACCCGCGTCGAGGCGCTCATCAACGGCGCCGCCGTCGACGCCCGGCCCGTGCTGCGCAACCTGCTCCCGCCGCCCATCGAGTTCACCGTGCGCCGCGCCACCGGCGCGCTCGCCGGGGCAGGCTCGGACCGCTGGTGCAGCGCGGTGGTGGTGCCCTACGCCCGCACGCTCCACAACCGCTACCCCTTCTCGGCCAGCGGCCAGGACGCGGCCCTCAGCGACGTCGCGGATTTCTACCGTCCCACGCGAGGCGCGGTGTGGGCGTTCTATACCGAGGCGCTCACTGGCGACATCGCTCGGCAGGGCGATCAGTACGAGTTCGTCACCCGCCTCGGCAGTGACATGTCCGACAACTGGCGCCCCGAGCTGCGGAGCTTCCTCAACCGCTCCCAGGACCTCTCGACGGTGCTCTTCCCCGCCGGCTCCGACGCCCCGAGGGTGGACTTCGAGGTGCGCCTCCGCGCCACGCCCTCCATCGCGGAGCTGACCTTCACCGTCGACGGCGAGACGCTCCAGTACCGCAACGGCCCGCCCGAGTGGCGGCAGTTCCACTGGCCCGGCGCCGGGACGCAGCGCGGCGCGAAGATCCGCGCCCGCGGCATCAACGGCACCGACGAGACCATCGAGCAGGAGGGCGAGTGGGGCCTCTTCCGCCTCTTCGAGGCGGGCGTCGTCCGCGGCGCCCCGGAGGCCCGCATCTTCTCGGTGGTCTGGCGCCTGCGCGACCAGGACATCGAGGTCGGCGTGGACATCCGCCCCGCCCGCAGCGAGAACCCCTTCTTCGGCGTGCCCCGCGCGGACAACGCCTCCACGGGCCGCTTCCTGCTGCCCTTCCGCGCCGAGGGCGTGACCGCCCCGCACCCCATCGCCCGGCGCGGCCGCTCGTGCAACCTCTCCGGCGTGCCGGGGATGCCCTCCGCTCCCGCGGACGATGACAGCTCCTCCCGTCGACGCCGTCGCCGCCACCGCAACGGCGGCTGATCCACCCTCAAGCGAAGCACCAACCCCAATGGGATCCGTCGCGGCCGAACGGGATGCGCTCGGGGTCTACGGGAAGATCCCCGCCCAGGGGGACTTCGTGCGCATCAACGCCTCCGACGACGCCGCGCAGGCGCTCGACCTCTGGGTGCAGGAGGCCCTGGAGACCCTCGGGCGCATGGGCGTCCCCTTCCCGACGGAGCCGCTCTACTTCCTTCACCACGGCGGGCACCCGTCGCTCCCGGCCACCATCGGGGCGATGGTCGCCAGCCACGACCGCGTCGGGCGCGTGTACCCGATGACGGTGTTCGCCCGGGTCGACCCGGCGTGGCTCGCCACCCGCTGGTCCGGCGCCCCGCTGGGCTACGGGCTCTTCCTCCGCGACGCCACGCGCATCCTCCGAGACCTCAGCCGCGCCGACGCCCAGCTCCTCACGGCGTGGACCCGCAACCTCCGGCTGCCGTCCCCGCAGGACCTCGCGCAGGTCGACGTGGTCTGCATGCACGCGCTCCAGACCTTCTCCGCCGCGCAGGTGCTCCCCCGCATGACCGGCGACCCGCAGGCCGCGACCTGCTGGTACGCCCTCAAGACCGCCGTCGACGCGTGCGACAGCGCGAGGGTGCGCCCGGGCCGTCCGCCCATCGTGCTCGACGGCACGCTCACCGGCGACCTCGACCTCTTCGCGTGGCTCGAGCTGCTGCGCCGCCGGCTCCAGGGCGCCTTCGTCCCGACGGTGCTCTGGACCGAGTCAGCCCCCGCCCGGATGCTCGTCTGCATGGGTGCGCCGTCAGGCTCGGTCTTACGCTACCTGGTAAACCCCGACGACGCCGCGGCGCAGCACTGGCCCCTGTGGACGCACCGACCGGAGGCCGTGGCGCAGGCGCGGCAGTCGCTCTCGCCCGCGCACCAGGCGGCCATCGCCCAGTGGAACTCACCCCTGGAGGCTCTACTCTCGGCCCTCGGCTGGGCGTAGACCCTCCGCTCGAACCGATCGCGAACCCTTCACTCACGGTGGTCATGGACGTCGAAGAACTCCGCTCCCGCGCGCAGCCCTGGACCGCACCCATCTCCGACGACGCCCCCGCGGGCGCCAACGCGAGCACCGACCCGCAGTACGCCGAGCTGCGCGACGAGGTGGCCAAGCGCGACTCGCCGTCCGGCGGTCAGATCCAGTGGCGCAAGGTCATCGACAACGCGACGGAGCTTCTCCAGAACCGCTCGAAGGACCTTCTGGTGGCGTCGTACATGGCCTTCGGGCTGTACACGTCTCGCGGCCTCGACGGTCTGGTCACCGGGCTCTCGGTGCTCTCGGTGCTCATCGAGGACTACTGGACCACGGCGTACCCCGAGCAGAAGCGCATGCGCGGCCGGGTCAACGCGGTCGAGTGGATCATCAAGAGCTGCGACATGGTGCTGCCCAACCTCGCGGTCACCGCCAAGGATCGAAAGACCCTGAACGACCTCGACTTCGTCGCCAAGCAGCTGGCGAAGGTGGCGAGAGAGAAGTTCGCCGACGCGTGCCCCGCGATGCGGCCGCTCACCGAAGGGGTGCAGCGGCTGATGATGAACCTCCCCCCGGAGGCTGCCCCCGAGCCTCCTCCTCCGCCGCCTCCGCCGCCCCCTTCGGCCGAGCCCGCCGCCCAGGCCGCTCCGCCTCCGCCGCCTCCTCCGCCGCCTCCGGTCGCGGCCCCTCCTCCGCCTCCTCCGGCTCCGGTCGCGGCCGCTCCGGTGGCGGTCTCGATGCCCTCGGTCGCGGTGTCGGCTCCGGCCGATGCGAGCGCCGTGGTGTCCTTCCTGTCGGAGCTGGGCGGCAACATCTTCGACGCGTCGAGCACGCTGCGAAACGCCGACACCAGCAACCCCCTCTCGTACCGCATGGCGCGGATGGGGGTGTACATGCACCTCGTCGATCCGCCGCCTTCGGACGGCGGCAAGACGAAGGTCCCGGCGCCGGACGCCGCGAGGCGAGCCCAGCTCGCGAAGATCGCGGAGAACTCCAAGTGGGCCGCGCTGCTCGAGGAGACCGAGTCGGCGCTTCAGCGCTCTCGCTTCTGGCTCGACCTCCACCGCTACTCGGCGATGTCCCTCGCGGGCCTCGGCGACGACCACAGGAAGGCCCTCGCGGAGCTGCTGCGAGAGACCGCCCTGCTGCTCAAGCGCATGCCCTCGCTGGTCGACCTCTCCTTCGCCGACGGCTCCCCCTTCGCGAGCGCCGAGACCAAGGCCTGGATCGACTCCGAGGTCATGGCCGCGATGGGCGGCGGCGGCGGCGGCGGCGGCGGCGGAATGCCGATGATGGCCGCACCGTCGGGTGGTGGTGGTGGTGGCGGTGGCCCGGCGAGGGTGGTCGTGGTGCAGGGCGGGGGCGGGGGTGACTCCGAGGACGCCGCGGTGATCCACGAGGCCCGCTCGCTGGCCTCGTCGGGCAAGCTGCCCGACGCGATCGCGATGCTCCAGGGGCGCATGGCCGGGGCGGGATCGGCCTCGGCGCGCTACCGGGTGCGGCTGGGCATCGGGCAGGTGTGCATGGCGGCGGGGCAGGTGAGCCTGGCGCGCGCGGTGTTCGAGTCGACGGAGAAGGAGGTCGAGCGCTTCAGCCTGGAAGAGTGGGACCCGGCGCTGGCCGCGGCCTCCTCCGAGGGGCTCTATGCGTGCCTGAAGTTGCTGGCCAAGGGGGGCAAGGCGCTGCCCCCGGAGGCGGGGTTGCTATATGATCGCGTCTGCCGTCTCGATCCGACGGCGGCATTGCGCCTTGGGGCTTGAACGCGGCAGAGTCGCCCGCACGCAGAGCGCCGTCGGGCGGCGTTGATCACACACGGAAGGAAGATCTGGCATGTCACGAGAAGGTTCAGTTGCTCCCAAGGAGCGGGTCAACATCGTCTACAAGCCGGCGACCGGCAACGCGCAGGAGGAGGTCGAGCTCCCCCTGAAGATCATGATGGTGGGTGACTACACCCTCCGCCCCGACGATCAGCCGGTGGAGAACCGCAAGCCGATCAACGTGGACAAGGACAACTTCAACCAGGTGCTGGGCGAGCAGAAGCTCGAGCTCAACCTGGGGGTCGCCGACAAGCTCTCCAACGAGCCCGGCGCGGAGATGGCCGTCAACCTGAAGTTCAAGAAGCTCTCGGACTTCACCCCCGAAGGCGTCGCCAACCAGGTGCCCGAGATGCGCAAGCTGCTCGAGCTGCGGTCGGCGCTCAACGCCCTCAAGGGTCCGCTGGGCAACGTGCCGGCGTTCCGCAAGAAGATCCAGGGGCTGCTGGGTGACGAGGAGGGCCGCGCCAAGCTCATGCAGGAGCTCGGTCTCGGCGACAAGGGCGGCACCTGATCTCGCACCCGGCACACCAAGAAAACCCATCAAGGAACTACAGCACCCATGAGTGACCTGAAGACCCAGTCCCAGGGCGGGACGCAGACGCTGGAGCAGGGATCGCTCCTCGACGAGATCCTCAACGAGGGCAAGATCAAGCCGAGCGAGGAGGGCTACGACGTCGTTCGCCGCGGCGTGCAGCACTTCATCGCGGAGATGCTCGCCCCCGGGCGCGCCACCGAGCGCGTCGACAAGAACATCGTCGACGCCATGATCGCGGAGATCGACTCGCGGCTGTCCGCGCAGATCAACGCCATCATCCACCACCCGGATTTCCAGCGGCTGGAGAGCGCCTGGCGCTCGCTGAAGTTCCTCATCGACAAGGTGGACTTCCGCGAGAACATCAAGGTCGAGATGCTCAACTGCTCGAAGGAGGACCTCCTCAACGACTTCGAGGACTCCCCCGAGGTGCCGAAGAGCGGCCTCTACAAGCTGGTGTACTCCCGCGAGTACGGCACCTTCGGCGGCAAGCCCCTCGGGCTGATGGTCGGCAACTACGAGTTCGACGCCGGCCCGCAGGACATCTCGCTGATGCAGAAGATCGCCTCGGTCGCCGCGATGGCGCACGCGCCCTTCATCTCGGCCGCCGCGCCGAAGATGTTCGGCGAGGAGACCTGGGAGAACCTGCCCAACCTGAAGGACCTCAAGTCCCTCTTCGAGGGTCCGCAGTACGCCCGCTGGCACGCCTTCCGCGAGAGCGAAGACGCGCGCTACGTCGGCCTCACCATGCCGCGCTTCCTGCTGCGCATGCCCTACGGCGCGAGCACCATCCCGGTGAAGTCGTTCAACTTCGAGGAGGACGTCGTCGGCTCGCACGACAAGTACCTCTGGGGCAACGCCGCCGTGGCGATGGCCACCCGCGTGGCCGACTCCTTCGCCAAGTACCGCTGGTGCCCGAACATCATCGGCCCGCAGGCCGGCGGCACCGTCGAAGATCTCCCGCTCCATCAGTACGAGGCGATGGGCGAGATCCAGACGAAGATCCCGACCGAGGTGCAGCTCACCGAGCGCCGCGAGTACGAGCTGTCGGAGGAGGGCTTCATCGGCCTCACCTTCCGCAAGGACTCCAACAACGCGTGCTTCTTCTCGGCGAACTCCGTGCAGAAGGCGAAGTACTTCGGCCAGAGCCCCGAAGGCCGCGAGGCGGAGACCAACTACCGCCTCGGCACGCAGCTCCCGTACATGTTCATCATGAACCGCCTCGCCCACTACCTGAAGGTGCTCCAGCGCGAGCAGATCGGGTCGTGGAAGGAGCGGGTCGACCTCGAGCGCGAGCTCAACACCTGGATCGGCCAGTACGTCGCGGACATGGACGACCCCGCCCCGGGCGTGCGCTCGCGCCGCCCGCTGCGCAAGGCCTCCATCGAGGTCAAGGAGGTCGAGGGCCAGCCCGGCTGGTACCGCTGCGACCTCAAGGTGCGCCCGCACTTCAAGTACATGGGCGCGGCCTTCACGCTGTCCCTCGTCGGCAAGCTCGACAAGGAGTAATCCCTCCCTCGCGGGCGGTCCCCTCGAAGGGGAGATCGCCCGTCCCTTCCCTCTCCTCCGAGACACTCCCAGTGGCGCTCAGCGCGTGAGCGCGGCGATGATCTCCGCGTGCGCGGGGTATCTCGCCGTGAGCGCCGCGCGGTCGGCCATCTCCAGGTCGCTGAACTCGAATCCCGGCGCCACGGTGCAGCCCACCAGGGACCAGCGGCCGCCCTTCGCCACGCGCGCTCCGAACCACTCGCCCGCCGCGACCACCGCCTGCGGGGAGGCGTCAGCCGCGTGGTGGCCCACGATCAGCGTGCGCCGAGCGCCGTCGGGAGCGAGCGCCGTGACCTCGATGTCGCCGCCCGCGTAGTGGTGCCAGACCTCGTCGCTGAGGATGCGGTGCAGGGCGGAGAAGTTCCCCTCGGCGAGGAGGAAGTAGATCGCCGTGGAGGCGCTGCGGGGGCCGTCGAAGCCCTCGGCGCGCACGATGCGCGGGTCGCGGAAGGTCTCCCGGTACCAGCCCCCTTCGGGGTGGGGACGGAGGTCGAGGCGGGCGATGAGGGCGGCGAGCTCGGGGTCCATGCGCACGAGGGTCGCACGAGTCGAGCGGAGGTCTACCGGAGCCCGTGGCGCTTCAGCTTGTCGAGCAGCGTCATGCGCGACACCCCGAGCCGGCGCGCCGCCTCGGACTGGTTGCCATCGCTCGCCGCGAGCGCCCGCTGGAGCAGCTGACGCTCGAAGCCCGCCACCTGCTGCCGCAGCCCCTGAGGGCCGCCGGGCTCCTCCAGCGGCGCGTCACCGGTGAGCCTCGCGAGGGCCTCCACGCCGAGCGCGCCGCCGTCGCTGAGGGCGAGCATCCGCGCCACGGCGTTCTCCAGCTCGCGGACGTTGCCCGGCCAGGAGCGCGCCGTGAGCGCCGTCACCAGGGCGTCGGAGAAGCGCACGTCCGAGAGGTCGAAGCGCGCGGCGTAGCGACGGCGGAAGTGTTCGAGCAGCACCGGCACGTCGTCGCGCCGGTCGCGCAGCGGAGGGACCGTCAGCTCCACCACCGCGAGGCGGTAGTAGAGGTCCTCGCGGAAGCGCCCCTCGGCGACGGCGGCGCGCAGGTCGCGGTGCGTCGAGGCCACCACCCTCACGTCGACCCGCTCGACCCGGGCCGCCCCCACCGGCTGGATCTCCCCCTCCTGCAGCGCCCGCAGCAGCTTCGGCTGAAGGGTCAGCGGGAGCTCGCCCACCTCGTCGAGCACCAGCGTCCCTCCGTCGGCCTGGGAGAAGTAACCCCGCCTCGCCGCGACCGCGCCGGTGAAGGCCCCCTTCGCGTGCCCGAACAGCTCCGCCTCGGCGAGCTCCGCGGGGATGGCCGCGCAGTTGAAGCGCACGCAGGGCCTCGCGCTCCGAGGGCTCTCGGCGTGGATGAGCGACGCCACCAGCTCCTTGCCCGTGCCGGTCTCGCCGCGAAGGAGCACCGTCACCTGCCGCCTCGCCACGCGCCGCGCGTCGTCCACCAGCCGACGGAAGGCCGCGCTCTCCCCCACCAGCGGCCGCCCCATCGCGCGCTCCGCGGCGAGCTGCCGCGCGCTGCGCCGCAGCTCGCGGGCCTCGACCGCCCTCGCCATCACGGCGCGCAGCTCCTCGAGCACGAAGGGCTTGGTCAGGTAGTCGTAGGCCCCGAGCTTCATCGCCGAGACCGCGTCGCGCTCGGTGCCGCGGGCGGTGAGCAGCACCACCGGCAGGTCGGGGTCGGCCGAGCGCGCCTCGGCGAGCAGCGAGAGCCCGTCGCGCCTCGGCATCGCGAGGTCGGTCAGCACCGCGTCGCAGGCCCCGAGCTGCGGGCTCGCCTCGTCCGGGTTGGCCGCGGTGAGCACGGCGTGGCCCGCGGACTCGAGCGCCTGCTGCACCGTGAAGCGCACCGCGGGCTCGTCGTCGACCACCAGGATGGTGCCCCTCACGACCGGCCCTCCGCCCCGGGCCCGAGGTTCAGCCGCGCCCTCGTCCCGCGCCCCGGCGCGCTCTCGAAGACCAGCGACCCGCCGTGCTCCTCGGCCACCCGGCGGGCCAGGCGCACGCCGAGGCCGGTGCCGCCCGCGCGCGTCGTGAAGAAGGCCTCGCCCGCCCTCGCCGCCACCGCCGCGCTCATGCCGCGGCCGGTGTCGGTCACCGTCACCACCGCGCTCGCTCCGTCGCGCTCCCAGGAGACCCGCACCGAGCCGCCGCGCCCGGTCGCGTCGAGGGCGTTGAGCACCAGGTTCAGCACCGCCTCCTTCACCCGCCGCGGGTCGACCTCCGCCGTCAGCGCCTCGCCCGAGAGATCGAGCCCGACGCCCGCGCGCTCGGCCCGGTGCCCCAGCAGCCCCTCGAAGGAGCGCAGCGTCTCGCCGAGCTCCACCGTCTCTCGCGCCATCGCGTCCAGCGGCCGGGAGAACGAGAGGTAGTCGTGGAGGATGCGCTCGATGCGAGCGACCTCGCCGCTCATCACCTCCAGGCTCTGGCGGTCGTTGGGGCGCTCGGCGCGCTCGGCCATCAGGTCGGCCAGGCCCTTGATGGCCGTGAGCGGGTTCTTGATCTCGTGCGCCACCTGCGCGCCCATCGCCTCCATCGCCCGGTGCCGCGCCTCGGCGGTGGCGAGGAGCTCCTCCCCGGCGCCCGCGAGCGCGTCGCCCGCGTGGGCGTAGGCGTCCGAGAGGCTCGACACCCCGACCCAGAGCAGCGCCAGCGACGTGAGCGAGGAGACCAGCAGCATGGCGCGCAGCGGACCGGGCGCCAGCGGAGGGAAGGGCACGCCAGAGGGCACCGCCCAGAGGGCAGCCAGCACCGCCGCGAGCGCCCAGAGGAGGGTGCGTCCGGGGCCCGCGCGACCGAAGGCCGCGAAGCCCACGACCGCGGGCGCGAAGAGCACCGGGAGCATCGGGCTCGCGATGCCTCCGGTGCCGAGCACCCCCATCGTGATGCCCGCCACGGTGGCGAGCAGCGACGCGAGGAAGCCCCGCTCGGACACCAGCGCGCGTCGCCCCCGCCAGGACTCCCAGGTGAAGAAGGTGAGCACCAGCGCGAAGCCCACGAGCACCACGGTGACCTGCACCCGCGGGGCGCCGCTGGTCGCGAGCAGCGCCGCCTGCACCGCCAGCGCCGGCGCCACCACCCACGGCCGCCGACGCAGGAAGGTGGTCGCCACCGCGCGGAGCGGCGCGCGGCGGAGCTGCACGAAGGGTCCGGTGAGCTCCATGGCGCGGAGGCTATCGCACCCCTGCGGCGCTCGACGCGCGAGGTGTCCAGCAATCCGTCAGTGGTCTGTACGGATCTCCGTACACCCCGAGGACCACGCCGACGCTCGTCCACGCGAGAGACCGGGTGATCCGCACGCTGGCATGTGCCGTGTAGTCGCCCCCGTCGAGCGCGAGCGAGCCGCTCGCCCCACCCGATGGAGTCGCACCATGTCCAGCCCCACGGCCCTCGTCCCTTCCTCCCGCGCGTTCGACCCGAAGCCCGTCTGGGCCGGCCTCGCGCTCTGGAGCGTCGCCGCGCTCGTCGTCGCCCTCTCCGGCCTCGTCGCCTCGCTGCCCCGACCGCTCGTCCCGCTGCTGATCTGGAGCCCGGTGCTGGTCGGCGTCGCGCTCTACCGCCGGGGCGCCGCGCTGCGAGCCTTCGTCGACACCGTCGACCTGCGCCTCCCGGTGCTCTTCCACGTCGTGCGGGTGTTCTTCGGCGCGGCCTTCCTGGTCGAGGCCTCGGCGGGACGGCTGCCCTCGTCCTTCGCGCAGCTCGCGGGCCCCGGGGACATCGTCGCGGGCCTGCTCGCGCTCCCCGCCGCCCTGCTCTCGACGCGCGCCGACAAGACCTCTCGCTCCCTGCTCCTCGCCTGGAACGTCCTGGGCCTGCTCGACATCCTCGCGGTCTTCCTCTCGGCGCAGCGGCTGCTGCTGGTGCTGCGCGACGAGCGCTTCTTCCAGGCCTTCCAGCGGATGCCCTTCGCGGTGCTGCCGGTGCTCGTGGTGCCGCTCATCCTGCTCACCCACCTCCTGGTCTTCGTGCGCCTGCGCGCCGCGGGCTCTCGCTCGCCCTCCGCGGCCTGAGGCCGCGCGCTGTCCAAGCGCGAGGCGCGACGCTAAGGTCCGCCGCCGTGGACGCGATCGAGACCCAGAAGCGCATGAAGGCGATGACCGTCGGCGCCGGGCGTACGCTCCTCGCGGGCTGCGCGCTGCTCCTCGGCTGCGGCGACGCGGCGCCTCCCTCTCGCGCCCCGGGGCTGCCGCAGCGCTCGCTGGTCGCGACCACGGCCCCGTCGCGGGTGCTCGCCATCGGCTCCAACTACATCTCCGGCAGCGCCTGGTCGGTCACGCGCGATGGGAGCATCAGGGCGCTCCCCCTCGGCGCCACCGCCGACTCGGTGGTGCGGCCGCTGGGGGAGGTGATCGCCGTGCTCAACCGCGATCCCAGCCAGGCGGACAACCTCACGCTCCTGGAGGAGCGCGCGACCGGCGTCGCCCTGGTCAGCCAGGTCGACCTTCGCCTCGCCAGCGAGCGCGCGGTGTACCGCAGCACCAACCCCCACGACGTGATCGCCCTCGACGCGCGCACCCTGCTCGTCGCTCGCTACAACGTCCCGAGCCTTGCGGTGATCGACGTCGAGCGGGCGGAGGTGGTGCGCACCGTCGACCTCGCGCCCTACCAGGGCCGCGCCCGGCTGCCCAACCCCGACGCCCTCTGCCGGGTGGGGGAGCGCCTCTACGTGACCCTCCAGCGCCTCGACGACGTGGCGCGCCCCGCGCAGCGCGCGATGCTGGTGCAGCTCGACGCGCGCACGCTCTCGGTCACCGCCGCCGTCGAGCTGCCGATGGTCAACCCCATCGGGGCGATGGTGATGGTGCGCGAGGGCGTCGCCCGACTCGCGATGATCGGCAGCTACGAGGTGGTCGGCGACGGGGGCGTGCTGGAGCTCGACCTGCGGGGAGAGACACCCGTGGCGAGGGTGCTGCTGCGCGACGACGAGCTGCCCGCGGCGGTGCGGGGCAACATCGACGGGCTCGCGGTGATCGACGACGACGTGATGGTGCTGAAGGTCGTCGGGCAGCGGCGGCCGGGGATGGACATCGACGTCACGAGGGTGCTCCGGTACGACCGGCGCACGCAGGCCGTGAGGGTGCTGGTGCAGCGCGGGGTGTGGAGCGGGGCCGTGCCGGTGGTGCTGGGCGACACGGTGTTCGTGGGCGATCCGGGCGAGGGGGCGGGGCACGCGGGGGCGGGGGTGCGACGCTTCGACCTCGCGGGCGAGGCGCGCGGCGAGGCGGCGGGGGTCGGGGTGGAGATGTTCCCCTACGACCTCCAAAGGGCGCCGTGAGCGCGGCGCCGGGTGCGTGATAACGTCCGCGCCCCGATGAGCAACACCACCCGCAGCTGGAAACTCGATGGGTACGGGCCGGACGCCAAGGCCGCCCTCGCCGGAGCGCAGAGCCTCGCCGACGAGCGCTCTCACGCCGAGGTCGAGACCCTCCACCTCCTCTTCCGGCTGCTCGACCGCGACCCGCTGGTGCAGAAGGCCTTCGAGCTCTCGGGCGTCGACCCGGGCGACCTGATGTTCGAGGTCGAGGCCGTGCTGCGGAAGATCCCGCAGGTGCCGGGCGCGGTGGCCTTCCTCTCTCCGAGGCTGCTGGGGCTGACCGCGCGCGCCGAGTCCGAGGCGTCGAGGGACGCGAGCCCGGTGCGGGTGCGCCACCTGCTCATCGCGATCGTCAACGAGGTCACCGGGCTTACCGGGGCCGTGTTGCGGGCGCTCGACGTGGACGAGGCGAAGGTGCGCGCGGCGCTCAAGGGCCTGCCCGACTCCATGGCGTCGACCGAGGGCGTGGTGGGCCCGAGCGTCCCGACGCCGGGGGGCGGCGGCGGCAGCGGCGGAGGGGCGACCGGCGACGTGCTCGCCCGCTACACCCGCGACCTCATCGCCGAGGCCTCGAAGGACCGCTTCGACCCCATCGTCGGCCGCGACGTCGAGCTGCGGCGGCTGCTCCAGGTGATCGCCCGCCGGCAGAAGAACTCCCCGGTGCTGGTGGGCGAGGCCGGCGTCGGCAAGCGGGCCATCGTGTACGCGCTCGCGGCGCGGCTGGCGCGGGGCGACGTCCCGGCGCCGCTGCGAAAGAAGAAGCTGATGCAGCTCGACCTCGGGCTGCTGGTGGCGGGCGCCCGGCTGCGGGGCGAGATGGAAGACCGGCTGCGCGCCGTGCTGGCGGCGGCGAGCGCGGTCGACGGGGAGGCGATCCTCTTCGTGGACGAGCTTCACAACCTGTTCAACAACCCGGCCGGCGGCGGCGGCCCGGCGGACCTGCTCAAGCCCGCGCTCGGCCGCGGCGAGGTGCAGATCATCGGCACCACCACCCCGGGGGCCTTCAAGAAGACCTTCGAGGCCGACGCGGCGCTCTCCCGGCTCTTCGCGATGCTGGTCGTCGAGGCGCCCACCGAGGAGCAGGCCATCGGGATGTGCCGCGGCATCGTGGAGCGCTACGAGCTGCACCACGGCGTGCGCATCAACGACCCCGCGGTGGTGGCCGCGGTGAAGCTGGGCAAGCGCTACCTGGGAGGGCGGGAGCTGCCCGACTCGGCCATCGACCTCATCGACGAGGCCGCCGCGCAGTGCCGCCTCGCGCTCGACGCGGGCCCGCCGGAGCTCGACTCGCTCTCTCGCCTCCAGAGCGCCCTCGAGGCCCAGCACCGCTCGCTGGTCGACGAGGAGGACGAGCCCTCGATGGAGGTCCGGAAGAAGGTCGAGGCGGAGCTCGCGGAGACGCGCGCCAGGCTGGACGTGCTGCGCCCGAAGTGGGACCGGCAGCGCGACGTGATCGCGGCGATGCGGGCGGCGAAGGCGAAGATCCTGACGCTGAGGGCGGAGCGCGACAAGGCGGCCGCGCAGGGCGACACCGGGGCGGCCTCGCGGCTGGCGACGAACGACATCCCCGCGGCGGAGAAGGTGCTCTCGGAGGCCGAGGCGGCGCTCTCGAAGGAGGGCGCGCTGCTCTCCAAGCTGAGCGTCGACGAGCACGGCGTCGCGGGGGTGGTGGAGCAGTGGACCGGCGTGCCCGTGAGCAAGATGCTCGCGAGCGAGACCGAGAAGCTGCTGGCCATGGAGGACCACATCCGTCACCGGGTGGTCGGCCAGGACGACGCGGTGCGGCTCATCGCCAAGGCCGTGCGCCGGGGGAGGGTGGGGCTGCGCGATCCGGGGCGCCCCATCGGGAGCTTCCTGTGCCTCGGGCCCACGGGCGTGGGGAAGACCGAGCTGGCCAAGGCGCTGGCGGAGTTTCTCTTCGACGACGAGGCGGCGATGGTGCGCCTCGACATGAGCGAGTTCATGGAGAAGGGCTCGGTGTGGCGGCTCATCGGCTCGCCCACGGGCTTCGTCGACAGCGAGTCGGGGGGAATGCTCACCGAGGCGATCCGCCGTCGGCCCTTCTCGGTGGTGCTCTTCGACGAGGTCGAGAAGGCCCACCCCGACACCTTCAACATCCTGCTGCAGGTGCTGGACGACGGGCGCCTGAGCGACAACCGCGGGCAGCTCGCCAACTTCAGCGACACCGTGATCGTGATGACCAGCAACATCGGCGCGCCCCGCATCCTGGAGGCGACCGAGGAGGGGGCCTCGGACGAGTCGCTGCGGGAGGAGATCCAGGGGGAGCTGAAGAAGCACTTCCGCCCGGAGTTTCTCAACCGCATCGACGACGTGCTGATCTTCGACCGGCTGAGCAAGGTGGCGCTGCGAGGCATCGTGGACATCCAGCTGCGGCGGCTGGGCAAGCTCCTGAAGGAGAACCAGATCGGCCTGGAGGTGACCAACCCCGCGCGCGACCTGCTCACCGACCTCGGCTACGACCCGGCCTACGGGGCGCGTCCGCTGAAGCGGGTGATCCTGAAGCAGCTGCAAGACCCGCTCGCCGAGGAGCTGCTCCGCGGCGGCTACAAGGCCCACGACACGGTGCGCGTCGACGTCGGCGACGCGGGCTTCTCCTTCACCAAGGTGTGAGGCGGACGGTGCGCGCGCGAGGCTGCGTGGGGCTGCTGCTGATCGCTGCCGCGGAGGGATGCGTGGAGGCGCACGCGCAGCCACGACCGGGGACGCGAGACGCCGGGGTGCGACGGGACGCGGGCGCGGTGCGACGGGACGCGGGGGTGCGACGGGACGCGGGCGCGGCGGCGCGACGGGACGCGGGCGCGGACGTGCCGGTGCTGCCGCCGACGCGAGGGCGCATCGATCCGGCGGGCGCGCAGCGGGTGCTGGCGACGAGGGCGACGGAGGTGCGCGGCTGCTACGAGCGGGCCCTGGCGAGGGACGCGACGCTCCAGGGGGAGCTCACGGTGCGGCTGCGGGTAGAGGCCGACGGGCGGGTGTCGCAGACGGCGCTGAGCGGCGACGACGCGCTGCGGGGGGCGGGGCGGTGCATGGAGGCCGCCCTGCGGGGGCTGGTGTTTCCGGCGCCCACGGGCGGCGCGGCGACGGTGACGGTGCCGTACGTGTTTCGCGCGGGGGAGTGAGCGCGCGAGGTCATGCCGAGGGCCCTGTCCGGCCCTGCTGTCGAACCCTACACGCTCAGGGTGGGCGCACCACACGTGTAGGGCTCACCGCGCGCTGAGTGCCTTCTCGACCAGCGCCCGCGCCAGCACCACGCGCACCTCGCCGGCGCCCACGTGCAGCGTCTTCGCCGACAGCCCCGCCGCGCGGAGCAGCGCCCGGAGGCCCTTCTCCACCGCTGCGTCGGCCTTCGCTTTCGCTCGTTGCGCGGGGCTCTGCGGCCGCTTCTGCCGCTCGGCGGCGGCCGCGGCCTTGATCGTCCGCACGGAGGCCTTCGCCGCCGGCTGACCGTCGACCACGCCCCCCGCGAGCAGCTCTGCGGCGGAGTCAGGCTCCGGGGTCGCCGCCGCGAGCAACACCAGCGCGTAGGCGCGCTCCTGCCCGGCGGCCAGCGCCGCCTCGCGCGGCACATGGCGCACGATCGCGAGGAGCTTCTCGGCCTGCGCCGAGGACATCAGCTTCGAGCCCTCGACCCAGGCCGCGAAGCTCGCGTGATCGCTCACCGCGTAGAGCTTCCGGTCGGCGATCTCCCGCAGCGCCTCGCCCACGTCGTAGAAGCTCTCGACCACCGTCGCCAGCCGCCGTCGGATCAGCCGGGTCAGCACGCCGAGCCGCGCCGTGTTCGCGGCCAGCGAAGCGCGCTTCGTCGCCACGATCAGCTTCGACGTCGAGGCGCGCTTCTGCTTCGCCGGGGGGGCCTTGGTCCGCCGTGTCGTCCCTGCCTTCGCCTTCGTCATCGGTTTCACCTCCATCAGCGATCTTCGCCCGCCTGGGATGGAGACGGAGAGCGAATCCGTCATGTCCGGCGAGCGCCGCGCGCGGGCCCAGGACGCTGCTGGCAGGGTCAGGGCCGCCGGTCGATGCGGTCGTCACCGTCGAAGGAGATCATCCCTGCGCAGGGTGACAGCATCGATTCGACCTCGTCGAAGCTCATGGCGCGCAGCGCGGCGAAGCCCGCGACCTCGACGGATGACAGCGACGCGCGGAGCCTCATCGCGGCTCCCATCATCGTCGCACCACGGGTGATGACGTCGTCAACCAGCACGATCCGCGAGGCCCCGAGCGAAGGCGGCATGGTCACCCGCAGGCTGTCGCAGTGCTGCCTCGGCCCGGGCCGCTCACCGACCGCGCAGAACGCGGACTTCGGCACCGCGACGTGGCGCTCGAGCAGCGGCACCACCTGGCGGCCCATGCCGAGCGCGACCATGCGCGTGGCGAGCTCCATGGGGGTCCAGAGGGTGCCGCGCTTCAAGGGAGCGCTCTTCGGCACGGGCACGAGCACGGCGTCCTCGAACCACCTCGGGAAGGGAGATCGCGGCAGCTCCTCGGCGAGGCGGAGGGCGAAGTACTGCGTCAGCGCGATGAACCCGTGGGCCGAGCTGGACGCGGTCGCGTTCTTCTTCAGGGCGATGGCGACGCGTCTCGAGCGCCGGGAGGCGTCGCTCACGCCGCGGGTGGAGTAGACCAGGAGCGACGCGAACGGCAGCTCAGAAGAGGATGTCGGCGAGAGCATCGTCTCCCTCGGGGAGCGCGGGCAGCAGCTGCTCGGGCTCGGCCAGGACGATGGCCCCGTAGGCCAGCACCTCGGCGGGCCACTTCAGCTTCGGGTCGTCTGCCAGCGAGCGGAGGATGAACAGCGGGCGACCGAGCCGGAGCGCCTCCCACGCCTGCGAGAGGGTGCCGCTGCCGTCGCCGGCCTCGATGATGATCGTGGCGTGGGAGACCAGCGCCATGGTGCGGTTGCGCTGGGGGAATTGCCCCTTTCGCACCGGCGTGCCGGGCTCGAACTGCGAGACCAGCAGGTGCTCGCGGGCGATGCGCTCCTGCAGCGCGCGGTTCTCCGAGGGGTAGGCCGTGTCCAGGCCGGTTCCGATGACCGCGATGGTGCGCCCGCCAAGCGCGAGGGTCGCGGTGTGCGCCGCGGTGTCGACGCCCGCGGCGAGCCCGCTGACCACCGTCACGCTGCGCTCCACCAGGAACCTCACCAGCCGCCGGGTGCGCTGCCGCCCCGGCTCGCTGACCTCGCGCGTGCCCACGATGGAGACCCGCGCTCCCCGGCGCAGCAGCGAGCCATCGCCCTCGTACCAGAAGAGCCGCGGCGCGAACCGGCGCTCGACGTCGTTGAGCGGACCGAGGAGTTCTTCCGGCGGGCACGAGTGCATCGGGGACCTGGCCTTGAGAGTAGCGAACTCCGACGCCGCTGTCGGCTCGCTCGTCTCCGGAGGTGCCGGGCATCGGCCTCGGGTCCGCCGTCGCCCCCAACACGAGTGGGGTCTCCGTTGCGCCGACGGGTTTCACCCGAATCGAGGCCATGTCGAGCCGCTGCCCGGCCTCCAGCGCTGCGCGCAGGTCGAACGTCCTGCGCCAGAACACCCCCTGGTTCCTCCATGCGCCGTCCCGTAGCGTCCGCGGACACGATGAGCGATGAATCGCCGAAGCCAACACTCGACTCGCCTCTGGTCGGCCTCTCATTTTCGGCGCGGGTCTGGAACCTGATCGAACGACGACAGCTCACCACGCTCCGTGACATCGTGGCCCTCGCTCCCTCCGCGCTGCTCACGGAGAAGAACTTCGGCCGCACCAGCATCGCGGACCTCCGCGCGATGGTCGAGTCGGTGACGGGCCAGAGCTGGGAGGAGGCCCGCGCCGCGCTCCTGCTCCTCCCAGGTCCCGGCTCCGCGGACGGGAGCACGGATTCGGCCGCGCGCCCGGCGTGGGACCGCGTGGGCGCCGGGCTCGACGAGCGCCGCCGCGCCCTCCCGCTCCGCGAGGTGGACGGCCTGCCAACGCGGATGGCCAGCTTCGCCGCGCTCCACGGAATCGCCACCCTCGGCGCCCTCTTCGAGGTGCCGGTCGAGGAGCTTCGCGCGGCGCCGAACCTCGGTCGGAAGAGCATCGCCGACACCCTCGGTGCGGTCGCCGCGCTCACGATGGTGGCAGCGCAGGAGGACCCCGCCCCGCTCTCGCCGCCGACCCTCGACGACTACGCGGACATGGCGGCCCTCTGGCAGGCGCGGCTCGGCGCCATCGATCGCGTCGACCGGATCGTCCTCCAGCACCGGAGCGGCTTCGGCGCGCCTCTCTCCACGCTCGCGGAGGTCGGCGAGATGCTTGGCTTCTCTCGCGAGCGAGCCCGACAGATCGAGGTGCGCGGCCTCCGCGCGATCGGCGCCGCGCGGTGGTGGATCGATGCCCTCGACGCCCGCGTCGCCGGGCACCTCGCCGACGGCGCCCGAGCGCTGGGCGACCTCGCCGCGCTGGACCCGTGGCTCGCGCCGATTCGCGACGAGCGCGCCCTGTTCGCGCTGATCAACGACCGCTTCCTCGACGGCCGCTACGCGATCGTTCGCCTCGGCGAACGCGAGTGCCTCGCGCGCTTCCTCCAGGAGGACTTCGATCGCGCAGCGGAGGCCCTCGACGAGGCCCTCGTGGCCTCCGCCTGGCCGTCGCCGAGGGAGTCGGTCGACGCGCTGATCGACGCGCACGGAGGGCCGCTCGGCAGGGTCGCGACGGAGGCGCTCCGTGAGCGGGCAAACGAGCGCCTCGCGATCGACCCCGACGACGCGACGCGCATCGCGGGGTACGGCGGGACACGTCCCCGGGAGATCCTTCTTTGGTTGAAGGGGGCGGGGCGACCGGTGACGGTCGGTGAGCTCGCGGGGCAGTTCGGGCGGGGGCGCTGGCCCGACGAGATCGTCTTCGTCGACCGCGGACTGGTGACGGTGCCTGAACTCCTCGACGGCTTCGCGGCATGCACGGAGCGCGTCGCCTCCCGCTGCGTCGCGCGCATGACCGCGGACGGTCCCGACCGGCAGTGGTCGTGCCACGAACTCGCGGAGGCGCTGCGCCGGGAGCCGGACCTCCCAGCGTGGTTCGGGCCGTGGCCGCTGTCGTCGCTGCTGCGACGCAGCGAAGCGGTCCGATACCTTGGGCGCGGGGTCGTCGCGCTCCCGCACGTCGAGGGCGACCGTATGCAACAGCGTGCGCTTCTCGTCTCGATGCTGGAGGAGGCCGGCGGGCCGCTCACTTCGGACGAGATACGGGCGCGGGCCGGGGCGCGCCGCTCGATCTCCCAGCTGGCCTTCGATCTCCTCTTGCAGCGCGCGCCCTTCGTCGAGACGGCGCGCGACACCTTCGGCCTCCTCCGGCGCGACGTGCCCGGTGGAGCGGCCGCGGTGCGAGGTGCGACCGACGGTCTCGTCGCCATGCTGGCCTCTCGCGGGTGTGGTCTATCGCTCATCGAGGCGCTCCATCGGCTCCGCGCTGGCGGGGAGGTCTACGAGGCGTGGAGCGAGACGATGCTCCGCTCTGTCTGCCTGCACGACCTACGGCTGCAGACCTCCTCGTCGCGCGCGGTGGGGCTCGCCGAGTGGGAGGGCCTGCGCATCCCTACGCGCCGCGAGGTGATTGCGCAGGCCCTGGTCGACGGCGGAGGTCGCGCGGAGGTCGCGGCGCTGCGGGCGAAGATCGAAGCGCTCTACGGCGAGGCGCCGTCGCGCCACTCGATCGCATGGAGCGCGTGGCACACGAACGCGCGCCTCGACGGGGAATTCGTCGTCCCTCGCGACCCAGCGGCGCAGTCGTCGCGGCCGCCGCCGCTGCTGGAGGGCGTCCCGGATGGCGCGTCGTCGCGCTTCGAGGCGCTGCTCACGGACAGTCTCTCCGCGGAGAACCTCGCGACCGAGGTCGAGGCCCACGTGCGGCGGTTCTTCCTCGACGCGGTCACCAACGACGCCATCGACCTGTCGCAGGTCGTCGCGGCGCAGCGTGCCTGCAACGCGCTCCTTGCACGGACGGCGGGCGCGCCCAGGGAGCAGCGTCGGCTCGCGGAGGCGGCCGTGCGCTACTTCGTACTGAGCGACGACGGCGCCTGGGACTTCACCGCCAACGGACTCGACGACGACCTCGCGATCCTCCGGGCGGTCGCGGCGAAGCTCGACGCGGCGGAGGCGTAGACAGAGTTCGTGAACCGTCAGTGCAGGTGGCGCAGCGGGTGCTGGCGACGCGCTGCGGGGCGCGGGGCGGTGCATGGAGGCCCACCCTGCGGGGGCTGGTGTTTCCGGCGCCCACGGGCGGCGCGGCGACGGTGACGGTGACGTACGTGTTTCGCGCGGGGGAGTGACCCCTGCGCCCCGCAAGGGGGACCGATTCGCCATCAGGTCACTATAGAGAGCGGCGATGTCGGACGCAGACGACGCTCCCCCGGGCAGCCACCACGCGGCGATGCTGGTCGACGGCCACGAGATCCTCCCGTCGCTCCTGGCCGACCTCCGGGCGGCGGAGCGGGAGATCCACGTGTCGATGTTCCTGTTCTTCCGCGACCCGGTGGGCCTGGAGGTCGCGGCGGTGCTCTGCGACCAGGCGGCGCGCGGCGTCACCGTGCGGGTGCTGCTCAACCGCGCGAAGACCGCCATGGGCGACCCCTTCTCCACCGGCGAGAAGGAGATGATCGATCAGGACCCCAACGTCGACTACGACCCCACGGACGTCGGGCCCCTCTGCGAGCGGCTCACCACCTCGGGGGTGCAGGTCTACGACACCAACATCGACTACGACGCCGACCTGCCCCACGCCGACGAGCGGCTGCGCTCGCTGGCCGCGCAGATCCGCGGCGCGATCAGCGTCGACGACCTCCACATCGACCACCGCAAGATCATCGTCGTCGACCGCCGCGTCGCGTACACGGGCGGCGCCAACATCGGCGCCCAGTACATGAACCACGCGCCCTTCGACCCCGCGGTGGACGCCCACGCCGAGGCCATCACCTGGAAGGTCGAGGGATCGCGCGAGCCGTGGTGGAAGTGGCACGACAGCCTCACCCGCTTCGAGGGCCCCGTCGTCGCGGCGATCAACCACCATTTCCGCGACCGCTGGATCCTCGACGGAGGCCCTCCCTTCGAGCTCGACCCGCGGCCCCTGTCCGCGTCGCTCCCGCCGCGCGGCATCCGGCTCGACGCCGCGACGGTGGTGGAGAGCGCGCCCACCGGCGAGCCCAACGCGGTGCGAGACCTCTACCTCCGGCTCATCGCCTCGGCCGAGCGCTCGATCTTCATCGAGAACCCGTACTGCTACCACTCCGCCATCGCCGACGCGCTGGTGGCCGCGAAGACCGCGCGCCCCGCCCTCGACGTCACCCTCGTGCTCCCCGCCCTCGCCTGGAACGACAACGCCTTCGCGCACGACGCGCAGCAGTTTCACTACGCGCGCTACCTGGCCTGCGGCATCGACGTGTTCGAGTACCAGAACCACTTCACCCACCTGAAGATGGCCGTCTTCGATGAGCGCTGGTCGATCCACGGCTCGACCAACCTGAACTACCGCAGCCTGGAGGATGACAAGGACTTCGAGCTGGTGGTGCTGGTCGACAGCGCCCCGCTCGCCCGCGACGTGCTCGCCCGGGTGCGCGACGTCGACATCGCGCACTCGCGGCGCTTCACCATGGCCGACGTCGACGGCTCCCTTCGCGGGCTGCGCGTGCAGCACCGCGACCCGCGCACGCTGCTCCTGGTCTCGCGCCGGGTGCTGTAGAAGAGAGCGATGCGCACCAGCAAGGAGATCTACGACCGCATCCACTGGGATGAGGGCTACGACGAGCGCTGGTTCAGCATCGGCTACCACGACCGCGAGAAGGGGATCATCGAGATCCCCTTCACCAGCTTCGTGCCCGATGGGGACATCCCCTGGCACCGTATCCAGCGCTTTCGCTGCGGCCACACCCTCGTCTGGGATCGGGCCTCCGGGCTCGACCTCGTCGCCTCGCTCCGCCTCGATCCAGCGCGCCCCGACCCTCGCTCCGGCGAGGCCCCGCGCCCCTTCGAGAGCCGAGAGGCGCTGCTCGACCACCTGCGCTCGGGCGCTCCGGCCTGGGTGCTCACCCGCGAGGCCGAGGCTTACCCCGGCTTCATCGAGGAGGTGATCGTCCACACGACCCCCGAGGGCGGCGCCCGGCTCACCGTCGAGTGGCGCAGCTACACCATGGACTGGATGGGCGACGCCACCCACGTGATGGTGGTCTACGGCTACGACTCCCTCGACGCGCTGCTCTCTCACGTGGCGCAGCGCTACCAGCGCTCGGCCACCGACATGACCCCGAAGCCTCCGCCGCTGCCTCCCGGGACGCCGCTCGCCAACCGCTACCCCGAGGCCCTGGTGGAGGTCTTCCAGGACGCCTGGCGACGGCTGAAGACCGACTTCCGCGACGGGCTGCTCCTCGCCCACGGGCAGCGGGTGGTGCAGCGCTTCGAAGGCTTCTGAGCACGGCGGTGGCGCTTGCGCGTTGACGACCCCCTGCGACGGCTGAGAGCGTGTGAGCCGATGAATCGAGCCCGAGGGACGTGGCGGTGGACCGCCCTCGCCTACCTCTCCATCACCGGGGCCTGCGACGGCGACGCGCCCCCCGCCGACGCGGGACCGCCCTTCGTCGTAGACCCCACCGGAACCTGCCCCTCGGGCATGGCGCTGATCCCTGGTGGCGAGTTCACCATGGGCAGCGACGACACCACCGGGGTGGGCGCCGATGGATCGTCGGCCCCGGCGCACCGGGTTCGGGTCCACTCGTTCTGCCTCGACGAGACGCCCGTCACCGCCGCGGTCTACGCCGCCTGCGTCGAGGCCGGGCGCTGCCCGGAGCCCACCCTGAGCGCCATGCCCGGCTGCGCCTTCCAGGGCGGCGGCGTCGTCGCGCCAGGGCACGAGAGCTCTCCCATGAACTGCGTCGCCTGGAGCGAGGCCGACTCCTATTGCCGCATGGCGGGCGGGGCGCTTCCCACCGAGGCGCAGTGGGAATTCGCGGCCACCAACGGCGGCACCACGCGGTACCCGTGGGGCGACGACGCCTCCGGGGCCCGGCTCTGCTGGAGCGGCGACGCGTCGGCCATACACGGCCGCGTGTGCCCGGTGTCGGAGCACCCGGCCAACGCCCGCGGGCTGCGCGACATGGTCGGCAACGTCTGGGTCTGGACGCAGGACTGGTTCGCGAGCTACCCGAGCGCCGGCGGTGTACCCGTCGACCCGACCGGACCCCTCACGGGCCGACAGCGCACCTTCCGCGGGGCCAGCTTCGGCGCCGACACCGTCGACCTCCTCTCGCCGACCGTGCGCGGCTGGAACGTCCCCACGTACCGCGTCCCGCAGCTCGGATTCCGCTGCGCGCGCAGGCCTTCCCCCGCCACCGACCGCTGAGCCCCGCCGCGGCTCCGATGTGGGATGACCGGCGCCCTCGGCGCAGGTCGACTCCCGACTTCATGACATATCACCAGCAGCGATGTGCCTTGTCGGATGAGGGGTCACACGCATCGCACCTGTCGGCGAAAAGACCACGGAGAGCACGTCCGATCGTGTGGGTTTAAACGGATATCGCCCCCGCAAAATACATTCGACTTGCACTAATCACTTCAGTTCAAACAGGGAAAGCGCGTAAGGAGTTTATGCGCGCTGGATGGCTGGTGCGCTGGGTCGAAGTTACCAGTGGGGCACGCGATGAACCGAACCTTGTCCGCAATCGCAGTGGTGATGTCGTCGGTCGCCGTGGTCGGCTGCATGAACGGTGACGAGGCGGGCCTCGGCATGACGTCGCAGGCGATCGTTCCGGGCATCGGGCTGACCTGCGCCTCGGGCAGCCTCGAGGGCAACCTGGTCCCCGAGCTGGAGGCGGCCGCGCCCTGGGCGCAGGTCGAGGGCAGCGCCTGCGGCAAGGGCATGGGTTCGTGCGCGACCAGCGCCGGCGGTCAGATCGTGGTGGGCCGCTCGGGGCAGGACGGGCTGACCTACACGAGGGTCGAGCCGCGGGCCGTGGGCGCCACGCAGATGGTCATGGACGTCAACGTGGCCATTCGCCCCGACGCCCTCGCCACGGACCCGGACTGTCCCAGCACCCCCATCGCCAACATCAGCGCCTTCGTCTCCGACGGCACCCGCATGGCGGGCCTCGCGGTGGGGCGCATGCGCGGCGCCGACGGGGTCGAGACCAGCTACATCGCCATCCGGGCGCTCGACCGCTGCGCGACCCCCATCGCCATCGCGCCCTTCGAGTTCAACATCAACAACTTCCACGTCTACTCGCTGCGGCTCGATCGCACCGGCGGCGCCACCGTCTATGTCGACAAGGAGGACGCCCCCTCGATCCAGGTCGCCTACGACCGGCTCGACGCCGCGACCCCGATGCGGGGCGCCCACTACGGCTTCCGCACCGAGCGCGCCGTGGCCTCGTGGGACTACCTCCGCTTCGCGAGCTGCGGCGCCCCCTCGACCCCGACGCCGCCCCCGGCCTCGGCCTGCGGCGGCGCGCCCTGTCCCGGCAACCGCCCCCCGAACTGCGCCCGCGCCACGCCCTCGCAGGCGGTGCTCTGGCCGCCGAACCACTCGTTCCGCCCGGTGCGCATCGGCGGGCTCACCGACGCCGACGGCGACGAGGTCTCCTACTCCATCGACTACGTCACCTCCGACGAGGCCGTCGACGCCCCCGAGTCCGGCAACACCGCCGTGGACGTCGGCCGCGGAGACCAGGACCAGAACGAGGACGGCAGCCCCCACGTCGCGGGCGACGGCCAGAGCCACGGCCGCCCGGCGCTGCTGAGGGCCGAGCGCAGCGGCCGGGGCAACGGCCGCGTCTACGCCATGCACGTCACCGCCGACGACGGCCGCGGCGGCACCTGCGAGGCCACGGTGCGGGTCTGCGTCCCCCACGACAACAGCGGCGCCCCCTGCGTCGACGACGGCCAGACCTACGTCGTCTCGTCGCCGCCCGCCCCGCCCCCGCCGCCCCCCGCGCCGACCGCTCCCGGCACGCTCCGCTGCCCGGCGCCCTCTCGGGCCCTCGCCGGATCGCCGGTCACCCTCCGCACCACCAACACCACCGCGGGCGCTCGGGTGAACTGGAGCGTCATCTCCGCGCCGAGCAGCACCCGCGCCTACCGCTTCGCGACGGTCTACAACGACAGCGACGTCGGCGCGATGGTGGCGAGCGGCGAGGTGGTGCCCTTCACCTCCGTGATCGTCGGTGACTTCACCGTGCACGCCGAGGCCACCTACCCCGACGGCACCATCGACCAGTGCGACACCACCGTGTCCATGATCGGCCACGGCCTGCGCGTCGAGCTCTCCTGGAACACCCAGGACACGGACGTCGACCTGCACGCCCTCGACAACTCCGCCGGGCGCTGGTTCTCGACGCAGGACTGCTTCTACGCCAACCGCCGCCCGGACAGCGCGCTCCCGGCGTCCAGCCGCCGCTGGCTCGACACCGACGACGTCGACGGCGAGGGGCCCGAGAACATCCGCGTCGACACCCCGATGACCGACCGCGAGTACCAGATCGGCGTGCACTTCTACTCGTCGCACGGCCACAGCGGGACGACCCGCGCGACGATCGTGATCTACTGCGGCGAGCAGCGCATGGGGACCTTCGTGCGCGACCTCTCGGGCAGCCACAGCAGCCCCGACGCCAACGACTACTGGAACGTGGCCGCGGTGCGCTTCGACCCCAGCGCGGCGTGCACCGTGCGCACCCTCGGCCGGGTGACCACCGCCTCGGTGGTGCGCAGCGGGGGCTGAGGGCTCCGGCGCACTGCGCCCCCTCCCTCCGAGTCCGCTCCCTCCTGCCTCTCCCTCTCCCTCTCTCTACACTCTCTCCTCGAAGCGCCTCAGTCCGGGTACGCGGCGACGAAGGTCGAGCCCGCCACGGAGGAGGGAGCGCAGGCGCTCGCCAGCGGCGGGGCGAAGGTTCCGCCCAGCGCGCAGCCCGCGGTCGGAACCGACAGGCGGATGCGACCCAGGCCGCCCGCGCCGCTCCGGCCGCCGGTCGCGAAGGGGCTCGCCAGCCGGCCCAACCCCCCTATCGCCGAGATCCGGGCCGTCGAGGTCGTCGTGATCTGCGGCGCGCGGAGGAAGATCACGCCCCCGGAGCCGCCGCCTCCGGCCGCGCCCGGCTGGGGGCTGCACCCGCCCGCCAGGTTGGCGCCCATGAAGGCGTTGCCGCCCGCGCCGCCGTTCGCCAGGAGCGACCCGCTCACGGTGATGCTCGTCGTCGAGGTGATGCGCAGCGCGCCGCCTCCGCCGCCGCCCCCGGAGGTGCCGCCCGCGCCCGGACGGAACGCATAGTCCGCGCTGCCTCCGCCTCCGCCCGACCCTGGCTGGAAGGTCGTCGCCACCGCGAGGTCGGCCGCCGCCGCGGCGCCGATGCTCCCGCCGCCTCCGCCGCCCAGGAAGGCCGCCGGGACGCCCGACGACCCGGGGCACTGGCTCACCCCGGTGTTGCCGTCCTCGCCGTCGTAGAGCTCCGAGCTGGCCGATCCGCCGCGGCCCGGGGCTGTCCCGCCGCCCCCGTGCATGCCCATGCAGTCGATGGCGCCCAGGGCGGCCGTCGACGGAGGGACCGCCGCCAGCGCGCCGGGGCCTCCGCCCGCGGGGCCGCCTCCGCCGCTGCCGTAGGCCCGGAGACCCGTGAACACCCCGCCCCCGCCGCCCCGGGCGAAGGGCGCCGCGAAGACGAAGGGCATGGCGATGCACGCCGTGCTCGAGCCCGGCATGCAGGTTCCGACGGAGCTGAAGGCCCCGAGGCCGCCCGTTCCGCCCGCCCCGGCCGTGAAGGCGCACCCGGGCCCGGCGGGCGCCGTGCGAGGAGCTCCCGTGAGGCCTCCGGTGCCCGCGCGCCCTTCGGTGCTCGAGCCGATGCTGAGGCTCGACGCGCTCCCGGGGCCGCCCGACAGGTCGATGGTCCCGTCGATGACGACCTCGCCCGAGACCTGGAGGTCGAGCGTCGCGGACGATGCCGCCGTGCCGCTGGTGTCGAGCATCACCACCACCCCGGCCGGAATACGAACCGATGTAAACCGGTGCACCCCGGCGGTCAGGTAGGTCGGGTTCACCGTGGGACTGAAGGCCTGGCAGGATTCGCAGCCGGCGTCCGCAGCGCCATCCGAAGGCACCACGGAGGAGTCGCCGCTGGAGCCGGCGTCGGTCGAGCTGGCGTCGGTCGAGCTGGCGTCGGTCGGGCTGGCGTCGGTCGGGCTGGCGTCGGTCGAGCTGGCGTCGGTCGGGCTGGCGTCGGTCGGGCTGGCGTCGGTCGAGCTGGCGTCGGTCGGGCTCGTCGTGCCGGTGTCGACGGGGGCGCCGGTGTCCGGGTCGATCGCGGCGTCGGAGCCGAAGACCGGAGGGCGCGTCGAGCCGCCGCACGCGCTGCCAGAGAGCCAGAGAAGCAGGAGGCCAGAAGAAGGTCCCGAGAGGCGCATGAGCGCGGAAATATCACGGTCGCCGAGCGAGGCGTGATGGTTCAGGACACGAGGCCCCGGAGGTCGACCGCCGCTCTGGACGATCGACCTCCGGGAGGAGACTTAGCAGCGGTCACCGTTGGCGTTGGGGGGAGACGCCGGCGCCGCCGCTCGGGGAGATCTATCGCAGGAGGCGTGCCATGGAGTGATCTGCGGGAATTCCAGGCATCGGGCAGGTCCGAGGTCCGCGATTCGTTGCAGCGTTGAAAGCACACGCTTTCGTTCGTGACACATCGAGGCGCCCGCGACGCCCGCGGCGAGGCCCTGGCGCTGGAGGGGTTTCGCCCCCAGGTATTGATTCTGCTTGCCGAGCGATGCCTCATGGGGCGGCGATCGCCGATCGGTCCTGCGCCTGGCGCGGGTGGCTCCATTGATCCGACTGGCCGAGAGCAACGAGAGACCGACGATATGAAGATCCTGCGCTATCAGGCGGATAGACGGACGCTGGGAGTCATCGGGGCGTGGTACGCGCTCATGGCCTACGCCTGGATCGCCTCGCCGACGGGGTTCTGGCCCAACGCGGCGCTGGTCGCCATGCTGTGCATGGGCGCGTTCCAGGGGGCGGTGGCGACGCACAACGCCGTGCACTGCCCGGTCTTCGTCGCGCGCTGGATGAACAACCTCTGGCAGGTGGTGCTCACGCTGACCTACGGCCACCCGGTGAGCTCCTACGTGCCGGGCCACAACCTCAGCCACCACCGGCACACCGAGACCCGCCGCGACGTGATGCGCACCGACAAGGCCCGCTTCCGCTGGCACCTGCTCAACCTGCTCTTCTTCACCGCGTCGCTCAGCACCTCCATCCTCGGGGCCGAGGCCCGCTACGCCCGCTACGCCATCGGGAGGCACCCTCGCTGGGCGAGGCAGCTCGCGCTCGAGTCCGTGGTGATGCTCGCCGTCGTGGTCGCGCTCTTCGCGCTCGACTGGCGCAACGCGCTCCTCTACGTGGTGATCCCCTGGCAGTACGCCGCGTGGGGCATCGTCACCATCAACCTCCTCCAGCACGACGGCTGCGACCCCGCGAGCCCGTGGAACCACTCGCGCAACTTCGTCGGCCCGGTGGTCAACTGGCTGGCCTTCAACAACGGCTTCCACGGCGTGCACCACCTCAAGTCCACGCTGCACTGGAGCCTCGCGCCCGAGGCGCACCGCCGGCTGCTCGCGCCGCACATCGACCCTCGCCTCGATGAGCCCTCCCTCATCGCCTACGCGCTCCGCACCTTCGTGCTGCCGGGAGGCCGCCGCAACTTCGACGGCACCCCGCGGCCGGTGCGCGACCCGGGCCCCGACGAGGACTGGATCACCGACGACGGGCCCATCCCGGCGACCTCCGTCACCTCGATCCGCATGGCCCTCCTCCGCGACGCTGCGGCCTGATCCACGCTTCCTCCAGGAGGCTCACCACCTCAGCCGCAGGTGCCCTTCGTGGACCGTCGCGGAGGTGCCCAGCGCCTTGCCGGTGCGGGTGAGCGTGCCCGCCAGCCAGCGGGTCTCCTCCGCGCTGGCTCGGGTCACCCGTAGGCGATGCATCCGGGTCGGGAGCATCTCCAGTCGGCTCAGCGCGCCGGCCTCGTCGAGGGTCACCAGGTAGAGCAGCCCGAGGTCGCCGCGATAGGCCTCGTGGCCGTGGATGCCCTCGTAGTCCGTCAGCAGATCGCCGCAGCCGTAGAGGATCGCCTGGCCGTGATGCACCTCGATGCCAGTGACGTGGTGCGACGAGTGGCCGTGCACCAGGTGCACCCCGGCGTCATCGATCATCCGTCGGGCGAAGCGGCGGTGCTCCGCGGCGATCGCGTAGCCCCAGTTGGGCCCCCAGTGGATCGACAGCACGATGAGCGCGCCCGACCGCCTCCAGGGCTCGATCGCTCGCCGTAGTCGGAGGACCGCGTCATCGCCGAGGTCCATCAGCGCATGCACCCCAGGGAGCCGTGGACCGGCGGCCCAGGAGGGCGGCACGCCGGAGTCGACGCTGCCCGCGGAGAACACCGCCACCCGGCCGCGCTCGCCCAGGTCGACCACCGCGGGGCGCGTGGCCTCGTCGAGGTCGCGGCCGGCGCCGCAGCGGGCGATGTGCAGCCGGTCGAGCGTGTCGAGGGTGTCGAGCAGCCCGGAGGGACCCCAGTCGAGGACGTGGTTGTTGGCGAGGGCGCACACATCGATGCGCGCGGCAGCCAGGCAGCGCGCGTTCTCCGGGCTCACCCGGTAGTGGATGCCCTTCTGCCGATCCCAGTCCGCCGAGCGCGTGATGCTGGTCTCGAGGTTGATGATCCTCGCGTCGGGCCGAGTCGCGTCGAGCGCCGGGAGCGCGTCTCCCCAGGGGTACTCCAGCCCCGCGCCGCGAGGGATCGGGCCCGCCGTCTCCTCGGCGAGCGCGACGTAGTCCCGGGCGTCACGCACGTAGGACTCGTGCAGCGTCGGGTCGCAGGGGTGCGGCAGGATCTGATCGATCCCGCGGGCCAGCATGACGTCGCCGCAGACGAAGAGCGTGATCATCGGGGTTGATGGGCAGCAAGGGCGATGCCGTCTCCCCTCCCAGCGCTCCCACCCGAAGCGCTCCTTGCGGTATGAGCCCCCAAGCACCCATGAACGCCCGCTGGACCCTCCTCGCGCTGAGCGCCGCGATCGCCGCCGTCGGCTGCGCCTCGGAGATCACCGCCGCTCCGACCTCCGACGCCTCGGCGCGCGACGTCAGCGACGTCAGCGACGTCAGCGACGTCAGCGACGTCAGCGACGCGCCCGATGTCGTGGCCCCCGACGCGCCCGCGATCGATGCGCCCGCGGACGTTCCCGTGCCCCGCGACCTTCCGCCCGACGACGTCGACCCGACCTGCCCCAACCGGGCGACGGACCGCTGCCTCGCGATGCCCCCTGGGCCCTGCGGCGACCTCTCCGACGGCGTCGAGCGCGTGGTCTCCTTCGCGGGCTTCGGCCAGGACCACGCGCCGAGCTGCGCCGGGGCCATGACCTCCGCGGGGCCCGACGCCGTGCTCCCGCTGGTGCTCACCCAGACCAGCGACGTGAACATCGCCGCGGCGCCGGGCAGCAGCGACGCCGTCGTGGTGGCGCTGCACCCCGCCGAGGGCTGCGGCGACGTGCGCCAGGAGATCCTCTGCGTCAACGGCAGCAACGCCATCGGGGCCATCGCCACCGCCCGCGCGAGCTCGCTCCCTCCGGGGCGGTACACCCTCACCGTGGCCACCGCGCGAGGCCTCGACGTGCGCCTCCAGACGCAGGTCGTCCCGGCGCGCCCCCGCCTCCCCGGCGACCTCTGCCCCGGCGTGGCGGTGACCCCCGACGGCCCGCCGACGACGCTCGATACCCGCGGCTTCGCCACCTACTCGGACTACGGCACCACCTGCGGGTACTTCTCGACCCGCGCCCTCGGCTGGGCCGACGCGGTGTTCAGCTACACCCTCACCGAGGCCCGCGACGTCCAGATCGAGGTCGGGGGAAGCTCATCCGAAGACCTCTTCATCGAGGTCTCGTCCGTCTGCGGATCGACCTCCCAGGCCGTCCCCGGCTGCGACACCGGCCTGCCCGCCAGCCGCACGCTGCGCAACCAGCGCCCCGGGACCTACTACTTCACCGTCGAGCACCACTTCGACGTGCGCCCCACGCACGTGCTCACCGCGCGCGTCACCACCTCCGCCCCGACGCTCCCGGGGCCCAGCTCCCGCTGCCCGGGGGTTCCCGTCGCCGCCGAGGCGGCCGCGAGCGCCGTGGACATCGACGTGCTCACCGCGGGCCCCACGCTCTCGTGCCTCCCCCGCCAGCGGGCGAGCGCCTTCTGGAGCCTCACCGCCCCGGCGGGCGATGGCGACCTGCTGGTCAACGTGGCCACCTCGGCGATGCGCGGCGACGCGGCGCTGCAGGTGCGCGACGCCTGCGAGGGAGACCCCGGCTTCGGGTGCGTGGGGCCCGTCGACCGCTCGGCGCGCTCGGTCTGGACCCGGCTGCCGCGCATCGCCGCGGGACGTCGACTCATCGTCCAGGGGGCGACCAACTCCTCTGGGGGTGAGCTCTCGGCCCGGTGGTATCGGGTGCCCACGCCGACGACCACCGAGGTGAGCGGCAACCTGCGCTGCGACGCCGTGACCCGCATCCCCCCGGAGGGCGGGGTGTTCGCTGGCAGCACCGCGGACGCCACGGCCGTGGCGACGCCCCCCTGCGCGACGACCATGTCGGGCTGCGCGGGAGCGAGAGGAGCCCTCTACCGCCTCGACCTCACCGCGCGGCGGCGCGTGGTGGCCATCGAGCGCAGCGCCGACTTCGACACGCTGCTCTCGCTGAGCGGCGGGATGACCTGCCCGGGCCGCAGCTTCGGGGCGATCTGCAACGACGACTGGTACAGCACCAACTCGCAGGTCGAGGGGGTGCTCGACCCGGGCACCTACTGGATCTACGCCGCCGGCTGCGGCGCCACCCAGGCGGGGCGCTACACGCTGGAGGTGGCGGTGCTGCCTCCGTAGACCGCCGGGCGGGCGGGGCGCTTCGTCGCGGGCGCGGCAACTGATCTACACTCGCGCCCCATGGCACAGGTGATTCCGGATGCGTGGCAGGTTCCGGCTCGCATCCGTCAGCGGGTGGGGGTGCAGGCCGGGCGGCAGCGGGCCATCGTCGAGGAGGGGCACCTGCTGCTCATCGTCCACGAGCTGCCGAAGGAGGACGACTCCTCCCGCGCGGCGAAGCTCTTCTGGAGGGCGCCCGACGGCTCATGGAGGGCCTCCGGGGCGGGGCAGTCCAACGGGCTGCCGGTGCTCAAGCGCCACCTGGAGTCGCTGCAGCAGGCGCTCCACCAGCTCGACGCGAGGGTCGACTCGGGCAGGTCGGCGCAGGACTACTTCACGGTGCTCAACGCCGCGACGCCGCTGCAGCGCGTCGTGCGGCACCTGCACAAGGCGCTGCAGGAAGCCCGCGAGGGCGTCGACGACCGGGAGGTCATCGCGATGCGAGACTCCGCCGGAGACCTGGAGCGCACCGCCGAGCTGCTGGTGGGCGACGCCCGCAACGCGCTGGAGTACACCGTCGCTCGCAACGCCGAGGCCCAGGCCGCCAACGGGCAGCGGGCGGTCGAGGCGCAGCACCGGCTCAACCTCCTGGCGGCGCTGTTCTTCCCGGTGACCGCGATCGGATCGATCCTGGGGATGAACCTCCGCACCGGGATGGAGCAGGCGCCGCCGGTGGTGTTCTGGCTGGTGCTGGTGCTGGCCTTCGCGTCGGGCTTCGCGATCCGCAGCTCGCTCGAGAAGAAGTGAAACGACTCCGCGGGCGCGGCGCTGGACTTATCCGCTGGTGTATCGTCCGCGCCTCCATGAACAGCGCGACCCGGCTCCTTCTCCTCGCGGCCCTTCCCCTGTGCGGCTGCGCGGCGGGCCCTGCCCGCACCGTGGCCGAGACGCCGGTCGCCAGCGCGACGATGGCCGCCGCGGCGCCGCAGCCCGCGGCCGACCCGCCGGACACCCGACGCGTGCGAGGGACGGGGTGGTCCGCCGCCATCCCCGCGACCTGGACCGATGGGGCCGACGAGCACGGCGCCCCGATGTGGACCTCGCCGCTCCCTCCGTCGCACCCGCAGCGCCGCGCGTTCTCGGTGCAGGTGGTGCGGGGCTCGGAGACCTTCGACGAGCTGGTCGACTCGCTGCCCGAGGTCTACCGCCAGCGCGAGGCCGCCGCGACGACGCGTCGCTTCTCCCACCTCGGGGCGCAGGCCGCGGAGGTGGAGGTGCGCTTCCCCTCGAGCGTGCAGCAGATGCCGACCTTCCTGGGGGTGTTCATCGAGGGCAACGCCGGGGTGATCGTGACCTGCGGCGGAGAGCGAGACGAGTCCGTCGAGGGCTTCTGCCGCACGGTGATCGAGTCCCTCTGGATGGGCCCCAACGCCCGCGCGACCCCGCCCGGCCGCGCCCCGTCGGGCACCCGCTGGTTCGGGGGGCAGGGCCGCTACGTGCAGATCCCCGAAGGGTGGGCGCCGCTCTCGGGGATGTCCGCCCCGCAGGGCGACGCGCTCGGCGCCTCGGACGAGGGCGAGCACCACGCCGTGGTGCTGCACTTCATCAACGACCTCCAGATTCCGGCGCAGCAGGCCCTCCAGGGGGCGGTGCGAGGCATCACCGGAGACCCCGCCAACACCATCGTGCGCCAGCAGCCCTACCAGCACGGGCGCCGCGTGGGGGTGCTCGTCGACTCGACCCGAGCGGCGGTGCGCACCACCCCGACGACGCTCATCCAGTGGGTGATCCCCGCGGGGGCCGGGGCCTTCTTCACGCTCAACTGTGCGGGCCCGGCCGACGACATCGCCGCGCGACCGCAGGTCTGCCGCGACGTGCTCTCCTCCTTCGCGCCTGCGCCCGAGCGGTAAGGCCCTTGCTCGCGGGGCGGGGATGCGCCCACCATCGCCCCCCGATGAGCGTGAAGCACCGCTGGAGTCACGGGATGTTGGCGGCCGCGCTCCTCGCGGGCTGCGCCGGGTCGGACGGAGCCGTCGTCGAGACCATCGACGCCGCGGTGGCCGACGACGCGGTCGACGCCGGGGGCCCCGATGCGGGCTTCGACGCGGGCGCCCCCGACGCGCCGGACGTGCCGCCTCCGCCAGCGCGCTGCGGCGACGGGGTGTGCGCCCGGCCGATGGAGGACTGCATGAGCTGTCCCCTCGACTGCAACCGCTGCCCCACCTGCGACATGGCGCCGAGCTGCACCGGGGCGCTCGCGATACCGACGACCTCCACCGCGCTGCCCGTGTGCAACAACACCACGGCGTCGGGTGAGCAGCGCACCAACTACGCGTGCGGCACCGAGCTCGGCATGACCCCCGGCGCCACCACCTGCGCCGACCCGCAGCTCCGCTTCCGGGTGAAGGAGATCTCCATCCGCCGAGGGTGGTTCGACATCCCCCGCAACCTCTACTGCGTCATCAGCGCGGAGGACGGCCGCCACTCGGAGCTGCTGCTCACGACCCCTCGCGAGGTCGCCGGCAACCAGAGCACCACGCGCATCAACCTCCCGCTCGGGCAGAGCGTCGCCTGGGGGCAGAGCGACCTCTACCGCAGCATCTCCAACATCACGATCAGCTACTCGTGCTTCCTCACCGCCAACGCCGGGGCGGCGCAGCGGGCGCTGATGGAGATCGCCGGGCGCGCGGCGATGGTCTCTCAGCACGCCGACGGCTACGGCTGGGTGTTCGGCACCGTGGCGGTGCTCGGGACCATCATCGGGAGCTCCCTCAGCGGCATCTCCGACACGCAGGTGCTCGACGTGCAGCAGACCATCTCCGCGGGCGCGCTGCTCAACCTCACCAACGGCCGCACCTGGGAGATTCGCAGCCAGCACGGCAACATCAACCTCTCGGGCGCGTGGGACCTGCGGCTCACCATGGAGTCCTGGGGCTGCGCCGGGGTCCGCACGACGGTTCAGTGAGCTGACCGCGGGAGGAGAGGGGCGAAGGGCCGCGCGCGATTGCGCCCCCCGCCGCATCCGTGGAACAGTCGGCCGCTCCACCGATGCCACCGGTTCGCCTCGACCGATTCCAGCGTGTGCGCGAGCGCGATCGCTGGGGCCTCGGGGACTGCGTCGACGCCCTCGACACCCAGCGCCGCGACGCGCCCGTCGTGCTCAAGCGGCTGCCGCCCGTCGCCGCCGATCAGCGGGAGCGCGTCGAGGCGGCGCTGCGCTCGCTCGAGCCGCTCCGTCACAGCACCATCGTCCCGGTCGAGGGCTACGGCTTCGACGGCGACGTGCCCTTCCTGGTCATCGAGCCCGTCGAGGGCAGGAGCCTCCGCGCCTGGATCGACGAGCACGACGCCGCCCTCCGCTGGCCCGAGCTCTCCCAGGTGCGCGCCCTCTTCGACGGGGTCTGCGCCGCCGTCGCCGTCGCCCACCGGATGCGCGCGCTCGCGGGCGCCCCGGTGCTCCACGGGCTGCTCTCCCCGGAGAGCGTGATGATCTCCCGCGCGTCGGGCTCGGAGAGCTGGGACGTCTGCGTGATGGACTTCGCCCTCTCCACCCTGCCGGGGGTGCTCTGGTCGCCGTCGCCCGGCAGCGCGATGTCCGACCCGCGCGCCCCGGAGCAGCTCAGCGACCCGGAGGCCGTCTCCGCCGCGAGCGACGTGTTCTCGCTGGGCGTGCTGCTGGCGTCGATGCTGGTGCCCTTCGCCTTCCCGGTGAAGCCGAGGTGCTGGGCCCACTTCGTCGAGGAGCACCCCGCCGGGGCGCGCTCGCTGCTCTCGTCGATGCGCTCCGACGTCCCCGGGGCCCTCTACGACGAGCTGGTGAAGGCCCTCTCGCTCGACCCCCGTGAGCGCCACGCGGACGCCGATCGGCTCCGCACCGCGATGCGCCGCGTGAGCTGGGAGCCGGTCGCCGAGATCGCGCCGCCGCCCCGCTTCGTCGAGCCCGCAGAGCCGAAGGAGCGAGAGCGCGACGACGGACACTCCAGGCCCATGATGCGCTTGCCCTCGGCGCTGATGGCCGACCTCGGACCTTCGCCGATGAACCTCCGGGCGTCGGTCCCTACGCAGAAGATGTTCAACAGCGGGCTCGCGAGGCCCGACCTCTTCGCCGCGCCTGCCCCGGAGCCGACGGACACCGCGGTCGTGCTCGATCCTCCGCCCGGGGGAGCGGTCTCTCCGCGCAGCTTCGAGTCTCCGTCGGCGACCACCACGGTCGACGCGCTCCTCGCCTTCCGCCACATCGCGCGAGGCGAAGCCTTCGACGAGACCACCGACACGCTCTCCCTCCCTCGCTCCCCGGAGGTCACCGACGCCCTCCGGCTGCCCGACGACGACCTCTTCGCGGCCGCCGCTCCGCCCTCCGAGGAGGAGCCGCTGGTGCCTGCGAACGACCTGTTCAGCGGGGAGTTCGCCGCGCAGGAGACCGTCGCTCGACGCCCCGCCGCGGGGGCGACGCCCGCGCCCGAGAGAGATCCCACCAGGGCGCTGATGCTCTCGCCGGAGGTGTTCGGGGCGCTGCCCGCGGAGGGCGTGCTGGTCGCCGGGGTGAAGCTTCAATCGCTGGTGCTCAAGGCGCCGCCGCGGGCCCCGGAGCGCCACGAGGAGACGCGCGTCCGGGTGGTGGCGCCCGCCGAGCGCGACTCGCTCCCGGGAGAGACGCCGTCCGATCCGTGGGCCGACGGCACCGCCCCCGCCGCGCCGCCCCCGCCGCCGCCTCCCCAGTGGGTGGCGCCGCCTCGGCAGCCCACGATGGCCCCGCCGGGCCCGTGGATCGCGCCCCCGCCGTCGCCCGCGCCGATGGTCGTGGCGCCGCCGCCGCAGGCTCCGATCGCGCCTGCCGCGCCTCCCTCGTCGCTGCGGTGGCTGCTGGCCGTGGTGGCAGTGGTCGGCGTGGTGGCCTTCGCGCTCGGGGCGCTCGCGGGTCGCTGAGGGGGCGCATCGTCGCAGCGACGCGCCGCTCCAACTCGCATACCATCCGCGGTCGCCGCGCTGGGCGGCTCACCACTCGAGGGCTGTGACGCCGATGGACGTTCTTGACGTGCTTTCCAACGCGGTTCTCCCGGAGGTCTCGCTGGACTTCGCGGGCGCCGACGGGCAGCCCTGGCAGGTCGCCTTCGCGCGCATCCGCGAGGCCCTCTCGGAGCCCTACGAGTGCTCGCTCGTCCTCACGCTGCCGACGCCCGGCGCCGAGCCCGACGGGCTGCTCGGGGCCAACGCCATCGTCGAGATCCGACGAGGGCACCGCGCTCGCAAGGTGCAGGGCCTCGTGCGCCGCGTGGAGGACCTCGGCACCACCGCCACGCACCGCTACGTGCGCGTCGTCGTCGTCCCGGCGCTCTGGACCCTCTCGCAGCGCGTCGACTCCCGCATCTTCCAGGACCTCCCGGTCTCCGCCATCGTGCGCAAGGTGCTCCAGTCCGCGGGGGTCTATCAGGGCGACGGGGCGGCGGTGATCCCCGGCTCGCTCGACGCGCTTCCGCCTCGCATCTACTGCGTGCAGCACCACGAGAGCGACCTCGACTTCGTGCTCCGGCTCCTCCAGGAGGAGGGCATCCCCTTCTACTTCCGCCACGACGGCGAAGGCGGAGAGACCCTGGTGCTCGCCGAGGACGCCGCGCGCTGGGACGAGGTCGCGCCGATGGAGGGCGGTGCCTTCGGCGTCACCGACGCGGCGGCCCACGTGAAGCGGGGAGAGAGCGTGCAGTGGTTCGACCTCTGCGCGGCCCTCGAGCCCACCAGCCGCACGGTGCGCGACTACGACTTCACCAGGCCGCGGGCGATGCTCTCGCTCACCGCGTCGCACCCCGGAGCGAAGGGAGCGCGCCCGGTCTACGACCATCCCTCGCGGCTCGACATGCACCAGTACAGCGCCGGGTCGCACACCCACGAGGCCCACGACGGCGCCCGACAGGCGCGCATCCGCCACGAGGCGGAGCACCTCGCGACGCGCACCGGGCGGGGCCTGGGCAACGTCACGGGCTTCGCGCCGGGCTCGGTCTTCGAGGCCTCGGGGCACCACCGCTCGGACGGCGACGGGCGCTTCCTTCTCACCCGCGTCGAGCACCTGGTGCAGGCCTGGGGCGATCTCCCGGAGGACGTGCGCGCGAGCGAGCACCTCGCCGGGGTGCTGCGGGAGGCGGGCGTGTCGGGGCGCGAGGGTCGCGAGAGCGCGAGGCGCTACGTGAACCACTTCGAGTGCATCCCTGCGGCGGTGCCGTTTCGACCGGCGAGGGTGACGCCCCGGCCGCTGGTGCACGGGTCGCAGACGGCGAAGGTGGTGGGGCCTCCGGGCGAGGAGATCCACGTGGATTTCCACGGCCGCATCAAGGTGCAGTTTCACTGGGACCGGCAGGGCAGGGAGGACGAGCACTCGTCGTGCTGGATGCGCGCGGCGCAGAACTGGGCGGGGCCGAGCTGGGGCTTCGTCTTCACGCCCCGCATCGGGATGGAGGTGGTGGTGACCTTCCTCGACGGAGACCCCGACCGGCCGCTGGTGACGGGCTGCGCCTACAACGGCGAGAACCATGTTCCGTATGGGCTGCCCGGGGAGAAGAGCAAGAGCGTGATCAAGACGCGCAGCACCCCCGGAGGCAACGGCTACAACGAGCTGCGCTTCGAGGACCTCGCCGACCAGGAGGAGGTCTACCTCCGCGCCCAGAAGGACCTCAACGAGTGGGTGCTCCACGACCAGAGCACCAAGGTCGACAACAACCAGTCGCTGGTGGTCGGCAAGCACCGCACGAAGACGGTGAAGGCCAACGAGAAGAACACCATCGAGAAGAACCGCACCACCCAGGTGAACGCCAACGACTCGCTGGAGGTGAAGGACAACCTGGACATCACCGTGCACGGCTCCCGCGGCATGACCACGCAGGTCGACGAGACCTGCTACGTGCGCGCCGACGGGCGCATCGTGCTGGAGTGCGGCGGCAGCACCATCATCATGACCCCCGACTCGATCACCCTCTCGTCGCAGACCATCACGGTGCTGGGCGAGCAGGAGGTGGTCGTGCGCGGCGGCGTGGTGAAGATCAACTGAGCGGGAGGAGGCACCGATGGCGCAAGCAGGAAGGAAGGGCGATCAGGCCCACTGCCCGGCGGACTCGCACGGCTGCCCGGCGTGCCCGCACGACGTGATCGGCCCCGCGGTGGAGGGATCGCCCGACGTGAAGATCAACGGGCGCGAGGCGCTGCGGGTGGGCGACCGGGGGGCGCACGGGGCGTGCTGCGGGCCCAACCAGTGGCAGGCCGTGGGCGGCGCGCCGGGGGTGTTCATCAACGGGCAGCGGGCGCACCGGGTGGGCGACGACGTGGCGCACTGCGGCGGCAGCGGGGCGCTGGAGACCGGGAGCGGCGACGTGCTCATCGGCGACCTCGCGGGCGGCGTCGCTGTGGCGGTGGCGCACGACCAGACCATGGACATCGACTACACGGACGCGATGGGGAGGGCCATCGGGAGGGCCGTCGTGCACATCGTGTGTCCCCACAAGAAGTGGCCCGACCAGGAGTTCTCCGGGGAGGTGACGCTTACCGGTCTCTGTAAAGACGCGGCGGTGCTGGTGCTCAAGCCGCTGCAGAGATTCACCACCGACTGACCCTGCGTGGAGCCGCGAGCGAGATGAACGACCGCCTCAAGCCCGACCCCGTCCCGCGGCCCCGGCCGCGCCCCAAGGACCACGTGGTGACGCCGCCCGCGAAGGGCGGGGGGAAGACCAACGGGGCCTTCCAGGGGGCGCCCAACGGCAAGGCGCGCAGCGTGGTGGAGCACTCGGTCTACAACTGGGTCGAGCTGGTCTACAAGGCCTTCGGGCTGGAGGTCCCGAGCGACCCGAAGAAGGTGGCGCTGCTGGGGGTGCGGGAGTCGACCTTCGCCGACGGGGCCGGCGCCGAGGCCGAGGACATGGTGAAGAAGGAGAAGGCCGCGGCCAACGCCGTGGGCGAGACCGCCGCCATCACCGGGGTGCAGGACCTCTCCGCCGTCACCCGCAACGCCGACCGCTTCACCCGCGACGAGAAGGGCAACGCGCAGACCGGGAAGGACAACTCGGTCGTGAAGTTCAACGACATGCTCTACATGGTCTGGACCAACGAGGGCCAGAGCATCGACCAGCACGTCGAGGTGTTTCGCTGCACCATCGACCCGGGCGCCAACGAGAGCGACACCACCGGCACGCCGCTGCTGCTGGAGGGCTACGCCTACAAAGCCAAGCCCACCAGCCACAAGGGCAAGGCCGGGGCGCTGCAGGTGTACTCCGGCGCGGCGCCCACCATCCGGCTGGCGCGCGAGGCCACCAAGACCCGCAACGTGTTCACCAACGTGAAGGACGCGATGCTCAAGGCGCACGAGGGCAACGGCAACCAACCGTGGCTCTTCGTGGCCGACGAGGAGAACACCTCCATCCACGTCCACTGGTCGCTCGACTACGGCGACTCCGGGGTGGTGAAGAACTGGTCGACGGGCTGCACCGTGCTGGCCCACGCCAGGGACTCGGACCGCTACAAGACCGACTTCCGCGCGCGCTGGGAGGCGGCGCCCAACAAGGAAGAGGTCCCCTACCTGGTGGTGTCGAGCAAATACCTGGTCATGTATGACGACTGGCAGGCGGAGCTGCGCAAGAGCCCCGGGACGAAGGCCACCGTGGCCTCGGTGATCAAGAAGTCGGGCATTCCGCTGATGCCCGAGGGGGTCACCGGGAGGCTGCCCTCCATCGCCACCGAGGGCTTCGTCAAGGAGGTGCAGGCCGCCATCAAGGAGCTCGAGGCGGGCACCTACGCCTCGGCCCCGAAGGGGTCGGACCAGGCCGTGCTCGCGGCCAACCTGCGCACCTCGCTGGCCAGGCTCGGGGTGACCACGCTCGCGGTGTGATGTCGTAGAGTCCGGGGCGTCGCCATGATTGACCTGCTCATCGTCGCCATCGTGTTCGCGGTACCGATCACGGCCATCGTGTCGTGGGCGAAGATCAAGCTGCGACGGCTGGAGCTGGAGGCCGGCGCCGGGGGCCACCGGGCGCTCGAAGACCGACTCGCCAGGCTGGAGCGGGAGAAGGTCGAGCTGGCGGAGCGCGTCGGGGTGCTGGAGTCCATCGTGACCATGGACGCCCCGGTGGACGCCCGCACCCGCGTCCGCGTCGAGGCCGCCCAGGCCGCCGCGGTGGCCAGCGCCGAGGACGACGCCGCCGCCCTCGCCGCCGCCCGCCGCGCCGTGCGCTGACTCACCCCGCCCGATCGAGCACGCCCACCAGCCGCGCGAGGCCCTCCTCCAGCGCGCTCGGGGGCACCGCCGTGTAGCACAGCCGCGCGTAGCGCTCGTAGCCCGCGCCGAAGGCGTCGCCCGGGGCCAGCGCCACCCCCGCGTCGATGCACCGCTCCAGCAGCCCCAGTGGCGTCCCGTCGCCGATGGCCCTGGTCAGGTCGACGAAGACGTAGCAGCCCCCGTCGGGCACCACGAAGTCGCCTCTCCCCGAGAGCGCCGCCACGGTCACCGCCCTCGCCTCGCGGTACGCCTCGCGCGCCTCCTCGAGGAAGCCTCCGCCCTCCTCGATGGCCCTCGCCGCGCACCGCTGCGCCACCAGCGGAACATTGAACACCGTGTGCGTCGCCACCTTGCGCGCCGCGGCGATGAGCTCCGTCGGGCCGGCGATGTACCCGACGCGCAGGCCCGCGAGCGCGTGGCTCTTGGAGAGCGAGTACGCGGTCACCGTGCGCCCGGCCATCCCGGGGAGTCGCGCGATGGAGCGGTGCTCTCCCTCGAAGACGTAGTCGGCGTAGACCTCGTCGGCGATCACCCAGAGGTCGCGGCGCCGGGCGACGTCGGCGATGGCCTCGAGGTGCTCCGCCCGCAGTACGAAGCCGTCGGGGTTGTTGGGGGTGATGAGGTAGATCGCCCGGGTGCGCTCGGAGCACGCCGCGGCGAGCGCTCCCGCGAGGTCGAAGCCCGGCTCCCTCGCCAGCGCGGGCAGCACCGCGACCTCCACGGGCACCGCCCCCGCCGCGCGCAGCACGCCCACCGAGAGGGGCCAGTAGGGGCAGAGCACCAGCACCTCGTCGCCCGCGTCGAGCATCGCCCTCGCGGCGCAGAAGAGGGCGTGCGTGGCCCCGGCGGCGACCAGCAGGTGGGCGGGCGTCGGGTCGGGCAGCGCGCGGCCCCGGGCGTCGAGCGAGCGGGCGATCGCCGAGAGAAGCGCGGGGTCGCCCCCGAGCGGACCATAGCGGTAGAGCGACGGGTCGTCGCTGACCGAGCGGGTGAGCCTCGCGGCCTCCGGGGGCGCCCGCCAGGTGTCGCCGATGTGGAAGGGGAAGAGGGTTCCGCCTCGGGCGGCGTGGGCCTGGAGGCGGGGGGCGAGGTCGGAGAAGACGCTGGCGCGGATGGCCCTGGCGGAGACGGAGAGCGGTGGCATCGGGGGCGCAGCATCGCAGCACCGCGGCGCCCTGGGGAAGCGCCCCTACGACGCGGGCGTCAGCGCCGTCAGCCGGGCCTCGTACCTCCGGGCGGCCTTCTCGTCGCCCATCGCCTTCGCGGCCTTGAGCGCCGCGCGCACCAGCGTCCGTCGCTCGCCGTAGCGGAAGAGGCCCTCCTCGGCCATCGCCCTCGCCTCCTTGAAGCAGCGGGCCCAGCGGAGGTAGCGCGAGGCCCGCGCGAAGGTGGCGCCCCGGCAGCCGGGCTGATCGAATCCCGCGCGGAGCACCTGCGCCGCGAGCTCGCCGGACTTGCGGCGGAGGTGATCGAAGGCCGGGGTGTCGCGGGTGAGCGTCTGCGCCAGCATCACCAGCAGCGGCAGCGCGGAGCGGCGCTCGTCGGGAGCGAGGGCCTCGACGAGCGCGCGCACCCGATCGGGCAGCGCGGGGTACGCGCGCAGCAGTCGGGCGTGGTCGACGTCGTAGCTGGCGAGGAAGGTGAGCTGGCTCAGCGGAGCGAGGCGCTCCAGCCGGGAGGACCACCCCCGGGCGCTGCCCACGAAGGAGGCGATGAGCTCGCCGTTGCGGAGCACCTCGCCCTCGTCGTAGCTGAGCCGGGGGACGTACTCCTTCGGTCGAGCGCGGCGGCAGGCCTCGTCGAGGGCGGCGATGGCGCGCGCCTCGTCGAGCGGAGCGCCTCGCTTGGAGCGCTTCGAGGGAGCGACGAGCAGGTGGGCGGTGCGGTCGCGGATCCAGTCGAGGGTCTCGGCGCCGCCTCGCTCGGGGACGTAGCGGCGCAGGCGCTCGCCCATCGCGGTCGCGAAGGCGGCGACGCTCCAGCGGTGCCACGGGTCGTCCTCGGCGGACGCACCGGGACCCCAGAACACCGCGATGGGAGCGATGCCGTGCACCTCGTGGACCCAGCGCTCGAGGTCGGCGGCGAAGGCCTCGATGGCCTCCTCGAAGAGGGCCGTCGCCTGCTGGTAATGGCGGTGCCAGGCCTTCGGGTCGCGCGTCGGATCGGCGCCCCGCAGCGCGCTGCGCACGGGCTCCGGGGTGTAGTCCTGGAGCACCGCGAACTCGTACATGTCCCCTTCGCTGCCGAAGTAGCAGAACTCACGGTCCCAGTGCCAGAAGCGGCGGAGCGGCGAGGGGACGCCGGCCTCGATGCGCGCCCGATCGGCCGGAGCGACGGCGCCGCGGAACCACAGGAAGACCTCCTCGCACTTGCCCACCGAGTCGACGGCGGGCGTCCCGTGGTTGATGAAGAGAAAGGGGTAGTCCTCGGGCGCAGGCAGCATCGGCGATGACCTCCGCCGGAGGGTTAGTGCATGGCCTCGGGGCGGTCCAGCGGTGCGTCGCGCCTCCTCCGGCGATCGCCTGCAGGGCCGCTCAGGCGATCTCGACGATGCGCGCGTCGAGCTCGCTGATCACGCCCGCCGCGGCCATCGCCTCCTTCAGGCCGGGGCTCTCGAGGAAGGCGTGCGCCGCGGTGGCCGAGGGCACATGAAACCCGGCGTGGACGATGTTGGGGTTCACCGAGTCCTGGCCGACGAAGGCCAGGGTGAAGCCCGCCGCGTCGCGCGCCGCCTGGTTGGCGTCGAAGCCCGGCTTCCATGCATCGTAGTCGCGGACTTCATGGGTGATGAGCAGCATCGTGGACATCGCGTGTACCTCCGTGGTTCGAGAGCCTGGCGGGGCGGAAGAGGCTCTCCCTACTCGCAGAGCCCCTGGTAGCCCGGGAAGGCGCTCGCCTGCGCCTCGCCGGCCCATCTGAGGCACTGGGAGTCTCTCGGGCAGGTCGATCCTGCGCGGCAGAGCAGGGCGCACTGGCCCAGCACGCAGCGCGGGGTCACCGCGACGCTCGGCGTGGTGGGCGCGCACTCCGCGTCGGACTGGCAGTACACCTCGCACACGCTGTGTCCGCGCGGGTTGTCGACCCCCTCGAAGTTGGTGCAGAACGCGCACCCCTCCGGGCCGCACTGGTCGTCGCCGGTGCAGCGGGAGTAGATCGGCAGCGCCGCCCCGCCCGCGCGGCACCCGCCGACGGAGACGCACGCGCTCCACTCTCGGGACGCCTCGCACGACTGGTAGCCCGCCTGGGTGACCCCGCCGTCGAGCGAGCGCGAGCACGGACGCGACGTCCCCGGGGAGCACTCTCCCCCGGGGGTGCAGTCCACCAGGGCGAGCGCCAGCAGCGCCGCCATCCACCCGCGCCGCGGTTCAGCCGCCATCGTTCACGCACTCCACCGTCGCCTGCACCTCGGTGGTGCGCGAGGCGATCACCCGCTCGCACGCCGCGCCGAAGAAGGTGATCTCCCCGAAGGCGCGGTCGGTCCAGTCCCATCCGTCGCGGTGGGTGGCATCGAGCGCGACCGTCGCCCCGCCCGCGGTGATCACGATCGACCCCATCTCCTCGGGGCGCGACGGCGTCACGAAGGAGCAGCGCGACACGGTGTTCTGGATGGTGGTGAAGGCGCGGGTGAGGTCCTCCGCGCGCTCGACGTTGTAGTAGGTCGCGTAGCCCGACGACGACACGAAGGGCCTCCCCCCGGCGACGGCCATCGCCGTGAGCGTCGCGGCGTAGTTGGGGTCGGTCTCGTCCGCGAGCCCGATCACGAAGGTCGGTATCGACGCGATCGGGTTGGCCGCGAGCTGGGCGATCTCGCTCACGGTGCGCTCCCGGTCGAGGCACCGCTGGCCGTTGGTGTCGCGTCGGCACGAGCCGGCGCCGAAGGGTCCGCCGCCGCCCACGCAGACACAGCTCGCGGCGTCGAGCGCGGCGTTGCAGTTGGGGCCGCCGTCGGTGGCCAGCACCAGGTAGCGGGCGCGAGCGCGGTTGGGGTTGCGCACCAGGTAGTTGTACGCGCGCAGCAGCGCCGCTGCGGTGGGGGTGCTGCCGCCGGGGTCGGTGCTGTCGAAGACCCCGATCACCCGGGCGGCGGTGCCGTTGCCGGGGTTGATGTCGACGCTGGGGACGTTGGCCAGCGCGCAGGTCGCGAGCCGGGTGTCGGCGCCCTCCTGCGGGTAGAAGAGGGCGCCCACGCGGATGCGCTCCTGGAAGGCCGGGAGCGTCGCGGAGAGGGCGTCTCGGAGGAGCACCCACTTGGACGATCCCGAGCGCCCTCCGCCGAGGCGCTGGCCCATCGAGCCGGAGCGGTCGATCACCAGCATCATGTCGGCCCCGCGCTGCGTCAGGGTGAAGCGCCCTGGGATGCACATCGGCGGCAGCAGCACGTCGCGCACGTCGGCCGCGTCGGTCACGTCGGCCGCGTCGCTCACATCGGGGAAGGTCGCGACGTCGGGGAGGTTGAGCCCGGTGCGCGCGCCGCAGCCGCCCAGGAGGGCCATCCACGCCGCCGGCCATCGCGACCGCGCGCTCCACCGACTCCTCTGCGTCGAAGGCTTCGTCATGGGGTGTGAATCTCTCGTGGGCGGCGCGGAGGGTCGACCGCGCGCTACCGCTCGCCCGGGCGAAACCAGTCGAAGGCGTTGTCTCGCACGAAGTTGGTGAACGCGAGGTTGATGCTCAGCGAGAGCGCTCGCACGTGGTGCCACCACCCGACCGGGATGAAGAGCATCTCGCCGGGGGAGAGCACCACCTCGCGCACGGTGGCGCGGGCGAAGCCGGGGAAGCGCTCGAGGTCCGGCTTCTCCGGATCGACGAGCGAGTACACCCCGCGGGTGCTCTGGAGCAGCGCGGTCTCCCAGGGGGCCACCAGCAGGAAGCGCTTCTGCCCATAGAGGTTGCCGAAGAGGATGTTCGAGGTGTCGTGGTGCATCGGGGTGACCGTTCCGCCCGGGCCGAACCAGAACGCGGTGGACCCCTGGAGTCGCGCGGGATCGAGCCATCCTTCGGGGAGGGTGACGTCGTCGAAGAGGGCGCGCAGCCCGTCGCGGTCGGAGTTGCGGTTGTTGGCGACCAGGTAGAGGTCGTTGCTCTCCCCGGCGGCGAGCACCCGATCGACGAAATCGCCGAAGCGCACCGGGCGGCTGAGCGCGGGGGTGTGGAGGTCGTAGTCGGGGTCGCTCTCCCGGCCGAAGGCGGCCATGACCTCCACGTCGCCGAAGCGCTCCTTCAGGTAGGCCGGGGTCCAGCGCCCGAAGGCGGGCCACGCGGTGACCACGTCGGTGAGCACCACCGGGGTGTTGGTGGCGTAGTAGCGATCGAAGAAGCGCTCGGCGTCGAGGCCCGCGACGCGCTCGATGGCGCGGGGGAGCGAGCGGGTCGCGTCGAGCTGCTGGTGGAGGCGGGCGACGAGGTCCAGGCGGCGGGCGGCGCGCAGGTGGCGCTGCGCCGCGAGGAAGGCCGGCGAGGCGCGGATGGCGCCGAGCTGGGCGTCGATCTCCGGGCGGGGTACGCCGTGACGCAGCAGCGTCGAGAGGAGCTCGTCGAGGGGAGCGCCCGCGAGGAGGTTGTCAGCGATCCAGAGCTGCCAGTCGGGAGAGAGGGTGAGGGGAGCGGCGGGGCGAGCCCGGGGACGCCGTCGGCGGGGTGGACGGAGTCGACGCATGGGCGGTGATCAGAACCCGGCGTCCCTGGGGGGAGGCGGAGGCATCGGAGGCGGAGGCATCGGAGGGATGAAGCCGCCGTCCCTGGGAGGCGGCATGGGAGGAGGCATCGGGGTGACGCCGCCGTCCTCGGGAGGAGGCATGGGAGGCGGCATCGGGGGGATGATCCCGCTGTCCTGGGGAGGCGGCATCGGGGGGATGATCCCGCTGTCCTGGGGAGGCGGCATCGGAGGGATGATCCCGCTGTCCTGGGGAGGAGGCATCGGAGGGATGATCCCGCTGTCCTGGGGAGGCGGCATCGGAGGGATGATCCCGCTGTCCTGGGGAGGGGGCATCGGAGGAGGCATCGGGGTGATGCGGTCGGGCGGCGTCTGGCGGTCGTCGGCGACGACGTCCGGGGAGTCGGCCGCGGTGGAGTCGGTCGCGGAGGCGTCGACGGAGGTCGTCGAGGAGCTGCACCCGACCGAGCCGAGGGCGCTCAGCGCCATGGCGAGCGCGGCGCGCCGCACCATCGCAGGCGTGGACGGGGGCGGGGTGAGGGCGGGCTGCGGGTCGCGGCGTTGGTTCACGGGATCAGCAGAACGACAATCGCCGCGCGGGGTCAAGCGAGCGCACGGCGGACGCCCTGACGGGAGTGCGCGCTGGTCGGCGGCTCTCGGGTGGGCGAAGATGCGCCCGAAGGAGTACGAGACCTCATGGGGATGGGACTTTCACGACGGGGATTCCTGGATGGCTTCGTGTCGGTGCTGCTTGCGGCGCTCGGTGCGAGGGCGCTCGCGGGCTGCAGCAGCTCGGACGTCTCGGTGCGCATCCGCCGGGTCGACGGCACGGTGCAGGGCAGCACCGCGGTGGTTCGCGCCTCCGTGGTGGTCACCAACCACACCAACGAGGCTCGCACGCTGCCCATGCGGCTCACGCTCACCAACAGCAGCGGAGCGGTGCTCGGCACCATCGAGGAGACCGTCAACGTCGCGCCCGCGGAGCTGCTCTGTCACTGCCTCAACGTCACGGTCCCGGCGGGCGGCGGCTCCATGAGCGGCTCGACCTTGAACATCGTCTTCGGCGAGGAGACCGCCTCGGCGTCGATCCAGGCGCTGGGCTCCGCCGCCCTCCCGGACTGCAGCTACACCTGCAACTACTGACCGGTGGGCCTCAGCCCTCGGCGGCGCCCGCCTTCGGGCGCATCGCCATCGGGGGGTAGAACTCCATCGGCGGATGCACGAAGGCCGGGGTCGGACGGGCGAAGAGGTAGCCCTGCAGCAGGTCGCAGCCGAGGCCCAGCAGGGCGTCGCGCTCGGCGACGGTCTCCACCCCTTCGGCCACGAGGCAGATGCCCATCTCGCTGCACACCGCCGTCAGCGCGCGGATGATGCGGGCGGAGATGGGGTTGCGGTCGACCCCTCGCACCAGGCTCATGTCGAGCTTCACCACCTCGGGGTGCAGCGCCGCGACGCTGGCCAGGCCCGCGTAGCCGGCGCCGAGGTCGTCGATGGCGATGTGGTAGCCCAGCGCCCGGAGCTGCCGTAGCTGCACCTGCGCGGCCTTCTCGTCGTCGAGCCGGGCGCGCTCGGTCACCTCGAAGGTCACCCGGTGCGCGTGGCGGGTGAGCGGGGCCGACGGGTCGTAGAGGTCGGGGTCGTTGAGGTCTTGCGGGTGGACGTTGACGAAGAGCCGGGCGGAGGGGGGGAGGGTGGCGATGGCCTCCGCGGCGAGGGCGCGAATCCGGCGGCCGAGGTCCTCCAGGCGGCCGAGCTTCTCGGCGGCCTCGAGCAGCGCCGGGGGCGACGGGAGCTGCGGCTCGATGCAGCGCATCAGCGCCTCGAAGGCGACCGGGCTGCGATCGGTGCAGGAGACGATGGGCTGGAAGGCCAGGTAGACGCCGCGCAGCGCCAGATCGAAGGCCTCGGCCAGCGAGGACACGTCGCCGAACGATCGCCCGGTGGGGCCCACCGAGCGGATGACCGTCATGGAGTGGTAGCGGCGGCGGGCGTTGCGACGGATGCGCGCGCCCTCGTTGACCAGCGTGAGCATCTCCGCGTCCGAGACGGCGCGGGTGAGGTAGCGAAGCGCGCCGCGCTCCATGGCCTCGACGGCGTTGTCGAGGTCGTTGCGCGTCGACACCAGGATCACCGAGACGTCGGGGTCGATCGCCCGCACGCGCAGCAGCAGCGAGAGGCCGTGCAGGTCGGGGAGCTGGGCGCTGCTGAGCAGCACGTCGATGTCGCCCGCGAGGAGCCGTCGCAGGGCGGCCTCGCCGTGCTCGGCGCACACGACGTCGAAGCCGTCGCGTCGCAGCGCGTCGCTCCAGCCGTCCGCCTGGGGGCCGCTGGTGAGCGCCAGAAGCACCCGCCCCGCAGCGCCGGGTCGTCGCCCCGCGTGATCGCGCGAAGGGGCGGTCGGCGGCTTCGGGACGAAGGCACCCTTGTGGGACGGTCCGTCGCTCATGGGCAACGATTCTATCGACCCGAGGGCGCTCGGCGTGAACGGCACTCGACCCGAAAAACCCTGCCGCCGAGTAGATTTCTCCCTGCATCCACCGACACCGGCGCCCCCCTGACGCCGGGTCGCCTACACGCTTCGCTTGCGCATCGTGAGGGCGGCCGATAACCCTGGCGCCATGGACAACGACCCGCGGAAGTTGATCGTGCTCGGCTTCGACTCGGCGCTGAAGGCGCAGGAGGCGCTGATGGCCGCGACGCGCCTGATGACCGAGGGGGAGATCCTGCTGCACGACGCGGTGTTCGTCTTCAAGGACGCCAGCGGGGAGACCCGGGTGCAGGAGACCACCGACGTGACGCCGGGGCAGGCCGCCCTCGACGGCGCCTTCTGGGGGCTGCTCTTCGGGACGCTGCTCGCTGGTCCGGTGGGGGCCCTCGTGGGCAGCGCGCTCACCGCGGGCACCGGGGCGCTGATGGCCAAGGTGATCGACACGGGCGTCCCCGACGAGCGGGTGCAGGAGCTCAGGCAGATCGTGACCCCGGGCACCACGGCGCTGGCGCTGCTGGTGAGCCACATCCACGTCGAGGCGCTGGTGGCCGAGCTGAAGCGCTTCGCGGGGGCGAGGGTGGTGACCACCGACCTGCCCGAGGCGACGGTGGCGGCGGTGAGAGAGGCGCTGGCGGGCTGAGATCCCGGCCGTGGATGATCCATGGCCGGGACACGTTCAGCGGTCGATCAGAAGGGGATGTCGTCGTTGTCGGTGGCGTCGCCGAAGTCGTGCGCCGGGGGGCGGCCGTAGCCGGGGTCGGGGGCCGCCGGGCGGCGGGCGGCGGCGGGCGCCGACGGGGCCGAGGTGCGGGCGCGGGGCGCCGGGGTCACGGCGCCGCCACCCTGCTGCTCGCGGAGGCGGGCGGACCAGGCGCGGGCGCGGGCCGCGTCGAGGCGGCTCCACTTGCTCTTGGGGCCGCCGTTCTTGTCGACGGCGTTGGACTCGTCATCGCGCTGGGCGAACCACTCGTACGCGTCGGCCAGGAGGTCGAGGAACTCCGGCTCGCACGCCGAGAACGGCCGCCCCTTGCAGTCGGGGCCGGTCCACCGCTTCGGCATGAAGCGCACCTCCGGGTCGCCTCGCGGCCCGTCGATGTCGGCGTCGATGTCCCCGCCGGGGGAGCCGGCGTGGGCCCCCGCGGCGCGGGCCACGCTGCCCCCGTTGGTCTTCAGCGCCGCCATCAGGGCGTCCAGCTTGCTTTCAATACGTTCGAGGCGATCTTCGAGGCTGCTCATGGTTGGGATCTCCGTTGTGTGCGCCCGCGGGACGAACCGCGTCGACGAACGCACCCTGCGACATCCCGAGCCATCACGCGAGTCTTTGTCTGACAGGGAATGTCACAGGAAAACCCCTGCGCTTTCGTGAGCTCACCCTCCCTGGAAGCCCTCCGCGCGGAGGGTGATCACCAGCGTGTCGCGGTGTCCCTCGTCGCTCGTCGGCTGGATGGGCGTGCTCTCGTGGATCACCCGCGCGTCGTCGAGCAGCATCATCGTCCACGGCTCGGTGAGGGTGAAGCGCTCGCCTCGCGGCCCGTCGGCCTCGAAGACCCGCGTCTCTCCTCCCTTCACCCCTTCGCGCGCCACCAGCAGCACGGCCACGAAGTCGACCCCGTCGCGGTGCGCCCCCTCCGGGGTCGGGCGCCCGATGCCGTCGGTGGTGTCGATGCGAAACTGGTGCGCCTCGACGAACCACCGCGGCACCTCCGGTCGCAGCGCCGCGCAGGTGCGAGCGAGCGAGCGCAGCAGCGCCCCCCACGCCCCGAGCGCCACCGTCGAGGGCTCCATCGGCTCGAACCACCGCTGCATCCCGCCGTGCAGCGCGTTGTACTCCACGGACTGCCAGTGGGCCCGGTGCGCGACCTGCTCCACGCGGTCGGGGGTGACCACGAAGCAGGAGTGGCGGCGGCGGCGGTAGCGCCCGCCGTCCTTCATCCAGGCGTCCGGGGGCAGCGAGTCCCAGTCCGGGCGCATGGCGTCGAGCGCCGCGATCGGGGCGCCCGACCACGCGGCGACGTCCGAGGGAGAGAGCACCGCGTAGCCCCGGTCGCGCACCGTCGGCACGAGCTGCTCCGGGGCCGTGAAGGAAGGGGCGAGGAGAGGCGCGTTCATGACCCGAGGGGGTGCCGCACAACCCCCCCTCTCGTCCACCGCTACCGGCGCCGGCTGCGGCGGCCGTAGCATTCCCCGCTCATGGGACTCCTCGACCCGACGCCTCCGCCCTACGACCCCATCGCGTGGCGAGAGAGGCCGCTCGACGAGCGGGGCCGCATGGTCTGCGAGGCCTGGGCGGCGCAGGGCTACGGGACCCCGCCGGGCGTCTTCGCCTTCTACGCCGCGAAGCTCGCGCTCTACCTCGGCGCGTGGGTGTTCTTCTGCGGGCTGAGCCCTTCGCTCGGCGGCGTCTCCAGCGTCGCGTCGTGGGCGCTGCGCCCGCTGGCCTTCCAGAAGGCCATCGTCTGGAGCCTGCTCTTCGAGGTGCTCGGCCTCGGCTGCGGCAGCGGCCCGCTCTCCGGGCGCTACCTCCCTCCCGTCGGCGGCTTCCTCTACTTCCTCCGCCCCGGCACCACCCGGCTCCCGCTCTTCCCGGGCCTCCCCCTGATCGGCGCGCCCACGCGCTCGCTGCTCGACGTCGCGCTCTACCTCGGGCTCGTCGCGGCCGCGCTGCGAGCCCTCGTCGCCCCTTCCCCCGAGCCCGCCCACTTCCTCCCCGTCGTGGTGCTGCTCGGGGCGCTCGGGGTGCTCGACAAGACCATCTTCCTCGCGGCGCGCGCGGAGCACTACTGGGTCACCCTGGTGTGCTTCGTCGCCACGCCCCACTGGATCGCCGGCGCCCAGGCGGTGCAGCTCGCGCTGTGGTTCTGGGCGGGCGTCTCGAAGCTCAACCACCACTTCCCGACGGTGGTGTGCGTGATGACCAGCAACGGCCCGCTCACCCGCTTCCCCGCGCTGCGCCGCAGGATGTACCGCGACCCCCCGGGCGACCTCCGCCCCTCCCGCCTCGCCACCGTCCTCGCCCACGCCGGAACCGCCCTGGAGCTGGGGCTCCCCATCGCCTTCCTTCTTACCCCCCTCGGTACTCCTCCGGTGGTGGCGGTGCTGCTCATGCTGGCCCTGCACGGCTACATCACCAGCAACGTCCCCATGGGCGTCCCCATCGAGTGGAACTTCGCCGTCGTCTACGGCGGCTTCGCCCTCTTCTGGGCGCACCCCGAGGTGTCCGTCACCTCCCTCGATTCTCCGCTGCTCGCGGCCTTCCTCGCGGCGATGCTCGTGGCGCTGCCCATCGCGGGCAACCTCTTCCCCTCGCGCGTCTCCTTCCTCCTGGCGATGCGCTACTACGCGGGCAACTGGGCCTGGTCGCTCTGGCTCTTCCGAGGCGACTCGCACCGCAAGCTCGCGCGGCTCACCACCAGCAGCCCCTGGGTCTACGACCAGCTCGCTCGCTTCTACGACCGCTCCACCGCCGTGGGGCTCGTGGGCAAGGTGATGGGCTTCCGGATGATGCACCTCCACGGCCGGGTGCTGCCGCTGCTGGTGCCCCAGGCGGTCGACCGGCTGCAGGACTACGAGTGGGTCGACGGCGAGATCATCGCGGGCCTCGCACTGGGCTGGAACTTCGGCGAAGGACACCTCCACCAGGAGCAGCTCCTGGCGGCGATCCAGTCGCAGTGCGGCTTCGAGGAGGGTGAGCTCCGCTGCATCTTCGTGGAGTCTCAGCCCCTCGGAGGCGGCACCCTCGCGTACCGCATCGTCGACGCGAAGACCGGCCCCCGCGCCCAGGGCGAGCTGGCCGTGGCCGAGCTGCGCTCCCGTCAGCCGTGGGAGTCGTGCGCGCCGTAGCGGTCGTATGCTCCGCGCCGGCCATGGCGATCCCACCCGACGAAGGCGAGCTGCAGCTCTGGAGCCTCATCGAGCAGCGCTGCCTCCCCGGCGCCGACGTCGCCCTCATCGACCGCCGCATCTGGGAGCGCTTCGGCGAGGAGTGCGCCGTGATGTTCACCGACCTCACGGGCTTCTCCCGCCACGTCGCGGCCTTCGGCATCATCCATTTCCTCCAGGAGATCTTCGAGCAGAAGCGCCTGCTGCTGCCCATCGCCGCCGCGCACGGGGGCACGCTCATCAAGGTCGAGGCGGACAGCTTCCTGCTGCTCTTCCCCGGGGGCGCGGGCGCGGTGCGCTGCGCGGTCGAGATGCAGCGCGCCTGTCAGCGCTTCAACGAGGGGCGGGCGCCCGAGGCGAGGGTGCTGCTCTGCGTGGGCATCGGCTACGGGCGGGTGCTGCGCGTGGGCGACCGCGACGTGTTCGGCGCGGAGGTCAACGCCGCCAGCAAGCTGGGCGAGGACATCGCGACGGCCAACGAGGTGCTGGTGACGGAGGGGCTGCGAGGGGCCGCGGGCGAGCTCGCGGGGATGGCGTACTCCGAGCTCGCGGTGGAGGTCCCAGGGACGGCGAGGGCCTACCGGCTGGAGTATTCGCGCTGAGGGAGGAGCGTCAGCCGCGCGCCGCGAGCGCCGCCCGGAGCGCCGCGACCTCCGCCTCCGCCGCCTCGGCCCGCGCGTCGGCCTCCTCCTTCGCCGTCGGCCACAGCCGCTCGCCCGCCTCGTCGTCGGCGAGGCGCAGCCGCGAGCCGCCTTCGGTGAGCACCAGCCACGCGCCGAGCTCCTCCGAGTACGCGGGCGCATCGCCGGCGTACACCCGTCGAAAAGCCTCTGCCTCCGTCCAGCGCCAGAGCTGCAGCGTCCACGGACCGCCCATCAGTCCCCGCCCGCACCGCTCCTGGTCGAAGACCCACAGCTCTCGGGTGCCGCTCGCGGCGTACTTCGCGGGGCCTTCCTCGTAGTCCTTCCGGGCGGTGTCCCGGCTCACCACCTCGACCGCGACCCGAGGCGCGTGGTGGCCCGGCTCCCACGTCCGCAGGCTCCGCACCTGCCGCTCCAGCGGCGCCGGCTCGACCAGGCACACGTCCGGGTCGACGCCGACCCTCGGGTGCTCCTCGTCCCAGCGAAGCGCGAGGTTGGCGTACACCGCCGCGTCGCGCGCCGTACGAGCGATCCAGGCGCGCAGGATCGCCTCCAACAGCTCGCAGGCCAGTCGATGTTCGCTGCTCTCGGGCATGGTGACGCCGTCCTCGAGCACCCACCGCTCGGACCAGCGCGGGACCGTGAAGACCAGTTCCACGCCCCGTCGCTCCCGTGCCGCCATGACGCTCATGGTACCACCCGCTCCAACGGTCGTGCCAACGCGAAGAGGCTTGTTTTCAAGCCCCGCGATGGTGGCGGCGGGTGGTGGCGGGTGGTGGCGGCGGGTGGCGGGTGGCGGCGGAGAGAGCGGTCTTTACCGGCTGGAGTATTCGCTCATCGGGGGGCAGGTGCAGACCAGGTTGCGGTCGCCGTAGGAGTTGTCGATGCGACCCACCGCGGGCCAGAACTTGGAGTCCTTCAGCCACGGCGCGGGGTAGGCCGCCTGCTCTCGGGAGTAGGAGTGCTTCCACCCGTCGCTCGCGATCGCCGCCGCGGTGTGCGGCGCGTGCTTGAGCGCGTTGTCGGCCCGGTCGCTGCGGCCCTCCTCGATGGCGCGGATCTCCTCGCGGATGGTGATCAGCGCGTCGCACAGCCGGTCGAGCTCGGCCTTGGACTCGCTCTCCGTGGGCTCGATCATGAGGGTGCCGGGCACCGGGAAGCTCATCGTCGGCGCGTGGAAGCCGAAGTCCATCAGCCGCTTGGCCACGTCGTCGACCTTCACCCCCGAGGTCTTCTCGAAGGGCCTCACGTCGATGATGAACTCGTGCGCCACGCGGCCGCGCGCCCCGCGGAAGAGCACCGGGTAGACGCTCTCCAGCCGCTTGGCCATGTAGTTGGCGTTGAGGATCGCCACCTGCGTCGCCCGCTTGAGCCCCGCCGCGCCCATGAGCGCGATGTAGACCCACGGGATCGACAGGATGCTCGCGCTGCCGTAGGGCGCCGCGGAGACGGCCCCGGAGGCCTGCGTGCCAGAGCCCTCCGGCGCCACCACCGAGTGCCCCGGGAGGAAGGGCGCCAGGTGCTTCGCCACCGCGATGGGACCCACCCCAGGACCGCCGCCCCCGTGGGGGATGCAGAAGGTCTTGTGGAGGTTCATGTGGCAGACGTCCGCGCCGATGTCGCCGGGGCGGCAGAGGCCCACCTGCGCGTTGAGGTTGGCGCCGTCCATGTAGACCTGGCCCCCGCTCGCGTGCACCGCCTCGCAGATCGCGCGGATCTCCTCCTCGAAGACCCCGTGCGTCGAGGGGTAGGTCACCATCAGCGCCGCGAGGTTGTCGCGGTGCGCCTCGACCTTGGCGCGCAGGTCGCTCACGTCCACGTCGCCGTTGGCGGTGCACTTCACCGCCACCACCCGCATGCCCGCGATGACGGCGCTGGCGGGGTTGGTGCCGTGCGCCGAGTCGGGGATGAGGCAGACGTCGCGGTGGTGGTCGCCGCGGCTGTGGTGGTAGGCGCGGATGGTGAGCAGCCCGGCGAACTCGCCCTGCGAGCCGGCGTTGGGCTGGAGGCTCACCGCGGCGAAGCCGGTGATCTCCGCGAGCCAGGTCTCGAGGTCGCGGAAGAGCTTGCGGTAGCCGCCGGTCTGCTCGGCGGGCGCGAAGGGGTGCATGTCGGAGAAGGCGGCCCAGGTCACCGGCAGCATCTCGCTGGTGCCGTTGAGCTTCATGGTGCACGACCCGAGGGAGATCATCGAGTGCGTGAGCGACAGGTCGCGCCCGCGCAGCTTCGTGATGTACCGCAGGAGCTGCGTCTCCGAGTGGTGCGAGTTGAACACCGGGTGCGTGAGGATGGCCGAGCGGCGCACCAGCGCGGCCGGGATGGCCACCGCGGAGTCGTGGAGCAGGGCGTCCGGGGAGAGGGCGGCGGCGCGGTTGCCCGCGAGGTCGAAGGCGGCGAAGAGGGTGAGCAGGTCGTCGCGCGTGGTGGCCTCGTCGAGGGCCACGCCGAGGGTGCCGTCGGCGTGCTCGCGGAGGTTGATGCGGCGCTGGTGCGCGCGGGCGAGCACCTCGTGGCCGCGGCCCTCGGCGACGCGGACGTGCAGCGTGTCGAAGAAGCTGGTGTTGAGCACCGTGTGCCCGAGGCGGCGCAGGCCCTCGGCGAGCGCGCGGGTCATGGCGTGGGTGCGCACCGCGATGCGGCGCAGCCCGTCGGGGCCGTGATAGACCGCGTACATCCCGGCCATGATGGCGAGCAGCGCCTGCGCCGTGCAGATGTTGCTGGTCGCCTTGTCGCGGCGGATGTGCTGCTCGCGGGTCTGGATCGCCATGCGCAGCGCGACGTCGCCGTGCGAGTCGCGGGACACGCCGATGATGCGGCCGGGCATGCGCCGGGCGTGCTCGCTCCTCGTGGCGATGTAGGCCGCGTGCGGGCCGCCGAAGCCCATGGGGACGCCGAAGCGCTGGGTGTTGCCGACGGCGATGTCGGCGCCGAGCTCGCCCGGGGAGGTGAGGGAGACGAGCGCGAGGACGTCGGCGGCCATGACGACCTGGGCGCCCGCCTCGTGGGCGCGGGCGATGGTCTCGCGCCAGTCGATGAGGGCGCCGGCGGAGCTCGGGTACTGGAGCAGCAGGCCGCAGACCGGGGCGGCGGGGTCGATGGGCAGCGGGGCGAGGGCGTCGACGGTGACCACGAGGACGCCGAGGGCCTCGGCGCGGGTGCGCACCACGGCGACGGTCTGCGGGTGGCAGCCCTGGTCGACGAGGAAGGTGCGCGGGGTGTCGTGGCCGCCGGCGATGTTGACGCACATGGCCATGGCCTCGGCGGCGGCGGTGGCCTCGTCGAGGAGGGAGGCGCCGGCGAGGGGGAGGCCGGTGAGGTCGGCGATGAGGGTCTGGAAGTTGAGCAGGGCCTCGAGGCGCCCCTGGGAGATCTCGGCCTGGTAGGGCGTGTACTGGGTGTACCAGCCCGGATCTTCGAGGATGTTCCGCTGGATGACCGGGGGGGTGATGGTGGGGTGGTAGCCGAGGCCGATGAAGGAGCGGAAGCGCTGGTTGCCCCCGGCGACGCGCTGGAGCAGGTCGATCAGGCCGTGCTCGCTGCGGGCGGTGGCGGCGTCGACGTTGTGCTGCGAGAGCTCGATGTGCAGCGGGCGCGCGAGGCGGATGGAAGCGGGCACGGTCTCGTCGGCGAGGGCGTCGAGGGAGGCGGCGCCGACGACCGAGAGCATGGCGGCGAGCTCGCCCTCGTCGGGCCCGATGTGCCGGTGGACGAAGGTGTCGGAGGCGTCGAGGAGGGAGCTGGACTCTTGCTCTGATCGCATCGGTAGGTGCCTTTTGGTCTTTCGGGGAAACGGACGAAGCCGACGAGGCGGGGCGCTGAAACGTCCGAGGGAATAGTCAACCCGAGGCGGGGGGTCAACGGTGGCAGCGGATGGACGTGGGGCGGGAGCGGGAGGAAGGAAAGCGGCGGGCGCGCGGCTACAGCGTGCAGGCGCGCGCGGTCAGGTACTGGCGGCGGGCGGCGTCGTCGGCGAGGGCGCTGTACTCGCGGGCGGCGGTGCCTTCGCACTCGCGGTCGAGGGTGGGGTCACCCTGACCCTGGCGGTGGCACCAGGCGCTGATCGAGGAGGAGCACTGGTCCCACATGGGGCGACCGGCGGCGGGGATGGCGGCGTCCGCGGTCTGCGCGGACGAGCAGCCCGCGAGCGCGACGAGCCCGAGGCTCGCGAGCAGGCGGAGGACAGGGGGGATGGACGAGGGACGAAGCGCACTGGGGTGGTTCATACGGTCTCCTGGGCGCGCCCGTAGGCAAACGCAGGGCCGTAGGGCTGCGACACGGGTTGTCAGGGGGTTTTCGCCGCCCCGGCGATGAGGCATTGCGACCCGCCGGGTCAAAATGACCCGCCGCTACGCCCCGCGCAGGATGTCGAAGTCCACCAGCATCCCGACCGCGCCCGACGGAACCTCCTGGCCCGCCGAGGCGCTCGCCTCGCGCAGGGCCTCCTCGAGGGGGCGCCCGTCGAAGCGGTGGAGCTGGTCGAAGAGCTCCCTGGGGACATCCAGCGGATCGAGGTGGCTGTAGCCCTGCACCCGCACGCTGGTGGCGGAGAGCCCCACGACCTGCACCCGGCCGAGGGCGACGCGGGCCGGGAGCGCGTCGTCGAGGAGCTGCCGCTGCGCGAGGCGGACGGTGGCCGCGAGCGCCCGGGCCTCGGCGCCTCCGAGCGAGAGCACCTCCGCGGGGGAGAGCGCCTCGGCGAGCTGCGCGCAGGCGAGGAAGTACCCCTCGACGTCACCGGACCATCGCCCCCAGAGGGCGTCGTCGGAGGCGCTCACGTCGGCCCGGGGAGCGCCGTGCGGGAGGTCGAGCGGGGCCATGCGGGCGAGGGCCTCGGGGGGGATGTCGAGGGAGAGCGCGCAGTGCCACGCGACGGCGCGCTCGAGGCGGGAGAGGAGCTGGTGCAGGCGGTTCCAGAGGGCCTTGGCGCGCTCTCCGCGGGTGTGCTTGCAGAACCACGTCGCGCAGGTGGCCTCGCGCCACGCCCAGACGCCGCAGCGCCCGCCGACGGGCTCGTAGTGGGGGCAGCGCAGCGAGGCGTCGCGGCCGAAGCGCTCTTGATCCGTGTGCGTCGAGGCCACCAGCGCAGGGTCGGCGACGAGGCCGATGGGGGAGAGCCCATCGCCCTCCGAGAGGCGCCGGCGCACCGAGGCCGCGCCGTGCGGCGACGCGCTCCGGAGGGCGCCTCCGACGAGGAAGTTGGCCAGCGTCGGGAGGTACGTGCAGCAGCGGGTGTCGGGCGAGAACACCAGCGCCCCGGGAGGGAGCGACGGGTCGGCCAGCATCGCGCAGTCGTCGCAGGTGGCGTTGCTCTCCTCGGGCAGCGACGGGTCCGCGAGGACGGCGTCGAGCCAGCGGGCATGGAGCGGCGGCAGCGAGGCGTCGGCGGAGCGCAGCAGCGGCAGCGATCGGCGGGTCACCGGGGGCCTTCGAGGGGCTACGCCTCGCGGGCGGCCTGGCGCCACTGCTGCGGCAGGTCGAGCAGCCCCTCGCTGTGGAGGTGGTCGTAGAAGGCGTCGCACATCACGGCGCAGGCGGTGCTGAACACCCTCGGGTCGGCCACGAAGGCGAGGGTCTCGGGGCGCAGCCGCACCTCGGAGGCGTTGAGCCGGGCGACCAGCGGGTCTTGCACGTTGAGCACGAGGTCTTCGAGGAAGTGCTTCTCGAAGGCCTCCCGAAAGCGGGGGAAGGAGCGGGGGCCGATGCGGGGCATGCCCTGGATGGAGTCGCCGGAGCGGGCCACGGCGCTCTCCCTCACGACGGCCCAGCAGAACTCCCCCAGGTTGGCGCGGAAGCCTTCCTGGAAGAACTCCGTGAACACCTCGGTGACGATGGGCAGCAGCCGGCCGAGCTCCGGGGCGCGCTGAGAGAGGTAGGCCGACTGGAGCTCGCGCTCCCAGCGGCTCAGCCGCTCGAGGGCGATGTCGTGGAGTTCTTCGCGCTCGTAGCGGAGGGCGCGCAGGTCGTCGCGGACCTTCTGCTGGCTGCGCAGCACGGCGGTGTAGAGGGCCTGCTCGGGGGTGGTGACGAGGCGGGCGGCGAGCTCCGAGGGCCCCGCGTGGTGGCCCAGCGCGAACTCGAAGAAGAGCGTGGTGAAGCGCCGGGAGAGCAGCTCCAGCTTGAGGCGCAGGAAGGACCCGCGCCGGGCGTCGAGCACCTGCTCCAGGCTACGGCGGAGCACGGCGATGAGGTCGATCTCGTAGTCGGCGCTGGAGACCGGCGACTCCGGGCGCTGCGACTGCCGCACGTCCTGGATGGCCCGAAGGTCGTCGATCACCTGCTGGGTGATGGCGTCGAGCTCGGCGTTGGTCTGCTGCTCGGGGTTGAAGTACACGACCCTGGCGCTCACCTGCTCGTCGCGCAGCTTGAGCGCCGCGCTGGCGAGGTCGAGCCGCTGCTGGGTGTTGCCGATGAGCGAGCCGCTGGCGGGGTCGCCCGTCGCCGGTCGATCGGAGGGCAGCGGCCCTGGCGCGGTGGTGGTGGTGACGGAGTTGGTGCGCCTCACCAGCGGGATCGGGGCGCTGTCACGCCGCGCGTCCGCGGGCACGGGCGGTGGCATCTGCGTCGGGCCTCCCGGGCGGGTCTTGTCACTCACGGCGGCGCGGAGTGTATCCGTAGGTCGCGCGCGCTGCCCACAACCCTGCCATGATGTTCGACGGCCCGGACGCCCCTCCATGAGCACCCGCGAACTGCTAGCGCTCGGCACGGCCTCCCAGGTTCCGACCCGGAGGCGCAACCACAACGGCTATTTCCTGCGCTGGGACGACGAGGGCTTCCTCTTCGACCCGGGCGAGGGGACGCAGCGGCAGATGGCCTTCGGCGAGCTCCCTTCGAGCGCGCTGCACCGCATCTTCATCACGCACTTCCACGGCGACCACTGCCTCGGGCTCGCGGGCATCCTGCAGCGCCTCTCGCTCGACCGCTGCGCCCACCCGGTGACGGTGCACTACCCCGCCTCGGGGCAGGTCTACTTCGAGCGCCTCCAGGACGCGTCGATCTACCACCACGCCGCGACCATCATCCCGGCTCCGCTCGAGGTCGCCCCCGACAACCTCTCGCTCATCGCCGAGACGGACACCTACCGGGTCTACGCGCACCAGCTCGACCACCCCGTGCCGACCCTCGGCTACCGCATCGAGGAGCGGGCCTCCCGCACCTTCCTCCCGGAGCGCCTCGCCGCGCACGGCGTGCTCGGCCCGGCCATCAAGACCCTCGGGGAGCAGGGCTTCCTCCCCGTCGGCGGTCGGGTGGTCTCGCTCGAGGACGTGAGCGTCCCTCGCCCCGGGTCGGTGTTCGCCTTCGTGATGGACACCCGCCCCTGCGCCGGGGCCACGGCCCTCGCCCGCGACGCCGACCTGCTGGTGATGGAGGCCACCTTCTCCGCCGCCGACCAGGAGCTCGCCGCGGCCTACTCGCACTCCAGCTCCGTCGACGCCGCGCAGACGGCGCGCGACGCGGGCGCCCGCCGCCTCGCGATCACCCACTTCTCCCAGCGCTACACCAGCACCGACGCGCACCTCGCGGAGGCCCGCGCGGTGTTCCCCGAGACGGTGGCGCTGCGCGACCTCGACCGCATCCAGATCCCCCGCCGCCGGGGCTGAGCCCCGTCGTATCGTCGCTCCTCCATGGACCTCGACGCCCTCACTCCCCTGCTGGAAGAGACCGCCCGCGCTCGCTGCACCGACGACCCCGCCCACGACTGGCTGCACGTCCGCCGCGTGGTGGCCAACGCCCGTCGCATCGCCGAGGCCGAGGGGGCCGACCGGTGGGTGTGCACCACGGCGGCGCTGCTTCACGAGCTGTTCAACCACCCGAAGGGCCACCCCGAGTCGCACCGCTCCGGGGAGCTCTGCGCCGAGCACGCGCGCATCCTCCTGCGAGCGCACGGGGCGCCCGAGCACCTCGTCGACGCGGTGGGCTACGCCATCGCGGTGCACCCCTTCTCGCTGGGCGTGACGCCGACCACGCTGGAGGCGCGGGTGCTGCAGGACGCCGACCGGCTGGACGCCATCGGGGCCATCGGCCTCGCGCGCTGCTTCGCGACCTGCGCGGCGATGCGCCGACCCTTCTACGAAGAGGGCGATCCCTTCTGCGAGCGCAGGGCGCCGGACGACAAGCTGTGGGGCATCGACCACGTCTACAAGAAGCTGTTGAAGCTGCGAGACGGGATGCACACCGCGACGGCCCGGGCGATGGCCGCCCGGCGCAACGAGGTGATCGAGCGCTTCATGGAGGAGCTGAGGGAGGAGATCGCCGCCTCGGCGTGAGGGCGCGGGTCGTCAGCGCGAAGGCTCGACCACGCGCCCGAAGAACAGCACCGCCCCGGTGGGGTTGTCGCGGATCGCGAAGAGGAAGGGTCGATCCGCGCGCAGCGTGGCGGGCTCCGGGGCGCTGACGCGTCCGATGATGACGGCGGTGGCCGCGGCGGCCTCGGTGCCCGCCTCGTCGACGGCGATGTAGCCCTCGTGCAGCACGTCCTGGATGAAGAGCGAGCGCGTGCCGTCCATGCCCGACAGGTCTGCGCTCGAGCTGAACGCGTCAGTCATCCCCATGGCCCTGAGCGGCTCTCGTAGCCCCGCTGGCTTGCGGAAGGAGAAGCGCGGCAGCGACAGCGTCACCCTCCGGGGGTGCAGCCCCGCGACCACCGCAGTGAGCGCGGCCCCGTCGAGGCCCCGCTCCACCTCGGCGAAGCGCCCCTCGGCGGGGACGATCACCAGCATCGACACCTCCTCGCCCACGTACGGCAGCTCCACCGCCTGCCAGCTCGGGCCCTCGGCGTAGCGCAGCTCGGCGACCCTGTTCATCGTCGGCGCCGATCGCGTGCTGCCGTCGAGCAGGTGGAAGTCCGCCGGGCGCGTGTCGCCAGCGGGGAAGGGCTGCGCCCACGAGGCGCTGAAGTACACCGCGTTGGTCAGCACCAGCACCGTGGTGGGGCGCACCACGCCCATGGGGAGCAGCTCCGGGATGCGCCGCTCGGTCTGCGTGGACACCCAGGTGTTGATGACCCCTCGGGCCCCTTCGGCGTCGCGAACGAAGTCCACGAGGTACATCGCCGCGCCGTAGTGCTCGCCCAGCGTGTCGAGGAAGGGCGTGAGAAACCGGTAGCCCCGCTGACCCCAGAGCGAGTTGACCACCCGCAGCCGGAAGCGCTGCCCGCCGCCGTCCACCGGGCGCATGGCCCGCTGCGCCAGCGCCAGGTCGAGCGCGTTGAACGCCGCGTGGGTGCGCGCCTGCCCCATGGAGAAGCGCAGCGCCGAGGCCATCTGCGTCTCGGTCTCGGTACGCGCGCCCGCCCAGGTCATCCCCAGCGCCACGGAGACGCTGTGCGGCGACATCACCACGTTGCCCGCCTCCGCGCCCACCGCGCGGTAGAGCGCGAGGCCGAACTCCGCGTTGCCGCGAGCGAGGGCCTGGAGGTCCTCCGCGGGAGCGGCCGAGGCGGTGATGCGAGCCCGCGACGAGCGCACGACCTCGGCGCCAGCAGGGGCGCTCGGCATCACCGCCCCGTCGGGCGCGCCGTTGCCATCCTCGCAGCCGACCAGGGCCGCCAGCGCCAGCGTCGAGACCATAGACCCTCGTAGGTGTCTCATCCCCGACCCGATAATCACGCCTCGTGCCACGAGCCCGAACGACGCCCCTTCAGGCTCGTGTGGAAGCACCCGGGTAGGGGGATCACGTCAGTCGGTGCGTCGCACGCACCGGGTTCACGCAGACCCTGCATGGGCGACACGCTCGCAGCCCGCACCGCGTGAGGCGCGCGTGCTGCCGTCGGGCAGGTGGAAGGTCGCCCCCGCCGCGTCTCGGCCTTCGTGGCGCTCGCGCGACGACCGTCACCGTGCGCCGCTGACCCTCCCTACGCACCCCGCCATCGCATGTGGAACACTCCGCTCCCCATCGATGAGCACCCCCCACCATCGCTCCCACGGTCTACGCCTTGATCGCATCAAGGCATCGCCGCGCTACGCCGACGGCAGCTTCCACAACCTCCACCCCGTGTCGCCGGGCTTGAAGAAGGGCACCGTCGCGCCGACCCTGAAGGAGTACCTCTGCGGCGGACAGCGGCGCACCCCGCCCGGGCCGCTGCCCTCGATGAGCCCGCTGGCGCGCTGGGCGCAGCCCGTGGAGACGGGCCTCCGCGCCACGTGGCTCGGGCACTCCACCGTGCTCGTCGAGATCGACGGTGCGCGCGTGCTCACCGACCCGGTGTGGGGCGAGCGCGTCTCGCCCGTGAGCTTCGCCGGACCGAAGCGCTTCCAGCCCGTCCCGGTGTCCCTCGACGCGCTTCCGGCGCTCGACGCGGTGATCGTCTCTCACGACCACTTCGACCACCTCGACCGCCCGACCGTGGTCGAGCTCGCGCGCCGCGGCGTCCCCTTCTTCACCTCGCTGGGCATTGGGGCGCACCTGGAGTCCTGGGCGATCCCCGCGTCGCTCATCACCGAGCTCGACTGGTGGGAGAGCGCCGACATCCCCGGGACCGATCTCTCGATCACCGCGGCCCCGTCGCAGCACTTCTCCGGGCGCTCGCTCGGCGGGCGCAACGCGACGCTGTGGTCGTCGATGGTGGTGCGGGGTCCGAGTCACTCGCTCTTCTTCAGCGGCGACACGGGGCTCACGCCCGAGTACGAGGAGATCCGTCGGCGCCTCGGCCCCTTCGACCTGGTGATGCTGGAGGTGGGCGCGTTTCACCCCGCGTGGGGCGACATCCACCTCGGCCCCGAGAACGCCCTCGCGGCCCTCACCCTCCTCGGCGGCGGGAGCTTCCTCCCGGTGCACTGGGGAACCTTCAACCTGGCGCTTCACGCCTGGGACGAGCCCGCCGAGACGCTGCTCCAGCTCGCTCCGGCGCAAGGCGCCCACCTGCTGATGCCGCGGCTGGGCGAGGCCGTGGAGCCGTCGCGCTCCGAGCGGGTCACCCCATGGTGGCGAGCGGCCGCCGGGGAGATCGAGCCCGCCGCGGAGCCCGCGCCGACGGACGATGCCGCGGCTGGGGGCGCTCCCGACGCGCCGGTGCCGTGGCCGATGGATTGAAGGGCGCGCGGCAGCGGGGAAGGGGGCCGCCACCACGCCTCCCCCCGGCGCCTCTCACCCCTCGCGCGGCGCCGTCCACCCCTGGAGCATCACCCCCGCGGCGGCCACCAGCAGCGTCACCATCACCGGCTCTACCCTCGCTCCCGCGGTGAACAGGAAGGTCGCCACCAGCGCCGGAAGCTGCGGCACCGAGCTCGCCACGTAGAGCGCCGTCACCCGCGCGTTCTCCTCCGCGTCGGGGTCGCCCTTCCGCTTCGTCGCGCTCGCGAGCGCTCTCCGCAGCACCACCCGGTGCACGAACACCCCCAGCACCGACGCCGCCGCCGTCACCGGAACGAACCACCACGCGATGGGCGTGAGCGTGTCCCTCACCATGAGCCGCAGCTCGCGCATCTCGTCGGTGAAGAGCGCCGTCCGGATGGCCGTCTCCACCGCAAGGGAGAGCGGGCTCGACAGGGCGATCAGCGGCAGCAGCACCCGTCGGCTCACCGTCGCCATGACCGCTCCGATCGTACACGCGTCTTGACGCCGCGGGCACTCCTCCCGTCTCGTCGTCGCGATGGTCCTCCGCCCCGACGGCACCGCGTCCGATCGCGCCCTCGCGTGGGCGACGCTCCTCCTCGGCGGCCTCGGAACCTTCCTCTACCGCATCACCCCCGTCTTCGACCCCGACGCCTTCTGGCACCTGCACACGGGCCGCTACATCGCCTCGCACCACTCCGTCCCCTCGGTCGACTCCTTCTCCCACACCGCCTCGGGCCGTCGCTGGGACTTCGTCGACTGGCTCGCCGACCTCCTCCTCTACGCCTCGCACCGCCTCGACGGCCTCCGCGGGCTCATCCTCTTCACCTCCTTCCTCGGCGCGCTCGGCGTCGCGATCACCCTCCTCCGAGTCCTCCGCCGGGTGCCCCCCTCGGTCGCGCTCGCCCTCACTCCCCTGGTGATGGGCGTCGGGGTCTTCCGCGTCACGCCGCGCCCGCAGACCTTCACCTTCGCGCTCTTCTCCGCGACGCTCCTCCTCCTCGACCGCCCCGGCGGCGCATGGATCGTCCCTGCCCTCCTGGTGCTCTGGCAGAACCTCCACTCCAGCGCCCCGCTCGGCCTGCTCGCCCTCTGCGCCCACGCCGTCGGCCTCTTCGTCACCGCGCGCCGCGACCGCACCCCCTTCGACCTCCGCGCCGCCCTCGGCCCCGTCGCCCTCGGAACCCTCGCCCTCTTCGTCGCCGTCCACCCCGTCGACCGGCTGCGCGCCGGCTTCGGCCACATGGTCGACCCCGCCCTGATGGCCCTCATCACCGAGTGGCAGCCCATGTACCGCATGCCCGCGGGAACGCCCGTCAACCTCGCCCTGGAGGCCCTCGTCGCGCTCGCGCTCGTCGCCGCGGCGCACCGCCCCACGCGCCTCCGCATCGACCCCACCGCCGCGCTCGTCGCCCTCGGCACCACCGTGCTCGCGGTGCGCGCGATGCGCTTCGTCCCGCTCGCGGCCATCGCCCTCGCGCCCCTCTCCGCGCTCGGCCTCGCCGCCCTCTTCCAACACTCCAAGGCCACCCGAGCCCTCGCGGCGCTCCTCGCCGTCGCCCTCGGACTCACCACCGTCGGGATGCAGCGCAAGCCCCTCGGGATCGGCCTGCTCCCGGGGATGTTCCCTGTTGGAGCGGCCCGCTGGGTCGACGAGCACCAGCCGAGGGGCAAGCTCATCAACGACTTCAACGACGGCGGCTACCTGATGTTCACCCTCGGCGAGCGCCACCCGGTGTTCTCCGACGGGCGCTCCTGGGCGCTCTACGACCCGGGCTTCCTCCGCGACGCGATCCAGCCCGACCCCTCTCGCCTCGACCGCCTCATTCGACAGCACGACCTCGGCCTCGCGCTGGTGCTCTCCGACGCCCGCATCGGGTGGTTCCAGTCCCGTCCCGGCTGGTCGCTCGTGTACTTCGACGACCGCGCCTTCGTCGCCCTGCGCGACGACCTCAACCCCCACCTCGCTCGCTCCGCCTACCGAACCCTCCGGCCCATGTCCTGGTCCGACGACCTCCCTCGATGGATCGCCGACCCGCCCACCGCCGCCGCCGCCTGGGAGGAGTCCTCCCGCGCCATCGCCGAGGCCCCCCGCGACTCTCTCCCCTGGGTGCTCCGCGCCGCCGCGGCCACCGCCGTGGGACGCCCCGCCGAGGCCGACGCCGCCGCCCTCCGCGCGCTCTCGCTGCGCCCCGACGGCATCCCCGCGCGCCGCGCCGTCCTGCTCCGCTGCGCCGAGCACGGCGACCGCGCGTGTGTCTGCCGCCACGCCGCGTGGGTGCTCGCCCGCGCTCCACGCAACCTCTTCACCCGCCAGCTCTCCCAGCGCTTCGATTGTCTGCGGTGAACCCTTCGAGGGCCCGTCGATTGCACCGCGCTGCATCGATGCGCGCCCCGTCGCTCTCCGCCCTCGCCGCCCTGCTGCTCGGAGCCCTCTCCGGCGCCGCGTGGGCGACGCCGCGCATCACCGTGGAGGGGATGTTCTCCGGCGGTCGCTCGCCCATCCCCGTAGGCCCCGCGCCCGCGGGAGTGTCGTCCACCGACGCGGCCTCCTGCGCCACCTGTCACGCCGAGATCGCCGCCGAGTGGCGCGGCTCCCTCCACGCCTCCGCGTGGACCGACGAGGTCTTCCAGGCCGCCTACGCCGTCGAGCGGATGGCCTTCTGCCGCAACTGCCACGCGCCCGGCGCCACCACGGCCTCTCCCCGAGGCGTCGCCGCCGACGACGGGGTCTCCTGCGCCATCTGCCATGTGAGGGCCGAGCACGTCCTCGGCACCGGTCGGTCGCCCTCGGCGCCGCACCCGATGATGGCCGTGCGCGCGATGTCCGGCAGCCGCTTCTGCGCCGGGTGTCACCAGTTCAACTTCCCCGGCGACACGGGTCGCGGCGGAGCCCGCTTCGACACCGCCGAGCCCATGCAGGACACCTGGGCCGAGTGGCTCGACAGCGCCGCCGCCGCCGACGATGTCCAGTGCCAGGGCTGCCACATGCCCTGGGTCGACGACGCCAGCGGTCGACACCGCAGCCACCGCTTCCCTGGCGGCCGCGACCTCTCGCTCCTGCGCAGCGCCGTCGACGTCGCCGCCTCCGCCCGGCTGGAGGGCGACCACGCCGTGGTCACCGTCACGCTCACCCCTCGAGCGCTAGGTCACTCCTTCCCCACCGGCGACCTCTTCCGCCGCGTGGAGGTCACCGCCGCGTGGGAGTCCGACCCGGCGAGCACGGTGCGCGTCGGCCTCGCGAGGGAGTTTCGCAACGTGCCCGAGCGCTCTCCCCACGGAGGGATCACCTTCGTCCGCCGCCAGTCCGCCGACACCCGCCTCGCCGCTGCGGGCCTCGGCGCCCCGCGGGTGCTCACGCTTACCCTTCCCGGTAATCCACCGGGCGGCCGCGTGCGCTGGTCGCTCGACCACCTGCTGATGCCGACGCCGCTCGCCGCCTCGCAGGGCGTGGGCGTCGCCCGCAACCGCCTCGTCGTCTCCGACGGAACCATCGTCCCACCGCAAGGAGCCCCCTCCCCATGAAGACCTTCCTGTTCGCGTCCGCCCTCCTCCTCGCAGGGTCGCCTGCCTTCGCGCAGCCCGTGGTCGACCGCGCCCTCCGCGCGCCCTCGCTGGAGGCCGCTGCCGCACCCGCCGCCGAGGCGCCGCTGCCGGTGCCCGATCTCCCCGCGGTCCCTCCCGCGATCGCCGCGAGGGTGACGTCGCTGCGCGCGGTGGTCGACGAGTCGCGCGAGTGCTTCACCTACCGCGGCGAGCGCGACGAGCACATCGCCGACCGCCGCTGCCCCGGGTGGTTCGCGTCGCTACAGCGCGGCGGCGAGGCGGGCGCCCACGCCATCGGCGCCTCGCTCGACGCGGACTTCCGCGGCCACGAGATCGACTTCGAGAACGTGGGCAACGGCGCGTGGCTGGTGCGCCCCCGCATCATGCGGCTGATGGCCGCGAGCGGCGGAGCAACGGCGGCGACTTACCTGGTCCGGTATGTCGGCCGCGCGCTCTCGGTCGATCACGGCCTGAACACCGAGTCCGCCCGCGCGGCCTTCGACACGCTCGCGGCCATGGCGGGGGAGGACCTCACCCGCGTGGCCCCGTGGGAGGACACCCTCGCCTACGAGGACCGCGAGCGCATGACCGCGGCGGTGCAGCGCTGGCTGCGCTGGCGCCGCGACGTGTCCACGCTCCCGACGGCGGAGCAGTCGGCGATCGCGGCGAGGCACAACGCCGAGGCGCTGGCGTCGAGCGACCCGGCGCAGCGGCTGGGGGCGATCCAGCGGATGGTGACGGTGCCGGCGCAGCGCGCGGCGGCGGTGGCCTCGTTGAGGGAGCTGGTGGCGAGCCCGGGGCTCAGCGCGGAGGGGAGGAGCTACGTGGTGCGGTGGGCGCGCCGGCAGCGCATCCCGGTGACGGTGCCGAGGGCCGCGGCCCGATAGGTCACGGCGGGGCGGTCGGGGCGATGGTGGTGACGCCCGCGCCATAGAACTGCGGGACGGGCATCGACACGAGGGTCCCCCTGCCGGTGGTGATGTTCATCGAGATGAACTCCCCGTCGCGGGTGAAGCCGTAGAGGGTGTTGCGGTAGTAGGCGAGGCCGAAGATCCGGTCGAAGTTGGTGCTGCCGATGATCGTCAGCTCGCCGGTGGTGGGGTTCATGCTGGCGAGCTGGTCGGCGCTGGTCGACGCGGCGTTGGAGGCTCGCACGGTGGCGAAGGTGCCCGCGCCGACGATGGAGACGATGTCTCCCGAGAGGGCGTAGGTGGTGCTGCCCCGGCGGAGCTGCCCGAGGCGGGTCGAGCGCCCGGTGGTGGCGTCGATGCGCCAGTAGGTGCCGTTGCTGGCGCCGCCGACGAGCACCTCGCCGGTGGTGCCGGGAATGACGCCCGCGGGGAGGTACGTGAGCCCGACGAAGTTGCCGTCGGGGAGCGTGGAGATGAGCGAGCAGGCCGCGGTGCTGGCGTCGATGCGGAAGAGCGCGTCCTGGGTGTTGCCCACCAGGGTGCCGTCGGCGTCGACGGCGAGGTCGTTCATCGAGTGGTTGTTGCGGTCGCCCGAAGGGAACGTGAAGGTGCCCACGCGGGTGAGCGCGTTGGTGCGGGGGTTGACCGCGTACAGGATGTCCGCCGAGTGCGCGTAGACGATGGTCTGGTCGAGGCTGGGGCCGTTGTCCCGGATCGGGATCACCCCACGGTCGACGGGCCCCTCGACGTCCCCGGGGGAGGTCACATCGAGGGCGACGCCCGCGTCGACAGGGTCGGGGACGAATCGCGAAGGCTCGTCCGAACAGCCTGCCAGGACGACGCCAACGACCGCGATCGCAAGAAAAGGTCTGTACAACACGCGCGCAAGCTGAACGATCCGCCCTTCGAAGGCAAGGTGAGGGCTGGTCCAGCGCCGGAACGAAGCATTCTCGACAGCGCGGTGAAGGAGTTCATCAAAAAAACTCTCCCCCCCCCTTTCGAAACGAATTCGGTGCTAGGGTCCCCTTGCCTTGCGGATTCCCCAACGCCTCGGAGTCGAGACTGCGCTGACGGGGGTGGAACCGCCGCTGCCATCGAAAGATGGGAGTGGGGATGGTGCTCATCCCGGGCGTGGTCTGACGGTTGGTCCGTCACCCTGAACCTCGCCGTGGATTGTCACGGCGCAGACCACGGTCGAGTGGCGGTGCATCGCTCGACGAGACGACCCTACCGGGCGTCCGTCCCAACTGTTTGAGGTCGTGTCATGGGATCCAGAATCTACGTCGGCAACCTTCCCTTCAGCGCGGATGAGTCACAGATCCGCGCCCTCTTCGAGCCGAGCGGCGGCGTCCGGGAGGTTCGCATCGTCGAAGACCGCGAGACCGGGCGTCCCCGCGGTTTCGCGTTCGTCGAGATGAACAGCGACAGCGAGGCCCAGGCCGCGATCAAGGCCCTCCACGGCCTCAACTTCGGTGGCCGTAGCCTCACGGTCAACGAGGCTCAGGAGCGTGAGAACCGCGGCGGCGGCGGCGGCGGCGGCTACGGCGGCGGCGGCGGCGGCGGCGGCGGCTTCGGCGGCGGTCGTCCCCGCGGCGGCGGCGGCGGCGGCGGCGGCCGTCGCGGCTGATCGTCCCTCCCCCCTCCCTCCCTTCTCCTCGTCCCTTCCCACAGCCATGACGGACCCTTCGCGGGTCTCTCTGTGATCGCCTGACGATCCCTCGTCGACCTGCGTGAGCTTGCGCTCATGCCAGGTCGACGACCGGGCGCACCGGCGTTCGCAACGGACCGTTGACGTCCGAGGCGAACCCGTTCTCATGCTCGCGCGAGGACAGGGATCACCATGACCACACCCAACCGACCATTCCTCGGCGTCGCGATCTTCTGCGCGACCCTCACGGCGTGCACCGCCAGCGGATCAGGCCCCAGCGCAACGGGCAACGACGCTGGCGCTACCGACACGCCGATCGCCCCTGCAAAGGACGCTGGATCGATGCCGGGCAGCGACGTGTCGGTCTTCGTCGACGTGCCGGTGGTGGTCGACCTGGACGCCCCCGCGGTCGACGTCCCCGTCTCCCTCGACGCCCCCGCGAGCGACGCGTCCGCGAGCGACGCGTCCGCCTCCGTCGACGCGTCCGCGAGCGACGGCGGCCCGCTGCCCAACCTCACGCCGGTGATCCAGAACACGCAGATCCAGGAGCGCACCTTCGGCGCCTCGTCATGCGAGGTGACGGAGGGCTGCACCGTCGCGGGCAGCCGCCGGCTGCTGCGCTTCGACCTGCTCACGCCCAACATCGGCGAGGCCGACCTCTACCTCGGCGCGCCGACCCGGGCCGGTCGCCCCCCGGACATGTTCGAGTTCGGAACCTGTCACAACCACTGGCACCTCCGCGGCTACGCCGACTACCGCCTCTTCGACATGGCGGGCGCGGAGGTGGGGCGCGGTCACAAGCAGTCGTTCTGCCTCCTCGACACGGCGCGCTACATGGGGATGAGCACCGACCTCCCCGCGGCGAGCCGCTACAACTGCGGCAACCAGGGCATCCACGCGGGCTGGTACGACCTCTACGGCCGCAGCCTCGACTGCCAGTACGTCGACATCACCGACGTCGCGCCCGGAACCTACCGGCTGCGCGCGCAGGTCAACGCCGAGCGCGTCGTCGCCGAGAGCCGCTACGACGACAACGAGGTGTTCATGACGGTGGTGATCCCGCCGCGGCCGCTGGGGCCAGACGGCGGCCTGCTCAACGACCCGACGCTCGCCTGCGGCGGCGCCGACGAGGGCCTCGACCGCGACTGCGGGTGGACCACCGAGGGAACGCCGCGCACCTGCACCCCCGGCGCGCGGGTGCAGGTCGGCTGCAACGCCGGCTGCTCCCCCGCCATCGGCGTCTGCGCCGGCGACCCGATGCTCCGCATCTGCCCGGGAGACCGCCCGTGCATGCGCGACGCGCAGCTCGCCGCCAACGACGACTCGTGCCCCGGCGGCGACGGCGGCCCCGACACGCACCTCTGCTCCAACGTCACCTTCACCTGCCCCGCGAGCGGGCGCTACACGATCCTCTCGGGCGCGTTCAGGGCGGGCGGCGCCTACGAGTGCCACTTCGACATCCGCTGAAAACACAAGTCCCTGGCGACGATCTGGGCGTCGGTGTGAGCCCGGGTGCCGACAGGGTCCACGCTTCCTGCCAAATAACTCGCAAGAATTTTAGAGGAGACCGCTGCCGGGGTTAGCCTCTGTGGGTGGTTGCCCCCTGCGTTCGTGCCGGAGCTCTTGCCTGCGCCTTGACGGCATCGCTGCTGTCCTCTTCGGCGCACGCGCAGACCGGCCTGCGCAAGGGCCCGTACCTCATGGCTCCAAGGCCGGGGGCCATCACGGTGATGCTCGAGCGCGCCGCGCCGGGGCCGGTGACCGTGCGCGCCTGGCGGGTGGCCTCCGAGGGCGTCGCGGTCGGAGCGCCCATCGAGGTGCGCGACACGGCGATGGTCAACCTCCACGAGGTGCTCGTCGAGGGGCTCGCGGCGGGCGTGCGCTACCAGTACGAGGTGAGCGGCCCGGGCATCGGCGCCACCGAAGGGGTGTTCAGCACGGCGCCGCAGCGCGCGGAGCCGTTTCGCTTCCTGCTCTACGGAGACACGCGCAGCAACGCGCGGTCGCACGCCTCCATCGTGGCCGCGATGCGCCGCGAGGGGCCGGACTTCGTCGTGCACACCGGCGACCTGCTCGCCGACGGCCGCTCCGACCGCCAGTGGGACGACTTCTTCTCCATCGAGCGCGATCTCTTACGTGACACGGTATTCATCCCGGTGGTGGGCAACCACGAGCTGCGCAATTCCTCCCGCATCGGCATCGAGAACTTCCGCCGCTACGTGAACTGCCCGCCCCCCGACGCGCCGCGCCCGGAGCTCGACTACGTCGTGCGCTACGGCAACGTGCGGATGATCCTCGCCAACGCCTACGACGACTGGTCGCGGGCGCCGCAGCGGGCGTGGCTGGAGCAGCACCTCTCGCAGGCCCGCCGCGACGGCCCCGACGACTTCCTCCTGGTGGTCACGCACTGGGGCATGCACTCGTCGGGTCCGCACGGGGAGAACCGCTCGCTGCGCGCCGCGGGGCTGCCGGAGATGTTCCGCCGCTACGGCGTCGACCTGGTGGTGGCCGGGCACGACCACGTCTACGAGCGCGGCGAGGAGCGGGGCCTTCGCTACATGGTCACCGGCGGCTCGGGCGCTCCGCTCTACAGCCGCCGCACCGAGCACAACTACACCCGGGTCTTCGCGGCGCAGCACCACTACGTGCGCGTCGACGCCGAGGGCGACAAGCTCGACTTCACCGCCGTGCGCCCCGACGGCACCGTCCTCGACCGCTTCACCATCCGCCACCCGAGGGCCCGCGCCCGCGTGGCCGCCGAGGGGTCCCCGGTCGATCCCTCGCTCGCGGCGGCGGCGCCGTCGGTGACCGAGGAGAGCGAGGCCCTCGCCCCGGTGCCCTCGAGGCGCCATGCGTCGAGCCGTCACCACCGCGACGGGTCGAGCCGCCGCAGCCGTCGCCACCGAGACCAGCTCCCGCCTCCGCCCGCCCCCGCTCCGGCAGACGCCCAGGCCCGCGCCACGACGGTCCCGGTGCCGCCGAGCGGGCTCGACCCCGAGCTGCGCCGCGCCCAGCTACCGCTCCACCGCGCCCGCCGGGTGCAGCCGCACGGCTGCCTCTGCGCCTACCCCGGCGTGGCCTCCCGCAGCGAGCTGGGCCTCGGGCTGATCGCCTTCGGCCTCTGCGCCATGGGCCTCGGCGGCCGCCGCTCGCGCCAGAGCTGAGGGCTCTCAGGGAAGGATGGTCTCGACGACGATCGTCGAGGCCACCGTGGTCGCCACGTAGAGGTAGTAGGTGCCGGCGTCGAGGGTGAGGTCGAAGCCCTGGGTGGTCGAGTTGCTGTTGTCGCTGCAAGGGCGGAGCAGCGACTCGTCGCGACACGAGCGCGCCGGGAAGTCGTAGCCGTAGTTCACCGACACCCCCGACGGGACCGTCATGCGCGTCACCACGCGCCCTCGCCGGGCCACGCGCAGCCCGATGACGATGTCCGGGCCGCCGCGGCCGTTGCAGCCCGTGGTGACGTCGTTGCGAGCGCCGCAGGTGCTGACCACCGTGCGCCGCTGCCCGGAGGTGCTGATGACGATCGGGTTGGAGCAGTTGTCGCCGCCCGCGACGGCCGCCGCGCAGACCCCGCAGCCGTCGGCGGAGCAGCCCGCGTAGGAGAGGCACGCGCCCGCGCCCGTTCCGGGGCAGAAGGTCACCGGCGCGAAGGCCGTGCACGCGCGACAGCTCGGAGAGCCCGCGTCGACCGGAGGCGGCGGCGGAGAGCCCGCGTCGACCGGAGGCGGCGGCGGAGAGCCCGCGTCGACCGGAGGCGGCGGCGGAGGAGAGCCCGCGTCGACCGGAGGCGGCGGAGGAGAGCCTGCGTCGACCGGAGGCGGAGGAGGAGAGCCCGCGTCGACCGGAGGCGGAGGTGTCACCGGAGCGCCCGCGTCCACGGGCTCCATGGGATTACCCAGGTCGGTATTGCCCGAAGGGGGGCCGGAGTCGACGGCAGGCGCCGCGCCCACGTCGGGGGCGAGCGCGCCGCCAGCGTCCAGCGGGAGCGGACCTTCGAGGGCGTTGCGATCGACCGAGCCGCACGCCACCAGGGAGAGCAGCGCACCGGGAGCCAACCAGCGGAGGCTTCGCATGGCGCGAGTGTAGATCGCTCGATGGGCGCAACGCACTGCGGTTGAAATGCCTACGCTGACCTGCGGCGGTCAGAGCCCCAGCCGACGGAACTCCACGGCCGAGGTGAAGTCGGGGTCGAGCTCGCCGTCCTGCGAGGTCATGCGGGCGACCTCGCCGTAGCACTCGACCAGCCAGAGGTACTGGATCTTCCGCACGCCAGGGCCTGCGGGGAAGCGCTGCGTGAGCTCGACGCGCACCCGGAGCGCGTCGGTGAAGGTGAGCTCCGGGAGGCGCACGGTGCCTCGCGCGTCGACGGTGAAGACGTAGCGGTCCATCGACGCGACGGGCGTCCCCTCGACCATGGCGTCGCGGGTGGTGGACTCGGCGGTCCAGGTCGCGCCCATCGCCAGCGGGAAGCGCAGCACCGCCACGCCCGGCTCGTAGGGGACCACCGTCATCGTCGCCTCGGAGGGGGCGACCAGGCCCAGCAGCTCGACGCTCACGTCGCCGGCCCGGTACACGCCGAGGTTGGGGCTGCGAGGGTCGATGCGCGACGCGTACTGCGCCGTCGGGAAGCGCGGCAGCCACCACTGGCCCGCGCTGGTGGAGAGCGAGAGCGTGACCGCGTCGCCGGTGCGGTCGGTGAAGTCCCAGAGGCGCGTCCCGTCGGGTTGGACGACCCCGCGGGCGTTGACATTGGCGAGGGTGCTCGGGGGGTTGATGCGGTAGCGCACCTCCACCCCCGGGGCGAAGACCACCTCGCCGCGGGCGATGGTGCCGTCGCGATTGCCCCGGCAGGTCACCCCCGGACCGGCGTCGGGGAGGGGCACGAAGCCGCCGCCGTCCGCCGAGGGGTTGCCCTGCATCTCCGGTCCCGCGGCGCAGGCCGCGAGGCAGAGCGAGAGCGCGAGGCCGATGCGCGGGCTCAGAAGCGCCATGCCATCACCGCGTGGAGGGCGTGGGCGGGCGAGGCGCTCAGCCGTCGCGGGGCGTTGTCGAAGCCCGAGAGCGGGAGCAGGAGGCCGTAGTCGAGGCGCATCACGAAGCCGTGCTCCTGTTCGTAGATCAGCCCGACGTCGGTCTCGACGCCGAGCGGGGCCTTGCCCGATGGGGTGCTGTTGGGCTCCATCGCCGCGCTCCCGATCACCGCGAGCTCGGCGGTGAGCATCGGACCGATGCGGTATCGCACCATCGGTCGCACGTACCACGCGTCGGTGACGGTGCCGATGAGCCGACGCCACATGATCAGGTCGACGCGGTAGTTGGGGTGGAAGCGGAAGTTCTGGATGTTGACGTCGCGCGGGGTGCGGGTGAGGTCGAACTGCAGCCCGTCGAGGTCGCCCGCCCGCCCGCTCTGCGCCGCGGTGCGCGCCCCGAAGCCGGGGCGGTCGTCGCCCGAGGCGAAGCCGAACTCCACCCTGGCCACGAAGCGCTCTCCCCCGCGGTAGTCGGCGCGCAGCACGCCGCCGTACTGCCGGCCGGTGACCGCGAGGTTGAGCATCGCCGCCGGGTCGAGCGAGGCGTTGGCGATGCGGAAGCCCACGAAGGCGAACTCGCCCTCGAAGGTGAAGCGCCCGAGGTCGGCGCGCACCCAGGCGTCGCCCACGAAGGCCGTGAGGTCGCGCACCAGCGCCGTGCGCGCCGAGGGGACGTCCCCCGCGCTCACGTCGTAGGACTGCCAGCGGTAGCTGCCCACGAGGCCGAGCTCCACGGCGTTGCGGCCCGCGCGGAGCAGGCGGTTGCGCGTCGCGGCGGAGTTGTAGCGGGCGACGGAGAAGGCCACGGTGCGCACGTCGTCGCGGGGGTCGAGGTCGAAGGCGGGGCGGATCTCCGGGCGCACCGCGTCGCTCGCCGGACCCGTGGCGCTGATCTCGTAGAGGGCCGTCCAGAGCAGGCCCGCCAGGGGGGTGGTGAGGGCGATGCGGTCGCCCACGTCGCCGAAGTCGTCGTCGAGGCCGTTGCCCGCGTTGAGGAAGAAGCCCGTTCCCCAGTCGACCAGGGCGCCCATGCGCCCGACGGTGAGCACCCCGAAGGGCAGCAGCGCCTGGCCGTAGACCTGGCGCACGTCGATGGGCTGGTCGGGGCCGCGCTGGGTCACGCTGCCGCCGCCGAGGTCGCCGGTGGGGAGCGACCCCAGGCGCAGGTTGTCGAGCACGTGGGCCCTCGCCCGGATGGACACGCCCCAGCCGACCTCGATGGCGGCGTCCACCCGGAGGCGCATGTCGGCGCTGGTCTGGGTGTGCGAGGCGCCGTCGTCGACGTAGGGCGTCGGCCAGATCGACGGCAGCGAGGGGGTGGGGCCGCGGCCGAGGTCCCAGTTGTGGCCGAGGTCGCCGCGGGTCCGGAGGAAGCCCGAGAGCCGCACCCGCTGGTCGGGCGTGTCGGCGGTCGCCCTCACCGGGTCGCCGATGGGCGTCACCCCCGGCGCGTCGCGGTAGGGCTCGCGGTCGGGCGCGCGGCGCTCGTCTCCCACAGGGCGGGGCTGGGCCATCGCCGTGGAGGAAGCGAGCCATGTCGCGGCGCAGCAGGCGAGCAGCGGGGCGATGGTGCGGCGCAACACGGGGCTCACCGCGGGCTCCCGTCGAGGAAGGAGAGCACCTCGCGACGGGTGACGCCCGCGGCCTCGATCATGGGGAAGTGGCCCACCGCGGGGACGACCGTGAGCCGGGCGTCGGGGATCTCCCTGGCGAGGCGCTGGCCGTGGCGGAGGAGGGCGACGTGGTCCTCGGCGCCCCAGAGCAGGAGGAAGGGCTGGGTGACCGTGCGGTAGCGGGTCTGGAGCTGGAGGAAGCACTGGCCCCGGGCGGCGGCGAGGGCGGCGCGGGAGGTGCCCGGGCGGTCGAAGGAGCGCTCGATGGCGTCGACCAGCTCCTGGGAGACCACCGAAGGGTCTTCGAAGGCCAGGGGGAAACGCTCGTCCGGGCGCTCGTGATAGAAGCCCGAGAAGAGCATCTCGCCCACGCCAGGGAGGCGCGCCCAGCGGAAGAAGGGGGGGATCTGCTCGTCGTAGATCCAGGCGCCGACGAGGACGACGCGGCGCACCCGGTCGGGGTGGTCGAGGGCGAGCGCGAGGCTGACCGAGCTGCCCCAGGAGTGGGCCACCACGTCGACCGGACCGGTGGTGCCGACGGCGTCGAGGACATCGACGAGGTCCGAGGCGAGGGCGGCGGGGGAGTAGTCCCCGTCGGTGCGGGACGACCAGCCGAAGCCCGGCAGGTCGACGTTGATGGTGCGCCGGCGCTCTCTCAGCGCGGGCTCGAGCGGGCGCCACACGTCGTGGTTGGAGGCGAAGCCGTGCACCAGCAGCACCGGGGTGGCGGTCCCCTCCGCGGGGCCCCGGACCTCGGTGTAGATGGCCCTGCCCGAGCGGGTGTGGACGTAGCGGGAGTCGGGCCCGAGGCGCGCCCCGAGGGCCTCGCCGGGCTGCTGGAAGGAGGCGCACGCCGGGAGCAGGCATGCTGCGATGCAACAGAGGAGCGCTCTCACAGGCTCAGCCGGCGGTACTCGGAGGCGCGGGTGAAGGCCTCGGCGGACTCGTTGTCGACGCTGGCGATGCGGGCCACGACGCCCCAGCACTCGCTGAGGAAGGTGTACGTCCGGCGGGTGCGTCGGATGATGGTGAGGGGGATGGTCTGGTCGAGGTCGGTGCGCACCCGAAGCGCGGGGAAGCGGCCCGCGGGGGTCCACACCTCCCCGGCGGCGTCGACGCGGGTGGTGTACGCGGTGACGTTGGTGAGGGGCGTGAGGTTGTAGAGCCCGGTGGCGGTCACCGACTGGCTCCAGGTGTCGCCCACGCGCAGCGGGAAGCGCAGCACCACCACCGGGGGATTCATCGCCAGGTTGGTGCGGTTCTCCACGACGGAGACGGTGCCCAGAAGCTCCAGGGCCGTGGCGCTGGCGCGGTAGACGCCGAGGATGTTGTTGGTGCGGTCGAGCATCGCGGCGTAGGTGGCGTCGGGGTAGCGGGCGCTCCACCAGCGGCCCTGCGGGCGCATCACCTCGTCGAGCACCCGGCGGTCTTCGCTGCGCGCGGCGCTGTAGTCCCAGCGGCGGACGCCCTCCACCATGGTGCCGGCGGTGTCGATGGGAGAGACCGTGGCGCCCTCCTCGTTGACGGCGTAGAGCACCGAGGCGCCGACGAGGAAGTTCACCTCCGCGCGGGTGATGGTGCCGTCGCGGTCGGCGGCGCAGCGGGGGCCCGCGTCGGCCGGAGGAGCGACGTCCTCCGGGGGGAGCGCCCCGGCGTCGTCGGTCGCGACCGGGGTGTCGTCGGTCGCCGGGGGGACGTCTCGCTGCGCTGCAACATCGCGGGCGCCGGAGTCGGCCGCGGGGGTGCGGGACTCCACGTCGCCGGTGGCGCACCCGGCGAGGCAGAGGGCGGCCAGCGCGGCGGCGGGGAGGCGGGCGTTGGAGCGCATCGGGCTCTTCACTACTCCGTCGCGGCGGTCTTGGGCAGTGGGGCGTCGAGGCGCTCTCTCAGCCACTGCGCTACCGCAGGGTACAGCTCCTTCGAGGCGCGGCTGCCCACCACGGCGCCCACGTGGCCGCCGGGGACCGACAGCGCCCGGGTGTCGCTGCTGCCGCTGAGCGAGAGCAGCGCGAGGGCGGCGGCCGGGGGGCAGATGGTGTCGCGCTCGGCGGTGATGGCCATCACCGGGCAGGTGATGTCCGAGAGTCGCGCGACCCGGCCTCGCACCCGGTGCTCTCCGCGGGCCAGGAGGTTCTGCTGGTAGAGCTCGGTGATGTACGTGCGGTACGCCGCCGCGGGGAAGGGGATGTTGTCGTTGCCCCAGCGCTCGATGGCGTCGAGGGCCTGCCGCGCCCCGGGGACGTGCAGCCGGTCGTACTGGCCCACCAGCTTGGCGAGCTGCAGCGTCGGGCGCATCGCCGAGAAGCCCGACTGCATCTGCGCGGCGGGCAGGTTGCCCGCGTCGGTGATGGCCTCGACGTCGAACCACCGCGGGTCGACCATGTGGCCGAGCATTCCGGCGTGGGAGAAGTCGATGGGGCCCGCGAGGTTGACCAGCGCGGCGACCTGCTCGGGGTGCAGCGCGGCGTAGATGCTCGAGAGCGTGGCGCCCATGCAGTAGCCCAGGATGCCTACCCCGTCGGCGCCGGTGCTGCGCCGCACAAAACGCACCGCGCGGCCGAGGCGGTCGAGCACCTCGGGCCAGGAGAGGAAGCGGTCTTCGTCGCGGGGCGTGCCCCAGTCGAGGAGGTAGACGTCGAGGCCGGAGGCCACCAGGGCCTCGGCGAGGCTCGACCCGGGGCGCAGGTCGAGCACGAACCACCGGTTGATCATCGAGGGGACGAGCAGCACCGGGCGCCGGGGAGCGGCCGGGGCGCCCTCCGCCGGGCGGAAGCGGTAGACCCGCGCGGAGCAGTCCTCGAAGACCGTGTCGCGGGGAGTGGTCGCGAGGGGAGTGGGCGGCGAGGGATCGCCCCCCAGGGCCGTCTGCGTGGCGGCGTCGAGGGCGATGCGGGCCAGGGCGCCGGGCAGGTCGAGGAGGGCGCTCACGGGGGCGTCTCCGCTCAGCGGGAGCCGGGGTGGACGAGGTCGAGGCTCTTGCGGGCCGCCTCGAACATCACCTTGCGCCACTCGGCGGAGAGCTGCGCCGCGTAGTTCATGCTCTCCTGGGCGAGTTTGGCGCTCTCGTCGATCATGGTGCGCGCGTGGCTCATGCCCTGCGCCTCGACGCGGGCGACCTCGTCGGTGACCGCCTGCACGCGGGCCATGTGGTCGGTGACGCCCTTGCGCCAGAGGTCGCCCCCGAAGGCGGCGAAGAAGGGGTTAGGCCCGCCCAGGAGGGCCGCGAAGGGGTTGCTGCTGCTGGGGGTGGGCTGCGTCGAGTCGCTCATGGGGGTGAACCTCGGGAGACGCGTCGGGGCGCTGGCGATATTGCAGCGCGCAACGGCGTCGATGCGCCAACGGATAGGCCCGCGTGGCGGTGCTGTCAACGGGTCGTTGTGCAGTGCACAATGGCGGACGGGGTCAGCGGGTGCGGGCGGGCTTCTTCTTCGGGGCGGCGGCGGGCTTCTTCTTCGGGGCGGCGGGGCCAGGCTTCTTCTTCGGGGCGCTGGCCTCGTGCTGGGCGGCGCGCACGGTCTTCTCCAGGGCGTCGAGCTGGCGGCGCAGCTCGTCGAGGGCGATGGAGTCGGCGGTGGGGGCGGGGGCCTCGGGGGCCTCGGGGGTCTCGGGCTCCGGGGGGGCGGGGGCGACGGAGGCGTAGGGCACCGGCGGGGGGGCGTCGTGTTGCGGTGCAGCACCGAAGGGCAGGGCGCTGCCCACGAGGCGGGCGAAGGCGCTGGTGGCGGCGTAGGGCATCGCGAAGGGGGCGAAGGGCCCGAAGGACTGCATGCCGGTGCGGGTCTGCTGGTAGAAATCCAGGGCCATGCTGACGTAGCGGCCGAAGAACTCCGCGAGCGAGTCGTCGCTCATCCGAAGGAGCTGGGTGAGGATCGGCACCGAGAGAAACTGCGCGGCGCCGCGGCCCTCCAGGATCATCTGGGTGAGCGTGGCCTGGGTGAGGTCCTCGCCGGTCTGGGCGTCGATGATGCGGGCGTCGTGGCCGGCGCGGATGGACGCGGCGAGCTCCTCGAGGGTGACGTAGCTGCTGAGGGTCGTGTCGTACAGGCGGCGGTTGCTGTACTTCTTGATGATCCTCGGGGGGGCGGGGCGCCTGGTCATGGTGGGCTTCAAGGGCTTCGAGCTCCTCATCGGTGATGTGCGCCGGGGGAACGATACCCGATGCGCCCGACGCCGGGGAGGGGGAGGCTTTGTGCAGTGCAACATCGGGCGTCTTGACAGCCCTCGAAGCGGTGGCCTAAGCATCCCGAGGACGCCCGAGCGACCCCCCGGCGGACGGCGGCGATTGCTGCGGTGCGACAGGCGCTGCTGCGGCGCGCACACCCGGAGGACCACGATGATCGGTTGGGACAGCTGGAAGAAGGGCTTCGACGTCTGGGAGAACGCCACCGCGAAGTACCTGGAGGCGTGGATGCGCTCTCCGCTGGTGCTGGGTCCGGGCGGCGCGCTGCTGACCGCGGCGATGCGCTCGAAGACGGCGGTCGACGGGGCGATGGACGCGTGGTGGTCGGCGGTGGGCCTGCCCACGCGGCGTGACCAGGAGCGGGCGCTGCACGCGCTCAACCAGATGCAGAGCCGGCTCATCGACCTCGAAGAGACGCTGGCGGAGATTCGCGCGCAGCAGAAGCAGCAGGCGTCGACGAAGGCCTGAGGCCGAGGGAGCATCGCCCGATGGACATCACCCCGTACCTCGAGTTGAAGCCCGCGCCGCGGGCGGTGTTCGACCGGCTCGCCACGCACCGGGCGAGAGCGCGCTTCATGATCCCCACGGTTGACGGCGACTGGCGCTGCGTCACCTGGGGCGGCTTCGCGGGGATGATCCGCGACCTCGCGCTGTGGCTACAGTCCGTGGGGGTGGCGCCGGGCGACCGCGCGGTGGTCTTCGCGCCCAACCGGGTGGAGTGGGGCGCGGCGGCGCTGGCGATCCAGTCGGCCGGGGCGGTGATGGTGCCGCTCTACGGGGCGAGCACGGCGTCGCAGGCGGCCTATGTGATCGAGCACTCCGACGCCAGGGTGATCTTCGTCGACACCCCGGCGCTGCTCGGGCGGCTCTTCGAGGTGTGGTCGCAGCTCCCCAAGGTCGAGCGCGTGGTGCTGCTCGACGAGGCCCTCGACGCCTCGAGGGTGCTGGCCTCGGCGAGGGCGAAGGGCGCGGCGGCGCCGTCGGACGAGGAGGTGGCGGCGAAGCTGGTGCCCTGGGCGGCGGCGCGGGAGGCCGGTGCTGCGGTGCACAAGAGCCATCCGCTGCGCTTCGACGCGATGCTCGACGCCATCGAGCTCGATGCCCCCTCGGTGATGCTCTACACCTCCGGGACCACGGGCAACCCCAAGGGCGTTCCGCTGTCGCACCGCAACGTCGGGGTCAACGGCCGCGACTGGCTGCAGCTCAACGGCGGGCTCATCGACGAGGGCGCGGTCGACGCGCTCTGGCTGCCCATGAGCCACATCTTCGGCTTCGGCGAGCTGTGCCTCGGCAACACCCTCGGCTTCACCACCTACCTGGTCGACCCGGCCTCGGTGCTCTCGCGGCTGCCGGAGATCCGCCCGAGCGTGTTCATGAGCGTCCCGGCGTACTGGGAGAAGATCGCCCAGGCGGTGGCCAGCGAGAGGGATGTTGCGCTGCAGCAGAAGCGCCTCGCGGACGTCACCGGGGGGCGGCTGCTCTTCTGCCTCTCGGGCGGCGCGGGGCTCAAGCTGGAGGTGAAGGAGCTGCTCCACTCCTGCGGGCTGCTGATCATCGAGGGCTACGGGCTCACCGAGTGCTCGCCCACGCTCACGCTCAACCGCTCGGACGCGTTTCGCTTCGACTCCGTGGGCAAGGTGCTGCCGAGCGTCACGCTGCGGCTCGCCGACGACGGGGAGATATTGGCGAAGGGCGAGAGCGTGTTTCGGGGCTACCACAAGGACGAGGCCGCGACGCGCGAGGCCTTCGACGAGGAGGGGTGGTTCAAGACCGGCGACGTGGGGAGGTTCACCGAGGACGGGTTCCTCCAGATCGTCGACCGCAAGAAGGACATCCTGGTGACCTCGGCGGGGAAGAACGTTCCGCCGGCGAACATCGAGCTGCGCTTCGCGGGCGACCCGCTGATCGCGCACGTGGTGGTCTACGGCGACGGCAAGAAGTACCTGGTGGCGGGGGTGTGGCTCGACCCGGCGCAGGCCGCGGCGGCGGCGGAGCGCGGCGAAGACGTGAGGGCCCGGGTGCAGCAGCGGGTGGACGCGGTGAACGCGCAGCTCGCGAGCTACGAGACCATCAAGCGCTGGGCGGTGATGGAGCCCGCGCTGACGGTGGACGCGGGCTGGCTCACCCCATCGCTGAAGGTGCGGCGCAAGAAGGTCTACGAGGCCTTCCGCGGCGCCTTCGAGGCGCTCTACGACGAGGCGAGGGGATGATCGACGAGGCGAAGGGCGAGCGGCGCTGGCGCAACCTGCTGGGGATGGTGAAGCGCCCGAAGCCGGTGGTGGGCGCGACGCCGGCGGACGTGGTGCACCGCGAGAACAAGTGGTCGCTGCTGCGCTACCGCCCGAGGCCCGAGGGGGTGGCCTTCGAGACGCCGGTGCTGCTGGTCCCTTCGCTGATCAACCGGCACTACGTGCTCGACCTGCAGCCGGGCAGGAGCATCGCCGAGGCGCTGGTGGCGCGAGGCCACGAGGTGTTCATCGTCGACTGGGGCACGCCCGGCCCCGAGGACCGGCACCTCAGCTTCGACGCGATCACCGACGGCTACCTGGGGAGGGCCATCCGTGTTGCGGCGCAACATGGGGGCCGGGGCAAGACCCACGTGCTGGGGTACTGCCTCGGGGGGACGCTGGCGGTGGTGCACGCCGCGGTGAGGCCCGAGCGCATCGCGTCGCTCACGGTGCTGGCGGCGCCGGTGTCCTTCCACGACGAGGGCCTGCTCTCGCTCTGGACGCGCTCGTCGACCTTCGACCTGGGGGCGATGATCGACGCCACGGGAAACGTCCCCTGGCAGCTGATGCAGGGGGCCTTCCAGATGCTTCGGCCGACGCTGCCGCTCTCCAAGGCGGCGCACGTGATCGACCGGGCGTGGGACGACGAGTTCCTGGACGGGTTCTTCGCGCTGGAGACCTGGGGCAACGACAACGTGAGCTTCCCTGGCGAGGCGTACCGCCGGTACATCGAGGGGCTCTACCGGGCCGACGGGCTGATGAAGGAGAGCTTCACGCTCTCCGGGCGCCCCGTGCTGCTGCGCAACATCACCTGCCCGACGCTGGCGGTGACCTTCGCGCACGACAACATCGTCCCCGAGGAGAGCGCCGCGCCGCTCATCGAGCGCATCGGCTCGACGGACAAGCAGCGGGTGCACCTGCCGGGAGGGCACGTCGGGGCGGTGATCTCCCGCAAGGCGCTGGCGACGCTCTGGCCGACCATCTCGGCGTGGTGGGCGGCGCACGACGCGGAGCCCGAGGCGAAGGTGGAGCCGAAGGCGAAGGTGGAGCCGGCGGCGCAGGAGAAGCCCAGGGCGAAGGCGAAGCGCGCGAGCGCGAAGGCGCGGTGATATCGTCGCCCGATGTCCGGCGACGCGGTCCGCTCCCTCGACCCTCGCTATCCCAACCTCGACCCAGCGGTCGTCGAGGGCTATCGCAACGCGCCCGAGAACGTCGTGGCCGAGATCATCGCGGGCGAGCTCTCGCTGTTGCCCCGTCCGCGCCGCCGCCACGCCCGCACCTCGTCGAGGCTCGGCGCCCGACTCGCCGGGTTCGACGATCCACGCGAGGGCGACCCCGGCGGCTGGATCATCCTCGACGAGCCCGAACTCGAGCTCGGCCCGAGGCCCGACGTCCTGATCCCCGACCTGGCGGGGTGGCGCCGAGAGCGTTGCCCGCCTGGGTTCTTCGGCGACGCGGAGGACCCCTCGCTTGCTCCTGACTGGGTCTGCGAGGTGCTGTCGCCGTCGACGACGCGCACCGACCGTCATCGCAAGCTGCCGATCTACCATCGCGAGGGCGTCGGGCACGCGTGGCTCATCGACCCCATCGCCCACACGCTGGAGGTCTTCCGTCACGCTCCGGGCGGCTGGCTGCTCGTCGCGACATTTGATGGCGCCGAGCCCGTGCAGGCCGAGCCTTTCGATGCCCTGGCGCTCGACCTGACCAGCCTTTGGGCGGAGTGATCGTGGGGCGAGCTTGAGGAGATGTCCGACGCGATGAGCGACTGGAAGAAGACGGTGTGGCCCGAGGTGGCGGGCGCGAGGGCCTCGGCGGGGCTGCTGGCGCTGCGGCTCTACGCGGGGGCTGCGCTGATGAGCCACGGGTGGGGGAAGATCCAGAACCCGATGCACTGGATGGACAGGTCGCCGGGGGCGCCGCCGGGGGTGTTCCAGGCGCTGGCGGCGGTGTCGGAGTTCTTCGGGGGCCTTGGGCTGATCGTGGGGCTGCTCACGCCGCTCGCGGCCCTCGGCATCGCCTGCACCATGGCCGTGGCGGTGTTCAAGCACGTCTCGAAGGGGGACCCCTTCGTGGCCCACGGGGGAGGCTCCTTCGAGCCTGCGCTGGGCTACCTGGTGACGGCGGCGCTGCTGATGCTCGCGGGGCCGGGGCGCTACTCGCTCGACTCGCTGGTGTTTCGCAGGCGCTAAGGGTCCATCGCCTCGCGCTTGCGGCGGAGGATGCCCACGAAGGTCGTGCGGTCGAGGGTGACCGCGCCGAGCGCGCGGGCGCGGTCGATCCACTCGCCCGCGAGGTCGTGGTGCTCGCGGTAGGTTCCGGGGTGCTGGATGGGCGCCCAGGAGACGCCCATCGCCTCGACGAAGTCCGCGAGCTCGCGCGACCCTTCAGGGCCCACGAGGTCGGAGATGAGGTGCGCCGACGGACCCCAGCGTCGGTTGAAGGCGCCGCCCCAGTCGGTGGGCTGGTCCATCACGATCATCGGGCGAGAGGGGGGCTGGAGCGTGCCCCCTTCCCCGCTGCCGCGCTACAGCACCGACTCGATGGCGCGGGCGAGCTCCTCCTCGGAGGCCGTGCCCGCGTGGCGCAGGCGCACCTGGCCGCCCTTGTCGATGAGCACCAGCGTCGGAAGGCCCTGGACGTTGAAGGCCCGCGAGGCCTCACCCTGGACGTCATACACCATCACGTAATCGAGCCCGAAGCGCTGGCGAAACTGCGGCACCAGCGAGGGGCCGCCCTCGTCGACGTTGACCCCGACCACCTGGAGGCCGCGCGCGGCGTAGCGGCGGTGAAGCGAGGCGAGGATGGGCAGCTCGACCCGGCAGGGCGCGCACCAGGTGGCCCAGAAGTCGAGCAGCACCGGGCCGCTGCGCATGGCGGCGAGGTGCACCCGCTCGCTGGAGAGCTCGCCCGCGGCGCTCACCACGGGCAGCTCGAAGTCACCGGCGGCGCCGTAGCGCTTCGGGCGCAGGCCCATGAACAGCAGCGAGCCCAGCAGCACGACGCCCAGCAGGGGGAAGAGCACCCGCTCGGCGAGGAGGCGGTCGATCAGCGAGGGAGCAGGGGGAGGGGGGGCCATGGAGGACGGCAGACGATCCCACGATCGGCCCCGAAGGCAAGGGAACAGCTACGGCGCGATCACCCGCGTCGGCGCTCGAAACACCCGGCGCCCGGCGGCCGGGGAGGAGAGCGCGAGGCTCTGCCAGGCCAGCGCGCGGGCGATGGGTCGGGACGAGGCGAGGTCCTCCCCGTCGGGGTCGTCGACGCTGCGGAGCGACAGCCCGCCGCCCAGGGACATCGGGCGGGGCAGCGCCAGCAGGGCGCCGAAGCGTAGCCCGAGGCCGCCGCGGGCGTCGCCCTCCACGGTGAGCGCGCGGTGGTAGAGCGAGTCGACGTCGCGCACCGAGCGGCCCTCCATCTCCGCGGGGGTCTCGATGTCGAAGGCCGCGAGGGCGGTCGCCGCGCCGTCGACCACGCCCAGGGCTTCGCCCAGCAGGGCCCCCGCGGGCACGCCCGGGCCGCGCCAGAGCATGGCCGTGGTGTTGACCTCGCGCTGGGACATCGGCCCCTCCCACACCGCGCGCTGCTCCCCCAGCGGAACGCCCCGGTCGCCCACCACCACCACCATCACCCGGTCGGTCAGTTGCGCCTCGTCGATGCGCTCGAGGAGCTGCGCCAGGCCCTCGTCCACGCTGCGCAGCGAGGCGTCGTAGAGGAGGTTGAGGCGCTCCTGGTCGCGAGGGTCGAGGCGCACGTCGCCGCGGTGGCCGCGCTCGGCGAGGGCGACGGTCTGCGCGGGGGTCAGGGTGCCCTCGTAGGGCGCGGGGTCGATGGCGGCGATGTGCTCGGTCGACGGGTCGAGGGGGAAGGCCCCGCCGCGGCTCACCACCAGGGAGAAGCGCTGGGTCGAGCGGGAGCGCGTGAGCTCGTCCGCCACCGCCGAGAGCGACACGTCCGCGCGGCACGGGCCCGGGTGGTCGGCGCAGCTCCAGCGGGTCGCGCAGCCGCGGTCGGCGCCGCTGCCGAACCACAGCGGGTCCTCGCTGAAGCAGGCCACCGCGATGCCCCGGGCGGCCAGCTCGGAGGTGAGCGTCGGGGCCTCGTCGGAGAGCAGGTCGGTGGGCTCGAACACCCGGTGCACGTCCACCGGCAGCCCCGACGTGGCGCTCATCACCGCCGACCAGGGGCGCGGACCGGGGGAGGTCACCGCGGCGTGCGATCCCTCGCGGAGGAGCCTCGCGAAGCCCCCGTGGGTGAGCCGTGGCGAGAGCTGCGGCCACAGCCGGTCGGCGCGCAGCCCGCGCACCACCACCATCACCACGTGCGTCGGGGCGGCGGCCCGGGGAGCGGCCGTTCGGGGAAACTCCAGCCGGGGAGAGGCCACCGCCAGCCGGGCCTCCGCCCCCTCCACCGCCTGCACCGTGATGCGCGCGGGCCGCCCGGCGAAGCGCGAGAGGTCGAGGGAGCCTTCGGTCCAGGCCCGGTTGGGGGCGATCTCGAAGCGGCGCTCGAGGGGCGCCTCGCCGTCGAGCTCGACGCGCACCCGGGCGATCAGCGGCGGCGGCGGGCGGCTCGACCCCCGCGGGCACTCGGCCCCGAGCGCCAGGCGGAAGGTCGCGCCCGGAGGGAGCACCCGGGTGAGCCCGAGGGCCGTCGGCGGGTGGAAGGTGAGCGCGCGCCGGGGAGGGCCCGCCAGGCTTACATCGCTGAGTAATCCAGCGACGACCGTGGGCGAGGCGTCGGTGCGGGCGAGGTGCACCCAGTCGACCTCCAGGGACGCGCGAGGGGTCATGCCGGGCTTGAGCCGCGAGGTCGAGAAGCGGAGCTCGACCTCGGTGGGCGTGCGGGTGAAGCGGTCGCGGGGGATGGCGACGCTCACGACCCCGGCGGCGTTGTTGGCAGGGAGCGCGGCGGTGCGCACCAGGAGCCCGTCGACGATGACCGCGACGCTGCGGCTGTTGGCGCGGCGCACCCGGAAGCGGATGAAGCCCGGCGGGTCGAGCGGGTCGTCGTCGCCGCCGCCGCCCTGGTCGATGGGCACCCGGAGCGAGAGGCGGGCGCTGATGTCCGCCCAGGAGTCTCCCTGGAGGGTCTCGTTGCGAAGCGGGGCGGCGCCGTAGATGAAGGCCGCGGCCTGGGGCTCGCCGAGGTCGACGACGGGGCCGTCGGTGTCGATGGAGGCGCGGGTGAAGCTCTCCAGCAGGTCGAGCACCATCGGTCCGGCGGGGGCGGCTGCGGAGGCCGGGGGGCGTCCCTCGCGGGTCCCGGGGCGGGGAGGGCTCTGGGCGTCACGGCGGCAGGCGCCGAGCGCGAGGAGCAGCGGGAGGAAGGCGGTCGAGGAGCGCATCGTTGCTCTCATCTTCGCGGAGACGCCGCCCGATGCACGTTGTCCCTCGCCGCGGAGGCGCCGCCCGATGCACGTTGTCCCTCGCCGCGGAGACGCCGCCCGATGCACGTTGTCCCTCGCCGCGGAGACGCCGCCCACTGCGCGGTTGCGGACGGCCCCCGAGCGGGCCTGCAACCGCTGAAGTGGGAGCCTGGGACTGAGCGCCCTGCCTTCGCAGGGCTTGCTGAAGGAGCGCCGGTTGCTGGCGCAACCGTCGGGAGGTCATCGACCGCCGCGATGGAACTCCACGGGACTCTCAGTGACCTGTCCTGCTGCTGCGCGCGAGCACCTACGTCCTCTTCATCGAGCGCTCCAGCGCTCGATGCGCCTGCAGAGAGTCCCGCGAAGGCGGGACGATCAACCCCAGGCTCCCACTTCAGCGGTTGCAGGCCCGCTCGGGGGCCGTCCGCTACCGCGCAGTGGGCGGCATCTCGTGGAGATGAGGTCGAGGAGGGGGAAAGGGTCAACGGTCGAAGGGCGTTGAGAGCACCGCGGCCAGGCCGCGTCGGACCACGATGAAGTACGTGCCGGCCGTGTCGCCCGAGCGAAGGTGCACCGGGTAGAAGCCCTCGCGCAACACCCGCTGGAGCGGCGCCGTCCCCACGGGGTGAGTGGCGATGGAGACCTCGACGGGCGATCCGGCGGCGCGAGGCCTGGGGATCACCAGCAGGCCCCGCCCGGGCGGGAGTACGCCCCCGTCGAGGAAGCGCGAGGCCTCGCGGTAGGGGCCGTTGACGGTGACCATGGGCGCGGGCCCCGTGGGGACGCCGAGCTGGGGCTGGATGGGATCGTTGTCGGAGGGGACCAGGTTCGCCGAGAGCGCGTTGCCCAGGGACGGAGCCGGGGTCGGAGCGTGGGGATCGCGAGGGGCCTCGCGCACGTCCCCGGTCGGGGCGCTGCCCTGGGGGACATGGGCGTCCGAGGCGAGGTACCAGTGCACCGCCAGGTAGCTGAGGGCGAGGGCCGCTGCGACGCCGACCATCAGCACCACCGGTCGGGTCCAGGAGGGCTCCTCCGGGGTGGTCGACGTGGACTGAGAGGTCGTGCTGGTGGCCGCGGGCTTCGGGGCGTCCTCGACGGTGACGGGGGCAGGGCGGCCGCTCGGGGTGAGCCCCGTGGAGGTCTTGAGGTCGGGCAGCTCCAGGGCTGCGGGCTCGGCGACCGGCTCCGAGGCCTCCGGGGACGAAGGCTCCTCGACGGGCTTCTCGACGACCGCAGGGTGCTCCTCGACGGGCTTCTCGACGACCGCAGGGTGCTCCTCGACGGGCTTCTCGACGACCGCAGTGGGCTCCTCGACGGGCTCCTCCGAGGCGGCCCCGGCCGGGCGGCTCGAGCGATGGACCACCAGGTCGAAGGCAGGGTCGGAGGTGCGCTCTTCGAGGGCGGGGAGCGGGGCTTCCGGGGACTCCTCGACCGCCGCGGGGGGGGAGGGCACGAAGGCCGGGGCGGCCTGGGTCTCCACCCGAGGGGCGGACGGCGCGAGGGAGTCCTCCTCGTCGCCCGTCGGGCGGCGGGTCTCGAGCGCGTGCACGCCCGTGGCCGCCGGGAGAATCTCCGGGGCCTCGCTGGGGCGCACCACCATCAGCGCCGAGGAGGAAAGCTCCTGGACCTCTTCGGGCGGAGGGGCCGTGGGCTCCGCGGGGCCCTCGGGCTCAGCGCTCGGCGGGGCGATCGGGACCAGCGAGCGGGTGACCCGGGGCTCCTGGGCCTCGACCTCCCAGCGCACCTCGGCGTCGGGGGGAGAGGGCTCCGGGGCCGCGACCCCAGGAGAGGTCGGGCGCCCCGGGCGAGGGGGCTCCTCCACCGAGTCTCGAAGCTCGCGCCACACCGCGTCGGCCAGCGTGTCGACGGTCGCGAGGCGGGACATCGGGCGGGTGGCCTTGGTGAGCGGCTCGTGGGTCCCGGAGCGGGCAGCGGGCTCGACGCCGAGGTTCTCCCAGGTGCCGGAGGTCTCCTTCGGGGCCCTCAGCGGTCGGGGGGCCGCGAGGTCTTCGCGGTTGCGCCCCACCACCCGCTGGATCGCTCCGCGTCGGGACAGCTCGATGAGCAGGGGCTCGAGATCCTGCGGGGCGAGGCCGTCGCGGAGCACCATGTCGCGGGGCGCGTCGCCCTGCACCATCCGCTCGACGGCCACCCGCAGCGGCGTCGGCAGCGAGCGCGCGTACTCCAGCGCCGACTCGGCGTCGAACTCCACCCGCACCACCTCCAGCAGCGACGCGCCGGAGACCGCCTCCTCCAGCGCCGTCACGCTGCGGGCGCTGCGGTCCAGCACCTCCGCCAGCCTGCCGGTGAGGTTCTCCCGCACCGGGTGCGACGCGCGACGCACCACGAAGCGGGCGGCGTTGAGACCCAGCGCCCGGGCCAGCGCCGCCTCGCCCCTCGCGAGCGAGCCGTCCTGCGCCGTGCGCACCGCCGAGAGCAGGGCCCCCTGGCGGAGCTCGAGCTCGGTCACGCTCCCGGAGTCGGCCAGGGAGATGGTCGCGTCTCCGAGGGTCTTCGCCGTCGCTTCGATCAGCGCCACGGAGCCGACGCGCTCCAGCCTGCCCCGCACCTCCGCCCCGGTGGCGAGCTCGCCGATGCGCTTGAGGGTCCGCACCCGGCCCCGCAGCGTCGAGCGCACCCGGGCGAGCACGGCGCTCCCCTCGGCCTCCTTGCGGAGGTACCCCGAGGCCTGCGCGCCGAGCTCCCTCATCCGCACCAGCAGGTCTTCCCGCCACGACAGCAGGATCACCGGCGTGTGCCGCAGCGCGACGTCGCGGCGGATCGCCCGGCAGAGCGCGAAGCCGTCGAGGCCCGGCATCAGGATGTCGGCGATCACCACGTCGGGGCGCTCGATGCGGGCGGACTCGAGGGCATGCTCGCCGTCGGTGTGGGCGCTGACGATCATCCCCGCGCCGCGCAGCAGGTCGGCGAACACGGCGACCACCGAGGGGTCGTCGTCGACCACCAGGGCGCGGCGGCCGGGCAGCGGGTCTTCCGAGGGCTCTCCAGGGGAGGCGCTCTCGGCGACGGCGCCCGGGGCGAAGACCTCCGCGCCGTGCAGGCCTCGCGGGGTGATGGGGAGATCGAAGCGGACGGTTCCGCCGGAGCGGCGCTCGACCACCGAGCGGATGCGGGCGATGGCCTCCCAGGTGGCGGCGAGCACCTCGTCGCCGGCGCCGAGCGCCACGCGGGCGCCTCGGGTGGTGGGGAGGGCGGCGCCTCCGAGGCCGCGGCGAAGCTCCTCCTGAAGGGCGCGGATGAGCTCGTCCAGGGTGAGCTCGCCGAGCTCGTGGGCGGTGGCCGGGGGCAGCGACGCGGAGCCGTGGAGGGCCCGGTGGATGCGCCCTCGCAGGACCTCGGCGCTGGCGTCGGACTCCAGCACGTCGAAGGCCTCGGGGCAGCGCGCCCGCACGACGGCGGCGGGCTCTCCGTCGCAGGCGATGACCACCACGGGGATGAAGCGCACCAGCGGGTCGGCGGCGACGGAGGCGGCGAGGGAGACGCCGTCGTAGGGCGAGTCGTCCTCGGCGACGACGATGTCCGGGGCGGCGTCGCGGGCGCGGGTGATGGCCTCGTCGGCGGTCTGCGCCAGGGCGACCTCGGCGGTCTGGCCGAGGGCGTCGAGGAGGGCGCTCGCCCGGATGGACGAGCCCACGAAGAGCACCTGCGTGGCGTGCGTGGTGGGCGAGCGCGCAGGGACGAGGGAGTCGGTGGTGCGGCCGGTGACGGCGCGGGCGAGGTCGTGGAGGCTGGGGGCCCCGGGGGCGAGGGCGGCGCCGGGGATGAGCGTGCGGGTGGCGGGCTGGTCGCTGCGGGTGCCGGAGGGGATGGCCATGGCGCGGACGCCGGGGGCTCCGGGGTCGCGGGTGTCGAGCTCGGCGCGGGCGGAGAGCGAGGCCACGAGGGCGGTGAGGCGGTCGAGCTGGGGCCGGCCCAGGAGGGCGGTGCCGCGGGACTCGGTGAGGGCGTCGGAGGTGGCCTGGAGGCCGTCGCAGAGGGAGCGGAGGTGGTGCGTGCGGGCGATGGTGAGCACGGCCTCGACGCGGCGGCGGAGCTCGTCGCGCATGCGGAGCTGGCGTGGATCGGCGAGGACGGCGCCCAGGGTGGCCTTGATCTCGACGATCTTCCGGGGCAGGTGCCGGACGAACGCGCTGCGTGGATCTTCGTCGGGGGTCTGCACGGGGGAATGACCTGGAGCCTTAGCTGAAAGGCACGGGACGGGCCAAGTTCTGCGCGGACATGCTAAGGGAGCGCCCCGGAAAAGAGGCGAAGCGCGGCAGTGAAGTTCATCGACGAGGCGGAGATTGACGTGGCGGCGGGCGATGGCGGCCCTGGGGCGGTGTCGTTTCGGAGGGAGGCGCACGTGCCCTTCGGCGGTCCCAACGGGGGCGACGGCGCCCGAGGAGGGAGCGTGGTGCTCACGGCCGACGAGCAGGTCGGGACGCTGTTGCAGTTCAGGTTCAAGCCGCGCTGGCAGGCGGAGCACGGGGAGAAGGGGGGCCGCACCGACTGCAACGGCAAGAGCGGCGAAGACCTGCACCTGAAGGTTCCGGTGGGCACGGTGGTCTACGACCTGGAGACCCAGGAGGTGCTCGCCGACCTGCACACCAAGGGTCAGACCGTGGTGGTCGCCAAGGGCGGCCGCGGCGGCCTCGGCAACATGAACTTCGCCACCCCGTGGGACCAGGCGCCCCGCAAGGCGCAGCCCGGAGAGCCGGGCGAGCGGAGGCACCTGCGCTTCGAGCTGAAGCTGCTGGCGGACGTCGGCATCCTCGGGTTCCCCAACGCGGGCAAGAGCACCTTCATCGCGGCGGTGTCGCGGGCGAAGCCGAAGATCGCCGACTACCCCTTCACGACGCTGGTTCCCAACCTCGGGGTGGTGAAGGTCGACGACGACCGGAGCTTCCTCATGGCGGACATCCCGGGGCTCATCCCGGGCGCGGCGAGCGGGGCCGGGCTCGGCGTGAGGTTTCTCAAGCACGTCGAGCGCACCCGGGTGCTGCTGCACCTGGTGACGGTGCAGGACGAGGACATCGACCTGCTCTCCCGCTACGACGCGCTGATGAAGGAGGTGCGGCTCTTCGACGAGTCCATCGCCCGGCGAGCGCAGATCGTGGCCGTGAGCCAGATCGACCTGCCCGACGCGAGGGCCGCGTGGGAGCTGTACAAGCCGCTCTTCGCCGAGCGGGGCATCGAGCTGCGCGGGGTGTCGGCGGTGACCGGGGAGGGCGTGCGGGAGCTGGTCTTCGCGCTGGACTCGGCGCTGCGCTCGGCCCCGCCGGTGGAGCTGCTTACCTCGACGCTCAGCGTCGACGACGGGGACTGAGGAGCACCCCGGTACGGCCGCGAGGTCGTCGTCGCTTGACGCGCGGGGCCCTCCGGGGGCCACCGTGGCCTCCATGACGAAGCCCACGACGATCGCCCGGTGCCTCGCCCTCGCGTCCGTGACGGGGGCGTGCGGAGGCGACCCGGCGCCGGCGCCGTCGCCCGAGGCCGCCCTCTCCACCGCGCTTCGCCCTCGGCAGACGCCCGCGTACTACGTCGCGCAGGCCAACCTGTACTTCGACACGCTCGACACGCGCGCCGACCCGGCGATCGTTCCCAGCTACTCCGCGCGCGTGGCGCGCTGGGAGTGGCCGCCCTGGTACCTGCTCACCGGCTACGAGCGCATGCAGATGATCACGGGCACGCGCCTCGCGCTGAGCGTCGAGCCCTCGACGGTGCCCACCCGCGACTGCCGCGCCTTCCCGGTGCAGCCCTTCGCGCGGTGCCGGATCTCCTTCCAGTACGCCCGCGGGCCGTGCCCCATCTTCGAGGAGTTCACCTTCAACGACCAGGGCGAGATGACCTTCATCGAGGCGTGGTCCGATCAGCCCGGGATGCGCCCGACGGAAGACCCGGCCGACCCGTGGGCGGAGGGCCCTTCGGTGCACCGCCTGTCGACGCGCGTGCCCGGCCTGGGCAGCGCCACCGGGCTCATCGTGCCGACCGCCGAGTGGATGACCGCCGCCGCGGCGCGCGACCCCGAGCTCGCGGACTTCGTGCGGCGCACCCAGAGCTTCTACCGGTCGTGGGCGCAGGCGTACGCCGACGCCGGGCCGACGGCCTTCCCGCGCGGCTGCGGGTGGACCCAGGCACCCACGCCCTGATCCAGGCCGCTCGAAGCACCTGCGCGAAGCGACCCTCCGCCTCGGCCATGCGCACCGAATGCGACGCGATACGATCGGGGCATGATTGCGATCTCGCGGCTTCGGATGTCGGCGGGCGCCGAGGAGCAGAGCCTCCTGTGGGACGGCGAGGTCTACGCGATGGCGGGGCACGGCGAGCGGTGGTGAGCGGGTCGCCCCTGGTCGAGCGCGTCGGCGAGCTCGTGGTGGTGTCGGGCTACCGGCCGAGCGACGCCTCGGTGCGCTCGCCGGACGGAGGCACCGTCGCGATCGCGGTGCGCGACGCCTTCCGCGGGGAGGCCCGCCCTCTCGGCACCTGGGTGATCGACCTCGCGGAGGCCCGCGTGGTGACCTTCGTGCCCGCGCCGGGGGGGCTGCGCTCGATCGAGCTCCTCGACGCCGACACCCTCTGCGCCCTCGGCGACGACGGCGTCCTGCGCGTGCATGCGCTGCCCGATGGCGGGTGCGAGCGGGCCCTCGCGGTTCCGGGCGCGCGCTGGATCACCGCGGTCGCGGCCGGCCAGGTGATCCTCACGGGGGACGGCGGGCTGGTGCTCGCGCCCGGCGGAGACGCCTTCGTGCCCACGACGCCAGAGCCCCTCGCGTGGCGGGCGCACGTGGCGCACGGCGCCGTCGCGGAGCTCGTCGACGGGCGCACGCTCGCGGCCCTGCTCTCCGTCGACGTTGCGGAGGCTCGCCGCCACGACGCGGGCGTCGCGCTCACGCCGTGGTGGCTGCCCTCGCCCGACGCGCGGGAGTTCGCGGTCCTCTGCGACGTGAGCGACCGTTCGCCGCGCCCCTGGTCGCCGGGCGACCTCGACGAGGCCACGTGGACGCACCCGGTCACCTTTCTCCCCGAAGACCCGCTCGGGACCGTTCGCCGGTGGGCGGCGCCGCTCGAGGCCTGGTCCGCCACCTGGTGGGACCCCGACACCCTCTCCGGCATGGTGGGCGTGGCGACCGGCCCGCCTCCGTACCGCACCATGCCCATGGCGCTACGGCGGGTGCACCGCGACGGGTCGGTGGTCACCTGGCGCCCGCCGGACACCGAGCTCCTCGATCGCCCGCGCAGCGCCGCGAGCGACCATGCGCTGGACGACGGCGGCTTCGCGGTGGTGGTCTGCGCGCCCGGCGTCGCCCGCCTCTGGGCGCACGACCCGGTGACCCGCGCCGAGGTGTCGCGCGACCTCCTCGCGGGCCTCGCACCGCCGTCGTCGCTGCACCCGACGCGCCCCGTGATCGCCGCGCGGGCGACCCTCGGGGACATCGTGCTCGCGCTCCCGCTCGGGTCGGGCGAGACGGCGGTGTGCTCGGGTGGGCGGCGCCTCGCGCTCCTCCCGGCGGCCCTCGGGGCGCCCGATCGCCTGGAGGTCGCGGGGGCGTGGGTGACGCTCGAGTGGCACCCGCCGGGGGGCGCCCCGTGGCGGCGGGCCTACCTTGCGCGGGAGCCGCGCCGGGGCTGACGGCGATCGGGCTGCTGGAGGGCCCCCGCAGCGTTTCCCCTGCCCAGGTCGTCCGCGAGATGCGGCACGCCCCGGCCGGGGCGCGTCGACCGGCGGCGCTACGACCCGAAGCGCACGCGCGGCCGCACCGCGAGCGGAACGCCGTCGAGAGACACCTCGACGCGCGCGCTTCCAGCGCTCGTCGGCGCCCGCAGCCAGCGGTGCATCCGGCCTGCGGCGTCGGCCGCGGCGGGCCCCGTCCAGTCGCACTCACCGCGGCACTCGATGGACACCCCGCGGGCGCCCACGGCGTCCAGGTCCACCACGACCTCCACGAGGGAGTCGCCATCCGCGGGAGCCACCCGCGGGGAGACCGAGAGCACCCGAGGCTCCACGACGGCGGTGTACCGGTTGGCCTCGATCCCCCGGAGCGTCTGCCGCACCCCGCTCGGCCACGCGATCGTCACGTCCGCTCGGGCGCGCGAGCCGACCGCGAGCAGCACGCCGCGGTCGTGCTCGCCGCCGACCGGCGACTGTCCCCCGGCGACCACCACCAGCGGCGGCCACTCGCCGTCGAGGCTCACGCGAGCGCCCGAGGCCTCCGCGGACGAGACGGTTCCACGGAGCCTCAGGCCCACCCAATTCCCGCGCGGCGTCAGCTCGTCGCGCAGCACCACGAGCCCCCGCATCGCGCGGTCGCTCGCCAGGCAGTGCGGCCGCCCGTCGAGCGCGAAGTCACCGCACGCGAGGCGCTGCGCCTGCGTCGTCGCGGCGAAGACCTCGGAGGAGGCGCAGCCGAACGAGCCGCCGCGCTGGTTGAGGTAGAGCGTCGCGGGCGCCGCCCCGCTGTCGCGGCCGTTCAGCGAGAGCACCATCAGGTCGGTCCAGCCGTCGAGGTCGGCGTCGAGCGCGGCGCAGCCCCAGGCGAAGTCCGTCGAGCGCGGCGCGATCGGAGCGGCGTCGGCGTCGGGTGCGAGGTCGCGACGCCCGGTGGCGCGCAGGAGCAGGTTGGCTCCGGTGACGCCGCTGAGGAAGTAGTCCATGCGCCCGTCGCGGTCGTAGTCGAGCGGACAGAGGCTCATCGGATGCGCGTCGGCGAAGGCCGAGGTCAGCCGCGCGTCCTGGTCGAACGCGGGCTCGTCGGAGCGCCGACCCCAGCCCAGCCAGCCGTGGTCGAAGTCTGCGATGACGAAGAGGTCGCGGGCGCCGTCGCCGTCGATGTCGTCGAAGAAGGTCCCGTATCCCAGGTAGGGGTCGCCCGCTGCGCGGCGTGTGAAGGCGGGCGTGCGGTCGACGAAGCGGCCGTCGCCGCGCGCGGTGAGCAGTACGATCGGCGACGCGGCGCGCCCGGTGTACGAGACCGCGAGGTCGGTGAGCCCGTCGAGGTCGATGTCCGTGGCGAGCACCTGGCTGGGCTCTCCTCCGGTCGGCGCGGCGAGCTGCATCCCCGCATCGAACGCGCACGCTCCGCGCCCCCGGAACCACGCGACGTCAGGGCCGGCGGTGACCAGGTCGGCCACGCCGTCCGCGTCGAGGTCGACGAGCGTGGCAGCCGACGCGTTCGAGCGGATGGTCGCCCCGAGCTCGCTCGCGTCGAAGGTCCCGTCGGGCCGCGCGACGAAGAGGTGCGTCCCGTTGATGACATCGGGGCGCCCGTCGCCGCTGCAGTCGCCGACGGCGACGAAGGCCGACGCCGAGCCGCGCCCCTCGAACTCGACGACGACGTGCCCGGAAGCCTTCACGATCGGGCACTCCGGGCTGCGGCATGCGGGCCCCGCCACGCCAAGGGCCCCGAGGCTGAGGGCACAGGGGATCAGGCCATCGGCTCGGCGCATCGGGCTCGAACGTACGGCCAGCCGCGCTGAGGTGTCCATGGCGCATGTGATGGCTCCTGGGCCGCAGACCCTGCTCCGCGCTGCTCGCGCTCGGCCGATGGGTCGCGACACGCGGGCCATCGCTTGCTCCCGGGCGCGCCTGGCCGTATCACCCGCGCCGCCGCCATGCTCGTCCTCCGCTGACTCCCCCCACGTCCCTCCCCAACGACGAAGGGCGGCGCCGAACGATCGGCGCCCGCGGAGATCGAGCGCCTCATGAGCAGGACGATTCCATGGTTCCTCCGGCTGCCCCGAGGGGCGGTCGCGCGCCGCGACGTGATCGAGCGGCTGTCGTTCGCGCTGCACCGCGAGCGCCGGGTCGACCCCGGCGACGTCGTGCACGCGTTCGGGTTCAAGTGCGACGAGCTCGCGTTCGCGCGCGAGGTGCTGACGCGGCACCCGCGCTACTGGGTCTTCCGCACGCACCAGCAGCGCCGCTGCGGCGACTTCGCGGCGGTCGACATGTCGTCGCCCGACCCCGCGCGCCGGGCGGTCTGCGTCGTGGAGCTCAAGCGGGCGGAGGCGCTGCGCGTCGACCGCGGCGCGGGCCTCCAGCTCGCCAGGGCGGCCGAGCTCCTCGCGGCGCTCGCAGCCGAGACCGGCATCGTGACCGCGGACGCCCCGGTGGTCCGCGTGACCGGCGACGGGCGCGCCCTCGCGGGGTGGCTCGGCCGGGGCGCGGCGGCGTAGGCGCCCGCGGAGAGCTCAGGCGCCCGCGGGCAGCAGGACGAGGTAGAGCTCGCCCGCCGCTGCCTCCGCGCGCGTGCCCGAGGGGAGGGCGTGCGCCGAGAGCAGCACGTCGGCCGTGGTCCCGTCAGGCAGCGTCGGCATCTGGTCGTCGCGCGTGAACGCGCGCACCTCGGCCACGAGCCCGTGGCGGTCTGCGAGGCGGTCGCCGAGCCTGAGCGCCCGCTCGACATCCAGCGTCACCCGCACCACCGCGGCGACCCCCGGCGGCAGGTCGTCGCCTCGGTACGTCCGCTCGATCTGCCTTCGGCAACGCTCTGCGAGGGTCTCCAGCGCGTCGGCCGCCTCCGGGGCCATCGCCGTGCGGGCGACCTCCTCGACGCGCGCCCACAGCGCCCGCTCGGCCTCGCGCAGCGACTCCGAGCGAGGCGACGGCTCGTGTCCCCGGCGCTCGAAGAACGCCACGCCGCGCACCGTCGCCGAGGCGTCGCGCGCCCGCAGCGAGGCGTCGCGCCAGCCGCCGTCGGCCGAGGGCGTCCGCCTCCCCACCAGCACCTCGCCCGATCGCAGCGCGGCGCCGGCCAGCGCCACGCCCGACGCGTCGAGGTGGCGCGCCTCGGGGCCCGTCACCCCGGGCGGCGTCGCGGTGAGCTCCTCTCGCCCAAGCGACGTGTCGCGCAGCTCGACCTCATAGGCCGGGCGGGACCGGGACGCGAAGCACCCCTCGCGCGACAAGCGCTCGGAGACGCGGACCTCTCCCTCCGCGAGCTCCGCCGAGAAGGCCACGCGGACGTGTCGCCCGAGGGCCAGCGCGCCGCCCTTCACGCCGTCGCCCTCCGCGACGACGTCGCCAGCGAGCACGCGCGCCCCGTCGGCCAGCGTCGCGCGCTCGGCCCGCAGCGCGCACACCTGCACCTCGGCGCTCGGGTCGTCGGGGAGCACCAGCACCACCCGGTCGTCGACCACCGCCACGCGGCCGTCGCGCTCCGCCAGGATCACGGCCCCCGCCGCGAGCGCGACCTCGGCCTCGATGCCCGAGCGCGACCTCGGCGCCTCCGGGTCCACCAGCGGCGCCGCCACACACAGCGCAGCGGCCGCCCGACGCGCCTCGGCCAGCGCGTCCTGCGCGCGCGTCGGCGAGAGCGCCTCGGCCAGCGGCCACGGGCGCTCGGCTCCCTCGGGCGACGGAACGAGCTCCCCGCGGGCACCGAGGTCCACATGGAGGGGCAGCGAGGCGGCGGCCGAGGGAGAGGCGTACACGCGCCCGCGCGGGCTCGGGCACGCGTCGAGCGGCGACGGCCACGAGGCGCCCTCCTCCGCCCTGACCCTGCGCAGGTGGCACACCGCCGCGAGAGGGTTCGCCGCCTCCAGCGGGGCGCACGCGTCCGCGGCACCGAGCCACGCGCGAAACGCGCGCATCAGGGGGGCCGCGTTCAGCAGGTCGTGCGGCATCAGGGTCTCGACCTCCTCGCTGGCGTCCATGCGCAGGCGCGCTCCGCGGGCCACGACCCACAGACCGCGAAGCGCGCGCTCGGCGAGCTGCTCCCCGGCCGCGGCCGCCGCGTACCGCGGGGCGTCGCCGTCCGAGGGATCGACGAGCCACGCGAACGCCGCCTCGAGGTCGTCCCTGGTGAGCGACGTGGCGCCTTGCGACGACGACACGCCCAGGGCCTCGTCGGTCGCCGCGCGACCCGCCTCGTCGAGCTCGAAGCGCGCGAAGTGCTCGAAGGCCCAGGCGAGCGCGGCGTCCGCATCGGCGACCACGGCGGGCGCCGGTGGGGCGGGCTCCTCGTCGGCGAGGTACACCGCCGCGGTCGCGACCCCGGCGGCCACGAGGCGACGCACCACCGCGGTGCTCAGCGGGCGGTCTCGCCCCAGCGCGATGGCACCGTCGGGCGCCCGCACGTCGCCTGCGCCGCGGTAGCGCTTGAGGTCACGCGGCGAGAGCGGGACGCCCGGGCACCCCGCGTCGCGCAGCAGGGCGCATCGCCGCGCGGTGAGCTTCTCCCCCTTGCGCGCGACGACGCTTCCGTCGGGCGCGTGCACGTCCCAGGGCGCGGCGGGCGCGGCGCGAGGGGCCTGGTCGAAGGGCGCGAAGGCGCCGTCCGTCGTGAGGTGCACGACGCGGGTCGTTGCGCGCGTCTGAAGCACCAGCGCGGGCGGCGTGTGGGGCGCGAGGCGCACGCGGGCCGTGATCGCGCCGCCGCGCCGCTCGAAGGTGAGCGCGTCGCCGTACACGTCGCGAAACACCACGACGGCGGCGCCCCCCACGCGCTCCCGGCGCACCCCGGACCGGGGACGGAGCGTCGGCACGCACACGCGCTCGCGGCCCGCGGCGATGAAGGTCCCGCGCGCCGTCATGAGCGGGACCTCGCCGAAGAAGCACTGCTGCTCCTTGATGTCGCGGATCGCTCGGGCGTCCCCGAGCGCCCCTGGAGGGTCCCAGATGATGATCCGCACGGTGACCTTGAGCGGCGCGGCGAAGGTCATCCCGCGGTGCAGGCACCCGGCCTCGTCGAAGCGCGGCGGCTCGAGCGCGTACTCGACGAACTCCAGCGACGCGAGCCCGTCGCTCGATCGCACGGGAAAGACGGCGCGGAGCGCCCCCTGGAGGCCCTCGTCGCGGCGCTCGGTCGGGTCCTCGCCCGCCTGGAGGAAGCGCGCCATGGAGCGCAGGTGGTGACCCACGAGGGGGCTCGTCGGCGCGGGCGTCGTGGCGTGGGCGGAGCGCATGGCGCACCACTGGTGCGCGCCCCCTGCGCGGGCTGTCAATCGGAGCGTCCCTTCACCCGACGGCGACGAAGCGGTCGGCCAGCGCGGGCGCGTCGAGCACGCCGTGTACGGTGACGCTGAGGTCGCCGCCTGAGCGCGCGTCGATGGCGGCGCTGGCGCTGACGTCGCGGCCGTCGGCGGGCGGCGCAGCGGCGGGCGCCTGAATCGCGGCTTCGAGGGCGGCCCACGCGCGCTCGAGCGAGGCGACGTCAGGGAAGACGAACTCGCCGGGGTAGCCGGAGCGCACGGCGACCCCGAGCGACGCGAGGAGGCGGTGGACGAAGACCTCCTGCTCGGGGTGCTCGACGATGCCGAAGTCGTCCCAGCTCCCGCGCTGGCAGAACGGGATCGTGAGCTTCGCTTCGCCCGCGGCGGTGACGACGCGGGTGAAGCTGTACCGGCGGGTGGCTGCGAGGGGCGCGTCGGCGGCGCCCGAGGCGTGGCGGTGGGCGTCGGACATCGCGCCAGTGTCCCACGCTCGCGCCCCCGCGGTCGTGCCCTGCGCTAGCATGGCCGCGATGCGATACCGACGCTGGCTGCGTTGCGCATGGTGCGAGTCCGAGGCGACCCTCGGGCGAGGCGCGGAGAGCTACCTGCTGCCCGCGTGCGAGGCCCACCGCGCCGAGTCGACCGCGGCGTGCAACGAGGTCATGGCGCTGCGGCCCCCGAGCCCCTCCGCCGGGGCGTCGACCGCCCACGCCATGGCCACCTACGAGCACCGGCGAGCGGTGCTGGCCCGCGACGCCGCCGAGCAGTCCGACGGGGACCTCGACTGGACCCGGCCGGTCGTCGGGTGGGTGCTCTTCGACTGACCGGGAGGCCTGCGCGCGTCGGTGCTGCGCATCGTCCCGGGGTGGGCACCCGTGGGCCACGGCACATGGAGCGCGCGGGCGGGCGCCGACAGCATCAGGGGGCGCAGAGCCCCCGCGCCTGCGCCATGAGCTCGTCGGGCGAGAGCGCCCGGTTGTAGTAGGCCACCTCGTCGAGCGCCCCCGTGTACCAGGTGCGGCCGTCGTGGGTGCCGTTGTTGCCCGGCGCGCCGGGGGTGCAGCGCCCGACGCCGAGGTAGCTCGGCGACCGCGTGGGGTCGACGAAGTCCCCGGAGATGGCGTGCGTCGCCGTGCTCGATCCGTCGACGACGAGCTCGAATACGTCGCCGCGGCGCACCATCGCGGCGTGGTGCCAGGCGTTGTCGTTGAAGCCCGGCGGCGAGTGCACCGAGAAGTACCCGGGGCCGGAGGTGAACACCTCGACGGCGACGTAGCCCTCGGGGGTGAGGTCGAAGTCCTGGCCGGTGTAGGGCGGGACGCTCCAGCAGCCCGCGCGGCGCCCGAGCATCACGCCCCAGTACCTCGTCTTGAACCACAGGGCGATGGTGAAGTCTCCGTCGAAGTTGCCCACGGTCGGCGGGATGGTCACGAAGTTGCGCGGTCCGTTGATGGAGAAGCCCTGGCCGAAGCGCCCTTCGACGTAGGCCACTTCCCCGGTCGCGGCGGCGTGCTGGTCGCCGGCCGAGTCGAGCGTCGTGCCCTCGCCGCGGTAGAGGGTGAGCGGACCCTCGCCGCACGCGGTCGCGTCGCTCGCGGCGCGGTCGTCCGCGGCGCCCACGTCGGGAGCGGTCACGTCGGGAGCGGCGCCGTCCGCCGGGGTCGCGTCGGTCGCGTCGCTGTCGGTCGTGGTCGTGTCGGTCGTGGTCGTGTCGGCCACGGTCGTGTCGGTCGTGGTCGCGTCGGTCGTGGTCGCGTCGGTCGAGGCGTCGCGCGGCGTCGGGAAGGTCCACTCGTCCCGGACGCACCCGAGGAAGACCATCGCGGACAACGCCGCCCGAGCGGTGTGCGTGACGAGCGCGGTGCGACCATGCCCGATCCCGGCGGCGGAACTGCGAGGGCGCGCCGGGGCGATCACTGCGCCACGCGGAAGATCAGCACGTACTGGCGTGGGAGCGTGTCGAGCGAGCCCGCGAGGGCGTATCCCGCGGCCTCCATCTCGGCGCGCACCGCCTCCGGGGCGAGGCGCATGGAGACGGGCGGGCCCTCCGGCGAGTCGAGCCTGAAGTCGACGACGGCCACGCGCCCGCCCGGGCGCAGCGAGCTCCGCAGCCGGGTGAAGTAGGCCGTGCGCGCGTCGATGTGGTGGTACGTGTCCACGACCAGCACGAGGTCGACGGGCTCGGGCAGCAGCGCGTCGTCGGCCGAGCTCAGCACCGCGGTGAGGTTGGCGATCTGCTCTCGGCGCGCCCGGTCGAGAACCCAGCGCACCATCGTCGGCTCGACGTCGACGGCCCATACCCGCCCCTGCGGCACCGCGCGCGCGAGGCGCACGGAGAAGTACCCCGTGCCCGCGCCCACGTCGGCCACGCGCGCGTCGGGCGCGAGGGCGAGCGCAGAGAGCACGAGGTCGGGCCGCTGCCACGCGTCGCGCTCGGGGCCCTCGAAGCGCTGCGCCCACTGCGCGGGGTTGTCGAAGCGGTGGTGGTACCCGGGCTGATCGCCCGTCGCGGCCGCGCCCTGGTGACCGTGCATGGCGGCGTGCCCATGCGGGTCGGGGCAGGGACCGGTCGACGCACCGTGCGCGCAGGCCTGGAGCGCGGGGGCGAGCAGCATCACGGCGGGGAGCGTCTTCACGAGAGGGAGGCATACCACGCGGAGCGTGCGGGGCGGCGCCCTCAGGCGTGGAGCGGGAGGCGCGGAGGCCGATTGCCCGTCGCTCCTCGGCGGGGCTCCGTCGCGGTTGCCACGATGCGCGGGCCCCGGGCCCGACGTGCGCCGGGAGCGGTATGGTGGCGCCCCCCCGATGCCACCCCCCGCCCTCCGTCTTCGCCGCCTCTGCCTCGCCGCCCTCGGCTCGTACGCCTGGGGCTGCGGCACCGAGCCGCTCGTCGACCCGCCCCGCGACGCCTCGACGCGCGACGTCCCCGCCCTCGACGTCCCCGCCCTCGACCGCCCGGCCGACGTCCCCGCCCTCGACCGCCCCACCGACGTCCCCGCCCTCGACCGCCCCGACGCCGCGGCCGTCGACGTGCGCCCCGTCGACGCGCCGTCCCCCGTCGACGTCGCGCGCGACGGCGGCCCGCCCGTCGACGCTGGCGCGGTCACCGGCCGCCTCGCCTTCGACGCCCCGGAGGAGTGGACCCGCCTCGGCACCTCGTACGCCGTCGCCGCCGACCTCACCGGCGACGGCCTCCGCGAGTCGGTGCTGCTCGACACCTTCAACCCCGTCGGGTCGGTGCGCGTCACCTTCGCCGTCGCGCGGCCGGGCGCCGACTTCGTCCCGGCCGGGAGCTTCGTCGTCACCGGCTACTCCGCCTCGCTCGACTACGCCGACTTCGACGGCGACCGCCGCGTCGACGTGCTCGTGCGGGTGCAGTCCGCCTCGACGCCCAACTCGTACATCGCGCGCGGCCGCGGCGACGGCACCTTCGCGCCCGTCGAGGCCCTGACCTTCACCGCGCGGCTCGCCGCCGACCTCGACCGCGACGGCCGCTCGGACCTCATCGACTCGTCGCTCCGCTCGCCCGTCGTGCACCTCCGCACGGCGGCCGGCGGCTTCACGAGGGTGCCCACCACCATCACCCTCGGCGACGCCCCCACCGCCGTCGGCGACTTCGACGGCGACGGCGCGCCCGACCTCGTCAACGGCACCGTCGTCTACCGCGGCCTCGGCGGTGGGCGCTTCGCCGCGGGCCTCCCGGCGACCTGCGCGGGCTGCGCGCAACCCTCGCGCATGCTGGTGGCGCGCCTCGACGGCGACGCCCGCGACGACCTCGTCATCGCCGACAACGCCCAGGTCACGGTGCTGCTCGGCCAGGCCTCCGGGGCCCTCAGCCGCGCCGCGGCCTACGCCGTCCCTCGGCCGGTGCAGCTCGCCGCGGGCGACCTCGACGGCGACCGACACACCGACCTCGTCGTCATCGGCCAGCCCCTCGCCACCACCAGCGACGACCTCCTCCAGCTCCTCTATGGCGACGGCACGGGCAGCTTCCCCGACCGGAGGGACTACGAGAACACCCGCCCCAACAGCCGCCTGCCGGTGATCACCGACGCCGACGGCGACGGCCGCAACGACGTCGTCCTCGACGGGCGCTTCGTGGCCCACAACCGCGGCGGCCGGCGGCTCCGCGCGCCCGAGCTCAGCGCGTTCGTTCCGGAGAGCGTCTCGCGCAACCAGCAGATCGCCGCGCTCGACGGCGCTGCGCCCCTCAGCCTCGTCGTCGCTCGGGCTGGGAACGCCCTCGACCGCTGGCCCTTCCAGGCCGACCGTCGGCTCGGCGCGCGGAGCACCTGCGCGGGCCCCGGGATGAGCGTCTACCGAGGCGTGGCGGACATCACCGGCGACGGCCGCCCGGACGTCTTCTCCTCGGCCGCGGGGGTGCTCTCCGTGTGGCCTGGAGCGGGCGGCTGCGCGTTCGGCGCCGAGCGCCGCTCGGACGTCACCATGTACAGCCGGGTGTTCGTGCGCGTCGACGGCGACGCGCTGCCCGACCTGGTGTTCTCGACCGCCGGCGGGCTCGGCGTGGCGCTCGCGACGGCGCCTGGCGCCTTCGGCCCGACGGTGACCAGCGCCTTCCGCGGCGACGTCGGCTACCTCGCCGCCGGCGACTGGAACCGCGACGGCGCCGTCGACGCCCTCGTGGTCGACAACGAGGCCCACGCGATGACGGTGCTCCACGGCGACCCGGCGCGGAGGCTCATGGCGGGGCAGGTCTTCCCCGGCGCGAGCACCGACGAGATCTGGTACCCGAAGGCGGGCGACGTCGACGGCGACGGCGACCTCGACGTGGTCGTCACCAACAGCCGCGCCTCGCAGCTGGAGCTGCTGCGCAACAACGGCGCCGGGGTCTTCGCGCGCGAGGCGCTCGGGCCCATCGACCCGGTGGTGGAGCTCACCCTCGCCGACCTCGACAACGACGGCCGGCTGGAGGTGCTCGCGGCCGACAACCAGCTCGCGACCTCCATCTACCGGGTCGACGCGCGAGGGGCCACGAGGCTGCTGCGGCTGCAGATTCCGCGCGGGGCCTTCCCCTACGACGTCGATGGCGACGGCGACCTCGACCTCGTCTACGTCAACGCCTACGGGGGCTCCGCCGTGGTCGCGGTGACCAACAACCGCCTCGTCGACTGACCCACGCCATGCGCTACGAAGGCAAGCTCTACCGGCCGCCCAGCGAGGCCGACGCGTACATCCTCCAGGCCACCATCGGCTGCTCGTGGAACCGCTGCGTCTACTGCGACATGTACCGCGAGAAGACCTTCCGGGTGCGCGACCTCGCGGAGACGCTCGCCGACGTCGAGGCCGCGGGGCGGCGCTTCGGCCACCGGGTCGACAAGGTCTTCGTGGCGGACGGCGACGCGCTCGTGCTGCCGCTCGCGCACTGGCGAGCGATCCTGGCGGCGTGCCGGGAGGCGTTCCCGTCGCTGCGCCGGGTGTCGTGCTACGCGATGGCGCGCAACGTGATCGGGAAGACCGACGAGGAGCTCGCGACGCTGCGCGCCGAGGGGCTCTCGCTGCTCTACATCGGCCCCGAGTCGGGCGACGACGTGACCCTCAAGCGCATCGCCAAGGGGCAGGACCACGCCGAGCACGTCGAGGCCGCGCGGCGGGCGAAGCGCGCGGGCATGGCCCTCTCGGTGATCTTCCTGCTGGGCGCGGGCGGCGTCGAGCGCAGCGACGAGCACGCGCTCGCCTCGGCCGGACTCGCGACCGAGATGGACCCGGAGTTCCTCTCGGCGCTGACGCTGACGGTGGTGCCCGGGACGCCGCTCGCGACGCTCGTCGCGCGGGGGCGCTTCGAGCTCCCGGCGGTCCCGGCGCTGCTGCGGGAGCTGCGGACCTTCGTGGCCGAGGCGAGGCCCACCGACGCGCTGTTTCGCACCAACCACGCGTCGAACCACCTGCCCCTGGGCGGGCGCCTCCCGCACGACCGCGCGCGCATCGTCGCGACCCTCGACGCGGCGCTCGATGGGCGCATCCAGCTCCGCCCGGAGGGGTCGCGCGGTCTCTGATCGACCCCGTGGTGGTGCGCCCCGTCCGCGCGACCAGCTCCAGCCCGGGGCCTCTGCCCGACGACCGGACGATCCGCGTCCCGTCTCCCCGACGCACGCACGCACGCACGCCCCATCCGAGGGGTTTCCCCCCATGGCCGTCGCCCCTCGGTCGGCCGCTCGCGCCCGGTCCGCGTGGCCCTTCGCGGTGGCCCGCATTCTGCTGAGGTACGGCTCGTCCACCGCTCGGTCCCGCCCTGGGATCGACCGGCGCATGTGTCGTCGCGCCAGCGACGGAGAGCGAACTCCAATGTCCTTCGGGCTCTATATGATCGGCTTCCTGATGGTGATCGGCGGCCTGATCTACGCCGCCGTGCTGGCCCACGTTCCGACGGCCTTCATCGGCGTGGGCGCGATCATCCTGATCGGCATCGCCATCCTCACCGGCGTGAAGGCCACGCGGCAGAAGGACTCCGCGACCTGACGCACGCGGCGCCTCGCACGAGATCGCTCGGGGCCCGCGCCGACGTGTGCAGTAGTGTGCGCGGCAGCGGGGAAGAGGGCCGCCCGAGCTTCGACCTTGCCCTGACTTCGCAGCGGTAGAGACTCTCCCCCCTCACCGCGCCTCGAACACCTCCCCCGTGCGCGTCGACGCCGCCCAGAGGCTTCCTCGGTGCACCACCAGGGGGGCGCCCACCAGGCTCGACGGCCGGTGCGCCAGCGCCTCCACCCGCGGCGCCCGCTCGGCGAAGGTCACGCCGTCGTCGGTGCTGTACAGCGCCCCGTCGGCCAGCAGGTAGAGCGCCGCACCCACCGCCGCCACGCTCTCCGGCTCCGGGGGCACGGCCATCGCGGTGAAGCGCCGCCCGCCGTCGTCCGAGCGCAGCAGCGCCGTGCCCGACCCGGTCTGCACCACCGCGAGCACGGCGGCGCCCCAGGGCGCCCAGCGCAATACATGCCCGTGTATGCCCTCGATCGGGTGCACCGTCGGCGTCGTCGTCGGTGCGTCGATGCGCACCGCGCCAGGACCGCGAGGAGACTCGGTCCCCGCGAGCAGCGCCCCGTCCGGCAGGGCGAGGAGGAAGGTGAAGCGATGCACGCCGCGCGCGTCGGGCGACGGATGCTCCAGCGCGCGCCGCCACGGACGGCCCGCGCCGTCGTCGACGAAGAGCACCGCGGGCGCGCCCTCCCCGACGTACGCGATGGCGCTCGGGGAGTAGGCGCCGGTCGAGGCCACGAGGCGCCCGTCGGCGAGGCGCGCGGCGTCGAACACATGGTACGCGGCGGGCAGCACCTCGCGCTGCCGGTCGGTGAGCGCCCCGTCGGGCGACGAGACGAACACGTACCCGTCGACGTCGAGGTCGAACACGAAGGGCAGCAGGTGGAAGGGCGCGTCGGCGTCGGGCACCACCAGCGTGTCGCCCCAGGCGTGCACCCGGAGGAACCCCTGGCCGTCCCAGCGAAGGAGCTCGCGGGGGGTGGGTCCGCCCTCCCATCGGTGGAGCGCCGCGCCGTCGACGCCGAGCGCGTCGATCGAGGAGGCCACCACGAGGCCGCGGGGCGTCGAGGCGAGGTCGCAGGCCTGGGTGAAGGGCGAGGGGAGCGCGAAGCGGCGGATCCAGCGGGCGCGCTCGGGGACGAGGGCGACGTGCTCGATGGTCTCGACGCGGGCGCGGAGGGTGGTCCGCCACGCGGCGTCGGTGCGCAGCGGGAGACAGCCGGTCTGCGCGAGGGCGGCGAGGCGCAGCGCGAGCGCCGACCCGGTGAGCGCGGAGGCGGCGAGCCAGCGTCGGGGGAGTGGGTTCACCATCGGGCGGTGGGGTTAGCACGCGCCCGCGGCCCGGAAGCGTTCGAGCGCGGGTGCGACGACGCGCCCCAGCGAGGTGCCTACCGCGATCAACCCGTCGGTGCTGCGCATGGCCGCCGCTGGATCGTGGTCCACCCTCGTGACGATGAGCGCTTCCCTGGCGCATGTCCGAAGATGCGCACGATCCCCTCCCCGTTTCTCCCGTCGTTGGCGGAGGGGGGAGCGTCGGCCGGGCCTGCGGAGCCAGGCGATGCGATACCCTTAGGAGCATGACTGCGATCTCGCGGCTTCGGATGTCGGCGGACGAGTACCTCGTGCGGGAGGCGGGCGCCGAAGAGAAGAGCATCCTGTGGGACGGCGAGGTCTACGCGATGGCGGGCGCGCTGCCCGAGCACAACTTCATCGTGGCCAACGCCCTCGCCGAGCTGCACCAGCTGACGCGTCGGGGGCCCTGCCGCGTCGCCGCCTCGGACCTGAAGGTCTACGTCCCGTCGCGCGACGGCTTCGTGTACCCCGACGCGAGCGTCGTGTGCGGCGCGTTGGAATTCTACGGGCGGACCCGGGACGTCATCACCAACCCGACCCTGCTGCTGGAAGTGCTCTCCGAGGGCACCGAGAGCTTCGACCGCGGGGAGAAGGCGTCGGGCTATCGCGCGATCCCGTCGCTCCAGCACCATGTGCTGGTCTCGCAGACCGAGCGCCACGTCGAGGTGTTCACCCGCCAGACGGGCGGTGGGTGGCTCCTGCGGGAGTATCGCGGTTCCGAGGAGGCCCCGATCGACGCGCTCGGAGGCGTGCTCCGGTTGGACGAGCTGTATCTGAAGGTGATCTGAAGGGGAGTCCAAGCCTTCGGAGGGAGTCAACCGACGACCCCGCCCATCTCCCCATTATCACGACAGTTGACACTGGCACTGTCGTCATCTTATAGCCGTGGAGTCGGGGGTTCAGGCGGTCGGGTGCTGCGCTGCGGCGCGCGGTGGAGAGGCGACATGGCGGACGAGGAGTTGACCCTCACGGAGCTCGCGGAGCAGACCGGGGAGTCCGCGCGCACCCTGAGGTTCTATGTGATGCAGGGGCTGCTGCGCGGCCCTGACGCTTCGGGGCCTCGGGCGCGCTACCCCTTCGAGTACGTGGCGCGGGTGCGCTGGATTCGAGAGCGCCAGTCCGAGGGGCTCAGCCTGGGGCGCATCGCGCGCGACCTGCAGGCCCTCGACGCCGGGCTCCCGTTGCCGACGTCGTCGCATGACGGCCCGGTCGAGGCGCCGCCGCGCGCGCCCGCGGGATCGTCGGCGGTCGACTACCTGCGCCACGCGGGGCTGCTCCCGAAGCACGGCCCGCCCGCCGCCGCGCCCGCCGCGATGCCTGCGACCGCCGCGGTCGACGCGTCTGCCGACCCGACGCGCAGCACCTGGGAGCACGTGCTCATCGCCGAGGGCGTCGAGCTCCACGTGCGTCGCCCGCTCGATCCGTTCACCCAGCGGCGGGTGAAGCAGCTGCTGCAACAGGCCCGGGACATCTTTCGGAAGGCCTGAATTCCCAGAGGTTTGGAGAGGCCTGCCCGGCCTCGAGGAGGCTCATCCCATGAAGCGCAACGACCCCGGCTCGCTCCCTTCGCCCGTCGCGAACTGCACCGTCACCGTCGACCGCGAGTACGTCCGCGACGACGTCGGCGGTCGGCGCCACATCCGCCTCGCCCTCCAGGCCGCGCGCGCCCCGGCGGGCCGGGTCCGCCCGCCGCTGCGCCTGGCCTTCGTGGTCGACCGCTCGGGCTCCATGGCCGGCGCGCCGCTCGCGCTCGCGGGGCGCGCGGTCTGCGAGGCCGTCGCGCTCCTCGACGCGGGCGACGCCTTCGCGCTCGTCACCTTCGAGAGCGACTGCGAGGTCGCGATGACCTTCGGCCCGGCCTCCGACGCGCGCAAGCGCGAGGCCCTCCAGCGCTGCCAGGCGCTCGCCACGGGAGGGTCGACGAACCTCAGCGGGGGCTGGGCCGAGGGCTGCGCGCAGGTCGCGGGCGCCGCCGGTGACGCGCTCGCGCGGGTGCTCGTGCTGACCGACGGCCAGGCCAACGTCGGCGAGACGCGCCCCGGCACGCTCTGCGAGCACGCGCGGGTGCTGCGCCGCAAGGGCGTGGCCACGTCGTGCCTCGGGCTCGGCGCGGGCTTCAACGAGTCGCTCCTGGGAGCGATGGCCGACGCCGGGGGAGGGCGCTTCTACTTCGCCGAGCGCCCCGAGGAGCTCGTCGAGCACATGCGCGCGGAGGTGCTCGAGGGCCTCGACGTGGTGGGCCGCGGCGTGGCCGTCGAGGTGCGCCCTCACGACCGCGGCCGCGTCGAGGTGCTCGGCGGCCTCGAGTCGGCGTGGACCGGTCGCGCCCTGCGCGTCGAGCTGGGCGACCTCGTCTCGCAGCAGACCCTCGACGCGGTGTTCTCCGTGCTGCTGCCCCCGGGCGCCGTCGGCGAGGCGCGCGCCTTCGACGTGAGCGTGCTCGACGGGGAGGGGCGCCCCTGCGCGCCCGCGCAGACCGTCCGCTTCGTCTACGCGCCGGGGGAGCTCGTCGACCGTCAGCCCCGCGAGCTCGCGGTCGATCGTCGGGTCGCGCGGTACTACGCCAACGACGCGCGCCTCGCGGCGGTGGTGCTCAACCGCGAGGGCCGCTACGCCGAGGCGGCGGCGAGGCTCCTCGGCGTGGCCGGGCGCGTCGCCGCGTACTCGGGCAGCGACCCGGAGCTGAACGCCATCGTGGGCGAGCTGCGCGCGTCGGCCGACGAGTTCGGGCGCCCGGTGCAGGAGATCAACCTGAAGCACGCGCACACGGCGGCGCACTTCGGCAACCGCTCGAAGACCGCCCGCGGCCGCTCGACGCGGGACGACGGCGACGTCTGAGCTCGATCGCGCGTCGGGTGTACCGTTCGGGGCATGCGCGGCGATCCGTGCCGATCCTCGCGACGCTGTGAAGCTGAAGCCGTCCGAGGAGCGACACCGGCGACGTGGGCCGGCGTGAGGTGGATGCGGTGCGCAACGAATGTCTCCCCAGGGCCGCGCGACTCTTCGCCCTCGCAGCCGCGCTGTGGGCCTCGCCCGCGATCGCGCAGCTCGCGCCTCCGACCACCGGCATCGACCGGGGAGGCGACCCGTACATGGCCCGGATACGCGATGGGATCGACGCCCGCTCGGCGGCGTTTCGCCGGTGCTTCGAGCTCGCGCTGCGGCTCGATCCGGCCCTGGTCGCGCGCACCGACGTGATGCGCTTCAGGGTGTTGCCCGGCGGCCGGGTGCGGGCGATCTCCGTGCGCGTGGCGCCGCGCTCTCCCGCGCTGGAGCGCTGCATGATCGGGGTGCTGGAGCGCATGGTGCTCCCGCCCCATCGGGGGAGGCCCATCGAGGTGACCCTGCCGATGAACAGCGATCGCTGAGCGCGACCCGCGCGGGGTGAGGCGTCGAGCGGATCAGCGCTCGGTCGCGTGGGGGTCGCCAGCGCGTCGCGCGCGGTCCGAGGCCCGGCCCACGCTCGCCGCGAAGTCCCGGTAGACCGCGTCGTCGTAGCGCCCATGGCAGGGGACGCAGCGCCCCACCGCCGCCACCCGTCGGCGCTCGTCAGCGTCGAGCGTGCGCGCCCGCGGCCGGGTGGTCTCCCCCGCCGCGGGATAGACCGCGTCGAGGGGCCCGTCGGGGTGGCAGCTGGCGCAGGCGCGGGCCGGTCCCGTGGTGTGCGGATCGAGCGGCGCCCAGAGCACTCGCTGCACCGGGCGCGGGAGCCCGTCGATCGTCAGGGTCATGCCCTCGGTGAAGGGCGCGATGCGGCCCGCGCCGTTGACCAGCAGCACAGGCGGGCCGAACCCGTTGGCCCCCGCGACCTCCCGCCATGCCCCCGGGCGCGGCGCGTTGGTGAGGTGGTCGACGTCCCGCCCCGCCGGGTCGTAGGTCGTGTGGCAGCTCCCGCAGCGCGGCGTCCACACGCTGTGGCAGGACTGACAGTCCAGGCGCTCGTGCCCCCGCAGCGCGTGGTGCGCGGCGTCGCTCCGCGGAGGCACCGCCCGCGCCGCCCCGTCGTCCGCACGCCACAGCGTTCGCGTCACTCGGTCGGTGCGCCAGAGGGGGACGCCCCGGGCGGTCACCATCGGTCGCGCCGTCGTGGGGAGCGGCGCTCGTCCCCGGCGCACCCAGGCGGCGCGGAGGCGCGTCGCGACGGCCTCGGCGTCGGGGTCCACGGGGCGCTCCCGCGGGGCGTGGCAGTCGTCGCAGGTGACGCCCACGGCCTCGGCGGCGAAAGCGTGGTCGCCGCCGTCGCCCATGAGGTCGCGCTCGCTGTGGCAGTCCATGCAGTTCAGCCCGGCCTGCGCGTGGACGTCCGCCGGGGCGCGCCCGAGGGGGCGTCCGTCTGGGAGCCGCCCCTGCACCCGCGGATCGGCCGCTTCGAGCTCCACCTCGCCCTCGTAGGAGAGCGAGATCCTCCCGCTTCGCGCGTGGCAGCCGCGGCAGCGCGCGGGCGAGACCTCCGCCGAGACGTCAGGGTGGAGCATCCCCTCGGCGCGGTGGCCGGAGCGCGCGCCGCGCAGGGCCGGGGGCGCGAGGTGACAGGCCGTGCAGCCCCCGCCGCGGGCGTCGAAGCCGTGGTCCCCGGGGCCGTGCTTGCGCGCCGCGAGGTGGCAGGAGGCGCAGAGCCGACGCGTGTGGTCCTCGGCGGGGCTGCGCGCGGGGGCGGCGGGCGAGAGCGTGCGGAGGTCGTCCTCGGGACGGGGCGTCGGATCGGCGCTCTCCCCGAAGGCGAAGCGGTCCACCGCGAGGATGCCGGGCGCACCCGCCATCAAGCTGCGCTGCACTCGCGCGGACTCGACGGGGTGACAGCTCACGCGACCACAGGTGCGATCGACCGTCGCGAGGTCGCCGGAGAGGACCTCCATCCCACGGTGCGCGACGCTCTTCTCGGCAGACCCAGGGTCGCCGAGGTGGCAGGGAGAGCAGCCCATCACCGCGGGGTCGTGGGCGCTCCCGAGGCCGCGGGTGTCGGCGTGGCAGCGGAGGCAGCCCTCGGCCCGTCGACGTCCGTCGACGGTGATCATGGGCCACGGCGCGTTCACCGCGCGCGGGCGGCGCAGCGCGCGAACAAGCGCCACGGCCGCGAGGGTCGCGAGGGCGGCGGCGAACGCGAAGGCGAGGGCGCGTGGTCGGGGACCGTCGGACATCGGCCGCGAGGGTGGCCCGCGGGATGCGGCGGGCTCAACAACCTTCGCGACGACCCCGCGCTCCGCCCCCGGTCGCGGGGGGTGGGGCGACCGCGCGGACAGGGGCCGCGGGTGCGACGTTGGGGTCGCCGAAGGCGCGGCGCAGCGCGAGGTCGTAGGCGTAGCGGGCGCGCGCGTCGGCGGAGGCCGCGGGGCCGGGGGCGGGCGGGTCGGCGCTCATGGCGCGGTCCCAGGCGTCGACGCCGCCTTCGAGCACCTGGACGCTTCGGCCGGTGGCCATGAGGCGACGCGCGATGCGGTCGACGCGGACGAGGTCACGCGCCGCGAGGACGATGCGCCCGTGCTGCGGGGCGTTGGCGACGAGCGCCGCGTCGTCACGCCCGAAGGCGCTCGCGGGCATCGCGCCGCGGAGGGGCCGCCGGGATTCGTCGAGGGCGATCACCAGCACGTCCGGGGGCGCGGCGGCGAGGATGCGCGCCAGCGCGAAGGGCGCAAGGGTGACCGGCGCGCGAGGGCTCAGCGGCGTCGGGGCGGTGTGCGTCGGCCCTCGGCCGAAGGCGGCGCCAGCAAGGGCGAGGACCATCGCGGCGCCGAGGAGGACGGGCTTCAGTGTGGCGCGGATCATGGCGTGCTCGCGTTGTGAGGGGCGTTGAAGCGGCGCTCGAGGTACTCGCCGCCGACGAAGAACAGAACGGCGAGGACGGTCACTCCCAGGGCGACGACACCGTAGGGGAGGTGGAGCCAGTCGGTGAGCAGCAGGCGGCGGCCGCCGCGCTGCGCGAAGTCCGCGATGCGGGGGTAGACGCCTGCGTACGCGAGGATCCCCGCGCCGGTGCCGAGGAGGAAGACGAGCCCGTCCAGGCGTCCGCTCGCGAGGGCGACGATGCTGGTGCCGGGGCAGTAGCCGCCGATGACGAAGCCCGCACCGAAGAGCAGGCCGCCGGCGACCTGGGCGCCGAGGAAGGTCGGGTTGACCCAGAGGGCGTCGTAGTCGACGAAGCCCGCGGCGCGCAGGAGCGTGAGGCCCAGCATCGCGGTCACGATCGCGGTGAACATCACCTTCAGGACGGTCATGTCCTTCAGATAGAACTGCGCGGCGAGCTTGCGGGCCGACCCGAAGCCGGCGCGCTCGAGCACGAAGCCGAAGCCGAAGCCCGTGAGGACCGCGAGCGTATAGGCGACGAAGGTGGCGGGGTGCAGCGGGATCATGTCCAGAGCCTCCTCACGAACCAGGCGAGCGCGTACGCGCCGCCGAACACGGCGAACATGAAGGCCCAGCTCCCGAGGGCCATGGTGGCGCCGCCGGTGAGCGCCTGACCGCTGGTGCAACCCTGTGCAAGGCGGGCGCCGAAGCCGACGATGCCGCCGCCGACGAAGGCGGCGAGAAGACGGACGCGCGAGGAGATCCGCGGGCCCTTGTCGACGCCGACCTGGAGGCGCCCAGAAGTGAGGGCGGCCGCGAGGCCGCCGAGGGCGACGCCGACGACCTCGAAGATCAGCCAGTCGTCCCACCAGCGGGCGCCGTGGGCGAAGTAGCCGCCGAGGTGTCCGTTGGCGTCCACCCAGGCCGGGGCGACGGAGCGCGCGAGCCGCGCGAGGCCGCGGGTGAAGGCGCCGGACGCGCCGAGGCCGCGGCCGAAGACGACGAACGAGCCGAGGAGGATCAGCCCGAGGGCGACGCCCGCGGCGTAGGGGTTCCAGTAGGGCCGCGGAGCGGGGTCGAGCGTGGAGTCTGTGTGGATCGCGTGGTCCATGACGTTCCTCAGGCAGGAAAGAGGGGCACGGCCTGGCCGGCGTAGACGATGACCACCCGGAGGAGCATGCCTCCCAGGAGCACCAGCGCGGGGACGGCGCGCGAGTGGGCGGCGCGTCCCTTCAGCGCGAGGACCTCGAGCGCGGCCGGCAGCAGCAGGCCCCCGAAGAGCACGAAGCCGACGAAGACGGGGGCGTACTCACCCCAGAGCACCAGCCCTGCGGCCGCGCGAAACGCGGGCCCCTGGGTGAGCAGCGCCGCGAGCCAGAGCCCGACGACAACCAGCTCGGCGGCGATGAGGCCGATGTCCGCGCGAGAGAGAAGCTCCTTCGCGTCGTGCTCGCGCTCGACGAGCATCAGCGCGGCGACGCCCGCGGACGCGCCCGACGCGAGGAACAGCGCCCCCAGCGCGCCGCTCGACCACAGGGGCTGCGCGCCCGTCGCGGAGAGCAGCACGCCGGTGTACACCCCGAGCGCCGCGCCGCCCGCGAGGCCCGCCATCGCGAGCCCGCGGAGGTGCGCTTCGCTCCAGCGCGTCAGGCGCCCCAGGGTCCCTGCGCCCTCGCGCCACGCGCCCATGAGGAACGCGGGCGGCATCGCGAGCACGAGGAGCGCCATCACGGGGTACACCGCGAGGAGGATCCACGACCCCCAGGACATGGGCGCCGCCGCCTTGAACGCGGTGTAGAAGCGCCACACGTGCAGCTTGTACGTGAGGTCGACGAAGAGCGCGCCCATGCCGAGGGAGAGCAGCACCGGCGTCGCGAGGAGGCCGCGGCGCATGCCCTCGGTGACGCGCTCGCGCCCGCGGACGAGGGCGACGACGCAGACCGCCATCAGCAGCCCCGCGACGAGGCCGCCGAGGAAGAGGTAGACGGGGATCTCCCAGCCCCAGTTGGTCGCCCCGAGGGCGCCGGCGAGGCTGCGAGTGGATTCGATTTCGACATGCGGGTCCATGGCGTGGGTCGCTCCTCACCGCACGTAGGCGACGTTGGGCCGCGTCGCGGCCTCGGGCTGAAGGACGTAGAGCGAGGCCCGACGCATCCGTCGGGCGACCTCGCTGGTCGGGTCGTCGGCGTCGCCGACGGCGATGGCCCGCGTGGGGCAGACCTCTTCACACGCGGTCCCCTGGCCCCGATCGAGGCGGTGCGCGCAGAGGGTGCACTTGTCCACGTAGCCGTCCGGGTGGACGAAGCGGGCGCCGTAGGGGCAGGCGGCGATGCACGCGCGGCAGCCGGTGCAGAGCGCGCGGTTGATCTGCACGGTGCCGTCGCCCCGGTAGTGGCTCGCGCCGGTCGGGCAGTTGGTCACGCAGGGGGCGTCCTGGCAGTGGTTGCAGCGCTCCGAGCGGATGGAGAGGGACAGCTCGGGGAAGGTCCCGCGGGCCTCCTGGGTGACCCAGTCGCGGTACATCCCCGCGGGGACGTCGTTCTCGTTCTTGCAGGCCAGCACGCAGGCCTCGCAGCCGACGCAGCGGCTCTCATCGATGATCATGACCCTGCGCATGGCTCAGCCCTCTCGCTGGATCGAGACGAAGTTTCCCCGCATCCCGGTGCCGCCCATCACCGGGTCGACGTCGACCCGGGTGATCATGTCGCCGTCGTCCACCCCCTTGCCCCGCGCGTACCGCAGCCCCCGCGCCGTGTGCCCCCACCCGTGCGGCAGGAACACGCAGTCCGCACGGATGCGCTCGGTGACCTTCACCGCCACCGGCTCGCTGCGCGCGCCGTCCTGGTTGACCATCCGCACGCGGTCGCCGTTGCGCACGCCCAGCCGCGCCGCGGCGGAGGCGTTGAGCCAGAGCCGGTCGCCGTGCGTGAGCTCGCCGAGCTGACGGTTGTTGGCCGTGCGCCCGAAGGTCTGCGCCGGCGCGCGCCCGTACAGCAGCCGGAAGAAGCCCGCGGGCGGGTCCGCGGGCCGTCGGTACACCGGCAGGGCGTCGAAGCCCCGCTCGCGCAGCCGCTCGGACGAGAGCTCGATCTTCGCCGAGGGCGTGTGGAAGCTCAGCGCGAGGCCCTCCTCCACGGTGCTCGCCCGCTCGGGGCCCACGATCACGCCGTCGCGCTTGAGCGTCGCGAGGTCGAGGTTCGAGCGTCGGCAGCGCTCCTCGAGGTAGTCGTCGATGTCGCGCCAGGGGAAGTAGGCCCCGAGCCCGAGACGCTCGCCCAGCTTCTTCGCGATCCACCAGCCCGGCTTCGAGTCGCCCAGCGGCGGGAGCGCGGGCTGACGCAACGCCACCGCGCCGCGCCGCCAGGAGAGCCCGATGAGGTCGTCGTAGCGCTCCAGGTACGAGGCCTCGGGGAGCACCACGTCCGCGTAGCCCACGATCTCCGCGGGGATCACGTCGACCGCCACCAGCAGGTCGAGCGACTGGATCGCGCGGATCGTCTCCGCCTTCTGCGGCAACGACTGGATGAGGTTGGTGCCGTAGACGAACCAGGCCTTCACCGGGTAGGGGTCGCTGTCCAGCGTCGCGCGGCGGAGCCCCTGGGCGATGGGCTCGAGCGCGAAGGGGGCCTCGTCGGGGCGGCGGTCCGCGGCCGGACGCGCGCTCGGGTACGGCGGCGTCGGATAGGGCGCGAGGCGCATCCCCGCAGGGACGAAGATCCCGCCGCGGTGCCCCCAGGCGCCCAGCAGCGCGTCGAGGATCGCGATGGCGCGCGAGCGCTGCGTGTCGTCCGCGCCGTACCAGGTCGCATGGCGCCCGGGGTGCACGAGGGCGGCGGGCGCGGCGGCCCCCATGCGGCGCGCGGTGCTGCGAATGAGCTCGGGGTCGAGGCTCGTCTCCGCGGCGGCCCACTCCGGCGTGAAGGGCGCGACGTGGCGCGCGAGCTCGTCGAAGCCCTGGGCGTAGCGCTCGATGTACTCGCGCTGGTAGCGGCCCTCGGTGATCAGCACGTGGATCCACGCGAGCAGCAGCGCGGTGTCGGTCCCCGGGCGGATGGGCAGCCAGGTGCGGGCCTTGGAGGCCGCGACGGAGAACCTCGGGTCGACCACGATGAGGTCGCCGCCCTTGGCCACGAAGTCGGCGAACTCCTGCACCTGGGTGTTGTGCATGTTCTCGCCGAGGTGCGAGCCGATGAGGACCAGGCAGTCCGACGCGGCGATGTCGAGGGTCTCCGGCGAGCCGGGCTCGGCGCCGAAGGTCAGGTCGAAGGCCACGTCCCGCGGCCCGCGGCACTGCGCGAAGGACGGCGCCGCGATGTTGTTCGTCCCCCAGGCGCGGAACAGGTGCTTGAACCACGAGGCCCCCGCGCCGTGGTTGAACATCGCCACCGCCTCGGGCCCGTGGCGCCGACGGATCACCTCGAGCTTCTCCGCGATGGTCCCGAGCGCGACCTCCCAGGACACCGCCTCGAAGCGCTCCGAGCCCCGCGGCCCCACCCGCACCAGCGGCCGCACCAGGCGGTCGGGGTCATGGGCCAGGCCGCCGCCGCCGGTCCCGCGAGGGCAGAGGCGCCCGAGGGAGAGCGGGTGCAGCGGGCTCCCCTGGATCTTGGTCACGTGGTTGTTCAGCACGTGCGCCTGGATCCCGCACTTCCAGAAGCAGAGCTCGCACACCGTGCGAACCACCCTGCCGTCGGTGCAGGGGTCGTGGACGCCCGCGTGGGCCCCGTATCCCCGAAAGACCGAGTCCGCCTGGGTCGCGGCCATCGCGGCCATGGTGCCGGCGCCCACCCCCAGGAAGCGACGGCGGCTGAAAGTCAACGCGTTCATGCCGCGGGCCCGGTGCAAGGCACGCTCCGACCTGCGCCGTCGGACTTCGGAGCGCCCCAGGTGCCCGTTGCATCTTCATGATGCAACCAGAGGTTGCATCCTGCATCATCGGGCCGCGTCATGACCGAACCACAGAGCGAGTCGACCGTGGATGTGCTGGCCCGTCGGTTGCTGCCTACGGTCTCGGAGGAGGATCTGACCGGCGTGAGCCCGACGCTGCACACCCCGGAGGGGCCTCGGGGCTTCTGGGAGGCGGTGGTGGACCTGTTCTCGGACGCTGTCTTCCTCGTCGGGGCCGACCGGCGGGTGCTGTACTGGAACCGCGCGGCCGAGGCGCTCACGGGCTACGCGCGCGGCGAGGTCGTGGGGCGCTCGTGTCTGACCGCGATCCACAGCGAGCCCTGCTCGCGCCGCTGCGGGGTGTTCGCGCTGGGCAACGTGCGAGAGGTCCCGCTCACGATCACCGACCGTCAGGGCCGGGTCATCGAGGTGCTCAAGAGCGCGACGGTGGTGCGATCGCCCGAGGGCGTTCCCACCCTCGGCATCGAGGTCCTCCGAGATGTCACGAGCCGCAACGCTCAGGAGCGTGAGAGTCGCGAGGCCCGCAACGCGGCGGAGGCCCAGCAGGCCCTCCTCCGGGGGGTGCTGGACAGCGTGACCGAGGGCATCGTGGGGGTCGGCGCGGACGGCGCGCTGCGCTTCGCGTCGGCCTCGGCGCAGGCCCTCCTGGGGCTGAGCGGCGACGAGGCCACCGGGTTGCCGATCGAGCTCGTCGCGGGAGAGGCCGTGGCCCGACACGTGCGGCACGTCCTGGCCTCCGGCGGCAGCGTCAACGCGACGCGCATCGAGCTGAAGGGCCCCAACAGCGCGGCGGTGCCGGTGACCGTGGCGGTGTCCCCGCTGCACCTCGAAGGCACCCCGGACGGCGCGCTGGTGCTCCTCCACGACCTGCGCGCGGAGGAGCGAGGCGTGCGCGAGCGGCTGCGCGCGGGGAGCTTCTCCTACGGCGCCCTGATCTCTCGCTCGCCCCGCATGCGCGAGGTCTTCGACCTCATCGACCAGGTGGCCCCGAGCACCGCGACGATCTTGATACAGGGAGAGAGCGGGACGGGGAAGGAGCTGATCGCGCGCGAGGCGCACCGCCGCAGCCGCCGCGCCGGGGGGCCCTTCCACGCCGTCAACTGCGCGGCCATCGCGTCGGAGATCCTGGAGAGCGAGTTCTTCGGCCACGAGCGCGGCGCCTTCACCGGCGCGGTGATCCGGAAGAAGGGCCGCTTCGAGGTCGCCCACACCGGAACGATCTTCCTCGACGAGGTGGGGGAGCTCCCGCTGGAGTTGCAGGGCAAGCTCCTTCGCGTGCTGGAGGAGCGCACCTTCGAGCGCGTGGGCGGCACCGAGACCCTCCACGTCGATGTGCGCGTCGTCGCCGCGACGAACCGCGACCTGGCGGCGATGGTGCACGCGGGCACCTTCCGGGAGGACCTGTACTACCGTCTGCGCGTAGTGCCCGTGCGCCTGCCCCCGCTGCGCGAGCGCGTGGAGGACATCGAGCCCCTCGCCGATCACCTGCTGCGCCGCATCGCCGAGCGCGAGGGGGCCGCGCCGCGGCGCCTCGGGGCCGAGGCCACGCGGCAGCTCCTCGACCACCCCTGGCCGGGCAACGTGCGCGAACTCGCCAACGCGATGGAGTACGCCGCCGTGGTCGCCCGTGCCCCGACGATCGGCCCCGAGGACCTCCCCCGCGAGCTGCGCGAGGCCCCTTCGCCGCGCGCCGCGCCGTCCGTCGAGGGCGCCGCGCCCCCGTCCGACGCCCTGGCGGCGGAGCGAGCGCGGCTCGAGGCCGCCCTGCAGCAGACCCACTACGCCCACGTCGAGGCCGCGAAGCTCCTCGGGATGCACCGCACCACGCTCTACCGAAAGCGCCTGCGCCACGGGCTCTGACTCACGCGACCGGACAACATCCTCGGCCGGGTCGCGCTGCTCGGCGGGCACCGACGCTGGACACCCGCGACGCTGCACCCTCGCAGCCGCGCAGCCCACCGCCTCCTACGGCTGCCGCGCCCACGCCAGCGGCGTGCGAGACATCCCCCGCCGCGCCTCCCCGATGTTCCCCGGCCAGCCTCCGCCCGTGAGATACACCCGGCCCCCCTCGGTGTGCACCTCGCCTCCGTGCGCCCGCAGCACCGCGACCGGCGGCTGCTCGAAGCGCGTCGGGTCGGCCGAGCGGAACACCGCCGTCTGCTCGTAGGTCCTCGGGCTCGAGTCGGTGTACGTCGTGAAGAGGAAGTACATCCCGCCGAAGGCCACCACGAAGGGCGACTCGTAGAAGCCCCAGCAGCTCGCGCGGCACGGCCTCGGCTGCTCCAGCGCCGGGTCCATCGCGCGCCAGGTGCGACCGTCGCTCGAGGCGTGCAGCAGCACCACGTCGTGCTCGCCATCCGCGCGCCGCACCAGGCCCACCGAGTACATCAGCCGCGTCCCGTCGGCGCGGGTGAACACCGTCGCGTCGCGGCCCGCGGGGAGCGTCTCGGGGTCGCGGGTCCACGCGCGCAGGTCGGGCGAGCGCGCGGAGCGCAGCCACGACGCGTCGTCAGCCCCGTGGGCGAAGTAGTAGAGCGACCACCCATCGCCCTCGCGCGCCGCGAAGGGCGCCCAGAGCTGTCGCTCCAGCGCCCCGGGGTCCCTCGCCGCGAGCGCGTCGGGCTCGTCGCGCCAGGGCCCGCCCAGCGACGGCGCGCTGGCGTGCAGCAGGGAGGTCTCCCGCCACGGGTCGCCGTTGCCCGCCGCGCCGTTGGCGAAGGCGTGCCACGTACCGTCTTCGGTGCGCACCAGCGTGGGCTCGTTGACGTAGCGCCCGTCCGAAGGGCGCCACACCGCCTCCGACTCCCCATCGGCCAGCGGCACGTAGCGCCCGGGCTCGGCCGCGCACAGGCCGGCGTCCGAGGGAGCGCACGAGCGCACGAGCGGCCACGACGGGTCGACCCGCACCGAGCCCACCTCGTGGACGATCCCGGTGCGAGGGTCGACCGTGGGCGCCGGGAGCCCGCCGTCGGAGACGCCGGCCTCGGGGACCTCCGAGGTGGGATCCGCCCCGCCGCACGCGGAGGCGAGCGCGACCAGGGACAACACGGCCCACGACGGACCGGCGCTGCGGGGCGCCTCGGGGGTGGCAACGGGCTTCATCGCTCGCCCGGCTGCATAGCATCCGAGCGTCGTCCGGCGAGAGCCCCAGGGCGGCCCCCGACGCGGCGGTGGTAGGAATCTCCGGCATGGCACCCCGACCGAAGGTTCCGTTCTGGCTGCACCCCGCGGCGAAGCTCCGCGCCAACATCGAGATCGCGCAGGGCACCGACCTCGCGCTCTCTCCCGACGGCGCCGTCGCGGCGGTGATCCGCGGGCCATGGGGGCAGAGGCGGCTCGAGCTGCACACCCTCGCCACCGGCGCCGTGGAGGACGCGCTCCCGAACGTGGGAAACCTGAACATCGAGCTCCCGGCGTGGTCCCGCGACGGTCGGCGCTGGGCCGTCGCCGAGATGCGCTTCGAGGGGGAGGCCCGCCGCGGGATCATCCACGTCGGCGAGCGCGGGCGCGCGGAGCCCCTCTGCACCGCGCAGGTCTCGCACTACTGCCTCATCATGCGCAACTCCCTCGCTCGCCCGTCGACGCCCCTCGCGTTCTCCCCGGAGGGCGACCGCCTCGCGCTCCGGGTCAGCGGGGCGGACGACCGCAGCGCGCTGATGCACATCTCGATTCCCGACGGCGCGGTGCGAGAGCAATGGCTCCACGAAGACGAGTCGGACCTCTACGCCAACGCCTTCAGCGACGACGGAACGCTCTACACGGCGAGCGCCGATCCGGGCGACTCGGCCGGGCTCGCCTGGTACCCGCCCGGCGCCGGGGAGCCCGCGGGGCGGCTGCGCTGGGTGTTCGGGTTCACGGTGATCCCGGCGAGGCGTGGGCTCTGGGTGCTGGGCTCGCCGCGCTACGCCTTCCGCGTGGCGCCGGGGCCGGAGACGCCGTTCGTGCCGGCGGTCGCGCCGGCGATGGAGCGCGCGGTGGCCCTCCGCGCCCGCGCCAGCGCCCAGTGGGATCAGCGCTACCTCGACTCGGTCCTCGAGCGCATCGCCACCAACCAGACCACGTACAACTACCGCGTGGGCCGCTCGGGCTGGGGCGCGGGGACCGTTCCGCCGACGCCCGCCGAGGGGGCGCGAGGCTTCGAGCACGAGATGCAGTGGGAGACCTCCTTCGCGGCGCGCCTCGGCGACGACGTGGCGGTCTCCGACGGCGTCGGCGTGTGGCGCTGGCGAGACGACGGCGCATCGGTCACCCGCGACCTCCTCGTCGACGACACGCAGCGCTGCACCCACCGCGGCGCCAGGATCATCGGGCTCTCCGCCGCGGGGGAGCTCCTCGCGCTGCTCTGGAAGAAGGACGCGGGCGGCAGCAGGACCGTGCTCTCGCTCTTCGACATCGACCGGGCGGCGCTCGGCGGCTGAAGGGGTCCCCCTCGGAGCCCGTCGCGGACGGTCAGGGCCTGCGCGCCCTCCAGCGCAGCACGGCGACGACGATCACCGAGGTGAAGAGCCCGAGGACCAGCGGCCCGATGACCGACTCGGCCGCGTAGGAGCGGAAGTTGAAGTAGGCGCGGGCCTCCGCGACGGTGCGCCCGTGGGACGCGGCGTGGAGGATCATCGACGTGAAGAAGCGCGGGTTCACGTAGCGAAGGAAGACCCAGAGCATGGGCACCGCGAGGGCGGAGGTGACCGCGGAGACGACCATCCCGGCGCGGATGCCCTCGGCCCAGGAGAGGTTGCCGTCGGCGTCGCGGTGACGGCGGATGGCCAGGGTCATGATGGTGACGGCCACCGGCGCGTAGAGGTTGGTGAGCACCGGGTGCAGCGCGATGCGCGTGGTGTGGAGGCCGAGCGCGTACTCCAGGCAGATCCAGAGGAAGCCGGAGAAGGAGAGGATGAAGCCCCAACGGAGGTCTTCGGGCAGGCCACGCATGGGGGCACTCTGGGAGCGTGTCGTCCGGGCGGGCAACTATCCGGGGCCTCGCGGAGGCTCACCCCCTCCGATGCGCGGAGGCGTTAGAGTCGCGCGCATGACCTCAGGACGACATGTGCATCCGGAGACGAGCTCGATTTCGGAGGGGTACGACCCCTCGCTCAGCGTGATGGCGGTGAGGCCGCCGATCTACCCGGTCTCGACGTACTGCTTCGCCACGGCCCAGCAGGCGGCGCACCACTTCGAGGTGGCGCTCGGCAAGGTGGCCGCGGTCCCGGGTGAGCGGGAGAGCCTGATCTACGCGCGGCTCAACCACCCGAACGCGGAGATGTTCGAGGACGCGCTGCGCTCCGTCGAGCGGGGCGCCGCGGCCTGCGCGGCGTTCACCAGCGGCATGTCGGCGATCGTCACGGTGGTGCTGACGCTCGCGAAGCCCGGGAAGAAGGTGCTCTACCAGCGCCCGGTCTACGGCGGCACCGACCACTTCTTCCGCCAGATGCTCCCCGAGTGGAACATCGACGCCATCGCGGTCGCCGAGGGGGAGTGGCAGGAGGCGCTCGCGGAGCACGGCCCCAACCTCGCCTTCGTCTACGTCGAGACCCCCGCCAACCCGACGCTCCAGATGATCGACCTCGGCAGCCTGCGCGCCGAGATCGACCGGGCGGTGACCGACCGGCACGTCCCGATGGTGGTCGACAACACCTTCCTCGGCCCGGTCTTCCAGTCGCCGCTCGAGCACGGCGCCGACGCGGTGGTCTACTCGGCGACGAAGTTTCTCGGCGGGCACAGCGACCTCGTGGCGGGCGCCGTCACCACGCGCGACCCCGAGCTCGTCGCCCGCTTCAAGACCATGCGCGCGTTCTTCGGGACGATCTGCGAGCCCTTCACCGCGTGGATGCTCCAGCGCAGCATGGCGACCCTCTGGCTCCGGATGACGAAGCAGTCGAAGAACGCCAGCAAGCTGGTTCCGCTGCTGGTGAAGCACCCGGCGGTGCTGCGGGTGCACTACCCGTCGCTCTTCGAGGGCGAGCAGGCCCGCATCTTCCAGAAGCAGTGCCGCGCCCCCGGATCGATGATCGCGATCGAGCTGCGCGGCGGCCGCGAGGCGGCGTTTCGATTCCTCGACGCCCTCAAGCGGGTGCTCATCGCCGTCTCCCTCGGCGGCGTCGAGTCGCTCGCCTGCCACCCCCGCACCACCACCGCGTCGGAGATGTCCGATGACGACCTGCGCGTGAGCGGCGTGACCGACGGGCTGGTGCGCATCAGCATCGGCGTCGAGTACTGGCGCGACCTCGCGGAGGACCTCTCGCAGGCCCTCGACGCCGCGGCGGGCTGACCCGTCGCCGGTGTGAAGTCCCCGGTGCCGCCGTGGCGATGACCCCCCTCCGATCCATCGGGAGCGTCGACGACCGCACGCTCCTCGAGGTCGCGCGGAGCGCCTTCCTGGAGACCTGCGCGGCGGACCGGCGCGACGGCCTCACCGCCCACTCGCTCGACACCCGAGGCGAGGTGCGCTTCGGCGACGCGGCGCTGCACGAGCTGGCGGAGGTGTCGTCGACGCGCAGCGAGCGGGTCTTCGTGGCGGGCGAGGCGCGGGCGCTGCTCTACGTCGACGTCGGGGTGATCCACGGTCGCGACGACGACATCGACGCGTCCACCGCGGGCTTCGAGCTCTCCTGCGGGCCGATGCGCATCGAGAAGCGGCACGGCCAGCACCTGTCGACGGAGGGTTCGCCCGCGCTGAGGGGGCGCCTGGAGCGGCTCCTCACGCAGCGCACCGCGCTCCGCCTCTCGCCCACCACGCCGCCGTCGACGCCCCTCGACTGGAACCAGCGCGTCCTCTCCTGCGAGCTGTACCAGCGCGTCCCCTTCGACGGCGGGCCCGTCGAGCTCGCCGTCGCCAGCTACGGCAGCCGGTGGTTCGGGGTGCTGCTCTCGTCCGACTTCCACTACGCGCCCATCGGGTGGATCCCCAGGCCGACCGCGCCGGTGATGACCGACGAGGCCGTGAGCGCCCATGGAGAGCGGGTGCTCGCCGACCTCGACGCGCTCGCCCTCGCGCTCGGCCTGCCGCCGCCCGAGGTGCTCCATCGCGAGTCGTTCACCGGCGACCCGGAGTCGAGGGCGAGGGGCTTCCACTACGATCGGGTCGACGTGTCGGTGCCGAGGGGCCACGTCGACGCGGCCTACGGTCGGTCGGGCGACTGGCACCTCCGCCTGGCGCGCCACACAGACCCCGCGGGCCTCCGGCGCTGGTCGTTCATCGCGCAGGACGACCGCTGCTCCGGGCTCGTGCGGGGGAGCGCCTCGGCCTCGCCGGGCGACGCGACCCGGCTACGGGTGACGCTGCGCAGCCACGGGGACCGCGCCGTCGCCGACGCCCTGCTCGCGGCCCTCGGGTTGCCGCTCGCGCCGCAGGCGTTGTAACGCTCCCGCGCGATGACCCTCCTCGCCGCCCTCGCGCTCGCGCTCGCGGCCTGGCTCCTCGGGCGGGCGCTGCTCGCCGACGACGCCCCGCTGCGCGCCCGGCTCGCGGCCACGCTCACCGCCGGGCTCTTCGTCCAGGCCGTCGCGTTCAACCTCCTCACCTCGCTGCACCTCTTCCGCCGCCCGGCCGCCCTCGCGCTCGCCGCCGCCCTCGCCGCCGCCCTCGCGCCTCGCCTGATCGCCCGGCGCGCCGAGCTCGCCCGCGACCTCCGCGCCTCCCTCGCCGCCCTCGGGGCCCTGCTGCGCGACCCGCTCACCGCCGCGATGGCCCTCAGCGCCGCCGCGCTCGTGGCGTGTCGGGTGCTGCGCGCGACCGTCTCGCCCGCCCTCGCGTGGGACTCGCTCACCTACCACCTCGTGCGCCCGGTGCTGTGGGTGCAGCACGGCTACGACCCCGTCGAGCGAGCGCCCGACCAGGTGGGCTACCTCACGTTCTTCCCTCGCGGCGGCGACGTGCCCTGGGCGTGGTCGATGCTGCTCACCCGCTCCTCGGCCTGGGTCGCCGCGACCGGGGCGCTGGTGTGGGCGATGGTCCCGCTCGCCGCCGCCTGCCTGGCGCGCGAGCTCGGCGCCCGCCCCCGCGAGGCCGCCCGCGCGGGCCTCGGCGCGGCGCTCATCCCCTGCCTCGTCAACCTCTCGACCTCCGGCTACGTCGACAACTTCGTCACCGCGTCGTGGCTCCTCGCGGGGCTCTTCCTCGCGCGCAGCCTCCGCGGCGTCGGCGGCGGCGAGCTCGTCCTCGCGGCCATGGCCCTCTCGGTGCACGCGGGGTCGAAGCTCAGCGGGCTGCCGCTGCTGGCCTGCGGGCTCACGGTCGCCGCGCTCGCGTGGTGGCGCCGCGGCCCCGCCGACGAGCCCCGCCGGTGGGCATGGCCCGTCGCCGCGATGGGCGTCGCCGCGGCGGTGCTGCTCCCCGCGTACCTCCGCACCCTCCTCGCCACCGGCTCTCCCCTCTGGCCCCTCGCGCTCGAGCTCGGCGGGCACACCCTGCTCCCGGGGCATCCCCAGCTCGCGGACCTCTACTCCCTGCGGCTCGATCCGCCGTCGGCCGACGAGCGCGCTCCGTGGCGCTTCGCCGGGGCGCTGATGCTCCCGAAGTTCGACTACGGCGCCGAGCGCCTCGACTGGGGCGAGCAGGTCGTGGCCGTGATCGCGCTCGCCCTCGTCGGGCTCCCCGGGCTGGCTCGCGACCGGGCGCCAGGCCGCCGCGCCGCCGCCGCGCTGCTGCTCGCGCTCTCGGCGGTGCCCCTCGCCGCGGCGCTCTCGGACGACTACGTGGCCATCCGCACGACCTGGGCGCTCGTCGCCGGGCGCCTCGTGGTGACGCTCCCGGTGATGCTCTACGTCCTCGCCGCGCGCGCCCGCGGCCCGGTCGCCGCCGCGGGCTGGACCCTCGTGCTCCTGTCGTCGCTGCACAGCGCGTGGCCCCAGGGGACCAGCCCCGCGATGCGCTCGGCGATGAGCGCCCTGGCCCGCTCGCCCGCGCGCGTCGAGGCGGTGAGGGAGCGGTACCGCTGGGACATCTGGGCCGAGGCGGCGCGCGTCGGGCCCGACATGGCCTACGAGCTCCACTCGGTCGAGGTCGACTACGCCGACGCCTGGCCGCTGTGGCGCTTCCTCGACGACGGCGCGCCGCACCGCGTCGCCGCGGCCTTCGGCTGGGACGGCGTCGGCCACAACGCCTACCGCCTCCCGCTCTTCGGCTCGCGCTGGCAGAACGCCGTGCTCTACGTCCCCGTCACCGCCGACGGGTCGATCGTCGACCAGGACGACCCCGCGCGCCTGCGCCGCCGCGCCGACCCGGACGCCTGGCTGCGGCGCCTCGACGAGCAGCGCATCGAGTACGTCGTGGTCACCGATCCCGCCGGGCTCGAGCGAGGGTGGATCGAGGCGCGGCCCGACCGCTTCGCGCGCGCGGCCGTCGCCGCCGGCGGTCGCCACGCGCTCTGGCGGCTGCTCCCCGCCGCGCGCTGACTCAGGCTCGCGCCTTCAGGGCGTCTCGCACCGCGGTGGTGAGCTCGCCTGCGCCGAAGGGCTTGGCCAGGCGGCGGCCATCGACCGGGTCTTCGCTGCCCTCCGCGTAGCCGGACATGTAGACGATGGGCATCGCCAGGCCGCGCTCTCGCAGACGCCGGCCGAGGAGGGCCCCGCCCATGCGAGGCATCACCAGGTCGGTCAGCACCAGGTCGATGGCGCCCGGGTGGGCGTCGATCGCGCGCAGCGCCTCCTCGCCGTCGCCGGCCGCGATCACCCGGTAGCCCGCGTCGCCGAGCACCCCGGCGATCACGTCGCGCACCAGCGCCTGGTCCTCGACCACGAGGATGGTCTCGCCGCCCCCGGCCACCGCGTCGTCCCGGGCGGCCTCGCGCTCGGAGAGGGCCCCGGTGGCGCGGGGGAAGTGCACGACCGCGGTGGTCCCGGCGCCGACGGCGCTGCGCATCTGCACGGCGCCGCCCGCCTGCGTGGCGATGCCATGCACGCTCGACAGGCCGAGCCCGCTCCCCTGGCCCAGCGGCTTGGTGGTGAAGAAGGGCTCGAAGACCCGCGCCAGGATCGCCGGCTCGATGCCCGCGCCGGTGTCCTGCACCTCCAGGCGCACGAAGCGCCCCGCGGCCACCCGCAGCTCGTCCGCGGCGCGCTCGTCGAGCTCCACCGCGGCGCTCCGGATCGTCAGCGCGCCCCCATCGGGCATCGCGTCGCGGGCGTTGATGGCGAGGTTCACCAGCACCTGGCTGAACTGCGTCGGGTCGATGGAGATGGCGGCCTCGGGGGCCTCGTGCTCGACGCGCAGCTCGATGTCGCTCGGCACGATGGGGCGCAGCAGGCCGCTCACCTCCTCCACGAGCTCGTCGATGCGGCGCACCTCGGGGGAGACGCGAAGCTTGCCCGCGAAGGCCAGGAGCTGCCTCGTCAGGTCGGCCGCGCGCCGGGCCGCCTCCAGGATGAGGCTCGCGGCCTGCTGCGTCGGGCCGTCGCCGGCGCGGCGCTCGATCGACGTCGCGGTGGCGGTCATCACCGTGAGCAGGTTGTTGAAGTCGTGGGCGATGCCGCCCGCCAGCCGCCCGGTCGCCTCGAGGCGCTGCGCGCGCACCAGCTCCTCGGCGAGCCGCTCCCGCTCGGTGATGTCGAAGTTGAGCCCGAGGAAACCCACCACCTGGCCGTCGACGCGCACCGGCGCGACCAGCTTGTCGAAGGTCCCGTCGACGCCGTCGTAGCGCTGGTGGATGCGCTGGCGGACGACCTCGCCGGCCAGGGCGCGGGCGTTGTTCTGCTGCCACGAGGCGTGCACCTCCGGGGGGACGCCGCTCTCCGCAGGCAGCTTGCCCCGAAGGTCGCCCCAGTGACGGATCGAGGTGGCGTTCTGCAGGACGTAGCGCCCGGCGGCGTCGCAGACCCAGAAGTCGAAGGGCAGGCAGTCGATGGCGGTGCGCAGCCGCGCCTCGCTCTGCCCGAGCTCCCGCTCCACGCGCTGGCGCTCGTGGATCTCCGCGCTGAGCGCGCGGTTGGCCTGGGTGAGCCCCTCGGTGCGGGCGGCGACGCGGGCCTCGAGGTCGGCCTGGGCGTCGCGCAGCGCGCGGCTGACGGCGTCGCGCTCGCGCACCGAGGCGGCGAGCACGAGCCCGGTCGCCGAGAGGGCGATGAGGTACCCGTCGAGCTGGAGGAGCCCGACGTTCATCGACCCGAGGGCGAAGGGGCCGCGCCCGCGCGCGGTCGCCCACATCATGATGGCGTCGATGCCGAACACCGAGAGCGCCACGCCCCGGGGGCCGAGGCGGAGCGCGGCGAAGACGACGAGCGGCAGCGCGAGGTAGCTGCTGAAGGTCACGACCCCGAGCCGCAGCGGCCAGCCGTGGACGATCGACGCGAGGCCGAGGCCCGCGAGCCCGAGGCCCGCGAGCAGCACGAGGTCGGTGCGGCGCAGCGACGTCTCGCCCCGCTCCTGGAAGGACAGCGCGATCGGCGTGACGAGGGCCACGCCGCCGACGTCGCCGAGCCACCAGGTGAGCCAGGTGGACGGGAAGCCGGCGGCAGGCAGCCGACCGGTCGCGATGAGCGCGCCGATGCCCACGGTCGCCGCGATGGTGCAGAAGCCCAGCGTCGCCGCGAACAGCACGGCGACGTCGCTCGGGGACTGCAGCGCGCGCCGGCCTCCCGCGAAGCGCTCGATCACGGAGGCGCCGACGACGGCCTGCAGCGTCGACCCGCAGGCGGTGGTCAGGGCGACCCCGACGGTGAGTCCCTCGGGCAGGCCGCCGACGTGGGAGAGCACGATCAGGTTCGTCACCAGCGACCCGAGGGCGATGCCCGGCCAGACCCCCCGCCCCGCGAGCAGCAGCGCCGAGAGGGCGATGCCCGACGGCGGCCACACCGCCGTGACGTTGCCGGGCGCGATCGCCGCGAGCATGCCGATGTACCCCGTCACCACATAGAGCGCGGCGACCACGAGCGCGGCGACCACGAGGTATTTCGACCGAGGCAGAACCATAGATCCCCGCTGTCGGTACTGTACCCAGGGGGAGGCTCTCGGCGAGCCCAGAAAATCGCTCGCCCGCTTCAGTGGGCTGCGCCAGGGGCGCTGGTCGGGTAGAGGGTCCTGGACGTCCGCGGGCGGCTCCCCCATACCGCTCCCCCACGATGCGCGTACTCCATCTCTTCAAGGTCTCGCACTACGCCGAGAAGGCCCGCTGGGCCCTCGATCACAAGCGCCTCGCCTACCGCAAGCACGAGGTGCTCTTCGGCGCGGGGCAGGTGCTCCTCAAGCTCCGCACCGGCAGCCGACAGGTCCCGGTGCTCGAGGACGACGGGCGCGTCGTGGTGGGCTCCACCGCCATCCTCGACCACCTCGACGCGCGCTACCCCGAGAGCCCGCTCTGGCCCGCCGACCCCGAGCAGAAGGCCGCCGCGAGGGAGGCCGTCGCCTGGGCCGACGAGAAGATCGGCAAGGGCGTTCGGGGATACCTCCTCGCCACCGCCCGCCATGACCCTCGGCTGCGAGGCGCCGCAGGCATCGCCCGGCTGCTGGGCCCGGGCCTCATCCAGATGGCGTCGGACTACTGCGGCTACGACTCGCTCGAGCTCGCCGAGAAGGACTTCCCGCAGGTGCTGCTGGAGCTCAAGAGCCGCCTCGGCACCTCCGCCTACCTCGTGGGCGACCGCTTCTCCGCGGCCGACCTCACGGCGTGCTCGCTGATCAATCCCCTCTACGGCCCGCCCGCCTCGCCGCTGCGCAACCGGTGGACCCGCCAGCGACCGCCGCTCGCGAGCGATCCCGCCTTCGCGCCGGTCTTCGACTGGTTCGATCACATCTACCAGAAGCACCGCCGGCCCTGACAGCCCGCGAGCGCCCCTCCGCCGCTCCCGGCGGGTTGCACGGCGCGTTTCAGAATGTTTCAGGTGTGTTTCACGGCACGCCCCCCGCTCCCGGGCCCTCACGCTCGCCGAAGCGCCGGATTCGCATGGATCCGCAGGTGGGGCACGTGTCTTGCGGTGGTCTCCTGCACCATGGATCCATCCACCGAGAACGACAGGACCATCGGCTTCTTCATCGGGGCCCTGGTCGTGACCTTCGCGGCCCCGCTGCTGTTTCTGTCTGCCTCGGGGTCGCGAGCGCCTGCGCCTGCGCCGGTCGTGGTGGTGGAGCGCGCCGTTGATCCCGGGGTGAGGGCGCCCGCGCCCGCGCCGATCCCCGAGGGGCCGCTGGGGGACGCCATCCGCCGGGGGAAGCTGATCGTCACGCGCACCTACGAGACGCTGCCCGAGCACGTGGGCAACGGGCTCCACTGCACCAGCTGCCACCTGGAGGAGGGCACCCGCGCGGGGGCCGCGTCGTGGGTGGGGGTGCCGGGGATGTTCCCGGAGTACCGGTCGAGGAGCGGGCGGGTCGACACCCTCGAGCGGCGCGTCAACGACTGCTTCGAGCGCAGCATGAACGGCACGGCGCTCGATCCCACGGGCGAGGACATGGCCGCCGTCGTCGCGTACATGGGCTTCCTCTCCCGGGGCGTCCCCGCCGGTCGCACCCCGCCCGACCGGGGCTTCCGACGCATCTCCAGCCCTCCCACGCCGGACCGCGCGCACGGTGCGCAGCTCTATGCCCAGAAGTGCGCGAGCTGCCATGGCCCCGACGGCGCGGGCGTCTCCACGGGCGGCAGCTACCAGTTTCCGCCCTTGTGGGGGCCCCGCTCGTACACCAACGGCGCGGGCCTCGCCCGGCTCCACACCGCGGCCTCCTTCGTCCGCTGGAACATGCCGCTCGGCCAGGGCGGAACCCTCACCGATCAGGAGTCCTACGACCTTGCCGACTACTTCATCCACCAGGACCGCCCCGACTTCGCTCGCAGGAGCCGCGACTGGCCGCGCGGGGGGCGTCCCGATGACGCGCGCTAGCTACGCCCTCAGCGCCGCCGCCATGGCCGTGCTCGTCGGGCTCTCCCCGAGCGTCGCGCTCGCGCAGACCGCGCCGACCGCCCAGCCCGCTCAGCCCGCGCAGCCCGCCCCGACCGCGCCGCCACGCATCCGTCTCTCCCTCGGGGCGCCCGCCGATCCCGCGGCCTATCCCTCGGCGCCTGCGCCTGCGTCCGCGGCGCCCGCGGCTCCGTCGGCCCCCGGGGTCGAGCTCCACGGCTTCGTCGCGGGCTGGTTCACCCCCTGGGCGGAGGCCTCGCCGTCGCAGGCGAGGGACGCCTTCCGTCTGCGCTTCGCGGTGCTCCGGGTCGACGCCCAGCTCGCCCGCAACCTGACGGTGCTGGGGCGCCTCGGGCTGATGGTCCCTGACTCGCCGCTGCTCGACTTCCACGCCACGTGGACGCCGCACGACGCCGTCGGCGTGAGCGTCGGGCAGTTTCGCCTGCCCATCGGCGCCTCGGCGACCACGCTCGCGCCGCAGCTCGTGATGCTCGACCGGCCCGGCTACGTGTACTCGATGACCAAGATCGCCTTCCGTGACGTGGGCGTGATGGTGCATTCGAGCCCCCGAGGCATCGCTGGCGGGCTGCTTCACTACTGGCTCGCCGCGACCAACGGCGCGGGGCGCCTGGGCGTCGGTCCTTCGCGCGCTCCGGGGCCCGTCGAGGACTACCTCTACGCCGCCCGGGTGCTCCTCGACGTGGGGCGGCTCTTCATGAGCGCCCCGCAAGATCGCCTCGCGCTCGGCGCGAGCTGGGTGCACTCGCACGACCCGGCGATCAACACGGGCAACATCACGACCGACCGCAACCTGGCGGTGAACACCATCGGCCGCACCCTGGCGCCCATCGGCAGCGAGCGAAACACCCAGCTCGTCGGGGCCGACCTCACCTTCGCCCACGCGGGCCTCTGGGCCCAGGGGGAGATGCTCTACCTGACCAGCAGCGCCGTCGGGTCGGGCGTCTCCCGCGAGGCCCTCGGCGCCAGCGTCGAGCTCGCCTACACGCTGCCGGTGCGCCCCTTCGACCTCGCGAACGTGCAGCTCGCCGTGAGGGGCGAGCGCTTCGATCCCAACCTGTCCGCGGGGGGAGACGAGCAGCTCGTCGGCAGCTTCGGGGTCAACGTGATCCCGGCGCCCGCGTGGCGCGCCTCGCTCTTCGGGACGGTCACCCGCTTCCACGCCGCGACCGGCGAGGAGCGCAGCGCAGGGGAGCTGACGGCGAGGCTCGCGGCGGCGTTCTAGCCCCAGCAACCCGTGCGACACTCGCGGCCATGCGCCGCGTGCTCCCGCTGCTCCCGCTGCTCCTGCTCGGCTGCTCCGACGACGCCCCCGCTGCGGGCGCGCCGGACGCCACCGCCCCGGTCGACGCCTCCGCCGACGCCCCTCCGGACTCGTCGGATGTCCCGGTCGCCCGGCCGGTCATCGACCAGGGCGACCCGATGCCCTTCGCGATGCCCGACTGGCGCGTAGGCTTCCTGCCGCAGGGGGCGCCCGACGAGGTGGTCCCCGCCATCGAGGACGGGAGCTTCACCGCGCCGGTCAGCGAGGGCGCCTGGAGCGTCGACTGGTCCGACCCGGAGCCCGGGACCGACGGCCAGCTCACCACCGGCTCCCGGCGGGGCGTGGTCTACGCCGCCGCGCGCATCGAGCGCCCCGCGGGCCGCTACCTCTTCGCTCAGGCCGAGACGGCCCTCGCCCTCTACGTCGACCGCGCCGTGCTCCCGGGGGACGTCTACGCCTCCGGGCGCATCCGGGTTCCGTTGCCGGTGCGCGAGGGCGGCAGCACGGTGCTGGTGCGCTCCGCCGCGACGCGCGGAGCCCTTCGGGTGAAGCTCTTCCAGACCGCCGACGAGGTCTACCTCAACACCGCCGACCTCACCGCCCCGGACCTCGCGGTGGGCGAGCGCGAGGAGCGCTTCGTCGGCCTCGCGGTGCTCAACCTCACCGACGCCCCGGCCCTCGGTGTCACCGCGCGCGTCGAGGCCGGCGACGACTGGGAGCCCACGGAGATCGCCATCCCCTCGCTGCCCGCCGGGGCCGTCACGCAGGTGCCGTTTCGGCTGATGCCTCGGCGCGCTCCCGCCGAGGCCGGGCGCATGGTGCCGGTCACCCTCCGCATCGACTCCCCCTCGCTGCGAGCCAGCTACCGGCGAACCATCCAGCTCGCCACGGTGGCGGCGGACGCCACCCGGCGGGTCACCTTCCGCTCCCGCATCGACCGCTCGGCGCAGTACTTCGGGGTGGTTCCGCCGAGGCCCTACGACGCGTCGCGGCGCTATGGGATGGCGCTCACGCTGCACGGCGCCGGGGTGGAGGGCATCGGCCAGGCGCAGGCCTACTCGCCCAAGAGCGACCTGTGGATCGTCGCCCCCACCAACCGTCGCCCCTTCGGCTTCGACTGGGAGCAGTGGGGTCGCCTCGACGGCGTGGAGATCCTCGACGACGCGATGGCGCGCTACCGCGTCGACCCGACGCGCGTGTACCTCACCGGCCACTCCATGGGCGGCCACGGAACCTGGCAGCTCGGGACGCACCACACCGGTCGCTTCGCGGCCATCGGCCCCAGCGCGGGCTGGGGGTCGTTTCAGTCGTACACGGGCGCCGCCGCGCCGCGAGGGGCCTTCGCCCGCTCGCAGGCGTCGAGCAACACGCAGGGCTACCTCTCCAACCTCACCCACCGCGGCATCTACGGCATCCACGGCACCGCCGACGACAACGTCCCCATCCGCGAGATGCGCGCCCTCACCGCGGCCGCGAGGATGTTCACCATGGACGTGCAGACCCACGAGCAGCCCGGCGCGGGCCACTGGTGGGACGGCGACGCCTCCGCCGGCGCCGACTGCGTCGACTGGCCGCCGCTCTTCGAGTTCTTCCGCACGCACACGGTCGACCCGACGGAGACCCGCTTCACCTTCACCTCGCCGGGCCCGTGGGTGAACCCGCGCCACTCCTTCGTCTCGCTCCGCAGCGCCACCGACCCCTCCGCCGACCTCCGCGTGGTCTCCTCGCGCGAGGGCGGCACCGTCACCCTCGCGGCCACCAACGTCCGCTCGATGGTGCTCGACGGCCACGCGCTGCGCGCCGCGGGCGTCACCGCCGTCGTCGTAGACGGGCGACGGATGGAGGTGCCCGACGCCGAGCTCCCCATCGGTCCGCAGGAGGGCAAGCGCCCCGGGACGCACGGTCCCTTCAACGAGGCGCTGCAGCAGCCGTTCTGCTTCGTGTACCCCGACGCGGGCCCCGCGGTGTGGCGCGAGTACGCCGCGTACCTCGTCTCGTCCTGGGCCGTGACGGGCAACGGCTACGGCTGCGCGCTCCCGCTGAGCGCCGTCGACGCCGCCGTGCGCGACGCCCACGTGCTCGTATACCTGGGCCTGGGCGCGGACGTGGTGCGCCCCACCGTCGACGCCCGCTGGAGCGACGCGGCGCTTACCCTCGGCGGAGCCAGCCACCCCGACGCCGCCATGGTGGTGGTGTTCCCCGAGAGGCCCGACCGCCTGGGCGCGGCCATCGTCACCACCGCCGGCTCGGAGCGGCTGCTCTACCGCTTCATGCCCTTCTCGTCGCAGTTCGCGGCGCCCGACGCGATGGTCTTCAGCGCCCAGGGCGTGCGCGCGGCGGGCTTCTTCGACGGCGCGTGGATGAACTTCCGGGCGCTGTAGCGAGGCGCTGCATCACCCCCACACGGGGTCGTCCGCGTCGGCGATGCGGCAGTCGGCGTAGCCGTCCTGGGAGCGCACGAAGGCCGCGACGAGGGTGCGGCCCACCTGCGACGAGAGCGCCTGGAAGGCCCGGTGGCGGGCGCCGCCCAGGGAGGCCGCCTCGATGCTCGCGCCAGGACCAGGGTGCAGGAAGATGTTGTAGCCGACGATCGATCCGTCGGAGGCGAGGAGGGTGATGCCGTCGGCGCTGAGCATCCCGGCGAGCAGTTGACCGAGGCCCTGCACCGCGGAGCGGGCGGCGATGGAGCCCTCGCGCTGCCAGCGGGCCACCGCCTCGACCACGGCGATGGGCTCCGGCAGCAGCAGCCCGTCGGCGAAGGGCCCGAGGTCGCTCGCGCCCCGGGGGAGCACGGCGATGAGCGAGCCGTGGGTCGAGCGCAGGGCGTCGATGAGGACGCGGCGGAAGAAGGTCCCGGTCGAGGGGCGCAGCGCGACGGGGACGTCGCGGGTGATGGCGGCCATGAGGGCGTGGAGGAAGGTCGTCGCGGGCGGAGCGTCGGTGCGCGCGCCCGACAGGTGCACCAGCCGGCCGTCGCCGCCGCTGCTGCGCACCTCGAGCACGTTCTCGGCGAGCTGCACGATGCCGAGCAGGCAGAGCGAGGGGTCTCGCAGCCCTCGCAGCCGCGAGAGGGGAGAGTCGCCCAGCACGAAGTCGTCGGCGCGAAACACGCCGTACCGGTACTCGCCGTCGGTGCGCACCAGGAAGATCGACCAGGCGCCCTTGCCGAGCGGGGCGCACTGCTTGAGGGCGCGCCGGGTGGTGACCGCCGTGCGAGGCCCGACGCCGACGACCACCGGGTCGTGCCCGCCGAGCTGGTCGAGCAGGCGCGAGAGGTCGTCGCAGAAGAACACCGCGGGGAAGAGCGCGGTGCCCTCCTCGCGGTAGCGGGAGAGCGCGACGATGGTCTCCGCGACGTCGTTGGCGAAGTCCCCGGAGGACATCCCCTGCTCGGCCAGGAAGTCCTCGATCGCCCCGGTCAGCAGGTGGCGGAAGGACAGCACCTCGGTGGTGGGCCGCGGGAGGCTGAGCGCGTCGGGGGTGAGGGGCTTCACGGGCGCACCAGATCGAAGGTGAGCGCTCCGCCCGCCGCCACCTGCGACTGGGTCATCCGGGGGTGCTCCAGGGTCTCGGCTCCCCAGCGGATCGACCGCGCTCCCATGGCCCCGGTGCCCGCCGCCGGGGCGCTCACCCGCAGCGTCGCTCCGCCTGCGAGCGTCACCTCCGCCTCGGTCACCGAGGGGGCCGCCAGCAGCCAGTCGGTGGTGCCCGCGATGGGGAACACCCCGAGGGCCGAGAAGAGGTACCAGGCGCTCATGGTCCCGGCGTCGTCGTTGCCCGGGATGCCGTCTGGCCCGATGCCGTAGCGGGTCGAGCGCACCCAGTCGACATAGCGCGACGCCGCCGCGAAGTCATCGAAGGCCGAGGGGATCCACGGCGCGTGGATGTCGGGCTCGTTGCCGTGCCAGTAGTAGCTCTCCGGCAGCGGGGTGCGCCGCGCCTCCATCGAGAGGTCGAACATCTCCCCGAGGCGCGAGAGCATCGCCGCGCGCCCGCCCAGCAGCGTCGAGAGCCCGTCGAGGTCGTGCGGCGCGTACCAGAGGTACTGCCACGCGTTGCCCTCGGCGTAGAAGTCCTGCCACGACTCCACGCGGCTCATGCGGGCGAAGCTCCCGTCGCGGCCGCGCCCCACCAGGAAGCGCTGCGCCGGGTCGTACAGGTTGCGGTAGTTGCGGGAGCGCTCGGCGAGGGCGTCGGCGTCGGCGTCGTGGCCGAGGCCTCGCGCCATGCGGGAGAGCGCGCCGTCGGCGTAGGCGTACTCCAGCGTGGCCGAGGCGCTCGCCCCGCGGCCCTCGATGGGAACGTAGTGGAGCGAGAGGTAGTCGCCCAGCGCCTCGCGCCGGCTGGGGGTGGCGAAGGCCCCTCGGCGGGCGATGTCCCAGGCGTGGGCGGCGTCGTAGTCGCGCAGCCCGCGCAGCCAGGTGTCGGCCACCATCAGCGCGCCGCAGTCGCCGAGCATCCCGCCGGTCTCGCCGGTTCCGAGAGGCCAGCGGGGGTAGAAGCCGAGCACGTCGCCCATGGCCATGATCGAGCGGACGAAGTCCCGCTGGTACTCGGGGTAGACCATGGTGAGCCACGGGTGCTCGGTGCGAAACGTGTCCCAGAGCGAGAGGTCGGTGTAGTACCGGAAGCCCTCCGCGCGGCGCACCATCTTGTCGACGCCGCGGTAGGTCCCGTCGGCGTCCGAGGCCAGCGTGGGCATGAGCAGCGTGTGGTAGACGGCCGTGTAGAGGGCGGTGAGCGCGGGCTCTCCGCGGGCCTCGACGCGCACCCTGGAGAGCAGCGACTCCCAGTGCGAGGACGACTCCCGGCGCACCCGGTCGAAGTCGAGGTCCGCGGCCTCGGCCGCGAGGTTGGCGCGGGCGTGGGCGAGGTCGGTGAAGGACAGCCCGATGGCCACGGTGACGCTGCCGTCGGTGGTGGTGTCGACCGGGAGCCAGGCGCCCACGGTGCTCCCTGACTGGGAGAGGGCGTCGGGGTGGAGCGCGCCGTCGGACCAGGTTCCGGCGCGGGCGACGGGGCGGGATACGCGGGCGACCCAGTACGCGTCGACGCCGTCCACGCGGCCGGAGTAGCCGCCCTCGAAGCGCACCCGGCCGCGGATCTCCTGGGCCATCGGGTCGACCTCCACCTCGCCTTGCGTGACGCGCACCTCGGAGAGCGTGTGGCCCACGTCGAAGAGGAGGTTCCCGTCGGCGCCTCGGGGGAAGGTCACGCGGTAGAGCGCGACGTGCTCCGTGGCGGTGACCTCGGTGACGGTCTCGCTGCCCTCGAAGGCCACGCGGTAGTAGCCCGCGGAGACGGTCTCCCGCTCGTGGCGGAAGCGCTCCAGGCGGTTGTTGTTCTCGGTCTTGGCGGCGGACATCCCCACCGTGGGCATGAAGCCGAGGGCCCCGTAGTCGACGATGCCGGTGCCGTGCATGTGGAGCTGGCTGAAGCTCCCGATGTGCGTGTCGGCGTAGGAGTAGCCCGCGCAGTGGGAGAAGACCGGGGCGTCGCCGCGGCCGTTGCTGGTGTCGGGCCCCGGGCGCGCCAGCCCGAAGGCCCGCTGGGGACCGGGGTAGGCGCTGCCGGTGCCGAAGCCGAGGCCGCCGGTGCCGATGCGGGGGTCGACGTAGCGGACGTAGGGGGCGGTCGCTCGCAGCGGGGCGGCGGGCGGAGGGGCGTCGACGGGGGAGGGGGCGTCGACGGAGGCGTCGGAGGCGGGGGTGGCGGCGTCCGCGGGGGCCGTCGTCGCGGGCTCGGAGCACGCGGCGAGGCAGAGGGCGAGGGCGGGCGCGAAGACGCTTCTCATGGGGGCGGGAGTGTATCAGCGCCCGTCCCATCGGAATCACGTGGTGGTCGCGGGATGGTGCGACCCATGCCTATCCGGTTACCACCCAAGCCGAAAACCCGTGTGATTTCGCGGGCAGAAACCGCTGTTTCGACCCGCCCGGGGCATGACGGCCCGCGTCAAACCCTGACGCGCTGCGGCTAGC
>SCUS01000192.1 GCA_004297725.1 Myxococcaceae bacterium | reverse complement strand
CGCTGACGGCGTGAACGGGCGCTCCCCCTCGCTCACGCTCGGGGTCTGGCTCCGTCGTCCGACACCGCGCGGTCGTACCGGGGAAGCGCCCTCCGAAGCCGTACTCAACCCGTCAGGCCACCGCCCTAGGGCCCTACGTCGATCGCGTTGGTCAGCCCGAACGGCGGGTAATCGAAGAGGGGCGTCGCGTCGCGTGTCCCGTCCGCTCGCACCACCAGGAAGCTCGCCGCGGGCACGTCCACCGCCACCACCTCGTCGAGGCGCACCACGCGGTCGCGCGGCGTGGTCACCGCCCGGTCGAGCACCACCTCGGTGCCTCGGTACACCCGCAGCCGCGTGCAGTCCGCCCACGCCGGCCCCTGCACCCGCACGTGCAGCATCACCCGCCCATCACGAGCCGTCGCGCGCCCGCCCGGTCGCACCCCGTCGACGTCGGCCTCGACGTACAGCCCCGCGCCCACGCTCACGTCCCCCGACCGCAGCCCCGCGCGCACGTCCGCCCACGTCACGCGGCCGCGCCCGTCATCGGGCACCCGGACGAACGACCGCGGCGCCCCCGGCGCCTTGTCCGGCCGATGGCTGTCCGAGTTGCCCACCATCACGAAGCGCCGCCCTGCCGCCCGCAGCGCCAGCCAGTCCGCGAAGGAGCGCTCGTTGTCTCCGCGGGTGTAGCCGTTCCAGACCTCGACGACGTCGAAGTCCAATGGGGTGAGGTCGGTGCCCGCGGGCAGGCCCACCCGCGTCGGGTCGCCGTGCGCGATGCCCGTCGCAGCATCGAGCCCGATCTGGTCGAAGACCCCGGTCCCCCGCAGCCGCGGGTGGTTCACCTGCACCACCACGTCGTCGCCGCGAGCCCGCGCCGCCTGCGCGATCTGCGCGGGTGACAGCCCGAACCACGGCACCGCGTTGGCCCCCGCCCTCGCCTCGTCCCGCCGCAGCGGATAGGCCCCGTAGTGCCCGAGCCGCACCGTCGACACCTCCTCGCCCGGGACCAGCACCAGCCAGTCGCGCACACCCACGCTCGCCGCCACGGCGTCGAGGTCGGTGATGAAGTCGTGGTCCGTCCCGGCGACCAGCTCCAGGCCCTCGCCCGCCATCTGCCGAACGGCGTCGCCCACCGGGTGCGTGCTGTCCGTCGAGAGCTCGGTGTGCAGATGGAAGTCCGTCGCGACGTAGCCCGGCGTCGCGACCACCCGCTCGAGCACGGCATCGAAGCGCGCCTCTTCGTTCGCGGTGATGGTGATGTCCGATGAGACGGCGGAGTGCTCCATGCCGCGCGAAGCCGAGACCCGGTAGCGCCCCACCGGGAGCGCGCGGGCTTCCGGGCCGGTGACCACCCAGCGTCGCTCGAACGCCTCCCCGTCGCGCACCACCGTGATGCGAATGGGAGCGCCCGGCACGTCGCGCACCGAGGCCGCGACACGGAGGGTTCCGACGCCGGGGATCGCATCGGGCGCGCCGAAGGCCCCGCCGTCGCGGGCCACCCGGGTGCGGGCTGCGTCCATGCGGAGGCGCGCGCGCACGTGGCCGTCGACGCCGCGCGAGCGGAGCACGATGCGCCCCGCGTCGTTGGAGAGCTCGGCGCGCCCGCCCGCAGGAACCGCCACGTCGACCATGGGCGCCCCATCGTCGAGCGCGAGGGCGTCGTAGGCCGCGGCGGCGGTGGCGGCGGTGGCGACCCGGAGCGTGGTGCACCGCAGGGTGTCGCCCGCGAAGTTGATGCGGGCGCTGGCGTTGAGGAGGCTGACGGTCCCGGCGTGGATGACCGTGGCCGGGGCGTCGAGGGCGACGCCGACGGCGGTGTCGGGTGACTCCGCGAGGAGCGCGCGGCCGACCGCGGTGGCCATGTCGCCTTCGAGCACAGCCCCACCGGGCACGACGATCTCGCCCGCACCACCCAGGATGGCGACGGCGCCAGCACTCACGTTGGTGGTCCCGGTCTCGCCTTCAGGGATGGCGCAGATGCGGACGTGGAGGGCAGGGTCGTCGGCAGAGAGGGCGTACTCGACGACGCCGCGCAGGGCGGGGCGCTGGAGCGCGAGGGGGATCACGGCCTGGATGAGTTCGAGCGGGCGCGGGATGAAGGAGGCGCGCACGACGGCCTCGCGACCGGAGGCGCGCACCACGACCAGCGGGCCGACGGTGAGGCCGAAGAGGTTGAGCGTCGGGAGGATCTCCTTCACCAGATCAGGGGTCGTGGTGTTGCCTGGCGTCGCGTCGAGGATGCCGCCGCCGGGCGCGCCGATGGTGGTGGCGGACTCGTCGCCGGAGCGGAGGATGAAGCGGGCGACGGCGTTCTCCAGGATGACGTCACCGAGGCGGCCCATCGCGAGGGGGCCGCTGGCGCGCTGGGCCGCGCAGCGGAGATGAAGGGCGCGAGCGGCGCCAACAGCGGGCGGCGCGGTGGGGCACCCGGCGGGCTCGCCAGGGTCGGCGGTGAGCGCGGGGAGCGCGGGGCCCGCGTCGGCGGCGGGCGCGGGCGCCGGGGTCGCGGCGTCGGTGCAGGCCGAGAGGGCGACGAGCGCGAGGGCGTGTCGGTGGGGTCCCATCGACGGTGAGGGTATCGCGGGCGGAGCGATGGTGAGGGTCGCGGGCCCGGCACCGCGCGCCGCCACTTGCGCCGTCGGCTCACCAGCCGTTGGTACCCGCTCAGGCCCGCTTGAGCAGCGCCGCGAGCCCCTTCGCGTTGGCGTGCGTGATCGCCACCGCCAGCGCAGGCCTACGGCCTCTCAGCCAGCCCCAGGAACAGTTCGAGTCCCTGATCGACCGCCGCCAGCTCATCCCGCGTCACGCGCCCGAACAGGCGCCGGATGCGCCGCTTGTCGATCGACCGCAGCTGGTCGATCAGGGCGAACGACGTCTTCGTGAGGCCGCTCGTGCCCGGCGACAGCTCCGGGTAGAGGGCGCCCTCGCCGGGCGTGCCGGTGATGGGGACGACCGCGATGAGCGGGAAGCGCTGATCGGCGTTCACGACCGGGTCGCTGACGGCGACGCAGGGGCGCACGCCGCGCTGCTCATGGCCCACGGTCGGATCGAGCTCGACAAGGACCACCGTCCCACGCTCGACCTTCACGCGGACTCCTCGACCCAGCCCTGCCCCTCGACCCAGCGCACCGGCTTGCCGGCCGCCATGTCCACCAGGCCATCCTCCTCCGCGGGGAGCCCCGCGCCCCATCCGGCGAGGCCCGCCTCGGCCATCTCCGCGGCCTCCGAGTGCGGGTGCTTCACCGAGCGGAGCAACCCCGCGCGGCGACGCCGCAAGAGCTCGTGCTCGACGGCCTCCGCGATGAAGCGGCTGCGGTTGCGTTCGAGACGGTCGATGCCCTCGACCAGCTCGACAGGCAGGGTCACGGTCACGCGTTCGGTCGTCGCCATCCAATGCCTCCGCTACGGTATGCGCCAAAGTATGATCATACCCGGTGCGAGGCAATTGAAACGTTCGAAGGGTGTGCCGGGGTCCCTCCACCGCCACCCGCGCCGCCACCAGCCGTTGGTACCCGCTCAGGCCCGCTTGAGCAGCGCCGCGAGCCCCGTCGCGTTGGCGTGCGTGATCGCCACCGCCAGCGCGTCCGCCGCGTCCTCCTGCGCGGGCTCGGCAAGCCCCAGCATCCGCTGGATCATCGCCCCCACCTGGGACTTCTCCGCGCGGCCGTTGCCCGTCACCGAGCGCTTCACCACCGCCGGCGGATACTCCACCACCGTGAGGCCCGCCCTCGCCGCCAGCAGCATCGCCACCCCGCGGGCGTGCCCGATCACCAGCGCCGCGTGCGGGTCGCGGCTCACGAAGGCCTGCTCCAGCGCCACCACCCCGGGCTTGTGCGCGGCGAGCACCGCCTCCAGGCCCTCGGCGATCACCCGCAGCCGCTCGGGCAGCAGCGCCGTCGACGGCGCCTTGATCATCCCGTGCGCGACGTGGATGTACTTGTTGCCCTTGCGGATCACCAGGCCGTAGCCGAGTCGGTGCGAGCCCGGATCGATCCCCAGCACCAGGGTGTCTGCCATGCGCGACGCTCTACGCCGCCCTTGCCCGGCTCACAACCCCAGCCACGGCACCGGGTCGACGGTCTCGCCCGCGTGGCGCACCTCGAAGTACAGCATCGGCCCTCGGCCGTCGTCGCCCGCGGAGCCCACCACGTCGCCGGTCGAAAGCTCCTGGCCCACCCGCACGTCGATGCGAGCGAGGTTGGCGCTCACCGAGTAGTAGTGGTCGCCGTGGTCGACGATGACGATCATGCCGTACGCGCCGTAGCGGTCGGCGAAGGCCACGCGCCCCGGAAACACCGCGCGCGCGGGGGTGCCCAGCGGCACGTTGATCTCGATGCCAGGGCCCTCGGCGCCCTCCCGGAAGGCCCGCCGCACCTCGGCGCGACCAGCCACCGGGAAGAGCAATCGGCCCGCGCTCTCGGCGAAGCGCTCGACCCCGGGGGTGACCGAGGCCGCGCCGCCGTAGACCGTGACCGAGGCAGGGGCGGTGCCCGACGGAGCCGCGCCGTAGACCCCGAGGGCGGCCTGCGCGCGCTGCTCGGCCTCGGCGCGGTTGCGCTGCTCCTGCGCCGCCTGGAGGAGCCTCGCCACGCGCTGCCGCTCGAGGTCGAGGGTCTCCGCGCGGCGCTCGGCCCGCTCCATCGCCTTGAGCGTGGTCTGGAACACCCGGCGCACCCGGCCCGAGCGCGCCGCGTGATCGAGCAGCATCTCGGGGCCGCCGCGCACCGCGAGGGCGTCGCTCTGGGAGAGGTGGTAGAGCCAGCGGGCCTGCTGCCGTGCTCGGGCGCGCAGGGCCGAGCGCTCGGGGGTGAGCGTCGAGGCGTCCGTGTCGATGCGGGTGAGCTCGTTGGAGAGGCGGACGATCTCCGCCTGCGAGGAGGTGAGCGCCGCGACGGGAGAGCCCGGGAGCGCCGCGACGCCGAGGTTCTGCGCCACCGGCCGCGAGGGAGCGGCGGAGAGGCCGAGGCACATCGCACCGAGGATCAACGCGCGCTTCACGATCGACCTCGCATCACGACTGGAGGCCACGACGGAGCGCCGCCGCGCTGCCGAGCGCGCCCAGCATCGAGCCGCCCAGCACCAGCGAGGCCAGCACCGTCCACGGGAGGAAGACCGGGTGCAGCCCGAGCACCGCGCCGAGCGACACCTCGTACTGGACGCGCACCATCGCGAAGACCACCCCGAGGAGGATCACCGCCACGAGCGCCCCGGCGCCGCCCAGCATGGCCCCTTCGATGAGGAAGGGCCCGCGGATGTACGAGCGCGTGGCGCCGACCAGCCGGAGCACCTCGATCTCGCGCAGGCGCGCGGCGAGGGACATGCGCACGGTGTTGCTCACCACGGCGAAGACGCAGAGCAGCACGCCGAGGGCGATCACGCCGGCCGCGGCGCGGCCTCCCACGAGCAGCCCGCGGAGGCGCTCGGTGAAGCCCCGGTAGGTCTCGACCTCGGCCACCATCGGGATGCGACGGACGCGCGTGGCCACGGAGGCGACCCGCTCGGCGCTCACCGCGGAGGGGACCAGCCGCAGCTCGATGGTCGCCGGGAAGAGCTCGACCGGGGCGGTGGCCACGGTGCGGTCGCCGCCGGCGCCCAGCGACTGTCGCGCCTCGGCGGCGGAGACGTAGCGGGCCTCCTCGACCTCGGGCAGGGCCGCGAGCGCACGGCGCAGGCTGTCCACCTGGTCGACGGTGGCGCCCTCCGCGAGGAAGACGGTGACCTTCACCGGCGCTCCCCAGCGGCGCACCATCGCGCCTGCGTTTTCGAGGACCAGCAGCGCGCCGGCCATGCAGAAGAGCGCGAGCGCCACGGTGGCCACGGACATCATCTGCGTGCCGAGCTGCTGGCGGAGTCCCTTGAGTGCGCGTTCGAACATGCGGTTCCCTTGGCGTGCGGTCAGTTGATGCTGATGCCGTGGTCGAGCACGCCGCCGAGGCCTGCGAGGCCGGCGCGGGCCTCGATGCAGCGGCCGTCGTCGATGACCACCAGGCGCCGCGGGGAGACCTCCAGCAGCGTGCGGTCGTGCGTGGCGAAGATGACGGTGGTGCCGCCCTCGTTGATCTCCTCGAAGAGCCCGAGGATGTCGAGCGCCAGCACCGGGTCGAGGTTCCCAGTGGGCTCGTCGGCCAGCACCACCGCGGGCTCGGTCACGATGGCCCGGGCGATGGTCACCCGCTGCTGCTCGCCGCCGGAGAGCACCGAGACCTTCTCGTCGCCGCGGCCGTCGAGGCCGACGCGCTCCAGCGCCACCGCCACGCGAGAGCGGATCACCCTCGGAGGCAGGCCCATCACCTGGAGGGCGACGGCGACGTTCTCGAAGACGGTCCAATAGGGGACGAGGCGGAAGTCCTGGAAGACCACCCCGATGTTGCGGCGCAGGTGGGGGACGCTGTCCTCGGTGAGCCGGGCGATGTCCCGGCCGCAGAAGAGGATGCGCCCGTCGTCGACGGTCTCGGCCTTGTAGATGAGCTTGAGCAGCGTGCTCTTGCCCGCGCCGGAGGGGCCCGTCACGAAGACGAACTCCCCGCGCTCGATGGTGAGGTCGACGCCGCGCAGCACCGGGGCGTCGGCGCGGAAGACCTTCATCACGTTCTCCAGCACCAGGATCGGCTTGTGGGCCGCGGCGCTGTCGAAGTGACCGTCAGGACGGAAGTGCGGGCGGAAATTGTTCGAGACGCGAGAGCGACCCATGGCTCGGGGCAGTACCGCGCGCCGATCGGGAGCTCCAAAAAGCTGACAGGGAAAGTTGAGCCTTGGAGGGGTGGCTACCAGTCGAGGCGCCCCGGAGGGTCGCTGCCCCAGGGGAGCCTCGGGTCATAGAGCTCGCGCAGCACCTGCTCGCCCTCGCGGCCCCTCGGCGAGAAGCCCCACTCGGACTCCTGCGAGGAGTCCATCGGGTTGGCGTAGTAGCGCCACACGAAGGCCCCGGCGAACCACCGACGGCCGATGAAGGCCTCCATCAGCGCGCGGTACCCCATGGCCTGGGCGTGCGCGTCGACGTGCACGTCGGTCATCCCGTCGGGCCACTCCCAGGGGCGCAGCGTGGGGTCGGTGCGCGCGGTGTACCCGAACTCCGTGAACATCACCGGCCGACCCTCCCTGCGCGACCACGCCTCGAGCCGGTCGGCCCTGGAGACCGCCGCGCGCCGGAGCTCGTCGAGCGTCGCGCCGGGCCGCTCGGCCAGGGGGTAGAAGGCTTGAATGCCCACCACGTCGAGGCGATCCCAGAAGATCACCTGGCGCTCCTCGTCCCAGTTGGCCGAGTAGGTGAGCAGCCCGCGGTACTCCCGGCGGATCGCCGCGATCACGTCGAACCACTCCGCCCTCGTCCCGGACGACGACTGCATCTCCACGCCGACGGAGAGCATCTCCGCCCCGGCCTCCTGGGCCACCTTCGCCCACTCGGTGACGAAGCGCGTGTAGCTCGCGAACCACCGCCGCCAGCGCTCGCTGTCCGGGTGAACGATCTCGCCCCGCCAGCCGCCCTGGTCGATCCAGAGGTGGGGGATGAGCAGCACCCGGAGGCCCCGCGCGTGGGCCTGGGCGATGACCCGCTTCACGCTCTCCCGGTTGACCCGGAAGGGCGCCTCGAAGTCGAGGCGGACCTCGGTCTCGTCGAGGTCCCACTGCCGTCCGAAGGGGGTGAAGGAGACCCAGTTGCAGCCCAGGGCCACGAGCTCGTCGAGGGCCGCCGCGCTGGCCGGGGTGCCGTAGCCGACGCCCGGGTGCTGGGTGCTCTCGATGGGTCCGAGCGTGGCTCCTCGCACCGCCCCGAGGCCCAGCTCGGCCCACGCGTCGGGCGTGTACCCGACGACCGGGCGCGGCTGCGCCGTGGCGACGGTGGAGAGCAGCGTCAGGGCAAGGGCGACGAGCGCCCCAGCAAGCGATCGAGCTGGCCGTCGCGGTCGAGCGCGTGAAGCTCGTCGCAGCCCCCGACGCTGCGGCCATCGATGAAGATCTGCGGCACCGTGCTCTGGCCGGTCTCGTCCCGCAGCCACGCCCGCTTCGCGTGGTCGCCCTCCACGTCGATCTCCTTGAATGCGACGCCCTTCCTCTGGAGCAGGGCCTTGGCCCGGGTGCAGTAGGGGCAATAGCTGGTCAGGTAGATCTGTACATCGGCCATGGGGCTCTCCTGTCGCTGTCGTCGGACGCGTCCGACCGTGGATCGTTGTCACAAGAACCTGTGCGCGAGGCGCGCCCCGAAGGTGAGCATTCCCGCGGCGAGTGTCACGCCGAGGTAGACCGTGAGCCACGGCAGCGAGAGCGCCCGGGTCACCGACCAGCCGCGCCGCAGCCCGAAGGGGGCGAGCGCCGCGACCGCCAGCGTGAGGGTGAAGAGCAGCGGCCCCATCAGGTGCGCGCGGAAGGCGTCGAGCACATGGAGGTGCGCCATGTGGGTGAAGCTGGTGGTGAGCCCGCAGCCCGGGCACGGGACGCGGGTGACCGCCTCGAAGGAGCACGGCGCGAGGCCGAGCTGCTGGTGGGTGCCGAAGCCCCGCTGGTCGGGTCGCAGCCACGCGGAGAGCATCACCACGGGCCAGGCGGTGAGCAGCGCGACGGCCCAGGCGGCGCGGTCGAGGAGCCGCCGCGGCGGGGCGACGAGCGTCACGTCGGAGGGTGGAGGAGGCGACATCGCAGGGGTGCCCACATGCTAGCGTGCGCCGCCGTGAGGGTCATCGACGCAATCACGTTCGCGGCGCTGGGGGCATCGCTCTCGCTGCTCCCGAGGGCTGTCGGCGCGCAGGACGCGGGGGCGCGAGACGCGGCGCCGGAGGTCTCGCCGGAGTCGCTGGTGATCGCCCTGCGAGGGGGGAGGGTGCCGGTGCTGGTCCATGCGAGGCGCACCCGCGCCGCGGCCACCGAGGCGCTGCACCCGAGGCTGGAGCGGGGCCGGTGCTACGAGCTGGCGGGCGCGGCCCTCGGCGCGGCGCAGGTGCGGGCGCAGGTGCGGGTGCGCGACGCGGTGGAGGGCCCCGCGCTGCCGCTGGCCAACTCGCAGGGGACGGCGGCGCGGCAGCGGTTCTGCGTGACCGAGGCGCCGGAGCTGTACCGCGTCGACGTCGAGGCGTGGAGCGCGGCGGCGTGGCACCTGGAGGTGCTGCCCCTCGACGAGCGCGTCGCTACGGCGAGGGTGGTGGTCGACGCCGGGGCGGAGGTGGCGACGCCCGAGGCGGGCAGCGCGGCCCGCTTTCCCATCGGCGGAGCGGCCTCGGACTATGTGAGCGCGCAGCTACGGCAGGTGGCCGCGAGGCGGCCCGGGGCGACGGGGCTCACGGCGATGACCCGGCACACGCTGGCCACCAACGGGATGATCGAGCAGACCGTGACGCTGCCGTCCAACCGCTGCGTGGAGGTGGTCGCCGCGGCGGTGCCGAGCGTCGGCGACCTGGTGATCGAGCTGGAAGATCCGGCGCGCCACCGGGTGGCCCAGGACTCCACCCACCGGGGGACGGAGAGCGCCCGCTTCTGCACGCGCTACTCGGGGCTCTACCGCTACCGGGTGCGGGTGTTCTCCGGCGGGGGCGAGGTCGGGGTGCAGGTGCTCATCGATCCGTAGCGCGGTGGCGCGGGGCGTAGCCATGCGTCGTGGCGGCGCGGGAGCGACGGACCGGGGCCACCCTGCGGCGGCGCGGCGGGGGCGGGAGCCAGACGCCGGTGTGGCACCGACGGTCGCCCGACGGGCAGACGATGCGGATGTGGAAGTGGTTGTCGTGCGGTGAGACGCGCGCGGGCTGCACCAGGGTGTTGGCCGCGAGGCTGATCACACGGCCCGGCGCGTGGATCGCCCTGGCGTGCTGGAGCAGCAGCGAGCGGAGCGGGGAGGAGATGAAGATGCGCTCGACGCGCACCCTGGGGTCGGTGAGCAGCGCGTGCACCAGGGCCCAGTTGCGGGCGGTGTCGAAGCGCAGGGTGCCGTCGAGGGAGCGGCCGGTGCGGTCGAAGACCACGTAGTCGGTGGGGGCGACGGGGCGCCAGGCGCCGCGGGGGGAGTCGGGGCGCGCGAAGAAGGCGAGGTCGGCGTCGCGGCCCGACTGGTGGGAGCGGTGCCGCGCGATGCGTCCGCCGACGCGGGCGGAGAGGTCGCCCACGGTGATGGGCGCCTGGAGCTGGCGCTTCAGCCTCGCGGCGCAGCGCTCGAGGAGGCCGACGAGCTCGTCGGTGCCCCACTGCAGCACCCGGCCGGGGAGGATGCGCACGCTGGTCGAGGCCGCGAGGTGGCGGCCGTTGTCGAGGCTGCCGTTGTTGGGCCACCCCACGCTGGCGCTGGGCCGCACCGGCGCGGGGTTGCGGCCGCGGTGCACGCGCGCAGGCGGGTCGGCGTGGGCGACGCCGGTCACGCCGCAGAGCGTGAGGAGCGTGCACAAGAACCACCGGATGACCCGCACGCTGCCTGCGTACCAGCGCGGCGCGAAGGCTGGCCAGAGAATGACAGACGATGAATTGACGGCTGCGCGAGCGTTCAGTTACGGTGACCTGAACTGCCACCCAGGTGCTGATGTGCAGTGCCTGCGCAGAGGAGCGCGACGACGATGCAGCCACTCACCGAACGACAGCAGGCGATCCTGGAGTACATCCAGCAGGCCATCGACGAGAAGGGCTATCCCCCGACGCTGCGGGAGATCGGCGCGCGCATGGACATCCGCTCGACCAACGGGGTGAGCGATCACCTTCGGGCCCTCGAGCGCAAGGGCTACCTCGAGCGCATCGGGATGAAGTCCCGGGCGCTGCGCCCGACCAAGGTGGGGCGCACCTTCCTGATGCAGAACCGGGACACCGGCGACGAGCTCCCGGAGAAGGTCATCCGCGTCGACCGGGACGACCGGCCGGCCAACGACGCCATCGCCATCCCGCTCTTCAACCGCATCGCCGCGGGCCCGCTGAGCACCATCGACGAGCGCGTCGAGCGCTACCTCCACGTCGACCCGTCGATGCTCCGTGGCGGCGGCGAGACCTTCGCGCTGCGGGTCAAGGGCGAGTCGATGATCGAGGCCGGCATCCACGACGGCGACACGCTCTTCGTGCGGCGCCAGCAGACCGCCGCGCGCGGGGAGATCGTCGTCGCGGTCGTCGGCGACGAGGCCACGGTGAAGCGGTACTTCCCCGAGGCCGACCACATCCGGCTGCAGCCCGAGAACAAGACCATGAGCCCGATCTTCGTGCGCAAGCGCGAGATGGGGGTGTTTCACATCCTCGGCGTGGCGGTGGGGTTGTTCCGCGACGTGGCAGGCGTCAGGATGATGTGATGTTTCCGCCGCTGCTCGTCGGCGCCGTGGTCTCCGGGCTCGCCACGGTCGGCAGCCTCGCCCAATTCTACCGCCAGCAGCTCGGGCCCATGACCCTCGCCGAGGTCCGGGCCCTCGAGCAGCTCTCCCCCACCCCCATCGCCCACGCCGCCAGCGGGCTCGTGAAGCTCGTGGGCACGCTCGGCTGCGAGCACCCCGGGCTGAGCATCCAGGGCGGCCTCGCCACCGCCGTGCGCGAGGTGCACCACTACGCCGTCGAGGGCCGGGGGCTGCGGGCGCGCAGGGTGCTCGTCCGCACCGAGCGCAGCGAGTCGCCCTTCTGGATCGAGGACGACACCGGCCGGGTGATGCTCGACCCTGCGCGCTGCCGCATCGACTTCGAGGCCGACACCGGCGAGGGCGAGAGCATGGTCGACGAGCTGCGGCTCCGCGTGGGCGAGCGCGTGGCGATCATCGGCGAGGTCGAGCGCGGGGCGACGCTGGCGCTGCACCCGATGCGGCGCTCGTCGGCCACGGCGGGAGAGGGCCTGCGCTTCCTGAAGCCGCCGGTGGTCACCTGGCGCACCGAGCCCGAGGTGATGCCGAGGCTGCTGCCCCCGACGGGCGGCGTCGCGCTCTCGGCCAGCACCGTGGGCATGGCCGTGCTCGGCGCGCTGCTCCAAGTCTGATCAGGCCGTCGGGCGGTCGAGCGCGGTGCGCACGGCGGCGAGCAGGCTGTCGGTGGTGAAGGGCTTGTCGAGCACCGCGGCGTAGCGCTCCATCGTGACCGGGAGGGCGTCCCCCGACCACGCGGTCATGTAGAGCGTGCGGGCCTCGGGGAAGCGCCGGGTGATGCGCCGGGACATCTCGACGCCGTCCATGCCGGGCATCACCACGTCGGTGAGCACCAGGCGAATCTGCTCGGCCGAGGACTCGTAGGCCCGCAGCCCCTCGTGGCCGTCCGTCGCCTCGATGACCTTGTAGCCGTGGCGCTGCAGCAGCTGCACGGTGAGCCGCCGCACCAGCGCCTCGTCCTCGACCACGAGCACCGTCTCGCCGCGGCCCTCGCACCTCGCCTGCTGCGGCGGCGGCCGTATCGACTGCGCCGCCTCGTGGGTGCCGGGGAGGCAGATGGTGACCGTGGTCCCGCGGCCTGGCTCGCTGGAGAGCCACACCTCGCCGCCGCTCTGTCGCACGATGCCGTAGACCGTGGCGAGCCCGAGGCCGGTGCCCTGCCCCGTCTCCTTCGTCGTGAAGAAGGGATCGAAGGCGCGCTCCACGGTGGCCGCGTCCATGCCGGTGCCGGTGTCGGTGACGCGCAGCGCGACGTACCCGCCTGCCGCGACCTCGGGGTGCCGGCGGGCCTCGTCGAGGTCCAGCCGGGCCGGGGCCACGGAGAGCGTGAGCTCGCCCCCGTCGGGCATCGCGTCGCGCGCGTTGACGCAGAGGTTCAGCAGCACCTGCTCGAGCTGGCCGATGTCTCCGCGCACGCGGCGCGCGGACGGGTCGAGGCGCACCTCCAGCCGGACGTGCTCGCCGATGAGCCGCTCCAGCATCCGGTGCATGTCCCCGACGAGGGCGTTGAGGTCGAGCACGCGCGACTGCGTGAGCTGCCGACGGCTGAAGGCCAGGAGCTGCCGGGTGAGCTGCGCCGCGCGCGACGACGCCCGGAGGATCTGCTCCAGCTCGGCGTGGGCCACGTGCTCCGCCGGGAGGCTGTAGCGCGCCACCGTGGCGAAGCCCGAGATCACCTGGAGCATGTTGTTGAAGTCGTGCGCGATGCCGCCCGCGAAGCGCCCCACGACCTCCATCTTGCGGGCGTGCCGGAGCTGGTCTTCCAGCATCCGGCGGTCGGTCATGTCGAAGAGGATCCCCACCGCGCCTCGCACCGCGCCGCTCCGGTCGCGCAGCGGCGCTCGGGAGAGGGTGACCTCCACGGCGCCGCCGTCGCGGCGGTGGTAGGTCGCGTCGCCCGCCTCGACCCCTTCGCCCGCGCGCACCGACTCCACGAAGGTCGCCGCGGTCTCCGCCGTGAGGAAGGGCGGGGGCCTCCCCTCGACCTCCTCGGCGGACCAGCCGAAGACCCGCTCGGCGGCGGGGTTCCAGAGGCTCACCCGGGCGTCGTCGTCGAGGGCGAAGATCGCCGCGGGCGAGGCCTGCACCAGCGTGCGGCCGAGCTCCTCGGCGTGCCGCAGCTCGGTGATGTCATTGGCGAGCGCCATCACGCACGGCTCGCCGTAGAACTCCATGCGCTCCGCGGAGAGCAGCACGGTGAGCTCCTCCCCCGCGCGGGTTCGGATGCGCCCCTCCAGGTTGCGCACCGGGCGACCGCTCGCCAACGCGGCGGTGATCCGGTTGCGGTCGCTGGCGTGGGGCCACACCCCCAGCTCGGCGCCGGAGCGCCCCAGGACCTCCTCGCGGGCGTAGCCCAGCAGCTCGAGGAAGCTGTCGCTCACCGCGATGTAGCGCTCGTCGCGCAGCCGGGTGATCACCGTCGGCGTCGGCGTGACGTGGAGCATCGACACGAAGCGGGCCTCGGCGCTCTCGAGCGCATCGCGCTCGGCGACCGACGGGCCCGTGCGAGAGCGGATCACCAGCAGGTGGCGACCCTCGGCGATGCGCGCGACGCCGCGGTAGTCGACCAGCCGACGCGGGGCGCCGGGGCCCACGATCGGGAGCAGACCGCGCACGGAGCCGACGTCGAGGAGGGTGCGCAGGGCGGCGGGGAGGTCGGCGTCGGAGCCGATCCACGACGAGAGCATGGCGCCGACGACGGTGTGCTCGGGTTGCCCGAGGAGCGAGCACGTGGAGGCGTTGACGGCGACCACGGCGCCCGAGTCGTCGACGACGATCATCGCGTCGTCGGACTGGTCGAAGAGCGCCCTCATCGCCGCGTCGCCCCCGCGCCACGATTCGACCGCTGGAGTGCTCATGGCGTCAGGACTCACGGGAGGTATATCCCTCGGTCGAGCCGTCAGGGGGTGGAGGCCGGACGCGCGGCCGGGATGAACTTTCCGCCGGGCTGCACCCGCGACTCGCCCTTCGGGAGCGGCCCCGGCCACACGGTGAGCACCGCCTCGTTGACCATGAGCCCGCGGTCGGCGACCCAGCCGTCGCGCTCGCGCACCCACTCCAGCACGGCCTCCCTGGCGGCCGCGGTGATCTCCCGCTCGTCCGCCGGGTCCATCATCACGAAGTCTCCTTCGAGCGACCAGCTGATCTGCATCGGGCGGTCAGGGTCGGCGCTGCGCATCGACTCGCGGTGGGCCTCGGCCTCGGCGGTCGCTCGGCGCGCGTGCTCGATCTCTCGCGCGATTCTCGCCTTGGCGTCGGCGACGTCCATGCGGCGCACCACCTCCGCCTCGTCGGGGTCGAGCGGGCGCGCCGCCTCGCGCAGCATCTGGTGCATCGCGGTGTCGGAGTTCTCGGCGATCAGGCCGAGCACCTCCATCATGTGTGGCCGCTCGCGAAGCCACGTCGCGGCGTCGTCCTCGCTCTCGAAGGACGCGATGAGGAGTTCGGCCGTCTCCAGGTCACGGAGGCGCAGATCGAGTTTGCCCATATGTGCGGCCGAGCTTAGCGCGCTCGACGCCCCACCGGGAGCGGTTCATAGAGTGACCCGATGCGCACGATGGGCCTCTCCCTCACGCTGCTCGGGGCGTCGCTCGGCTGCTCGCGCCACGCGCCCGCGCCGACGATGCGAACGGCGGATCTCCCTTCGGCGGAGCGCTTCCCGGCGCTGCCCGCGCGACCCCGCGCGACCGCGGGCGGGGCCTTCATGCGGGCGTGGAGCGACGGGCGGGCGGAGCTCTCGGGCTACCGCGCCCGGGTCAACCGCTACGGCGAGCTCAGGGCGGCCGAGCTGGTGCTGATCTACGTCACCGAGCCCATGGACCGGCGAACCTGGGTGAAGGACGACGACGCGCCCGCGGAGCATCGGGTCAACGTGCTGAAGCTCAACGCGTCGCTGAAGTTCCAGACGGGGGTGTACCCGTACTCGGTGATGACGTCGGTGTTCGCGCCGGTCGACCGGTACCGCGCCGAGGCCTTCTCGCCGGTGAAGATCACCCTGAGCGCGCAGGAGTGGTGCGGCCACGTCTTCCACGGCGTCTGGCCCGGCGACGAGCGCTCGACCGAGCAGGTGATGTCGTACTTCGCCCAGGAGGGGGAGCGCCGTCGGGATGTTCCTACCCCCGCGGGGACCCTCTACGAAGACGCCCTGCTCATCCAGCTCCGCGAGCTCGACGGGCCCTTCGCGGGCGGCGTCGACTGGCGCGGAACGCTGGTGCCCTCCCTCTGGTCGATCCGCCGGGCGCACACCCCCACGGCCGCGGTCGAGGCCACCATCGCCCGCTCCCGGGTGCAGCTCGACGGCAAGGACGTCCACCGCTTCGTGCTGCGCTACGGCGAGGTCACCCGCACCTTCGACGTCGAGGCCGAGGGGGCGCACCGGGTGCTCGGGTGGCGGGGCTCGGACGGCGAAGAGGCGCGCCTCCTCGGCACCGCGCGCCTGCCCTACTGGCAGCTCAACCACCAGGGCGACGAGGCCCAGCGGGCGCTCTTCGGCCTCGGCGACGAAGTGCCCGCCCGGGACGCGGGCGCTCCGCGGTAGCATCCCCCCGCATGAGCATGAACCAACTCGTCCCCTGCGATGGATGCACCCGCCATGTCCGCCGCACCGAAGCCGCGTGCCCCTTCTGCGGCCTCGCTTCGCCGCTGGCCTCGGCCGCCTCGGTCACCCCGGAGCCCGCGGCGCGCTTGAGCCGCGCGGGCATCCT
>SCUS01000191.1 GCA_004297725.1 Myxococcaceae bacterium | reverse complement strand
CGAGGAGCGGCGAGGACTTGTCGATGCGCTTGCGGATGAGCAGCGGCTCATACTGGCGGCGACCGGTCGCCATGCCCGAGCCCGCCTCGCGAGCGGTCTTCACGGCCTGCTCGTAGTAGATGCACTCGATGGAGTCCTTGCGGCCGAGGCTCTCCTGGCTGCTCGAGCCCTTGATGTCAGCGCCGTTCGCCTTGAGATAGAGATGTACGGTTTCGGCCATGTTGGTCTCTCGTGCAGGCTTTCTTGGATGGGGGGTGCCTCGAGCGTTCGGTGCCTGCCACCGCTGCGTCCGATGGAGATCCCTTGAGCAGCCACCGTGCCAGCGCTCGCATCCCTCGCCGAGCAGCGCACGAACGACCTGCGCCGCCGCTGTTTCCGCCAGGAGCGCGCGCCGCCCGGTCTCCCACCGCCGGTTGGACGCGGCGCACACCGCGCGGGTCGCCCGTCGCAGAACCCGCTGACGAACGGAGACATCGCTGCGCCACCGAAGCGTTTGGACGCGCTGCGACGCCCGTTGGACGATCGTCCCACGCGCCGCGCGACGCCCCTCGGAATACAGTCGTATGTATTCGAAAGAGCCTCGCGGCAGCGTGAAGACGCTTCCCCCGCGCGTACACTCTCCGGTAAGATCGACCGCATGGCACGAGTGAAGCAGTCGAAGTCCCCCGCCCCGAAGAAGAAGCCCGCGGTACCGGTCGCAGCCAAGGTGAAGCCCGTCCTCAAGCCCCGCTCGCAGCGCCTGCGCGACAAGGGTCGCGCCGCGATCTCGCTGATCCGCAAGCGCCGCGCGACGCTGGCCGACGACTTCCTCGATGTGGGCGAGGCGCTGCGTACGCTCAAGGGCGAGGGGATGTTCGAGGCGCTCGGCCGCGCCGACTTCGACGACGTCTGCGCGCGCGACCTCGACCTGGCGGAGTCCACCGCCGACGCCATGATCGCCCTCTCCGAGCGCATCGAGCGCGAGCTCGAGAAAGACCTCGGCCGCGACCGCTCGAGCGCCCTCCTCGCCCTCGTCGACGCCATCCCCGAAGACGACCTCCCGATGAACCTGCTCGACGCCACCATCCAGCTCCCCACCGGCGGCAAGCTGGTGGTGCGCGGCGCCACCGCCTCGGAGGTACGCGAGGCCGCCCGCAGCTTCCGCCTCGTGCGCGGCGCGCGGCAGGGCAAGCGCTCTCGCGGCTTCACCACCACCCCCGAGGAGAAGCGACGATTCACCGCCGTGGAGAAGCGCTGGCGAGCCCGCCGCGACCTCGCCGCGGTCGTGCACACCCGCCTCGTGGCCTCGCGCCGCGAGCACGGCGCCGAGGTCGACGTGCGCCTCCCCCTCGAGGTGTGGGAGCGCATCGAGCTCCCCGGCCTCCCCAAGCGCTGAAGCTACGCCACCGACTCCGCCTCGCCCGCCCCGTCGTTGGCGGGCGGCATCACCAGCACCCAGCCCTGCGTCACGCAGTAGCGCTCCGCCCCGAGCACCGCGGCCTCCGTCGCCCGCTCGCTGCGCCGGGCCGCGCGGTAGACCACCCGCCCGCTGCCGATCGCCCGCAGCGCCACGGTGACCGTCGCCCCGCGCCGCCACACCTCCAGCCGCACCGCCCTCACGCTCTTCATGCACGCAGCACACACCCGCCGGACCGCGGAGTCCAGCGGGCGTGTGACATAGCCTGTCCGGTGAATTATCGGGGTACGGGGAAGGCCGAGCGGTAGTCCGCGATGCACGACAGCTCGTCGTGGTCGTGCTGGAAGCCGGTGGCCTTTCGGAAGGCCGCGCCGTCGATGACCACGGGGTACTTGATGTGCGCGATGGCGCCCTGCGGCAGCGACGGGAGGCCGAGGCGGCCGGTGAGCGCGAGGAAGGCCAGCTCGGGCATCGGGACGCGCTTGCGCCCGGTCTCGCGGACGATCACCGAGAGCGGCAGCGGCGCCGGGCCGGCGACGTTGAAGACCCCGCGGAGCTTGTGCTTCAGCGACAGCACGATGGCCGACGCGATGTCCTCCTCGTGCATGAACTGGTAGAGCGGGTCGTAGCCGAGGATGGCCGGGACGTGGCGGTTGCGGAGGAAGTTGGCGAGGGTTCCGGTGCCCGTGGGGCCGAGCACGTAGACCATGCGCAGCACCGAGGTGGTGAGCTCGGGCAGGCGCCAGAGCGAGGTGCAGGCGTAGAGGTCGGCGGCCACGAGGTCGGCCAGCTCGGGGAAGGTGGTCACCGCCATCGGGGGGTCGTCCTCGTGGTGGTAGAGCGCGTGGTCGGCGCCGGCGCCGTAGTAGGTGTGGCGCCCCACGAAGATGGCCTGCTTCGCGCCGTACTGGGCGGCGTACTCGAAGACCGCGCGCGTGCCGCCGAGGTTGATGCGGTAGCGCTCCTCGCTGCGGAAGCGCAGGTGCGTGACCGTGGCCATGTGGATCACGGCCTCGGGGCGGGCCTTGCGGAAGACGTCCTCGGCGGCGCGCTTGCGGATGTCGACGGCGTGCATCTCCACGCCGGCGGGGGCGCCCTCCCAGAGCCGGCGGTCGATGCCGATGACCTGGTGCCCCTCGGCCAGCAGGTGCTTCGCCACGATCTGCGCGACCGGGGACGCGATGCCCGTGAGCAGGACCTTCATCCCTGACCTCCCTCGCGCACGAGCAACCCGTCGGCCATGAGCGACGCGACGCGCGACTTCACCGACTCGACGCTCTCCTGCACCGCCTCGTCGTCCTCGGTGCCGGTGCCCTCGAAGAACATCGGCTCGCCGAAGCGCAGCTCCATCTTCACCGGCAGCGGCAGGGCCAGGAGGTAGGGGGTGATGGGCACGTACGGCGCGCCGACCAGCTTGCCCAGCGTCGCGGAGTTGGCGATGGAGGGGATGGCCTCGCCGCCGCCGAGGATGCCGACGGGCACGATGGGCGTGCGGGTCTTCATCGCGAGGCGCACGAAGCCGGTGCCGAAATCCACCAGCGAGTGGCGCTCCCAGTAGAGCTTCGCGGTGCCGCGCGCCCCCTCGGGGAACACCATCAGCATCCGGTCGTCTTCGAGCAGCCGCTCGGCGTGCTCGGGCAGCCCGGTGAACTGCCCCGTGCGCGACGACCACAGCGACGCGAAGGGCACCCGGTTGATGAACTTCTCCGCCATGCCCTGCGCCAGCCGCGGAGGGTCGAGCTCCATGAACATCGACGTGATCAGCATCGCGCCGTCGATGGCGTAGCCCCCGGAGTGGTTGCCCACCAGCATCACCCGCCCCGACGTGGGCACGCGCTCGATGCCGTGGCACTTCACCCGGAAGTAGTGGCGGTAGAAGAACCCGAGGGCCGTGAACATCTCCGCGAGGTGTTGCTTGGAGATGCCGTAGGGGTCGTACCCGTAGCGGTTGAAGGGCAGCGCGATGCGCTCCACCCGAGCCTTGATCCGTGGATCGATCGGCAACATCGCTCTCCATCTCCTCCTTCGAGCCGCGCCGACGCTATGCCCCGACCCTCGCGTCGCAGCAAGCGCCATCCACGCCGTTGACTTCCCCCGGGCGCCGGTGTGCAAGTGCCGCCGTGCGCTGCCGGACGCTCCTGCTCTCGCTCTCCCTGCTCGCCGCGCCAGGCTGCGCCCCCCGACGGGTGGCCCCCAGCCCCGGGGCGCGCGCCTCCCGCACCATCCCCCCCGCCCGCTGGATCGCCTCGACGCCTGCCATGCGCTCGCTGCTGAGGGCGCTGGTGATCGCCGACCGCGTCTCCGCCCGCCTCGCCCGGACGCCCTTCGCCTCGTCGCGCTCGGACCCCGACCGCATCGTGGCCCAGGTCACCGAGGCGCGCGAGGCCTTCCGAGAGGCCTCCCGAGCGGGGGCCCTGCTCGACTGCCGCGCCCTCGACGACGTGGACTTCGCGCAGACGCAGACCGAGCCCGGCTCGGACGTCTGGGGGCCCTACGCCATCGCCGGGGCCCGCATCGACTTCGTCGCCACGCGCTCGACGGTGACGCCCTTCATCCGTCGCGACGCCCGCGAGGCGGGCATCGCGGTGCGCTCGTCGAGCGGCCAGATGATGATCACCCTCGGCTGCAACGAGTCGCTCGCCCTGGTGGACAGCTCCGCGCCCGACCGGCTGCGCTGCGAGCGCTACGGGGCGTGCCCCTCGGCGACCTTCCTCCCGCTGCTCGCCGGCGAGCAGGTCGACCTCGAGGACCTCATCGCCCGCTACGGGCGACGGGGGATCACTTCACCCCGTCGATGACCTCCAGGGCCATCTCCCAGCGCTCGAGCGGCGGCATCACGTAGGCCCCCGCCACGCGGTGGCGCACGGCCAGCAGCATCTCCCGCGCGATGCCCACGCCCTCCTTGCGCGCCAGCGGCCCGCTGCCGACCTTGCGCATGCGCTCGCGCACCTCGTCGGGAACCCTCATCCCGGGCACCTCGTTGTGGAGAAACTCCGCGTTGCGGTAGCTCGCCAGGGGGAGGATTCCCACCATCACCGGGATGCCCCAGGGCTCGACGTCGTCGAGGAAGCGAGTGAGCACCGCCGGGTCGTACACCGGCTGGGTCATCACCAGGTCGGCGCCCGCCTCGACCTTCTTCTTCAGCCGGGCGATCTCCCTCGCGTAGTCCATCGCCGCGGGCTCGGCGCCGGTCGCCAGCACGAACTGCGTCACCCCGCCGAGGGCCTTGCCGCCCGGGTCGCGCCCGTGGTTGAGCCCTCGCACCAGGCGCAAGAGGCCGATGGAGTCGAGGTCGTAGACGGCCGTGCAGTCGGGGTAGTCGCCCATCTTGGGCGGGTCACCCGTGATGATCACCAGGTTGCGCACCCCGAGCTCGTGCGCGGCCATCACGTGGCCCACCAGGCCGAGGGTGTTGCGGTCGCGGCAGCAGACGTGGAGCAGCGGCTCGACGCCCTCGCGGATGAGCTTCACCGCCAGCGCCAGGTTGCCCATGCGGGCGCTCGCCCGGGGGCCGTCGGCGATGTTGATCACGTCGACGCCGTTGGCCAGCAGGTGCTTCGCGGCGGCCACGGCCTTCCCAGGGTCCATGCCCGCCGGGGGGTTGACCTCCACGCTCACCACGAACTGCTTGCCCAGCTTCGCCGCGAAGGGGCTCCGCTCGGCCAGAGGGACCACCCGGGCGCCCGGGGCCGGCTCGATCGCCGCGCCGGACATGGTCGGGTCGTTGGGCTCCTGCGCCCCACCCCCGGAGGTGCGGATGGAGCCGCCCTCGCTCACCGCCGCCCCCTCGTGGGCGTGCATGCGGGCCGCGTTGGCGGCGCGCCGGATGTGGTCCATGGTGGTGCCGCAGCAGCCGCCCACGAGGCGCACGCCCAGCTTGATGAGGCGCCGCGCATACACCCCGAAGTATTCCGGGTTGGCCATGTAGAGCATCCGGCCCTCGATGCGCCGGGGGATGCCCGCGTTGGGCATCGCCGCCATCGGCAGCCCCGCGCCGCGCATGCGCTCCAGCGTGTCGAAGACCCCCGCCGGGCCGTCGCCGCAGTTGACCCCGATCACGTCGGCGCCCCACTGCGCCAGCCGGTCGGCCATCGCCTCGGGGGTGGTGCCGTCGGCCATGGTGCCGAAGGCGTCGAAGCTCACCATGGCCACCATCGGGAGGTCGGTGCTCGCCCGCACGGCCTCGATGCACAGCCGCATCTCCTCGGGGGAGCGCATCGTCTCGATGGTGATCAGGTCGGCGCTGGCGAGCCCCGCGGCCTGCTCCTCGAAGGCGCTGCGGATCTCCGCGAGGTCGCGCCCGGTGAGGCCCTTGAGCGTGGGCAGCCCCGTCGGACCGATGTTTCCGGCCACCCAGGCGCTCGCGGCGGTGGACTCCGCGACGGCCTCGCGCGCCACGCGCACGCCCGCCTCGTTGAGCTCCTTCACCCGCTTCTCCAGGTTGAACTTCGCCAGCCGGTAGCGGTTGGCCCCGAAGGTGTTGGTCTCGATCACCTGGGCGCCCGCCCGGAGGTAGTCGCGGTGGATGCTCTTGATCAGCTCCGGCCGGGTGACACAGATCTCCTCGTAGTTCTGCGTGTAGAGCACGCCCCGCTCGTAGAGCTGGGTGCCCATGGCGCCGTCGGCCACGAGGGGATGATCGCGAAGGGCATCAAGGAAGCGCTCTGCCATCTTGTCGGCGGACATAGCCCTACGACGGGACACCGGCAAGAGCGCACGCCCGCGGCGAATGCGCTAAGAGATGCGACCGCCATGGCAGACGTCGACGAAGGCTACCGAACCCACCGCCGCTTCGACCGCGCCGCGAGGCTTCTGGGCGAGCCCGCGATGCGCACCCTCGCCGCGTCGAGGGTGATGGTCGTCGGCCTCGGAGGGGTGGGGAGCTTCGCCGCCGAGGCCCTCGCCCGCACCGCGGTCGGCCGCATCGACCTCGTCGACTTCGACCTGGTGTGCGTGACCAACAGCAACCGCCAGCTCCACGCGATGCGGGGCAACATCGGGCGCCACAAGGTGGAGGTCATGGCCGAGCGCCTCCGGCTCATCCACCCGGGCGCCACCGTCACCCCGAGGGCGGAGTTCTACAGCGTCGACAACAGCGAGGCGCTGCTGGGCGACCGGCCCGACTACGTCATCGACGCGATCGACAACCTCACCGCCAAGGCCCACCTCGTGGCCACCTGCCGCCGGGAGGGCATCCCCGTGGTGAGCGTGATGGGCGCCGCCGCCCGGGTCGATCCGACGCGGGTGAGGGTCGACGACATCGCGCGCAGCAAGCACGACCCCTTCGCGCACCACTTCCGGGAGATCCTTCGCACCAAGCACGGCTGGCGGCTGCGGCCGTCGATTCCGACGGGCGTGGCCTGCGTGTTCAGCGACGAGACGCCCATCGCCCCGACCGATCTCGCGTACGACCACGACCACGGCTTCCAGTGCGTGTGCCCGCAGTCGGACAACGGGATGCACACCTGCGAGAAGCGCGCTCGCATCGACGGCAGCGCGGCGTGGGTGACGGGCACCTTCGGGCTGGTCGCCGCCTCGGTGGCGGTGCGCGAGCTGCGGGGCGAGTCGGTGATCGACCGCAGCAACGGCTGCGACCCGTGGGCGCACCCTACCCCTCAGGGGGGTTGAGCCGATGTGGCGGGCCGCGCGGGGCCTCGGGACGGCGATCGACCCGGGCGATTCGGCGCCGACCGGGCGCGTCGGGGTGCGAGACCTCGGCGGGGGCGTGACGGAGGTCGAGGTGGGGCGGGCCGCGCGCTCCGGGGTGGCCGTGGCGCTCGGGGTGGCGCTGGCGCTGGCTCCGGTGGTGGTGGCCGCGAGGGTGGGCCTCGCGGGGGGATGGTCGGCGGGGGACGTCGCGCTCGGGGCGATGGCCGTGGCGGTGATGGCGCTCGCGGGCGCGAGGGTCGTGCTCGTCGGGCTCGGCCTCGGAGACGCGGCGGTGGTGACGGTCTCCTCGGAGGCCCTCGTGAGGAGAGGGGCGCTGCGGTGGATGCCGTGGCGAAGGGTGATCCCGACCGGGGTCATCGGGGAGCTCAGGGTCGCCGCGGAGCAGGACTCCGAGGAGGGGCGCTGCGTGGTCGAGGTGCTCGACGGAGCGCGGTGGCGGAGGCTCTTCGCGCAGCTCTCGGCGGCGGAGGCCACGGCGGCCGCCAGCGCCATCGCGGCTCGCCTGGGCTTCCAGCGGTAGTACCGTCGCGCCGCGATGGACCCCGTGGAAGGACAGCTCGAGGCCTACAACGCGCGCGACGCCGAGCGCTTCGCGCGCTTCTTCACCGACGACGTGGTGATCGACGACGCCGCGGGGCAGCGGCTGATGACCGGCCGCGACGAGCTTCGGGCGCGCTACGGGGAGATGTTCGCGGCGTCGCCGGAGCTGCACTGCACGGTGGTGACGAGGCTGCGCGCGGGGCGCTTCGTGGTGGACGAGGAGCGGGTGACCGGGCGCGGGCCCGAGGCGCTTCACGTGATCGTCGTGTACACCCTGCGAGGCGAGCTCATCGCGCACGTCCGGGTGCTGCGGTAGCGGATCAGGGGCGCGGGAGCTCGGACTGGTCTCAGCCCTCGAGCGCGTCGAAGCGGGCGAAGCCCGCGACCGAGTCGGCGATGCGGCCCAGCAGGCGCAGGCGCGAGGCGCGCATCACCTCGTCCTTGTCCATCACGAAGACCTCGGTGAAGAGCCGGTCGACCGGAGCCCTCAGCGAGCGGGCGATGAGCTCCAGCGCCTCGCCGTACTTTCGCCCCGCCCAGAGGGGCTCGAGCTCCGCGCGGGCGTGGGCGAAGGCCTCGATGAGGGCCGTCTCCGCGGGCTGCGTGAGGCGCCCGAGGTCCTCCATGGTGAGCTCCCCCGCCGGGGCCTCGCGAGAGATGTTGAACACCCGCTTGAAGGCCACGCCGAGGTCGGCCGCGGCGGGCGTCTTCCAGAAGGCACCCAGCGCCTCGACGCGCTCCGCCACGTCCACCGGATCGTCCTTGCCCGCGGCCATGCAGGCGCTCACCAGGTCGCGGCCGAAGCGCGCCTCCAGCACCACCCTCAGGCGATCGGCGCAGAAGTCCACCACCGTCGCGACCAGCGCCTCGCGGGTCGTCTTCGCGCCAGCGGCCGCCGCGAGCATCTTGCCGTTCTCCGCCGCGTAGACGTCCCAAGCCGCGCCCGCGAGCTCCGCCAGCGAGAGCCTCACCCGGTGCTGCAGCAGGGTGCGCACCACGCCGCCCGCGAGGCGCCGCAGCCCGAAGGGATCTTCGCTCCCGGTGGGCTTCAACCCCACCGCGAGGCAGCCCACCAGGGTGTCGATGCGGTCGGTGATGGCCACCACGGCGCCCATCGGGGACGGCGCCACCTCGTCGGCCGCGCCCTTGGGCTGGTAGTGCTCCCCGATGGCGTCGGCCACCGCGCCGGGCTCGCCGTCGAGGCGCGCGTGGTAGGCGCCCATCTCGCCCTGCAGCTCGGGGAACTCCCCCACCGTGAGCGTCACCAGGTCGGCCTTCGCCAGCGAGGCCGCGCGGGCGCTCTGCGCGCCGTCCACCCCGAAGGCCGCGGCCAGGGAGGGAGCGAGGCTCGCGAGCCGCCGGGCCTTGTCGCCGTAGCTCCCCAGCTTCGCGTGGAACACCACCCCGTCGAGGTCGGCGACCCGGTCGGCCAGCGGGTGCTTGCGGTCCTGCTCGACGAAGAAGGCCGCGTCGGAGAGGCGGGCCCGCATCACGCGCTCGTTGCCCCGGCGGATGGTGGCCTCGTCGAGCGCCGTGTTCACCACCGTCAGGAACACCGGCAGCAGCCGCCCGTTGCCCTCGGCCTTCGCCGCGTCGGTGCGCTGCACCGCGAAGTACCGCTGGTGGTCTCGCATCACGCTCTCGATGAGCGCGTCGGGCAGCTTCAGGAAGGCCTCGTCGAAGCGCCCCGCCACCACGAAGGCCTCCTCCACGAGGCCGGTCACCTCGCGCTCGAGGAAGGCGTCCTCACGGAGCGTTCCGCCTGCCTGCTTCGCCGCCGCGTCGAGGGCGGCCATCATCCCGCTGCGCCGCGCCGCGGTGTCGACCATGGCGTGCGCCGAGGCGAGGGCCTCGACGTAGCCCTCGGCCTGAGCGAGGTCGAAGCGATCGGGCGAGAGGAAGCGGTGGCCGCGGGTGCTGCGCCCCGCCGCGATGCCCGCGAAGGAGAAGGGGATCGCCGCGTCGCCGAGGAGCGCGACGATCCACTGGATGGGGCGGCCGAAGGCCACGTCGCCGTCCGCCCAGCGCATGCTCTTGGCGAAGGTGATGCGGCGGCACACGGCCCCGAGCGCCTCGGGGAGCAGGGCGCTGGTCTCGGCGCCGGGGGTGCGCTTCACCGCGCGGAGGTAGCGGCCCTTCGGGGTCTCGGCGATGGAGAGCGCGTCGAGGCTGAGCTCGTTCTTGCGGGCGAAGCCCTCGGCGGCCTTGGACCACTCCCCGGCCGGGGTCTTCGCGGCGCTCTCGGCGGGGCCGAGCAGCTCCTCCTCGCGGGCGGCCACGGCGTCGGCCACGTCGTGCACCAGCACCGAGAGCCTGCGCGGGGTGCCCAGCACCCGCACGGCGCCGAAGGCCACGCGGGCCCGCGTGAGCTCCTCGGGGACCAGCGTCGCGAGCTGTTCGAGCGCCCCGTCGAGGAAGGAGGTGGGGAGTTCTTCGCAACCAATTTCCAGCAGTAGCGTCGATGCCATGGCGACGCTGTGGGTACCAGAACCCGGGGGGTCCCGTCGACGGTTCGCGCGGCGCGCGGACTCAGAGGTTCATCGGCAGGCCCGCTCGCTGCCAGAGCGAGGTGCCGAGGAGGAAGAAGAGCAGCAGACCCGCGCCGCCGTAGGTGATCGCGATGCAGTCCGAGCGGGTGATCCCGTCGGGGCCTCGGCGGGAGAGGAAGGCCGCCTGGGCGATGGGAGCGGCGACCATGAGCAGCTCCCGTGTGGTGACCGCGTGGGCGACGCGGGCGACGGCGAGCACCGCCACGGAGGCCGCGCAGAGGGCGTAGACGATGGCCGCGCTGGTCGCGGGGCCGTGCACCACGGGGTAGGTCGGGACGCCCACCGCGCGGTCGCCGTCGACGTCGCGGAGGTCATAGAGCACCTCGAAGGTGTGCTCGAAGAGGAAGAAGAACCCCAGGACGGCCGCGATGCCGGGCAGGGACATCACCCGCGGGTGGTGCACCCCGAGGAGGGGATAGAGCCCCACGCTGAGCACGAACATCACGGCGCTCATGGAGTTCTTGAGGAGGTAGAGGTCCTTGAAGCGGCGCATGCCCTTCGGGGTGGGGACGAGGCGGAAGCTGTAGCCCAGGCCCATCGCGTGGAAGACCACGCGCACGATGGCGAGCGAGAGCGGCAGCGCCGCGAAGCCCCAGGCGAGCGAGGCCGCGAGGGTGATCAGGCAGCCCGCGACGAGGGAGCGCGCGTGGCTGGCGACGAACTCCGTGGCCGCGATGCCGTTGAGCCGGTCTTCATCGACGTCGGTGGCGCGGTTGAGGAGGTTGACGATGCACCAGTCGAGGCCGCAGAGCAGCGCGAGCCCGACGGGCCAGGCGCCCATGAAGAGGTAGCCGAAGGTCACGGTGGCGCATACCGCGATGGCCACGATGTGCAGCCGAAGCGCCGAGGCGAGGTCGTTCACGCGCGGACTGTAGACGCCCCGAGGCGTGCGATGCTCCGCGCCCGCCGATGATCGCCCTGGAAATCGCCTGCCTCGTCATCCTCGCGGCGTACTTCGTCGCCCACCGCCGGGAGCCCGCGCTGCTCCGCGACGCCCTGCTCCTCGGCCTCGGCGCGCTCCTCGGCGAGGACACCATGATCCGCGCGTACGGTTTCTACGCGTACTCGCCCGGGTGGCACCTCTTCGTCGACCGGGTCCCGCTGCTCATCCCCACCATCTGGGCGCCGGTGGTGCTCTCGGCCCGCGCCGTCGCCCGCGCTCTCCTGCGCTCGACCGACGCGCCCCCCTGGAAGGAGGCCGCCCTCACCGGGGCGCTGGTCACCTTCGACGCCGCGCTCATCGAGCCCATCGCCGTGCGCGCGGGCCTCTGGCGCTGGACCCACCCCGGCGTGATGACCGTCCCCGTCATCGGCATCGTCGGCTGGGGCTGCTACGCCTTCGCGGCGACCTGGCTGCTCGCCGCGCTGCCACCCCCGCGTCGGTGGGCGATGATCCCGCTGGCGCTGGTGGCGTCGCACGCGCTGGTGCTCGGGCTCTGGTGGGGGTTCCTGCGCTGGGTGCTGCGGACGGAGCTGCCGCTGTCGACGACGGCGCCCGCGCTGGCCTTCGTCGCGACGCTGTACACCGTCGCGGTGCTGAAGACGGGCGCGCGGTTGCCGTGGGGGGAGCTCGCCCCGAGGGCGGCGGCGACGGGCTTCTTCGCGGCGCTCCTGGCGAGCCGGGCGGACGCGGCGATGGTGCTGTGGGCGGCGCTCTTCACGCCGCCGTGGCTGGTGTTCTGCGCGAGGGCGCTGCGGGGAGAGCGGGCGACGGAGGGGTGAGCGGGAGGCGCGAGTGCTTCTGGCGGAACGACCGCGTGGCTGTCGGCGAGGAGTCCGACGGTACGACTGCCAGGCCGTCGGCGAGGAGTCCCCGGTACGACCGCGAGGCCGTCAGCGAGGAGTCCGACGGTACGACCGCGAGGCCGTCGGCGAGGAGTCCGACGGTACGACCGCGAGGCCGTCGGCGGGGAGTCCCCGGTACGACCGCGAGGCCGTCGGCGAGGACTTCCCCGGTACGACCGAGAGGCCGTCGGCGGGGAGTCCCCGGTACGACCGCGAGGCCGTCAGTAACCCGAGCCAGACCCCAGCCCGTAAGGGCGGGGGCGCGACCTACCACGCCCTCCCAGTGCGGAATTCTGACGCAGCCTCTGCCCGGAAGCCGACCACGTTTCCGGACGACGACTGGCAGCGTGGTAGGTCGCACCCGCTCCCTCACGGTCGCGGTCTGGCTCGGGTTACTGACGGCCTCCCGGTCGTACCGGGGACTCCTCGCTGACGGCCTCCCGGTCGTACCGGGGACTCCTCGCTGACGGCCTCGCGGTCGTACCGGGGACTCCTCGCCGAGGGCCTCCCGGTCGTACCGGGGACTCCTCGCTGACGGCCTCTCGGTCGTACCGGGGATTCCTCGCTGACGGCCTCTCGATCGTACCGGGGACTCCCCGCCGACGGCCTCGCGGTCGTTCCGCCGGAAGCACTCCCGCCTCCCGCCACCCCGGAACGGAGCGCCCGTTCACCCCCCGAACACCACCCGACCGAATCGCGTCGCCCGGTGGAAGTTCCCCTGTCCCAGCAGCGGCGACCACGCGAGCGAGTCGCGCTGCCCGTCCCTGAACGTGTACAGGTTCATCCGCCACGCCTCGCCCGCCCTCGGCGCCGCCGTCACCCTCGACGTCATCACCGTCGCCCACGGCACCAGCATCTCCACCACGTAGCCGTCGCTGGTCTTCGCCGTGCCGCACTCCAGCGCGGGCTCCCAGTCCTCGTGGCCGAAGTGCATCGCGCCGCTCTCGTCCCGCACCACCGGGCGGTTGTAGTCGTCGAAGCGCGTCGTCCAGCGGGCGCCGTTCACGCCCACCTGCACCTCGAAATACTCCTGGTTGTCGCCGAAGTCCCCGGGCTGCAGCATCACCTCCACGCCCGACGCGCCCTCCCACACATGCACGTCCCGCCCGCTCGGCGGCAGCGAGCTCACCGCCTCACGATCGCGCACCTCGAAGGCCACCATCAGCCCCGCGTCGCTCCACGCCACGCGCGCGTCTCCGTTCACCTTCGACCCCAACTCCGGCTGACCCGTCGTCGGGTGCACGAAGCCCCCGATGCGCCGCGCGGTCGCCCACGCGGGCTCGTCCAGCCGGCCGTCCCAGCGCATCGCGCCCGTCACCCTCGGCGCCGTCACCGTCGGCAGCGCCCCGTCCGCGCGGGAGCTCACCGGCGCCGTAGCCTCCCGGCGGCACCCGAGCGCCACCAGCACGGACATCACTCCCGCGAGGCGCATCAGTCGGTTCCGCCCGCGCGCACCGGGGCGGGGGAGAGCACCTCGTGGCCCGTCGCCGCGGCCACCACGGCGTCCGCCGAGAGCAGCATCGGCATCGCGCGGTTGCCCAGCCAGAGCCTCGCCTGGTCGTCGTAGAACTCGCTGTTGTTCAGCCCCGACTGTCCCCCGGGGATCACGTTGCGACCCTCCATCGCGTCGGGCATCCCCCGGCGAAGGGCCACCACCATCCGGTAGGTGGGACCCGACCCGAAGGTGAACGACTCACCCCCGAAGCCCGAGTTGGCCGCGTCGACGCCCCACTGATCGCCCGGCCGGGGGAAGCCCGGGAGGTTGGCGCGAGGGTCCGTCGGCGCGAGGTTCATCGCCAGCGGAATACGCGTCGGTGTAATCGAGAAGCCGCCCACCAGCGCCCCCAGCGACGATCCTCCATCGAGGAAGGTCGACAGGATCGACTCGAACTTCACATGGTGCCGCAGGCCCCACACCCACTGGTCCATGTCGTTGGTGCCGTAGCCTCCGCGGCCCGGCGCCGACGGTGCGGCGCGCAGGAAGGTGAGCGCCGCGTCGAGGGCGGTGAGCGCCACCTCGCGGCTGGTCTCCACGGCCTCGGTGCCGAGCACGTCGAAGTACGCGCTCTCCTGCGTGGCGGGGTTGTACGAGGCCAGCATCTCGGGGTTGCCCGCGCCGCGACCTCGCAGCATCCGCAGCATCGCCCGCACGCGCCCGACGCTGCCGCCGCCGCCGTTGTCGAAGACCCCATCGGGCAGGCGCTCGTCGCCGAACACCCCGTTGAAGAATCGCCCCATCCAGGCGTTGTGGATGCTGGTCGCCACGGAGAGCTCGCGCTCGTTGGGGACGAGCGAGTGGTAGAAGGTCTCCACCCCGGAGTGGGCGGGGTAGCCCGCCGTGCGCCACGCCGTGAGCCGGCGCTCGACGCTCTCGTAGTCGGCCTGGTGGGCGCGCCACGCGGCCGCGAGCCGGGCCTCCGGGGAGCCCGCGGCGGGCGTCGCGGCGGCGGCGGTGCGGGCGCTCGCGATGGCGTCGAGCAGCGCGGGCACGAGCACCTCGCCGAGGTTGGAGCGCGAGTCGGCCTGGAGCGAGGCCATCGCGTCGCCGTCGAGGGTGCGGGCCGCGACGCCCGCGCGGAGCACCGTGTCGATGCGCGCGGCGCGGAAGCCGTCGTGCCAGGGGCCGCCGATGTACACCGGGTCGTTGGTGAGCGAGTCGTCGCCGGTGATGTTGCCGGGCTCGTTGTTGGCCGTCATCACGTAGCCCCGCGCCGGGTCGAGCGCCGCGGGAGTGCGGTCGAGCGGGACCACGCACTGGTACGGGTCGACCGCGCCCATGGACTCGTCGATGACGCCGTCGCGCAAGGGGATGTGGAAGCCGCCGTAGGTGGTGCCGTCGAGGAGGCGACGGGGGTTGGCGCCGGTGATCCAGTTGCGGTCGGCGCCCCGGGGGAGGTACTCGCGGCACGGGACGGCCTGCCAGCCGGCGTAGTAGATCGAGCCGTCGGCGTCGGCGGCGACCTGGTTGAGCGAGGTGGCGAGCATCGAGCGGCTCGCCTCGCGAAACTCCCTCACGTTGCGGGCCTTGCCGTAGCCGTCGTAGGCGCGGAAGGCGTTGCCTCCGTCGAGGCCCACGTAGTCGAAGCTCACCGCGGTGATCACCCCGTCGCCGTCGGTGTCGCCCGGGACCACCAGGTCGCCGAGCAGCTGCACCCGCACCTCGCCCGGAGCCGTCGGGTCCGTGGGCCTCACGCGGCGGCCCTCGATCTGGTTGATCCAGCGGCCGTCGAAGGTGACGTAGCGGCTCCAGCGCTCGGTGCGGCCGACGCTCATCAGCGCCGGGACGTTGGCCACCCCGACGGTCTCCTCGGTGACCGTGAGCGGCCGCACCTCGCCGCGGAAGCGCGTGCCCGCGGGGCGCCCGGAGGCGTCGAGCACCAGCTCCTCGCGGTACCAGTCGGTGATGTCGCCGCCGAGCTGGGTGAAGCCCCAGGCGACGCGCCCGTTGGTCCCCATGGCCGTCGCCGGGAGGAAGGTGAGCGCGATGCCCATCTGGTGGATGTCGCCGCCGCCGAGGGTCTGCGTGTCGAGGCCGATCTGGTAGAAGAGCGCTGGGATGGTCAGCGGGAGGTGACCGTCCGCCGCGAGCAGGGTGCTGCCGTCGCGGGTGCGGCTGCCCATCACCGCCCAGCTGTTGGAGCCGTAGCCCACCTCGTGGTCGCGCATCAGCCTCGCCTGGATCTCGCCGAGGTTGCTCGCGAGCCGGTCGAGCGAGGGCAGCGGCACGGCCATGCTGGCGGCGCCCGGGTGGGTGTCCGGTCGCTGCTCGCGGGGCGGGGCGGCGGGGCGCGCGATGGCCATGGTGCCCGCGGCGGTCTCGAGTCCCCACCCGTCGGCGGAGCGCGCCGCGGCGGGCTGGCGGAGGGGGTTCCAGAGCTCGGGGAAGACGCCCGCGGCGCGGAGATCGGCGAGGGCCTGGCCCGAGAAGTTGCCGGGGAGGTTGCGGGCGGCGCGGTCGCGGCCGACGTCGTCGGTCTCGAAGCCCGACTGGTAGAGGAAGGTGGTGTTCATCGCGGCGACGTCGCGCACGGTGAAGGCCTCGAGGAGGTCGGAGGCGCGTCGGCGGCCCAGCAGCGGAGCGGCCAGGGTGTACTCGCTGGGCGAGGGGAGGGCGCCGTCCTGGGCCTGGGCGATGTAGGCGTTGATGCCGTCGGCGAAGCCCTGGAAGACTTCGCGCTGCTCGGGGCTGAGCAGCCGCAGGATGTTGTCGGTGACGAAGCCCATGCCGACGCCGAGGTTCTGCTGGTCGGTGCGCAGGGCGGCGTCGCCGAGGAGGGCGGCGAGGCGGCCGGTGCCGTAGCGCCGAGCGAGGTCGAGGAAGAAGAAGCGGTCGCGGGCGACGACGAAGCCATGCGCCCGGGCGAGGTCGACGCGGTTGCGGGCGTAGACGTGCGGGACGTTGCCGGCGGTGCGGAGGATGTGCACCTCGCCGGTGAGCCCGGGGATGTCCCAGCGCTCGGTGACCGCGACGGTGGGAAACGCGCTGGGCAGGCCGCTGTCGTTGGCGTCGGCGGGGGCGGGGCCGTCGGTGCCCAGGTCGTTGGAGGCATCGAGCGCGCTTGCGTCGGCGCCAGAGTCCGCCGGCGGGGTCGGCGAGTCGGTGCATGAAAGGACCAGGGCAGGGCAGACCGCGAGGAGCCAGCGAAGCGTGCGCATTGCCTGCAGTGGTGGAGGGAAGTGAGGGGAGCCGTCAAGAAGCGACCACCGGACGGGGTGACGAGCGCTCGCCGGGCCCGAGGGCCGTCCGCAGGCTGTTGGAGGGCAGTAGGGGGACTGGCCAGCCTGCCCCACAGGGAGCCACACTCGGTCCATCGTTGCGGCGCCACCACAGGCGGCCGTCACTCCCCCACCGATGGGGCTTCTTAAGAGGAAGAACATGATTCACCTGCGCACCCGCCCTCTTGGATTTGCCGCGAGCTTCGCCGCGGCCGCGTTGATCGCTGGCTGCGGCGCCACGCCGCTCGAGCCCTCCATCGATGGGGGCGAAGTCGACGCCAGCGCGACCTCGGACACCCCGGTCGTCCCCCCGGTCGACACGGGCGTGCCCGCGGTCGATGCCGGCGAGGTCCCCGTCGACACGGGCGTGCCCGCGGTCGATGCCGGCGAGGTCCCCGTCGATACGGGCGTGCCCACGGTCGATGTCGTCTCCCCGCCTCGCGACACGGGCGGCGGAGCCTTCTGTCCTCGCGCCCTCTGCATGGTCGGCACCCTCTGCTGTGAGTCCCTCCAGCGCTGCCTGCCGGCGGGCGAACGTTGTCCCGACGTGCCGCCGCCGGTCGACGCGGGCCCGGCCATCGACGCGGGCCCGGCCATCGACGCGGGCCCGGCCATCGACGCCGGAAGCGCCTGCCGCACCAACGCCGACTGCGGGCGCGCTGCCTACTGCTCGGGCACCGGCTGCGGAACCCCCGGGACCTGCACCGCGCGTCCCCTGGGCTGCACCCTCGAGTACAGCCCCGTCTGCGGCTGCGACGGGCGCACCTACGGCAACGCGTGCGCCGCTGCGACGGCGGGCGTGCGCGTGGCCACCCGAGGCGTATGCGGCAGCGCGGTCGACGCGGGCGTGATCGATGCGGGTCCCCCCGCGTGTCGCACCAACGGCGACTGCGGGCGCAACGCCTACTGCGCGGCCAGCACCTGCGGCGGCCTCGGGGCGTGCGCCCTGCGACCGGAGGTCTGCACCCGCGAGTACAACCCCGTCTGCGGCTGCGACGGGCGCACCTACGGCAACGAGTGCGGCGCCGCCTCGGTGGGCGTGCGCGTCGCCTCCCGAGGCGTCTGCGGCAGCGCGGTCGACGCGGGCAGCGGGGTCGACGCGGGCAGCGCGGTCGACGCGGGCAGCGCGGTCGACGCGGGCAACGGGCGCTGCAACACCGCGAGGGACTGCGGCGCTGGGCAGGAGTGCGTGTTCGCCGCGAGCGCGTGCGTGCGCGACGGGTTCTGCTCCGCGGCCATCGCGTGCCTGCGAGCGGAGACCTTCTGCTCGTGCGCGGGCGAGACCTACCTCGCCTGCCGCCCCGACCGGCCGACCAGCGCCCGCGGCGCCTGCCCGTCGACGTCGTGTCGCAGCAACGCCGACTGCGGTCGGGAGTCCTACTGCGCGGGCGACGTCTGCGGCACCGTGGGCGCCTGCGCCACGCGCCCGACGGCGTGCATCGAGGTCTACTCGCCGGTGTGCGGCTGCGACGGCCGCACGTACCCCAACTCCTGCTACGCCGCCTCCGCTGGCGCCCGCGTCAGCACCCGCGGCGTCTGTCCCCGATAGAGCGCTTCCCGTTCGGCGTGTGCGGCCCAGAACCGGATTGGAACCGCGCGGGACACTCGGTCCGCTGGTCGCTCGCCTCCTCGCGGTGCGGTACTCATGGACCCTCGTCGGAGGAGAAATCCATGGGGAAGGTCATTCATCGCCTCGCGCTCATGGTGACGCTGACGGCCTGTGCGCCGCGGGTCGTCACCGTCGACCCCTACGCCGACGCGGGCACGCCCGACGCCCGCGTGTCCCCGGTCGATGTCGCCGTCTCTGCCGACGTCCCTGTTGTTCCGATCGATGCGCCCGCGCCCGTCGATACGGGCGCCCGGGTGGACGTCCCGGTCGTGTCGGTGGACGTCCCCTCGTCGCCGGCGGGCTGCACCCGCTCGGGCTCGGCGGACCTGCTCTTCGTGGTCGACAACTCCAACTCCATGGCGAGCAACCAGGCCAACCTCGCTCGCAGCTTCAGCGTGCTCATCGAGCAGCTCGCGTCGCCGCCGGTCGATCCCGCCACCGGGCGCCCGATGTATCCCCCGATCAGGAGCCTCCAGATCGGCGTGGTCTCCACCGACCTCGGAACCCCGGGGAGCACCGTTCCGTCGTGCGCCAACAGCGACATCGGCGACGACGGGCGGCTCAACCCCATCCGCAACGGCGAGTCGCTCCGCCGTCATCAACCATGGACCTCGACCCCCGCGGGCGTCCGCCCGGCGCGCTGCACCAACGACCCCAACCAGTACCCGAGCTTCCTCTCCTTCAGCGCGGCCTCGACCGCCCCGGCGGAGTTCCGCGACGACGTCGTCTGCAACGCGTACCTCTCGACGGGCGGCTGCGGGCTGGAGCAGCAGCTCGAGTCGGCGTACCGCGCGCTGCTGGTGCGCAACCCCCGAGCGCGGCCGGGCAACACGGACCCCAACGCGGGCTTCGTGCGCGACGACGCCGTGCTCGGCATCGTGATGCTCACCGACGAGGAGGACGGCTCGGTGCGCGACTGCCGCTACGCCGAACCAGGGGTCCCCTGCGCCGACGCCATCGAGGTCTTCGACGGCACCTCCGACCGTTGGGCCAGCCGCGACCTCAACCTCCGCTTCTACCTCTACGCCCCCGGCTCCGGGCAGGACCCGACCTGGAACATCGACCGCTACATCAACCCGGCGCGGCCGTCGCGCGGGTTCACGTCGCTCAAGCCGGGAGCGCCGCAGCTCGTGGTGTTCGGCGCCATCGCGGGCGTCCCGATCAACCTTCCCCCGCGCTCGGGCGGAGGCGTCGACTGGGACACCCTCCTCGGTCGCAGCCCCGCCGGCATGGACGGCTACACCGGCATGTCCGCCGAGGGCCCGGTCTCCATGCGCCAGCGCAACATGGACCCGAGCTGCCCCTCCCGCGTCGTGCCCGCGTGCCGTCGCGAGGGCTCGTCCTACGACCCCGCGCGCCCGGCCTGCGACATCATGGTCCAGTACGCCGCGCTGCCCTCGCGCCGCGTCGCGCAGGTGGTGCGCCGCTTCGACGAGACCTATCGCAACGGCGTGATCGGATCCATCTGTCGCAACGACTACAGCGAGTTCATGAGGGCCTTCGCCCGCCAGGTCACGAGCCGCTTCTGCCCCTGAACTCGCGCTTGGCTTCTCCGAGAGGGCTACGCGATCTCGCGCCGGGTGAGCGCCCGCTCCAGCGGCGAGAGCGCCGGGTCGAGCGCTCCCGGGGCGAGGTTCATCCCCCGCGAGACCGCGCTCACGGTGTAGCGCGCCGCCCCCACCACGAACATCCGGTGGAGCGTCATGCGGTTGGTCTCGTCGAGCACGACGCAGGACATCGGCCGCGGCAGCTCGGCGCGCTCGGCGCGCTCGGCGAGCGTGAGGAAGAAGGCCGCGGTGCCAGCGAGCGCCTCGACCTCCGCTGCGCCGGTGCTCGCCGCGAGCGGGAGCCCTGACTCGTCGCTGAGCACGACGTGAGAGAAGCCGGCCTTCTGCGCGATGGCGTCGAGGAGCTTCGGGAGCTCTCCCAGGCCGCCGCCGCCCACCCGGATGCCCGACAGCTCGCGGCCGATGCGCTCCCGATCGAGCAGCGGCGCGAGCATCCCCTCGAGCTCGGTCTTGACCTGATCGTCCCGCGGGCGAGCCGGCTGCGCGGCCAGCCGGGCCTCGAGCGCCATGACCCGCGCTCCCTGCGCCTCCCTCTCCTCGAGCATCGCCGCCCTCGCGGCCCTCCCGGCGCGCGCGCCGAAGAGGTAGCCCGCGATCAGCAGCGCGGTGACCGCCGCGGCGGCCAGAACAACGACCAGCGGCGTCATGGATCGATGACCTCCTCCCTCTCGCGCGGGCACTCGTCGCCGCTGGTCTGGATGACGACCCGGCGGTTCCACGAGGCGTCCGGCGGCGACTCGCCGACCGGCCAGTATGAGCCGAAGCCGCGGATGGTGATGCGCGTCGGCGACGCCCCCGAGCGCACCAGGGCGGCGCGTACCAGCGCGGCGCGATGTCGGCTCAGCCGCAGGTTGCCGTCGTCCGATCCGGTGGAGTCGGCGTGCCCGTCGACGAACACGCCGGTTGTCGGGTGGGCCACCAGCCACGCCGCGAGCGCGGAGAGCGACCCATGGGCGGCCGCGGGAGGCGCCACCCTCGCGGCTCGGAAGTTCACCACGAGGGCCGGGCAGCGGGGCCGCGCGGGCGCGCTCGACACCGGCGGCGGGGCGCTCGGCACCGGGGCGGGCGCTGGTGCGGGCGCGGGTGCGGGTGCGGGTGCGGGTGCGGGTGCGACCGCGGGGGCTGCGGGCCGCGGGTGATCCGCTCTCGCCGCGCTCGCCCAGGTCAGCAGCGCACCCACGGTGGTCGCCACGCCGATGGCGGCGAAGGCGCTGGCCACGAAGGACGGGAGATCCTCGCCCGGAACCGTGAATCGGGAGTGCGCGGTCATGCGAACCCCATGCTGCGGAGGCGCTCCAGGTTGGCGACGACGTGGCGGTCGTTCGGGGAGATACGGCTGGCCTCGGTGAACGCGGCGAGGGCCCTCGGGTAGTCCTTGGCGAGCAGCGCATCGACGCCGCGCTCGAAGGCCTCGTCGAAGGCCCTTCCCGTGCTCTTGAGCGAGGGAATCGGAGGCGGAGGAGGGACATCCTTCACGGGCCCTCGGACCACGCTCGGCGCCCTCGGCGGCGGCGGTCGGAGCGTCCCCGCCTGGATGGTCCTCCCGGCGCGAGGCGGGCGGGTGCTGGCCTTCACCGCGGGGGCCTCCACGAACACATCGCCCCAGCCGTCGTCGTTGGCGGTCGCGCTGCGGGCCGCGTCGCGCTCGGCCTCGTCGTAGGTCCGGGCCACCTCGAGCAGCGCGCTCTCGGCGGAGCGCCCGATGTCCCGCGTCGGGAGCTCGTTCTTCCGGAGCGTGCGGCAGCTCACCTGCGCCGCGCTCAGGAGCACGAGGCGCCGGAAGGCGTCGATGCCCGTCCCCAGGCTGTCCTCCGCGCTCCACAGCTCTCCGCTGTTGACGTGCAATCGCCCGTGGCCTCCGACCGAGCGCACCTCGATGACGACCGAGTGGCGCCCCATGCCGGCGAGCTGCACGTAGTCCGACACGCCGAAGGGCGAGATCGGCGCCGCGTCGACGAGCCCGAGCTTGTCCTCGACCACGGCGCGCAGCTTGTCGAGCCCGACGGGCTTCTCGTACACCTCAACGTCTCCCCGGGTCGGAAGCCGATGACGAAACCTTCCCAGGTACGCCGACACGAACACGATCGGCACCCTGATCCCCAGCCGATCGAGCTCCGCCACGACCTCGATGCCCGAGCCGTCCGGCAGGTCGAGGTCGGAGATCACCAGCTCCGGCCGGGTCGTCGCGATCAGGCTCTTCGCCTCCCGCACCGTCGCCGCGTCTGCCACCTTCACGCCCGGCAGCTTGGAGAGCCCCCGGGCCATCGACAGCCGCAGCGTCTGCTCGTCCTCTACGAAGAGGATATTGCGGATACGATCCATCAGCCCTCACGTGCGTAGAAGCTTTCGACGACGTCGACGCCGCACTCGAGCCCCTCGCACCACGAGATGAAGCGCTCCACCATGGGCCTGCCCTTGAAGACCGCCCCGTGCTGCGGCGCGATGATCTCGATGTCGAGACTCCGCGCGATCTTCGCCCAGGCCCTGAGCGCGCGGTTGCCGGCCATGTAGCGGCGATGGAAGCCGGCCATGTGCTGCAGGTGGGCGTCGAAGTCGGTCACCTCGCGATACTCCGGCCCGACCGCCGCGCCCAGGTCGCCGCTGTAGAGGATCTTCGACACCGGGTCGTAGAGCTGGAAGTTTCCGGGCGAGTGGAGGAAGTGCGCGGGGATGATCTGCATGGTCGCCGCGCCGAGGGGCAACAACATCCCGGGATCGGGGATGGGCAGCAGCCGCGACTCGACCAGGCGGTCGATGCCGAAGTGCGCCACGAAGCGGATCCACAGCGCGGACAGGTAGGCCGTCGCGTCGGTGGTCATCAGCCAGCCGTTGACGGCGGCCACGATGTCCGGGTCCTGGTGAGAGAGGAAGATGCTCTCCAGCTTCGCGCGGCCGAGCAGGCCCGACGTGGCGGCGAGCACCTTCGAGTAGATCTTGTGCCCTCCGGGGTCGAGGATCATCCCCGAGGCGCCGTCGACGATGACGTGCTGGTTCGCCTGCACGGCGAGGCCACCGGTGCCGTAGTCGTCGAGGAGGATGTTCTTGTGGGTTCCGTTATCGAACAGGACAACGTGTGACATGAGTGTGCGCTGACCTTCCTCAGAGAATCTTGGCGATGTCCTCGACCGCGCGGCGCATGTCGAGAAAGACGAGCCCGAGCTTGGCCTGCTTGCTGGCGAGGCAGAGGAGGAGCGTCCCCGAGGCCGCCGCCATCATCACGGCATAGCCGTTCTTTCCCCGGACGAGCACCTCCTCGACGTCGCCGCGCTCGAGCTCCGTGGCCGCGCGGGTGCCGAGGCTGGAGAGCGTCGCGCTCATGCCCGCGACGCGGCTCTCGTCGACGTGCTGGGGCAGGGCGCTCGCGATCATGAGGCCGTCCTCGGAGATGAGCGCGCTGGCCTCCACGTCCGGCGACGAGCTCTGCAGACCACGAAGGACGCGATTCAAGCTGTCTACGCGTGACATGATATCCTCTTGTTGCCTTTCTATTGTCGAGTCGATCGGTCCATCCGCCCGCGCCATCGTCGGCGCGAATCGGCACTTCGCGAGCTGCGTCGTCGCCCGCGGTCAGCCGCTGGCGGCGCGAGAGTTCCGGGCCGGGTGCAGCGGCACCGCGAGGGTGACCACGGTCCCGTCGCCGAGGGTGCTCTTGATGTCGAGAGAGCCTCCCGACGACTCGGCGATCTGCTGGCAGAGCGCGAGCCCGATGCCCGAGCCCTGCTGCTTGCTGGTGAAGAAGAGCTGCCGACAGCGGGCGAGCACCTCCGGGGTCATCCCCTCTCCGGTGTCCGCCACGCGGAGCACGAAGGTGTCATCGGGGTCCAGGATGGCGCTGACCAGGATGGAGTCGCCGTCTTCGCACGCCTCGATGGCGTTCTTGACGAGGTTGAAGACGATGCCGCTCACCACGCCCCAGTCGAGGGGGAGCAGCGGCAGCGTGGGCACCTCGGCGCTCAGCTTCACCCCGAGGCGCGTCGCGTTGCCCTCCAGTATCCGGCACGCCTCGCTCACCGCGAGGTCGACCGCGACGTGGCGGTCGGAGTGCATCGGCCGCGCGAGGCCGCCGACGCCCTGCAGCGTCAGGTTCATCCGACGCACCTCCCAGAGGATCGAGTGGAGGTACTCGCGCATGGAGTCGTCGGCCTCCTCGACGAGCACCTCCAGCGTGCTCGTCACCGCCGCGAGGGGGTTGCGCAGCTCGTGGAGGATCGACGGCAGCGCGTCGCCGAGCGCGGCCATCTGGAGCAGCCGGTCGCGCTCTCGTCGCAGCTCCAGCACCGCGGTGATCTCCTGGAAGAGCACCGTGCGCGTGCCCATCGAGCTGGGCGCGCTGACCGCGAAGCCCACCACGGTGCTCGACCCGTCGTGCAGGGTGACCGTGACCTCTCGCTGCGCCTCGGTGCCGGCTGCGGAGCTGATGATCTGCTCGAGCGACACGAGCACCTCGGAGGCCGCGCGCCCGACCAGACGATCGGTGGGCTGCCGGAGGATCTTCGCCGCCGCCTGGTTGGCATAATCGAGACGTCCATCGGTGCCGACGACGATGACTCCTGCCGTCAAACTCTCAAGCACCTGATCGTCCTGAACCGACCTCACTTGCCTCGATGCGGCGATTCGCACGGCTCATGCCACATGATATTTCGCATCTCGGCATGGCGTTGCCGCAAGAGTTGCCTCCAGCCAACCCCGAAAGCGGCCCCAACCGACACGAAAACCATTGGCCACAAGGGCCTTTGACGAGCTCGTAGCTTCTTGCGCCCCAGCGCAGAATCTGCGTGCGCAAGAGGGTCTTGAGGGCCTTGATGGCACTAGACCTATATGCAGTGCAGCCGAAGACCTGCTTATCACACATGGGCCCTCAGGAGCGCACCGTCAACGGCTGCAGGTACTAAGGAGAGACGAAAGCCGGGACACGGGGACGCCTCCCTGGCTATGTGCTTATGAGACCCTCTCTCACGAGCGGGCACCGGTCACCTTTCCATGCTCCATGTGAGGCTCGGCCGTTGCTAGAGGGGTCCTCCCGGCGGGGAGAAGGAGTCGTCTCGTTCATGTTTCCCGAAGTCTGGTCCCCGCAGGTTGGTCTTGGCCGCGCTCTCTTTGTTCTCTCCGACGCGCTCGATCTGGTCGGCGTCGACGATGTCTTCCACGGCAAGCGGGTGGCCTGGATGGCGCGCCATCTCGTGGACACTCTCGGTCAACCTGAGCTCCGGCAGGACGTGCACCATGCGTCGCTGGTCCATGACTGCGGCGTCTCCTCGACGGCGCTCCACGGGCTGCTGGCGAGGCGGATCACCTCGGAGGACGGCCACTCCGAGGCGGGGGCGCGGCTGGTGTCCGGCTTCGGTCCCCTCGCTCACCTCGCCGACGTCATTCGCTACCACCACACCCCGTGGCCACAGCTCAGGGACCTCGACGAGCGCACGGCGAAGCTGACCAACCTCATCTTCCTGGCCGACCGGATGGACGTGCTCCAGGCGAGCGTGAAGACCGACGACGCGGGCGCCCTGCGCCGACTGGTGCGAGAGCGGCTGCTCAACCCCTGGGCGCGGCTGTTCGCGCCCGACCTGGTCGACGCGGCCCGCATGGTGCTCGAAGAGCCGGAGGCGCTGTTCATGATGCGCAGCCAGGCGCGCGAGCCCCTCACGATGCCGGTCGAGGACGCCCAGCGCCAGCTCAGGCCCGCCGACGCGCGGGGCCTGGCCCTGCTCTTCGCGCAGACCGTGGACGCCAAGAGCCCCTTCACCGCCCGGCACTCCAACGGCGTGGCGGCCCTGGCCCTGCACCTCGCCGACGCGAGCGGGCGGCTGCGCGGATCGCGCGAGGCCCTGGAGATCGCGGCCCTGCTGCATGACCTGGGGAAGCTGCGGGTGCCCGATGAGGTGCTCGACAAGCCGGGGCCCCTCGACGCGCGCGAGTGCACCGCGATGCGCCGCCACGTCACCGAGTCGCGCCTCATCCTCGGACGCATCGGTGGCTTCGAGGCCATCGCGCGGGTCGCGGGGATGCACCACGAGCTGCTCGATGGCAGCGGCTACCCGGACGGCCTGCGGGGCGAGGAGATCCCCATCGAGGCGCAGTTCATCACCGTGGCCGACATCTTCCAGGCCCTCGCGCAGGATCGGCCCTATCGAAAGGCGCTGGCGCCTCGGCAGATCCTCGCGGTGCTCGAAGGGATCGTGAGGGCGGGGCGCCTCGACGGCGGTCTGGTGCGCATCCTCGCCGAGGACATGGAGCTGTCCTGGGGGCTGGCGCGGGTCGGTGAGCACAGCGTCGCGCCCGCGGCGGCCTGAGCCGTCGGGAGCCGCTCCGCCGGTCACTGCGCTCCGGCGGACACCACCATCTGCGCGGGCATCCCCAGGAAGGCCCCGTAGCGCTCCGCCGCGGCCGCGATCGCCTCGCGCTCGGCCTTCGTCCACCGCGCGAAGGGCGCCACCTCCACCGTCACCGAGTGCCGCTTGATGGTGCGCCGCCAGGTCCCGCGGATGCGCCCGTCCACCGCGACGCTCGGGCTGAAGGCGCCACCGCCCGCGTGGAGCCTCTTCGCGTACCGCTCCTCCAGCGCGGCGCTACGGTCCCTATACGCCAGCAGGAACTCATCGAAGCCAGGCAGCAGGTGCGCCCTCGTCGGCCCCTCCGCACGCGCCTCGCCCCCGCGCCCGGACCAGTACGTCTGCCCCTCCACGACGGCCCTCTCGAGCTCGCCCTCGACCATCGAGAGCGCGGCCTTCGCGTCGGCGGCGGCGAGCCCCGTCCACCAGAGGAAGTCCTGCACCGTGGCCGGACCTCTCGTGCGGAAGTACCGCCGCGCGACCTCCGCCAGCGCCTCCTCGCGCGCCTTCGGTCTCGCCGCCGGCACCCACTCCTCCAGCAGCACGAAGGTCTGCTGCTTGCCTCGCGGCGGGCCGAAGCAGAGCACGCCCTCCTGCGCCAGGCGCCAGAGCATGTGGTAGCCGCGCTGCTCGGCGGTGCTGATCCCCGCCCGCTGCAGCAGCTCGTACATCTCCTCGCGCGTGCGCTGCGCTCCGCCCGCCAGGGCCTCCGCCCAGAGCTCGCCCGCCTTCGCGAAGGTGGCCTCGTCGAGCGCGAGCTCCCGGTGTCGCCTCGCGGCCGCCTTGAGCACGCGAGGGGAGAGCAGCGCCAGCATCCAGCGCGCGTCCTCCGCCGCCACGAAGTGCAGCGTGCCGCGCATGGGCCAGGTGCGCACGATGGCGCGCTCGGCGATGGCCCGCTCCACGTCGGCGTCGGTCGCCCCGTCGAGCCGCAGCCCGAGGGACCACTTCGCCCCCGCGTAGTCCTGCGCCTGCACCGCGCCGAGCGCCGCCACCAGCTCGCCCGGCGTCGATCGCTCCCTCCGCTCGATGTGCTGATGGGCGAGGCGCGCGCGGGCGATCGCGTTCACCACCACTCCCAGTGCCACGACTCCGTCGGCACCGTCCGGCGGAACCCGAAGCGCCGCGCGTTGCGGTCGAGCCATCGCAGCACGCCCGGCGACGAGGTGTTGAGGTCGAGCGCGTGGCCGCTCTGGTGGTTGGAGTGCCCCGGCACCGCCGCGAGGTTGCCCCGGCCCCGACGGTACGCCCGGTAGAGCGCCTGCTGGTGCGCCATGGTGCGGAAGCCGCTGACGATGCGCAGCCGCACGTTGTCCCTCAGCGCCGCGTCGCGCATCCGGAGGTAGGCCGCCGCGGTGCGCACCTCGACGGGCTTGGCGTCGAGGCGCCTCACCACGATGCGCATCGAGCGCCCGTCGACGTAGCCCTGCACGGGCCCCTCGGGGACGTCGTCCGAGGTGATCACCGAGGGGTCGCGCCTCCTCGGCGGAGCGGGCGCCGCGGCCACCACGGGGACGTCCACGATCGACTCGTCGGCGATCACCACCGAGCCGGCGTCCGAGGGGGCCTCGTCGAGGTCGTCCATCACCCCGTCGCCCGCCGTCTCGGGGTTGGCCTCCTGCGAGAGCAGCGGCCCGGCGTCCGCCGCGGGCACCACCGTCACCAGCACCAGCGGAGCGCTCGGGGCGTGCATCACCCCGAGCGCGCTGCCGCCCAGCATGCCACCCAGGCTCGCGCAGACCGCCGCCAGGGCCACGAGCCCTACGCGTGACTGATGGGGTCGCTGGGGCTGCTCGGGTGGGGGCGTCGGAAGGCCTTCGGTCATCGCTCGCGACGACGGAGGCTAGCAGGGTCGCGGCGCAGACCCTCCAACGATGTTGTCCCCGGCCGACGTCTTCCCTGGGCCATGGACGTCGGTGGCAACAGGCCCCAGGAACGGTAACGACGCTCCCGGCGCTTGACCTGCGCGGGGGGAGTGCGGCACTCACGCCATCGGGTGCCCTGCGAGGCTCTCGGCACTGTTCAGTAAGATGGAGGAATCCTCTAAAGTGGCGACGGACGGCGGACAGTCGGCGGGACCCCAGACCGCCCGGGTGGTGAAGCGCTACAGCAACCGCAAGCTCTACGACACGGTCGAGAGCCGCTACGTCACGCTGCCGCAGATCGCGGAGTATGTCCGCCAGGGCGAGGACGTCCGGATCATCGACAACACCACCAAGGAAGACCTCACCCGGATGACGCTCGCGCAGATCCTCTACGAGGAGGAGCGCAAGCAGAGCCGGCTGCCGCTGGGGGCCTTGAAGGAGCTCTTGCACTCGTCGAGCGAGCGCATCCTCTCGGCGGTGCGCGACACCCCGATGGGCAAGCTCATCGCCCGCGGCGAGGCCGCCCCCGCGGAGCCCGAACCCGAGCCCAAGGAGCCCGAGCCCGTGACCGCCCCGGAGCCCCCCGCGCCGGCGGCGACCGTGGCCGAGCCCGGTCGGGTGGAGAAGTTCGTCGAGCAGTCGAGAGAGGCCATCGACCAGTGGCAGCACCGGGTCGACCATCAGATGAAGTCGTTCTGGGAGGGCATCAACCCGATGGCCCAGATCGAGGCGCTCCAGGCGGAGGTTCGGCGGCTCAACCAGCGCGTCGAGGCCCTCGAGGCCAAAGCGTCGGAGCGGGCCCCCGAGGCTGATCGGGAGCCCTGAGGAATAGATCGACCCCTTGCCAGGGTTGTCCACCGTGCTTCTCTATCCGTCCCGAGGAACATGATGGACCCGACGCAACGACGACAGATCTTCGAGGCCGAGGTGCTCCCGCACCTCGATGCCATGCACCGCACGGCCACGCAGTTCACCCGCAGCCCGAGCGACGCCGACGACCTGGTGCAGGACGCGGTCATCAAGGCCTGGCGCTTCTTCGACAGCTACGAGCGGGGCACCAACATCCGGGCCTGGCTGCTCAAGATCGTCACCAACGTCTTCTACTCGAAGCACCGGCGCAACACCCTGGAGGGCAACGTCCACGCGATGGCGACCGTCGACCCGGTCTCCGACGGCTGGATCGGCGCCGCTTCGATGAACGCCCAGCGAGAGCCCGAGCGCGTGGCCGAGCAGCCCCTGCTCCAGCGCTCCGTGGCCGAGGCCTTGAAAGACCTGCCGGAAGATTTCCGCCAGGTGCTGGTTCTGGTCGACGTGGAAGGCCTGACGTACCGCGAGGTCGCAGAGGCGATGAATTGCCCCATGGGGACGGTGATGTCCCGGCTCCATCGGGCTCGCCGCGCGGTCGCCCAGAAGCTCGGCATCGTGCCCGAGCAGGCCGCCACGAGCACCGAACAGGACGGGGCGAGGGTGTTGGAGATGAACAGCTTCCGCCGCCGCAAGGAGGCATAGACGGATGGCCGTAAGCTGCGAGCAGGCGACGCGGTGGACCGACGCATGGATCGACGGCGAGCTCGATCCGAGCGCGGCCCTGCTCGTCGAAGATCACCTGGCCGGCTGCGCCTGCTGCCGGGCCGAGGCGGACATGATCCGCAAGTTGAAGCGGGGCCTCGGGGCGCTCCGCGAGGACTGCGCGCCCACGGCGCTGCGCTTCCGCATCACGGCGGCGCTCGACGCCTGCGAGCGCGATCAGGAGGCCGACCGCAGCGCGGCGGCGCGCAAGAAGCACGCGAGAAACTTCGCGCTGGCCGGAGCGGCGCTGGCGGGGGTGGTGCTTGCCAACGGCCTCAAGGCGCGCTCGGGCGCTCCGGCGACGATGACCACCGCGGGGATGCTGCCGGTGGTGGAGGACATCGCCGAGCGCCACGCCCGTGAGCTGCCGGTGGAGGTGTCCAACAGCGACCCGGCCGCGGTGACCCAGTGGTTCCGGGGGAAGATGGACATCCCGGTGCGGCCGGTGCTGTTTCGGGGGATGACCGCTCGGCTCGTGGGGGCGCGCATCTCCAACGTGCAGAACCAGATGGCCGCGGCGCTCACCTACGACGTCGACGGCCGGCGCATGACGGTGTTCATGTTCGACAACGCCCGGATGCCGCGCTTCGCGGAGACCACCGCGGTGGTGCACGGGCGGCCGGTCTACACCACCTCGGCCCACGGCTACACGGTGACCTTCACCGAGCAGCAGGGCATCGGCTACGCCATCGCCTCCGACCTGCCTCCGCAGGAGTGCGCCCGCATCGTGGCCCACGCCGAGATGCGCTGAGAAGGTCAGCATGAACCTGCTGCGCCCCCCGATGCAGCGGTCGGCCGCGCTCGAAATACCCCGCGTATGTCTCGCGCGGCCTCCCTCGCCTCGGGGTGCTCGCGACGGTTCATGCTGACCTTCTGACGGGGTTCAGCCCTCGTCGCGCAGCCCGTCGAGCAGCGACTGCACGGCGGCGCGCACCCGGGCGTCGTGCTCCAGCACCCTCTCCTCGGTGACCTCATCGCCCTCGCGGAGGTCGTCGGGCACCGGGATGGGCTCGCCGAAGCGGTAGCGCAGGGTGGTGGGCGGCGGGATGTGCGGCCACGGCCCGATGGCCAGGCCCCACGGCAGCGACAGGTGCACCGGGAACACCTCGGCCCGGGCGAAGCGCTGCAGCCCCACGGCGCGCGCGAAACGGTAGCCGTCGGTGAGCACCCGCAGGGTCTCGTGGGCGCCCGCGTGGGCCACCGGGACGATGGGCACCCGGGCCTGCAGCGCGAGGCGCGCGTAGCCCGTGCGCCCTGCGAACTCGACCTGGTAGCGCCGGGAGTACGGGCGCCAGGTGTCGCGGTCGCCGCCGGGCATCACCATCAGGTCGCGCTTCCAGCGGGTGAGCACCTCGCGGGCGAGGGCAGGGTTGGCGTGCAGCACGCCGCGGCGGGCGAACCAGCGGCCCAGGCGCTGGTTGGCGAAGATGAGCTCGTGGCCCGAAGGGTGGAGCGGCCGGGTGGTGCCGAAGTGCCGGTACCAGAACCACATGAAGCCCCAGACGTCGGGGATGATGGTTCCGCCCGAGTGGTTGGACACCAGCATCACCGGGGCCGGGGGGATGCGCTCGGCGCCCTTCACGTCGACGCGAAACCAGCCGCGCGGCCCGAAGACCGGGCCCGAGAGCGAGGCGATGGTGTCGGCGACGCTGCGCTCGTCGAACTGCTGAGGGTCGAGGCCCCAGTGCTGCTCCTCGGACGTTCCGCGCAGCCAGCGGCGTAGGGGCGTTTGGTGCTTCTTCAAGGGGCTCATCCTCCGAGTGGCGCGACGGATCGCCTCGCCGAGCCTCTCTACTGGCGCCAGGAGCCCCGAACGGCTAACCCCTCCAGTCACATGGCCGCCCTCACCGAGCACGCCTCGCTCCTCAACCTCCGAGTCCGGGGCTGGCGCGGGCGGCACGTCGAGACCCCCTACGGGCGCGTCCACCTCATCGAGGCCCGCGGCGAGGGGCCGCTCCCCACGGTGGTGCTGCTGCACGGCTTCACCGCGGCGGGAGCCCACTACGGCCCGCTGCTGGAGGAGCTGCGCCGGTCGGTGCGGCGGGTGGTGGCCCCCGACCTCCCTGCCCACGGCTTCAGCGACTCGCCCGTCGCCCTCGACCTCGGCAACCTCTACCTCGGCCTTCGCGACGCGCTCGACCAGAGCCTTGACGGTCCCTGCGTGCTGGTGGGCAACTCCCTCGGCGGGGCCTTCGCGGTGCGCTACGCGCTCGACCGGCCGGAGCGGGTGCTCGGGCTCGCGCTGCTCTCCCCGGGCGGCGCCCCCATGACCGCCCAGGAGATGGTCGCCCTCAAGGAACTCTTCAACGTGCGCTCCGACGGCGACGCGCTGGCCTTCGTCGACCGGGCGATGGTCCACCCCGGCGTCATGCGAAGGCTCTACGCCTGGGGCATCCGCCAGGGCTTCTCGCGGCCGGCGATCCGCTCGATTCTCGACGGGATGAGCACGGCGGACTGTCTCCGTCCGGAGGACCTCCGCTCGCTCACGATGCCCCTGCGGGTGATGTGGGGCGAGGAGGAGCGGGTGCTCCCGTCGAGCGGCAAGCGCTTCTTCATGGACAACCTCCCCCCTGGCGGGCGCGTCGAGCTCCACCGCGGCATCGGGCACTGCCCCCACATCGACGACCTCGACCACACGGCGCGCACGCTGATCCGCTGGTGCCGGGAGTTCGCGCGCCCCCCGGCGCGACAGCACCCGTAGGCCCGCCGCGGGGGGAGTGTGGCTCCCGCGGCCCACTCTCGTGTACTCCTGCGGGTATGGATTACGACCTCAAGATCACCGGCGGAACCCTCGTGGACGGCACCGGCGCTCCCCAGCGCCTCGCCGACGTGGCCGTGCGCGGCGGGCGCATCGTGGCCGTCGGCGACTGCCCCGGCGCCGCGGCGCGCACCATCGACGCCAGCGGGGCGATCGTCACGCCGGGCTTCGTCGACATCCATTGCCACTACGACGGGCAGGTCTCCTGGGACGAGACGCTCTCCCCCTCGGCCTCGCACGGGGTCACCACCTGCGTGATGGGCAACTGCGGGGTGGGCTTCGCGCCGGTGCACGAGCGCGACAGGGCGCGGCTCATCGCGCTGATGGAGGGCGTCGAGGACATCCCCGGCTCGGCGCTCGCCGAGGGCCTCCAGTGGAGCTGGGAGAGCTTCCCGCAGTACCTCGACGCCATCGCTGCGAAGCCGAGGAGCATCGACGTGCTGGCGCAGGTTCCGCACGACGCGCTGCGGGTGTTCGTGATGGGCGACCGCGCGGTGGCCCACGGCGTGGCGACGGACGAGGACATCGACCAGATGCGCGCCCTCGTGCGCGAGGCCCTGCTCGCCGGGGCGGCGGGCTTCTCCACCGGGCGGTCGGACAACCACGTCTCGGTGACCGGCGAGGCGACGCCCGCGTCGGAGTCCGAGGCGCGCGAGCTCGCGGGCATCGCGAAGGCCTTCGAGGGGCTCTCCCACGGCGTGCTCCAGGCCGTGAGCGACTTCGACATGCCGAAGGGCCCCGAGCGCTTCGACGCGGAGTTCGACGTGCTCGAGCGCATGGCCGAGGGCGCCGGGGGCCACCCGCTGTCGATCTCGCTGATGCAGCGCGACATGGAGCCCGACCAGTGGCGGCGCATCCTCGCGCGGGTGGAGCGGGCGACGGCGCGCGGCGTCCCGATGCGGGTGCAGGTGGCGCCGAGGGCGCTCGGGGTGCTGCTGGGCCTGGAAGCAACCTTCCACCCCTTCATGGGCTTCCCCAGCTACAAGGCCATCGCGCACCTGTCGCTGGCCGAGCGCGTGGCGGCGATGAGCGACCCGGCCTTCAAGGCGCGGCTGCTCACCGAGACCTCCGAGAAGGTTGCCGGGGACGGCAGCAAGATTCCTCCGCTGGCCGACCTGCTGCTCGCTCGCATCGAGATGGTGGCGATGCGGCTCTTCCGGCTGGGGACGCGCCCCGACTACGAGCCCACGCTGGAGCAGTCGCTCTACGCCGAGGCGCAGGCCTCCGGGCGCCCCACGCTCGAAGTCGTCTACGACGCGCTGCTCGCGCACGAGGGCCACGAGCTGCTGTATTTCCCGCTCTACAACTACACCGAGTTCTCCCTCGACAACGTGCGCGCGATGCTCGGCCACCCGCTCTCGCTGGTGGGCCTGAGCGACGGCGGCGCCCACGTCGGGACGGTCTGCGACGCGTCGTACGCGACCTTCGCGCTGATGCACTGGGCGCGCGACCGGGCGGAGGGCCGCATCGCCATCGAGGCGCTTGTGAAGAAGCTCGCCCACGACACCGCGCGCTTCATCGGGCTGCGCGACCGAGGGACGGTGGAGGTGGGGCAGCGGGCAGACATCAACGTCATCGACCTGGCGAAGCTGGCGCTGCACCGGCCGCACATGGCGGCCGACCTCCCGGCGGGCGGCAAGCGCCTGGTGCAGGACGCGACGGGCTACCGCGCGACGCTGGTCGCGGGCGAGGTGATCGTGGAGGGCGACCGGATGACCGACGCGAGGCCCGGCAAGCTGGTGCGGATGGGCGAGGGCGTCACCCGCTCATAGGGAAAGCAACGCGGCAACCCTGCTGGCGTGGATCAGTTCCAGGTAACGGAACACCCAGATCGCGAGTCACTCCCCGGCCGCCGCCGGGAGTGGACGGGGCCCACGGCCCCAGCGACACCGGCGGCGGGGATACCACCATGGGTGCCTTCGACCCCTCGCAGGGCGGCAACGAGGAAGCCGTGCGGGCCAGGAAGAAGGGGCAGTAGCGCCCCAGAGCCCGAGCGAGAGCGCCGAGCCGCAGGGAGCGCGGCGCCGTCGTGCTACGGCGCGCCCGGACCCACGTCGACGAGGGGCCCGACGCCCGTCCCGATCGCGCCCGCCCACTGGCTCAGCGGCAGGCCGCCGACGCGGGTGGAGTTCCACCGGAGCAGCCAGGTGTGGGACTGCGACGCAACGAGGTAGCTGCGGAAGCCGGTGCCCGCAAGGCGCTGCCGCGTGGCCAGCAGGTCGCGCCCCAGTTCGTCGGCGGTGATGTCCCCGCGCTGCGCGCAGTCGCCGCCGTGGCCCCAGGAGAAGAAGTCCCGGGGCACCCCGTCTCCCATCGCGCTGACGATCCCGAGCCGCCGCGTGGGGTACTTACGCGCGAGGAAGTCCGCCAAGCGCGAGATGCCCCCGCCATCGGCCTGAGCCCGGCACTCGGTGCAGTCGGCCGGGAACGTGGCGTCGAGGTTCCAGAGCGTGCGCCACGTGCGTTGGAGGCAGGGCGCGAGCACGTCGTCGTTGAGCGGCGGGCCGGAGTCGTTGAGCAGCGACACGTCCGTCGCCGGGCCAAACGCCTGGGCGATGCCGTCGTAGTGGTACGCCGCGCCGAAGCCCCCGGCGCTCACGCCCGTGACGAGCACGTGCCCCACGCCGCGGAAGGTCGGCAGAAGCCTCCGCAGCGCGAGGCGCACGTTGCGGTGGCCCACGAACACCCTGCGTCTGCCCCCGATCACCACACCCTCGGGGTTGTCGCCCGCGTGGGCGTCGCCGGTGCAGTAGCCCACGTAGGCGAAGCTCCAGTTGCGGAAGGGGTTGCTGGCGTCGATCCGCGAGACGGGCCCCGACGCGCTGAAGGCCCGCGTCTCGGCGCGGAAGGCGCCCTCGTCGAAGCCGTCGGCGTGAAACACGCTCGCGCAAGTCTCCTCGTTGAAGCAGGCGCCCCCGCCCATCAGGAAGATCACCAGTCCCTCGGCGCCCGGTGCGACGTTCACGCCGATGCCCGTCGGCGAACCGTCGATGCAGCGCATGCCCTCGATGGGCACCCACGTCCACCGCCGCGGCTCCGCGCCGACGATGGGGTCGTCGGGGCCCGCCGGTGGAGTCGGGACGTCGGGCGTGGAGGCGTCGGCGGCGGGCGCCGCCGTCGGGCCGCCGCAAGCGGCGAGGAGCACCGCGAGCCCACCCAGGAATCGACGAGAGCTCGCCGTACCGTCCCGCATGACCGCGACGATACATGACGACGAGAGTGGTCACCGCGGTCGACGACGCCTTCGGCCGAACGCCGCGGGGGGGCGCGGCGGAGCGGGCGATCAGCGGGGGGCGGTGGCGGTGAGGCGGCGGGCGAGCGCGATGAGGCGCGTCACGCTCGGGTCGGGGGTCGGCTCGCAGCGCGGCGCCCAGCGGAGGTCAGCACGCTCGGCCGCCACGCGCAGGATCGAGTCGGGGCTCCGGGCGCAGTCGACGGCGCGACGCACCGCGAAGCGTTCGCACGACAACCCCGACGCCGTCGAGAAGGAGCTCGGTGAGGCATGAGCCAGCACGGCCGACGGTGCAGGTGGCCGGGCGGCGTCACCTCGCATACTACCCATTACCCGCAGCAACGTGCCGCCCCATCGGGTCGTCGAGAGCTCCGCGCATCGTCGCGAGAGAGCTCGCTGGCTCCGGATGTCGTCGCGGGAGAGCTCGGGGGATAGGCATCATGGGAAGGTGGCGTCCGGGACATCGCTGCCAACCGCTGGCCTGACCGCGCGTTCCGCGCGCCGGACACCCTCGCCGCCGCCGCGCGCGTCGATGGGCTGTCAGGCGACAGCTGACTTTCGTGTCGCTTGACACCATCGGGCAGCCTCGTCACCCGACCGCTCGCCACCGCGGGCCGCGCCATGTACCGGCACAGCCGCTCCAGCGCAGCGCGGTCATCGGCTGCCACGCACACGCCCGCGTGCAGGTTGAACCCTTCGACCTCCGCGACGAGCCCATGCGACCGCATCCGCAACGGCGCCAATGCCCGCTCTTCCGCCGCGTCGTCGTGCGCTCCTTCGTCGTCGACTCGCGCGAAGGCCCCACGCCCGCCCGCCGCAGCTCGAGCACACCCCGCGGCGCTTGCACGAGAACGCCACCAGCCGATCGTGACCGCAGCCCGGACAGCGAGTGCGCACGAGGCCATGCACGACCCCGTCGCGGACGGGGTCCCGGGCGCCATCGTGGGCGTGTACACCGCCGTCGGGCATCGATGGGTTCGCGGGCAGAGCGACCGGCGTGCCGTCGCAGATCCGCTATGGCTGCGGCTCAGTGGCGAAGAACACCCACGCGAAGCCCATCAACGTCGTCGGCGGACGGCCGACCGCTCGCGTGACCCGCGACCTACGCTCGACTTCGACGGCCCGCCCGATCACGACAATTGTGATCCCGCCGGTACGTCTTCCTGGAGTTCGGAGAACGACCGCGAGGCCGTCCGCGGGGACTTCCCCGGTACGACCGCGAGGCCGACGGCGGGGATATCCCCGGTACGACCGCGAGGCCGTCGGTAACCCGAGCCAGACCCTGAGAAGGTCAGCATAAAGGTCCCGCCGGACGTGCCCGGAGCCCTCGCGATCTGCTGGTGGCTCGTCGATCGTGCGAAGCGAGTTCGTCCCT
>SCUS01000190.1 GCA_004297725.1 Myxococcaceae bacterium | reverse complement strand
CCGACTCGCCGCAGAGGTAGCCGCCGCCGCCGCCGCCGCCGCTCGATCCGCCGCCGCCGCCGCCGCCGCCGCCGCCGAAGCTGGTGCTGGCGCCGAGGTGGCCGTTCCAGCCGCCGCCGCCGCCGCCGCCGCCGAGGCCGCCGCGACCGCCGACGGTGAGGGAGCCCGCCGCGCCGGGCGAGCTGGAGAGCCCGCCGGTGCCCGCAGGACCGGCGCAGGGAGAGCCCACCCCGCACGCGTCGCCGCTGGCGCCCGCGGTCGGGTTGCCGGTGACCCCGCCGCCCGCGCCCGAGGCGTTGTCCAGGCAGTCGGTGTGAGCCCCGCCGGTGCCGCCCGAGAGGTTGATGGTGCCCGCGATGGTGACGGTGCCGGTCGCGCGCAGGTCGAGCACGCCCGCTCCCCCCGCCGTGGCCGTCACCGTCACGCCCGCCGGGATCGTGATCGTCGTGAAGTTATGCACCCCGGGGGCGAGCACGGTGTTGGTCGAGGGCGCGAAGGCCCCCTCCGCTCCGGTCGACGGGAAGCGGGTGCACACGCTCCCCTGGCAGGTCTGCCCCGCGCCGCAGACCGCGCCGCAGCCGCCGCCGCAGGTGAGGCGGATGTCCACCTCGCAGCCGTCCGTCGCGCTGGCGTTGCAGTCCGAGAAGTTCGGCAGGCAGGCCACCAGCGAGCACCGCCCCGCGACGCACGCCCCCACCCCGTTGGCGTAGGTGCACGCCGTCCCGCAGGCCCCGCAGTGGCTCGGGTCGGTCTGCGTGTCACGGCACACCCCCGAGCAGTTGGTGAGCCCCGCCCCGCAGCTCACCACGCAGGCGCCCGCGCTGCACACCTGGCCCGCCGCGCAGGCCCGGCCGCAGGTGCCGCAGTTGCCGGTGTCGGTGTTGAGGTCCCGGCAGACCCCCGAGCAGTTGGTGAGCCCCGCGCTGCACGACACCACGCAGGCGCCCGCGCTGCAGACCTGGCCCGCCGCGCAGACCTGCCCGCACGATCCGCAGTTGTTGCGGTCGTTCACCAGGTCGCGGCACACCCCCGAGCACGCCGTCTGCCCCGTCTGGCAGCTCAGCACGCACACGCCCGCGGTGCAGACCGTCCCCGCGGCGCAGGCGTTGCCGCAGCGCCCGCAGTGGCCGTTGTCGGTCTGCGTGTTGCGGCAGGCGCCCGAGCACACCGTCTGCCCCGGCGGGCAGGTCACCACGCAGGCCCCCGCGGTGCAGAGCGTCCCCGCCGGGCACACCATCCCGCAGCGGCCGCAGTGGTTGTTGTCCGTCTGCGTGTCTCGGCACGAGCCCGAGCACTCCACCTGCCCCGGCGGGCAGGTCACCACGCAGGCCCCCGCGGTGCAGATGCGCCCGGAGGCGCAGACCGTCCCGCACGCGCCGCAGTTGCCCGTGTCCGAGCGGAGGTCCCGGCACGAGCCCGAGCAGTTGGTGAGCCCCGCCGCGCAGGAGACCGCGCAGACCCCCGCGACGCAGAGCTGGCCCGCCGCGCAGGCCCGGCCGCAGGCGCCGCAGTGGGCCGGGTCGGTGATGAGGTCGCGGCAGGTGCCCGCGCAGTTGGTCTGGCCCGCCTGGCACGACACGCCGCACGAGCCCGAGGCGCACACCTGCCCCGACGGGCACGCGTTGCCGCAGCGGCCGCAGTGGGCGTTGTCCGAGGAGAGGTCGCGGCACACGCCGGCGCACTCCACCGATCCGCCGGGGCAGCTCACCACGCAGGCCCCCGCCACGCAGCGGTTGCCCGCCGGGCAGGCGCGGGCGCAGGCGCCGCAGTTGTTCACGTCGGTGGTGAGGTCACGGCAGACGCCCACGCAGTCGGTGGTGCCTCCGCCGCAGGACACCACGCAGGCCCCGCGGGAGCAGAGCTGCCCCGCGGCGCAGGCCACGCCGCAGGCGCCGCAGTTGTTCACGTCCGTCTGCGTGTCCCGGCAGGTGCCGTCACAGTTGGCCAGCCCCGAGCCGCAGGACACCACGCAGAGCCCCGCGGAGCACACCTGCCCCGCGGAGCAGCGCACCCCGCAGCGCCCGCAGTTGGCCGTGTCCGTCGCGAGGTCGCGGCACACGCCGTCGCAGTTGGAGAGCGGGGCGCCGCAGGACACCCGGCACGCGCCGCTGGAGCACACCTGGCCCGCGGGGCAGACCGTCCCGCACGCGCCGCAGTTGTTGAGGTCGGTCTGCGGGTCGCGGCACACGCCGCCGCAGTTGATGGTCCCGGAGGCGCAGCTCACCATGCACGAGCCGCTGGCGCAGACCGTCCCCGCGGGGCACGCGGTGCCGCAGGCGCCGCAGTTGTTGATGTCCGTGTCGGTGTCGCGGCACACGCCGCCGCAGTTGGTGGTGCCCGCCACGCAGGTCACCCGGCACATCCCCATGGAGCACACCTGCCCCGCGGCGCACGGCCGGCCGCAGGCCCCGCAGTGGCTGTTGTCCGTCTGCGTGTCCCGGCACACCCCCGAGCAGTTGCTGAGGCCGCCGCCGCAGGTCACCACGCAGGCGCCGCGGGAGCAGATCTGCCCCGACGGGCAGACGGTGCCGCACGCGCCGCAGTGGACGTTGTCGCTCTGCAGGTCGCGGCAGACGCCGTCGCAGTTGTCCAGGCCCGCGCCGCAGGACACCACGCACCCGCCCATGGAGCACACCTGCCCCGCGGGGCACGATCGCCCGCACATCCCGCAGTGGTTGAGGTCGGTGTTGAGGTCACGGCAGGTGCCGGTGCAGTTGCTCAGCCCCGCGCCGCAGGAGACCTCGCAGCGCCCCCGGGAGCAGAGCTGGCCCGCCGGGCACGCGGTGCCGCAGGCCCCGCAGTTGGCGATGTCGGTCTGCGTGTCGCGGCAGGCGCCCGAGCAGTTGGTCAGCCCCGAGCCGCACGACACCCGGCACGCGCCCTCCTCGCAGCTCTCGCCGGTGGCGCAGCGCACCCCGCACGCGCCGCAGTTGGTGCGGTCGCTCGCGAGGTCGCGGCACGCGCCCGAGCAGTCGGTGAACCCGACGCCGCAGGTGGTGGTGCACCGCCCTCGCAGGCACACCTGCCCGAAGCTGCACGCCGTGCCGCAGGCCCCGCAGTTGCGCGGATCGGCCGTGATGTCGGTGCACACCTCGGCCTCCACCACGGGGCCGCCGCCGTCGCCCGCATCGACGGCCGCGTCGACGCCCGCGTCGCCCGCCGCGCGCACGGGGCACGCCTGGAGCAGCTCGGTGCAGCTCAGCCGGCATCGCCCGGCGGCGCAGGCGTAGCCCTCGGGGCAGGCGGCTCCGCAGGCTCCGCAGTTGGCCCGGTCGCTCATCAGCTCGGCGCAGTAGCGCACGGCGCCGCCGTCGCCCGCCGCGGTGCGGGTGCACTCGGTCGAGCCGCTGCCGCACATGAAGGTGCAGGTTCCGCCGGAGCAGACCTCGTCACGGCCGCAGGCGCGCCCGCACTCGCCGCAGTGGCGGGAGTCGGTCTGCACCCGGGCGCAGGTGAGCCCCGCGTCTCCGCTGCTGCAGAGCCGCTCGTCGGCGGAGCAGCTCGGGACGCACGCGGCGTTCTGGCAGACCTCCCCGGCGGCGCAGCGTCGGCCGCAGGCGCCGCAGTTGGTCTCGTCGGCCTGCGTGCTCACGCAGCGGTCGAGGCAGTAGGTCTGGCCGGCGCCGCAGGACACGTCCGGGGTGTCCATCGCGGTGACGTCGGCCGCGCCCGTGTCCGGGGCCCCCGCGTCGGCCGGACCGCCGACCACGGAGAGCCCCGTCGTACAGCCTCCGAGCAGGGCGAGCTGTAGCGCCGCAAGGAGGAACCATCGTGGAGAGAACGGGAGGGAGATGCCCATGGCGGGGGATGGCAGCGCGTCCGCACCCTGGCGTCAATGGTCTCCTGGGTCCTCCATCAATCGGCCACCAGCGGCCAGTGGAACCACGTCCCGAACACATCGCCCTCCAGCACGGCCCCGAGGTACCCGCCGTCGATGCAGTCCTCCGGCTCGTCGAGCCCGTAGGCGTTGCCGACCATGTCCGCGCAGATGCGCATCCCGAGGCCCGATCCCGTGGTGGAGTATCCGCCGGCGAAGAGCGCCCCCGGCTCGTCGCCGAAGCGCCCTCGCAGCGCCGCCGCGTCGGCCGCGTCGACCCGGTTGGCCACCGCCACATGAAGGTCGGTGGGCTCCCCCTCGGGGACCGCCGAGAGCACCGCGTGGACGCCCCCACCCCTCGCGTGACGGAGGGCGTTGTTGATGAGGTTGTAGAGCACCCGGTCGAGGGCCGTGAACTCGATGCAGCTCTCGCACACGCTCCCGTCGAAGCGCTGGTCGAGCCTCACGCTCACCTCCCTCACCCCGCCCTCGCCCTCCACCGGGACCCTCGCCCCGGACCACTTCTCCACCAGCAGTTGCACGTCGTGGCGCTTGAGCGCTCGGTCCCGCTCCCGCCTCGGGTCGTCGAGCTCGAGCAGCGCGCCGCGCATGATCTTGCGGTGGTCGCGCACCCGGAAGTGCACCCGCAGCAGGTCTTCCGGCGGATTCTGCCCCGCCTCGGCCATCTGCAGCATCATCATCAGCCCGGTGAGCGGACCGCCCCGGACGTCGTGCAGCACCTTGGCGATCACCGGGTCGCTCCCCAGGCTTCACCAGCAGGCACGATCCTACCCTCTCGCGCCCGGTGGGAGCCTTCGTAGGGCCCGCCGATGATTTTCGTGACCCAAGGATCCCCCGTCGGTCCCCATCGGAGTCTTTCATGGTCGCATCCCGTCGCCCGCGCCTGACGCCCGACCGAGCGCTCCCCGTGGCGCCCGGTCCTCCGCCGGTACCCACCGACGCGCTGGTGCGCGCCGCCCGCGACGGGCACGCCCGCGCCTTCCAGGAGCTGGTGCACCGCTTCCGCCCTCGCATCCGGGCCCTGGCGCTGCAGCTCACGGCCAACCAGTCCGACGCCGACGACGTGACCCAGGACGTCTTCCTCCGCGCCTGGGAGCAGCTCCGCAACTTCGAGGGCCGCAGCGCCTTCTTCACCTGGATCTACCGCATCGCCGTCAACCGCGCCCTCCAGGTGCGGCAGCGCTCCGCGAGCCGCCCGATGATCGACCCCGACGACCCCCGCGTCACCCTGGCCGTGGCCGCCGACGGGCACTCGCACCCCCACCACGCCATCGAGCTTCGGGAGCGCTACGGCCAGCTCCTCTGGGCCTTCGACCAGCTCTCCCCGCTGCTCCGCACCACCGTCGCGCTCACCACGCTACAGGGGCTGAGCCACCCGGAGGCCGCCGCGGTGCTCAACTGCCCCGAGGGGACCATCGCCTGGCGGATGCACGAGGCCCGGGCGAAGCTGCGCGACGCCCTCGCCCGCTGCAACGCCGCGCCCATCGACGCCGGGGTTCCCGCCCGTCGGGCGCGCTCGGCGCAGCGCGACCGCGACCCCAACACCCTCTCGCTGGCCTGGGCGCTGGCGGCTGCCTTCCAGAGCTGAGGGTTCATCCCCCGAAGCGGCAGGTGCCGGTCGCGGCGTCGCAGGACCATCCGCCCGGGCACTCGCGATCGCAGGCGATGGGCGCGCAGTGCGTCGCGGGGACGCAGGGCCCGTAGCAGGAGAAGCTCACCGACGGGACCTCACCGGCCGCGCAGGTCGGGGGGATGCGGTTGCAGGCCACCATGCGGGGATCGCAGTTCCAGCCGGTGCAGCAGGTGACCGGGAGGGGGCCGTCGGCGGGTCCGGCGCAGTAGCCGCCGCCTCGGCCGAGGCTGGCGCCCGCGCACTGGGCGGCATCGGGAGAGGGCGGCGCGTCCACGGCGGGTCCGGCGTCGGGAGCGCAGGCTCCGCGGGTCACCCACGGCTGATCGGGCGCGGTGGGGCAGGCCATGAAGGTCTCGCCCGAGCAGCTGCAATAGGGGACGACAGCGGCGCAGTCGGTGATGAACCCGCAGGTCCCGAGCGCGCCGCAGCCGGACACGGTGAAGCGGCACTCGCGGTTGGGAGGGCAGTCGCCCGAGCTGCGGCATCGGCCGACGCCCAGGTCGAGCGGGAAGCCCACGTCCGTCGCCTGCCCCGCATCGACGCTCGAGCCCGTGTCGGGGGCCGAGCCGGTGTCCAGGGCCGAGCCCGTGTCGAGGCGCTGGCCGAGATCGGTCGGGGTGCTGCCTGCGTCGAGGGTGGGAGCGCCCGTGGTCACGCTGCTTCCACAGCCGAGGGTGAGGCCGACGAGGACGATCCAGGGGGTGCTTCGGGCGATGGGCATCGGGGGGGGGTGCTGCTCTCTTCGGAAACGGTGCCGCGAGAGCCTACCGCAACGGCGTACGCCCGGCTCCGCCGCCACCCCCGCCGCCACCCGCCGCCACCCCACGAAGGCTTTGATTGCCGTGGTTTTCGGGTGGCACGTCGCTCGCGATGGCTCCCCTCGACCGACGCACTTCGCGGCGGTCGAAAGGACTCACACGGTGAACAAGATGGGCGTGACGGAGAAGCTTCGTGCGGTGCGTTCGGCGATCGGGATGCTGGAGAAGCAGTTCGGCAAGGGGGCGGTGATGACCCTCGCGGAGGGCGAGGCGAGGGAGCCGGTGGCGGTGATCCCGTCGGGCTCGCTGGCCATCGACCTGGCGCTGGGCGCGGGCGGCTACCCCCGCGGGCGCATCGTGGAGGTGTTCGGGCCGGAGAGCTCGGGCAAGACCACGCTCGCGCTGCACGCCATCGCGGAGGTGCAGCGCGGGGGCGGGGTGGCGGCCTTCATCGACGCCGAGCACGCGCTCGACGTGGCCTACGCGCAGGCGCTGGGGGTCGACCTGTCGTCGCTGCTGATCTCGCAGCCCGACAACGGCGAGCAGGCGCTGGAGATCACCGACGCGCTGGTGCGCTCCGGCGCGGTGGAGCTGGTGGTGATCGACAGCGTGGCGGCGCTGGTCCCGAAGGCGGAGCTCGAGGGCGACATGGGCGACCAGCACATGGCCCTTCAGGCGCGGCTGATGAGCCAGGCGCTGCGCAAGCTCACGGCGGTGGCGCACCGCAACAACGCGTGCGTGCTTTTCATCAACCAGATCCGCAACAAGGTCGGCGTGGTCTTCGGGAGCACGGAGACGACGACGGGCGGCAACGCGCTGAAGTTCTACGCGACGGTGCGGCTCGACGTGCGGCGCATCGGGTCGCTGAAGAGCGGCGACGAGGTGCAGGGCAACCGCACCCGGGTGAAGGTGGTGAAGAACAAGCTGGCGCCGCCCTTCCGCGAGGCGGAGTTCGACGTGCGCTACGGGCAGGGCATCGACGCGGTGGCCGAGCTCATCGACACCGGCGTCGAGCGCGGTGTGATCGAGAAGTCGGGCACGCACATGTCCTTCGCGGGGCAGCACCTGGGCAACGGCCGCGAGCGCGCGAGGGAGGGGCTCCTGGGCGACGCGGCGCTGCGGGGGAGGCTGAAGGACGCGATCCGCGCGGTGGCCCTGAAGACGGTGGAGCCGCCGCCGATGATGGCCGCGGCCAACGACGCGTAGCGGGCGGCGACGGGTTCACCTGCGCGGGTGAATGGGTTCACCTGCGCGGGTGAAGTCCGTCGGGCCGTTGGAAGGCGCTTCGCGGTACGACTGGCAGACCGTCGGCTGGGAGTCCCCGGTACGACCGAGAGGCCGTCGGCGACCAGAGCCAGACCCCAGCCCGTAAGGGCGGGGAAGCGACCGACCACGTCAGCCCAGCGCAACTCGTTGGCGCCGGGCCCCGAATCCGAGAACCGTTCATCGTCGATTCTCCACTCGATGACGTCGCTCGTCGCGACGAAGACGCGTTGGGCTGACGTGGTCGGTCGCTCCCCTCCGGGCGAGGCCGCGCTGGGCTGGCGTGGTCGGTCGCTTCCCCGCCCTTACGGGCTGGGGTCTGGCTCTGGTCGCTGACGCCCTCTCGGTCGAACCGGGGACTCCCCGCCGACGGCCTCGCGGTCGTAGCGCGGGGACTACGGCGCCAGCCGGGTGCAGCGCTCGAAGGCCGCGAGGCGCTCGAGGCACCCGGCGGCGCGGCAGCCCGGGCAGAGGCCCTCGAAGGCGAGGAGGTCTTCGCTCGCCTCGTCGCAGTCGCAGTGGGGGGTGATCTCGACGCACCCTCGGCACGCGCAGGTCGTCGGCGTGCGGGGGCGCCTGCACCAGGGACACTCGCTGAGCTCGGTGGCCATCGTCGCGCTCAGCCCTTCGAGGGAAAGGCCTTCTTGCGCGCCTCGAGAAGCGCCGCGACCATCTCCTGCGGCAGCGGCTGCGGGCCGCCCCACACCTGGGCCTGCGTGGCGATGGTGGCGAGGTGCTCGACCAGCTCCAGCCGAAGCAGCGCCTGCTCGATGTCGTCGCCCCAGGCGAAGACCCCGTTGCCGGCGATGAGCACCGCGTCGTGGCCCGCCAGGAAGGGCTCCAGGGCCTTCACCGCCGCGGCCCCGGGCGCCGCCAGCGGCACCAGCGGAACCTTCGCCCCGAGCGACACCACCGCCTCCGGGAGGAAGGTCACCAGCTCTCGGCCGCTCGCCCCGAGCGCCGTGGCGAAGGGCGGGTGCGCGTGGATCACCGCCCGGACGTCTTTACGGGACCTGTAAACCGCCAGGTGCAGCGCGTACTCCGAGAAGGTCTTTCCCCGCCCGGAGAGCTGCTTGCCCGCCGCGTCGGTGACCAGCAGGTCTTGCGCGCGGATGACGGACTTGTGCGTCGCGCCGGGGGTGCAGAGGTAGCGCTGCGGCGAGGACTTCGCCGAGGCGTTGCCGTCGTGGTTGGCCACCCATCCGCGGGTCACCAGGTACCCGCACGCCCGGACGATCTCCTCCCGAGTCCGCGTCTCCATCATTCCTCGTGGTAGGCGTCGACCACGCCCACGATCACGTCCTGGATCGCCAGCGGGTCGGTCAGCTTTCGCCCGAACACCAGCCTCGCCCCGCCCCCTTCGGCGTTGACGAGCACCGTGTCACCGACCCCCGCCTGCGCCCGGTCGACCGCCACGAAGACGTCCCCCACCACCGCGCCGCTCGCGTCGACCGGCGCGCACACCAGCAGCGTCTGGCCGTCGTACGAGGACTGGTGAACCGTCGCGGTGAGCGTTCCGACCACCCGGGCGACCTTCACTGCGGCCCCCTGGCGTCGTCGCGGCCGCGGAGGAATCCCTTCGCCCCGTCGGCCATGTGCACCTCGTCGACCAGGCCCACGATGGCCGCGTCGACCGGGACGAAGGGCTGCTCCAGCGCCAGCGAGGCCTCCCGGGCGCCCACCAGGAAGACCATCTCGCCGGGGCCCGCGCTCACCGTGTCTACGGCCACGAAGGGGGCGCCGGTCACCCGCCCGCTGTTGTCCACGGGCTCGACCACCAGCAAGCGAATCCCCTCCAGGCCGGGGGAGCGCTGGGTGGCGACGCAGGTTCCGACCACGCGACCGAGGTACATCGTTGCGCGAGGTTACAGCGCGTCGGGTCGATCAGTGTCAAGCGTCACGGCGCCCCGCACCCTCACTCCAGCTCGAAGTTGAGCCGGAAGGTGGTGATCGTGGCGACCGCCCGGCCGTCGCGGGCCCTCGGGGTGGACGCCCGGCAGCCGTTCATCACAGCCCGCTCGGCGGCCCGCCCCAGGCCGAAGCCGGGGTCTTCCATGGACTGCGCCCGGGTGATGGCCCCGCTGGCGTCGACGCTCACCCGCACCCTCACCCTCATCCCGGTGAGCCCTCGCTCCTGGGCCTCCTCCGGGAAGAAGTTGCGGAGGGAGTCCTCGTCGCACTCGATGCGGGGCCGCTCGCTCAGGTCGGCGTCGCTCACCGACGAGGGGAGCGGGGCGGGGCGGACGCCCGTTCCGCCAGGGACTCCGTTGGGGTCGGCGTTGCGCACCGGACCCTGGTTGGCGACGCCGATGTTGGCGATGTCTCCGCCGCGGAAGCCGGTGTTGGCGCCCGTCGCCACGGTGTCGGTCGATGGCTCGTTGGACTGCTCGTCGGCGACCATCAAGGGCGGAGGCGCCGTGGGCGCGGGGGGCGGCGGCGGAGGCGGCTCGGCGACCGGGCGAGGCGCGGGCGCAGCGCGGGCGACCGGAGCAGGAGGCGGAGGCGGAGGAGGCTCGGCGGCGGCAGGCGGCGGCGGAGGGGGAGGAGGCGCGGGCGGCGGCGGAGGCACCTCGATGTCGACCTCGGAGACCACCGGCGCGGGGAGCTCATGGGGCCTCGCCATGCGGCTGAGGGCCACCAGCAGCAGCGCCAGCAGCCCGTGCAGCGCCGCCGCGCCAGCCAGGGAGGCGGGCAGCGCGCGCGAACGATCGAGGGGACGCACGACCGGGCGACGCGGACCCTCCGGCTCGACGATGGCGACGCGGCTCCCCTTCACGGCGTGACCTCGGCGTTGCCCTCGGCCTGCGTCTGGATGGCGAACTTCGTCACGCCCGCGCGCCGCACCAGGTCGATGACGTGCACCACGCGGCCGTGGGGCACCCGCTGGTCGGCGGCGATGATGGCGCGCACCTCGGCGTTGTCGCGGTGGCGCTCTCTCATGAACGCGATGAGCTGCTCTTCGGTGAC
>SCUS01000189.1 GCA_004297725.1 Myxococcaceae bacterium | reverse complement strand
GTTCATCGAGTGTCTCCGAAGGTGTAGCCGCGGCGGGTGAAGAGATAGTAGAGGCCACCGCTGACGATCATCGCGACGGGGGCGGAGAGATCGATGTAGCCCATGGCCTCGGGCAGGGATCACTCTATCGCTTTTCCCTCGAACCTAAAAATCGTGCTCGGATCAGAGCGCGCTGCGCACCTCGCCCAGGATCGCGTCGGGACCGAATCCCAGGCTGCGCATTCCCGTCACGTACGCCGCCACCAGCTCCGCCGCGCGCCGCTGGGTCTCCTCGTCGGCGGCCGCGATGGGCGCGACGATGGTCCCGCCCCGCCCCCGCGTGATGAGGTAGCCCTCGGCCTCCAGCTCCCGGTAGGCCCGCGCGACCGTGTTGGGCGCCAGCTCCAGCTCGGCGGCGAGCGCCCGCACGGGCGGCAGCCTCGTGCCCGCGGGGAGTTCGCGATCCATGATCCGCTCGATGAGCCGTCGGCGCAACTGCTCGAAGGGCGGATGCGGATCCTGCGCGTCGATCCTCACGTCGAGATCCATGATCGGCCTCCTCCCTCGAGCTCGATACCGGCGTCATCCCGCCAGGTACCGCCCATCGCTGCGAACAATGTACTGACACGATCCCGGGCGGTCAACCCCGCCGCCGAGCCGCGATCCCGCCCGGAGCGAACGCTCCCGCGCCCGCGGAATACCCCGTGCGCAGCCGCTGTTGAGGCGCACATGACCGATCCCCAGAGCGATCCCGCACAACCGTCCGCGCTTCACCGGCACCCGGATCCGAGAAGCCTCACGACCCCGTCACCGCTCCGAGCGGTCGCGGGAGCGACGCCCGAGCAGCTCATCCTCGGCCTCGACACCTTCGGCGACGTGACGCGCACGCCCGGGGGCGAGCCCGTGCACCACGCGCAGGTGATCCGCGACGTCGTCGAGCAGGCCGTGCTGGCCGATCGGCTCGGCGTCGACGCGATCACGCTCGGCGAGCACCACCGCGACGACTTCGCGCTGAGCAGCCCGGAGATCGCGCTCGCGGCCATCGCCGCGCGCACCGAGCGGATCCTCCTCGGCACCGGCGTCACCGTGCTCTCGAGCGACGACCCCGTTCGCGTCTACGAACGCTTCGCCACGCTCGATGCCGTCAGCTCGGGGCGCGCCGAGGCGATCCTGGGGCGCGGCTCCTTCACCGAGTCGTTCCCGCTCTTCGGCTACGAGCTCTCCGACTACGACACCCTCTTCTCCGAGAAGCTCGACCTCTTCGCGAAGCTGCGCGGCGAGGGCCCCGTCACGTGGTCGGGCAAGCTCCGCACCCCGCTCGTCGAGCAGGAGGTCTTCCCCAAGACCCAGCAGGAGGACGGCGTGCGCGCCTGGATCGGGGTGGGCGGCAGCCCGCACTCGGTGCTGCGCACGGTGCAGGTCGGGATCCCGATGATGCTCGCGATCATCGGCGGCGATCCCTCGCGCTTCCTGCCCTTCGCGAATCTCTACCGGCAGGCCCAGGACGAGCTGGGGCGGGAGCCGATGCCGCTCGGCGTGCACTCCCCCGGCCACATCGCGGCGAGCGACGCCGAGGCGCGCGATCAGCTCTGGCCCCACTTCGAGGCGAACCGCAACCGCATCGGGGCCGAGCGCGGCTGGCCGCGCACCACGCGCGCCGAGTTCGAGCACGAGGCCGACACGGGATCGCTCTACGTCGGCTCGGTGGAGACGGTGGCGCAGCGGATCGCCTCGACCGTGCGCACCCTCGGCGCCGACCGCTTCGACCTCAAGTACGCGAACGGCACCATGCCCCACGAGCAGCTGCTGTCGAGCATCGAGCTCTACGGCCGCGAGGTCATCCCGCGCGTGCGCGAGCTGCTGGCCGGCTGAGCCGGGCCGAAAGCGGCCCGGCCCGAGCCGGGCCCTCAGGCCCGGCGCGCCCCCTGCTCGGCGAGTTCGACCGGCGAACCGGGGAAGTACTCCAGCGCCCCGGCATCCGTGTCCAGCCCCACGGTGAGGAGAGTCGTCCACTGCTCGTGCAGCGGCTCGGCCGGGTCCGGGCGGAAGCAGATCGGGGCGAGCGCGCCGGGCTCCCCGCACATCGCCGCGGCGCGCTGCTCGATCGGCAGGCGGGGCATGCCCGCCCGCTGCTCGGCGAGGTGCGCGAGCCGGGCGTAGGTGGTCGACTCGTCCCGGGTCGCCTCACCGGGAAGCTGGGACTCGGCGACGAAGTTGTTCGTGTGGATCAGCCAGCCGTCGGCGTCGGGCCGCACGACGCTCACCCGCTCGGGGGAGATCTCGAAGCACGCCGCGCGATGCGGCCGATCCGCGCGGGCGACGACGGTGAGCACGGTCGAGGCACTCGCGGGCGCGGACGCGATGATGGCCTCGGCCTCGTCGACGCTCGTCGCCTCGTCGAGCACCCGGCGGGCGATCGCGTGGACGGGCACACCGCCGACTCCCCGGTCGCTCTCGTGGTGCAGGATGTTGAAGTGCACACCGATCCCCGCGTCGTTCACGCCGATCTTCCCGAGCACCCCGAGCTCGGTGAACATCGTCACCCGCCCCACCGCGCGCTCGCGACCGTGCGGCGCATCCGGAGCGTACGAGAAGACGAGGCCCGTCCGGCACAGGTGGGCGTGCCAGTCCCAGGTCTGGATCGTCTCGGGCGCCGCATCCCCGGGCGGCGCGAACACGGCGGTCGAGCACTCACCCTCGGTGTCGGGCGGAATGACCGCGAGCACCTCGGTGCGGGCGTTGAGCGCGGCGAGCCGCCACAGCGGCACCCCGGCCGCCTCGGCCGTGGCGGCGAGCTCGGCCGCCAGGTTCGGCGCCCAGGCCTCGAGCGTCGCGAAGCAGCTCTCCGCGATCCCGCGCACCCGATCCTCCGGCAGGCCGCGGATCCCGAAGAACTCGAGATAGCCGTCGACCGCGTCGCGGATCCCCTCCCCGAAGCGGCTCCCGATCTCGGCGCCCCGGCTTCCCGGATCCGTGCCCGTCACCGTCGCGGTGATGATCTCCACAGCGTTCCTCTCCTGTTCCGGGGCCGGGCCCCTACTTGCCGGCCTCGAGGACGGCGTCCCACATCACCTCGGAGGCGATCGCGCCGAGCGCGGTCGCGTTCACCGACAGCCGCCCGCGCGACGACCCCGGGGTCGTCGGCAGATCGATCT
>SCUS01000188.1 GCA_004297725.1 Myxococcaceae bacterium | reverse complement strand
GTGGGCGTTCTCGATGAGCACGATGGCCGCGTCGGAGAGCTCGCCCACGGCGATGGCGATGCCACCCAGCGACATGATGTTGGCCGAGAGCCCCAGGTAGCGCATGGGGATGAAGGCCAGGAGCACAGCGAGCGGCAGGATCACGATGGCCACCAGCGCGCTGCGCAGGTGCAGCAGGAACACGATGCACACGAGGGCCACGATGATTCCCTCCTCCAGGAGGGTCGTTCGCAGCGTGTCCACCGACCCCTGGATGAGCTCGGCGCGGTCGTAGGTGGGCACCAGCTCCACGCCCTGGGGCAGCGCGATTTCGTGGATGCGCGAGCGCACGGCGCGGATCACGTCGAGCGCGTTGGCGCCGATGCGCATCACGACGATGCCGCCCACGGCCTCGCCCCGGCCGTCGAGGTCCGCGGCACCGCGCCGGATCTCGGAGCCGAAGCGCACGTCGGCCACGTCGCGCACCCGCACCGGCGTCCCCCCGCGGCCGAGCGTCACCACGGCGGCGCCGAGGTCCTCGAGGTGGGCGACGTAGCCGCGACCTCGGAGCACGTACTCGCGCCCGCCCATCTCGACCACGCGTCCCCCCACCTCGACGTTGGAGTCGCGCACCGCCCGGGCGACGTCGGCCAGCGTCAGGCCGTAGCCCGCGAGGCGGTTGGGGTCCGCCACGACCTGGAATTGCCGCTCGAAGCCGCCGTAGGAGGCCACCTCCGCGACGCCTCCGACGGCCTGGAGCGCGGGGCGCACGGTGAAGTCCTGGAGCTCGCGGAGCTCGGCCAGGTCGCGGCGTCCCGATCGGTCGACCAGGGCGTACTGGAAGACCCAGCCCACGCCCGTGGCATCCGGCCCGAGCACCGGGGACACGTCCGACGGCAGGACCGATCGCACTCGACCGAGCTGCTCCAGCACCCGCGTGCGGGCCCAGTAGATCTCCGTGCCCTCCCCGAAGATCACGTACACGAAGCTCATCCCGAACATCGAGTAGCCGCGCACGGTGCGGACGCCGGGCGTGGACTGGAGCGCACGCACGAGGGGGTAGGTGACCTGGTCCTCCACGAGGTTGGGGCCGCGGCCCATCCACTCGGTGAACACGATCACCTGGGGGTCGGTGAGGTCGGGGATGGCGTCGAGCGGCGTCTGTCGGACGCAGACCACGGCCCACACCGCGAGGGCGAGGACCGCCGCGAAGACCAGTCCCCTTCGGTTGGCGCAGAACTCGATGATGCGAGGGACCATCAGTGGCCCCCGTGTCCGCTGTGTCCGCCGGCGCTCGTTCCACTCGTAGCGCGCAGCCGGCTCTCCGAGTCGATCAGGAACACCCCCGAGGCCACCACCGACTCGCCCTCCATCAGCCCCTCGCGCACCTCGGTGCGCTCGCCGACGCGCGCCCCGAGGGTCACCGCGCGGGGACTGAAGCGCCCGTCGCCCTCGACGACGAACACATGGGTGCTCGCCCCCGTGTCGACCACCGCGTCGCGCGGCACGACCAGCGCGCGGCGGGTGGCGACCGCGAGGGTGGCCGTGCCGTACATCCCCGGACGCAGCGCGCCGGCCGCGTTGGGCACCTCGAAGCGCACGCGCAGGGTGCGCGTCTGTTCATCGAGCGTGGGATAGACGAAGGCCACCCTCGCGGCGACCGCGGCTCCTCCGGCCGCCTCGAAGGTGAGCTCGGCCGCCTGGCCCACGGCGACCGCCGAGGCCTCCGACTCGGGGATCTCCGCGAGCACCCAGACCGTCGAGAGGTCCGCCACGGTGAGCAGCTCGGTCGAAGGGTCCACCGCGGTGCCCACGGCGATGCCCCGGTGGAGCACCACGCCGGAGCGGGGCGCCACCACCGTGACGTTGCGCATCGGGCGGCCCGTGCGCTCGACCTGGGCGATCTCCCCAGCGGTCATCCCGAGCACCGAGAGGCGGCCGCGGGTGGCGGCGAGGAGGCTCTGCGTGGCCATGGCGGTGGTCGGGTTGGCGAGGTTCTGGCGCAGCGCGATGAGCTCGTTCTGCGAGGCCAGCAGCTCCTGCGAGAAGATGGCCGCGAGGGCCGCGCCGCGCTCCACCCGCTGGCCCGTGGTGTTGACGTAGAGCCGCTCGATCCAGCCCGCGACGCGGGTGTGGACGTGAGAGACCCGCGACTCGTCGAGCGCCACCGTCGCCACGGCGCGCACCGGCCGGCCGACGTCGTCCATCATCACGCGAGCGATCCGCACGCCGATCGCGTCGAGCTGCGCGCGGGGCACCGCCACCGCCACGCGGGACGGCACGGCGTGGGCCACGTGCGGGTCGACGGCCCCGTCGCCCATGGTGGCGGTCGGCGCGGCGGCGTCGTGCCCGGCGTGCGGGTCCACCGGCGTCACGTCGTGGTGCAGCGAGAAGGGCCAGCCGTGGCGGAGGTGCTGCGCGAGCAGCGACCCGAGCGTGAGCACCAGCGCGGCGAGCGCGGCCAGCGAGAGCGTGCGCCACCAGCGCGCCACCAATGGACGGATCATGACTGCGGCCCTCTCCCGAATCGTCCGACGGCGCGCCCCAGCCGGGCGCGGGCGATGCCGAGCTCGACCTCGACCATCACCCGCTCCTCCTGCGTCATGCGCAGCGACACGGCGGCCTCGATCACCGCGACGAGCGGCGCCTGCCCCGCGGCGTAGGCCGCGATCGTCGCCCGCAGCGTCTGGACCGCCTGCGGCTCGACCTCGTCGCGCAGGGCCGCAGCTCGCACCCGCGCGGCGTCGAGGGAGCCGAGGGCCGCGCGCACCTCGCCCTCGATCATCGTGCGGGCGCCTCGCAGCTCGGCGTCGGCCATCGCCCCCATCGCGCGCGCCTCCTCGACGCCCGCCGCGAGTCGGGACCGCCAGATCGGAACGCTCACCCCCACCATCACCATCACCCCCGGGCCGTCGCTCATCGTGGTCGAGGGTCCCGCACGGACGAAGGCCATCGGCGCGTACATGGCGCGCATCGCTTCGACCTCCGAGCCGTACTGCCGTCGCGTGGCCTCGACCGAGGCGAGCTCGGGCCGCGCTCGCAGGGCCTCCGCGACCAGCGCCTCTACGGGCGTCTGCGGCTCGTCGGGCAGGTCCGCGAGCTCCGGCACTGCGAGATCGCCCGCGCGGCCGAGGGCGGCGTTGAGCATCGCCTCGGCGGCGACGGTCTGGCCCCGGAGCGCGGCCCGTCGCGTGGCCTGCCGTCGCCGCTCGGTGTCGGCGCGCAGCACGTCCGACTGCGGCGCCGCGCCGGCCGCGTAGCGCGCGGTGGCGATGCGGGTGAGGTCTTCTGCGAGCGCGACCTGGCCGTCGAGCACCGAGGCCATCCTTCGCACGCCCGAGAGCATGTGGAACGCCCGCAGCGCCTCCGCCGTCACGTCGAGCACGGTCTCGCCAGCACGCAGCCGCCGTGCTTCGGCGGCGGAAGCGGCGGCCCGGCGACGCGCTCCGAGCACCCCGGAGAGGGGAAAGTCCTGCTGGACCAGAAGGCTCCCGTCCACGCCCATGCCCGAGACGGGGATGTGGTCCGCCGAGAGCATCACCATCGGGTCGGGGAGCGACCCGACGATGGCGGGCCGCTGCGCCAGCGCTCTCGCCTCGGCGCGAGCGGCCACGATCTCCGCGCGGTGCGAGTCGGCGTACTGCACCACCGCTGGCAGATCGAGCGGGGTAGGTAGCGCGTCGCGCGCCTGCGCGTGGGCGCTCCGCGTGGTGAAGCCCACGAGGAGCGCGAACACCGCGGCCATGAGGGACGTCCGCGAGGGAGGGCCGCTCTGCCTGGGATCAGCCTCGCCCCTCGTTCTCACTTGTTCCCTTGCTCAAATTCGTCCGGGCCAAACCTCGGACTGAGATCGATGAATGGGTAGTGTGGCCGGGTTGGTTCACGGGGTCAGAGCACCTGGATGACACCCTTCATCGCGCCGGGATGGTTGGTGCAATAGAAGGGATAGAAGCCCGGCGTGCGGAAGGTGATCGAGTGCACCGACCCGCTGGAGAAGGGCTGGATCGGCGTGCTGGGAGGCTCGGTGCCCGCCTCACCCGGCGCGAGGCCCGGCGCCAGCGGGTGCCGAGAGAAGGTCCACATGAACTGCACCGCCTGACCGGCGCGAATGGTCATGCACGGATCGGTGAAGGCATTGGTGCTCCCGCGGGTCATGATCATCCGGTCGCTGGCGGTGCCGCCGGTCTGGTCGACGTACAGGTCGGACGTGCAGCCATTGAGCGCCACAACGGTGCCGGAGTCGGCTTCCGCTGGAGCGCCCACGTCGGTCGCGGCGGGCGTGTCGGTAGCGGTGGCGACGTCCACGGGAGCCGAGACATCGGGGGTGCTCCCGGCGTCGGCGGTTCCGGCGTCGGTGGTCGTGGCCGGCGTGGACTCAGACGAGCCGCAGGCCGAGAGCGTCAACGCGAGAAGAACGAAGGGGATCGGTCGGAGTTGCATCAGGATTTCCATGCGAGGGTGTGAGGGTTGGCGTCTCGTGGGAGTTGGGGTTCAGCGCTCGACCATCACATCAGCCATCATGCCGTGGTCGACGTGTTCGAGGATGTGGCAGTGGAACATCCACATGCCGGCACGATCATCCGGGCGGAATGCGATGCGCACGCGCTCGCGACCGCGGACGTTGACGGTGTCCTCCCAGCTGCGCGCCGCTTCGGGCACGCCGTCTCGGGCGACGACCTGGAAGAAGAACCCGTGCAGGTGGATCGGGTGGTCCATCTCGCTCTCGTTGATCACGTCCCACACCTGGGTCTGGCCCACCGGCGCGCGCAGCGCCGGTACATCGGGCCACGAGGCGCCGTTGATCATGAAGCGGACGGTCTCCGTGGCCTCATCGACCTGCTCGCTCAGGCGCACCTCTCTCGGCGTCGTGCCTGTGGTGTCGAGCGCGTCGATCGTGCGTGCGGTCGTGGGAGCCGGGAGGGATGGGAGCGGCGCGTCGGCGGTGTACGCGACGGCGAGGACGTCCTCTGCCTCGAAGACGCCCGCGCCGTGGCCACGCGAGTAGGGGAGGTTGCGGAGCGTCGCGCGGGTGCCCGGCGGGGCGACCGCGTCGACCAGGACGTCGTAGCGATCGCCCGGGACCAGCAGCAGCTCGTCGAGCGTGCGCGGCGTCGGGAGCAAGCCGCCGTCGGTGCCGATCACCGTGAAGCGATGGCCCGGGAGCGAGAGCCGGTAGAAGCGCGCGCTCCCGGCGTTCACGATGCGCCAGCGCTGCCTCTGGCCCGCGCGCATCGACAGCACGGCGCCCGCGCGGCCGTTGATCACCTGGATGCCGGTGTCGCGCCCGCTGTGGATCTCCAGCAGACCGCCCGGCGGCGTGATCTGACCGTCGTCGCCGAGCGTCACGTCGTCGAGGACGATCACCGCCTCGGCGTCGACGCGAGGCTCGTCGTCGCCCCGCACCACGATGGCGCCGTAGAGGCCGGCCTCCATCTGCCGGGCCTCGGCGGCATGCGGGTGATACCAGTAGGTTCCGGCGTCGGGGAGCGTGAAGCGGTACTCGAACGAGCCTCCCGGCGCGACGGGCTGCTGCGAGCGGGGACTGCCGTCCATGTCGGCGGGCACCCGCAGCCCGTGCCAGTGGATGGTGGTGGGCTCACTGAGGCGGTTGGTGAAGTGCACCACCAGCGTGTCGCCCACCCGCGCCTCGATGAGCGGACCGGGCACGCCCCCGTTGTAGGTCATCGCGTGGACGCGCCGGCCCGGGGAGAGTTCCCACTCACCCATGCGGGCCTCGAGGTTGATCTCGACGACGCGGGGGTCGGGATTGAGGTCGACGGCGCGAGGGAGCGCGAGCGCAGCCGCCGCGGGATCGGGCCCGGTGCGCGTCGCCGTGACGGCGGCCGGATCGCTGCCGCAGCCCAACAGGACCATCGAAACCCCGAACAGACCGCAGCGTGCACTTTTCATGAGTTCAACCATCGGGTCGGTGTGTGGTGCGAGGTTGGCGAAAGTTCAAGATCGACGACTGCGCAAAGGAGACGAAATCTCCGTTTGAGGGGTCGCGATCACGACGCGGCGCGAATGCGTGTTCGCTATCATGTCCGCCCCATGCATTCAAGTGAGGCAGTATCGTGAACGCTGCGATGGTCGTCGTGTAACCCGTTCGGTTACAGCGAGATTCGTAGGGTTACTGGCTCGTGCTAATCGGGCGTTCATTGCGCATGTGCGGTGGCATCTCTGCTCTGGTACGATATCCGTGCTCACCTTTACGAGTCATGTGTAGATGGAGTAATCAGACGGTCCGAGGGAGAGCTCAGGATGCACCGTTCGTCATATGTCTCGTGGGTGTCTGGTCTGATGATGGGTCTCGTCGCGGGCTGCGGCAGCGAGGCGCCCGGCTCTCAACCTTCAGGCGACGCGGCGGTCACCGCCGACGCCTCAGCCCCCGCCGACGCGGGTCCCATGGGCCTTCCGGTGTTGGGTCGCGGTACGCACCGCGCCGACGCCGTGCAGGTTCGAATCATCGCGACCGCCGAGAGCACCCTCGCGACGCCTCGTGACCTTGCGTTCAACCCGGAGTCACCGCGAGAACTGTGGATCACCAACTTCGGCGACAGCTCGATGACCATCCTCCGCAACGCCGGCGCGGCCGACCAGGACTTCGTCAATCGCGCGGGCCCGCAGCACACCCACTTCATGCCTCACCCGTCGTGCCTCGCGTTCGGCACAGCGGGCATCCTCGCGACCGCCCACGAGGAGGACCAGCTCACCCAGGGACCTCCTCCTCGCGGAACCCCTGCGGACTTCATGGGTCCGACGCTCTTCCTCTCCGGGTACGATGACTTCGACGGCGGTCACGCCTCGCACATCGACATGCTGCACAACAGCCCAAACGCCCAGGGCATCGCGTGGGAGAGCGCCAACATCTACTGGGTCGCCGACGGCTTCCACCACTCGCTCACCCGCTACGACTTCCGCGTGCCTCACGAGCCGGGCGGCGTCGACCACTCGGGCGCGATCGTGCAGCGCTTCGCCGAGGGGGAGATCAGCTACGTCGAGGGCGTGTCGGGTCACCTTGAGTTCGACCGCGACGCCAACCGCGTGTACTTCGCCGACCCGGGCAACCATCGCATCGGCGTGCTCGACCCGTCGACCGGCCGCTCCACCACGTCCATCAGCCCGAACTACGATGGCTCGACGCAGCGCCGCATGATGGGCGCCGACACCACGACCCTCCTCGATGGCTCGACCGTCGGAATGATGGCCCCGTCGGGCCTTGCGCTGAGCGGCGGGCGGCTCTTCGTGACCGACAACGCCACCTCGCGCATCTACGCGCTCAGCCTCACCGGAGCGGTCATCGACTGGATCGACCTCTCGACCACCGTTCGAGGGGGTGGCCTCCAGGGCATCACCCTCGACGCCGACGGCCGGATCTATGTGACGGACGCTATCGACGATCGCGTGCTCGAGATCGCCGCGCGCTGACACTAGCGCGGTAGCACGCCACGCCGTCGTACCCAGTTCGGGAACTGCAGGCCCTGCGGTGCGGGCTCCGACGGCGGCTTCGTACTGGCCTGGTCGAGCTGCGACGGTCGTCTCGCGATCAGGTGCCTTCGACTGAACCGGAGTCGGAAGCGATGCGCAGCCTGGCCACGATGACGTCGAGAGGTGGTGCTCCGCGCAGGTCGCTTCCCGCATAGACGCGGCACGACGACCCGCCGAACGGGGCGACGCCGGTCACCTCGCAACGATCGATGAGGATGGTCGGTGAGCCATAGCCCCGAGCGTGCTCCGGCCCGTTCTCTGCGCTCATGTCGACCTCGGTCCAATGGGAAGGAAGACCGATGGCGGCAAAGGCGCGAGCGAGCTGCTCTCGAGCGGCTGGGACGTTTGGACAGTCGGGAAAATAGAGCAGTTCGACGTCAGCCATGGTTGCCTCCCGGTATAGCGCGGTGCCGATCTACACCACCCCTCTTTCGCTGCCTCCCGTTCGGACGCTGATGCGGCACAGCATGGGCTGATCGTCGGCGAGGACGCTCTCTCCGCGAGCGGGATGGCTCCACCCGTCAGTGGCGGTGCCGATGGTGCGCGTCGGGCGTGTGCGGATGCTCGTGGGTGAGCGGCGAGTGGTGGTGGGCGTGCGCGTGCGGCTCCCCCGGCAGATCGTCCGGGCCGTGCTCGTGCCGGTGGTGCTCGTCGTGGACGTGCGCGTGGGCGTGGTCGAGTGGGTCGTGCGTGTGCCCGTGCCCGTGGCGCTCGCGCAGTAGGAGCGCGACCCCCGCGGCCATCACCGCCATCGCGAGCCCGACGGACCATCCGAGGCGCTCGCCCGTGAGCAGGGTCGCGGCCAGCGCACCGATGAACGGCGCCGTCGCGAAGTACGCCGCCTCGCGTGCCGCGCCCACGAGCCGCAGCGCGTAGGCGTCGAGGACCACGCTCGCGCCGTAGCTCACGCTCCCCAGAGCGAGCGCCGCCGCGGCGATGCGGGGGGAGGGGAGCCGCCCCGCGACCGCGAGCCCGAG
>SCUS01000187.1 GCA_004297725.1 Myxococcaceae bacterium | reverse complement strand
GCTCCGGGAGATCCTCGACGCGTCACTGCCCGACGGGCTCTCGACGCCGGGCCGCGACTGGCTGCGTGGCTCCGCGTCGGCGTGCTTCTTCGACCCGACCTCGTGGGATCACGCTCCCCATGTCGAGCAGCCTCGCCCTCGTCGGCGAGCCGCCGTACGGCCCCCCGGAGCGCCCGCTGCCATGGCAGTCGTCCGACGCCGAGGGCCCCGAGGTGAACGGGGCCCGTGATGCGGCGACCGGGCGCGTGTTCCTGAGCGTGACCGGCCGCGACGTCAACGTGACGCTGCGCTTCGACGAGGGAGCGTGGACGGGGGCGTGGCGCGCGCTGTACGCGCAGCTCGGCGGCGGCTGAGATCGACTCGTCGACGACTGACGCGGCGGCGGCCGGAGGCGACGTGTGAATCGCGCCCTCCGCTCGCCGTCTGCGGCGGGATGGCGGTGGCGATTCACGGAGACGGGTGGAGGTACGACCGGGGATCCGACCAGCGATCAGTACCTCTCCACGGGGTTCGAGCGCTGGATGGCGTGCGCTGCGGTCGCTCTTGCAACCGTCGCCGCAATTCGTGGATCTTCCGCCATCGTCAGAGGCGCGATCGCGATGCCCGACTCCTGGCGACGGTCTCCCCATTCTCGACCCAGGAAGCGCTCTCGACGTCATGACGAATCGTTGGTGGATCGGCGTGCTCCTTCTCGGCGGGGCGCTCTCGACGAGCGCCTGCAGCAAGCGCGGCAGGGACGGCGGCGAGGGTGCGTCCTGCTCCTCGAACGCCGATTGCGCCACGGAACTCTTCTGCAGCGCCGGCCACTGCGCGCGTCCGAACGCGGTGCCCCCCGTCGCGGCCCCGACAGCCCCAGCGCCTGCGGCGCAGCCCGGGCCCCCGACGCCCCCTGTGCTCCCGACGCAGCCCGCGGAGGTCGCCCCCCCGACGCCTGGGAGCGAGCCCGGCGCCCACGCCGAGCCTGCGCCCGTAGGGCAGCCCGGGCCCGACGAGTTTCCCACGCCCGCGGTGATCGCGGCGCTGCGGAGCATGTCACTCGCGGAGTTCGTCGGGATGATCCCCCCGGAAGGCCTGCAGCTCTGCGATCGGCAGGCCGAGAACCTCGGGGAGGTGTTCCGCTCGCCCACCCGGGGGTGCCGGACGGTGACCGCCGCGCAGGTGACGCCGGCCTACTGGCGCTCCGAGCTGCGCGACAAGGTCGAGGGCAGCCGCCGCGTGAGCTGCGAGGCGGCCGGCGGCGGAGAGCGCTGCACCACGCCCCCCATCCGCAACGATCCGCCGCACGGGCGCGTCTGGTACCTGAACTCTCCTCCCGGCCAGCGCATCCTGCGGCGCGTGATCTCCTGGAGCATCGACGGCTGAACCTCACCGAGGGCTTTGGACACGCCACCCGCCGCGACGAGCCCGGTCGGGCGGCGTCGGCGCCCGAAGAGGCGCGGCCCGCCTCACTTGCGCTCGGTGGAGAGGACGATCCGCACCTTCAGGAGCAGGGCGTCGAGAGAGCACGGCTTCTGGATGAGCTCCCAGTCGCCGGTCTCGGACTCGAGAATGTGATCGGTGTATCCCGACATGTAGAGGACCCGGAGGCCCGGGCGCGCGGCCTCGAGGACCTTGGCGAGCTGCCTTCCGCTCATGTGCGGCATCACCACGTCGGTGAGCAGCAGCTCGAGGGGCTCCGCGAGCTTGCTCGAGAGGGCGATGGCCTCCAGCGGGTCGCCGGCCGTGTGCACGCGATACCCCGCTTTCCTCAGCACCTCCGCGAAGAGCTTCCTCACTCCGTCCTCGTCCTCCACGAGGAGGATGGTCCGGGCCGTGGGCGCGGGCAGTCGCTCTCGCGCGACTTCGCCGGGGGCGACGGGCTCGTGCGTGGCGGGCAGGACGATCTCGAACGAGCTGCCCTCCCCGGGCCGGCTTGTCGCGTGGATCTCACCGCGGCTCTGGCTCACGATGCCGTAGACCGTCGCGAGGCCGAGCCCCGTGCCTTTGCCGCGCTCCTTCGTGGTGAAGAAGGGCTCGAAGACGCGAGAGAGAGTCGCCTCGTCCATGCCCTCGCCGTCGTCCTGCACCAGGATCTGCACCTCGTCTCCCCTCAAGGACGCATGATCGCCCCGAGTCAATCGCGTCTCGATGCGGAGCGTGCCTCCTCTCGGCATGGCGTCACGGGCGTTCACGGCGAGGTTGACGAGCACCTGCTCGATCTGTCCGGCGTCGGCGTGGATCCTCGGCTTCTCGGGAGCGAGGACCAGGTCCAGCACGATGTGCTCGCCGATGACGCGCCGAAGGAGCTGCGCCAGGCTCCGCACCACGGCGTTGAGGTCGAGGACCTTCGGGCTCAGCACCTGCTGGCGACTGAACGCCAGCAGCTGGCTGGTTAGGGAGGCCGCGCTTTCCGAGGCGCGGAGCACCTCCTCGATGAACGGCCTGGCGGCGCTGTCGGGCTCGACAACCCGGAGGGCCAGGCTCGTGTAGCCCTGAATCACCGTGAGCAAATTGTTGAAATCGTGGGCGATTCCGCCGCTGAGGCGACCGATGGCCTCCATCTTGTCCGCCTGTCGGAGACGCTCCTCCATCCTCCGCCGCTCCGCCACTTCGGCCTTCAGCCGCTCGCCCGCCAGGACGAGCTCGCGCGTGCGCAGGTCCACGCGCTCCTCGAGCTGACTGCGGCTCTCCCGCAGCTCCTCGTCGAGCCGCTTGCGGGAGAAGAAGTCCGGGATGCTGTGCGCCTCCATTCGCCTGGCGAGCTCCGGGCTGGTGGCCTTGTAGGCGCGCACCCTGGCCTCGATGCGGTCGGGCGGCGCCATGATGAAGCGGCAGCAGTCGTCCCCCTTGGCGCGGCAGAGGATCTCGCTGGCCACGAGCTTGAGCCCGAAGCTCTCTTCGCACCAGCCGGAGCTGTAGCCCGAATTCATGATGCACGAGGGATGCTGCCGCGGCTTCCCCGACTGCACCCACGCGTCGCTCTCGAAGGAGTACGGATGGTCGTAGACGAGGTAGTAGTCGGGACCCGGCGTGGGGTTCGACTCCGAGAAGATTTCCACGAAGGCCCACCCCGTGTGCGCGAAATGGATCGGCCCCGCCGAGAGCCGCGCGATGGGGTCCTCGAGGCCCATCTTCGCGTGAAAGTTCTTCGCGTCCGACTTCCCGATCGCGTGGGCGAGGTCGTAGAGAATATTGCGAGAGAACTCCTCGGCCTCGGCCTCGCGCCCCGGTCCGTAGATCTCCGCCACCATGCCGAAGAACTCCACGGAGAGAGATGCCGCCCTCACCAGGATGTAGCGCTGGCCGAAGATCTCGATGCTGCCCATCTCGGGGCGATCTTCGCGCTGCCCGAAGTAGCTCGAGACCACCTCCTCCGCGCGGCGGAACAAGGGTGTCATACCCTCAGGGACGCGGACGGTCTTCAGCGGTGTGTCGGTCATGGCTCCCCCTCCCGGTCTCGCGCGACCTCGTGTCGTCTTCGAGACGAGCGGAGAGTAGCGGAGGCCGTCCCGGACGACGAGGCCGCGCAGCGAATGGGGCGTCCAAAGACCCACCCCGAGGGTGTGGCGCATCCACGTCCTCACGGCGGATCGATCGGCCCTCCAAGCAGATCCACTGACTGCCAGTGATGGTCAGCGCGCGAGCGCACGAGGGGCCCATGCCTCGAGCGCGATGGCGAGCGAGAGCGTGGAGGCGGCGTCCCATGTCCGATCGACGACACCGTCGCGCGACGAGCCCGATGAGGCCGCCAGCGCGCGAACCCCTGCGCCAGACGAGCAGCGTGCCCCCCCTGAACGCCTTGCCATCCGCAGCAGGAGAGCGCCCCGGACCGCCCGCTTGACCATTACCGACAACATCGGTTATTCCCCCCGTCAGGTACGTCATGTCCACTCATCCCACCATCCTCGCCTGCCCGGTGTCGGGTCGCTCTGAGGTCGGTCGTCGCGCCTGCGACTGGCCGATCCTGGGGTTGATCCTGACGTATCGGTCGCGCGGAGCGGGCTGAGTCGCCGTCACGAGACGTCCTCTTCTCCAGCCGTTTCGTCGGGTCTGCGGGTCTCCGTGACGCCGCGCCCGCTCCGCTGAGCCGATAGACACCCGATGCCCCGCCGGGTCGCCGCCCGTTGTCCATTGGACAACCCGCGGCGCCGCGGACCCGTTGTCTCTCAACCATCAATACAGGCATCGACTCCAATGGAGACGACGCCAGGGGATACTCTCATGCCTCGCGACATCACCCTCGACCGCGTCCGCAACATCGGCGTCATGGCCCACATCGACGCGGGCAAGACCACCATCACCGAGCGCGTGCTCCTCTTCACGGGGCGCATCCACCGCGCGGGCGAGGTGCACCACGGCACCACCGCCATGGACTTCTCCCCCGAGGAGCAGGCCATGGGCATCACCATCAACGCCGCCGCCACGACCACCCACTGGGCCGTGCGCGACGGCGCTCGGGCGGGCCAGCGGCACCAGATCAACGTCATCGACACCCCCGGGCACGTCGACTTCACCATGGAGGTCGAGCGCTCGCTGCGGGTGCTCGACGGCGCCGTGGCGGTCTTCGACGCCGCCCGGGGCGTGGAGCCCCAGACCGAGACCGTCTGGCGGCAGGCCGACCGCTACGGCGTGGCCCGCATCGCGTTCGTCAACAAGGTCGACAGGCCCGGCGCCGACCTCGCGATGTGCCTCGACTCCATGCGCCGCCGACTCGGCGCGCGCCCCGTGGCCGTGCAGCTCCCGCTCGACGCGGGGCTCATCGACCTCGTCCGCGACCGCGCCGTCACCTACGACGACGAGAGCGGGCGCACCTTCACCGTGTCCGAGGTTCCGGCGTCGCAGCGCGAGGCCGCCACCCGGGCGCGAGAGCAGCTCATCGAGGCCTGCGCCGAGTGCGACCCGTCCCTCACGGACGCGTACCTCGCCGACGGCCCAGGGGCGATCACCGCCGACGACATCGAGCGCGCCCTGCGCAAGGCGACGATCGAGGGTCGGCTGGTGCCCGTGCTGTGTGGTTCGGCGCTGAAGAACAGGGGCATCCAGATGCTGCTCGACGCCATCGTGCTGTACCTCCCCTCGCCGCAGGACCTCCCTGCCGTCGAGGGCACCCACCCCGACACCGGGGCCGCGCTCGTGCGCCCGCCGCGCGACGACGCCCCGGTGTGCGCGCTCGCGTTCAAGGTCGTCAGCGACCGGGCGCAGGGCACGCTCACCTTCGTGCGGGTCTACGCCGGGACGCTCCGCCCCGGCATGACCCTGCTCGACACCCGCCGCGGCCGCACCGAGCGCGTCGGGCGCCTGGTGCAGGTGCACGCCGACGAGCGCACGGCCCTCGCCGAGGCGCCCGCCGGCTCCATCGCCGCCGTGCTCGGGTGGCGCGACGTGCGCACGGGCACCACCCTCTGCGCGGTCGACCAGCCCATGGTGCTCGCGGGGCTGAACATCCCCGAGCCCATGGTGGAGGTCGCCCTCGAGGCCCGCACCGCGGGCGACAGCGACCGGATGACCGCCGGTCTCGCGCGGCTCGCACACGAGGACCCGTCGCTCCACGTGAGCACGGACCCCGAGTCGGGTCAGACCCTCCTGAAGGGCATGGGCGAGCTCCACCTGGAGATCGTCGTGGAGCGCCTCCGTCGCGAGCACCGCGCGGAGGTGCGCGTGGGCGAACCCCGCGTCGCGTACCGGGAGACCGTGCGCGGGGCGGGCGAGGCCACGTACCGGCACGTCCGCCAGGAGGGCGGAACGGGCCAGTTCGCGCACGTCGCGCTCTCCGTCGAACCCGGCGCGCGCGGCAGCGGGCTGGTCTTCACCGACGACACCGTCGGGGGAGTGATCCCCCAGGGGTACATCCCCGCGATCGAGAAGGGCGTGCGCGGCGCGATGGAGCGCGGCGTGGCGACCGGATACCCCATGGTCGACGTGCGGGTGCGCCTGCTGGACGGGTCGTTCCACAAGGTCGACTCCAGCGGGCCGGCCTTCGAGATCGCAGGGTCGCGCGCCTTCCAGGAGGCCGCGAAGTCAGCCGGCATCGTCGGGCTCGAGCCCGTGATGTCGGTCGAGGTCACGGTCCCCGAGGACTTCGTCGGCGAGGCCGTCGCCTCGGTGCAGTCACGCCGAGGCACCGTGCACGACCTGCGCGCGCTCGGGCCGCTGCGGGTCATCGACGCGGCGGTCCCGCTGGCGAAGCTCTTCGGGTACGTGACCGAGCTGCGCAGCCGCACCCAGGGCCGCGGCTCGGCCGTCATGGCCTTCTCCCACTACGACGAGACCTGAGCGGGCCTGAGGCCCCCTCACGGTCCGAACCGCCCCGCCTCCCCCCCCCGCCCCCCCATCGCCAGCATCACCAGGGCGGGCGCCCGACGCCGCGACCGCGCCGTCACGTCCGCCGTCAGAACCCCGCGAGGTCGTCGCGCACCACCCGCTGCGCCCCGTACCGGATCTCCCCTGGCAGGCTGCTGCGGGCGATGGCGCGGGTGAAGTCTGGCGCCGCGAGCGCGTCGAGCGAGGCCACCCGGCCGTCGCGAATCTCCACGCTGAGCATGCTCAGCGGCGAGGCGGTGGCGGTGCCGACGAGCGTGCGGGGGCCCGCCCCGAGGCAGGCCATGCTCACGAGCCGCAGCCCGCCGCGGGCCCCGGGGTAGTACCCGTGCTGGTGGCCGCTGATGTACGCGGTGAGCCCGCGGCGGCGGAAGATCGCCTCGAGCTCGGCGTCCGCGAGCACCTCGGTCTCGCGACCGACGGTCACCGGGTGCAGCGAGAGGTGCCCGAAGGCGATCTTCACGGGCTGCGTCGAAGCGGCGAGCTGCGCGTCGACCCAGGCGCGCTGCTCGGCCGAGAGCGGCCCCACGGTGGTCGCGTCGAGCGACACGAAGAACGCCCCGCGGAAGGTGAACGAATACCTCAGCGGGTAACGCGACCGGTCGACGAAGGCGACCGCGGGCACGCGCGAGGCCTGGCTCCACTGCGACACGAACACGGCGCGCTCGGCGGCGAACTGCGAGTACCCCGAGGCGTCGTGGTTGCCGGGCGTGATGGCCATCGGGATGCCCGCCGCGCGCATCGGATCGGTCACCGTGCGGTGCCACCCCGCCCACATCGCGGCGTAGTCGAGCCCGGCCCTCTGCCCCGCCACCATGTCGCCGGTGACCAGCACCAGGTCGGGACGGATGCGCCCGGTGAGCGCGCCCACCGCCGCGCGTACGGTGCTCGAGTACGTGGTCGCGCCGTAGCTGTCGTTGAGGTCGCTGATCACCGCGAGGCGAAACGTCACCGGCGCGCCGCCGTCGGGTCGCGCAGGCACATCCGTCGTCGGCGCATCGCCCCCGAGGTCCGTCCGCAGCGGCACGTCGGACGCCGCCGCGTCCCTCGTCGGTACGTCCGCGCCGGCCTCGGGCCGCCCGGCGTCCATCGGCGGCGGGCTATCCATCGGCGGCGGGCTGTCCATCGGCGGCGGGCTGTCCATCGGCGCGGGCGCGTCCGTCGGCGCGGGCGTGTCCATCGAGGTCGCGAGGTCCGTCAGCGCGGGCGCGTCGAGGTGCGAGCCGCCGTCCTCGGGCACGACCGTCGCGGCGTCACCGCACGCCGCGAGCGCGAGCGCCCACGCCAGGGAGCGCGGCGACGAGCTCATCCGACACGCTCCGTCTTCCTGCGACGCGCCCGCTCGCGACGGCGACGGTGGACGAGCAGCAGCGCGCCCGCGACGAGCGCTCCCCCGCGAGCGAGTCCCCCACCCCGCCCCGCGCGGCAGCCGCAGCCACCCTCATCGGACACCTCCTCGGGCGGCATCTCCGCGCGCGACGCGTCCGCAAACTCCGGCACCTCCTCCACCGGACCGGCGTCCTCGTCGGACGCGTCCTCGCTCAGCCCCGCGTCGACGGTCCCCACGTCCGCGAGGCCCACGTCCCTCACGCCCACGTCCGCGAGGCCCACGTCCCGCACGCCTACGTCCCGCACGCCCACGTCCCGCGCACCCACGTCCGCCGCGCCCACGTCCCGCGCACCCACGTCCGCCGCGCCCACGTCCGCCGCGCCCACGTCCCGCACGCCCACGTCCGCCGGGCCCGCATCGATGGTGCCCGCGTCCGGGACGCCCGCGTCCAGCGACGGGATCGCCCGACAGCTCCCGGGCGCACGCGGCCGACCGCTCGCGGCGCCCGCGAAGACGCCCCAGTGGTTGGCGACCGCGCGCTCCCCCGCCGCGTCGGACGGCACGTTGATCAGGCCGCGCCCTCGGACCCACATGGCCGTCGAGCCGCCGCCGTCGAGGTTGAACGCCTGCCACGCGCCGAGGAGTTCCATCAGGCGCGCGAGCTCGGTGCCGTACATGCCGGCGCTCGCGGTCGAGCGGCCGTCCACCGTGACCAGCAGGAAGGTGCGCCGGTCGCGCGAGAGCCCCATCGCCGTGCGCGGGTGGCGAGCGCGCATGTCCGTGCGATCGGGGAAGCACGACGAGGCCGTCGGCGAGGCGCAGGTGTAGCGGGTGCCCTCGGTGATCAGCTCTGGGAAGCCGCTCACCAGCGCCGTCAGGCCGCGCGGGACGGCGGTGGTGACCGTGCCCGGCATCCAGCCGTCGGTCACGCCGAGGCTCGACGCGTGCTGCTTCACCCACTCGGTGTGCGAGAACTCCACCGCCGACGGACCGAACCCGATCCACCCGTAGCGCCGGTAGTACCACTCCCCCGCGACCGCCGGATCGTTGCCCGTCTGACGCAGCGGCCACGCCGCGCCGCCGATGGCGTTCCCGTACACCCGCGGCCCGCTCACGAAGAAGTCCCCGTTGGTGGCGACCTGCACCCCCGCCGCGTTCGCCCAGGTGCTGGTGCGCTGCAGCGCCGTCGGCGCCCGCGTCGCCGTCACGTGCACGTAGTCGTTGCAGAGCGAGACGACCGTCGCGCGGAAGTTCGTCGTCGGCGACGCGGTGCGCCCGACGATCACCCTCACGCCCTCGAACGGCCGGGTCTCCGTGCGCGACGTGATCGTCTGCGCGCCCGCGCCCGAAGCCCCCAACGACAACGCCAGGGAGAGCCACACGGTCGAGCGTTTCATGGACACAGGGCGGTTCTATCACCGCCGCGCAGCCCGCGACGCGCAGTCCGCGAAGGCCGAGCTGGCCGGTGCGACACCGGTGGGCGCTCTAGCGATACCCGCAGGTCGGCGGAGCGCCGTTCATCGCCGGGAGGCAGGTGAGCGGGGCGGTGCAGTCGGCGTTCGTCGCGCAGGTCTTGAAGAGGCACTCGCCGAGGTTGTCGAGGCGCTCGCCCGCGTCGTCGGTGGGCGCCTCCGGGGCGATGCGCTCGGGCGCGTCGGGGCAGCGCGGCGTCACCGTGAGGTCGATGTGGCTGCCGCACTGGCCCTGGCTGGGCATGTCGCCGATCTGGAAGCAGATGCCGCGGCACTGGCGGTTGCGCGCGGGGGTGCCCGTCTCCACCGTCGGGTCGCAGGGCTCGCCGTCGGCGCGCGCGGCCATGTCCGCGGCCTCCCCGCACTCGCCCGTGCGCAGGTTGCAGCGCTCGGTGCCGCACTGGCTGTCCGCCGTGCAGAAGAGGTCGCAGCCCACCGCGTCGGGCTCGTAGGTCTCGTGCGAGAACCACCACCCGGTGCACGCCTGCCCCGGGCGGCACGCGCCCGCGGTGCCCGGCCGCGCCGTCGGCGTGCAGGTGCGCGTGCAGAACGAGACCGCGTCGGCGCCGTCGCCGTAGCTCAGGCAGGTGCTGCCCGCCCCGCCGCACTGCGAGCGCTCGCTCGGCTGCGTCCCGTCGGTGCACTCCGCCGTGCAGAACCCGCCGGGGATGTCCACGTCGCAGGTGAGCGCGGCGCCGCACTCGCCGTCCATCGCGCAGGTGAGCCCCGCGCGCGACGGCCCGGCGTCCGGCGTGCCCGCGTCGGCGCGGCCCGCGTCCCGGCCCGCATCGCCCCCCGTCGCGTCGGCCGCCGCATCGCCGCCGCCCGCGTCGACCGCCGCCGGGGTGTCCGCCGCCGACGAGCAACCGACCCCGAGCACCAGCACCAACACCGCCGTCAGACCGACTTTCATGAGACGCCTTCCGCCGTCGCGCGACGGCACTCCGATGGGGCCACGGAATGTACACGAATCGCCCCGGCGCGCGCCGGATCGAGGAAGCCGCGGGGAGGTGGCGTCAGTGCGTGACGGAGGTGCCGGTGCCGAAGCGGGCCGTGAGCCGGCGCAGCACATGGACGAGGTCGACGTACTGCCGGAGCTGCGTCTCCAGCGCGGCCGCCCGCGCGGCGTCGCCGGCCTCGCGCGCCCGCAGCCGGAGGGCGTCGAGGTCGCGCAGCCGCAGGATCATCCGCGCCCCGATGCCCGCCTCGTCGGCCGCGGCGCCGGTCGCGGCGTGCACCGTCGCCGAGGCGCCCACGTCGGCCCCGGGCTCGCCAGCGCCCGTCCCGAAATGCAGCGCGCGGTAGGTGGTGCGCGACCACGGATCGGTGAAGCTCACGGTGTCGCGCGCCGGGTCGGCCACGGCGAGGGCCTCGACGCTGCCGTCGGTCCAGACGCGGGCGAAGTCCATGAAGCGCTGGTCGAAGGTGGCGGGGATGTTCGCCGCGCCCATCACCGCCGCGCGGAGCTGCACGGTGAAGCCGGTCTGCGGGTCGATCGGGAGGTGCAGGTCGTCGACGACGCGACCGCTGCGCCCGGCGCCGTCGCCCGGCGGGAGGTTGAGCGTCGCGAGGTGCGTGCGGGTGATGCTGCGCGTGCCGCCGGTCTCCACGAGCGGGGCGAAGTCGGCGTAGTCCTCGGACAGCATCCCCCCCCAGAGACGGATCGTCTGCGCGGGGTACATCGAATAGAACGAGAGCTGGAAGAGCCGCAGGTCGGCGGGCGTGTCGCGCTGCAGCAGCAGGAGCTCGGGGTCGGTGAAGGCGTCGAGCGCCATGACCTTGTCGTAGTACGAGCCCGCGCGATTGAGCTGCTCGTACCACCAGAAGCCCGCGTCGTTGCGCCAGTCGCTCTCGAAGGCGCGGCCCTGGTTGATCGGCACCGGAAAGCCCGCGCCGGTCTCCAGGTTGAGCGTCGCCAGGCGCTGGCCGTCGTAGCGCTCGACGATGCGGTGGGCGCCCATCTCGGGCATCGTGACCATCGCCACGAAGGCGTCGGCCACGACGCCGGTCGCGGCCTGGTTGACGAAGCCGCCCAGGAAGGCCGGGTCGTCGCGGAAGCGCCGCCAGTCCGGCGCGCTCCCGAGGAAGTCCTGGAAGGACACCAGGTCGAAGGCCAGCGTCTGCGACGACTGGCGCATCTGCTCGACGTAGCGGCCCCACATCCGGGACACGTACGAGTCCGTGGAGAAGCCCGAGCGCAGCCGCGAGTAGCTGTTGGCGAAGTAGTAGTCGAGCCACCGGCCGGACACGTAGCGCATCGACTCGTAGGCGTCGGCGCCGGCGTCGTTGGGCTGGTCCTGCCAGACGAGGCCCGCGCGCTCGTCGCTGTCGAAGCGGTAGGGAACCAGCACGTGGCCGTCGGCGGTCACGTTGGTGAACGACGCTTCGCCCCAGCCGGGCAGCGACTCGTTGCGGGTCTCACGGAGGAAGACGTCGTAGCGGTTGTCTTCGCGCACGTCCGGCGCGCCGTCCGCGCGGCGCCCGAAGATCGCCGGGATCTGCGTGTAGTGCATCCCCCGCGGCGCGCCGCCGGTCGACCAGGCGCGCAGGTCGAGCGGCGTCGAGAGCCCGGAGCCCGCGGTGTTGACCGAGTACCAGAGCGCCGCCGGGCGGTCGGCCACGCGGCGGAAGGCCTCGACCATGCCCACGTAGCCGTTCTTGACGAAGGCCCGGTCGTAGCGGCCGAGGCCGTGGGCGTCCTCGTTGAGGCCCTTGTAGTCCATGACCGAGGAGTACGCGTACTCCTCCACCCGGCCGCGCACCTCCTCGGGGCTGTAGTAATGGCCGTCCGCGGGGTCGGCGAGGTACTCCCAGCGAGGGCGCACGCCGCCCGGGTGGCCCTGTCCCCGCGCGGCCCAGTAGCCGTCGTGGTAGTTCACCGCGTCGGCGCTGGCGGTGAAGTTGTGGCGCTGCCCCACCGAGTGCCCGATCTCGTGGGCGAGCACCCCGTGGTGGATGAACTGCGCCGCGTAGTCGCGCACCCGCTCGTAGTCCACGCGACCGTCGCCGTCGCGAAACACCCAGCGCTGGCCGAAGGCCACCGGGGCGTCCGCGGGGTCGTCCGGGGTGATCGGAGCGCCCGACGCGATGCGCTGCGCGAGGCCCGCGAGCACGTCGTCGTCGAAGGCCGCCTCGTGGCCGCACTGCCACGCCGTGAGCCGCGCCCGCATCCGCTGGATCACCCGCCGCCGCGACGGGTCCTGCGCGCGCAGCGGCGAGGCCGCGTCCCACGTCGCAGGGAGCACCGCCGACGGGTCCTGCCGCGCGGTCGAGGCGAGCGACACCTGCGGCCCCTGGAGCAGCGCCGACTCGAGCTCCGTGTCCCGCAGCGACGCCCGGCGCGCCGCCGCGCGGTTGTCGCCGTCGCCGAGCAGCCGCCCCTGCGCGAGGCGCCGCGCCGCGAGGTCGAGCGCTCCGGGAGCGTCGGGATCATCGCTGCGCAGCCGGGCGCCGGGCCCCGGGCGCAGCCACCCTGATCCGGGCAGCCGCAGCCGGTCGAGGGCGGCGCCGGAGGCCTGCGCCACCGAGGCCAGGCCTCCCGCGCGGCGGAAGGGCGCATCCAACGCCTGCGCGCTGGGAGTGTCGCCGCTCCCGACCTGGCGCATCGACTCGATGACGTTGCGCCCGTTGGCGATGGTGGCCGTGGTGGCGTCGCCGTTGAGCAGCCGCACGAGGTCGGTCAGCCACGCGGCGTAGGTGTCGGTGATGTTCTGCCAGACGGCGCCGCGGCCCGCGATGAGCTCGCCGGTCTCCGGGTCGGCGGCGATGTTGGCGAGGCCCCAGTACCCCTGGGCGTCCTGGTCGTTGATCGACCCGATCATGTGGTAGCGCAGGTCGCCGAGGCGGGCCTGGGTGCCCTGCGGGCCGCAGGCGGGGAGGTCCCACCCTGCCGCGTGGGCGGCGGTGACGGCCGCGGCGTCGTGGTACCCGGGGAGCGCGCGGTCGGTGCCCCAGACGGGCGCGTGGCAGCCGACGAAGACGTGCGCGGCGTCGGCCCCGAGGGCGGGGTCGGTGCCGAGCACCGCGGGGGCGTTGCAGGGGTCGTCCGCGGAGGGCACGGCGGGGTCGGCGCCGCTCGCGAGCTGGCACTCGTGGCGGCGGGCGGACTGCACGGCCTCGGCGAAGGCGGCGTTCCACTCGGCGACGACGGCGTCGGTGACGGGCTGCATCCGCGCGGGGTAGTTGGGGCTCTCGAAGTACGCGATGGGCCGCACCTGGCGCTGCCGGAAGGGCAGGAGACACAGCCCGCGGTTGTCGCTGCGGGTGCGCGCCACGGCGAGGTCGCAGGTCGAGCGGGGATCGAGCGCGCGGCAGGTCTCGTCGGCGCTGCACCGGACGTAGCGGTCGCCGCAGGTGCCCGTGGCGCGGTCGCAGGCGGCCGTCGGGGACACCGCGGCGCAGTCGGCGTCGACCCGGCAGGCGGGCTCCGTCACGCCCGCGAGGTGGCCGGCGCCGGGGGCGGCGCAGCGGCCGCGCGCGGTGGCCGAGCGGGGGGCGTCGCCGATGCGGCAGAGGCCGCCGTCGGCGCAGTCGGCGTCGCGGTTGCAGTCGCGGCCCGCGTCGGCCCCGTAGGCCGGGACGTGGTGGTGCACCCAGAGGTTGTGCCGCGCGGCGAGGTGCACGCGCTCGGTGTCGAGCACGGCCGAGCGGGTGCGGTCGAAGCCGACGTGGGTGACGTCGAAGAAGCCGAAGCGCTCCTGGTCGAGGGAGGGCACCGGGGAGGCCTGGCCGGCGATCGGGGGCGTCAGGCTGACGGGCTCGTAGTCGCGGCGCTCGGCGCGCAGAAACGACGTGCGGAAGGTGACCTCGGCGGGGTTGCAGGCGGTCTCGCCGTCGCCGAGGACGCAGACGGGGATGTTGGGGAGGTCGGGTCCGAGGTCGGCCTCCTCGGGGTGCAGGATGGCCCGGTGCACCACGTCGAAGTAGCGCAGCGCGCGCTGGCCGTGGATGGTGGCGTGCTCGAAGACCGGGGCGTTGGGGTCCGTCGGGCTGTTGACGAAGACGGGCACCGGCTCGGCGCGGATGCGGCCCTCCCAGCGCTCGTACTGGAGCACCGAGTTGAAGCCGTCGACGAGGTTGCGCGACCAGTCGACGCGCATGAACCGCCGCTGGTGCCACGGGCGGTCGCGGTCGTTCTCGACGACCACGTTGAGCTCCTCGCCGGTGGACTCGTTGTACGAGCGGCGGATGTCGAAGTGCGAGCTGATGGCGAAGGCGGCGACGATCTCGCCGGTGCGCGGGTTCTGCCCGATGCCTCCGGCGCCGCCGGGCGCGCCTCGCACGAAGTCGTAGGAGAGGCGCGCGAGCAGCAGCCGCTCGGTGACCTCCCAGCGCACCTTCTGGAGCTCGGAGTACGAGGTGAGCCCGACGAAGCCCGTGCTCGCGGGCTTCGCGATCATGGTGGTCTGCGTATAGAAGACGGGCTCCCGGCGCAGCACCTCAGGGGTGACGGCCTCGGGGCGGCCGCCGGCCGCGAGCAGCGCGTACTCCGCGGGGATGAGGTCGGACTTGTCCAGGTAGTCGGGCTGCACCTGGTTGATGGCCGGGCGCTCCTCGGCGCAGCCGCCGGTCGAGAGCGACGGGGCGAGGGCGAGCAGGGCGAGCGACGCGGCGCGCGCGAGGCGGGTGGGCTTCATCGTGGGAGGGCTCCGGCGGGGGGGTGTCCGATGGCTGGCAGCGGTACCCCAGCGGAGGGCGCGGCGGAAGGACCGCCCCCAAAGTCCGACGGGGATCACTCGCCGCGGTGATCGAGCATGGCGAAGGCCCTCGAAGCGGGGAGGCGGGCCGTGGCGAAGCGGATCGCCACGAAGCGGCACACCACCGACGAGCACCGTCGCCGGGTACGCCGACGCGCTCGACGCAGCGCTCGTCGGCGGCGACGAGAGGGAGAGCCCCGCGGAGCCCCCCCGATGCATGAAGCCCGCGAATACACCAGACGGTAATCGCGGATCCCGTTGCAACCGGTCTGCCATCGGCGAACCTTCACCGGAAATCGAAGTCTTTTCGGCGTCCGAGCCGGGGTCGGCCCGGGCGACGCGGATTGACCAGAGGTCGCGCCCGTTGTTGATGAGATCAGCGCAGGGGCAGCTCACGCGATTCCTCGAGAGGCATTGTGCCTTCAGGAAGACGCCGTGGTGTCTCTGCGTCGAGACCGGAGCTGCACCCGATGATTCCCCTGAGGTTTCTCCTGACCGCCGTCGGACTGGGCGCCATCGCGGCGAGCTGCTCCAGCGAGACGCCCACGCAGCACGCGCCCCAGCACCTCTCGACCGCGCAGTGCGCCGAGTTCGAGGAGAACGGCCGGGTCACGATCTGTCACGCCACCGGATCGCTCCGCAATCCCATCGTGGTGTTGCGGATCTCCGAGAGCGCGTGCATCAGCGCCCACTCCAGCCACCCGGGCGACCGCATCGCGGTCGACGGCGACTGCGGGCCCACCGCCTGCCTTCCCGCCGGGGCTCCGCACGACGCCACGCTGCGCTGCTGCGACGGCCTCGTCGTCCGCGACGAGCGCTGCGTCGACCTCTGCGCCGGCGTCGCCTGCGGCGCCGTCGACCAGTGCCACGTCGCCGGGACCTGCGATCCGTCCACGGGCGCCTGCTCGAACCCGCCCATCGCGGACGGCACCGTGTGCGCGGATGGCAACGCCTGCACGCAGACCGACGTCTGCACGGCGGGCCTCTGCACCGGGAGCAACCCCGTCGTGTGCGCGGCGGCCGACGGCTGCCACGTCGCCGGCACCTGCGAGCCGGCGACCGGCGCGTGCAGCAACCCCGGCGCGGCCGACGGAACGTCCTGCGACGACCAGAGCCTCTGCACCGCGGGGGACGTCTGCACGGCCGGCTCCTGCGGCGGCGCGACCGTCCCGACGGATGACCACAACCCCTGCACCGCCGACGCCTGCACCCCCGGCGGCGGCGTCTCGCACACGCCCCTCTCCGCGGGCACCGCCTGCGGCGACACGGACCTCTGCAACGGCCACGAGGTCTGCAACGGCAGCGGCGCCTGCGGCGCGGGGACTCCCACCGCGACAGACGACGAGAACCCCTGCACCGTCGACTCCTGCGACGCCGTTACGGGCCTCGCGGTGCATGCGCCGGCGACCAACGGCACGAGCTGCGATGACGGCAGCGCGTGCACCCGCACCGACGCCTGCAACGCGGGCGTCTGCACGGGCGGCAACCCCGTCGTGTGCAACGCCCTCGACCAGTGCCACGCCGTGGGCACCTGCGACCCCATGAGCGGCGCCTGCTCCAACCCCGCGGCTGCGAACGGCACCGGCTGCGACGACGGCAACGGCTGCACGCAGACCGACACCTGCAGCTCGGGCGCCTGCACCGGCGGCACCCCCGTCGTGTGCGCGGCGAGCGACGCCTGCCACGTGGCGGGCCTCTGCAACCCCGCGGCCGGCACCTGCACCAACCCCGTCGCCGCCGACGGCACCTCGTGCGGGACCGGCGGCGAGACCTGCCAGTCGGGCTCCTGCGCGCGGATCTTCAACGCGTCGACGAACCTCTCGACCACGCGCACGCAGGGCTCCTGCAGCGGCGGCGGGGACATGTTCGCCTTCCCCGTGACGGCGCTCTCCCCGACCACCGCGACGCTCGCGGGGTCGCCGAATGTGGGCTGCTTCAGCGTGGGCGACTCGGTGCTGCTGATCAACCTCCAGGGGACCCCGACCAGCTTCGGCAACGTCGGCAACTTCGAGCTCCTCACGCTCGCCTCGATCTCGGGCTCGACCGTCACGTTCACCGCGGCGAAGACCCGCTTCTACGGCAGCGGCGCCGCCGATGACCTCGGCCTGGGCGTCACGGCGGGCAGCCAGCGCGTGATGCTCCAGCGCGTCCCGACCTACCCCAGCCTCACCATCGCGGCGGGCGCCCAGCTCACCGCGCGGTCCTGGAACGGCGTGCTCGGCGGGGTCTTCGCGGTCCGCACGACCGGCGCGATCACCGGCGCCGGGTCCATCGTGATGAACGGCGCCGGCTTCCGCGGCGGCGCGTCCACCACGGTCGGCTCGCAGTCGGGCGTCCACGGCGAGTCCTACGCGGGCCTCCCCGTGAACTACGCGACCCCGAATTTCGGCGCCGGCTCGGGCGGCTGCGGCGAGAGCTGCAGCGGCTACGGCCACGCGGGCGGCGGCGCCGGCTACGCGCTCGCTGGCGGCAACTCGTCGCACTATCCCTCGGCCGGTGGCGGCGGCGGATCGGCCTACGGCGACGCCCTGCTGAGCCGGGTGTTTCTGGGCTCCGGCGGCGGCGCCGGCGGCGCGGACAACGTGCTCTACGACAATCCCTCCGGTGGCGCCGGCGGCCCCGGCGGCGGCATCGTGCTGATCTTCGCGGACAGCACCAACGTCGCGGTGTCCGCGAACGGCGGCGCGGGCGCAGGCGACGCCAGCTCCGGCTGCTTCGGCAGCTCCACGACGTCCTGCTGGGACTACTCCGGCCCCGGCGGCGGCGGCAGCGGCGGATCGATCCTTCGGCGCGGCACCGTCCTCGGCGGCAGCGCCTCGGTGCTGGGCGGCGCTGGCGGCCTCGGCAGCCAGAGCGGCAACGCCGGCGCCGGCTCGGCCGGTCGGCTCTTCTCGCTCTGATCGCCGGGTGAACGAGACCGTCGCCGGAGCCCTCCGGCGCGGTCGTTCCCTACCCTGCCCTTTCCCCTCCCCCCGAATCCCCCAACGACGCGGTCGGTCCACCGGGTAGCCCCCTAACTTCGGGCGGGGAGCACCATTTCCCGTATCATCACGGGCCGTGAAGGTCCGTTACGTCGTCGCGCTGCTGACGTACCCCTTCGTGCTCCTCGCGGGCGGGACGGCGGGCTACATGCTCGTCGAGGGCTGGTCCTTCAAGGACGCGCTCTACATGACGGTCATCACGGTGACGACCGTGGGCTACGGCGAGACCCACGCCCTCTCCTCCGCGGGGCGCTGGTTCACGATGGCCCTCGCGCTGGGGGGCATCTTCACCCTCTTCTTCGCCACGTCGACGGCCATCGCCCTGGCCCTCTCCGGCGACCTCTCCCGCATGGCCTCGAGGCTGCACATGAACCGAAGGCTCGCGAAGCTCACCGACCACGTCATCGTCTGCGGCTCCGGGCGCATGGGGCGCCTGGTCGCGCAGGCCCTGATCAAGGAGGGCGTCACCGTGGTGCTCGTCGATCGCGACGAGCAGGCCCTGGGCGCGCTCAAGTCCGAGTCGATCATCGGCATCGGGGGCGACGCGAGCTCCGACGAGCTGCTCGCCGAGGTGGGGATCACCCGCGCCCGCGCGCTCGTCGCGAGCCTCGGGGGCGACGCGGACAACGTCTTCCTGACCCTCAGCGCCAGGGCCCTGAGCCCCAAGCTCTTCATCGTCTCCCGCGCGGTCGAGGAGGGCACCGAGGCGAAGCTCGTGCGGGCCGGGGCCAACCGCGTGGTGTCCCCCTTCGCCGTCGGCGGCTACGTGGCGGCCAACGCGATCCTGCACCCCGCGGTGCTCGACTCCCTGGACCTCGCCCAGCGCACCGGGCACCTGGAGGTGCAGGTCGAGGAGATGCTGCTCCGAAGGGGGTGCGTGGTGTGCGGGCGCCCCTTGATCGAGGCGCGCCTCCGGGAGCGCTTCGGGGTGCTGATCGTCGCGCTGCGCCGCGCCAACCGCGACGTGGTCTTCAACCCCCCCGACGACACCGTCCCCTCGGAGAACGACACCCTCGTCGTCATGGGGCGGCGGCCCGAGCTCGATCGGCTGGAGCGATCGATTCGCGGCTCCTGAGGGGCCCAGCGCACCCTGCCGGGCCGGGGCCGCTGGTGAGGCACCGGGCGGTGTGATACCCGACCGGTCCATGCGAACCTTCTTGCGGGCGGCGGTTCTGGTGGCACTCGGGTCGGTCGTGGGGTGCAGCGACCCTGCGCCCACGGGGCTCGCGGACAGCGGCGTGACGGCCGACGGCAGCGTCGCCGCCGACCTCGGCGCAGCGCCCGACAGCGGAGTGCGCGCAGAGTGCAACCCGCTGGGCTTCCCCGAGGCCTGCCTGCAGCCCTTCCCCAGCGCGTACTACCAGAGCGCCAACGGCCAGGTGAACCTCCCGGCCGCCGCGATGCCCGTCTCCACGGGCCGCACCTCCAACGGCGGCGACCCCGTCCCGCTGAACCCCTCGCACTGGAACCGCCTGGACGGCTTCTCCCCCTCCGGCGCCCTCACCGTGTACTTCCCCGAGCGCGTCGACCCCGCCACGCTCGTGCCCCACACCGACCTCGCGAGCTCCCTCACCGCCGCCGCCAGCACGGCCCTCGTCGACATGACCTCCGGGCAGCGCGTGCTGCACTTCGCCGAGGTCGACGCCACCGCGCGGGAGGGCCGCCCCCAGGTGCTCATCATCCGCCCGATGGTGCGGCTCATCCCGGGGCACCGCTACGCCGTCGCGGTCACCACCGCCGCGCGCGCCGTCGGCGGCGGAGCGCTGTCGGTTCCGCCGGGCTTCGCGGCCCTGCGCGCGGGCACCCCCTCGAGCGACCCGCGCCTCGCCCGCGTCGCCCCCCGCTACACCGAGATCTTCGCCGCGCTCGAGCGCGCGGGCATCCAGCGCAGTGCCCTCACCGTCGCGTGGGACTACACCACCGCCTCGGAGCGCTGGCTCACGGGCCCGGTGGCGGGCATGCGCGACGCGGCGCTCACCATGGTCGGCGAGCGAGGCATGGGCTTCACCGTCGCCCAGGTCGAGGAGAACTACAACGCCAACATCCTCCGCCGCATCAGCGGGACCATCCGGGTGCCGTCGTTCATCACCGGCACCGGCGACGACGCGCGGCTCTCCCGCAACGCCGAGGGCACGCCCCAGTTCGTTCGCGTGGTGGACGTGCCCTTCGTGGCGATGATCCCCCGCAGCGCCATGACCCGCGGGCCGCTGCCGCTGATCCAGTTCGGTCACGGCCTGCTGGGCTCCGCCGTGGGCGAGCTCGGCGCCGCGACGGAGACCGGCAACTACATGCAGCGCTTCATCAACGAGCAGGGCTTCGTGGTGATCGCCACCAACTGGACGGGGCTGAGCTACCCCGACATCACCACGGCCATCCACGCCCTCTCGGACTTCAACTACTTCCCCGCCATCGCCGACCAGCTCCAGCAGTCGCTGGTCAACGCCATGGTGCTCTACCGCACCGGCCGCGCGCAGTTCGGCGACCACGCGGCCTTCCAGGTGGGCGGACGCGCGGCCTTCGACCCGGCGCGCGCCTACTACTACGGCATCTCCCTGGGCGGGATCATGGGCACCAGCTTCATGGGCTACTCCACCGACTGCGCCCGCGGCGTGCTCAACGTCCCCGGCGCCAACTGGGGCCTGCTCCTGCAGCGCTCGTCGAACTTCGCCCTCTACTCCCTGGCCTTCAACGACTACGAGAGCCCCGCCGAGCAGCAGGTGCTCTTCAACCTCTCGCAGTCGCTCTTCGACGCGAGCGACCCGATCAACGTCGCGCCGCACCTGCTCGCCGACCGCCTCCCGGGCGTGCCCGAGAAGAGCCTTCTCTTCCAGGAGGCCGTCAACGACGGGGCGGTGAACAACCTCGCCACCGAGATGCTGGCCCGCGCCGGCAACATCCCGGTGATCATCCCGTCGCCGCGCACGCCCTACGGGCTCACCACCACGATGGGCCCTAGCCCCTCCGGCCTCTCCATCTGGGACGAGCACCCGACGCCCGCCCCCTCCGGGACCAACCAGCCCGCGTCGAACAACCCCACGCACGGCACCGTGCGCGCGCTCGCCGCCGCCATCCGGCAGATCACCACCTTCCTCACGCCCACCGGCCAGGTCACGCACACCTGCGACGGACCGTGCGACCCGCAGTGACGGCCGGCGCATCCGTGGGAGCCCCGTAGCGCGGCGCTCGGCGCTACGGAAACACGGCGGCGAGGAGTACAGGCCCCGGTACTCCGGAGTACATGGACATGTACCGCTCGCGGCGCGATAGACGTCGCCACCACCCGCAGACACGGAGCCCCGACGCCGCCATGCTCGCCCCCATCGCCCCCGGTCACCTGCCGGTCCTCGGCAACCTCTACTCCATGCGCACCGCGCCCCTCGCCACGCTCACCCGGGCGCTGCGAGAAAACGGCGACATCTCCCGCGTGGAGTTTCCCGGCGGGCAGCGGGGCCACTTCCTCTTCCACCCCGATCACGTGAAGACGATCCTGGTCGACCACGCGAAGCAGGTGAGCAAGGACACCCCGGGCTTCGCCGCGCTGCGGCTGCTGCTCGGCAACGGGCTCGTGACCAGCGACGGGCCGGTCTGGCTGCGGCAGCGGCGCATCGCGCAGCCGGCCTTCCACCGCGCGAAGATCTTCGCCCTCGGCGGGCGGATGGTGGAGCTCACCCGGCGCACCGCCGACGAGTGGAGCGTCGCGGCGAAGGCGGGCACGACCATCGACGTGGCCGAGTCGATGATGCGCCTCACGCTGCGCGTGGTGGCCGACACCATGCTGGGCAAGGACGTCGAGCGCGACGCCGCGGGCGTGGGCCGCGCCATCACGTACCTGCTGCACAACCTCAACGAGCGCATCGTGCGCCCCTGGGCCCCGCCGGTGACCTGGCCCACGCCCAACAACCGTCGCTTCCTCGAGGCGAGGGACAGCGTGGTGCGCGTGGTCGACGAGGCCATCGCGAGCCGGCGGGCGAAGCCCGACGCGCCGGGGGGAGAGTTTCTGCGGATGCTCATCGAGGCGCGGGACGAGGAGACCGGCGAGGCGATGAACGACCAGCAGCTCCGCGACGAGGTGGTCACCATCTTCGGCGCCGGCCACGAGACCACCGCCAACCTCCTGGCGTGGACCTGGTCGTGGCTCTCCCGCATGCCCCACGTGCGGCGCAAGATGCTCGCCGAGCTCGACGAGGTGCTGGGCGACCGGGACGCGACCGCCGAGGACTACCCGAAGCTGCCGTACACCCGCGCCGTGCTCTCCGAGTCGCTGCGCATCACCCCCGTCGTGTGGCTGCTCTCCCGGAGGCTGCTGCAGGACATCACCGTCGGCGAGTACACCCTCCCCGCAGGCACGCTGGCCTTCCTCTCTCCCTACGCCACGCACCGGCACCCGGGCTTCTGGGACAACCCCGAAGGCTTCGACCCGGAGCGCTTCATGGAGGGGGCGACCAGCAACCGCCCGACGCTGGCCTACTTCCCCTTCGGGGCGGGCCCGAGGAAGTGCATCGGGGACACCTTCGCGCTGGTCGAGGCGACGCTGGTGCTGGCCACGCTGGCGCGGCGCTTCGAGCTCGAGCTCCCGCCGGGGATGGTTCCGGTGCCCGAGCCGGTGATCACCATGCGCCCCCGCGGCGGACTCCCGATGAGGGTGCGGGAGCGCTCGTAGAGGGCCCTCAGCCCGCGGCGCGCTTCGCCTTCGCCGCCGCCGCCCGGCGGATCACCGCCAGCATCCGGTCGGTCTCCGCGCGCATCCGCTTGTCGTCGGCGTCGGTCTGGTGGTCCCAGCCCAGGAGGTGCAGCAGCCCGTGCGCGAGGAGCATCATCACCTCGTCGCGGGTCACCACCGCCCGCTCCTTCGCCTGCCGCGTCGCGGTCTCCAGCGAGATGATCACGTCGCCCAGCAGGTCGCCCGCCAGGTGGCCGTCGTCGCCCTCGCGCATCGCGAAGGCCAGCACGTCGGTGGGCTTGTTCTTCTTCCGGTAGTCACGGTTGAGCGCGTGGATCGTCGCGTCGTCGCAGAGCAGCACCGAGAGCTCGGCGCGCGGCAGCTTGAGCGAGCGCAGCATCGCCTCCGCCGCGGAGCGCACCTCCTCCGTCGAGACCACCCTGGACTTCGTCGCCTGTCGGGACACTTCGACTCGCATCGTGCGCGCGAGGGTGCCACGAAGACGGCGCCGCGAGGGAGCGCCCATCGCGCTCAGCGGGCGTTGGGTCGGGCGCCCGCGTCGGCGAGCGAGGGAGCGGCCGGGGCCGCGAGCGACGCCGCCATCGACCCCGCCGGGGGGGTGCGCGCGGCGGTGGTCACCTGCGGGCCGGAGCGCAGCACCACGCTGGCCACCACGCCCAGCACCGCGAGCACGCCCACCGCCAGGGCCACCGTGCGGCCCAGTCCGGCGCCCTTCGGTGGGGCCGCGCCCGCCGTCGGCAGCACCGCGGTCACGGCCCCCGAGGCCGCGGCGACCGGGCGCTCCAGCGCCTGATCGAGCGCCGCCAGGAAGGAGCCCGCGTCGGCGAAGCGGTCGTCCGGGCGCAGGCTGAGGGCGCGGTCGATGAGGTCTTCCCAGGGGCCCACGTCGACGCCGAGGTGGCCGGGCGTGGGGCGCCTCGGGTTGAGCGCCTCGGGGTAGAGCTTGATGAGGTCGGTGGCGACGTAGGCCGGGCGGTCGGTGAGCACCTCGGAGAGCAGCAGCCCGAGGGCGTGCACGTCCGTCCACGGGCCCGTGCGGGCGCCGGAGAGCTGCTCCGGGGCCGCGTAGCGAGGGGAGAAGGTGAGGTTGAAGGAGGTCGAGCGGCTGGCCCCGCTGCCCGCGACCTCGTCCTTCTGCATGGCCTTGGCGATGCCGAAGTCCAGCAGCCGGACGCGCTGCGAGGCGCGCTCGATGAGGATGTTGGCGGGCTTCAGGTCGCGGTGCGCGATGCCCAGCGAGTGCGCCGCCTGCACCGCCTCGAAGAGGGGGCGCAGCAGCGCGAGGGCCTCGGAGGGGGAGCGGCCGCCCTGGCCCCGGCGACGGGTGAGGGCGGCCTCCAGGGTCTCGCCGTCGATCCACTCCAGGGCGATGAAGGCCACGCCGGCGCCGCTGGGGAGCTTCGTGGTGCCGAACTCCGCGACCTGCACCACCACCGGGTGGCGGATCTTCTCGATGACCCTCGCCTCGAGCGTGAAGCGCTCGAAGAACTGCCGCAGCTCGGTCGCCGCGTTGAGCCCCTCCGGGGCCTTGAGCAGCTTCAGCGCCACGGCGCGGCCGTCGCGCTGGTCGCGGGCGCGGTACACGGCCCCGAAGCCGCCTTCGGCGACGAAGCCTTCGAGCACATAGCGGCCCTCGAGGGTGATCCCCTCCAGGGCTCGCAGGTCTTTTCCGACCGGGCGAGCTCCCATGGACATCAGTGGGTCGGGAAGCTACCACGCCGCGGCGGCCGCGCTTGATCGCGCGGGATCAATCCTGCCATCGTCCGCGCCACTCGGACTCGGAGGCGCACGGATGAAGCTCGACCTGGTGACCGTTGGATTCTGGCTGGAAGGCGTCGACCTCGACGCCGACGTGCGGCGGCTGCGCTACGTCGAGGGCCTCTCGGAGCTGTGCGAGGCCGACCTCGTGCTCACGCTCCCGCAGGCCGACGCGGCGAAGGTGAAGCCCGGCGCCAAGGCCCGGGTGACCCTCGAGCGCGGCCTCGACCACGACAACGTGCGCTCGATCTGCGGGCTCGTGCGCAGCGTCGAGCGCCTCGACCAGGGCGACGGGATGAGCCTCGATCGCCCGCTGCTGCGGGTCACCATCGTGCCGCGGGTGTGGCTCACCTCGCTCTCCCGGCGCACGCGGCCCTTCGTCGACCGATCCATCGACGACGTGCTCTCCGCGGTGCTCGCGGAGGTCGGGCTGTCGATCGCGGGGACGGCGTCGTCGGGGGTGAGCCCGCTCATCGTGCAGTACCAGGAGTCCGACATGGCGCTGATGTTCCGGCTGCTGGAGGACATCGGGGTCACCCACTACGTCGAGCACTCGGAGAGCAGCGACACCTGGACGCTCTTCAAGGCCGACCCCGCGACCACGCGCTCCAAGCCCCGCCGGCGCCTCCGCTGGACCTCGCTCCAGGAGGGGCAGTCCGACGACGAGGGCGTCGTGCGCGCGGGGCGCATCGACGGCATGTCCCCGATGACCTACGCCGTCGCGGACATCGACCGCCGCGTCGAGGCGCGCTCGTGGGAGGCCATCGCCACGCGACTGAGGGGCGAGACGGCCCGGCAGGAGCTTCGCGAGACCTGGCGCGTGGCGGGGGACAGCCCCGCCCAGGCCGCGCAGCGCGCCTCGGACGAGCGACGCCCGGAGCAGGAGCGCTTCTGGCTGGAGACCAGCGACATGCAGCTCAAGGCGGGCGAGCTGATCGAGGCCGAGCTGTCGCGCGGCGACGCGGAGAGCAACGTCACGACCAACCTGCTCGTGGCGCGGGTCGAGCACGAGGTCGAGACCGGCGAGGACGGGGTGGTCTACCGAAACCGCGCGGAGGCGGTCACCTACGCGAGCGCCTTCCGCCCGGCGCGCGTGACGCCGAAGCCCGTCATCCTCGCGCCGCAGACCGGCGTCGTGACCTCCTTCGCCGAGGGCAAGCAGCTCGTGGTCAACGTGACGATGGACTGGGGCGCCCAGGATGGCTTCCCGATCCCCGTGCGCATGACCCAGCCGATCGCAGGGGGCAACCATGGCGCCGTGCTCGTGCCCCACATCAACAGCGAGGTGGTGGTGCACTTCCTCGACGGCGTCCCCGAGCGCCCGGTGCTGATCGGCGCGCTCTACAACAAGACCCACCAGGCCTCGGTGAGCGCAGCCGCCGGGGGCGACTCGTCGTACCAGTCGCGGCTGACCATGCTGGGCGCGCGCGGCCCGACCAACGTCATCGAGGTCGACGACGCCACGCAGAACTCGGAGATCGTCACGATGACGGCCATCAACGACGTCTCGGTGAAGGTCGGCCGCAACGAGACGCGCCTCGTCGAGGGCACCTACGACGAGACCATCAAGAAGGACGTCACCGTCGACCTCGGCGCCAGGCGCAGCACGACGGTGGAGGCCGACGACACCTACGAGACCAACGGCAACGTCTCGGTGACGGTGCACAAGGCCGGTCGCGTGCTGGTCAACCAGACGCTGCAGATGACCGCCGACACCAAGCTCTCGCTCATCAGCGGCAACACCCGCGCGGACTTCTCCCCCTCGGCGGCGAAGATCACCGTCGGCTCCGCGGTGATCGAGATGACCGCGGGGGGCATCAAGATCTCCGTCGGGGCCGCGTCGGTCGAGCTCACCCCGGCGCAGGTGAAGATCGGCGCCCCGATCGTGGACATCAACAACGGCGCGCTCCAGGTGATGTGAGCGGAGGCTGGAGCGGTCAGCGCCTGAGCAGCAGCGCTGCCAGCAGGGCGACGAGCACCGCGAGCGCGCCGGCGATCGCCGCCACCGGGGGCCTCTTCGCGGGCTCCGCGGCGGGGGCGGGAGCAACGGGCGCGGGGGCGGCGACCGCGGGCTCCGCAGGGCGACGAGGCGCGCTGAGGGACATCCCCTTCGGGGCGGTCTCCTCGCGGCGCTTGGAGGCCGCCATCTGCGCGCGAAACCTCGCGGCCACGTCGTCGAGCTCCGGAGGCAGCGCGCGCTCGACGGTGGAGAGCATGTCCTCGACGGCCTGCATGCGCGCGGAGAACGCCACGATGGTGCGCTCCTCGGGAAACTCCACGGCCTCCTCGCGTACCCTCGGCGCGACGGTGCGGGTGCTGCCCAGCGGGTCGACCGGGGCGGAGAAGCCCGGGAGCTCGGGGGCCTCGGAGAGCGCGACGGTGCGCTCGCCGAAGTCGATGTACTCGTCGGCCGCCGGGCTCGACAGCGAGGGCATCGCCCCGAGGATGCCGCCGGGAGGGATCGACGAGCGAGGCTCATAGCGGTGCGCCTCCTCGAAGGATGGCCTCGGAGCCATCATGGCCGCGGCGGCCAGCGGCGCCGCCACGAAGGGCGCGACATCGTCGGCGGCGGGAGCCGCGGGCGCAGGAGCGGGCGGCGGGAGGCTCACGCGATCGGTGGGCTCGACGACCGCGGGGGGAGCGGTCCACGCGGGCGTGAGCATCTCGAGGAAGGCCTCGATGGAGGGGCGCTCGGCGACGGGGATGCGGGTCGCGAGCAGCACCGCGTCCCAGACGGCGTCGGGCACGTCGGGGCGACCGAGGTAGCGGGCCCCGGCGGGGGCCGTCGGGCTCGGCGGGGCGCGGAGGATCTCCAGCAGCAGGAGCCCCAGCGCGAAGGCGTCGGTGCGCGGCGTCAGGGCCTCGCCCGCGAACTGCTCGGGCGTGAGGCAGCGCGCGGCGGCGGCGCTCTCCTTCGGGGCGTCGGGGTCCTGGGCGAGGTTTCGCAGCCCCGCGTCGAGCAGCACCATCTGCGTCGGCTCGAGGTCGTCGGGGACCAGCACCGCGCGAGGGCGCAGGGCGCCGTGCACGAGGGCCTCGGGCTCCTCGTGGCCGGCCTGCAGCACCTCGGCGAGGCGAGCGATCAGCGCCGCGATCTTGTCGAGCGGTAGCTCGAGTTCGCCCGCGCGGTGGCGGTCGAGCAGCGAGGCGAGCGAGCCCACCTGCGGGAGGTCGTGCACCACGAAGGGGCGGCCCTCGTACACACCATGGTCGGTCACCGCGAGCGCCCCCGGGTGCCTGAACATCCGCAGCGCCTGCAGGCCCGCCACGACCTTCTTGCGCACGTCGTCGCCGCAGGGGTCGAGCAGCTTGACCAGCACCCGGCGGCCGTCGATGCGCGCGTCGACGCCCTCCCAGGTCTCGCCGAGCCCCCGGTCGGCGACCGGCGCGATGAGGTGATAGCGCTGCAGGAGGATCGTGTCCGCGGTGAGGGCTGCCATGCGTCGGCGCGCAGGATCGCACGCCCGGGAGGCCGCCGTCAGCCGCGTCGTCGGCGCGCCCCGCTGCGCGAGGGCAGCGCGTCGTCGAAGGCCCGGGCCAGCGCGCCGCGCTCGTGCTCGTTGAGCCCCTCGGCCTCCGCCCGGTGACCCGAGAGCAGGTCCCGCAGCGAGCACGCCCAGCGCAGCGCGGAGGCCTCGTCGGAGCCCGTGCGGACCGCCAGCGCGAGGGCGCGGTCGAGGTCGGGTAGCTCACGGGCGCAGCGCAGCGCGGCGACGAGGTCACCCGACTCCTCCCAGGCCAGCGAGGCCTCCCGGAGCTGGCCCAGCACCTCGTGGCAGCGGGCCTCCTCCGCGCGGTCCCTCGGGTCGAGCGGCAGCAGCACGTCGAGGGCCTCTCGTCCGTGGCTCTCCTCTCGCAGCGCCACCGCCACCCGTCGCCGCAGCGAGCGCTCCACCCTCGCGGTCTCCGGCAGATCGTCCACGAAGAGCGCCCGCACCCCGCCCACCGCGTCCAGCAGCTTCACCCTCGCGGTGCGCCCGGTCGGGAGCAGCGCGGCCTCGCGCGACGCGGCCCACGAGCGCAGCGCCCGGTCGAGCGGCTCTCGCAGCTCCGCGAACTCCGTCAGCACCTGCGGCCGCAGCGCCAGCAGCGACTCCGCGCTCGCCCCGCTGTCCGCGTCGCCCCTCACCAGGTCGCGCACCAGCAGCGAGGCCTTCGCGGCGAGCTTCATCTCCCCGAGCTGCAGCGCCTTGCGGGCCTCCTCCATCAGCTCTGCGCCGTCGAGCGAGCCCTGCTGCGAGGCGTTGATCCACGCGGCCCGGCCCAGCAGCCGGTGCACCTGCCTTCGGATGGTGGGGTCGCTCACGCCGCAGCGGGAGTCCGCCCGTCCCAGCAGTCCGCGGGCGTGGCGCAGCCGGTCGAGGGCCCGCCGGGGGTGGGCGTGGAGCAGCGCCGCGGCTTCCTGGATGTACTCCAGCACCAGCTCCTGCGCGGAGGCGTCGTCGCGCGCCAGCAGCGCCAGCAGCGCGTCGGGGTCGATGCTCGCGACGTAGCCCTCCAGCGGACCCTCCTGGTCGTCGACGCAGAGCCGGTGCAGGGCCCCGTCGCCGCTGGGGTCTTCCCCCACGTCGAGGAAGATCACCGTGTCCGTGGCGCGGCTGAGGGCCACGCGAAACTGGTCCGCCCGGGTGCGCGCCCTGAGGCTCTGCACCTGGTCGTTCTTTCGGGCGCGAAGGGCCTCGATCTCCCGGATGCGGCGGGCGCCGTCGACCACCGCCACCACGGAGAAGTCGAGCCCCTTCACGGCGTCGCTGCTCCACACGTCGAGCCCGTCGGGCTGCAGCTCCGGCGGCACCCTCGCCCCGGGAAACACCAGCACCGTGCTCGGCCGCTCCAGCAGCGCGCGCCCCACCCTGGCCAGCGTCGCCACATCCGGAACGCGGCACCGCAGCACCCGCCCGGACACCGACTCCTCGATCTCCAGGTCGGCCCGACCTCTCGGGCGCTGCGCCTTGTCGAGGTGCTGGTAGAGCGACCACGAGCGCTCGACCAGCGTCGCGATGGCCCGGGGAGAGCGCACGTTGCCCAGCAGGTCGAAGGTGCTCCCGGGCCCCAGCGTCGGGGCCACCGCGTCGGCGAAGGCGCCCCAGTCGAAGTCCGTCGGGCGCACGGTCTGGCTCTCGTCGCCCGCCACCATCACGTCGAGCGGCGCCTCGCGGCCCTCGCTCGCGGCCGAGACCAGCGCGGCGAGCAGGGCGATCTCGACCAGGGTGAGGTCCTGCACCTCGTCGACGAAGACGGCGTGGAGGTCGGCGAAGACCTTCGGGGGTTTCGCGCCGGCGCGCACCTTGTCGAGCGCCCGGCGGGCCCACCAGGGGTCGCCCACGATCTCGGGCAGCAGCCTCGGGTCGAGGGCCTGCACCGCCTGCACGGCGTTGCGGGCGGCGCGCTCGTCGAGGGTCTTCGCCCGCAGCTTCACGAAGGCCTCCTCGCGAAGGAGCTGCCCCTCGCAGGGGGGAGCGCCGCGGAAGGGCGTCGGCAGCGCGGCCCCGGCGATCCAGGCGTGGAGCTCGCCGAAGAGTTCTTCGGGGTGCTTGTCCCAGGGGGCGAACTTCCTGGGCGCCGAGTCCAGCGCGCGGGCGAGCACGGTGATGCGCTCGGCGAGGGGCGCGACCACCGCCGGGGCAGCCGGGAGCACCCGGCGCAGCAGCTCGCCGAAGGTGAGCACCGTCACCAGCGAGGGGTCGGGGGCGAACTGGTCGAAGAAGTCCCGGGCGCGCTCGGCGAGGAGCGCGTTGTAGGTGAGGTAGAGGGTGCGCTGCCCCGGCGCGCCGAGGGCGGCCTGCTGGAGCACGGTGGTCTTGCCCGTCCCCGGCTGGCCTCGCAGCACCCGCAGCCGGACCTTCGACTCGATGGCGTCCTGCTGGGAGCGCAGCAGCTCGGGGAAGAGCCCGTTGTCCTTGAGCTCCTGGCCCGGGAGCGAGACCCACTGGTCGGGGCCGCCCGGGTCGAGCGCGGCGTGGGTCTCGTCATGGTGGCGCACCGCGCGCACCAGGATCTCCAGCGGATCGAGCCCCAGGTGCTTCACCGGCGGCGAGCCCGCCCTCGCCCACCAGAGGTAGAACTGGTGCCCGCTGTTGCCCCCGAGGTCGGTGCGCAGCCAGCCCCGGCCGAGGCCCTGGACGCCCTTCACCTGCGGCGGCATCCCCTGGGCCGCGAGCTGGGAGAACACCAGCCTGGCGCGCTGCTGGAGCTGCCGGTCGCTCCGCGGGTCGTCCATCCACTCGAGCACGTCCTGGTGGACGAGCAGCTTGCGGCGGCGCGGGGCTTCGGGCGGGCGCTGGGTCATCGCCCCGAAGCCTACACTGCGCGCGGCCCGCTACCTCCCATGGCCTGCGGCAGCGCAGAGATCCTCGAAGGACTGCTGCACGTCGGCCGCGAGGGCCTCGACGTCGGGCACCGCGTCGGGGTCGGCGTAGAGCCCGACGTACATCCCGCCGTCGTAGCTCACGATGGCGACCCCGACGCCCTGGTGGGTGAAGAGCGGCACCACCGCGTGGATCTCGGTCATCCTCGACCGCCCCACGTAGATCGGGACCTGCGGCCCCGGCACGTTGGTGATGGTGACGTTGAAGGCGCGCAGCATCGACGCGATGCGAAACACCGCGGTCACCACGTTGGGCCCGCCGAGGTCGCCCACGCGCTCGATGAAGGCCGCCCCCTCGATCTCGTGGGAGTCGTGCTTCAGGTGCTCGCAGGCGCGGTGCACCGCCTCGAAGCGCGCCCGGGCGTCGGGCTCGCTCAGGGGCAGGTGCACCAGCACCAGGGAGATGTGGTTGCCGACGCCGTCCTCGCCCATCCGCGGGCGGAGGTCGACCGGGACGAGCGCCCGGAAGTCCTTCATCGCCTCCACGGGGTCGCCTCGGCGGGCGAGGTAGCGGCGCAGCGCCCCGGTGACGACCGCGAGGGCCACGTCGTTGAGGGTGCCGCCCAGGGCCTTGCGCGCCTCCTTCGCCCGGGCGAGGTCGAGCCGGGTGCTGGTGTACGTCCGGTGGGGCCCCACCTCCGCGGGGTTGATCGACGACGGAGACGCGGGCCGAAGCCCGTCGCGCAGGGTGTGCACCAGGCCGCCGGCGATGTCCTTCGCCTGCGCCCCGTGACCCAGCGAGCCTCGCAGGTCGTGCAGGGCGTGGGCGACGGAGCGGGCGCTGTCGGAGGCGAGCGCGGTGGCGATCTGGAGGGTGTTGGGCGCGTGCCGGGGGCTCCACGCTGCGGGCGAGAGAGAGAGGTCGCCGGGCTCGGTGCGAAACACCGAGGCCAGCAGGCCGATGCCCGCGACGCCGTCGACCATCGCGTGGTGGAGCTTGAAGAGGATGGCGAAGCGCCCGCCGGAGAGGCCCTCGACGAGGCTCGCCTCCCAGAGCGGGTGCCGCCGGTCGAGGGGCTGCGAGAAGATCCGCCCCATGAGCCGCATGAGCTGGGCGTCGTCGCCGGGGTGGGGGACGGCCGTGTGGCTCACGTGGTGCTCGATGCGGAAGCGCTCGTCGTCGACCCACACCGCGCCGAGGCCGGCCACCTCGCGCACCACCTGGCGAAAGCGCGGGACCTGCGAGACCCCGGCCTCGAGCAGCCGGGTGAGCGTCGCGGCGTCGAGCGAGCCGTCGGGCGAGACGAGGCCGCCCCCCTCGAAGACCATCAGGGCGCCGATGTGCATCATCAGGGCGCCGCCCTCGATGTCGAAGAAGACCCGATCGGTGGCAGAGAGCTTCTCGATGTCCATGGCAGCGAGTCCCCGTTGGCCCCTCGAAGCGACCGGTGACCGCACCGGCCTCCCTGCGTGGAAGTCTGGCCACGGGCGCCCTCAGCCTCAAGCCGGAGCGTGGCGATCGGCAGCCGACCGACGAGGGGCGCATGGTCCATGATGCGCGCGTGACCCCTGACGAGCTGCCCATCCACGCTGTCCGAGCGGCCTTCGACGCCGCCCTCTCCGCCGGCCCGGTGGTGGTCTCCTCCCCCACCGGGTCGGGCAAGTCCACCGAGGTCCCTCGCTGGGCCGCCTCGCGCGGCCGGGTGCTGGTCGTCGAGCCCCGCCGCGTCGCCTGCCGCAGCCTCGCCGCCCGCGTCGCCGAGCTCGAGGGCACCCCCCTCGGGACCACCGTCGGCTACGCCGTCCGCGACGAGTCGGTCTCCTCCGAGGCGACGCGTATCCTCTTCGCCACCCCCGGCGTCGTGCTCCACGCCCGCGACCTCGTGGGCCGCTTCGAGACCCTGGTGCTCGACGAGTTCCACGAGCGCAGCCTCGACCTCGACCTGCTGCTCTCGCTCTTCGCGGGCCGCCCCTCCCCCCGCCTCGTGGTGATGTCCGCCACCATCGACGGCGACCGCGTCGCCCGCCACCTGGGCGCGGTGCACGTCACCGCCGGGGGCCGCGCCTACCCCGTGGACGTGCGCCACCTCGACCCCGGACCCTCGCTCCCCCACGCCGACGAGCTCGCCTCCCGCGTCGCCCGCGCCGTCGAGGCCGCCGCCGGCGACCCCGGCGACGTGCTGGTCTTCCTCCCCGGCAAGGCCGAGATCGACGCCTGCGCCCGCGCCCTGCGCAGCCACGCCTTCGAGGTGATCCCGCTGCACGGAGGGCTCTCCCTCGACGAGCAGCGGCGGGGCTTCGAGCGCACCGCGCGGCGCAAGCTCATCCTGGCGACCAACGTCGCCGAGACCTCCATCACCCTCCCCGGCGTCGGGGTGGTGATCGACGCGGGCCTCGTGCGGCGCACCCGCTACCACGCGGGCCGAGGGTTCCTCGCGCTCGGTCCCATCGCCCAGGACAGCGCCGCGCAGCGAGCAGGCCGCGCCGGGCGCACCGGCCCCGGGGTCTGCTACCGGCTCTGGGGCAGGGTCGCGATGCTGGAGCGGGCGACGCCGCCGGAGATCCACCGGGAGTCGCTGGTGCCGCTGGTGCTTGGCGCGGCGGCGTGGGGTCGTCGCGTGGACGCGCTGCCGCTCTTCGACCCGCCGAAGGCCGCGGCCCTCGACGCGGCGAGGGACGAGCTCACCCTCCTCGGGGCCATCGACGCCGAAGGGGCGCTCACCCCTCGGGGGCACGAGCTCTACGGGCTGCCGCTCGACCCGCCGCTCGCCCGGCTGCTCATCGAGGCCCGAGGCCACGGCAGCCTCGACGACGTGATCGACCTGGTCTCGGCGCTCGCCGTGGGCCGCCCGCTCTTCCTCCCTGGCGGGCCGGGCGAGGACGACGAGCTTCGGCGGGGGGAGTGCGACGCCACGGCGCTGATCCGCGCGGTGAGGGAGGGCCGGGAGCGGGAGGACGGGCTGTCGTACATGGCCCTCGGCGAGGCCCGTCGCATCCGGGCGAGGCTGCGCCGGGCGCACGGCCTGGGGAGCGCTCCGACGGCGGCTCCCATCGACCGGGAGGCCCTGGTGCGCACCGCCATCGCGGCGGACCCTCGCTCGGTGCACGTGGCGCGGGTGCGGGGGCGCAGCGTGGCCTTCAGCAACGGGGGCACGGAGCTGGAGCTCGCCCGGGAGAGCCTCGCGCAGCGGGTGAAGGACCTCGACGCCATCGTGGTGTTCGAGTCGCGCGCCCTCGGGGTGGGGCAGGACGCGCGGGTGCTGGTGACCTGCGCGAGCCCGGTGCCTCTCGCCACGGTGGCCCGGGCGGGCCTCGGGCGTGACCGGCTCGATCGGGTGCAGCTGGAGCGCGGCGCCATCGTCGCCCACGTCGAGCGGGTCTACGCCAACCGGGTGATCGCGACGAGGGAGGAGACGCCCTCCGGGGAGCTGGCGCGCGAGGCCATCGCGACGCTGTTTCTTCGCGGGAGTCTGTTCAAGCAGGCGCTGCCGGTGACGCGCGACCGGCTGGCGCTCTCCCGGCTGGCGGTGAAGCTGGGCCACGCCGCGGAGCTCGCTCCGTCGACGCGGGGCGGGCCGACGATCGAGGCGTGGGTAGCCGCCCGGCTGGTGGAGCTGGGGGTGGAGGGCGGCGACGACCTGGCGCTGCTCTCCTCGGACGACCTGCTGGCGCCGGAGGTTCCGTCCTGGGTGCGCGACGAGGTGGAGCGCGACCACCCTCGCACGGTGAGCGTGGGCGACGCGATGTACGAGGCCGACTACGACCTCGACCGACGGCGGGTCACGCTGCGCCTGGTGCGCGGCTCGCGGCGGGATGCGCCGCCGTTGCAGTACCTCCCCCGCTTCGCGGGCCTCGGCATCGTCGTCGAGGGGCCGCGAGGCGCCACGGTGCTCCGGGGCTGAGCGGTCGCCCTGCGGTACCCTCCGCGGCCATGAGATCGCATCGCAAGGAGCTGTGGTTCGAGACCGCGAAGCGGATGGAGCTGGTGCACATCACCGCGCAGGTGGAGGCCGCGGTGCGCGAGAGCGGCGTGCGCGAGGGGCTGTGCCTCGTGAACGCGATGCACATCACCGCAAGCGTGTTCATCAACGACGACGAGCCGGGCCTGCACGCCGACTACGCGCGCTGGCTGGAGGAGCTGGCGCCCCACGCCCCGACCTCCCGCTACCGGCACAACCTCACCGGCGAGGACAACGGCGACGCGCACCTCAAGCGCCAGGTGATGGGCCGCGAGGTGGTCGTCGCCATCACCGAAGGGGCGCTCGACCTGGGGCCGTGGGAGCGGATCTTCTACGGCGAGTTCGATGGCATGCGCCGCAAGCGGGTGCTGGTGAAGATCATCGGGGAGTGAGCGCGAGCTGGAGTGCCTTCGGCGGAGGCCCGACCACGCCCTCCCAGCGCGGCCTCGCCCGAGCGAAGCGGCGGGGAGCGACCGACCACGCCCTCCCAATGCGGCCTCGCCGCGGGGCTCCGTCCGCTGTGCCCACGGGTTGGAAACCCGTTCCCTTCTACCCATCTCGCGGCCTGGGGTACGGCGTGAGGCCTCTGCCTCGGCGTGCAGCGCCGTACCCCAGGCCGCGAGATGGGTAGAAGGGAATGGGTTTCCAACCCGCGGGCACAGCGTGGTCGGTCGCCCCCTCCGCTTCGCTCGGGTGAGGCGCGCTGAGTGGGGTAGTCGTTCGCGGCCCCGCTCGCCTGGCTCAGTCGCCGTCGGCCGCGTCGGCGGCGTCGCGCCCGGCGTCGAAGCACGACGCGGAGGGATCCGTGTGCACCTCGTTCCAGCGGCCGAGGCGGCAGGTCTGGGTGCGCCCGCCGCAGCCCGGGACGACGTAGCCGTAGCGGCACTCGACGCCCTCGAGGCCGGGGCAGGGCTGAGAGAAGACCGGGTCGTACGAGAGCCTCGGACAGGTGTAGCCGACCTCGCTCACGTCGGCGGCCACGTCGGCGGCCGCGTCGGCGGCGGGCGAGGCGGACTCGCTGCACCCTGCCGCGAGCGCCAGCGCGACCCACCAGGGAGCGCGTCGGGGGAGGAGCTCGCTCATGACGCCCTCGCGACGCCCATGCGCGCGACCCAGGCGTTCTCATGGGCCTCGCCCGGCAGGTAGCGACGCCAGAGCTCGTCCATCCCGTGCTCCTCGAAGGCGCAGTAGCCGTGACGCCGGATGACCTCCTGCGCGCCCTCCGGGTCGAAGCTGAAGTGCCCGAAGTCGAAGACCACGCGGCCGCCGGGGCCCGCGACGCGCGCCATCCACGCGAGGCTGCGGTCGATGCTCGCCCGGGTGATGTACGCGGTGACGCCCTCCCACACGAAGACCGTCCCGACGCCCGGGCGGAAGCCCTGGGCGACGAGCCCGGCGGTGAGGGTGTCCTCGAGCTCCGGCGCGTCGAAGTCGCACGCGACCCGGGCGACGGAGGGCGGCACGGCCACCCCCGCGGCGTCGAGGAGCGAGCGGCGGGTCTCGAGCTGCTCGGCGAGGTCGACCTCGAAGATGCGAGCGACCGCCGGGGAGGCGAGCTCGGGCATCCGCAGCGCCCTCGCGTCGAAGCCCACGCCGAGCAGCACCACCTGCGAGATGCCCTGGGAGAGCGCCTCTCGGAGCACGTCGTCGATGAAGCGGGTGCGCAGCCGGATGCCGTCGCGGAAGAACGGCAGGTCGAGGAAGCGCCGCGTCCCCTCCGCGGCCTCGGCGTCGGCGGCGGCGGCGAAGAGGGCGGCGTAGGGGTCGTCGAAGAGCCGCTCGGACGGGGACCGGAGGGCCTCGTCGGCGCGGACGGCGGCGATGGCGAAGGCGGTGCTGGCGACGGTGGAGCTCATCGTGGATGAGCAGACGAAAGCCCCCGCGACGCGGATCGTCAACGGGGGCTTTTCGTCGGTGAAGGGCCCTGCTCAGAGGTCGAGCTTGTAGAGGTTGCCGTTCTCCTCGATGGAGTAGACGGCCTTGCCGGTGCCGAAGAGAAGCTGCGTCGCGCCGAAGTCGTCGGCCGAGCCGTACTCCTCCCACTGCCCGGTGGAGAGGTTGGTCTTGTAGAGCACGCCGCTCTCCTCCACCGAGTAGAGGTGGCCGTCGAGGGTGGCGAGGGTGCGGGTGCCCTTCCAGTCGCCCTCGTTGCCGATCTGCGTCCACGAGCCGTCGTCGCCGTCGATCTCGTAGAGGCTCCCGTCGCTCTCCAGCGAGTACAGCGTGTCGTCGTCCGCGAAGAGGAACCTCGTGTCCCACCCGTCGTCCTCGTCGCCCTCCTCTCCGAGCACCTCCCAGCTACCGTCCGACAGGTCGGTCTCGTAGAGGGTGTTGTCGCTCACCGTGTAGAGGTAGCCGTCGATGGCCACGGCCGCGGTCGTGCCCTTCCAGTCGCCCTTCTTGCCGAGCTGACTCCACGCCCCGGTCTCCGCCTCGACCCGGTAGAGCGTGCCGTCGGCCTCGATCGCGTAGAGGTGGTCGCCGTCGATGGCGAGGTGCTGGGTGTTGTACCCGCTGCCGACCTCGTCCCAGCCGCCCGTGCGAGCGCTCGTCGCGTAGAGCTTGCCGCTGCTCTCCACCGTGAACAGCCGCCCCTTGCTGCCGACGCCCACCGTGGTGTTCTTCCACGCGCCCGCGTCGCCGATCTGCTCCCAGCCCGCCTTGCTCGTCATGCCCGGTCTCTCCTCCACCGCCGCAGCGGTGCTGCGCGCAGAATCCCCTCCGCGCGCGATCGAGACATTGCCCGAGCCCGCGGTCGTGTAAAGAGCCCTCCGCGCCGCACGCCCGGGGCTGCGGCTCCCGTCGGGCGCCATCACTCGCTCCTCTCTTCCTCGGCCCCCGCGCGGGGCCGCGTCGGAATCGTGAAGAAGCAGGCCGGCACGCAGGCCCCCGATCCACGAGCGGACGAAGACCGCCGGATCGAAGAGGAACCCGACGTAGGCTGGTAGACGTCGGTCGGACCTGGGCGAGCAGACCTCAGCGCGAGGCGTGTCAGGACGATGAGACCCTGGCCGATCGCTACCGCCGCAGGAAGTGCAGGTGCGCGCAGCGCGTGCGTCATCGCGTCCGCTCGGGCCGAGCGACCGGGCCATCGCCCGGCACCGGCGCTGTCGGCCGGTGATGCCATGGGGGCCATGCGTCGCCCTGCGGACCGCGCGCTGAGCGAGGGCACGGCGCAAGCACTCCCCGAGGCATCCTCCAGGAGACCCGTCGATGAACCGAACCCTCTTGCTCCTCTCCTCCCTGGCGATGGCCGCCTCATGGTCGTCTGGCTGCAGCTCCTCGACGTCGGCGTCGGACGCGGCCGTCGAAGCAGCGACGGACGGCAGCGTCTGCAGTCCCGCGTGCGGGACGGCGCGAAGCTGTTGTGGCGGCCGATGCGTGAACCCCGCGAACGATCCGCTCAACTGTGGCGGTTGCGGCGTGGCCTGCTTCGGCGCCACGCCCTACTGCGACGGCAGCGGCCAGTGCATCGCGCGGCCCTGCGGCGTCGACGCGGGGACGTGCGCGACGGGGACGACGTGCTGCGGCTCGCAGTGCTGCGGAGCCGATCAGATCTGCTGCGATCCGCAGGGACCGATCAGCATGGGTCCCGTCTGCGTCTCGCCGTCGGGTTCACCGCCGACGTGCCCCGGGGGATGCGCGCCGCTCTGCATCAGCGATCGGAACCTCAAGCGGGACGTCGTTCCGGTCGACGAAGCCGAGGTGCTCGCGCGTGTCGCGCGGATGCCCGTCTCGCGCTGGTCCTACGTCTGGGACGACCCATCGGTGCAGCACATCGGACCGATGGCGCAGGACTTCTACGCCGCGTTCGGCCTCGGCAGGACGGATCGCGCCTACGACCCGATCGACGCCCACGGCGTGGCGTTCGCCGCCATTCGCGCGCTCGACCGGCAGCTTCGGGAGCAGGGCGCTCGCATCGATCGCCTCGAGGCAGAGAACGCCCGCCTTCGCGCGCGACGCCGCTGAGGGCGCCGAAGCGCCCCCCGCGCCGACGACGCCCTCGATCGTGTCCGCGTTGGCCTCGTAGCTATCGATGCCGTTCATGTCGGGCATCCTCACGTCGCAGAGGATGACGTCATGGTCTTCACCCGCGGCGCCGGCGGGAGCGCGACGCGGAACATCGCGCCCCTCCCGGCCTCGCTCTCTACGGTGATCTCCCCCCCGAGCGACGTGACGATGCCGTGGCAGACCGCGAGGCCCAGGCCCATCCCGGCCCCGACGGGCTTCGTCGTGAAGAAGGGGTCGAAGACCCGCGGGAGGTCCTGCTTCGAGATCCCGGGGCCGGTGTCGCGGACCTCGACCACGGCGCGGCCCCGCTCGTCGGTGAAGGTCGTCAGCTCGACGCGCTGGGCCGACGCGTCGCCCTCCCCGATGGCCTGCGCGGCGTTCACCAGGAGGTTGGTGAACACCTGCACCAGCTGCCCCTCGTTGGCCTCCACGGAGGGCGTCGCGCCGTAGCAGCGCTGGAGCCGCGCGCTCTGCCGCAACCGCGGCTCGGCCATGCGCGCGGCGGCGTCCAGCACCGCGGGCAGGTCGAGCACCTGACGCTCTGCGCGGTCGGGCCGCACGAAGCGCCGCATGTCCTGCACCACGCGCCGGATGCGCTCGGCAGCCTCGTCGAGCGCCTGGAGGCCCTCCGCCGCCTCGCGCAGCTCGGCCCGCGCCCCCTCGGCCCCGGGCACGCCCGCGAGCACCTCGTCCGCGCCATGCATCGCGCGCCGCAGCGAGTACGCCACGCCCATGACCACCGCGAGGGGGTTGTTGATCTCGTGCGCCATCCCCGCGGCCAGCGTGCCGATGGAGGCCAGCCGCTCGGAGCGGGCCAGCCTCGTCTCGAGCTCGTGCGTGTGCAGCGCGACCTCGACGGCGGTGCGCAGGTCGCGCTCGTGGAAGGGCTTGAGCAGGTAGCCCAGGGGCCCGGTCGCCTTGGCGCGCTGGAGCGTCGCCTCGTCGGAGTGGGACGTGAGGTAGACCACCGGGACGTCCCAGCGCTCGCGGATGCGCCCCGCCGCCTCGACGCCGTCGGAGCCGCCGCGGAGCTTGATGTCCATGAGCACGAGGTCGGGCGCGGACGCCTCGACGGCGAGGCAGGCCTCGTCGCCCGTGCGCGCGGTGCGAGGGGCCGCGTACCCGAGCCTCTCGAGGGTCTGCTGGATGTCCCTCGCGATGATGGCGTCGTCCTCGACCACCAGGATGCTCTTGCGGTCCGTCATCGGGGTCACTCCTCGCTCCGCGGCTCTGGAAACCGCACCACGCAGCGCGCCCCTCCGCCGCGCTCCACCGTGAACTCGCCGTCGATCTGCCGGGCGAGGTCGCCCACGAGCTGCAGCCCGAGCGTCGTGGCCGCCCCGGCGTCGACGGGCGCCGCAAATCCCACGCCGTCGTCGGCCACGCTCACCTCGACGAACCCGTCGCGCCGGGCGACCTCGACGTCCACCCTGCCGCCGGCGCGCGACGGGGGGAAGGCGTGCTTGAAGGCGTTGGAGACGAGCTCCTGCACGATGAGCCCGACGGGCAGCGCGGCGTCCATCGCGAGGTAGAGCTCGCAGACGGTCGTGGTGACGGCCACCCGGCCGGGCTCGGCGGCGCCCGCGCGCACCAGGTCGGCGACGAGGTCGGGCACGTAGTCCCGCAGGTCGATGCGGGCCAGGTTGCCCGAGCGGTAGAGGCGCTCGTGGAGCAGCGCGATGGCGTGCACCCGCCCCCGCAGCTCGTCGAGGAACTCCCTCGCCATCCCCTCCGGCGCCTTGCCCGACTGCAGGTTGATGAGGCTGGCGATCACCTGGAGGTTGTTCTTCACCCGGTGGTGGATCTCCTTGAGCAGCGTCTCCTTCTCGACCAGCGACGCCCGCAGCATCGCCTCCGAGGAGGCCCGCAGCTGCTCGGCGCGCCGGCGGTCGGTGACGTCGAAGGCCACCGAGATGTGCGACGGCTGCCCGTCGAACTCGCAGGGCACGCTCGTCCCCTCCAGGTAGACCTCCGCCCCGTCGCGTCGCAGGCAGCGCGTCGGCGGCCACGCGAGCTCCTCGCGGTCGCGCGCGATGCGGGCGAGCTGCTCGGCCACCCCCGCGCGCTCGTCGGGGTGCGCCACCGCCTCGGAGAGCGGCCGGCCGACGAGCTCCTCCGGGCGCTCGTAGCCGAGCATGCGCAGGAGCGTGGGGTTGGCGTGCACCATCATGTCGCCGCGGTGCACCGCCACGCCCGCCGGCATGCTCTCGGTGAGCAGCCGGAAGTTGGCCTCCGAGCGGGCGATCGACTCGACGGCGCGCTTCTGGTCGGTGATGTCGACCACGGTGCCCATGTAGCCGGCCTCGGGGAGCGGCACCGCGTTGACGAGCACCCACGCGATCTCGCCGCGCGCGGTCATGAGACGGTACTCCTGCTGGAAGGGCGTGCCCTTCTCCACGGTCTCGCGCCAGGCGTCGAGCACGCGCTGCCGGTCGTCGGCGTGCACCGCGCGGCGCCACCCGCCGCCCGAGGCGTCGGCGCCGGTGAGCCCGGTGAGCTCCGTCCACCGGGGGTTGACGAACACGCTCTGCCCGCTGGCGTCGGCCTCGAAGAGGGCCAGCGGGGCGCTCATCACCAGCTTGCGAAACCGCTCCCCGACCTGCGCCGCGGCCTTCTGGTCGACGCTGTCGATCGCCTCGCGCAGCGACACGTTCAGCGACTGGACGCGCTGCTCCAGGCGGGTCTGCACCGCCTCCGAGAGGGCCTGCTGGAGCCGTCCCCGCTCGGCCTCGGCGAGGGCCGCGGTGCGCGCGGTCTTCAGCGCGAGCGCGACCAGCGTCACGATGGTCGCGGTCATCAGCAGCGCCACGCCGAACTCCGTGCCGTAGAGCCCGCGGCGCATGCCCTGCAGGCACGCCCACCCGAAGACCACCGGCACGAGCACCAGCGCGGGCACGAGCCTCCGCGCGGCGGCCGCGGAGGCCGTGTCCCTGGTGACGATCGCCATCACCCCCTGCTCGGGCCGCGCGAGCAGCACCCCCAGCGCGAGCACCCCGAGCGACACCGCGGTGTGCAGCGCGATGGGCGAGAACGAGCCCAGGCTGTAGAACCGCCGCACGCCGTAGCCGTACCCGAGCAGCGACGCCGTCGAGAGCAGGAGCGCGGCGACCGCGAGCCACTGCGCGACGGGCCGACGGGCGCGCGCGTCGAGCCAGGCGATCGAGAGCCCGAGCAGCCCGAGGCCGAGCGAGGTCACGGGCGCAGGGCGGCCCGGCGCGCCGCCGATGCTCCACGGATCTCGCACGAGGAGCTGGTCGATGCCCAACGAGCGCCCGGTGAGGTCTTCGAGCAGGCTCGCCACCCCGAGCGCCGCGGCCAGCAGCGCGCAGGCCGACCCCGCGCGCACCTGCGCCGACCCCGCGGCCGCGTGGAGCCGCGACGCGAGCGCGACGCCCAGCAGCACGAGGCTCACCGCCGTGTTGAACTTCATGCGCACGAGCGCGTGAAGCGGGCCCCCCTCGGCGGGCCCGTGGACGCCCCACGCCATCAGCACCGCGGCGCCCGTGGCGATCACGACGAGGGCGGCAACCTTCGCCGCGCGGCGCAGCGTGTCGGTCAGGTGCTCGTCGGGCATCACGGACACGGGCGGGGTGGGGGCGCTACTCGCATGATGTTCCCTCGCGGATGTTGGGTCACCACAGCGCTCAGGCCCCCCCCCTCCAGCCATTCGTACCACCCCCGGCGCCGACGCGCTCCTTCGCTTGACGCCACCGCTCGTTGGAGCCCCATATCGGTCACACTCCCCCCGATGGCCCGCTCCCTCCCGCTCATCGTCCTCTGCGCCGCGCTCTCCCTGGGGGCGACGCCCGCCCTCGCCCAGGTCGACCCCTCGCCCGAGCCCAGGGTGGTCGCCACGCCGCCCAACGCGCGAGCCCGGCTCCCTCGGGTGACGGTGAACGTCCTCGACGGCCGAGACTCGCTCGCCCGAGGCGTGGTGCTCCAGGACACCGGGCGCATCCTGACGGCGCTGGTCCCGGTGCGAGAGGCCCGCGACCTGCGCGTGGTCTACCCCGACGGGCGCATCGACCGGGCGCGGGTGGTGGCGACCGACCCCGCCTGGGGCGTGGCGCTGCTCGAGGGCAACGCGGGGCGCTGGGTCGAGGGGCTGCGCATCAGCGACCGCGACGGCAGGGCGCGCGACGAGGTGAGCTGGGTCCCCATCGCGGGGTCGAGGGTGTCGAGCGGCCTCCTGCGACGGCGACGGTCCTTCGTCGGGGGCAACGCGGCGCTGCTGCGCGACGCCTGGGAGCTCGACCCCATCCCCGCCAACAGCGCGGTCGGCAGCGGGGTCTTCCACCACGCGACCGCCACCCTCGTCGGGCTCATCGTCCCGCCCGACCGGGAGAGCGAGATCACCGGCGCGGACGTCGCGTTCGCCGTCCCTGCGACCGTGCTTCGGGCCCTCGCCAACTCCGCCGCCGCGGCCGCCCGACCGTGGCTCGGGCTGGTGATGGTGGAGATCCCCCCAGGGGCGTCGGTGCGCTTCGCCACCGGGGGCCTGCGCATCGCGAGCGTCGCCGCCAACGGTCCTGGCGCCGCGGCGGGGCTGCGCGGCGGGCCCAACGGCGACGTGATCGTGGCGGCCGACAACCGCGCGGTGCGCTCCCTCGCCGACCTGGGCGACATCCTGGAGGGAAGGCAGATCGGGCAGGAGGTCACGCTCCGGGTGACCCGCGGCGGGGCGACCTTCGACGAGACGCTCACCCTGGCGGCGCGCCCCGCGCCGAGGGAGGAGCCCAACGAGCAGGCGACGCCTCGGGGCCCGGGAGAGTAGGATTCCCGCCCTCATATGCGTCTGGCGGATCGGTACCGGTTGGTTCGTCGGGTGGGAGAGGGCGGCGGAGGGGGAGTCTTCCTCGTGGAGGACCGCCTCGCCGGTGACGCCCTCATGGTGCTCAAGCGCCTCAACGCGCAGGCCCACGCCACGCTCTCCCAGTGGCTGGTCAACGAGTTCCAGGTGCTGGCCCAGCTCGACCTGCCGACGGTGGCGCCGGTCTTCGATTTCGGCCTCGCCAGCGCCGACGCCGAAGACCCCGGCGGAACCTTCTTCACCCGCGCCTTCGTCGACGGCTCCCCCCTCGACGAGGCCCTCCCGGTGCTCGAAGCCCCCCGGCTGCGTCGGCTCTTCCTCTCCGCCGCGGAGACCCTCCGAGAGCTTCACCGCCTCGGGGTGGTGCACGGCGACCTCAAGCCCGCCAACCTGATCGTCCCCAGGGGGGCCGACCACGTGGTGCTCATCGACTTCGGCCTCGCCCACGGGGCCATGGCCGCGGCCTCCCACGTGCGCGGCGGAACCCTCGGGTTCATGCCCCCGGAGCGCCAGGCGATGCTCCTCGCGGGCGAGTCGCTGCCCCCCGATCCCCGCGCGGACGTCTACGCCCTCTCGGTCTCCCTGCGCGTCGTCCTCTCCGGCGGAACCATCCTCCCTCCGGGCTCCCCTCCCCCTGCCCTGGTGGGCTCCGACGACGGGCTGTGCGCCCTCTGGACGCTCACCGAGCGAGGCGCGGCCGAGCAGCCCGGTCGTCGCTTCGCCACCATGGACGACCTTCTCGCGGCCCTCGGGGACGTCGCCGACGGATCCTCCCCCAGCCTCCGCCCGGCCTCGATGCCCAACCGCGTGGTGCTCCGCCCCGAAGGGCGAGAGCCCGAGCTCGGAACCCTCCTCGACGCCGTCGCCCGCCGCCTCGTCCGCCGCGACGGATCGCTCGCCGCCGTGGCCATCGTGGGCGAGGAGGGCAGCGGCCGCACCACCCTCCTCCGGGAGATCGCCTGGCGCGCCCAGCTCCGCGGGGTGCAGACCCTCCGGCTCCAGGGTGAGCCCGGGGAGGGCCCGCTGCGACGCCTCCGCGAGGGCGCCGCGGTGCTCTCCGGCAGGGCCCTCGCCCCGGACTCCCCCGAAGACCTCTCCGCCGCCCTCCGGGAGGCCGCCCGCACGGCGCCGGTGCTCCTCCTCGCCGACGACCTCGACCGGGCCGACCCCGCGGTGCACGCCCTGCTCCGCTCGGTGGCCTACGCCTGCGAGCCCGACGAGCCGCTGCTGGTGATCGCCGCGGCGACCACCGCCGAGTCCATCGCCACGCTGGAGGCGAGCTCCCGGGTGGAGCTCGGTCCGCTCGACCAGTCCGCGGTGGCGGCCCTCTGCGCCCAGACCCTCGGCGCGGTGGAGCCCGCCGTGGTGCTGGCGGTGCGGCGCCGCTCCGGGGGCCTTCCCCTGGCGGTGCACGAGCTGCTGGAGACGCTGGCCCGCTCCGGGGCGGTGTCCCCCGCCGACGTGGAGGCCGCGGAGTTCAGCGGTCGGGCCCGAGACGCGGCGACGCGGCGGCTCTCGGCGCTCCCGGCGAGGGTGGTGGAGGCCGTCGCGGTGGTGGCGATGCTGGGCGGCGAGGCCACGCCCGAGCGGGTGGGCGCGGCGCTGGGGGACGACGGCGCGCTGGCCGAGGCGAGGCGCGAGGGGGTGCTGGGCCGGGAGGCCGACGGACGCTGGACGCTGGCCCGAGGGGCGCTGGAGTCGACGGTGCGAGAGGCCGTGGGCGAGGGGCCCTGGGCCTCCGTGGCGAGGCGGGTGGCCGAGGCCCTGGAGGCGCAGCGGGCGCCAGTGACCCTGAGGGCGACGGCGTGGCTGAGGGCGGGCGAGGTCGAGCGCTCGAGGGCCCTGGCGCCAGACGCGGTGACGGCGCTGCGGAGGGCGGGGCTGCCGATGGCGGCGGTGACGCTGCTCGAGGCGCTGAGGGAGGCCGACCCCGGGCGAACGGACGCGGAGGCCCGCTACGAGGAGGCCGAGCTGCTGCACGAGGCGGGGCTGATGCCCAGGGCCGAGGCGATGGCGCTGGAGGTGTCCTCCCGCAGCGACGCGGCGGGCACCAAGGCGACGCTGCTCTACGGCCGGCTGAGGCGCCTCGCGGGCGACCTCGACGGCGCGGAGGCGTGGCTCACCCGGGCCCACGCGACGGCCGCGGAGGAGCTCCCGGACCTGGCCGCCGAGGCGCTGACCGAGGCCGCGAGGGTGAGCGTGGCGAGGGGCGACTACGCGACCGCGGTGGGCCGCTGCGAGGCGGCGATGGCGGGCGCGCGGAGCCCGCGGGTGAGGGCCGGGGCTCGCTCCCTGGGGGGCCTCGCGCTGGTGCTGGCGGGCGACGCGCCGAGAGGATCCGCCTGGCTGGAGGAGGCCCGCGAGGACTACGCGACGCTGGCGCTGCCCCGCGAGGAGGCGACGCTGCTGGCCTACCTGGCCATCGCGAGGGAGCGGGAGGGCGACCTGGAGGGAGCGAGGGCGCTTCACGAGCGCTCGCTCGACCGGGCGCGCGCGGCGGGCGACCTGAGGGCGATGGTGACGGCCCGCATCAACGTGGGCCAGGTGGCGCAGCGCCTCGGGGATCTGGGCGCCTCGCTGGAGAACGACCAGGCGGCGCTTCGGCTGGCCCAGCGCTCGGGGCTGCGCCCTGCGGTGATCAACGCGAGGCTCAACATGGCGAGCCAGCTCATCCGCATCGGGAGCCTCGACCGCGCCCGGGCGGAGCTCGACGTGGTGCTCTCCCTCGCCCGGGAGACGCAGGCCCACGAGCTGGCGGCGGCCGCGACGCTGATGCTGGGGGTGACCCGGGCGCGCGGCGGCGAGGTGGACGCGGGGCTCGCCCTGGTGGCCGAGGCGGAGTCCCGCTTCGAGGCGATGGGCCAGGCCGACGACGCGGCCGACGCGGCCCTCGACGCGGCGGAGGCGCTGCTCGACCGGGGCGTGAGCGGAGACGTGGAGCGGGCGCGAGAGGCCCTCTCCCGCGCGGCGAGGCACGGCGAGCTCGGGCTTCGGGCGTGCCGGGCGGCGCTGCTCGAGGCGCGGTGCCTGCTGGCGGTCGGAGGGGCGAGAGAGGCGATGGCGAGGGCCTCGGCGGCGATCACCGAGGCCGAGGCGCAGCGCGACTGGGAGGTGCTCTCCCAGGCGCTGGCGGTGAGGGCACAGGCGCTCTCGGCGACGGGCGCCGACCTCCACGCGCGCCGCGACCGGGAGCGGGCGCTGGAGGTGCTGGAGGAGAAGGCGATGCTGCTGCCGCCCGACCTGCGTGGGGCCTTCTGGGGCGTGGCGAGGCGGGCCTCGCTCCGGGCCTCGCTCAACACGCCGGGGGTGAGCCCTGGGGCGTCGGAGATCGTGCTCGACCCGCAGGTGATGAAGCGCGCGACGGCCATGGGCATGGCGGGGGCGAGAGGCGCCACGGTGGGCGGCCCCACGCTGATGGCCAACGACGAGCGGCTGCTGCTGCTGCTCGACCTGTCGCGACGGCTGGGCGAGGAGAACGGCCTGGAGCGGGTGCTCGACCAGGCGGTGCGCAGCGCGGTGGAGCTCACCAACGCCGAGCGGGGCGCGCTGCTTCTGGCGGGCGACGGGGCGCTGGTGCTGCGCGCCAGGGTGGGACCTCGGCAGGGCGACGGCCCGGACGACGTGGTGTCCCGCTCCATCGCCGACACGGTGTGGATCGACGGCGAGCCGGTGGTGACCCTCGACGCGAAGGGCGACCGTCGCTTCGCGGAGTTCAGGTCGGTGCACGAGCTCGGGGTGACCGCGGTGGCGGGGGTGCCGATGCGCTTCCGTGGCCGGGTGGTGGGGGTGCTGCTGGTGGAGAGCCGGCGGCGCAAGGTGGCCTGGGCGGCCTCGGACGTGTCGCTGATGATGGCCTTCGCCGAGCAGGCGGCCATCGCGGTGGAGCACCAGCGCCTGGTCGAGGAGCTGGAGGCCCGCACCGGAGAGCTGGAGGCGGCGCGGCGCACGCTGGAGTCGCTGCTGGAGTCTCGCGACCACGAGCTGCAGGCCACGCGCACCTCGCTGGTGAGGGCGCAGGACGCGCTCAGCCGCCGCTTCGCCCCGGCGGGCGTCATCGCAGGAACCGAGTCGATGCGCCGCCTCTTCGCGCTGGTCGAGCGGGTGCGCGACGCGGATGTTCCGGTGGTGATCGAAGGGGAGTCGGGCACCGGCAAGGAGCTGGTGGCGAGGGCGATACACCACTCCGGCGCGAGGGGGCGGGGGCCCTTCGTGGTGGTGCACTGCGGGGCGATCCCCGAGTCGCTGCTGGAGAGCGAGCTCTTCGGCCACGTGCGCGGGGCCTTCACCGGCGCCGACCGCGACCGCAAGGGGCTCATCGCCAGCGCCAACGGGGGCACGCTCCTGCTCGACGAGGTGGGGGAGATGTCCCCGAGGATGCAGGTCGAGCTGCTGCGGGTGCTTCAAGACCGCCGGGTGCGCCCGGTGGGAGGCGAGCAGGACGAGCCCGTCGACGCCCGGGTGATCGCCGCGTCGCAGCGCCCGCTCACCGAGCTCACCCGCGAGGGCCGCATCCGCGAAGACCTCTTCTACCGCCTCTCGGTGGTGACGCTCCGGGTGCCCCCCTTGAGGGAGCGGCTGGAGGACATCCCCGCCCTCGCGGCGCACTTCCTCGCGACCTTCGCCGAGGCCCAGGGCACCCCCCGCAAGCGCCTCTCCCGCGAGGCCATGACCCGGCTGCTGGGGGCCGACTGGCCCGGCAACGTGAGGCAGCTTCGGCACGTGCTGGAGAGCGCCTCGGTGCTGGCCGACGGGCCGGTGATCGAGGCCGACGCGCTGGCGCTCCCCCGCGCGACGCCGCTGGTGTCGCCGGCGGTGACGACGACCGTGACGGCGGGGCCCGCGGTGGGCGGGGCGTTTACAGCGGTGCGTAAGGCCAGCGAGCGCCAGCGCATCGTCGACGCCCTGGAGCAGGTCAACTGGAACAAGGTCCGCGCGGCGGTGGTGCTGGGCATGCCCCGGCGCACGCTCTACCGGCGCTTGAAGGAGTACGGCCTCCTGGACGAGTGATCGTCCTGTGCCGTACTGTGCCGCCGCGGCATGGAGAGGAATCACCGACGGGGCGTGGCTGTCGTGGGCGGGGCATCGGCTCCGCGCCGCGGCGACCGTGGCTCGTGCCGTGCACCGGACGGAGGGGTGAGGTCGGTGACGAAGCGCCTGTCGTGGGTGGTGGTGATGGTCCTCGGGTCGGGGTGCGTGTTCACGCCCCGGCCGATGATCCCCTACGCCGACGACGCGGGCGGGCTCGCTGCCACGAGCGACTCCGCGCTGACGGGCACTCCCTTCGCCGACGCCGGGGCGACCTTCTTCGGCGACGCGGCGGCCTCGGACGCGCCCTCGGCCTCGGACGCGCCCTCGCCCGAGGACTCGAACTGCCGTCGGGAGAGCGACGCCGGGGACTCCGGCTACGTCGACCGCGACGGGGCGCCGTGCGATCCGACGGCCTCGCCCCGTGACGGCGGAGCGGGGGACGTGCCCGACGGGTCCTGCGACGCGAGCGACGGGGCGGCGGACGCCTCCTGTGACGGCGGCCCCACCGCGGGGCAGACGGGGCCTGGGCGATGATCGGCGCTCGCTGGGTGGTGATCGGCTCGGTGCTGGCGGGCTGCGTGTTCACGCCGCGGCCGATGATCCCCCTGGAGGGCGACGAGACCGACTCCTCCAACCGGGCGACCGACGCCTCGGTGTCCCGCGACCTGGGCAGGCCGAGCGACAGCAGCACGCCCCCTCCGACAGACCTCGGGGCCGTGACGGACACCGCGCCGCCGAGCTTCGACGCGAGCGCGGGGGCCGACATCCCTGGCGCCACGACGCCCGACGCGGGCGGAGCCTTCGACGCGGGCTCCTTCAGCGACGCGGCCCCGGCGCAGGACGCGAGCGCGGAGTGCGACGCGACGGGCGACGGCGGCGACGGCGGTCGCTGCGTCGAGGATGTGAGCTCCACGGACGCGGACGCGAGCCCGTCGGACGCGGAGGCGGGCCTCTCGGGGCGCTGAACCCGGCGGCTTCGTGGCAGTGGTGATACCTTCCGCGACGATGGCTCGACGATGGTTCCTGCTCCTGGCGCTGACCCTCTCGGCGTGCGTGTCTGCCCCGGAGGCCGTGCGTGACGGGGGCGTCCGGTGCGCTCGCGACGAGGACTGCAACGCCGGCGCCTCCTGCGGGCGGGTCAGGCTCTGCGTGCTGAACTACTGCGCCGAGGACGAGGTCTTCCGGGTGTGCCCGGACGGCGGCTACCCCGACGCCGGCACGCCTCGCGACTGATCAGAACCGCCCGCCCAGCGAGACGCTCCCGGGGCCGATGCCGAAGCTCACCCTGGGGGCTGCGGCGCGCTCCTGCGACGACGGCGCCGCCAGGAAGAGCACCATCGCCCCGACCGCGAGCACGCCTCCCGCGACGTACCCTCCGACCATCAGGTCGTGCGCGGTCGACACCATCACCCGGTCGTCGCTGCAGTTCTGCTCCCGGGTGCGCGGCCCGGTGAGGCAGCGGTCGTCGTCGTTCCATCGCTCGGCCGCGCCGTCGCGCAGCACCATCGCGATCACTCCCCCGCCGAGCGACAGCGCCGCGACGCCGAGCGAGACCCAGCCCAGCGCGCGGGTGACGCCACCCGAGCTGGGGGGCAGCTCCCTGGGCGGCGCGTCCCTCGGCACCACCCGCGTCGGCCCCACGGGGCGCACCTCGACCGCAGCCTCCGCCGCCGCCGCGCGAGCGTCCTCCAACGGAGCGAGCTGCACCACGAGCCGCACGGTCTCTCCGGCGGCGATGGTCACCTCGCGGCGGTCGGCCCGGTGCCCGGGGGCGCGCACCTCGACGGTCACCCGGCCCTCGGCGACGCGCACCGCCTCGGACATGGGGAGCACCCCCGCGGCGCGGCCGTCGAGGGAGATCGTGGCGCCCGCCGTGGCGGTCTCGACACGCAGCGACCCCAGGTGGCGCTCGACCTCCTGGAGCGAGAACTCCAGCGCCCTGCGCTGAGCGACCACCCAGCGATCGCTCGCCGCGCCGAGGGCCATCCGGAGGAAGCGCGACGCCGGCTCCCAGTGCTCGAGCGCGTGCTCGGCGAAGCCGATCTGCCCGGCGGCCTCCGGCGTCGGGCTCAGCGCGTAGGCCTCGCGGAAGGCCTCGAGCGCCGCGGCGTTGCGCCCCGCCCTACGCAGCGTGCGGCCCTGCTCGATGAGCGCTCGATCGCCCGTGGTCTGCGCCGAGAGCGCGGGCGTCACGAGCAGCCCGGCCATCGCCAGCGCGACGCCCCACCGCCTCACGGGCACGGAACCCCACCGCACAGCCGGAAGGGCGCCGGGGCTCCGGCGTCGGCGCGGGCCGCCACGCGGGCCCTCACGGCGGTCACGGCCCTCGGACGCACGGCGGGCGCGGGCGCAGGAGCAGCCACCGTTGGCGCGATCACCGCCGGAGCGGCCACCGCCGGAGCGGGCACCACCGGGGCGGGCAACGCCACCACCGGGGCGGGCGCGGGAGCGAGCGCCACCGCGGGGGCGGCGACGGTGGGGCTGTCGCTCGATCCAGGCGCGGGAGAGCGCGAGGGCAGCAGCGCGGCGGCGGCGACGAGCCCGGCGGCGAGCACGCCCATGGTGATGGCGGGCACCCTGGAGGTCTTTCGCAGGGTGGTGGTGACCTCGCAGACCTCGCGCACCCTGGGCAGCAGCGTGGAGGCGGGGCGCGCCACCACCGGGGTCGGAGGAGCGACGAAGGCGGGCTGTTGCAGCGGGGTCGGGGCGGCGCCGAAGACCTCCCTCCAGAGGCCGCGGTTGGTGCGGCTGGCGAAGGGGAGCAGGGCGCGGCCGAGGGTGTGGAGGGACTCGTAGCGGCGGTCGGCGTCGCGGGCCATGGCGCGCTCGATGACGGCCTCGAAGTCAGCCGGGAGCTCGGGGCGCAGCGAGCGGGGGGAGGCGTGCTGGCCGAGCACGATGGCGTGCAGCAGGGGATAGAGCTCCGGGGCGTTGAAGGGCACCCGGCCGGTGGCGCACTCGTAGAGGATCACCCCGATCGCATACTGGTCCGAGCGTCCATCGACGGCGGCGCCCTGGGCCTGCTCGGGGCTCATGTAGAGGGGCGTGCCGATCATGGAGGAGGCGCCGGTGATGCGCGGCGCGTTGGGGGCGCCGGTGACCTTGGAGATGCCGAAGTCGAGCACCTTGGGCTGGACGGCGCCGTTGCGGGTCTGCGCGAGGAAGATGTTCTCGGGCTTGAGGTCGCGGTGCACGACGCCCTCCTCGTGGGCGGTCGCGACGGCGGCGATGACCGGGAGCATCAGGTCGACGAGGCGCTCGACGGAGAGCGGACCTTCCCGCGCGATGAGCGCCGCGAGGTCTTCTCCCGCGAGGTGTTCCATCACGAGGAAGAGGGTGTCGTCGTGCTGTCCGACGTCGAAGACCTCGACGACGTTGGGGTGTCGGATGCGCGACGCCGCCCGGCCCTCCCGCAAGAACCTCGCGCGCGCCTCGGGCTCCCGGGCCATGGAGGGGTGCAGGGTCTTGAGGGCGACGCGCTTCTCCAGGTCGTCGTGCACGGCCTCGTAGACGGCGCCCATGCCGCCGACGCCGATGCAGCGCACCACGCGGTAGCGCCCGAAGCGGGTGTCCGGCGCGAGCGTGGCTTCGGGCGTTGACGACGGGAGCGACATCGGAGCGGCGGTGTGTATACGACGAATCGGCCGGTGCTTCGAAGAGGCGGCTCAGCGGGTGCGGGCGCAGCGCAGCCCGATGCCATAGAGCGGGAGCGAGCCGCCCATCTCGGCCCCGAAGCGCGACGCCGAGCGCATCACGCCGAGGGTGGTGAAGAACCACGACCCGCCGCGGATGGTGCGGGCCCCGCGCTCCTCGACGTTGCAGACCGGGTTGACCCGGCCGCCCGGCAGGGCGCCCCAGCAGCCGCGGCGGTCGGGGCCTTCGTAGGGGACGAGGTTGTCCGCGGTCCACTCGTAGATGTTCCCGGAGAGGTCCCAGATGCGGGCGCCGGGGAGGTCGGGCGACGGGGCGTAGCTGCCCACCCGGCGGGTGCGGGCGCCGTCCTCGTTCGGGCAGGCCGACTGGTTCCAGCGGGCGCGGTCGCAGGTGGGGAGCGGGTCCTCGTTGCCCCAGGGGTAGAGCCTCCCGGCGCGCAGCCCTCCCACCTCTCGACCGCGCGCGGCGAACTCCCACTCGGCGTCCGTCGGGAGGCGCCCCCCGTCCCACACGCAGAAGGCCTGCGCGGTGTACCAGTTGATGCAGTTGACCGGGTGCTGCTCGCGCGCGCCGGGCGACAGGGTCCAGTTGCAGGCCGCCTCGAGGGTGGTCGAGTCGGGCTCCTGCACCCCCTCGGCGAGGTTCACCGCGCCGCCCGGGTAGGCCACCGTGCGCACCCTGGGCAGCCCCTTGGCCACGGCCCAGAAGCGACGGAAGCGCGAGAGCGTCACCTCGTGCGCGTCGATGGCGTAGGGCCCGACGGTGATCCTCGGCTGCTCGGGCGACCCCTCGACGGCGCTCAGGGCGTCGGCGACGCCCATGGTGAAGGTGCCGCCGGCGATCTCCACCAGGCCGCAGCCGACCTCGCTCGGCTCGGGGCACGAGGTCTGCGACGTCACCGTCCGGGGCGCATCGACCGGAACCACCGCGTCGCGAGGGAGGTCGGCGGCGGGCACGTCGCGGCCCGTGTCGGCGCCCGTGACATCGAGCCTCGCGGAGGCGTCGGCGCGATCGGTTCCGGGCTTGAGCTCCGGGGCGCAGGCCGCGAGCGCGAGAAGCGAGAGGAGTGGGGTGCTTGGTCGGGGGCCCATGGAGGAGCTTTCAGTCGAAGCGACTGGTACTACTCGAAGGCGCCGCGCGACGCGACCGAGGGGGTGGGCGCCCTGGCGATATCCGAGAGGGCCTCGGCGAGGACGCCCGCGAGCCGGGCGTGGGTGAGCGCGCTGGGGTGCTGGTCGCAGCCGTAGCCCTCCACGGCGGGGTCACCCGAGTACAGCTCCAGGAAGCGGATGTTGCCGTCCCCCTGCTGCTGGCGGGCGCTGACGAGGCCCTGCAGCGAGGAGCGCATCCGGGTGAGCCTCCCGGTCCCCGGCCGCGGATCGTCGTCGGCGATGAGCGGCCCCAGCGCCACCACGAGGCGGGTGCGGGGGTAGAGCGAGCGCAGCCGGTCGAGGATCGCCCCGTAGCCTCGCTCGAAGGTCGCGGAGTCGAACTCCGGCCGCGACACGTCGTTGGTGCCGAGGTTCACCACCACGGCCTCCGGCACGAAGGCTCGCCAGTCCCAGGTGGAGCCGCGGTCCCCGGGGAGGGTGCGCTCCATCAGCGCGGGCATCATCTCGTCGGCCTCGGTGCTGTTGTTCCAGATGACCCCTCGGCCCGACCACGCCACCACGTGGACCTCGGCGTCGACGAGCTGCGCGGCGCGCGTCGCCCAGGCCCTCGACGCGTCCGCGAACTCCGCGCTGTAGTGGCACCCCGTCGGGCCGGCGACCCCGTAGCCCGCGGTGATCGAGTCGCCGATCGCCAGGATTCGATGGGGCCTCGGCGGAGCGGCGGCCTCCAGCGGCCCGTCGGCTCCGACGCCCAGGAGGGTGATCGCCCCGGCCTCGGGCTCGGTGAGCTTCACCAGCGACACGACGTGCTCACGATCGGGCAGCCGCATGGCCACGCGATACTCCCCGTCGCCCTCTCGAAGCCCGAGCCGTCGCACCAGCACCCCGTCGATGAACACCCCGACGAGGTCGTGGTCTCGGATGCGGTCGTCGAGCAGCGTGTCTCGCATACGAAGGTCGAGCGTCCGCCCTCGGAAGCGCAGGTGCACCGTCGACGCAGGCCACGCGAACTCCGGCCCCTCGGAGGTGCGGCGGGAGCGGCCCTCGACGCGGAGCCGAGGATCGTTGCCGTGGGTCCAGGTGATGGTGGGGAGGCGGAGGTCCGGGCGCCAGGACTGTGTCGTGGGGCGCTCGGGGGAGCAGGCCGTGATCAGCGCAGCGGCCGCGAAGAGGGCCCGACGGGAGACAGGGAGCGAGGCGCGGAGAGACACCCGAGGGTGCCTAGCACGGGATCGCCCGCAGCGAAGGGCCCCCTCAGTCGTCGACCTTCCAGCAGAGGCCGGCGAGGAGCATCACCAGCCCGAGGGCGACGCCCACCGCGTCCCAGCGGTTGGTGCGCATCGCGAGGGCCGAGAGCATCATCGTGATCGCGCCGCCGCCCAGCACCCAGGGCTGGGCGCGAGGGCGACGACGCAGCGCCGCGACGCCCACCACGCCGAAGATCAGCGCCTGGACGTACGACCACACATCCCACGGGATGCGCGACACGTTGAGCTGCTGCGACGAGCGCCACAGCAGCACGAGGATCGCCGAGGTCGCGAACCACAGCGAGAGCAGCAGCGTGGCGACGCCCCCGACCAGGGGCCATCCACGCCACCGCTGAAGCCGGGAGGTGAACCCCCCGGTCATGGGCGACACCCTCCAGGGGTGTTGTTGCGGAGGCGGTAGGATTCGAACCTACGGATGAGTTTCCCCATCGACGGCTTAGCAAGCCGCTGCCATCGGCCACTCGGCCACGCCTCCAGAGCTCGTTGGTCCCGAGCGGAAAAGCTACCTAGCACGACTCTTCCTAAGAACTCAAGAGACTCCGTGAGCCAGCTTCTTCACGCCGTCGCTGAAGAGCACCTCGATGCGGCCCCCATCGACCGCGAGCACCTTGCCGCGGCCGAATTTCGCGTGGTCGAGCAGGGTGTCGCGCTTGTAGGTCTGCGCGGGCGCGTAGGTGGTGAAGGTCTCCGACTCGAGCGCGCCGACGGCGGTGTCCCAGGTCGGCACCTCGGTGCTGGGAGGATTGAACCCGAGCGAGCCATCCGAAGCTCCCCCACGGGCAGAACCAGAGGCCTTCTTCGTGCGCTTCATCGACATGGCGTGCATCCCTCACACGGACGCCCCGCTTGCGCGCCCGTCTTTCGGCGCTGGCTCTACTCCCTCCCATGCCCTCAGCGCAACCAGTGGATGCGCGGCGCCCCCCCTTCTACGGGCTACGGAGCGAAGCTGTCGAAGTCCGCGATCATCGACCAGAGCACGCGCGCCCCGGAGCCCCGCGAGGCGAGGCCCAGCTTGCGCAACTGCCGCGCATGGAAGGCCCGCCGGCCCACGTCGTCGAGCGTCGCCACGTCGTCGCGCGCCACCGCCGTCGCGCCCTCGCACCACGGGCCGTCGTCGTTGGCCGGCTCGCTCTCGCAGTCGATCATCCACATGCCCTCGAAGCGCGAGAACACCAGCAGCACCCCGTCGAGTTGTCGCGTCACCACCGTCGCGCCTGCTTCCATCGCCGCACCTCCTCGTGAGCGTCCTCCGCGATGCGCCGCGGCGGACCACTGAACACTCGCACAGTGCCTCGCTCCCGCGCAAGTCCCCTGCGCGTATCGCGGCGCCGCGTTGATTGTCGGGGTCGTTGTGCGAGAGTGCGCCTCCCTCGCCCGTGACTGACCCCATCGCTCCTCGTTCTCCGCGGCCGCTGCGCCTCGTGGCCCCCACCGCGCCTCGACGGGCGCTTCTCCCCTGGCTCGTCGTCGCCGTCGCGCTCTTCCTCGCCTGGTACTTCCGCGACCTGCTCAGCCTGCTCGGGGCCTCCTTCGCGGTGGCCTACCTGCTCGACCCGCTGGTGATGCGCCTCGAGCGGCTGCGCGTCCCCCGGCCCCTCGCCATCGTGCTGGTGCTCACGGTCATCGGCGTGGTCTTCACGCTGACCATCTGGTTCGTGGTGCCCGACATCGTGCGCCAGCTCACCGACCTGCTCACCTCGCTGCCGCGCAAGCTCCGCGACGACTGGATCCCCTGGGCCAACAACCTCCTGGTCTCGCTCCGCCAGCGCTACCGGGTGCGCATCCCGGTCACCGCGGAGGCGTGGCTCGCCCAGGCCGGCGTGCGCACCGACGAGATCGCCCGGCGCAGCCTCGGCATGGTGCAGTCCGCCGCCGACGTCTCGATCTCCATCATCGAGAAGGTGCTCGAGTCGGTCATCGTCGCGGCGATGGCCTTCTACCTGCTGCTCGACTACCACCGGCTGCTCGACGGGGTGTCCGAGCTCGTGCCGCGCCGCGCCGCCGACGACTTCGCCCGCATCGCCACCAAGGTCAACGCCGCGCTCGGCCGCTACGTCCGCGGCCAGGCCCTCGCGATGCTCATCCTCGGAACCCTCTTCGCCGTCGGTCTCACCGCGCTGAAGGTCCCCGCGGGCGCGGGCATCGGCATCCTGGCGGGCATCCTCACGGTGGTCCCCTACGTCGGCTTCTTCATCGCGCTCATCGTGTCGGCGCTGCTGGCGCTCCTCGACGGCGGCACCGGCGCCTGCCTCGCGGTCATCGGCTACATGGTCTTCGTGCACCTCGTCGACATCACCTTCGTCACCCCGCGCATCGTCGGCGGATCCATCGGGCTCTCCCCGGTGTGGGTCATCCTCGCGCTGCTCGCGGGCGGCAAGGTGGCGGGCTTCATCGGGCTGCTCGCGGCGATCCCGGTCGCCTCGGTGCTGCGGGTGCTGGTCGGCGAGGCGGTGGACTACTACCGCACCACGCGCTTCTACACGGCGATGCCCGCGCCCGAGGGCGTGGTGCACACCGTCGAGCTCACCCCGGTCGATGGCCCCGACGGAGATTTCCTACCGCCACCACCACCACCACCACCACCACCCGTGGCGGGGCCTCGCACGATGCCGGACTTCAGCCCCACCTCCCGTCACACCTTCGCGGACGGCACCCCCGAAGAGCCCAAAGGAGAACCGTAGAGATGTCAGGAGTCAGCGTCGAAGACCGCGGCGGCGCCCGGTGGATCACCCTCGACCGCCCCGATTGCCGCAACGCCCTCGACCCCGAGGTGCTCGGCGCGCTGCGGGCGGGCGTCGACGGAGCCGTCCCCGCGGGCGCTCGCGCCATCGTGATCGTCGGGCGCAGCGGGGCCTTCTGCTCCGGCGCCGACCTTCGCTACGCCATCGCCCAGGGCCCCGAGCTCATCGCCAGCGTCGAGACCCACCTCGCCCACTTCCAGGACCTCGTGCGCGCCATCGTCTCGTCGCCGCTGCCCACCATCGCCGCGGTCGACGGCGCGGCCTACGGCTTCGGCTGCGACCTCGCGCTGGCGTGCGACCTCCGCGTGGCCACCTCCCGCGCCTACTTCCAGGAGGGCTTCGTCCGCATCGGCCTCATCCCCGACGGCGGCGGAACCTGGATGCTCCCCCACCTCATCGGCCTCTCCAAGGCCCTCGAGCTCACGCTCCTCGGAGAGAAGCTCGACGCCGCGGCGGCCCTGCACTTCGGCCTGGTCGCGAAGGTGGTCGCCCCCGACGAGCTCGACGCCGCGGTCACCGCCATGGCCGACAAGCTGGTCAACGGCCCTCCGCTGGCCATCGGGCACATCAAGCGCCTGGTGCGCTCCGGCCTCTCCAAGAGCTTCGACCAGGCCTTCCGCGACGAGGGCGCCGCGCAGACCGGGTGCCTCCGCTCGCAGGACTGCATCGAAGGCATCACGGCCTTCTTCCAGAAGCGCCCCGCCGTCTTCACCGGCCGCTGAGCGCTCCCCCCCCATGCGCAGCGCGCTCCATCGTGCCCTGGTCCCCCTCGCCGCCGGTCCGCTCGCGGGCCTCGCGGTCGGTTTACTCTCCGCGGTAAAAGCCCCCCCGGGGCAGCACCTCGACCTCGGTCTCCGCCTCGCCGGCCTGCTGGTGATCCCCGGGCTCGCGGTGGGTGCCGCGCTGGTCCCGCTGGCGCTGCTCGCCTCTCCCGCCGTGCTCGACCGGCTGCGCGCCCGCGTCGCCCCGCGCCTCCCGATCGTCGCCTCGCTGCTGCTGCTCGCTCCCGTGACCGCCGTGCTCTGGATGGCCCTGGTCTCGCTCGCCGGGCGGCACTTCCTCACCGCCTACCACCACGTCGGGCTCGCGGCCTTCGCGCAGTCCTTCGCGCTGCTGCTGCTCACCCTCGCGACGCTCTCCCTCCTCGCCCTCGCGGCGCGCTTCGTGGCCCCTCGCGTCCCCGCACAGCGACCGCTCCCGACGGTGCTGGGCGCCTCCGCCGCGGCCGGTCTCGCCCTCGCCCTCGCCACCGCCGCCCACGGCGTCTACTGGGGCAACCCCGACGGAACCTTCACCCGCGCCGCCTTCCTCCTCTCGGGCTTCGGCGTCTTGAAGAAGCCCGAGCTCGACCTGACCCCGGTGCTCCAGCTCGGCGCCATCGGGGCGCTCTCCCTCGCGCTCACGCTCCCGCTGCGGCGCTTCGCCCTCCCCGGCTTCGCGCTCGCGGTGGTGCTGGGCGCTGCGGCGCTGGGCTTCGACGCCACCCGCTTCGAGCGCAGCCCCGTGGCGGTGGACATCGACGCCCGACCGACGCTCCCCCGCGCGGTGCTCCGGCTGCTCCGCAAGCGCACCGACGCCGACCGCGACGGCTTCGCCCGGCGCTTCGGCGGCGGCGACTGCGACGACCGCAGCGCCTCCATCAACCCCGGAGCGACCGACCTCCCCGGCAACCGCATCGACGAGGACTGCTCGGGCTCCGACGCGGTGGCGCCTCGCCCCAGGCCACGACGCGCGGAGGCCCCTCCCTCGCCCTCGGCTCCGGCGCTGCCTCGCATCGACAACCTGCTGCTGGTCACCGTGGACACCCTCCGCTGGGACCTCCACTACGCGGGCAACCCCCACCCCATCTCCCCCCGCCTCGACGAGCTCGCGGCGCGCTCGGTGGTCTTCGATCACGCCTATGCCATCAGCTCCTATACGGGTCGGGCGATCGGCCCGCTGATGACCGGGCGATATCCCACCGAGTGCCCTCGGGACGCGCAGCACTTCACCCGATATCTTTCGGGCAACGTCTTCCTGGCAGAGCGCTTGAAGCAGGCGGGCTTTCGCACCGCGGGAGCGGCCTCTCACTTCTACTTCGAGCCCCGCTTCGGGCTGACCCAGGGCATCGACACCTGGGACATGTCCGCCCAGCCCTCCGGCGAGCAGGAGACCCGCTCGGCGGACCACCGCGTGGCCGACCGGGCCATTGCCTTGTTGCAAGAGGGCGCTCGCGCCGGTGGGCGCTTCATGCTCTGGGCGCACTTCTTCGATCCCCACAAGCAATACGTCGATCACCCCGAGCTCCCCCTCTTCGGCCGGGGGGAGCGGGCGAAGTACTTTCGAGAGGTGATGTTCACCGACGCGCAGGTGGGCCGGCTGCTCGATGCGCTGGCTGCCCTTCCCGGGGACGTCGCGCAGCACACCGCCGTGGTGGTGACGGCCGACCACGGCGAGGCCTTCGCCGAGCACGGGATGTCCTGGCACGGGGTGGAGCTGTGGGAGGAGCTGGTGAGGGTCCCGCTGATCGTCTACGTGCCAGGGATGGCGCCGAGGCGGGTGGACGTGGCCCGCAGCCAGATCGACCTGGCGCCGACGCTGCTGGGTCTCTTGGGACTGGAGCGCCCGGCCGAGGGGACACCCGACGCCATGTCGGGAGAGAGCCTGCTGGGCGACCTCCGCGGCGAGGCGGCGGCCGCGCGGCCGATCTACCTGGAGCTACCGGAAGGGCCGTACAACAGCCTGCGCCGTGGGGTCATCGAGGACGGCTGGAAGCTGCTGGAGCGGGGCGTCGGTCGCTTCGAGCTCTATCACCTCACCGAAGACCCGGGAGAGCGCACCAACCTGGCGGCGACGCGCCCGGCCGACCTGGCGCGGATGCGCGCGGTGTACGAAGGCGTCCGCGGGGGACTGCACCCGGTGGCTGCGAGGGAGTGAGCGCCGGCGCGGCTCCCATGGGCGTCGATGGCACTGGCGCGTTTCAGCCCATCGACCACGCCAGCCCGGCGCGCCTCACCGTCGCGGAGCGACGGGGCGAGCGCCTACGCCAGCCCGGTGCGACCGCTCCCACGAGACGGGTCAGGGGGTGCAAGCCGCGTGTTTGACGCTGGGGTTCGCGCGTTGACGCTCACCCCAGCGTCAAACAGGAGGCTTGCACCACCCCTGAACTGTTTCGCGCGAACCCGTAGCGTCAAACACGCGGCTTGCTCATTGAACAATCGACTGAAGCGACGCGGCAATACTGACAACGAATCAGTATGAGCCATGCCCCGATCAGGGCGCGCGAGGCGTGAGCGAGATCCGGCCTGCCTCGATGACGGTGCCGTCGAGGCGGCGGGGCGTCAGCTCGAGCCGGGTCATGGTGGCGTGCACCTCGACGATGTGGTGCGCGCTCTCGAAGTGGGCGCCCCAGGGCTGCAGTGCGCCGGCTCCCAGGGTGGTGAGCGAGGCGCCCGCTCCCCCGGTGACGACGTAGCGGGTGCCGCGGCGGCCGCTGACCTCCCGGCCCTGTCCGTCGACCTCCTTGCTGAGCTCGAAGTCGTGCTCGTGTCCGTTGAGCACCAGGTCGACGCCGAACTCGTCGTACACGGGCGCCCAGCCGCGGCGGACGGCCTGCGTGTCGATCTCGTCGGAGTGCGACGACGAGGCGAAGGCCGGCTTGTGGTGCGTCGCGATGATGAACGGCACGCGCGCCCGGTTGGCCCTCGCCCTCGCGAGGTCGGCCCGCAGCCACGCGAGCTGCGTCCCGAGCACGTCGCCCTCGTAGTCGCTGCGAAGCGGGGTGTCATTGAGCACCACGAGGTGCACCGGACCGTAGTCGAGAGAGAAATAGAGCTCGTCCTGGGAGGAGACGCCCGACTGCGGCTGCGCGAACTGCATCAGGTAGTTGACCGACAGCCCCTCGTGGTTGCCATGAACCATCACGAAGGGAACCGTCGACATCGCGCTACGAGCTCCCTCGAACCAGCTCTGCCACTGGCCCTGGAGGAAGCCCACCAGCACCGCGTCTCCGGTGAAGATCTCGAAGTCCGGCGGGTTCATTCCGCCCATCGCCCGCTCCTGGAGCTGGCGCCAGCGGCTGACGTCGTCGCGCGAGTCACCCGCCACGACGAAGCGCACGTCGTAGTCCGTGCGCCCGGGCGCGGGGCCCGTCTTGAAGCGCTGCACGGCGCTCCAGTGCCCTTCGCCGCCCACCCGGTAGTGGTAGGTGGTGTCCGGCCTGAGGCCGCAGACGTGCACCTCGTGGGCGGTCACCTGGTTGCCCATGAGGCCCGCGGTGCCGACGCTTCCGACCGCGGTCTGGTCGAGGGCCGTGGGGCTCAGCCCGTACTGCACCACGGTCGCGCGGGTACCCGGGTCGGTGCGCCACAGGAAGGCGATGGTGCTCGACGGGTCGGCGGGCCAGTTGACGTGCACGTCGTGGGGATCAGGCGCCGCGCCGAAGGTGCTGCGGTCGTCGCGGAAGTTGCTGGTCGACCCCACCGGGGCGCTGACCCGGTGCGTACAGCCCATGGGGACGTACGAGAAGCGCTCCGGCGCGGGGACATCGTCGGGCGCGAGCGCGGCGTCGGCGGGGGTCACGACGTCCGTCGCGGCCGCGGCGTCGGTGATGGTCGCGGCGAGCGATCCGGCGTCCGCGGTGGAGGGCGCGGCGTCGTTGCAGGCGGCGAGTGACAGGAGCGTGGCGGCGAGGAGGAGAGTGTGTGGCCTGGTCATCGGGGCCACAGGGTACGCCCGATCGAGCGCGGCGCCCAGGGCGCCCCTTTCACCCCGGCAGGAGATCCGAACCCCCCAAGTCGACCTCGACTGACCGCCGTGCGGACACCGGACTGACAAGAGAGCCCAGTCCTTGCGAGTGGATGTTGCTCGTTGTAACTGAGTCGACTGCATGCGAGTGTCGTGTGCGACTGCCGATATCGCGTCGTCGAGTCGTGCGCAGCGGAGCAGGGAGCGAACTGTGAGAAGCCATGCGTGATGTCGATGAGCCTCTGGCGGTGTCTGAGGCGGACGAGGCGTTCGTCCGCGATCTGCGCCTCCTCTTCGAGGCGTCCCCGGACGTCTTGCTCGTTCTCCTCCCAGACGCCCCGCGGTACACGATGGTCGCGGCGACGAACACCCGCCTGGCCGCGACGCACACGACGCGCGAACAGACGCATGGCAGGCCGCTCTTCGAGGTCTTCCCGGACAACCCTGACGACCCCGACGCCACCGGGACGAGCAACCTCCGCGCGTCGCTCGAGCGAGTGCTCGCGACCCGTGGGCCCGACACGATGGCCGTGCAGCGCTACGACATCCGCGGCCCCGACGGCACGTTCGAGACGAAGTATTGGAGTCCGAAGAACATCCCGGTGCTCTCTCCGTCCGGTGAGATCCTCTACATCCTCCATCGCGTAGAGGACGTCACCGAGCTGGTCCAGGCGACGCAGCTCGGGGAGGAGCTTCGCGGCAAGACGCACGCGATGGAACGCGAGGTCATCAAGCGCAGTCAGGAGCTCGCTGCGGCCAACGACGAGCTACGCAGAGCAAACGCCAGACTCGGGGAGTTCGACGCTGCGAAGACGGCCTTCTACAGCAACGTGAGCCACGAGTTCCGCACGCCGCTGACGCTGCTGCTGGGGCCAATCGAGGATGCCCTCGCCTCGCCTGAGCAGGCCCTGAGTGGAGAGGCGCTCAAGCTGACTCACCGGAACGCGCTTCGACTCACACGCCTGGTCAACTCGCTTCTCGACTTCTCACAGATCGAAGCCGGACGCATCCAGGCGTCCTACCAACCGACCGACGTGTCGGCGCTGACCGCCTACCTGGCCAGCGCCTTTCGTTCAGCCATCGAGCGCACCGGCATCCGACTCGAGGTAGACTGCGAGTCGCTGCCCGAGCCCGTCTTCATCGACCACGACCTATGGGAGAAGGTCGTGCTCAACCTGCTGTCGAACGCGCTCAAGTTCACGTTCGAGGGCACCATCGGCGTCTCGGTTCGGTGGCGCGACGATCATGTCGAGATCGCGGTCCGCGATACCGGCACGGGAATCCCGGAGCAGGAGCTGCCGCACATCTTCGAGCGCTTTCATCGGGTGGTCGGCGCTCGCTCGCGCACGCATGAGGGTTCTGGCATCGGGCTCGCGCTCGTTCACGATCTTGTTCGGCTCCATGGCGGCGCTGTCCGGGTCACGAGCCAGCCAGGCGTGGGCAGCACCTTCACGGTCTCCCTTCCGCGTGGATCCGGGCACTTGCCACCGGAGCGCATCAAGACCGGAGGCTCCTCATCGACCTCGCGGGGTGGAAGAGTCGCGCCGTTCTTCGTCGAGGAGGCTCTACGCTGGCGGGGTGGCTCAAAGCCAGCCGTGGCCGAGCCAGCAGCGGCCATTGCGGCGCCCTCTGGCTTTATCACACGAGCGCCCGCTCGCGTCCTCGTGGTCGACGACAATGCAGACCTGCGCGACTACATCGCAGGCATCTTGAGTCCTCACTACGCCGTGGAGACGGCTGACGACGGGCTCGCGGCGCTCGATGCCGCGCGCCGATGCCAGCCCGCCCTCATCCTCAGCGATGTGATGATGCCGAACCTCGATGGCTTCGGCCTTCTCCGTGCGCTGCGCTCCGACCCGAAGACTCACGACGTCCCCGTGATCCTCCTGTCTGCGAGGGCGGGTGAAGAGGCCACCATCGAGGGGCTGGAGGGCGGCGCGGACGATTATCTCGTCAAGCCCTTCGCCGCTCGCGAACTCCTCGCACGAGTTCGCACGCACGTCGAACTGGCACGTCAGCGTGCGGTGCTCGAGCGCTTCTTCACGCTCTCGCTCGACATGATGTGCATCGCGGACCTGGACGGGTATTTCAAGCGCATCAGCCCGGCGTTCGACGTTCTCGGTTACAGCAGAGAAGAATTGCTCTCCCGTCCGTTCATCGATTTCGTGCACCCGGATGACAAGGCCGCCACGTCGGCCGAGCTCGAGCGGCTCGCCAGGGGGATCTCCTCTCTCCGCTTCGAAGCTCGCTATCGCTGCAAGGATGGGACATACCGCTGGCTCGCATGGACCACCGCGCCCGAGTCCGGCACCCTCTACTCGGTCGCGCGCGACGTGACGGAGATCAAACAGACTCAGGAAGCCCTCGCGCGCGCCAGGGATGTCGCGGAGGAGGCGAACCGTGAGCTCGAAGCCTTCAGCTACTCCGTTGCCCATGACCTTCGTGCTCCCCTGCGAAGCATCGACGGCTTCAGCCAGGCGCTCCTGGAGGACTATGCCGCCAGCCTCGACGCGGAGGGCAGGAAGTATCTCTCCTTCGTCCGCGAGGCGGCCCAGCAGATGGCGCAGCTCATCGATGACCTGCTCGCCCTCTCCAGGGTCACGCGGAGCGAGCTGCGCGACGGGGAGGTGAATCTGAGCGAGCTGGCGCGATCGGCGCTCGCCAGGTTGCAGAGAAGCCATCCGGATCGCCGCGTCGACGTGGTGATTCAGGACGGCCTGACGAGCCACGGAGACTCGCGACTGCTCGCGGTGATGTTCGACAACCTCCTTGGCAACGCCTGGAAGTTCACCGGGAAGCGCGAAGAGGCACGCATCGAGTTCGGAGCTGCGGCGGGCGATGGCCATCCGGTCTATTTCGTCCGCGACAACGGCGCTGGGTTCGATGCCGCCTACGTGAGCAAGCTCTTCGGGGTATTCCAGCGCCTGCACTCTGCGGCCGAGTTCGAGGGGACCGGAGTAGGGCTGGCAACGGTTCGACGCGTCGTGAGCAGGCACAAGGGACGGGTCTGGGCGGAAGGGGCGATCGACCGCGGAGCGACCTTCTCGTTTACCCTGCATGAAAGGGATCGTCTGGAATGAACAGCGACAAGGTCATCTTGCTCGTCGAGGACAACCCGAGGGATGAGGAGCTCACGATTCGAGCCCTGAAGAAGAGCAACGTCATCAATCCGGTCGTGGTCGCACGCGACGGTGTGGAGGCACTCGACTACCTCTTTGCTCGAGGCGCGCACGCCGAACGGAGCCCGGACGCCATGCCCCAGGTGGTGCTTCTCGACCTCAAGCTGCCCAAAATCGACGGCCTCGAAGTTCTCAAGGCTCTGCGTGCCAATGAGTTCACCAGGCTCCTTCCGGTCGTCGTCTTGACCTCCTCGGTCGAAGACCAGGACCTGGTTCGTAGCTACAGCCTCGGCGCCAACAGCTACGTCCGAAAGCCCGTCGACTTCGTCCAGTTCATCGAAGCGGTCCGGCATCTCGGTCTGTACTGGCTTGTCCTCAATGAGACGGCGCCGAGCTTCAGGAGGCCCTAGATCATGGGAAGACCGATCCGGGCGCTGCTGGTGGAGGACGTCGAGCAAGATGCCCTGCTCATCGTTCGCGAGTTGCGGAGGGGCGGTTTCGAGGTCGCCTACGAGCGGGTGGATACGCCGGAGGCAATGTCCGCGGCACTGGGGAGTCAGCCCTGGGACGTTGTCCTCTCCGACTACTCCATGCCGCGCTTCAGTGCGCCCATGGCGCTCAGGCTCATGCGGGATCGGAACCTCGACCTTCCGTTCATCATCGTCTCGGGCACGGTCAACGAGGAGGTCGCCGTCGACGCCCTTCGTGCGGGCGCGCATGATTTCATGGCGAAGGGCAAGCTCGGCCGCCTGCTACCGGCCATCGAAAGGGAGCTGCGTGAGGCGTCGCTCCGCGCTGAGCAGACGAAGCTCAAGGATCAGCTTGTGATCTCTGACCGGATGGCCTCGATGGGAACCCTCGCGGCCGGAGTCGCGCACGAGATCAACAACCCGCTGGCTTGCGTCATGGGCAATCTCGACCTGATGGCCAGAGACCTTCTTGCGCGGCTGGAAAAGCTGGGGCTCGCGGTCGAATTCAACGATGTCCGAGAAGAGCTCGATGACGCGCGCGCCGCGGCCGATAGAATCCGGAACATCGTCCGTGACCTGAAGATGTTTTCACGGCCCCAGGAGGACAAGCGCGGTCCTGTGGATGTGCCGCGGGTGATGGAGTCGACCCTTCGCATGGCATGGAACGAGATTCGGCACCGGGCGCGCATCGTCAAGAGTTACGGGCAGGCGCCGCCGGTGCAGGCAAGCGAGTCTCGTCTTGGTCAGGTGTTCCTGAACCTCGTCGTCAACGCTGCCCAGGCGATCGAGGAGGGGCACGCCGAGGACAACGAGATCCGCATCTCCATATCCGCCGCCACGAATGGCTGCATCGTCACCGAGATCGCCGACACCGGCCCAGGAATGCCGCCCGAGGTGCTCGAACGGCTGTTCACTCCGTTCTTTACGACGAAGCCTGCCGGTGTCGGAACAGGGCTCGGGCTGTCCATCTGCCATCGCATCGTCACCGACTTCGGAGGAACGATCGATGTGGACAGCGCCTTGGGAAGAGGGACGACGTTTCGGGTTACGCTTCCTCTGGCTACGTCTGAACTGTCGGAGGAGGTCCCGCATGCCGTGCTCGACCGGGCCGCTCGGAGGCGCGGCAGGATCCTTGTCATCGACGACGACCCGATGATTGCACGAGTGGTCAAGCGCACGCTGTCTGCCGATCACGAGGTCGTCGCTACCGGGCGGCCAACGGAGGCACTCGAGCGAGTCACCTCCGGCGAGCGCTTCGACGTGATCCTCTGCGATCTCATGATGCCGCAGATGACCGGCATGGAGCTGCATGCCGAGCTCCGCAAGGTCGATCCGGCGCATGCGAATCGGGTCATCTTCCTGACGGGAGGTGCCTTCACTCCAGCCGCCCGTGCCTTCCTCGACGAGGTTCCAAACCAGAGGGTTGAGAAGCCGTTCGACTCCAATTACCTTCGGGCGCTCGTCAACGATCGGATCAAGTAGGGGGAGGGTGGAGGTCTGCGCAAGCTCGGATGCATCGTCCAGGGCGCGTACCCCAGCGACGACCGTGCGCGTGGTTCGATGAGAAGCCGACCGGGCTCAACGCGGCAAGACTGACAATCAGCCGGTATCACCCGGCAGCAGCCACCCCTCGCCGGTCGCGGCGAGCTCCCTCGCCCTGGCCAGCTCGTCTTCGGGCCAGTCTTCGGTCACCAGCGCGAAGATCCCATGGTCGAAGGGCTTGCCCTCCGCCGGGGTCTCCAGCACCAGGCGCTCTCGCTTTCCCTCCCGCAGCAGCTCCAGCGCCCGGTGGTGACAGAAGGGGTTGTTGCCAGTGCGCCCGAACACCACGTGCGCCGTCCACGAGCAGCCGCCGAGGCACTCGTCACCGTAGTAGCATCCCCCGCAGTATCCCCAGAGGTCGTCGCGGGTGCGCTCCCTGGTGAAGCGCAGCGCCCCGGCGCGCTCCCAGATGTCCACCAGCTTGTCGTCCCGGACGTTGCCGCCGACATAGTCCTTGGTCGGCAGCGAGGGGCATCCCTTGATCGACCCATCGGCCTCGATGCCCAATGAGAGCCGTCCGGCGCCGCAGGCCGCCATGTGCCCTCGCGGCATCCTCCCCCGAAGCTCCGTCTCATAGGGACCAAAGTACCCGATATCATTCCCGGGCCAGAGCCGTATCCGGTGTTGCTTGAGGCGACGCGCCGCTCGGGCGATGAGCGGCATCACCTCCAGCACCTGATAGGGCTCCAGGATCAACCCCGGCTCGTCGGCCGCGCGCCCCATCGGCACCGTCATCGACACCTGCCACGCGTGCATCCCCGCGGCGATGAGGTGGTCGAGCAACGGCTCGATCTGCCGCAGCGCCGGCCGGGCGATCTGCGTGTTGCAGCTCACCGGGATGCCCACCGCCTTCAGGTTGGCGATGGCCTCCATGGCCGCGCGCCAGCTCCCCTGCACGCCCCGCAGCGAGTCGTGCATCTCCTCCAGGGCGTCGACGGACACCGACGCGCTCTGTATGCCCGCCTCCTTCGCCTGGCGCGCCCGCTCGGGGGTCATTCCCCTGCCCCCGGTGGTCATGGTGAGCTCCATGCCTCGCGCCCGCACCTCCTGCCCGATGCGCACCCAGTCATCTCTCAGGTAGGCCTCTCCGCCGATGACGGTGACCTCCTTGCAGCCGATCTCCTCGAGCTGGCGAACCAGGTCGAGGGCCTCTTCGGTGCTGAGCTCGTCGGGCCGGGAGCGCCCCGCGCGAGAGCCGCAGTGGCGGCACGCGAGGTCACACTGGAGGGTGAGCTCCCAGACGGCGATGATGGGGCGAAACGCGCGGTCGACGTCCCGCGCCTCCCCCGCCAGCGGCAGCCGCCGCCGAGCGGGCTCGGCCTTCGGGGCGATGGGCAGCGTGCGAGGGCGAGGCGGGAGTTGTGTCATGAAGGGTGATTGGCAATCACGCGCCGGCGTCGGGGCGGGGCGGGGAGCCGTACCGCACGCCGATGCTGCCGTCGCCAGCGTCCTGCGAGGGCTGGCCCGCGTCCGCCGGGAGCCCGTAGAGCGGCGCGATGCCGCCGTCGTCGGAGGGGCCGCCCGAGTCCACCCCGGTGTCCGGAGGACCGCCGTACATCGCCAGCATGCCGCCGTCGTCGGAGGGGAAGCCCGCGTCGGTCATGCCCGTGTCGGTGGCCGGGCCCGTGTCGGCGGTCGCGCCCGTGTCGGTGGTCGCGCCCGTGTCGGTGGTCGCGCCCGTGTCGACCACGGCGGCGTCGACGGCGGGGGCGGGGTCATCGCTGCAGCCGGTGGCCGCGAGGCTGGCGGCGAAGGTGAAGGCCGCCGCGCGCGAGAGGCGCTGCGTCGCGCCGGGGATCACCCTCGACGCGATGGAGGCCGAGAGCGCCGTGCGGCAGAAGGGGCACGAGCGCTCGGTGGCGCGGACGTGCCGCGCGCAAGAAGGACAAGGAACCAGGGAAGACGCCATCAGTGAACTCTCCTACGAAGCAGGTTGTTGGAAGAAAGAGACTACAATTCCAGTGGTTTTGTCAAACTCCAGCGTCGTCGGGACGCGGGGGTGCGCCATAGAGGGGGAAGACGCTGGCGTCCCTGGCGGGGGGCGATCCGTAGTCGGCGTTGACGTTTCCCTCGTCGTCCGGAGGGCCCGCGTCGACCGGCGGAGGGGCGCCGTACTCCGGGCCGGGAGCGCCGTCGTCGTCGGGCACGCCGGAGTCCACCGGAGGGGGGTCGCCGTAGAGCGCCACGATGCTGCCGTCATCCGAGGGGCCGGTGTCGGCCGGCCCGGCGTCGCGAGCGCCGGTGTCGGTGGCGACGGGGCGGTCGAGCACCGCGGGGGCGTCGGCGGTGGAGGCGTCGGAGGCGGTGACGGAGCTGCTGCACGCGGCGCTCCCCACGGAGGCCGCGAAGGTGAAGAGGGCCGCGCGGGAGAGGCGTCGGCGGGAGTCGGCGGAGGGCCGTGGGGCCAGCGCGGAGGCGAAGGCCGCGCCGCAGAAGGGGCACGCGGCGTCATCGATCCTCACGTGACGAGAACAACCAGGACAGGGGCTTAGCGGTCGGTACATGGGATTCTCTCTCTTGTCCGTAGAAGGGGTGTTCAGTCCGTGAGCCAGCCTTCGCCGGTCTCCGCGAGTCGCTGCGCCCTGGCGAGCTCGTGCTCGGGCCAGTCTTCTTCCACGATGTCGAAGAGCCCGTGGTCGAAGGGCTCTCCCGGGGCGGCCTCGATGCGGATCACCCGCTCGCGCCGGCCCTTGCGCAGAAGCTCCAGCGCCCGGTGGTGGCAATAGGGGTTGTTGCCAGGGCGGCCCAGCAGCACGTGCGTGGTCCACGAGCACCCGGCGCGGCAGGTGTCGTTGTAGTAGCAGTCACGGCAGTGGCCCCAGAGGTCTTCGACGGTGCGGTCGCGGGTGAAGCGCAGCGGGGCCGAGCGCTCCCAGATGTCCTTGAGCGAGGCGTCGCGGATGTTGCCGCCCGTGTACTCCAGCGTCGGCAGCGAGGGGCAGCCCTTGATCGATCCGTCGGCCTCGATGCCCAGCGTGGAGCGGCCCGCGCCGCAGGAGGCCATGTGCCCCCGGGGGAGCGTCCCCCGGAGGAGCGTCTCGTAGGGGCCGAAGTATCCGATGTTGTTTCCAGGCCAGATGCGAACCCGGTTGGCGTCCGCGACGGGCTTCAGGCGGGCCAGCATCGCGAGCACCTCGAGCATCTGGTAGGGCTCCAGCAGCAGCTCGGGCTCGTCGACCGCCCGGCCCATGGCGACGGTGATCTGCGTCTGCCAGGAGTGGATTCCCGCGGCCACCAGCCGGTCGAAGACCTCGGGCATCTCCTTGATGCTCTTTCGACCGAACTGCGAGTTGGCCGAGAAGGGAATGCCACCCTTCTTGAGGTTGGCCATGGCCTCGAAGGCCGACCGGAAGCTGCCCTTCACGCCCCGCAGCGCGTCGTGGGTCTCCTCCAGCCCGTCGACGCTCACGCTCACGCTCCGGATGCCCGCCTCCTTCGCGGCGATCACCCGCTCCAGGGTGAGGCCGCGGCCGCCGGTGGTCATGGTGCAGTCCATCCCGTGGGCGCGCACGGCGCGGGCGATGGTGGTCCAGTCGTCGCGGAGGTAGGCCTCGCCGCCGATGAGGGTGACCTCCTTGGTGCCGAGCTCGGCCATCTGACGGACGAGGTCGAGGGCCTCGTCGGTGCTGAGCTCGTCGGGCCGGGAGCGCCCCGCGCGGGAGCCGCAGTGACGGCACGACAGGTCGCAGCGCAGGGTGATCTCCCAGACGGCGTAGATGGGGCGCCATCGCTGGTCGATGGGGCGGGTCTCGTTGGCCAGCGGCAGGTTGCGCCGGGCCGGGGCCGCTGTCGGGGCGATGGGGAGCGAGCGGGGGCGGGGTCCGAGGTCTGTCATGGGTGTCGCGTAGGGTACTTCGGAATGTGCCAGCGTGGCTCAGGCCAGCGCCGGCGTGCTGCGTCCGCGCAGGGTTGAGCAAGGCGCGGGCCGTAGGTCCAGATACCAGCCCTTTCTAAGGTGCCATGCGCCCGTCGCCGCGCCCTGAAGGACTGATCCTTCCCGGAATGTTCACGGCGTTGCGCGCAAGCGCGTTTCTGGTGTGGACGCCATCGAGACACCGCCGACTCCGCGGTTGCGGTCGGCCCTTCGGGCCTGCAACCGCTGAAGT
>SCUS01000022.1 GCA_004297725.1 Myxococcaceae bacterium | reverse complement strand
CGCGCCGTTGGGCTGTCCTCCCGCGCCGCCGCCGTAGCTGCCGCCGTCGCCGCTCAGGCCGCCCGCCCCGACGCCGCCCTCGCTCCCGTTTCCGCTCGCGCCGCCGGTGCCGCGACGGCCGCCCTCGCCGTTGGCGCCAGCGATCGTCGTGCCGGTCCCGCCGCCGCTGCCGTTGCCGCCGACGCAGTTGGTGACGCTGGCGATGGAGCCGTCGCCGCCCGCGCCGCCGGAGAGGTCGACGGCGCCCTCGACGCGAATCTCACCGCGCGCATAGATCTCGAGGAGCCCGGGGCTCCCCACGCGCACCGTCACCCCGCGAGGGATGTTCACCGACGCGTACCGATGGATCCCGGAGGGCAGCGTGACGTCCATGGTCGGGGCGAAGACCTCCGTGGCCGCCCCAGCGGTGTAGGGCGACGACGCGCAGGTCCCGTTGGCGCAGACCTCGCCGCCGCCGCAGCGGAGGCCGCAGGCGCCGCAGTTCTCGGGGTCGGCGTTGAGGTCCCGCTCGCAGCCGTTGGCGGGGTCGGCGTCGCAGTCCCCGAAGCCCGTGCGGCAGGTGCGCACGCAGCGCCTCGCCGCGCAGCTCGCGTCGGCGTTCGCGCCCGCGGTGCACGCGCTTCGGCACGCGCCGCAGTGCGCGAGCGACGTGAGCAGGTCGACCTCGCAGCCGTTGGTGACCTCGCCGTCGCAGTCCGCGCGGCCCGAGGCGCACATGGTGTAGCCGCACGCGCCCGCGGCGCACACCGTCCCGAGGGCTCCGAGGGCCGCGCTGGCGTAGTCCGGGCACGCCGCTGCGCAGGCGCCGCAGTGCGCCGTGGCGCTGCGCAGGTTGGTCTCGCAGCCGTCCGACGCCTGACCGTTGCAGTCGCCGAAGCCCGCGGCGCAGGCCGCGCGGACGCACGCCCCGGCGACGCACGCCGTGGACGAGACGTTCGGCGCGACGTTGCACACGCGCCCGCAGGCGCCGCAGTGGAGCAGGTCGGTCTGCGTCGACACCTCGCAGCCGTTGGTCGCGCTGCGGTCGCAGTCCGCGAAGCCCGCGTTGCACGCGCCCAACGTGCAGCGCCCGGAGACGCAGCGGCCCGAGGCGTTGGCGAAGAAGCAGTCCCCGTCGCCCGCACACGCCGCGGGGGGAACATCGACGGCCGGGGGCGCATCGACCGCGTCCGTTGCGGTCACCACATCCGTTGCGGTCACCACATCCGGCGTGGTCGGCACGTCGGGCGCCGTCACCACGTCCATCGTCGTCACCACGTCGGCGGAGGGCACGTCCGCGCTCGCCCCGGCGTCCGCCACGTCCGGCGCGCTCGCGTCGACGGCGGCGTCCTCGGGAGCGCCGGCGTCCGCAGCGGTGAAGAGGTTCGGCGGGAGCTCGCGCTGCTGGAGCGCGGTCGCCGGCGTGACGCAGAGGCGCTCCTCGGGCATGCAGGTCATCGCGTTGCGCGCGGCGCACTCGGGGTCAACGCTGCATCGCCACCAGCACGCGTTGCCCGCGCACACGCTCCCCGCGGGGCACGCGCCGTCCGACGCGCAGAGGGCCTCCTGCGAGCGCCCGACGCACACCCGCTTGCGCGGCGACTCCGACGGCGCGCAGAGCTGGTTCGAGGGGCAGTCGCGGTCGCTGCGACACTGCAGCCGACAGCGCGCCGCCGAGCAGACGAGGGGCGCCTCGCAGTCGTCGTTGAAGGAGCACTGCTCGTCCTGCCCCACGCGGCTCGTGCACGCTGCCAGCGCGAGCATCGCAACGAGGCGCCAGGCCCGCCGGTCCATACCCACCATCATGGGGGCATCGTCGCATCGATCGGCGGGCGAACGGAAGCGCGGCGTCCCGCCGGGTGGAGGGCCCCGCGATCAGCCCGCGACGCCGAAGGCCCTACGATGCCATTCAGGTTCCGTCGGGCCGCGGCCAGGCTGCCACCTGCGCCTCGAAGTGCCGGAAGCTGCGCAATGCTCGCAGGCGGTCGAGCGCGTGAGGTGATTGCAGCATGAGCAGGGCCTGCTCACGGCGAGTGGCGACCGGTGGCATCGACGGCCCGAAGAACATCTTCTTGAGCTTCGTGCGCGAGTAGACCTGCTCGGGCGATGGCGTGAGCGGTGGGTCACCGCGGAGATACAGCAGCCATGTCTCCAGGGTCTGCACCGGCACCGCGACACAGCATCGCCGCGCGGGCTCGCGCCACTCGCTCGGGATCACATGCTCGACGCAGCAGACCGCGCAGCCATCGTCGGGGTCGGAGGCCTGCTCCTCGACCCGGTGCTGCGGCTCATGCTCTGGGTGACGGCGAGCTCCTCCGTCATTGTCGATCGCGACCAGCGCGTATTGGACTCCCGCGTCGAACGCGACGCTGAGGAAGGTCGGTAGATACTTCAAGACGTGGTTCCGCCCCTGGAAGCGAATGGGCGTCACCCAGGGCTCCACCGGGGCCCACAGGCACGAGAGCAGATGCAGGAACACGGCACCGTCGTAGTCGAAGTTCTCGCACGCGAGCGCGACGACGGTCATGACGGCGGATTGAGGAAGCCGTTGATCAGGAGCTCGCCCGGCGTCGCGTGGTGCTCTTCAAGCGCCTCCATGAGGCGAGGCTCGCGAGCGATCGAGGTGACCAGGGTTCCCTCGGGCCCACGGCGCAGCAGGATGATGGCCTCGGGCTCGTCGCGAAACTCGTCGAGAAGCGTCGCCGAGTGCGTCGCGAGGACGAACTGGCACCCACGCGCTGCCACCGCGCGGCGGAAGAGGTCGACGATCTGCCGCACGCGGAGCGGATGGATCGACTGCTCCGGCTCCTCGATGAAGATCAGCGCCCCGGGCGGAGCATCGATCGCGTGCATGGCGAGCGCGAGGAAGAACAGCACGCCGTCGGAGAGCTCTTCGGGGGCGAACTTCTGGCCGTCCTTCTGCTCGATCCAGATGCGCAGCCTCTCAGCCTCGTCCGCGGGACTCACGAGCGCCCGCTTCGCCTCGGGCAGACACTCCCGCAGCACCGCGTCGAGCTGATCGCTGCGGTCGGGATCGAACCCGCGCCAGAGGCTCAGCACCGCGCCGATGCCCGCACCGTCCATGCCCAGCGTCGGCGATGTGGTGGTCTTCGAGTCCTCGCGCAGCCGGTCGATCGAGAGCTTCACCAGCCTCGACCCCCACATGGACTGAAACGCCCTCTCGACCTGCGATTTGAGCGCGGTGTCGTGCAGGCGAGGCTCGATCGTCGCGCCAGCGAAGGGCCGCTGCAGGCGGTGGCTAAGGGCAATCGACGTAATGGGACCGGCACTCTCGGCTGGCCGCACAGGATCGTCGCTGAACACGACGCTCTCGCCGTAGCGCAGGACCTCTGCACGTCGCCGCAGGCCATCGCCGGAGGGCTCCAGCACCGTGCTGTATGCGAAGTCTTCGCCCTCCCACGCGAGGCCCATCGCGCCGTCTCCGACGGCCGGTCGACGAAGTGAGCGCGACAGAGTCGGATACGGAGCGACTTCGCTCCGCGCGTTGGCGACTCCGCGCTTCACGAACTCCCCAACGCTCATCAGACAGCTCTTGCCTGAGTTGTTGGGGCCGACCAGCACCGTGATCGGCGACAGCGGGATCGTCTGCTCGACGCCGAAGATCTTGTAGTTCCGCAGGGTGATCGTCCGGAGCATGTCGGATGTACCTTCCTTCGCTGGGCCGACATCGACGAGGCTCGGGAGCGCGCTGTTCGAGCTCCCTTTCACCTGCGCAGGTGAATCGATTCACCCGCGCTGGTGAAAGCCCAGGGATCAGGCCGCGACGCCGATGGCGATCCCCAGCCGCTGGCGCAGCCGCAGGTACTCCTCGCTCACGGCGTAGAGCCGCAGCTCCCGGATGCGGTCGGCCTGGGGCACCGCCGACTGGTCGTCCGGCGTGGCCTTGATCACCGCCAGCGAGACCGCCAGGTCGTTGGCCAGCACGAAGCCCGCGCGGTCGGCCGTGAGGTCGACGGCGAGGGTCCAGCGCTTGAGGTCGAGCGAGGTGTCGCTCGCGATGACCTTGGTCACCAGCGAGGCGAGCTGCTCCATCGCCGCGGCCGGCAGGTGCGCCTTGATGGCCGCGAGGTGGTCGTTCACCGGGCCCATGAGCTCGTCGCCCACCGGGAAGTTCGGCTGCACCGCGCGAATCGCCGCGAAGAGCCAGGCCCGCAGCCCGGTGCCCGTCGCCACGATCTGCCGCACGAAGTGCCCCGCGCGGAAGTACGAGAGCCGCACGCCCGCGAGGAAGGCCAGCGCCTTGGTGGGGCCGCCCGCCAGCGCGGTCGCGCCCAGGTAGAGCCCGGGGTTCTGGGTGAGCGCCAGGTTGAGGCCCGAGTCGTCCGACGGCCGGGTGTACACCGGCGGCGTCTTCAGCCCCAGCACGCCCGCCGCGTAGTGGATCGTCTGCGCCATCTGCCCGTCGTCCGTCGCCGGGTCGATGAGGTCCTTGTCGGTCAGCTCGTAGTCGGAGAGCGGCACGCCGCGCACCTTGAGCACCGCCGGGAGGATGGTCGCGAACACGCTCGTCAGCAGCGGGTCGAGCGAGGGGTGCGCGAGCTCCGAGCGCCAGCGCTCCTCGTTCATCTTCTCCTGCGCCGCCGCCGGCCGGTCCGTCCGGAACTTCTTGAAGAAGCTCTCCTCCTCCGGCTCGGCGCCCTTCACGCTCACCAGCGCCTGGCACATGCACCAGGCCTCGTCGGGCTTGCGCGCCTCGGTGAACGCCCTGCGCAGCGCGTGCATCGACTCCACCCGCAGCGGGTTCTTCGCCAGCAGCGCCCGGTGCGTCGTCACCGCGCGATCGAAGAAGCGCTTGGTGTCCGAGAGGTACAGCTCCGCCAGCTTCTCGTGGTGGTCCTGCTCCGCGGGGCACAGCTCCTGCGCGCGCTCATAGGCCGCCACGGCCTCCGAGGGCTGCTTCAGCTCCTTCTCGTAGAGCCCGCCCAGCAGCGCGTAGAGCTTCGCCCTGGCCGACGCGCTCGCCCCCTCGCCCAGCCGCGCGAGCACCTTGCGGTAGCTCTGCTCCAGGCCGGTCCAGTCCTTCCGGGCGCCGCGCAGGCCCGCGAGGCCCTCGAGCGCCGCCGCGTGCGACGGGTCGTGCTCCAGCGCCTGCTCGTAGTAGTCGATCGCCTCCTCCGGCCGGTTGAGGTGGATCTCGCAGAGCTGCGCCGCGGTCGCGTAGTACCGGGAGAGCTGGGCCTTGTCGTCCACCAGGTCGGCGAACTTCAGGATGATCTCGACCAGCCGACCCCAGTCCTTCTCGTCGGAGTAGAGCTGCATCAGCCGCATCAGGATGCGCCGCTCCGCCGGGCGCAGCTCCAGCGCCGCCACGAAGGAGCGCGCCGCCTTCGCCTTGTCGCCGAGCCGCGTCGCCAGCAGCTCGCCCAGCTCCATGTGCAGCGTGAAGCGCTGCGCGTCCGTCTCCGCCAGCTCCAGCAGCCGGCGCTTCGCCCGCGCCACCTCGTCCCAGCGGCCCTCCGCCGCGTGCAGCGTCGCCAGCAGCTCGACGGTGCGCACCGAGCCCGGGGCCAGCTCCGCCGCCTCGTTGAGCGACGCGATCGCCGCCGCGTTGTCCCCGCTCCGCCGCGTGGCGTCCGCGAACTCGTAGAGCGCCGCCGCCCGCGTGGCCTCGTCGAGGTCCTTGCCGTGGGCCTTGAGCAGCGCGTCGTAGCGGGTCTTCGCCTCCGCCCAGGCGTCCGCCGCGTAGGTCGCCTTCGCCACCGCCAGCAGCGCGTCGCGGTCGTCCGGCGCCACCTCCGCCGCCGCGCGGAACGCCTCCAGCGCCTTCGCCGAGTCGCCCGACTTCGCCAGCGCCTCGCCGTACTTCAGCGCCAGCCCGAGGCCCTCCTCGCGGCCGAGCTCCTTGGCCCGGCTCGCCCTGCCCGCGAGGTGCTTCGCCGCGTCGCCCCAGGCGCCCGCCTCGAAGTGCAGCTCGCCCAGCATCACCGCCGCGTCCTCGTTGGTCGCGTCGAGCAGCACCGACTTCTCCACCGCGTCGCGCGCCTTCGCGGCGTCCTTCACCCGGTCGCGGTAGATGCGCGCCACCTGCGCCCAGAGCGCCGCGCGCTGGTTGTTGCCCTCCGCGGCCTCGATCTCCCGCTGGAGCAGCTCGATGGCCCCCTGCGAGTCGCCCCGCGAGGCGTACAGCTCCCGCAGCCGCGCCGTCGCCGAGGCGCTCTCCGGGTCGACGTCGAGCGCCTGCTTGTACCGGTCGATGGCGCCGTCGCGGTCGCCCTTCTCCTCCAGCAGCTTGCCCGCCTTGAGGAGCACCTCGACCTTCTCCGCGGGGCTCTTCGCCGCCGCCGCCAGCTTGTCGTAGGCCTCCGTGGCCGCGCGCACGTCGCCCTGCAGGCCCGCCACGCGCGCGTTGAGCTCCAGCGCCGCGCCGTTGCCGGGCTCGATCTCCAGCGCCCGCTCGAAGCACTTGCCCGCCCGCTCCACGCTCCCGATCGGGTCGAGGAAGAGCCGCCCCGCGCTCAGCAGCAGCTCGGCCTTCTTCGTCGGATCGTCGACCAGCGTGGCGTGCCGGTCGAGCAGCGTCGCGAGCTCCTCCCAGCGGCCGAGCACCCGGTACAGGCGCCCGAGGCCTCGCAGCGCGAGGTCGTTGGCGGGGTCGATCGCCAGCGCCGATTCGAAGGCCGAGGAGGCCCTCGCGTGGTCGACGAACTCCTCCTCCACCAGCGCCCCGATGCGGTTGTACAGCTCCACCTTCTGCCGCGGCGTGGCGACGGCGTCGACCTGCGCCTCCAGCACCTTCAGCAGCCCCTCGGTCTTGCCCTCGCGGGCGTAGAGCCGCTCCAGGCCCTTCAGCGCCGCCATGTTGCGCGCGTCCGCGGTGAGCGCCTTCTCGAACCACTCCGCCGCCTTGCCCACGTCGCTCAGCCGGTCTTCGTAGACCTCCGCGATCTCGCAGTACGACTCCGCCCGCTTCTCGCCGCTCTGCGCGTCGGCCTTGCGCTCCAGCAGCTTCGCGACGCCGGCCCAGTCCTCCGAGCGCAGCAGCAGCCGCTCCAGCACCCGCGACGCCGTCTCGTGCGCCGCGTCCTCGCTCAGCACCTTCTCCACCAGCTCGCGGCTCTTCGTGCGCTCGTCGAGCTTGGACTCCGCGATGTCCGCCGCCTCGGCCCGCAGGTCGCGCGCCCTCGCCGCCTGCCCCTGCGCGTCGGCCCGCTTCAGCAGCGTGCCCACCAGCTCGGGCCACTGCTGCGCCTTGCGGTAGATCGAGCCGGCGCCCTCCAGGGCCTCGTCGCTCCCCGGGTTCGCCGCGATCGCCTGGTTGAAGCACGCCAGCGCGTAGTCCGTGCGCTTCACCCGGTCGAGGTACCAGCGGCCCGCCCGGAGGTAGAGCGCCACCTGCTCGGCGGGCTCACGGCCCTTGGCCGACTCGGAGACGTGGGCGGTCACCTCGTTCCACTTCGCGACGTCGTCGCCGACGAGGCGCGAGACCTCCGCCGCCAGGTCGTCGTCCGCGGGCGACGCGCTCACCGCCTCGGTGAAGGCCACCAGCGCGTTCTCGCTGTCGGCCAGCTCGCGCTCGTAGTGCCGCCCAAGCTCCGCCCAGAGCCGCGCCTTCTCCGTCGCCAGCTCCTCGCTCTCGAGGTCCTCCAGGTAGATCTCCGCGCGCTCCTCGGCGGTCGCCGTCGACCGGCGGATCTCCTTCGCCCGCGCCGAGGCCAGCTCGTCGCCGCCCTCCATCGCCGCGATGGCCTCGTAGGCCGCCTTGGCCGCCGGGAGGTCCTTCACCTCCGCCTCGAGCACCCTCGCCGCGCGGAACCGCAGGGCCTTCTTCGCCCCGGCGTCCTCCGTCGCATCGGCCACCTCGGCGAAGGCCGCGGCCACCTCGGCCCAGGTCGCGCCGTTGCCGCCCGCCGCCTCCAGCGCCAGCGCCTTGTCGTCGTCCGTGGGCGCCTCGGCGAGGGCCGCCTTGCGCGCGGCGAACTCGTCCTTGCTCACCTCGGCGCCGCGCTTCGCCTTCGACGCCTCGAAGAGCGCCGCCAGGAAGGCCCCCGCGCTCGCGTAGCGGGCCTCCGGGTCCTTCGCGAGGGCCTTGAGCACCACCGCGTCGACCTCCTTCGTCACCCACCCCCGGGGGGCGACCTTGCTGGGCGCCTCAGGGTCCTGGGTGATGTGCGCGACCACGAGGTCGGCCAGCGAGGTCGCCGCGAAGGGGGCCTTCCCCGTGAGCACCTCGAAGGCCAGCGCCCCGAGGCCGTAGACGTCCGACTTCGCGTCCGCCGCCGTGCCGAAGCGGGCGCGCTCCGGGGCCAGACCCCGGGCGCCGCCGAGGAGCACCATGAAGCTGGCGGCGTCCTGGGCGCCGTGGCGGGCGCTGCCCAGGCGGTCGATGCCGAAGTCCACCAGCACCGCGCCGAGGCCGCCGTCGCGGCGCACCAGCACCACGTGGTCGGTGCGCAGATCGCCGTGCGCGAGCCCGGCGGCGTGCACCGCGTCGAGGCCCTCGCAGATCGACTGGAACACCCCGCGCGCCTCGTTGATGTGCATGGCCCCGGCGCGTCCGATGCGCGCCGAGAGGAGCTGGCCGTCGATGTGCTCGGCGGCGACGAAGGGGCGGCCGTCGGGGAGCAGGCCCGCGGCGATGATGCGCTGCACCGCGGGGTTGTGCACCTGCTTGAGGGCGCGCTGGGCGAGCAGGAAGCGCTGGAGCGCGCGGCGGTCGCGGGCGCGGCCCTCGCGCATCACCTTGAAGGTCGCCTGGTGGTTCTCCGGGCCGACGGCGAGGTAGACGGTGCCGAAGCCCTCGTCGTGGGTCTTCTTGAGGATCTTGTACCCGACGACCATCTGGCCGACGGCGAGGTCGTCCGAGGCGCGGCCCTCGTAGACGGGTCGCAGCCGGGTCTCGGAGCCGCGGTCGGTGAGCACGATGGCGTCGGCGAGGGCCTCGTGGAGGTCATCGCGCAGGGCCCTCTCGGCGAGCGCCCGCGCGAAGGCCGGGCGGGTGGACTCTGCGGCGACGTCGTCGGGATCGAGGCCGAGGAGGTCGCGAGAGAGCTTCTGCAAGGCGTCGAGGTCGTAGAGGCGCTCGAGTTCGACGCGCAGGATCTCGACGGGGCCGATGGTTGCCGCGGTAGCCATGACGGGTTGGGTGCTCCTTCGCTCCAAGGGCGCTGGTCGGAGGGACCGAAACCCCGGAGCCGCTGATTCGGGCGCGGATACTACACAACCCTCCCTGGGAAACACCTTCCTGGTGAAGTGCCCCGGCGGGTACACTCCCGCGATGATCGCCCCGCGGCGTCGCGTCCCCGCCCTCGGCCTCGGGCTCGCCGTCGCCCTCTTCGCCGGCGCCTCGCTCGCCAACGGGCGCTTCCCCACCGCGCAGATGGTGCAGCTCAGCGCCGGCGCACACCCCGCCCGCATCGTGCTGCGCACCACCTTCGGCGTGCTGCTGGGCGAGGACGACGGACGCCGCTGGTCGTGGATGTGCGAGGACGCCTTCGGCTACGGCCGCCCCGACGTATGGGACCCGCCCGTGGCCTTCGGCTCCCCGGGGCCCGACGGCGTCCCGCTGCTGCTGGGCATCCCGGGCGGGCTTCGCCGCACCACCGACGCGTGCGGCTCCACCGCCGTCCCGGAGGTGGGAACGGACTACACCGCCGACCTCAGCGCCACCGGGGACGGGCGCACCGTCCACTGGGTGGGCTCCTTCCTCGACCCGTCGACGCGCGGGCTCGTCAACCGGGTGCGCGCCTCGGACGACGGAGGGCGCTCGTTTCGCACGGTGTACCAGGGCTCCCCCGGGGTGCTCTTCCTCACCATGGAGGCGGCGCCGTCCAACCCACGGAGGGTGTACCTCACGGCCCGCGCGGAGAACCCCACGCGCGACCTGCTCTACCGCTCCGACGACGGCGCCATGACCCTCACGGAGTCCCCGCTCGACCTCCACGGCGGGGCCGAGGGGTGGATCTCCGCGGTCGATCCGAGCGACCCCGACGTGGTGTATGTGCGCTCCTTCGCGGACGATCCGCTGCGCGCCCGCGACCCTGGCGCCACGCGGCTCTTGCGCTCCTCGGACGGGGGAGCGCGCTTCACGGAGATCGCCCGCACGACGGGGGCGATGCGGGGCTTCGCGCTCTCGGGGGACGGCCGCACGGTCTGGGTGGGAGGGCCCGACGACGGGCTCCTTCGCTCGGTGGACGGCGCGGCCTTCGAGCGCGTCTCGGGGGTGCAGGTGCAGTGCCTCCGATGGCACGCCGGGGCGCTCTACGTGTGCGGCAACCACGTGATCGACGGCTTCAACCTGGCGCGCTCGGACGACGGCGGCCGGACGATGGTCCCGCTGGTGGACTTCCGCAGGCTGGGAGCGCCCGCGGGGTGCGCCTCGGGGACGGCGGTGAGGGACGTCTGCGCGCCGACCTGGCCGACGGTGCAGTCGGGCTTCGGGTCGCTGCCCGACGCGGGCGCGGCGATGGACTCGGGGACCATGGACGCGGGCGCGGCGGTGGTCTCGACGGAGCCTGGCGGCTGCGCGGCGGGAGCGCGGGGCGGACGGGCGAGCGGGTGGGGCCTTGCGGCGGGGCTGGCGGCGGTGGGGCTGCGTCGGCGGCGAAGGAGGGTTTACAGGGCGGAGTAATCGACGCCCGTGGCCTTCACGGAGAGGGCCCAGAGGCGCGAGGCCAGGTCGGGGTCGCACGCGGTCCTGGAGGGACTGACCTTGATCGGCGGGCCCGAGACCTCGGCGATTCCGCTGGGGCCGATGAAGTCTCCGCCCTGCGCGTCGGGCTCGGCGATGGCGTAGAGCGTCGGCCAGGCGCCCGCGGCGGCGGGCTGCGCCAGGAGGCGGTTGGCGAGGCGGGCGACGGACTCGCTGTACCCGGCGGTCGCTCCGGAGCTGGCGCTGGTGGCCTGGAGGTTGGTGGCGGCGTAGCCCGGGTGGCAGGCGATGGCGCGGAGGTCGAGGCCCCTCGACTGCACCCGGCGGTTGAGCTCCATGGTGAAGAGGATGTTGGCCAGCTTGGATTGGCCGTAGACGATCCAGGGGTTGAACTTCTTGCCGGCCATCATGGCGTCGTAGCGGTCGGCGCCCAGACGATGGGCGGCGCTGCTGACGTTGACGACGCGCGAGGGCGCGGACGACTTCAGCAGCTCGATGAGCAGCCCGGTGAGGGCGAAGTGGCCGAAGTGGTTGGTGGCCATCTGGATGTCGAGGCCGTCCTCGGTGAGCGAGGGCGGCAGGGCCATGACGCCGGCGTTGTTGCAGAGCACGTCGAGCCTCGGGTGCGTGGCGCGAAAGCTCTCCGCGAAGGCGCGGACGCTGGCGAGGCGGGAGGTGTCGAGGGTCATCGACTCGACGGAGGCCTTCGGGGTCTCGGCGCGGAGCTGGGCCTCGGCCTCGGCGGCCCTGGCGGGGTTGCGGCAGGCGAGGACGACGTGGGCCCCCTTGGCGACGAGCACGCGGGCGGCCTCGAAGCCGATGCCCGAGTTGGCGCCGGTGATGACGATGACGCGACCGGACTGGTCAGGGATCTGCGCGGTGGTCCACGGGGAGGTCATGGCGCCGGGTGATACGCGCGAGGAGCGCGCGGGCGCAACGGGCGGGGGGGCTCTTGCGTCAGGACGCCGCGGCGCCCGGTGCCCTCTTCGTGACCTCGGCGCCCCACACCTCGGGGCCATCGCCGATCTTCCGGAACGAGAAGGTCCCCGCGGGCTCGCTCTCTTCGAGCGCGTAGTACATGCAGCTCGGATCGTGGTCGAGCGTGATTCGTAGCGTCGCGCCGAGCGGAAGGGCTCGAAACGCGCCGAGAATGGTGCCCAGTCGATCCTTTGGCTCGACGTCGCGCACGTCGACCTCGTGCTCGCCCGAGGGATGCGCCGAGCCGCAGCCGGTGCTCCTTCGCGAGGCGAGCCAGTCGCGCCAGCGCGGCAGCTCCGCGGGCGCGCTCGGCGTCAGGACGATCGGACCGCGGTATCCGGAGATCGCGAGGTCGACCAGCAACGGACCGATGCCGCGCCCGTCCTGCTGGTGCTGCTCCGGACCGCCGCCGTAGAGACGCACCAGGCGCAGGTGCCTGCGTGCGGCGAGGAGCACCGCGCCGGACGAGGAGAGATCCTCCGAGCCCGGGCGCAGGTCCCACGCGAGCCCGACGGAGGGAGGATCGCCGGCGCGCTCCAGCGCCGCCGTCGCCGCGATGACCCGCTCGAGGTCGGTGCCGAAGGCGGCGAGGAGCGTGCCCCCGGCGTCAGCGAACACCCGCGCGAGCTTCGGCAGAGAGCCCCTGGTCACCTCGTCGAGCGGGGCGGATGCGGGCACCCCGAGCTCGCCGGACAGGTGGGCGAGCGACCCCGCCGCGGCGTCGTCGAGGCGCTCGGCGCGGAGCGCGACGACCCGCACCCCGGCCGCACGGACTCGCGCAGCCAGGGTACCGGCGTCCCCTTCGGAGGCGACGACGATCTCGATGCCGTCGAGCCCCCTCGCCCGGCACGCAGCGTCGAGTGCGTCGAGCTCGATGCCGGGCGCCGCCGCCGCGCTCAAGGACAGCTTCATGCCGCGCTCTTCGCGATGAGCACGCGCCAGACCACGGGGCCCACTTCGACGTACGTCCACTGGAACTGCCCGGGGCGCGTCGCCTCGAACTGCCGACGCAGCGGGAAGGGGTCGTGGTCGTTGATCAGCGTGAAGGCCTCGCCCGCGCCGAGCGCGTCGAAGGTGCGGAAGATCGCGGGGTGCTTCTCGCGCGGGGGAACGATGCGGATGTCGAGTTCGATGGCGGACATGGTCATGTGGTCTCTCTCTTCTCAATCGGGCTTGTGGTGGATGAACAGCCGTACGAGGTCGGCCGACTGCTCGCGGATCTCGTAGACGAAGCCCTGCTCGTCCAGCTTGGGCAGCAGGAACTGGGGCACGCGGACGTTGAGCTGCACGAGGGTCTTGCCGCGCGGCATCGTCGCGAGCACCTCGAAGGTGCGGATCATCGGCTCGGGGGGCTCGAGGCCGCGCACGTCGAGCACGATCACGTCATCGTCCGGGTGTTCGCTCGGGGCGCTCACCCGCTCGGGCGCGCGCTCGCCCTCCGCGCGGAAGAACCACACCCGCCAGTCGTCGGCCGCGAGCTGCTCGGTGAAGTGCGCGAGGCCCTTCTTGGCGAACACCCCGTAGAGCGGGGCCGGCTCGAAGATCGCGCGGATGCGCAGGATCGACTCCGGGGGCAACGTCCGGGCGGCGCTCATGATCCGCGCGAACGGCTCGACGCCGGACCGGAGATCCTCGCGCACGTCGAGGTCGACCAGGCGCCCTGGCGGCACGGCGAGGAGCTCAGCCGGAACAAGCGTCGGAGTGAACGTCGGCTGCGTCTGTGCCGTCGGCGCCGGGGGCTGCTCGCCGAGCGCGCGGTTGAGTCGCTCGACCAGCACCGTCGCGTCGAGCCCCGCGATCTGCGCCGCCTGCGCGACGGTGACCCGCGGCGCCATGTTCTTGCGCAGCGAAGGGCTTCGCAGGCCCTCGAGCGGCGGCGCGGCGGCCGCGAGCACCTCGATGAGCCGCTCGTCCTGCGCGAGCACGGTCGACAGCCTGTCGGTGGCGCGGATCACAGCGACCCCCGCTTCGCGAGGCCGGGGTGCCAGGGCGGGTCCCAGACCAGGTTCGGCACCACCTCCCGGACGCCTGGCTCGGCGCCCACGGCGCTCACGATGCCGTCGGTGATGACCCGCTCCATGGGGCATCCCCGCGTCGTGAGCGAGAAGGTCACGTCGACCGAGTCGCCGTGGATCTCGACGTCGTAGACGAGCCCAAGGGTCACGATGTCGAGGCCGATCTCCGGGTCGATGACCTCACGCAGCGCGGAGTAGATGGGCTCGGTCGTAGAGAGTGCGATGTCGTTCATGCAACCTTCCTCAGCGCGACGCGCGCAATGACGATGACCTGCAGCCACGCCCCCGCCGCGAACACGATCGCAGCGACCCGCGCGAGCACCTCCGATTCGAGGAGGATGCCCAGGCTCAGGCCCGCGAGGCCGGACGCCAGGAGCGCGGCGTCGAGGAACGCCACCCGCTCGGAGAACAGCTCCGAGACCCTCGGCACCTTGCGCTTGCCGAGCAGCGGTCCGTAGCGATGGTTCCAGACCAGGAACGGGATGATCTTGTAGTAGTGGCCGGCGACGAAGAGCGTGAGGGCTCCGAGCACCACGACGAAGTACGTCGTGAGCAGGCGGAGGTCGGCCACCCCGCGGGAGAGCGCGAAGGGAGCGAGCACGACCGCGAGCCCGAGCCCTAGGACGCCGGACGCGGCGAGACTCATCCCCGGATCGATCGCCTTGCGCTGCCTGTGCTTGAAGAACGTCGCGACCTGCACGAGGAGCGCGACGACGCCAGCGGAGCCGAGCGCTCCCGCGACGGCGATGCGAGACCTGCCGCCCCAGGGCACGGTGAGCAGCGCCGCGCTGCCGAACAAGAGGGCGAGGGCCGCCCACGCCGCGCGCTCGCTGGCTCCGTGGCTGAGCAGGAACATCGGCAGCAGCCGGTGGGCGACCCCGACGACGACCATGAGCACGAAGCCGATGAGCGCGATGTGGGCGTGCTGACCGATGGTGCCGAAGCGGTCGGCGAGCCCGCCGTCATGCAGGTCGAACGCGAGCACGACGCCGTAGGCGGGCGTCGCGAGCAGGAAGACCGCCGCGCCGGCCAGCGCCCACCAGGTGAGGCTCCGCTCACGGACTGGGATGAGCGTGGCGGCCAGGTTCACCGCGAAGACCGTGAACGAGAGCGAGAGGCTGAACGCGCCGAAGAGCAGGAGCGAGCGGTTGGAGGCGAGCAGCGCGACGACGAAGGTCGCGACCCCGAGCGTCAGCGACGCGAACGACAGGTGGACGAGCCGGGGAAATCGGATCGAGCTGCCGACGGCGACCGGCAGGAACTGGCAGAGCGCGCCGAAGATGGAAGTGACGATCCAGCCGAGGGTGAAGAGGTGCACCAGCGCGATGACGCGCGGCAGGAAGAAGTACCCGTGCGAGAGGTCGGGCGCCGCGACGACGAGCCCGATGGCCCCGAGCGCGTAGAAGACGAGCGCGGCGACGAAGTGCTGCCCCGGGAGCCACGGGGGGACGAGCTTCGAGGGCGCGAAGCCGGCCACGGGGGCCGCTGCGCGCGAAGCTCTCATCGTCAACAGGCCGGCGGTGGTCGGGAGCATGGCTGCCCACCCGACTGCACGGGGGGTGCCAGTGCGGGGGTCAGCCTCTTCGGCGGGTGCTATCGAGCTTGCGGTAGAGCGTGCGCGCGGAGACCCCCAGCGCCCGCGCCAGGCTCGCGCGGTCGCCCACGCGAGTCTCGGCCCAGCGGAGGTAATCGGCCTCGATCTGATCGAGCGGGCGCACTTCGGAGACCGCGAAGGAGCCCTCGCTGGAGAGGCTCGCCCGAGGGACCGGCGACCCGCCCCCCGCGAGGCCGGGCGGCAGGTGCTCGATGCGCAGCTCCTCGCCGTCCGCGAGCAGCGCCATGCGATCGAGGACGTTCCTGAGCTCTCGCACGTTTCCCGGCCAGTCGTGCCGTACGAGCTGCGCCAGCGCCTCGGGGTGGAGCCGCTTCGCGGGCTGCTTCTTCGCCAGGAGCGCTCCGCAGAGCACCGCGACGTCGCCCGTCCTCTCGCGAAGCGGCGGGAGCACCACGGGGAAGGCGTTGATCCGGTAGTAGAGGTCCTGGCGGAAGGTGCCCTCGCGGACCATCGCGGTGAGGTCGCGGTGGGTCGCGCAGACGAGGCGAAAATCCGCCCGATGCGGCTCCGTTCCGCCGACCTTGCGGAAGGTCCCGGACTCGAGCAGCCGCAGCAGCTTCACCTGTACCGCGAGCGGGACGTCGCCGATCTCGTCGAGGAAGAGCGTGCCGCCCGCGGCCGCGTCCACGAGGCCTCGCTTCGCCTTGTTCGCGCCCGTGAAGGCGCCCTGCTCGTAGCCGAAGAGCTCGGACTCGAAGAGCGTCTCGGGCAGGCCGCTGCACTCGACGGGCATGAACGGGCGCTGCCTTCGCCCGCTCATCTGGTGGAGCGCATGGGCGGCGAGCTCCTTGCCGGTTCCGGATTCGCCGAGGAGGAGCACCGGCACCTCGCTCGGGGCGGCCCGCTGCAGGAGACCGAGCGCCCGGAGGAAGGTCGGGGAGCGCCCGACGAACTGCCCCTCCTCGGCCCGCGCCTCGCGGATCTCGTGGATCCGCTCGAGAAAGCAGGTGATCCGGCCGCGGTCATCGAGGATGGGCTCGACCTCGACGTCGACGTACCGTGGCCCGCTCGCCCCGTGCTGGATGTGGAAGACGCGCTGTCGCCGTCCGGTCTCCACCGTCGCGCGCAGCGGGCAGGGATCGCCGTTGTGGTCGCAGGGCGAGTCGAACTCCCGCGAGGCCGCGTAGCAGGTCCGGCCGACCTCGCCGTATCTCGCCCGATAGGCCGGGTTCGCCGCGAGAATCTGGTGATCCATCGCGATGAGGATCGCGGGCTCGGGGACCTCGTCGAGCATCGCGCGCAGCCCGGCGCCGATGGACGGGGCCTGCTTCCGGATCTGGAGGAGCATCGTGTGGGGCCTTCACTGCCACGGGTGCCAATAGCGACACCCTGACAGTGACAGATATGGCACATCGGGGTCCCGGAGCCCATCGCGCAGATCCGGCCCCTGAGCTGGCATGACCCTGGCTGAAGCCCCTGCGTATGGCCAATGAGAGATTGTGTGCGTCGCGCGCCACCGGGTCTGCGTGCGCGGAGGAGCGAGCTCGATGACCCCGCCGGAGGTGACCATCTCGGAGGCCGCGCTGGGTGCGTTTCGCGACGCCGCGCGCGAGGCTCAGAAGGGGGAGGTGCTGCGGCTGGCGATCGACGCGAGCTTTCAGTACGACCTGTGCTTCGGCGCCGTCGAGCCGGACGACGTCGTCGTCGCCACGAGCGGGCTCGAACTCGCGATGGACCCGCGCACGGCGCGGCGGGCGAACGGGGTGAAGATCGACTTCGTCGAAGGCGCCCATGGCGTTGGGTTCAAGATCGAGAACCCCAACAAAGGGAGCCCGATCAAGGGGGTACACCCGGCCGACCTGGTGCGCTGGCTCGAGAAGGGCGAGAGGCTCCAGCTCATCGACGTGCGGCCCGAGGCAGAGCTGGCCAGGGCCAGGGTCGGGGTCGCCCGGCGGCTCGATCCCGCGTATCGATCGGAGCTCGACGCGTTCGCGAGGGACGCGAAGCTCGTCTTCCTGGCTCACCACAGCAGCGACGCACAGGCTGCGGCGCGGTCGTACTACGACCGGGGATTCCGCAACGTCTGGTACGTGGTCGGCGGCATCGACGGGTGGGCGACGATGGATCCGGCCGTGCCGCGCTACTGAGGCGACGGCGGCGATGTCGCGCTCATACCGCAGGCCCAGCGAAGCCAGGTACCTACGCGCGCCCTCCACGTCACCGGGGAGCGGCAGCGCGGGCGCGACGGGAGGGAACGGAGTTCAGAAGAGGAAGTTGTACGCGCGGACGAGGTCGTTGAACTCGCGGACGACCTTCTGGGGAGTGCCGTCATGGCTGTCGGCGAAGGGGCCTTCGAGGTCGCGCATGTCGTACGCGACGTGGTCCCGCAGCCGGCGGGCGAAGGACTTCGCGGCCGTGAGGTACGAGTCCGACGCCCTGGCGTAGCTGGAGTACATCCGCACCGCCGCGGCCTCCGAGGGCCGAGCCGCGGCGTCACGGGCCATGGCGTCGATGCCTGCCTCGTAGGCGCCGGTGAGGGCGAGGAGCGCCGCGGGGTCGATGCCCTCGATGAAGCCTTCGTTGGAGACCTGCGCCTTGTCGACGAGGTTGACGATCTGTCGGGCGAGGCGCTGGTTGCTGCGGAGGCGGTACTCGAACTGCCTCGACGGGTCGCTCTGCAGCCGCGCGAGGAGCTGCGTGGTGGCCAGATCCTGGTGGTGCTCGACGGCCGCCGAGAGCTGCCGGTTGGCCTCCTCGAAGGAGTGGAAGGCCTGCATCAGCGGCGCGTGCATGGCCCGACCCTGCGCCATCTGGTCGTCGCGGTAGTTGTGGCGGGAGTAGTACGCGTGGGCCTGATCGATCACGGGCTGCACGGTCTGGAGGGCTGCGATGTAGCGCTGCGCCGCCGCCTCGACGTCCGGCAGGGAGGGCTGCATCTGGGCCGAGCGCTGCGCCGCGGCCGCGCAGTCCGCCGGGTTGCCCGACACCGGGAAGAGGCCGAAGACGTTGCGCTCACGGCCGGTCGGGCCTTCGACCGCGGTGGTCCAGCTCAGGTAGCGGCGCCGAGAGCGGAGCACCGAGGACGAGAACCGGTTGAGGCACTGGGTGATGTAGGGGTCGAGCTTGGCGCTCACCTGCTCGTCGGGCGGGAGCGCACGCGGCGTGACGGCGCCGAGCGGCGCGGTGACGCCGGAGAGCACGGGCCGATCGCCGAAGCGGTCGAAGACGCCCCGCACCGCGCCTCGCGCGACGAGCTTCACGGCGAGCACGACGACGAGGGTGAGCACCACGCCGCCCCATCCGGCGAGGCGCGACACCCCGCTGCTCCCGCTGTACGCAGGGGCAGCAGGCGGCATCGGGTTTCCATAGCCCGGGGCCTGGCCGTAGCCTGGTTGCGGAGGCGGATAGCCCTGGCCGTAGCCCGGTTGCGGAGGCGGATAGCCCTGACCGTAGCCCGGCTGAGGAGGGACCTGGCCGTAGCCCGGTTGAGGGGGCGGATAGCCCTGGCCGTAGCCCGGCTGAGGAGGCGGCGCGAAGCCTCCAGGGGTCGGCGGGGCCTGGCCGAAGCCACCGGGAGTGGACTGCGGCTGCGAGGGGGGTGGGGGCGCTCCGGGAGCAGGGGGCCAGCCGTTACCGGGAGGCCAGCCGTTCTGGTTGGACATGGTGGGTCTTCACTCCAATCGTCGTCAGTGCATCGCGGGCGAGCGGTGATGGTCAATCGCAAAACTCACGCGCACCCGCAGCCTGGACGTCGCCCTCCCCCGCGGCGATGCTGCCGCCCGTGACCACCGCCCTCTCTCGCGCCGCGCTCCTCGCCCTCGCGCTCTCCGCCTGCAAGACCGCCGCGCCCGTGCCTGCGCCCACGGTCGACGCGGGACTCGCCGATGCGCCCGACGCGCCCGCCGACGCGCCCTCGACCCTCACCTTCCGCGGTCAGCCCCTCGGAGCGCCCGATCGCACGATCCCCGAGGTGGACGCCATCGGCTACGAGCTCGACCTCGCCGTGGCCGACGCCACCCCCGGCGCCGAGACCTTCCGCGCCACCCTCCGAGGAACCTTCCTCGCCACCCGGGCGCTCAGCGCCCTCTCCCTCGACCTGGAGGGCAACGAGGTCGACGAGGTCTCCGTCGACGGCGCTCCCACCACGCACACCCGCACCGGCGACCGCCTCGACGTCGCCCTCCCTCGCCCCGTCGCCGACGGCGATGGCTTCGTGGTGTCCATCCGCTATCACGGATCCTTCCTCCAGGGCCGCACCGGCGCCGCGGGCTTCAACACCAACGGCGGCCTCATGGCGGTGCAGCGCAACCGAGAGGGCCGCCGGGTGTTCATGTCCCTCGACTGGCCGGGGCGCACCCGACGGTGGCTGCCGGTGCGCGACCACCCCCGCGACGGGGCCATGGTGGCCGCCCGGCTGACCTTCCCGGCCGCCCTCACGGTGCTCTCCAACGGCCGCCGCGTGGGCGTCACGGAGAACGCCGACGAGACGCGCACCTGGGAGTACGAGGCGCTCACCCCGATGCCCATCTACGACCTCCACATCGGGGCCTATGACCAGTGGGTCGACCAGGAGACGCCCGCCGCGGCCAACGGGGTGACGATCCACCATTACGACTATCGATCCATGATGGCGCAGGGCAACGCGGCCTATGCCGACATCCATGAGGCGATGAATTTCTATACCGACACCTTTGGTCCCTATCGCTGGGGGCCGATGTCCTTCCTCCAGGAGCCCGCCATCGGCGGAGGGATGGAGCACGCCACGGTGGTGAGCATGGAGGAGACCATGTTCACCCGGGCGCGCGTGGCCCGGGTGGTGGCCATCCACGAGCTCGCGCACCACTGGTCGGGCAACCTCGTGCGGGTCGCCACCTGGAACGACCTCTGGCTCTCCGAGGGCTTCAGCGACTACCTCACCGGGAGGTACATCGAGTCCCACGACGGCGCCGCCGGGGGCCTCGTGCAGTGGCAGGAGATCCTCCGCCAGGGGCTGCTCACCGAGCACGCGATGCGCAACGACGCGCTCCTCGCGCTGCGCCCGGCGGACCCGGAGGCCGACCCGCTGCGGATGTTCACGCTCATCGTCTACAAGCACGGGGCCTTCGCGCTGCGTATGCTCGAAGCGACGGTGGGTCGCGAGGCGCTGACGACCTTCCTGCGAGGCTGGTTCGACCGGCACGCCTACGGGTCGGTGACCACCGAGGCGCTGCGCACCGAGCTGGAGTCGGCCACGCACCGGGAGCTGCGAGGCTTCTTCGATCAATGGGTGTACGGGGTGTTTCACCCGGTGATGACCGTGAGCACGAGGCCCGCGGAGGCGGGGATGGTCGCGGTCACCGTGCGGCAGGTGCAGACCGTGGGCCCCGCGGAGGGGTTCCGATATCCCTTGGAGCTCGAACTCCGCAATGGCGCGATGACCCACCGGGTGACGATGGAGGTCACCGGGCGGGAGAGCACCGCGACGGTGGCGGCGCCCTTCACCCCGACCAGCGTGGTGATCGACCCGGAGGTGAAGCTCTTCGCCACGGCCGCCTGCGGTGCGGCGCTGCCCGACTGCCGCCAGGGATGGACCTGCACCGGCTCGACCACCCTCGCCAGCGCGCGCTACTGCCTCCCCCCCGCGGCGCCTCAGTAGCTCAGTACTGCCACGGGAACTTCTTGTAGTCCTGAGGGCGCTTCTCCAGGAAGGCGTCTCTGCCCTCCTTCGCCTCTTCGCTGCCGTACGCGAGGCGCGTCGCCTCGCCCGCGAAGAGCTGCTGCCCCACCATCCCGTCGTCGGTCAGGTTGAAGGCGTACTTCAGCATCCGCTGCGCCGTCGGGCTCTTGGCGGTGATCTCCCTCGCCCACTGGAGCGCCTCCTTCTCCAGCTCCGCGTGGGGCACGCTCGCGTTCACCATGCCCATCGCCATCGCCTCGTCGGCGGTGTACTCGCGGCCCAGGAAGAAGATCTCCCTCGCCCGCTTCTGGCCCACCATCTTCGCGAGGTAGGCCGAGCCGTAGCCCCCGTCGAAGCTCGCCACGTCGGCGTCGGTCTGCTTGAAGCGCGCGTGCTCTTTACTGGCCAGCGTAAGGTCGGCCACCACGTGCAGGCTGTGCCCGCCGCCCGCGGCCCAGCCCGGCACCACCGCGATCACCACCTTGGGCATGAAGCGGATCAGCCGCTGCACCTCCAGGATGTGCAGCCGCCCGAGGCGCGCCGGGTCGACCACCCCTTCGGCGCCCTCGTACTTGTAGCCGTCCTTGCCGCGGATGCGCTGGTCGCCACCGGAGCAGAAGGCCCAGCCGCCGTCCTTGGGGGAGGGGCCGTTGCCGGTGAGGAGCACGCAGCCCACGTCGCTCCACTGCCGCGCGTGGTCGAGGGCGAGGTAGAGCTCGTCGACGGTGCGAGGACGGAAGGCGTTGCGCACCTCCGGGCGGTTGAAGGCGATGCGCACGCAGCCCACGTCGAGGGCCCGGTGATAGGTGATGTCCTCGAAGGCGAAGCCCTCCACCGGACGCCACGCCGACTCATCGAAGATCGCAGAGACGCTCATGCGGCAGGTCATAGTGCCAACGCCCCACCGGAGGAAACTCCGCAGTACATCCCGACCCCACTGTGGCGTGAACGCGAGGCTACAGCGTTGGGAATTGCCCCGCGAAACGCGCGGCGTTGCGCGACGGGCATGGGGAGTGCTGAGGCTTCAAGGCACAACAACAAGAGGTGCTGCATGAAGATTCGAAGCCTCCTCGGAGCCACGGCGGTCTTGATGGGTATGGCGATCCCCGCGACGGCGGGGGCGCAGGTGCGGGTCACGGGCCTCGCGGGCGTCGACTGGATGCACGGCGCCCCGACCTCCCTGTCGCTGCGCGCCGAGGGCACCTTGTCGCCGATCCCATGGCTGCACGTCGGCGCGTACGCCACCTCGCTGAGCGCGCTGGAGCAGTCTGGCTCCGGCTACTCCGTCGGCGGTCTGGCGGCGCTGCGGCCGGGCATCCCGGGCACCAGCATCGACCCGATGGCCTTCATCAGCCTCGGCTACCAGCGCACCCCGGCTGAGACCTGGGAGCGCGGCGCGGTGCTCCAGGTCGGCGGGGGCCTGGTCTTCCACACGCTGCCCTTCCTCGACCTGGAGCTGCGCGCGGCCTACGTGCAGCTGCTGGAGGCCAGCGACTCCAACGGCCTGACCGCCGCCGTCGGCCTGTCGCTCCACCCGTGATCGACGATTGACCTCACCGCGCGCGCCGCGGATACCTTCCGCCCATCGTGCGACTCCCTTGCGGCCTCCTCCTCGCCCTGACCCTCCTCGGCTGCGGTGAGTCCAACCACGCCAGCGACGCCTCCACCGACGCGCTGCTCGCCCCGCTGCCGTGGATGCCCCTCGGCGACGGCACCTGCGGCGCCCGGGCGCGCCGGGTCCCGACGCTCTCCGGGGTGCACGTCGACCCGTCGAGCGGACCCATCCAGTGGCTCACCAACCCGCCCTCCTCGGGCAACCACTACGGCTCGTGGGCCCGCTGGGGCGCGTGGCCCGACCTCGCCCGAGGCACCTGGGTGCACAACCTCGAGCACGGCGGCGTCGCGCTGCTCTACCAGTGCCCGAGCGGCGCCTGCGAGGCCACCCGCGACGCCCTGGTCTCCGCGGTGGCGGGCTTCCCTGGCGACCCGGCGTGCGGCCCGGCGGACGCGTCGCCAGCGAGGGTGCGCGTGGTGATCACCAACGACCGGGAGATCACCACGCCCATCGCCGCGTCCGCGTGGGGCGCCGTGTACGAGGCGAGCTGCGTGGACGCGGCCTCGCTGCGGCAGTTCTACGCGATGTTCGCCGGGCGCGCGCCGGAGGACCTCTGCGCCGACGGGAGCGCACCGTAAGGGGGGAGGAGTCCCCGGTACGACCGCGAGGCCGTCGGCGAGGAGTCCCCTCACCCGATCTCCCCCACGGCGACGGCGTCCTCGGCGGGCATCAGCGGCTCGCCCCGGTGCCTCGCCCTCGCGGCGATGAAGGCCGCGCCCAGGAAGAAGATCTGCGCCGAGTAGTACGCCCAGAGCATCAGCAGCACGACGCTCCCTGCCGCGCCGAAGGTCGAGTCCAGCGACTTGCGCCCCAGCCACGCGGCCACCGCGAGGCGCCCCACGGTGAACAGCCCCGAGGTCACAAGCGCCCCCTCCGCCGCCTGGCGCCAGCGGATCTGCACCGACGGCAGCACCCGGAAGATCAGCCCGAAGAGCAGCGTCACCACCCCGAAGGACAGCACGTGGTCGATCACCCTCCAGTGAAGCCGGGCGCCCACGCCGAAGAGGTGCCCCGTCGCCACGATGGCCGTGCGCAGCGCCACCGAGGCCAGCAACCCGACGCTGCACACCAGCACCAGGCTGAAGGACACCAGCCGCCGCCGCGCCTGGTTGAGGGCGTTGCGACGCAGCTCGGTGTCGCGGCGGACCCGCACCCCCCAGAGGTGGTCGAGCGCCCGCTGCAGGTGGCTGAAGAGCCGGGTCGCGCCCCACGCGATCACCAGCACGCTCAGCGCCGTCACCTCGGAGCCCGAGTGGCTCCCCCGCACGTTGTCGAGCATCGAGCCCAGCGCGTGCGCGGCGTCGCGCCCCACCCACAGCCGCACCCCGCGGAGCAGCTCGTCGTGCGCCCTCGCCTCCCCGGTGAGCGCCCCCGCCAGCACCAGCGCGATCAGGAACATCGGCGCCACGCTCACCAGCGCGAAGAAGGCCGTCGCCCCCGCGAGCATCCGCCCGTCGTTGCGAGAGAAGGTGCGCAGCGTGTCGCCGAGCAGCGCCCTCATGCGCCCGCAGGGACCACCAGCCGCAGCACCCTCGGCAGCACCTCGATGCGCGCCTCCGCGGTCGCGGGAAACTCCTCGCCGTCGATCTGCGCGGCGAGCGGCAGGGCGCCCGCCCTCGTGTCGAAGCGCAGGGTGATGTGGCCCGCGCGCACCCCGCGACTGTGCGTGACGCCGACGCCCTCCAGCGCCGACGAGAGCGCCCCGGTGGGCTCGAGGTGCACCATCGCCTTCGAGAGCCAGTCGCGCCTGCCCGCGAAGGGGACCACCTCGAAGAGCCCGTCGTCGTGCCTCGACGTCGGATCGACCACCCACATCCCGCCGTAGATCCGGGTGCCCTTCACCACCAGGTCGCTGAGCTCCTCCCAGCGCTGCACGCCCTCCTCGGTCTCCACCCTCGCGGCGAAGCGGTCGTCCTCCACGTAGGAGGCCGCGAAGGTGCGCATCAGCGCCCCGGCGTACACCAGGTGGTCGCGGAAGACCTCCCGCACCACGGGCATCTGCTCGATGGCGCGACGGTCCTCGTTCCGGAGGGCGAGCACCCGGGGGCTCAGCCCCCAGCCGGCGCTGTCGAAGAAGAGGGCCTCGGTGACCACCGAGCCGTGGGCGTCGAGCGCCGTGAGCCGGCCCGCGTCGAGGCGCGTCTCGTGGCCCGCCGAGAGCACCTTCACGTTGCGAGCGAGGTCCGCCGGATCGCTCGACAGACCGAAGCTCTTGCCCTGGTCGTTGGCGGTCCCGGTGGGGAGCATCCCGAGCGGGACCTGCTCCGCGCGACCCGAAGCGTGGAGCCCGCGAGCGACCTCGGAGAAGGTCCCGTCGCCGCCCATGGCCACCACCATCGACCAGTCACCCCGGGAGAGGGCGTCGCGCACGGCGCCGATGGTCCCCCCCGAGGGCAGCGTCGGGAGCAGCGTGTGGCGCAGGCCGGCGGCGTCGAGGAGCTGCCCCGCCCGGGCGATGCGCTCGGCGTTGCGTCCGCTCTGCGCGGTGGGATTGGCGACCAGCAAGACCCTCGGCGTCGATGGCATCATCCCCGCCATCGTACCGCCAGCCGAGCACGGTCCGCGATGGCGCTACCGCCCGAACACCACCCGGTGAAGCACCAGCGGCAGCTGGCCCACGCGGATCACCTCGCCCGCGCCGTCGGTCCCGAGGAAGGTCACCGAGCCCCGCTCGGCGCGGTAGGCCACGGGCAGTCCGATGGCCACCGCGTCGGCCCCGGAGACCACCTCCGCGGCGCTGCCGCTCACCACGCGATGGCCGGTCACCGTGAGCAGCCCGGTGGCCCTGGCGAGGGGCCATGTGCCGCGGGAGCTCCCTTCGCCGTCGAGCACCACCACCACGCCTCCCGCGCGGAGGAAGCCCACCGCGGGGCTCGCGATGCGCACCGCGAGGGCGTCGATCGCCGCGTCCGTGGCCGAGGGCTGATGGTGGATGAGCACCACGTCGGTGCTGTCGATGGAGAAGACCGGCGGCAGCTCGTCCGGCGAGGCGACCTCGGTCTCCCTCCACGCCCGCAGCCCGGCCACCTGGCGTACCGCGTCGCGCACGTTGGCCACGCTCGCAGGCACCGCCCCGACGGTGTACGTCGCCACCCTCGGCGCCGCCGCCGCGCTCAGGAAGACCGCGTTGCCCACCACGCGGTTCTGATCGGGGCGCGTGGTCTGGTAGTCGTGTCCGATGAGCACCAGGTGACCGGCGCGCGCGTCCCGGCAGCGGCCCCCGTTGCAGATGCCCGTGGAGCACACCACCCCGCAGCCGCCGCAGTTCTCCGGGTCGGTCTGCGGATCGAGGCAGACCCCGTCGCAGAGCAGCAGCGGCGCCCGGCAGACCGCGCTGCACACCCCCGAGGCGCAGACCTCGCCGAGCGCGCAGGCCCGGCCGCAGCCGCCGCAGTGGGAGAAGCTCGACGCCGTGTCGACGCAGACGCTCCCGCAGAGGGTCTGCGGGGGAGTGCACCCGGCGTCCGCGGTCGCGCCATCGCGGAGCGAAGAGTCCGTGAGAGACCCGTCGGTGAGAGACCCGTCGGAGAGAGACCCGTCGGTGAGAGACCCGTCGGTGGCGCCCGCGTCGGAGACGTCGTCGGGGCCGGTGGCGTCGGGGCGATCGTCGGGGGCATCGGGGCCGGTGGCGTCACGGGCGATGCCTGAGTCACAGGCGCCGGGGGACGGGATCCAGCCCTCGGAGCAGCGGCCGCCGAGCAGCGGATCGCAGCCAAGGAGCGCGGTCGCGAGGAGGAGCGAGACGAGGGGGCGCTTCATGGCGAGGGCTCGGGGATGCGGCGGGAGTGGCCTTCGGCGTCGAGGTGCACCCAGCCCCCGATGGTCTGCGCGTCGCCGACCGATCCGACGCCGGAGACGATGATCTCGACGCGGCGGTTGGCGGCGAGCTCCTCGGGGGAGGTCCCCGTCGAGCGGGGAACCCGGCGGCCGAAGCCCAGCGGTCGGAGCCTCGCCGGAGAGAGGCCGAGCGCCGAGAGCTCGCGATGCACCGCGAGGGCTCGCATGAAGGAGAGGGTGAAGTTGTAGCGGTCGTCTCCGCGCTGGTCGGCGTGGCCCTCGATGAGCACCAGGCGCCGAGGGGGAAGGTCGCGCACGATGGTCGCGATGGCCGCGAGCACCGGGCGGGAGCGATCTCGGATGCGGAACGAGTCGGTGTCGAAGAAGACCGCCTCGGCGACGACGATGCGGCCCTCCCGCACCTCCACCACCCCCTCGTCGGGGCAGCCGTCGTGGTCGTCGACGCCGTTCACCACCTCCGCCACGTCGGGGCAGCGGTCGTCGGGGTCGATGATCCCGTCGCGGTCGTTGTCGGGGTCGACGCAGCCGTCGTCGTCCTCGAAGCCGTCGCGGTCCTCCGCGGCGTCGGGGCAGCGGTCGACGGCGTCTCGCACCTGGTCGCCGTCGCGGTCGGGCTCGCGGCAGCCGTCGCCGTCGACGTCGGGCAGCGATGGACCCGCGATCGTCGGGCACGGCGGCGGAGGCGGCGGAGGCGGCGGAGGCGGCACGACCGGCGGCGGAGGCGGCGGCGGACGATCCGGCAGCAGGGTGAGGCCGACGCCCAGCAGGGCGAGGTGGGCGTCGCCGGGATAGGCCAGCGAGTCGGTCTGCGGGAGCCAGGCCCAGCCCACCCACGGCCCCACATCCACAGGCCCCGCCGCGAAGGACCAGCCCACCCGGGCTCGCATCACGGGAGCGGACACCGTGCCCGTGCGGGCGAGGCCGCCGTCGAGCTCCACGAAGAGCCGCTCGGCCCCGGAGGGTGAGCGCCCGAGGGGGCGGAGCCGGAGGCCCAGGTCGATCCAGCCGTAGCCCCCGGCGGAGAGCGCGGGGATGCCCGACTGGGACTGCGACGAGCGAGAGGAGAGGCCCGTCCAGCCGATGCTGGCGGTGACCCCGAGCGCGGGGAGCGGGGCCCACTCGAGGCCGAGGGCGAGCCCGCCGCCCACGCCGTAGCGATCGGACTGCCATCCCGTCGCGGGCATCGCCCCGTAGGCGTCGGCGTGGAGGCGCACCTGCGCGTCGGCGAGGCCTGGGAGCGAGAGCACGGCGAGGGCGATGGAGGCCGCGAGGCCGAGGGGCGCCGCGCTCGTGGGAGCCCCGTGGCACCGCTCTCCCGCCGCATGACGCCGACCGCTCATGCGACCTCCTATCGGCCACCGGCGCGCTGCGGACAACTTTCCGTCCCTACGGGTGGCGCGTCGGTACGATCGCCGCGCGGGCTCGCCCGTCAGATGCTGCCGGGGCGCTCGGTGCCGACCGGAAACACATCCGCGGGCTCGTAGACGTGCAGTCGCAGGTGGGGCTGCGAGTGCTGCTCGCACCACTGCTGCGCCCCGTTGGAGGACGCGCGCACCGCGGCGCACTGGCTGCAGACCGGGTCGGGATGCGGCGTCGGGACGAGGCCGGCGTAGTTGATCGGGTGCGCCACGAGCACCGGACAGCGGGCGTGGCGGATGATCTGCTCGGCGACCGAGCCGAGCGCGAGGCGCTTCATGCCGGTACGCTGGTGGGTGCCGACCACGAGGAGCTGGGCGCTGATGTCGACGCAGAGCTGCGCGAGCGCCTCGGCGGGCGCCCCGGTGCGGACGTGGGTGACCACGCGGGGGTTGCCGAGCGTCGCGTCGGCCGCGCATCGCTCCCGCACCCAGGAGAGCAGCCGGGCCGGGACGGACTCCAGCTTCTCGGTCTCGTCGCGGATGCTGCCCAGGGTCTGCTGGCCGCCGTGCAGCGCGGGCAGCACGTGGGCGAGGTGAAGGACGACGCCGCGGCGCCAGCCGGACATCCGGCAGGCCTCGCGCAACACATCATCGGCGGTGTCGTCGAAGTCGATGGCCACCACGATCGGAACGAGCTCGTCACTCATGATTCTCTCCTGCGTCGGGCGACCGGGCCGACCGTCAGGCGACGGCGAGCGCGAAGGGCACCGCTGCCGCCCACCTGTCATTCTACGATAGGTCTGCGTCCGCCCGATGGCCAACTCCCGGCGGATCGGACAGCGCGAGCGCGTCGGTCGCCCTCACGGCTCCAGCGCCTCGGACTCGTCGCCGGTGAGCCCCATGGTGCGCCACGCGCCTCGCCGGAAGCGCCACGCCATCAGCGCCGCCAGCGCGGCCATGTAGAGCACCACCCACGACAGCGCGACGACCGGGCCGCCGCCCCAGCGCGCCGTGAGCAGGGTCACCGGGACGAAGGCCCCCCAGGAGATCGCGATGCGCACCCGCATGGGCCACGCGGTGTCGCCCGCCGCGCGAAGCGTCTCGCTGTAGACCATCGTGACGGCGTCGAAGAGCTGCCACGCCACCGCCACCCGCAGCAGCGGCACCGCCACCGCCAGGAAGGCCGTCCGCTCGGCGAGGCTGCCCGGAGAGAAGGGCGCCAGCAGCAGCCGGGGGGCGAGCGCGTAGCCGACGCCGACGAGGCCCATCCACGCCGCGGCGGCCAGGAGGGTGCGGCGGACCAGCGGCCGCACCGCGTCGGCGGAGTCGGCCCCGATGGCCTGGCCCACGTGGATGGCCCCGGCGTTGGCGAGCCCGAACGCGGGCATGAAGGCGATGGAGTTGAGCTGGAGCACCGCCATGAGGGCAGCGAGGGCGGCGGTGCCCATGCCCGCGAAGACCACGTCGATGAAGAACAGGAAGGCCGCGAACTCCAGGAACCAGTTTACCCCGTTGGGCAGGCCGAAGCGCAGCACCCGGCGGAACTCCTCCCACCGCCACCCGGGGCGATCCACTCCCCTCCCGGCGCTCGCGAAGGCCCCCAGCGCGTAGGCGAAGCCGGCGAGCGTGGCGACGATGGACGCCAGCGCGGCGCCCCGCACGCCCATCGCCGGGACGGGGCCGAGCCCGTGGATGAGCACCCACGCGAGCGGCACGTTGAGCACCATCACCAGCACGCTCGCCGCGAGCCCGACGCGCGTGTCGCCCTGGCCCCCGAACCAGTTGGCGATGGCCTCGATGCCCACCGCGGCGCCGACGCCGACGAGGCGCAGCGCGATGTAGTCGCTCATCAGGGCGCTCACCGCGGGGGTGTAGTCGGCCCTCGCGAGCAGCCACGGCACCGCCGGGATCAGCGCGAGCGCGACCGCCTCCGAGAGCAGCGCCACCCCGAGGCCGTACCAGCCGTAGCGGCGGAGGCGGGCGGGGTCGTGGCGGCCGGAGAGCTGCGCCGCGAAGCTCTGCACGATGAACACGACGCCCAGCGGCAGCATGAACACCGCGAAGGCGTTGAGGGCGCCGTTGCCGGTGGCCGCGAGCGCGTCAGGCCCCAGCGGGGCGACCATCACCGCGTCGGTGAAGCCCACCACGGACTGCGCCGCGCGCCCGAGGATCATCGGCCACGCGAGCGCGAACAGGGCGCGGACGGTCGGCAGTCGCCAGGGGGTCGCTTCCATGGTCGGGGCGGCGTCACCATACCGGCGATCGCCCTCCCGCGCCGCGCGCCTTGACCCGCCCGATGCGCGAACACACGCTCCGCCTCCCACGTGATCCCTCCTCCTCCGACGACCCTCTTCGCGCTCCTCAGCGCGCTCTCCTGGCTCACCGTCGTGGGCGCCGCGCGCACCCTCCGGGGGGGCCCCTACGCCGCCTTCCTCGCGGTGCTCCTCGGCATCCACGCGCTCTCCTCTCTGTCGGTCTTCCCCACCACCGGGGTCGCCTGGCCGCTCTTCGCCTACCTCCAGCTCGCGGTGTTCGTGCACTTCGCGGCGCTCATCCGCCCGAGCCTCCGCGGCTCGCTCTACCGCGCGGCGATCAGCGTCCCGGGCTCGTGGTTCGTGGCGGTGGTCTTCCTCTCGGTGCCGTGGTCCATCGCGAGGGCGATGGGCTTCCACCCCTGGGGCGCGTGGCTGCCCTTCGCGCTCGCCACCGTCGGCCTGGTCGACTCGCTCTGGGCCTCCGAAGACGAGCGCCACCTCTGGCTCGACGGCGCCGTCATCCCCTCGCTGCAGCGCCACGAGACCCGCGGCGCCCACGACCCTCGCCCCCTGCGCATCGTGCAGATCACCGATCCCCACATCGGGGCCTTCATGTCCGTCGCGAGCCTCCAGGCCATCTGCGCCCGAGCGGTCGCCCGCGACCCCGACCTCGTGCTGCTCACCGGCGACCTGCTCACCATGGAGTCGCAGCGCGACCCGGCGTGGCTGGCCGCCGCGCTCGCTCCGCTCAAGGCCATCGAGGGCCGCTGCTACGCGTGCCTGGGCAACCACGACCACGAGGCGCTCGACACGGTGAAGACCGCCCTCGCGGTCAACGGCATCACGCTGCTGGTCGACGACATGGCCGTCGCCGAGACCGCCGCGGGCCCGGTGGAGATCGTCGGCTACGACTTCGTCTGGCGAGACCGCGCGGCGCACATGCAGTCGGTGGCCGCGCGCTTCCCCCGCACCGCGGGAGCGCCTCGGGTGGCGATGCTCCACGACCCGGGCGCCTTCCACCACCTGCCCGAGGGGAGCGCCGACCTGGTGCTCTCCGGGCACACCCACGGCGGCCAGCTCGGGCTGCTACGGCTGGGCCTTCGGGGCACGGTGGTGTCGGCGCTGTCGCAGGTGCCCGATCACGGGCAGTGGGCGCTGGGCACCGCGAGGCTCTACGTGCACCGCGGCACCGGGCACTACGGCTTCCCGCTGCGCATCGGGGTGCCCGCCGAGCGGAGCCTGCTGCACGTCCACGGGCTGTGGCGCGAGGCGGCGGGCTGAGGAGCTACCGCAGCGAGGCCAGGTCGATCACGAAGCGGTACTTCACGTCGCTGCGAAGCATCCGCGCGTAGGCCTCGTCGATGCGCTGCATCGGGATCACCTCGACCTCCGACACGATGCCCCGCTCGGCGCAGAAATCGAGCATCTCCTGGGTCTCCCGGATGCCGCCGATGAGCGACCCCGCGATGCTGCGGCGCCTGCCGATGAGCTTGCCCACCGACGGCGAAGGGTGCGGAAGCTCCGGGACACCCACCAGCACCAGGGCCCCGTCGCGGCGCAGCAGCGAGGTGTACGCGTCGAGGTCGTGAGGCACCGCGACCGTGTCGAGGATGATGTCGAAGCTCCCCGCGTGGCGGGCCATGGCGCTCGCGTCTTTGGAGATCACCACCTCGTCGGCCCCGAGGCGCCGCGCGTCCTCGGCCTTCCCGGGTGACGTGGTGAAGAGCACCGTGTGCGCCCCGAAGGCGTGCGCGAACTTCACCCCCATGTGACCGAGGCCGCCGAGGCCCACGACGCCGACCTTCTTGCCCTTGCCGGCGCCCCAGTGCTTCAGCGGCGAGTACGTGGTGATGCCCGCGCAGAGCAGCGGCGCCACGGCGGCGAGGTGCAGCTTGTCCGAGACCTTCAGGCAGAAGCGCTGGTCGACCACGATGCGCGTCGAGTAGCCGCCGTAGGTCACCGGCGCGGCGCGGTGCTTGTCGGGGCTGTTGTACGTCCACGTGACGTCGCCTCGCTCGCAGTACTGCTCCAGGCCCTCCCGGCAGCTCGGGCACGCGCCGCAGGAGTCGACCATGCACCCCACCGCCGCGAGGCCGCCGACCTCGAAGCCCTCCACCGAGGCCCCGACCCGGGTCACCCGACCGACGATCTCGTGGCCCGGAACACATGGGTAGACGGTGCCCTCCCACTCGCCGCGCGCGGTGTGCAGGTCGGAGTGGCACACGCCGCAGTAGAGGATGTCGATCTCCACGTCGCCGTCGCCGGGAGCGCGGCGCTCGAAGCGGAAGGGCGCGAAGGGAGCGGTGGCGTCGAAGGCTGCGAAGCCGAGGGTCGTGCTCATGGTGCCCGCCAAGCTACGCCCGTCGAGCCCGGAGAGAAGTCCCTCTCTTCGCGGGCGCGGTTTTCCCTCGACGCCCGGTCGGGATTAGCCTCCGGGCACCACAACCCCATGGCCCTCAATCCGATCGTGCTGGCGGTTCCCTTCTACTTCCTCGGGATGGGCGTCGAGGCGGCCATCGATCGCAAGATCCGCGCGGGGCTCTACACGGTCGACGACACGCTCAACAACCTCGCCTGCGGGCTCTACCAGCAGCTCCTCACGGTGGTCGCCGCCGCGGCGCTGATGGGCCCCTACTACTGGATCTACCAGCACGCCCGGATCACCCACTGGTTCGACGCGCACCCGGCGATCTCCTGGGTCGCCGCCTTCGTGCTCTCGGACTTCTTCTATTACTGGTTTCACCGATGGAGCCACGAGAGCGCCATCGGGTGGTTCAGCCACGTCGTCCACCACCAGAGCGAGGAGTACAACCTCTCCGTCGCCCTGCGGCAGGACGCCTGGCAGCCGCTCTTCTCCATGTGGTTCTACCTGCCGCTCGCGCTGCTGGGTCTCAGCCCCGCGACCTTCGCCACGGCCTATGGGCTGGTCATCGTCTACCAGTACTGGATCCACACCCGGCTCATCGGGCGAATGGGACCCCTGGAGTGGGTGTTCAACACCCCGTCGCACCACCGGGTGCACCACGGGGTCGACCCCAAGTACCTCGACAAGAACTACGCGGGCGTCTTCATCATCTGGGACCGGATGTTCGGCACCTTCCAGCCCGAGGAGGAGTCGCCCACCTACGGCACCATCGAGCCCCTCTCGAGCTGGAACCCCTCGTGGGCCCACCTCACCTACGGGGTGAAGCTCGCCCGCAAGGCCGCCTCGATGCCGACCCTGTGGGACGGCCTCCAGGCCGTGTTCCGCGCTCCGGGGTGGGTTCCCTCGGGGGTGACCCCGGTCGACCTCGACGCCCTCGCCGCCGAGCGATTGCACACCCCGAAGTACGCCGTGACGGTCTCCCCTCCGAGGCGTCGCTTCGTGGTCGCGGCCTTCGTGCTGGCCATGGTCCCGGGCACCCTCCCCCTGGTGGTTCCGATGTCCGCCCCGGCGCAGTGGGCGCTCTCCGCGCTGACCGTGTGGGCGCTCACCAACGTCGGCGGCCTCACCGAGCGCCGCGGGTGGGCGGTGACCTCGGAGCGCGCCAGGCTGGCGGTGCTGGGCGCTTCGGCGCTGGGCCTCGCGGCCTGGGCGCATCAGCCGGCGTGGCTGATCGTGAGCGCGGTGTGCTGGGGGATGTCCACCTGGCTGACGCAGGTGGCGACGAAGGACTGAGAAGGGAGCTCAGCCGCGCGCGTGGCGGCGGCGGCGGCGGATCACCATCGCGGCGCCCAGGGCGAGCGCCCCGAGGCTCCAGCGAGGGTCGGCGTCGGTCACGCCCGCGCGGCAGGTGCATCCACGGTCGGCCGGGCGGTACGAGAAGCTGCCCGCGCTGCCGTCGGCGCGCATGCCCGCGTCGGCGCGACCGCCGTCCGTGGCCGCGTTGACGCCCGCGTCGGGCCTCGCGGCGGCGCCGCCCACGCACTCACCCAGGCGGCAGGTCTCGCCCGCGGGGCAGAGGATGGTGTCCGGCCCGGTGGCGCAGGAGTCGACGCACATCCCTCGCTCGCAGTGGCGGCCCGTCGGGCAGGTGACGCCGGTGCACGCGTCCTCGGTGCAGTAGCCGTCCGGCTGGCAGGTATGGCCCGGGCCGCAGGGGTGGCACTGGCAGCCGCCGATGCACTGGCCCACCGTCGGGGAGCTCGGGTCGCTGTCGCAGACGTCCGCGCCGTCGCAGACGATGCCCGCGCAGGGGTTGACGCATCGGCCCGCGCGGCAGCTCTGCGCCCACGGGCAGTTGACCCCGTCGCAGAGGCCCACGCAGCGCCCGTCGGAGCAGCGCTGACTGACCGGGCAGGTCATGTTGAGGCAGGAGGTCTCGACGCAGGTGCCGCGGTCGGAGCAGGTGCGGCCGGTGAGGCAGCCGAGCTCGGGCTGGCAGCGGTCGACGCACTGGCCGCGGTCGCAGACCTGGTTGGTCGGGCAGAGGTCGTTGCTGTCGTCGATGGCGCCGTCGCAGTCGTTGTCGAAGCCGTTGCAGCGGCGGGGGCGGGGCATGTTGACCTGCTGGCAGGTGGTGCCCATGCCCGAGCAGATGGTCACGCCCATGCCGCAGGCGCCCATCTGGCCGGCGACGGTGCAGGGCAGGCCCGCGCCGGTGCAGCCGCCCGCCACGCCGCCGCCGCGAATCTGGAAGCGGTAGAGCCCGGGCGTCCCGCCGGGCACGTTGGTGCTGCGGCAGACGTTGATGATCGTGGGCATCCGCGACTCGGGGAGCGCCACGAAGTTGCGGCGGTTGCCCGCGTCGAAGCCCACCTGGGCGGGCGTTCCGCCGAAGCCGCCCATGCCGCCGGAGGCGTCGCCGGTGATCCACTCGCAGCGGTTGTAGCGAAACTCCACGTCGAAGTCGCCGCCGGTGGTGCACGAGCCCGAGGTGGAGAGCACCATCTGGAAGTCGTTGAGCCGGTCGTTGTGCGAGCTGTAGTACCCGACGTTGTGCCAGGTCACGACCACGCGGTTGGGCTCGACGTGGAAGCAGATGGAGTTGTTGGTCGGCTGGCCTCCGCCGCGGGTGTCGACGTCGGCCCACCAGGGCGCGATCATCGGCTGATCGGCCACCGGGAAGGCGTCGGGCGTGTACTGGCTCAGGTCATCGTTGAAGGTGATGTTGCCGTTGGTGTTGAGATAGAAGCTCTGGTACGTGCGGCCGAAGAAGCCGAGGCCTCCCGGAAAGGCGGGGCGCAGGTCGATGGGTCGGCCGTACCCGCCGTCGTCGTTGGGCTGTACGCAGTGGTCCGCCGTCCCGTACCCGTTGGGCCCGCCGAAGCCGTTGAGCAGCGGGATCGCCTGGGCCTCCGTCGCCGCCGCGACCACCGCGACCGCCGCGCAGAACGAGAAGAGGGAGCGCTGTAACGTGCCCAGGGCGATCATCGATGAGGCCTCACGATATGGGGTGAAGAGACGGTTGGGTTCCGGCGAAGCAACGGCGCGACGGTAGTGCAGACCTGCCGGGGCCGTCGAGTGCGGGGCGCGTGTCACCGTGCTGGGCGTCGTCGCGGCGGCGCACTACCTCGGCCGCAGCGAAGGGGTATAGCTAGCGCCCGAAGGCATGTGCACCATCATCGCCCTGCGCGGGGTACACCCGGCGTATCCGCTGATCGTCGCGGCCAACCGCGACGAGTTCACCAGCCGCCGGGCGACCGGGCCGGTGGTGCTCTCGCAGTCGCCGAGGGTCGCCGGAGGCCTCGACCGGCAGGCTCAGGGGACGTGGCTCGGGGTGACCGAAGGAGGGTTCTTCGTGGGGATCACCAACCAGCGCACCTGGGGGATGCCCGACTCGACGAGGCGCTCCCGAGGGGCCCTGGTGCTCGACGCCCTGAGGCTGGGCTCCGTCGACGCGGTGGCGTCGCACCTCGAGGCGCTGGCCCCGCGCACCTTCAACCCCTTCAACCTGCTCTTCGGAGACGCCGCCTCGCTGGCCGTGGCGTACGTGCGGGACGACGCCCCGGAGGTGACGGTGGAGCGCCTCCCGGCCGGGATGCACGTGCTCACCAACGACCGCATGGGCTCTCCCTGGTTTCCCAAGGCGGAGCTTCCCAACGCCATGATCGAGCTCGACGCGCTGCCCTCGATGGACCTCGACGGCGTCTTCGCGGCGATGCTCCCGGTGCTGGGCGACCACTCCATTCCGAGGGCGATCCCGCCGCCGCCGCGGGGCTCGCTGATGCCCGCGGCCTACGCTCGACGGCTCCAGGCGCTGTGCGTCCACACCCCGGGCTACGGCACCGTCTCCGCCACGCTGCTCGCGGTCTCCCACTCCGGGGTCGCCCGCTACCTCTTCGCCGAGGGCCCCCCCTGCCGCACGGCCTTCGTCGATCACACCGGGCTGCTGGCTACCCCATCACGGTGACGGTGATGCGCCGCTCGTGGGGCGCGTGGCGGTGCTCCCAGAGGTAGACGCCCTGCCAGGTGCCGAGGTCGCAGCGGCCGTCCACCACGGGCATGGTGAGCGACGACTCGGTGAGCACGCTGCGCACGTGGGCGGGCATATCGTCGTCGCCCTCCTCCCGATGCACATACCTGGGGTCCCCATCCGGAACCAGCTCACGGAAGAAGCGCTCCAGGTCGCCTCGCACCTCCGGGTCGGCGCGCTCGCAGAGCAGCAGCGACGCGCTGGTGTGGTGCACGAACACGCTGCATAGCCCGTCGCGCACCCCCGAGGCGGCCACCGCGGATTGCACCTGAGGGGTGATCTCGTAGGTTCCTCGGCCGGTGGTGGGGACGTCGAGTCGGACGCGGTGCACGCTCATGGTGCCCAGGAACCTGGGCGGCCCCACCGGGCGCGTCAAAGCCCCTTCTGGCGTTCAGCGCCCTCGAAACACCGCCGGGCGCCGCTCGACCGCCGCCGCGAGCCCCTCGCCGAGGTCGTCGCTCGCGTAGCTCTCGGCCTGGCGCATCGCCTCGTTCTCCAGCGCGGCCCGCAGCGCGGCCGGGTCGGGGGAGAGCGAGGCCTTCAGCGCGCGCACGGCGAGCGGCGCGTTGCGGGCGATCTGCGCCGCCAGCGCCTTCGCCCTCGGCAGCACCTCGTCGGCGGCCACGGCCTCGAGCGCGACGCCCATCTGCGCGGCCTCGACGCCGTGGAAGCGCCGCCCGGTGAGCAGCAGCTCCGCGGCGCGCTGCGCCCCCACGCGGCGGGGCAGCAGGTAGGTGGCTCCCATGCCGGGGTGGAGGCCGAGCTGGGCGAAGTTGAGGGCCAGCTTCGCGTCGGCGTCGACCACGCAGAGGTCGCAGGCGAGGGCCACGCAGAGCCCCGCCCCGATGGCCGCGCCCCGCACCGCGGCGATGGTCGGAACCGCGATGCCGGTGACCGAGAGGTAGCGCGCATAGAACTCGAGCATGAAGGCGCGGGCCTCCATGAAGCGCGCGGCGCGGAGGCTCTCGAGCATCTTGAGGTCGCCCCCGCCGGAGAAGCTCTCGCCCGCCCCGGTGAGCACGACCGCGCGCACGTCGGGCTCCGTGCGCAGCGCCGCGACCGCCGCGGCGAGGGCGTCGCCGAGCTCGGGGGTCATCGCGTTGCGGCGGCGAGGATCGTTGAGGGTGATGGTCGCGACCTGATCGACGACCTCGACGAGCACGAGGGAGGATGCGGCTTCCATGGTGGCGGCGACACTACCCGATGGCGCCAGCCACGGTGACCCGCCGCTCATTCACCATCCCGTAGCTTTCCCCCCCACCCACTCCGCCACCGCGCGCCCGTCGCTCCCGGCCCGCCTCGCCCGCAGCGCGCCCAGCGCCGCGCTCAGCACCTCCGTCTTGCCATATCGCTCCCCGGCTTCCCTCTTCACACACCGCTTCACCACCGCGGCCACGTCCTCCGCCATGCCCTCCAGCGCAGGCTCCGCGGCCTCCCGTATCCGCTCCATCGTCTCCAATGGACCATCCCCATCGAAGGGCCTCTGCCCCGTGATCATCTCCGCCAGCAAGACCCCCACCGCCCACTGATCGCTCGCCCCGCCCAGCACTCCCCCCCTCACCTGCTCCGGGCTCATGTACGCGTACTTCCCCTTGCGCACCCCCGCCCTGGTGTCCTCCCGGTGCCTCGTCGCCTTGGCCAGCCCGAAATCCCCCAACCTCACCGCGCCATTCTTCCCGATCAATACGTTGGTCGGTGACACGTCCCGGTGCACCAGCCCGTATGACCGGCCCGCTTCATCCTTCAAGCCATGCAGGTAGGCCAGCGCCTCGCTCACCCCATGCGCCACCGCCAGCGCCACCCCCTCCGGAACCACCGCCCGCTCCTCCCCGCTCCCCATCAGCGCCCCGAGATCACCCCCATCGACCCAGTCCATACGCACCCAGTACACGCCATTGGACAAGCCCACGTCGTGCACGCCCACCAGGTTCGGGTGATCGAACCTCGCGGCCATCTTCGCCTCGTCCAGCAGCAGCCGCTCGTACTCCGCGTCGCCTCGCAGCTCCTCGCGCAGCACCTTCAGCGCCACCCGCTTCTCGAAGCCTCCCGCGCCGTGCGCCACCGCCAGCAGCACCTCCCCGACGCCTCCGACCCCCAGCCTCCGCACCACCCGAAAGGGCCCGATCTGTCGCGGCAGCTCGCTCACAGCGCGTATCCTACGCCCATCCCATGAGCGACCCGGCGGCCACCGTCCACAGCGAGTCGCTCCCCGGACTCACCGTCTCGCCCCGCTGTCAGCTCGTGGTCATCGAAGGCCCCGACGCAGGCCGCGCCGCGCCGCTCTCCCTCCCCGATGGCGCCGTCACCATCGGCACCGACCCCGCTTGCGAGCTCTGCCTCACCGACGACCGCGTCTCCCGCCGCCACGTCACCGTGAGGGCCGCCGCAGGGCGCTTCACCCTCACCGACCACGACTCCACCAACGGCACCCTCTACGAGGGCTCCGACGTCCACGAGGCCAGCGTCCCGCTCGGGGCCACGCTCAAGCTCGGCCGCAGCTTCGTGCGCATCGTCCCCGTCGCCCGCCCGCTGCAGGTCGCCCCCTCGCGCTCCCGCCGCTGCGGCGAGCTGGTGGGAGAGAGCCTGGTCATGCGCGAGGCCTTCGCCGTGCTCGAGCTCGCCGCCGACAGCGACGTCACCGTGCTCCTCGAAGGCGAGACCGGCACCGGCAAGGAGCTCGCCGCCCGCGCCGTGCACGACCTCTCCCCGCGTCGCAACAAGCCCTTCATCGCCATCGACTGCGGCGCCCTGCCGGAGTCCCTCCTCGAGAGCGAGCTCTTCGGACACGTGAAGGGCGCCTTCACCGGGGCGGTGCTCGCCCGCGCCGGAGCCTTCGTCCGAGCCCACGGAGGAACCCTCTTCCTCGACGAGCTCGGCGGCGTCTCCGCGGCCGTGCAGGCCCGCCTGCTGCGCGCCGTCGAGACCCGCCGGGTGCGCCCCGTCGGCGCCGACGAGGAGCGCCCCGCCGACGTGCGCCTCCTCGCCGCCTCGCGCCACGACCTCGTCGCCCAGGTCGCCGACGGAACCTTCCGCCCCGACCTCTACTACCGCCTCTCCGTCGTCCGGGTGACCCTCTCCCCGCTGCGCTCCCGCCGCGAGGACCTCCCCCTCCTCGTCGCCGAGATGCTACGCCGCCGCGGCCTGGAGCCCGGTCCCATCGAGGGCCACGGACTCGACGCGCTGATGGGTCACGACTGGCCCGGCAACGTGCGCGAGCTCCGCAACGTCCTCGACCGCGCCATCGCCCTCTCCCCCCGCGCCCGCTCCTTCGCCGACCTCCGCATCGAGATCGACGGCCTCGCCGCGGTCGACGACCCGTGGCCCACCGTCTCCCCGCAGCTCCCCTGGGACGAGAGCAAATCCCTGGTGCTCCACGCCTTCGAGCGCCGCTACCTCCGCGCCCTCATGGACGCCTGCCAGGGCAACCTCTCCGCCGCCTCTCGCCAGTCCGGCGTCGACCGCAAGCACCTCCGCGCGCTGCTCCGCCGCCACGGCATCACCGCCGCCGCCGACTGACGCCCCCCGCTCACTCCACCAGGGCCACCACCACCGCGGTGATGTTGTCCTTCGAGCCGTTCTCGAAGGCCTCCCGCACCAGCGTCTCCGCCGCCGCCTTCGCCCTCATGGTGGAGAGCACCGCGGCCATCCGCTCGACGCTCAGCGCGTCGTAGAGCCCGTCGGTGCAGAGCAGGTACACGTCCCCCGGGCGCGCCCTCTCGACGCGGGTGTCGACCTTCACCGGAGGCTTCATCCCCAGCGCCCGGGTGATCACGTTGGCGTGCGGAAACTCGCTCCTCGGCCCCACCTTCGTGCCCATCGCCAGCATCTCCTCGTACAACGAATGGTCCCGGGTGAGCGGCTCCAGCCTGCCTCCGCGCGCCCGGTACACCCGCGAGTCGCCGACGTGCCCGACCACCACCCTCCCCTCCCTCACCACCAGGGTGGCGACCGTGGACCCCATCGACCCGAGACGCCCGGTGCGCTGCGCCGCGATGCTGGCGTCCGCGAGCCTCACCCCCGTCGCCACCATGTTGCTCTCCAGGTCCAGCGACGGATCGATGGAGAAGGGCCACGTCACGTCGTCGTCCGCCGCGTTGCGACGGTAGAAGCGCTCCAGCGTCTCGATCGCCACCCGGCTCGCGACCTCGCCGCCCTCGTAGCCTCCCATCCCATCCGCCACCGCGAAGAAGCCGATGGGCTCCACCGCGCAGCAGCTGTCCTCGTTGTTGCTGCGACGACCCACGTGGGTGCACGAAGCGCTCTCGATGTGCATGGCGACGATCTCCTCGCCGCCACCCACTGCGCCGCTCGTGCCGCTCTCAAGTGATGGAAAACACCTGTTGCGCTGGGGTCTGGAGACCCCAGCGGCCCCGCTCAGGGCGAAGGGGGCGCCGCGAGGAGCTGGCCCCGGATCTCACCCGCCGGAAACATCGTCGAGTGCACGTTGACGTAGATGCCTCCCATGGGAAGCGCCGTGAGCAGCGGGCTCGAGGCCGTGAGCGCCGCGGCGCCGCGGAGGTTGCTGCCCATGATGGTGAGCGGAGTCACCACGTCGCCGCCCACCCCGAGGGCGCCGCGGTGGAGGTGCGCCGCCATCGGGGTCACGCCCATCACCACGCCGTCATAGGCGAGGCTGTCGCGGTTGGCGCTCATGATCGCCCCGAGCGTGCCGGTGGCCATGGTCGTCACCGGCGGAAGCTCCTCCATCCCGTTCATGCGCGCGATGAAGAGCCGCTCCGCCGGCCGGAGGATCTGCCCACGGATCTCCCCCGCCGGGTTCGCCGCGCTGTGCACGTTGACGTACCAGCGCCCCGCCTCGAGGTCGGCCACGCTCGCGGCGGTGATGGGTCGCGTCCCGCTGACGGCGTTGCTGGGCACGGGCCCCGGGTCGGAGAGGTCGATGAGCACCCCGCCGTTGAAGCCCGCCCCGCCGGTGTGGATGTGCCAGCCCGTCGAGGGCATCGACATCCCCGTGACGTTCACCACGTAGCGCAGCCGGTTGGCCGTCGTGTCGACAAGGAACTCCGCGATGCCGCGGCCGGTCGCGGTGACCGGCGGGTTCTCCTGATCGCCCGAGAGCCTCGCCGTGTACACGGCCTCGCCGGGCTGCACGATCTGCCCCCGAAGCTCCCCCTCGGGGAAGGACGAGCTGGTGATGTTCACGTAGGCGCGGCCCTCCATGATGGCGCGCGACTGCTCGGCCGTGAGCCCGGTGGTGCCGATGGTGGTGCCGCCGGCGTTGGTGAGCGAGAGGGCCATCGCCCCGGCCTCCCCGGCGATCCCGATGTGAAGCCGCGTCGCGAGCGGCAGCAGGATGGTGTGCGTCACCGTGTACGAGAGCAGCATCCGGTCGGGGCTGAGCGTGAAGGTCACCGTCCCGCTCGCGGTGGTGCCGTACGCCGGCGGGACCACCTGCCGACCGCTGAGCGCCGCCGTCAGCACCAGCGGAGAGCCCGAGTCCACCATCGGGACGTCGGCCGGGGTCACGGGCACGTCGACCACATCCGCGACGCCGCTGTCGGAAGGGCCGGCGTCGACCGGCGTTGCGCTGTCCCCGCAGCCCGCGAGACCGAAGGAGACCGAGGCGAGGACCAGCGCGATTCGACGAGGCATCATCATGAAGACTCTCCAGGTGCGGGACGGGATTCCCCGCCGCGAGCATTACCAGCAATCGCGCCCCCAGAGGGGAGGGGACGCCGAGACGCGCGGGGCGATAGGCTCCCGCGTCATGCTGACCCATGTGGTGTTCTTCAAGCTCATTGACCACTCCCCCAGCGGCGCCGCCGAGGTGCGCGATCATATCCTCGCCCTGCGCGACCAGATTCCGCAGCTGAGGCACCTGGAGGCCGGCGTCGACGTGGTGCGCTCCGAGCGCTCCTGGGACGTGGCCCTGCTCGCCCGCTTCGACGACCGCGCGGGCCTCGACGCCTACGCGGTGCACCCCGCGCACGTGGCCTTCGCCGAGTGGCTCGGGCCTCGCCGCGAGCGCTCCTGCGTGGTCGACTACGAGTCGCCCTGAAGGCGCCCTCTTCGGACATCCCAACCGACATCGCGGTATCGAGGGAGTCCCTCGTTGACGGGCGATCCTGCCGGGCGTTCCCCTCGTCGGCATGAACCGAGCGATCCGGATCCATCGCCATGGAGGCCCCGAGGTGCTGACCCTGGAGGCGCTCGACCTCCCTCCGCCAGGGCCCGGTGAGGTGCGGCTGCGGCACACCGCGATCGGACTCAACTTCGCGGACGTCTACGCGCGCACGGGCCTCTACCCCGCCGCCCTCCCCGCGGTGCTCGGCCAGGAGGCCGCCGGGGTCATCGAGGCCCTCGCCCCAGACGTGACCGGCTTCGCGCCAGGCGATCGCGTCGTGTACGCCGGGGCGCCAGGCGCCTACGCCGACGCGCGCAACGTTGCCGCCGCGGTGCTGGTGAAGATCCCCCCGGAGATCGACGACGAGCGCGCCGCGGCCATGATGCTCAAGGGCACGACCGCGGAGTACCTGCTCCGTCGCACCCACGAGGTGAAGCCCGGCGAGACCATCGTCTTCCACGCCGCCGCCGGGGGAGTCGGGTCGATCGCCTGCCAGTGGGCGAAGCACCTCGGGGCCACCGTCATCGGCACCGTCGGAACCCGCGCCAAGGCCCCCATCGCCCTCGCCCACGGCTGCGACCACGTGGTCGTCCTGTCCGAAGAGGACCTGCCCACCAGGGTGCGAGAGATCACCGGGGGCAAGGGCGTCCCGGTCGTGTACGACTCCGTTGGGAAGGACACCTTCATGGCCTCCCTCGACTGCCTCTCGCCGCGCGGCCTGATGGTCAGCTACGGCAACGCCTCGGGGCCCGTTCCGCCCTTCGCCCCGCTGCTGCTCACCGAGAAGGGATCGCTCTTCTTCACCCGCCCCTCGCTCAAGCACTACACGCTCACCCGCGCCGAGCGGGTCGCCTCCGCGGAGGCTCTCTTCGAGGTGGTGCTGCGAGGCGCGGTGACCGTGGAGGTGCATCAGCGCTACCCCCTCGCCGACGCGGCCAGGGCCCACGCCGACCTCGAGGGGCGCCGCACCACCGGCGCCACGGTGCTGCTCCCCTGATCGGAGTCCCTACAGCGACTTGCGGCGAGCGAGCAGGCCCGCCTCGCGCAGCGTCGCGACCACGGCCCCGGTCACCGAGTCCGAGGCCTCCTCGCGCTGGCGCAGCGTCAGCGCCTGGAGCACCTCGCAGCCTCCCGCGTCGCGGCAGAGCGCCGGGTGCCCGCCCTGCATCTGCACCCGGCTGAACAGCGCGTCGCCGCCCTGCTGCGCCTCGCCCACCGTCAGCCGGCGCCACTCGGCCGAGGCGGTCACCAGCGTCCAGACCTCGCCCTGGCGCCACTGCGCTCCGCCCGCGCTCCAGCTGCGCTCGACCCCCAGCACCGCGTCGAAGCCCTGCACCCTCATGGCCCCCAGCAGCCGGGTGCTCACGCCCTCCTGGCAGCCGTCGACCTCCGCGGCGCCAGGGCCGGTGCCTCGAAGGCAGCTTCCCCCGTGGGCGAACTCCAGCCGACCCGACAGGTCGCCGGTGCCCAGGGTCTGCTCGCAGCGGCCGCCTCGGCACGTCGGCCCGCAGGTCACCAGCTCGCTCGGCGGCGCGCCGTCGCCGCTCGCCCCGGGCGCGGACGCCCGGCCCACGAAGCCGCTGCCGCAGCGGGCCACCACCTCGCTCGACGCGCCGCGCAGCAGGTCGATGGGCGTCGCGAGTCGCACCGCCGCGAGCCTGAGCCCGGGGTCGCTGCTCAGCAGCCGGTGGCCCCCCGCCTCGGCCACGGCCAGCACCGCCACCGTGTCGAGGGCGCGGCGGCTGTAGATCTGCGCCGTGAGGTCGACGCTGCCCTCCAGGCGCCAGCGGTCGCCGGCCCGCTCGCAGCGCACTCCCCCTTCGCCACAGGAGAGGCGCACGGCGCGACCGCGGTTGCCGTCCATCCCTCGCATCCGCCCGGTGCCGACGTCGCCCTCGGCGAGGTGCACCGTCACCGTGGGCTCCTCCGAGGAGAGCAGGTCGCCCGCCACGAGGAGGCGCTCTCCGCGCTGGGCGATCCAGACCGTGCCCCGCTCGCCGCTCGCCAGGGGCTCGACCGAGGACCACTCGGCGAGCGACGCGTCGGCGCGCCCGTCGGCCAGGAGGCTGAGCGGGCGAGGCGCCACGCCCGGCGTCGGGGCCAGCGGCTCGGTCACCCGCTGCGCCGTGAAGCGATCGCCCACCCGGTGGTATCGGACCAGGGGCGACAGCTCCAGCGGGCGCCGGGGGTCGACCACGCGCACATGAAACTCCGCGCGGTGCACGCCCGCCTCGAGCACGTCGACGACCCGCGCCCGCACCTCCGCCTCGACGCGGCGGCCGCCGTTCGCCGGGGCGCTGAGGCAGCGGTCGAAGACCTCGTGGGCCATCTCGGTCCAGCGCCCCTCGAGGCGGCCCCAGACGGCGACCCGCTCGGGGGCGACGCCGCAGCGGGTGGCCTGCTCCGGGGCCCGCGCCCGCACCACGGCGAAGCGCTCGGCGCCCACCTGGATGCGCGCCACGTTGATCACGGTGGTGCCCGCGGGCCCGACCGGAACGACGGCGCCCTGGAGGGCCACCGTGACGTCCTCGGCCGAGGCCATGGCAGGAGCGCAGAGCGCAAGACAGAGGGCGCCGACCGTGGATACACGCATGGGGAATCTCCAGAGCAAGAGGTTGTGACTGCCCGGACGCCCACTCGCTTCTCCCGTTGAAGTCGGAGCGTCACATCACTTCAATCACGTTCATTCGAGGAGCGGAAGGTCTCTCCATTGCTCACTTGAATTTCGGTGTGTCCGATAACGCCAACCTCGCCGCAGGTGCCGTGATGTGTGCGCGGATGACTGTGCGTGGCCCGTTGCGATAGCCTCCGCGCGCCATGCGCATCGACCCCCACTCGTACACCGACGACCGCCACGCCCACGTCCGCTCGCTCGCGTGGGAGGCGCGCGTGGATTTCCCGACACGCACCCTGCTCGCCACGGCCACGCTCCACTTCGACGAGCCCTCGTCCGGCGCGCTCGACCTCGACACCCGCGCGCTGCACATCACCCGGGTGACCGATGACCGCGGCGCCGCGGTCCCCTTCGAGCTGCACGCCGCGGAGGACATCCTCGGGTCGCGGCTCTCGCTCTCGCTCCCCGACTCGACCCGCTCGGTGAGCATCGAGTACCGAACCGCCCCCGACGCGAGCGCCCTTCAGTGGCTCGACCCCGCGCAGACCGCAGGAGGGAAGCACCCCTACCTCTTCTCGCAGTGCCAGGCGATCCACGCGCGCTCGGTGGTGCCGCTCCAGGACACGCCGCAGCGACGCATCACCTTCACCGCCGCGCTGACGGTTCCCTCCGCCCTGCGGGGATTGATGGCCGCCGCCTTCGACGGCCGCGAGGAGCGCGGCGACGTGGCCGTGGAGCGCTGGCACATGCCGCAGCCGATCGCTCCGTACCTCTTCGCCTTCGCGGTGGGCGAGCTCGCCTCGCGAGAGCTTGGAGCGCGCTCTCGGGTGTGGGCCGAGCCCTCGGTGGTCGACGGCGCGGCGTGGGAGTTCGCCGAGGTCGACGGGATGCTCGCCGCGGGAGAGTCCCTCTTCGGCCCCTACGCGTGGGACCGCTTCGACATCCTGGTGATGCCCCCGTCCTTCCCCTACGGCGGCATGGAGAACCCGAGGCTGACCTTCGTGACCCCGACCCTTCTCGCGGGCGACCGTTCGCAGGTCAGGGTGATCGCGCACGAGCTCGCCCACGCCTGGAGCGGCAACCTCGTCACCAACGCCCACGCGGGGCACTTCTGGCTCAACGAGGGATGGACCCGCTACGCCGAGCTGCGGATGGTCGAGGTGCTGGAGGGCCAGGACACCGCCGCCCTGGTGGCCGCCATCTGCCGCAAGGACCTCGACGAGACCGTCGCGCGCTTCCTCGCCGAGGGCCACGGAGGCCTCACCCGGCTGCGCACCCACCTCGAGGGCATCGACCCCGACGAGGCCTTCAGCGTGGTCCCGTATGACAAGGGAGAGCTGTTCTTGAGGGCCATCGAGACGGCGGTGGGGAGGGAGCGCTTCGACCGCTTCGCCCGGCGCTACCTGGAGACCTTCCGCTTCGGGGCCGTGACCACCGAGGCCTTCCTGGAGTTCACCGAGCGAGAGCTTCCGGGCGTGCTGGCGAGCGTCGACGCCCCCCGCTGGATCGACGGCGAAGGGATGCCCGACAACGCCCCGACCGCCCGCTCGGCCCGCCTCGACGCGGTGATCGCCATGGGCGACGCGCTCCCCGACGCCGGCACCCGGCTCTCCACCACCGAGTGGAACCTCTGGCTCGAGCGCCTCCCCCGCCCGCAGCCCCCGGCGTACTGCGCTTCCCTCGACGAGCGCTTCGGCTTTACCTCGACCGGTAACATGGAGGTGAAGGTCGCCTGGCTCCGGCTGGCGCTGGCGAGCGCCTACGACCCGGTGCTCCCGGAGGTCTCCCGGGTGCTCGGGGCGGTGGGCCGGATGAAGTACCTGGTTCCGCTCTACAGCGCCCTGCTCGCCAGGCCCGAGACCCAGAGGCTCGCCAGGGAGACCTTCGAGCGCAACGCCGCGGGCTACCACCCCATCGCCCGCGCCGTGGTGCGCGGCCGCATCGAGCGGGCCTCGACGTAGCTCCGCCGTTCGCTGGGGCCGAGACACCCCACCGCCGCAACGGCCCTCCGTCACGATCGTGCAACAGCCGGAAATCTTTGCGCTCAGATGGTTGACGTGACGAACCATCGCGAGAGACTGGCGACTTGACCGAGCGCAAGTCGCGCGTCGTCAGGAGGTGCGTCGTGAGATGGATCCACGCGATGAGTGCTGTGGCCCTGCTGGGGGCGGTAACCGCAGCCGCAAGGCCCGCTGACGCGTCCCCGACGCGGGAGCAGTACCGGCTCTTCCGCGCCCTCTCCATCGACCTGCAGGGGCGCATCCCACTGCCCGACGAGATCGCCGCCTTCGAGCGGCCGGGCTTCGACCTCGACGCCTGGATCGACCAGCACCTCCAGGGCGCCGCCTACGCCGAGCGCCTGCGCCGCGTCTACCTCGACGCGCTGCGCCTGGAGGTGGGGTCGATGTTCAACTTCGTGAGCAACCCGCTGGTGCTCCGCCGGGTGCGGGTGATCGACCCCGACGGCAACCCCGCCTACGTGTACTTCCGCCGGGCGCAGCGCCGCGACCGCGTGGAGTCCGACCTCGACTTCTGCCTCTCCCCCGAGGAGACCGGCATCACCGTCGCCGCCAACGGCACCCTCACCGGCACCGCCCACCCCATCGACCGCGCCGCCTGGAACCAGCGGACCGTCGAGGTGCGCCCCTGGTGGCTCTACCGCGACTACCGCAGCGCCTCGCCCTCGCAGCGCATCAGCGCCGGCGACGGCTCGGCGATGACGCTCTCTCCCGTCGCGGGCCTGCTCATGGACGCCGACAACACCACCCCCACCACCACGGTGAGGGTCTGCCGCGAGGAGGCCCAGACCGCCGACCGCGGCGCGGTGTACCTCTCCGGCCGGCTCACGGCGCTGCCCCGCACGGAGCCCTACCCCGGCGGCCGCGTCACCGCCCCGCCGACGGACTCCGCCTACGCCCGCGCGCACGCCGGTCAGATGGTCTCGTGCACCAGCGGCACCGGCGTGTCGCTGAGCGACGACTGCGGCTGCGGCGTGGGCCTCGAGCGCTGCATGCCCGGCAACTCCCTCGGCAACGACCCGGCGGCCTTCAACCTCCCTGACAACGTCCCGCTCGGGGCCGATCAGCCCCTCGACAGCCGGGCGCAGACCCAGGGCGACTGGTCGCGCTTCTGGTGGGCCCAGGAGGCGGTGCACTTCCTCGACGACCTCTTCGTGCGCGACCGCGACGTGCGAGGCCTGCTCACCGACCGGGGCACCATGGTCAACGGCGCGACGGCGCAGTTCTACCGGGGCTTCGCGGGCAGCACCTGCTGCGGCAACGGCACCCAGTTCGACTACGCCGAGCCCGCGGCGCTCTTCGACCCGGCGCGCGTCCCGACCGACCTCACCCCGCACGACCTCGCCACCTGGCGGCGCGTCGACGACCGCGGGCCGCAGGCGGCGGGCCTCCTCACCACGCCCATCTTCCTCGCCAAGTACGGCACCCGCAGGGCGCGGGCGCACATCGTCTACAACGCCTTCCTCTGCCGTCAGTTCGTCGCCGAGAACCTCGCGCTCACCCCCTCCACCGAGCCCAACCTGATGGTGCGACCGGGCTGCGCGGCCTGCCACGCCGCCCTCGAGCCCCTCTCGGCCTACTTCACCCGCGTCACCGAGTCGGGGTGGACCTTCCTGCCCCCCGCGGCCTTCCCCGCGCTCAACCCCGCGTGCGCCACCCGAGGAGGCAACTCCCCCAACGGCGGCTGCACCAGCTTCTACGACCCCGCCTTCGGAAGCTCCGCCCAGGGCATGCTGCGCGGCGCCTACGGCTCCCTCGCCCACGCCGACGAGGGCCCGCCGGGGCTCGCCCGCGCCATCGTCGACGCGCCGGAGTTCGCCTCCTGCGTGGTGAAGAACGTGAGCGAGTCCTTCCTCGGACGCTCGCTCACCGCGGAGGACCAACCCCTCCAGGAGAGCCTCGTGACCTCGCTGCGCAGCGGCGGCTTCCGGATGCGCTCGATGGTGCGCGCGCTGCTACGGGCGGACGCCTACCGCGCCGCCAACAACCTCGCCTCCGCCACCTGGCGCGAAGGAGCGACGCCGTGAAGACCACCCTCCAGCGGGCCTGCCTCGCCGCGCTTCTCTTTACCCTCGGGTGCAACAGCACCCCCGCCCCGGCGACCACCCCCCCGGTGACCACCCCCCCGGTCGACGCGGGCGCCGTCGTCACCCGACCCCCGGAGGTCACCCCCACGCCGGTCACGGAGATCCCCGGCCACGAGGTGCTCGCGCAGGACCGCACCCCGAAGGAGCCGCCGAGGCTCATGCCCGCGGAGACCCTCATCCGCAGCTACATCTCCCTCTTCGGCGGACTCTCCCCGCAGGCGCTCCAGGTGCGGCTTCGCGGCGCCACCAGCGACAACCTCTTCGACACCTGGGGGGACTACCTCTCGGCGCTGGGCGTGCCCGACTACGCGGTGGACATCCCCCGCGCGCCGCAGACCAACGCCCTCATGCTCGCGGCCTTCGAGCGCATCGGCGTCGCCCTCTGCGAGCGCGCCGTGCAGAACGACCTCCGCGGCGCCGTCGCCACCAACGACCGGGTGCTCTTCCGCTTCGAGCTCCCTGCGGGGGGTCGGGCCCTCACCGACGAGGAGTTCGGCGCCCGCTTCGACGTGCTGCACCGACGCATCCTGGGATACCCCGCGGCGCTCGCCCCGGAGTCCCGCATCCCCCGCTTCCGCGCGCTCTACCAGGGCGCGGTGACCCGCCACGCCGACGCCGGCGCGCGCAGCTTCAACGGCCCCGAGGCGGGCTGGGCGAGCGTGTGCGAGGGCCTCGTCCGCCACCCCGAATTCCACCTGTACTGAGAGGACACGGACCAATGGACACCCGTCGACGTACGTTCCTGAAGGTGCTGGGTGGGGCCGCGGGCGCAGGCATCGCGAGCCAGCCGCTGTTTCGCGCGTTCGCCGACCCCCCGGTGGCGAGCGATGAGTTCTTCGTGCTCATCCACGCCAGCGGCGGCTGGGACGTGACCCTCTCCCTCGACCCGCGCAACGAGCGCCGCGGCATCATCGAGCCCGGCAGCACCGACACCATCGACACGGCCCCGATCCGCCTCTGGCGCGACGCCCCGCTCGACGCCGACAGCAGCACCTTCGAGATCCTGCGGCCCTCGGGCTCGTCGCTGCGCTTCGGCCCCGCCATCGGCGCCCTCGCGGAGATGCCCGACCGGCTCACGGTCATCAACGGCCTCGCGATGAACACCGTCAGCCACCCCGACGGCACCTTCTTCGCGGCCACCGGGCGGCACCTCGCCGGGGGCAAGCCCGTCGCGGCCAGCATCGACACCATGCTCGCCAACGAGTTCGGCAGGGAGTCCCTGCTGCCGACGGTGTCCGTGGGTTACCCGTCCACGTATGTCGGCGACGACCTCGACGCGCGCGTCTCGCCGCTTCGGGTGAGCTCCGTCGACACGCTCTCCAAGATGCTCAACCGCGGCAACGTGAACACCACCGCCGCCGACCGGCTGGCGGTCACCGCGATGCTCACCGAGGAGGCCCGCGACCTCGCCGCGCGCTCGTGGTACCGCGACGAGATCGAGGGCTTCGGGCTGCAGCTCCAGGCGCTCCCCCGGATGCTCTCTCCGGACGTGCAGTCGATCTTCAACGCCACCTCGCTGGCCGCGGCGCAGCCGACGTTCTTCCCCACGCCGGCCAAGCGCTTCCAGGCCCGCGCGGGGGTCAACTGCGCCTTCGCGGTGGAGGCGATGAAGCGCAACCTGGTGCGCTGCGTGAGCTTCTCCAGCGCGTCGCACGACACGCACTCCAACAACTACCGCAGCCAGCCCCTCATCCAGCAGGAGCTCTTCGACACCATCGCCGCGCTGGTGCGCGCCCTCGACGCGGCGCCGCACCCCACGCGCATGGGCCGCCGCCTCGCGGACCACACGCACATCATGGTGGTGAGCGACTTCTGCCGCACGCCGCAGATCAACCTCACCCTCGGCCGCGACCACTACCCCAACGGCTCGGCGCTGGTGATCTCTCCGAAGTTCGTGGGCAACACCTCCTTCGGCCGCGCCGACGACGACCAGATGCTGCCCGCCAACGCCGGCACCTTCGCCGACGGCGCCCGCGCGGTGGCCCCGCCCGACCTGCTCGCGACCTTCGTCTCCGCCTTCGGCGTCAACCCGCGGAAGTACCTCCGCGACGGCGACGTGATCCGCTCCCTCCTGCGCGCATGAAGAAGACCACCTCCCGCCTGGCCCTCCTCGCCGCCGCCGCGACCGCCCTCGGTTGCGGCGACGAGGCCTCGATGAACCCGAACCCCGCCGTGGACGCCGCCCTCGCCGCCGACGTGGTGCGGGTCGTCGACGACGTCGCCCCGGAGCCCATCACGGCGCAGCCCCTGAGCTGGAACGCCGCGATGGCCGAGCTGGGCACCCTCACCGCGGTGGTGGAGTCGGGCGACGACGTGGTGGTCTTCGGCGAGCGCGGGATGCAGTGGCTCTCGGGCGGCGCGGTGCTCGCGCGCGACATGCGGGTGATGATGTGGCGCGACGCGGCGAGCGTCCCGGCGGGGGACGGCAGCGCCGGTCGCTGGGTGCTGGCGGTCGACGGCGCGGGGCACCTCTGGCGGGTGCGAGACCGCATGACCCTGGAGGACGTCACCGCGCGCTACGGGCTGGGCGACCAGATGGTGCGCTCGGTGGCCGTGCTCGACGAGACGCGCGTGGTCTTCGGGACCGACATGGGCTTCGCGATCGCCGACGGCATGCGCGTGCTGCGGTGGAACGACCCGAGCTTCGCGACGCTGCAGGCGGGCGGCGGCCGGGTGGCGGCGCGCACGACGAGCGGCGCGCGGGTGTTCGACGTGATGAGCCAGCGCTTCACCGACTACGCGGTCGAAGGCGCGAGCGCGGTGGCCTTGGACGCCGAAGGCAAGCTGGTCGTGGGCACCGCGACCGGGGGGCTCTGGCGGGAGCAGTCGGGCGGGACGCTGGTTCCGGGGGCGCCCACCACGACGGGGGCGGTGCGGTCGATCGCTCGCGCGGGGGCCACCCTGTGGATGATCGCGGGGGAAGGCCTCGGAGTCTTCGACGCGACCGAGGGCGTGCGGCTCGCGACGGGGGTGACCGTGCCCGCGGACGCTCGCCTGGTGGGCTCGGGCAACGGCAGCGTGTGGGTGCTCGGCGGGGGAAGGCTCTCCCGCTACGCGCTCTCGGTCGACCCCAGGGTGCAGCAGTGGGAGCAGGAGGTGCGGCCGGTGTTCGCCCGGCGCTGCACGCCGTGCCACCTGCCTGGAGGCACCGCGAGCCTCAACCTGACGCGGTACCAGTTCTGGGTGGATGAGACCTCGGCGATACGTCGCGCGGTGGTGGAGATGCAGCGCATGCCGCCGCCGCCCGCCACGCTCACCGCCGAGGAGCGCGCCGCGATCGTGCGGTGGCTCGATCCCCCGCCGGACGCGGGCACGGACGCGGGCACCGACGCGGGCACGGACTCCGGAGCGGCCGACGCGGGTACGGACGCGGGCATGGACGCTGGAGCACGCGATGGCGCAGTGCTCGACGGCGGACCCAGGGACACGGGAGTGACCGACCGGGGTCCGCTCGACAGCGGGCCCAGGGACACCGGAGTGACCGATCGGGGTCCGCTCGACAGCGGGGTGAGAGACGCGGGAGTGACCGACCGTGGGCCCCTCGACAGCGGACCCAGGGACACGGGCGCGACGGACACCGGACCGCGCGACACGGGGGCGACGGACACAGGGCCGCGCGATGCGGGAGCGACGGACACCGGGCCGCGCGACACGGGAGCGACGGACACCGGGCCGCGCGATGCAGGCAGCGGCTTCGCGTCGGTGTATCCGATCATCCAGCGGGCGTGCGTGGGCTGCCACGGCAGCTCGGGGGCGCTCAACATGTCGACGCAGACGCTGGCCTACACCAACCTCGTGGGCGCCGGCGGGACCGGGGTCGCCGCGATGGGCGGGTCGTGCGGCGCGTCGGGCCTGCTGCGGGTGACGCCGGGGGATTCGCTGGCGAGCCTGCTGTACCTGAAGATCCGTGGAGGGACGGCGCCTCCGTGCGGGAGCGCGATGCCGCGAGGGCAGCCGACGCTCCCCGCGGGAGACATCGCGACCATCCGCAACTGGATCGAAGCGGGCGCGGCGCGCTGAGCGGCGCCCCACCGCCCGTCAGTCCCCGGCCCGTAACCGTTCATGGGGTGCAAGCCGCTCCTGAACGGTCACCCAGGCACTACGGCCGGGCGCAGCGGCAGCGCGCGGTCGGCCCCACGAGCTCACACACCTGATTGGCGCCGCAGGACGGCTCGGCGCCGCAGCGGCAGGTCGCCGGGTCTCGAGGATCATCGCAGCGGTCGGCCTTCGCGCAGCCCGATGGGGAGGTGAGGCACTGCGCGGTGACGGTGGGCCGTCCTCCCGCGATGTCCTGCGCCCAGCGCTCGCACGCGATGCGCCCCCGGCCGTCGCACTGGCCCATCGGCGGCGCCGGCTCGGTCACCGTCGCGCAGGCGGGCGCCACGCACTCGCCGAGGGTGCACACCTGACCGTCGGCGCAGGCGAGGTTGCAGCGGCCGCAGTGGGCGCTGCTGGTGGAGAGGTCGACGCAGAGCGGGCAGGTGGCCCCGGCGGGAGTGCACACCGTCATTCCCGCCGGGCAGCCGGTCACGCAGGCTCCGATGGCGCAGAACTGCCCGGGACAGCAGGCGCGACCGCAGGCCCCGCAGTGGCGGGAGTCGCTGTCGAGGTTGGTGCACATCAGCGCGCCAGCCGACACGCAGGCCGTCTCCCTCGGCCCGCAGCGCACGCCCGCATCGACCGGAACATCCGCCCCCACATCGGGCCGTGAGACGTCCATCGCATCGAGCACGTCGACCACGTCGCTCGCATCGAGCACGTCTCTCACGTCGGTGACGTCGACCACGTCTCTCGCATCGAGCACGTCGGTGACGTCGCTCACGTCGGTGACGTCGAGCACGTCTCTCGCGTCGGTGACGTCGACCACGTCGGCGGCGTCGGGCGCGGTCGTCGACACGGTCCCGCTGCACCCGCCGAGCGCGGCGAAGGCCACCATGAACACCCTCGGAGATCTCATCGCGGCTTCTCGCACGAGCCGAAGGATGCAGCGGCTCTGCGCTCGCGGGCAATGGTCCACTAAGATAGCGTCGCGGACATCATGCGCGCCGTTCGATGTCACGAGCTCACCGGGCCTTCGAGTCTCCGCGTCGATGACGGCCTTTCCGAGCCGGTGGCGGGCGACGGGGAGGTGCTGATCGACGTGCGCGCCGCGGGGGTGAACTTCCCCGACGTGCTCGTCACCCGGGGGAAGTACCAGTTCAAGGGCGCTCCTCCCTTCGTTCCGGGCGGCGAGGTGGCGGGCGTCGTGGCCGCCGTCGGCCCTGGCGTGACCAGCCTCGCCCCGGGCGACCGCGTCGCCGCCACGATGCTCATGGGGGCCTTCGCCGAGCGCGTGGTGGTCCCGGAGCTCGCGGCGGTGCGCCTGCCCGACGCGGTGGGCTTCGAGGTCGGCGCCGCGACCCTGCTCACCTATGCGACCACCCTCCACGCGCTCGAAGACCGGGGGCGCCTCCAGCCCGGCGAGACCCTGCTGGTGCTTGGCGCCGCGGGGGGCGTCGGCGTGGCGGCGATCGAGCTCGGCAAGGCCCTCGGAGCGAGGGTCATCGCCGCGGCCTCCACCGACGAGAAGCTCGCGTTCTGCCGGGAGCACGGCGCCGACCTGGGCATCAACTACAGCCGCGAAGACCTGAAGGAACGCGCCAGGGAGCTCACCGCAGGCGCCGGCGTCGACGTGGTCTACGACCCGGTCGGTGGGCCCTTCTCCGAGCCCGCCCTGAGGTCCATCGCGTGGAAGGGGCGCTACCTGGTGGTCGGCTTCGCGTCGGGGGAGATCCCGAGGATTCCGCTCAACCTCACGCTGCTCAAGGGCTGCGACATCGTCGGGGTGTTCTGGGGATCGTTCGCCGCCCGAGAGCCGCAGAGAAACCGCGCCCACGCCGCGCGCATCCTCGACCTCGTCGCCGAGGGGACGCTGCGACCGCACGTCGACCGGGTGCTCCCCTTCGCGAGGGCCGCGGAGGCGCTCGAGCGCCTGGAGCGGCGACAGGTGCTGGGCAAGGTGGTGCTGGTTCCGTAACGGGAGGCCCCGAGCGCACCACCCGCGCGGCGTGTCATCGTTGCGGCGATGGCGCTCCCCCGTAGCTCGCGATGGCTGCTCGCCTCGAGCCTCGGGCACTCGCTCGTCTTCGCGCTGCTCCTCTCGCTCCCGGGACCGCCCCCCGTCCCCTCGCCCGCCCGCGTGCTGCGCGTCACCGAGTTCGCCCTGGAGACACCGCCGCCACCACCACCCTCGCTGCCACCACCGCCGCCGGTCGAGCCCTCGACGACTCCGCCGCCCGTCGAGCCCGCAGCCCATGCGCTCGCCCCGAGGCGCGCCGCGCTCCCGGCCCCTCGTAGCCCCGCGCCTCCACCGCCCGCTGCGCCACCGCCCGCTGCACCACCGCCCGCTGCGCCACCGCCCGCTGCGCCTCCGCCGCCCGTGCTGAGCGCGTCGGACCTGCTGCGCCCCCGCGTCGACGCCCTCTCGATGCCCTCCCGCCCCGCCGCCGAGGCGCCCTCCGCCTCCTCTCGCGCGGGCCTCTTCCCGGGCTCCACAGGCACCGAGGAGGAGCGCGCTCGCACCGCATCGCAGGGCTTCGTCCGCGAGGCCCTCGGGGCGACCGTGGTGCGCGAGGCCCCGGGCGTTCGCAGCTACCTCTGGAACGTTCGTCGACGCGTCGCGGAGGCGTGGCGCCCCGGGGTGGTGCGCGTCCCCAACCTCGGCGACACCCTGATGGCGGGCTTCGTCGCGCCGGAGACGGCGATCCGGATCTTCGGCGACCGGATGATCCGCCGGCAGCGCCAGGTGCTGGAGGCCGCCGCGCAGCCCCGGCTGGGCGGGGCCGCGGACGCGATCGAGGCCATCGGGGGGGTCTCGGGCAACGGGCTCAACGCCAACCGCCCACCGATGGCGACGAACGCCGGCGACGAGTCGTGGCGGCGCAACGTGCGAACCACCCGCGCGGAGGTTCAGGTCGACCAGGACGAGGACGGCCGGGTGCTCGACGTGAGGCTGCTGCACCCGTCGGGCATCCCGGGCTTCGACCGGGCGGCCATCGAGGCCGTGCGCCATGGCCTCGAGGAGCAGGACCCGATGCCCCTGCCCGGCGGCCGACGCTCCCGATGGAGCTTCACCGTGGTGGCCACCCGGAGGCTCTTCGCCCCCAGCGTGGGAGGGGCCTTCGACGAGAGCCGGGGGTGGTTTCGCATCGAGGTTCCGGGCCAGGTGACGCTGCGCTCCAGGGTGCAGATGGAGTCGAGCGCGCCGCGACCCGCCGCGACGCCATAGCGAGCGCTCAGGGAGTCTGGAGCACCAGCATCCCGAAGAGGTCGCTCACCGAGGCCGCCACGAAGCTCAGCGAGCGCGTGGTGGTCTCCAGCCGCACCTCCCCGTTGGGGCACGCCACCGTCAGGATGCGCCCGTCCATGAAGGCCCCCACCGGGACCGTGTCGTCGACCCCGCGAGCCCTCCGCGCGGCCACGTGGCCCGCCCAGCGCTTCGCCACCGCGCGCTCGTCCTCCGGCCCGGTGATGCCCAGCAGCACCATCGGCTCGCCGAAGAGCGAGGCCTCGAGGGGCAGGCACCACCACGCCCCGAACCAGTCGCGAAGGTCGTCGGGCAGCGTCACCCCGGCCTCGCGCTCCATCATCGACAGGTCGGAGCGCGGCTTCCGCTGGACGGGGCGCCACGTGACGATCCCGTCGGAGTCGGGCTCGCCCAGCTCGCAGGGGGAGCGCACCACCGGGTCGTGCTCGGTGATCGGGAGCGAGCCGGACACCTCCTGCACGGCCGACAGATAACGCTCGAACAGTTGCCGCAGGGCGCGCGAGGTGTCGTGACTCGACATGATCCGCGGACCATACCAGCGGCGCACGCCGAGCGCCGCCGGGCCTTCACCTACCAGCCCGGCGGCCCGGAGCGGTCGTCCGCCAGCCAGCGCCGCAGCGCCGCGGTCGTGCCCCTCGGAGGGCGGCGCACCACGTCGAGCTCGCCGCTCAGCTGCGTGAGCGCGCGCACCGTGAGCCCCGCCGAGCGGCTCTCGTCGCCGCCGTCCAGCACCCGCCGCGCCGCGGCCAGCGCCTCCACGAAGGACCCCTGACGCGCGGCCAGCGTCGCGAGGGCGCGCCACCCGACGATCCCGTGGGCGCGGTCGCGAAGCAGCCCGACCGCCTCGTCGGCGCGGCCGAAGGACACCCACGCCTCGGCCAGCGCGGAGAGCGACTCGTCGTCGGCGAGCGCCCTCGGAGGAAGCGAGCGCAGCGTCGCGAAGGCCTCGTCGGCGTGGCCTCTCGCGCGCAGCAGCCGGGCGTACCCGATGGCGGCCTCGAGGCTCGCAGGGTCGGCCATGAGCGCGTCGCGGTAGCTGCCCTCGGCGTCGAGCGCGCGGCCCGAGCGCTCCTGCTCACGGGCGCGCGACAGGTGCTCGGCCGCCACCTCCCGGCGGAGCGCGGCGATGTCCCCCAGGGGCTGGGCATAGAGCGTCGGGGCCGTAGCCACCAGCGCCGCCGCGAGCATCGCCGTCCATCGGGTCATCGCTTCACACCAGTTGTGACCCGGATCACCACCGTTGTGAACCGCCGACGCGCCGCCGCAGGCCTTCCGTCGTACCCTCACGCCCCTCCTCGACGATGCGATCCGCCCTGCTGCTGCTCCTCCTCCTGCTGCCCTCGTGCGCCTCGCACCGCGCCTCCCGCCGCGCGTCGCCTCGCGCCCGCTCCCGCGTGGTGATCTCGCTCGTCGGGACCAACGACCTCCACGGCCGCATCGCGCTCCTCCCCTGGCTGGGCGGCCACCTCGCCAACCTGCGAAGCGCCCGCCGCGCCGACGGCGCCGTGCTCCTCGTCGACGCGGGCGACCTCTTCCAGGGCACCCTCGCCTCCAACCTCACCGAAGGGTCCGCCGTGGTGCGGGCCTACAACGCCCTCGGCTACGCCGCCGCCGCCATCGGCAACCACGAGTTCGACTACGGACCCTCCGGCGAGGCCACCTTCCCCCGCGCCCCCTCGGACGACCCCCGCGGGGCGCTGCGAGCCCGCGCCCGCGAGGCCTCGTTTCCCTTCCTCGCCGCCAACATCGTCGAGGCCTCCTCGGGCAATTCCCTCCCCTGGGACAACGTCTCCCCCGACCTGCTCACCACCGTCGCCGGGGTGCGCGTCGGCCTCGTCGGCGTCAGCACCGAGGCCACCCCCACCACCACCCTCGCGGTGAACTTCCGCGGCCTCGCCATGCGCCCGCTCGCCGACACGGTGAGCGCCCGCGCCGCCTCGCTGCGCGCTCGCGGTGCCGCCGTGGTGGTGGTGCTCGCCCACGCGGGCGGCGGGTGCCGACGCTTCGACCAGCCCGCCGACCTCTCCACCTGCGACGCCCGCGAGGAGGTCTTCGAGCTCGCCCGGGCGCTCCCCGAGGGGAGCGTCGACGCCATCGTCGCGGGCCACACCCACCGGGGCGTCGCCCACGTGGTGCATGGCATCCCGGTGATCGAGTCCTTCGCCAACGGCCAGGCCTTCGGCCGCGTCGACCTCACCGTCGAGCGAGGGCGCGTCACCGGCCGACAGGTCTTCCCCCCGCGCGGCGTCTGCGGCGAGATCACCCGCGAGCCGGCGGATCCCTCCCGCTGCGCGCCCGCGCCCTACGAGGGCGCCCCGGTGGTGGCCGACGAGGCCGTGGCCCGCATCGTGGCCGGTCCGCTCGCCGACGCGAGGGCGGTGGAGGAGCGCTCGCTCGGCGTGGTGGTCGAGCGCATCGTGCGCAGCCGCTACCAGGAGGAGTCGGCGCTCACCAACCTCGTCGCCGACCGGATGCTCGCCGCCGCGCCGGGCGCCGACGTGGCCCTGATGAACAGCGGCGGGGTGCGCGCCGACCTCCCGGAGGGGGCGCTCGATTACGGGCGACTGTATTCCGTGCTGCCCTTCGACAACCGGCTGGTGACCGTGAGGATGCGGGGCGCGGCGCTGAGGGCGGTGCTGCGCGACAACGCGCGCGCCGACGACGGGGCGCTCGGCCTCGCCGGGGCGAGGGTGGCCGTCACCTGCGACGGGAGCACGATGGCGCTGCGGGTGACGCGCGACGACGGGCGCGCGGTGGGCGACGACGAGCTGCTCACCGTGGCCACCAACGACTACCTCGCGGGGGGATCGCTCTCCCGGCACCTCGCGGAGCCCTTGACCGACGACGCCATCGCGGCCGCGCCGGTGATGCGCGACGCGGTGGGGGCGGGGCTCGCGGCGGTGGGGCCGCTGCGGGGGGATGATCCGCGGTGGTACGACCCGGCGCGACCGAGGGTGGCGCTGCCGCACGCCCGGCCGGTGCGCTGCCGATAGGAGCGGGCTCTCGACGTACTGCGCTGCGGGGCGTCGTCGGCCGGGCGGGAGATCTACGCCCCCGTGATAGTGTTTTGTGCATGACGAGCGCGATGAAGAAGCTGGCGGGCGAGCTGCGCGAGGATGCCAAGGCCGGCCCGGACGCCGAGAGCGATGAGCGGCGGCTCCGTGAGTGGCTGGAGGACCTGAAGAAGCTCGTCGAGAGCATCGAGTCGTGGGTCGCGCCACTCGTCGAGGAGAAGGTCGCGAGCCTTCAGCACGGTTCGATGACCCTGGTCGAACCAGACCTCGGTCAGTATGAGGCACCTACACTCGATATCCGGATCCTCACGAAGACCCCGTGTCTCGTACGGATCGAACCGCGCGGCGAACACGTCGTCGGCCTCGCACTGCGCGGAGGCGAGAGGGTAGTAGGGGTACGTGGCCGGGTCGACATGCGATCCGGTCCTGCGATCTGGGCGTTCCTGCGGCGACCTGATCGGACGTGGTGGATCCTGCCGGTCGATGGACGGACTTCGAAGCGCACGCTCTCCGAGGCACGATTCGCCGAGGCGCTACGCAAGCTGATCCACGCGGAATGACGTTCACGTCGGACCCCGCGCTCGCGCCCTTTGAGCGGATCCTCACGACCTGGGATCGCACGAGGTACGCGATCACGGTGGTGATGAAGGATCCCGCGGGGACGACCTCGGCTCCCGACGGGCCGTACTTCGGGTTGCTCGACGATGAGTTCCTGCTTGCGATCGACGAGGCCTCGGTCGCGCTGGAGAAATGGACCGTCGTAGCGATCGCCGCGGCATCGGAGAAGATGTTCTTCGACGACGCCCGGTGTCGGATCGTGAAGCGCACGAGGGATGCGGTTCGACGGCCGCTGCGGGACAGCTTCCTGCGTCTTGAGAAGCAGGGCGTGACGATCGGCCTGGACGTCGTGCTCAAGGAGTGGCGCCGACACGCCGGCGGCATGAATGAGTCGATGAAGGCGTACGAGAGGCTCTTCACCGCGCGGCACTGGTCTGCGCACGGCTCGCGGTGGACGCCAAAGGGCGCCTTCGCGGGAGGGCCGCTGGACGCCTTCATGATCGTCGAGGATGTGGTCGGGAGCCTGCGGCGAGAGGTGCCTGACTTTCCGCTGGGCTCGTAGCCCTGCCGAGGGTAAGGGCCTCGTCGGTCGAGGCGGTGTCCAGGGAGTCGCCGGTCGGGGGACCTCATCCGGCGGCCGACGCGAGGCAGCGCGAGAGGGAGATCAGCCCTTTCAACGTGTGTTGGATAAGCTCGCTCGGAGAGCGCCCACTCCGCGGTTGCGGACGGCCCGCGAGCGGGCCTGCAACCGCTGAAGTGGGAGCCTGGAGATGAACGTCCCGCCGTCGCGGGACTCGCTGCAGGCGCATCGAGCGCTGGAGCGCTCGATGAAGAGGACGTAGGTACTCACGCGCAGCAGCAGGACAAGATGCTGGTCGCCGCATGGACGTCCATCGTGGCGATCGGGGACCTCCCGATGGTTGCGCCAGCAACCGGCGCTCCTCCAGGAAGCCCTGTGAAGGCCAGGGCGCTCATCACCAGGATCCGACTTCAGCGATTGCAGGCCCGCAGGGCCGTCCGCAATCGCGGAGTCGGCGCTCTCCGAGCGGGCTTATCCAACACACGTTGAAAGGGCTGGAGAGGGAGATCGAACGAAAGCGAGTGAGCCTGGCGAGACGGCCGACACACTTGCGCTGCGGCTGATGGGCGCCGGGCTCACGCTGCGTCGGGCGATCTCGGACCTTCAGCAGACGCCGCCCGGCGCGGTGCGCGACGCGCTCGTGCGCCGGGTGATAGAACTCCACCACGACCGCCGCGCCCACGGTACACGGGCGCCGGAAGACGAGGATGAGCTCATGAGGTCACTGCCCTTTGTCGAGGAACTCGAACGCCGCTGCCGCACCGAGGGCACGCACCTCGCGCTCGTTCGCATCGTCGAGCGTCGCCTTCACCGCGAGGTCTCCGCCCCCGAACGCGACGCCCTCCGCGAGCGCCTCGATCATCTCGGCGAGTCGGCCCTCGACGCCGCGCTCGACCTCGACCCCGCCGCGCTCGAAGCGTGGCTCGCCCGCGGCCTGAGCTGAGCCGCTCGCCTCATTGAGCTAAACAGTCACGCGCCACCGTCGTTCGGGATCGGCGTCCATTCGCTGAAGATCGTCTTCAGCGCGTCGAAGTTCCCTTTCACCAGCTTGGCCAGCGCGAGGAAGTCCCCTGCCGCGCCACCGATGTGCACCGTGCCGTCGGTATCGATCTGGAACACCACTGTTGAGCCGCGGGTGATCTTCACGATGCCGCTGCCGTAGATCGAAACGCGGGTGTCGCCGTCGCCGTTACGCCCCGCCGTGAGGCACGGGAGGGGGGACAGGAAATCCAACGGGGCAGCCCGCACCCTGGAACGGATCCGCTACGGTCGACGAAGCACCCATCGATGCGAACCCCCGGTCCACAGGGTTCCGCGAGAGCGCCCGGGAGAGCC
>SCUS01000186.1 GCA_004297725.1 Myxococcaceae bacterium | reverse complement strand
CTCCCATGACGGGAGCATCGTCCCCAGCGCGTGCACCTGGAAGATCGTCGAGTCGGCGAGCATCTCGGTGGAGACCCCGAGCATCGGCCCGGCATTGTCACCGAGGACGGAAGCAGGGGACGGACCCACCACCTCGAGGCTGAAGCCGCCGACGTAGGGCCGCGCCGCCTCGCCCTCGACGTTGGTGAAGCGCGGGACGAACGCGGAGTACGACACGCCTGGAAGGTCCGCGGTGCGTCCCGGCACCAGCACCAGGTGACTCGCGACGAGGGAGCCCACCACCCGCAACGGCTCATCGTGCCCCTGGCCGCTCGCGCGCAGGAGCCGGGCGCTCTCCACCGCCGACGCCGCGAGGACCACCCGCCGGGCGCGGACGACGGCCCGCTCTCCATCCCCCCGGTGGCATTCGACGCCGACGACCCGCCCTCGCTCCACGAGGACCCGGAGCGCCGTCGTGCGGGGCACGACCTCGACGCCATGGAGGGCGTCCATCGCCCGCCAGGGGCGCCCATTCACGCGAGCGAGCCGACCGGCGATGATCGGCAGGTCGAGCGCGCGGCCGAGCTCCACGAGCCGCGGGTGCAGCGTGACCGAGTCCGCGAAGACTCCATCGGGAACGACCCCGAGCCCGTCACGGTTGCCCACGACGCCGAGCATCCGCTCGACACGTGCATAGTGCGGGTCGAGGGCGGACAGGGGGATCGGCCACGGGGTCTCCGCGAGGCGCGCGTCGGTGACGTTCTCCTCGCACGCGCGCACGCACCAGGCCCCCCAGACGAGCGTACGCCCACCGACCGCGATCTCGCGGAGCCAGCGGGCCTCGGGCGGTTCGCAGCGATGGCGCCACGCCGCGTCCGGTGCAGCGACCTTCGGGCTGTCCGCGGAGTCCGGCCGCTCGCCCGCATCGAGGACGAGCACCCGCGCGCCCTTGTCGCGGAGGACCGCCGCGACGACAGCGCCGACGGCGCCCGCGCCGATCACGATCACATCGATCTCGTGACCGGAGAGAGCAGAGGAAAGGTCAGACATGGCGGAGGGGGACGGAAGAGAGGGCCTGGGCAGGACTTCAGTGCAAGCCGTCGCAGTCGCCACCGCAGAAGCGGCAGTTCGTCGCGGGCTCGACCGGCCGGAGATCCGTGCCGCAGTGGCGGATACCGCGCACGCGAAGCTCCTGCGCGAGGTCGCCCTTCGCCTGCAGCACCTTCACCCGAGCACCAACCTTGAGCATCGACTCGATCTTCATGATGAATCCCTCCGTACGCTGCACGCTGCCGCGTACGGACCGATAGTTGGCGGCCCCATTGGCTCTTTCAAGTGTGACCGCGCGAATTGTCGATGTGACCGCGGCGATCACTGCGGGCGCACGGCGCATCGTCGCCAGCGCATGATTTTCGCTCGGTGTGTTGATCCCTGTGCGAGTGTCCTCCGTCGATACGAGATGGACGAGGACGCACGACGTTGGATCGCCGCATCGGCGCTGATCGGCTTCGGGCAACAGGTCTACGTCGTCCTGCGCAACCAGCTCCTGCACGACCTCGACCTGCCCATGGCCCTCCTCGGCATCGTTCAGGGGATGGGGGCGGTGACCGGCGTGATCGCAGGCGTGGCGGGGCTCTGGCTGCTGCCGAAGCTTCCCTCCGCGTGGGCGCTGCGCTCGGGTGCGCTCGCGAACGCCGTCGGATTCGCGGTGCAGGTCGGGGCGACGCACGCGTGGCAGTTCGTGCTCGGCGCGGCCCTCGCGGGCTTCGGCATCCAGACGCTCACGATGGCCTCGGGCCCCTTCCTCGCCCGGCGCGT
>SCUS01000185.1 GCA_004297725.1 Myxococcaceae bacterium | reverse complement strand
TCGTTCACCGCGGCCTCCAACAACTTCGAGCTGGCGATCGCCGTCGCCATCGCGGCCTTCGGCATCCACCACGGCGCGGCCTTCGTCGCGGTCATCGGCCCGCTCGTCGAGGTGCCGGTGCTGATCGGCCTCGTCCGCGTGGCCCTCTGGCTGCGGGGCCGCTACTTCCCGGAGGAGGCCGCATGACCATCGAGAGGCTCAGGCTCCATCACGTGCCGCCGCCAGCCACCTCCCGCTTGCGCATCTGCGCCCAGACGTTGGCCGCCGTGATCAGCACCCCGCCCAGCACCAGCGTCGCGCTCGGCGCCTCGTTCGGATACCGCGTCCCCATCCATGCGCTGAGCATCCCCGGGAGGAAGAGCGACAGCCCGCTCGCGAAGAGCGGCTCCGCGCAATAGATGAGCCCCGCCTCGGTCGCCGGAACGTACTTCTGGAAGTGGTTCATCATCAGGAAGGGCGCCGCGGTGCAGAGCACCGTCACCACCAGCATCGTCTCGACGAAGCGCGGCAGCCGCAGCAGCTCACCCCACGGCGCCGCGCCCCCAGAGGAGAGCAGCGCCACCGGCGCCACGATCAGCCCCGTCACCGCGAACATCAGGATCGTGATGGTGGTGCTGCGGTTCTCCCGGAAGCGCGGCCGCTCCAGCCACAGGATCTGCGCCGTGCAGAAGAGCGAGGCCACCACGGTCTCGATCTCGCCGCGGCCCATGCGGAGCGAGCCGAGCTCGGCGCCAGAGAGCAGGTAGATCCCCGAGAGCACCAGCGCCATGGAGAGCAGGAGGTCGAGCGAGGGAAGCCGCCGCCGGGAGAGGCTCACATAGAGCGGGAGCCAGACGCAGTAGCCCTGGGAGATGAACGCCGACACCGAGGCGTGGGTGTACGAGAGCCCGTCCGCCTGCCACGGGATGCCGACGCCACACAGGACCCCGAGGCCGATCCCCTGGGTCCACTCCGAGCGGGTGATGCCGAGGAGGCTCTTCGGACTCAACGCCGCGAGGACCACGCCCCCGAGCAGGAAGCGGAAGACCACCACCACGCTGCTGAGAAACCAGCTGCTGGTGTGGGGTGAGACCTGCTGCCACCCAAGCGACAGCGCCCGGATCAGGGGAAAGCTCACTCCCCAGAGGAGCGTGGTCGCCAGCAGGAAGGTGACCGCGCGCCCCTCCTGCGACCGTGCCGGGGGCTTCATCGTCGTGGGAAGTCGGTCAGGTCCAGATCTGAAGGGGATAGGTGCCGTTGGAGCCGATGAACATGATGTTGGCCAGTCGGTCGTCGTCCCTGCCGGGAATAACCGCGTGCGGCCGACGGGAGTTGATGAGGATCGCGTCCCCCGCAGAGGGCTTGAGCGCGCGATACGGACACGTGTGATCGACCTCCGGGGGAATGGGCGCGTCCCTCGGGATGAGCGGGTGGTCGTACACCCGGAGCTCGCCGCCGATGCTCGGTACCCGGCAGTACACGATCGCGCCGAGCTGCGCCTGGATCGATGGGAACAGCACCGCGGGCACCGTGTCGACGTGGATCGGACAGGCCGCCGGGTCGTCGTAGCGCTCGGACCTGCCGTTGAGGAGCAGGGTTCCGAACTTCATCTTCCGGCCGTTGAACTCCGCCAGCTCGATGCCGCAGGCCTCGTTCAGGTGATCGAAGAGGGCGTCGCAGGGCCGACGGTACGGCGCGCACAACCCCGTATTGACCTGGTTGGAGGGCTCCACGCTGGCGAGGTAGTCGTCCATGATGGACGCGATGGCGGCGCGGCGGCGCTCGGGATGGGCCTCGTCGCTCCCTGCCGTGAGCCGATCGAAGTACTCGTCGAGCTGCACGTCGACGCCCGGGCGGGAGACGTTGGCGTGGGGGTGGTAGTCGGCGGTGCCGTCCTCGCGGGTGTAGTGAATGGGGAGGGGCCTCATCGGGGTCGCCCGCACCCGCTCATACACATGCTCGCAGTGGTCGGGGGGGATGAGCCCCTTGATCCAGATGGCCAGCGCCTCGCCTCGCAGCAGGGCGTCGACGTTGGACCGCGTGACGCGGTCATAGATCGGGAGGGTGGAGATGTTCATTGGAGAGCCTCCGCTTCGCGCTTCATCGCTTCCCACAGCGCCTCGACCTGCCTTCGCTCGGTCGGGTACGAGCCGATGGACACCCGCACCATCCAGCGGCCGTCGAGCTTCGCCGGGGTGAGGTACGCCTCGCCGCTGCGGTTGAGCCGCTCGGCCCACGCGAGGGTGTGGCGGTCGAGGGCCTCGGGGTCCATCCCCGGCGCCTCGTGGCGGACGCACACCGTCTGCAACACCACAGGAGCCAGCACCCTCCAGCCCTCCCGGGAGAGCACCTGCTCGGAGAGCCAGCGGGCGTTTTCCATGTCGCGGCGCAGCCTGCGCTGTATCCCGGAGACCCCTTCGCTCCGCAGAAGGAACCACAGCTTCAGCGATCGGAATCGGCGCCCGAGGGGGATGCCCCAGTCGCGGAGGTTCGTCACCTGACCGTCGACGCTGCTCTGGAGGTAGCTCGGGTTGGTGCTCATCACCCGGATCAGGTGCTCGGCGTCTCGCACGTAGTACAGCGAGCAATCGAAGGCCGCGCCGAGCCACTTGTGGGCGTTGATGACGATGGAGTCGGCCCCCTCGATGCCGCGCCACATCCAGCGGCACTCGGGCAGCACCATCGCCGAGCCGGCCATCGCCGCGTCGACGTGCAGCCATACCCCGTGGCGGCGAGCGATCTCTGCGATGTCGGCGATGGGGTCGAGCGCCGTGGTGGTGGTGGTCCCGGTCGTGGCGACGATGGCGCAGGGCACCGAGCCGCACGCGAGGTCGGCGCGGATCGCCTCGGCCAGCGCGTCGGGGCGCATCGCCTGTCGCTCGTCAGCCGGGATCATCCGCACGTTCTCCCGGCCGAAGCCCGCGAGCAGGGCGGCCTTCTCGACGGAGCTGTGACCGTGCACCGAGGTGTAGACCACCAGCCGCCGGTGGCTGGACTGCATCCCTCCCGCCGCGAGCGAGTACGCCGTGCTGCGCTCCCGGGCGCAGAGCAGCGCCACCAGCGTGCTCGTCGAGGCGGTGTCCTGAATGACCCCGCGGAAGGTGTCCGGGAGGCCGAACATCTGACGGGTCCAGTCGCAGACCACCTCCTCGAGCTCGGTGAGCGCGGGGCTCGATTGCCAGGAGAGCCCGAGCACCCCGAGGCCGCTGCTCAGGAAGTCACCCAGCACCGAGGCGGGGGAGGTGCTCGAGGGGAAGTATCCGAAGAAGGAAGGGTGCTGCCAGTGCGACAGGCCTGGCATCAGCACCTCGTCGACGTCCCGCATCACCCCGTCGAGGGACTCCGGGTCGACGGGCGGAGCGCTCGGCAGCCGGCTGCGGACGTCCCCGGGCGCCGCAGGGGACATCACCGGAAGGCCCTCGACCCTGGTGTGATAGTCGGCGATCCAGTCGATGAGCATATGGCCGATGCGGCGAAACTCGTCGGGCGTCATAGGGGATGTGGAGGTTCTCTGGGGATTACAGGGTGTCGAGCCAGGCGCTCACGGTGGCGACGGTGTAGTCGAGGCTCTCCGAGAGGAAGAGCTGGTCCTGGAGCACCGTGGGCTCGAACGAGGTACCGCAGATGGCCTCGATGTCGAAAGGGCGAAGCGTCGCGCGGGTGATGCAGTGCTCCATCTCCTGTGGGGACGACAGGATGGCCGCTCCGTAGGCCTTCGGGCGGCCGTCCTCGATGGCGAGGCCGGTCTCGAGGGTGAACCAGTGCATCCGGATGACCTCCTCCAGGGTGGCGTCGTCGACCCGGATCGCCGTGCGCCCGAAGCGCCGATTGAGCTCGGCCAGCAGCGGGTCGAGCAGCGTCGGGGCGTGGCCGATCACCTCGTGGATCACGTCCGGATCGGGCGAGAAGAGCGGGGTCTTCGCGTATCGGATGTACTGCGTCGAGAGGAACACCCCCCGGGCGAGCTCACCGAAGAAGGAGCGAGGGGACACGAAGCCCGTCACCGGGGTCATGCGAAAGCCGGTGCGAGGGGTGATGACGGCGTTGATGTCCGCGAGCTGGGGGACGCGATCCCGATCGAGGTCCAGCTCGGCCCAGGCGTCGCGGTAGCGCTGACACGCGAAGCGGGCGTGCGCCGCGTCGGTGCGCTGGCCGATCGTCCTCCACACCTCATCCTCGGCCTCGGTGTACTCGACCCTCGGCACCGGCTCTCCCTCGCGATACCGGAGGGACACCTCGGTGATCAATCCCCGCCGACGCTGGTACTCGACGTCGTCATTGGCCGGATGATCGAACTTCAACTGGATGATCTCAGGCGACAGGGCCGCGCCCGACATCGAAGGCAATGACGATCCGAACGTCTGAACGGTCATGAGAAGCACCTCCGGTGTGGTTGGTCGAAGGGCGCCCGCAATGCGCGGGGTGGTCCCTGAGACCCGACGGAAGGTGCCAGAGGATTCCGGCAGGGCCGATAGCAGAGCGATGGCAAGCTCGGCCGCACGTAACCGTTCAGGGGTGCAAGCCGCGTGTTTGACGCTTGGGGTTTGCGCGAACCCCAAGCGACAAACGAGTGGCCTGCACATCCTGAACTGTTACGGCCGCACCCACCGCAGGGTGACGGAGGCGTCGGCTATGCCTCTCCGAGCTGTCCCTTGAACTGGCTCGCGTAGAGGTGCTGATACACGCCCCTCTGCGCCAGCAGCTCGTGGTGGGTGCCTCGCTCGACGATGCGCCCTCCGTCGATCACCAGCACCTGGTCGGCGTCTCGGATGGTGCTCAACCGGTGGGCGATCACGAAGCTGGTGCGGCCCTCCATCAGCCGCAGCAGCGAGCGCTGGATGCGCGCCTCGGTGCGGGTGTCCACGCTGCTCGTCGCCTCGTCCAGGATCAAGATCGCCGGGTCGGCCAGCAGCGTGCGAGCGATGGCCAGAAGCTGCCGCTGCCCCTGGCTCAGGTTGCCCGCGCGCTCCGAGAGCACCGTCTCGTAGCCCTGCGGTAGCTGGCGGATGAAGTGGTCGGCGTCCGCCAGCTCGGCCGCGCGCACCACCTCCTCGTCGCTCGCCCCGAGGCGCCCATAACGGATGTTCTCCCGCACGCTCACCCCGAAGAGGTAGGTGTCCTGGAGCACCAGCCCCAGCTTGCGGCGAAGGTCGTCCTTCTTCAGCTCTCGGATGTCGGTGCCGTCGATGCGAATGGCCCCTCGCTCGATCTCGTGAAAGCGCGTGAGCAGGTTGATCACCGTGGTCTTGCCCGCCCCGGTCGGACCCACCAGCGCGACCGTCTGCCCGGCCGCGGCGGAGAGGGAGATGTCCTCGAGGACGGGCGTCCCGGGCAGGTAGCCGAAGGACACGGAATCGAAGACCACCTCGCCTCGCACCGGCCCCATGGGGGCACGGCCCTCGTCGGTCTCGGGGGAGCGGTCGAGCACCTCGAAGACCCGCTCCGCGCCCGCCAGCGCGGCCTGGAGCGTGTTGTAGAGGTTGGAGAGCTGACGCAGCGGCTGAACGAAGTTCTGACCGTAGTGGATGAAGGTCGCGATGACCCCGACGCTCACCAGGCCGCTCAGCGCGAGCCAGCCGCCGAGGCCCGCCAGCACGATCACGAAGAGGTTGCCCAGCACCGTGGTGAGCGGCATCAGCAGCAGGGCGTAGGTGTTGGCGTAGACGCCCGCTCGGTAGACCTCCTCGTTGCTCGCCCGGAAGCCCGAGAGCACCGACTCGTTGCGGCGAAACACCGTCACCACCCGCTGTCCCCCGATGGACTCCTCCATCACTCCGTTGAGGGCTCCGAGGTGGCGCTGGAGCTCGCGGAAGCCCTTGCGCGTGTACACGGTCACGAAGCGCGTGAACCAGAGCATCAGCGGCACCACCAGCAGCGACGCCAGCGCCAGCCAGCGGTCGAGCACGAACATCGCCACCAGGATGCCCGCCATCGAGAGCGTGCTCGCCAGGAGCGAGGTGACGTTCTGGGCGACCGCCTGGTTGATGGCGTCGATGTCGTTGGTGAGCCGGCTCATCAGGTCGCCCGAGGAGCGGGCCTCGAAGAAGGAGAGCGGCAGGGTCTGGAGGTGCCGGAAGAGCTCGGCCCGGAGGCGCTCGAGGGCGCGCTGGGAGATGCCCGCCATCATCCAGCCGGCGACGGTCTGGAGGGCGTTGCTCAGCAGGAAGGCCCCGAGCATCAGCAGCGCGATGGGGTATAGCCCCGACGGGTCGCGGGTGGCGATGTAGCGGTCGATGGCGACGCCCATCAGGTAGGGACCGGCGAGCGCCAGCGTGGTGTAGACGACGATGCACGCGGCGACGACCGCGACCCCGGCGCGGTGCTCGGAGAAGTACGAGGCGAGGCGGGCGAGGGTGCCGCGAGGGTCCCTGGCGCGCGCCACGCCGCCGAGGTTGCGTGGGCCTCCGGTCATGGCGCCGCGCAGCCCGTCGACCGCCGAGGGCGCCGCGCCCGGTGCCGGGGGACCGCTCATGGCGACACCCCGCTGCCGAGCTGGGAGTCGTAGATCTCCCGGTAGATCGCGCTCGAGGAGAGCAGCTCGCGGTGCGTCCCCTCGGCCGCCACCCGGCCCAGGTCGAGCACGATGATCCGGTCGGCGGTGAGCACCGTGCTGATGCGCTGCGCCACCACGAAGGTGATCCGCTCGCTGCGGCCGAGCGCGAGGGCGTCCTGGATCTTCGTCTCCGTCTCCACGTCGACCGCGCTGGTGCTGTCGTCGAGGATCAAGATCCTTGGATGGAGCAGCAGCGTACGGGCGATGGCGATGCGCTGCTTCTGTCCCCCGGAGAGGTTGGCGCCCCGCTGCTCGACCCGGCTCTCGTAGCCCTGCGGCAGCCGCTCGATGAAGTCGTGGGCCTGGGCTGCCTTCGCCGCCGCGACCACCTCCTCGTCCGTCGCGCCGGGGCGGCCGTAGCGGATGTTGTCCCGGACCGTTCCTGAGAAGAGCACCGTCTCCTGGGGGACCACGCCGACCGCCGCGAGGAGCGAGTCCTGGGTGAGCTCCCTCACGTCCCGGCCGCCCACCAGCACCCTCCCGGCGCTCACGTCGTAGAAGCGGGGGATGAGGTTCACCAGCGTCGACTTGCCGGCGCCCGTCGACCCCAGGATGGCCACGGTCTGCCCCGGCTCGACGGAGAGCGAGACGCCCCGCAGCACGGGCTCGGCGCCTTCGCCGCGGTAGGTGAAGGAGACGTCCTCGAAGCGCACCGTGAGCGGGCCGGAGGAGGGGAGGGCCACCGCGTCAGGGGCGTCGCGCACGTCGGGGACGCTGTCGAGCACCTCCTGCATGCGCCTCGACGAGGCGAGGCCCGCGGCCCAGGTGTTGGAGAGCATCGTCATCATCACGAGGGGCGTCATGGTGGTGAGCAGGTAGTTGCTGAAGGCCACCACCTCGCCGACGGTGAGCTCGCCTCGGATGGACTGCGTTCCGCCCGCCCAGATCACGATCACCACGCCCGCGTTGACGCACATGGTGAGCGCCGGGGTCATCACCGACATGAAGCGCATCACCCTCACCGAGCGCCCGGTCATCGCGGCGTTGGCGGCCCCGAAGCGCTCGGCCTCGAAGTCGGCGCGCACCAGGGCCTTCACCAGCCGCACCCCCGCGATGTTCTCCTGGAGCACCCCGTTGAGGGCGTCGAGCTTCTGCTGGACCGTCAGGAAGAGCGGCTCCATCCGAAGCACGAAGAAGGCGATGAGCCCCGCGGTGAGCACCAGCAGCGGGAGCAGGGTGAGGGCCAGGCTCGGGCTGGTGGTGATCATCAGCGCCAGGCTCCCCAGCATCAGCAGCGGGGCGCGCGTGCCGATGCGCAGGGAGACCTGGGTGAGCATCTTGACGGCGCTCACGTCGCTGGTGAGCCGCACCATGAGCTCGCCCGTTCGCTGGCGGTCGAGGTTGCCGAAGGAGTAGCGCTGGATGCGCTGGAAGAGCGCCTCGCGGAGGTCGCGGGCGACGCCCTCGCCCACGCGCACCGAGAGGACGTTGTTGGCGACGGCGGCCACGGTGCTGAGCGCGGTGAGCCCCAGCATCGCGACGGTGGTCTCTACGATGACCGAGCGGTCTCGGCGGTGGATGCCGAGGTCGATGATGCGCTGGATGAGCCGGGGGATCGCGAGGTCGAAGGCCACCAGCGTGGTGAGCATCGCCAGCGCGAGGGCCGCGGGGCGCCAGTAGGGGCGCACGAAGTGGAGGAGCCTGCGGAGATCGCCCATGCGGGGGAGCGCACTCTAGTGCCCACCGGCGGGCGCGACGAGGGCGAGTGCGAGGGTGCCCCCTTCCCCGCTGCCGCGCGCCCTACCCCCGCCTCGGGGGCAGGGCTCAGGCGACCGCCAACGGAGGGGTCGTACTGGAAGCCTTCCTCGGTGCCCGTTCGAGCACGCGGCCTCGATCCCCTGAGCCCTGCCCCCGAGGCGGGGGTAGGGCGCGCGGCAGCGGGGAAGGGGGCGCCCTCGCCGCCGTCCGACACCCATCGGAGCACCGCTCTAGATCCCACCGGCGGGCGCGACGAGGGCCTCGCGTCGCACCTCGCGCGCGGCCCCCTGGGCCTCGTACCAGCGGGCGCACTCCTCGCAGCTCGCGACCGCGCCGCCGCGCACCAGCACCACCAGCGTCGACACCAGCGATCGGCAGCGCAGCCCGCCCGGCAGCGCCCTCGCGCACCAGGGGATGAACTTCTCCGAGGGGTACCCGATGCGCTCTCGCACCGCGTCGTCGCCGTGGCCCTGCGCGATGAGCGCCAGCGCCTCGCCCAGCGCCACCCTGCCTTGCACGTACCTGCTGAGCTGATCGCGCACGGTGCGGTCTGCGCGGGCCCAGGCGCGCAGCCGCGGGTCGAGGGCGTCGAGGCGGGCGAGGGCCGCTGGGTCCATGAGGGGAGACGTAGCGCGCGGGGGAGCGACCGCTGACGGGGCCTGGCAACCGGTTGCCGGAGCGCGAGCGCTGCTATCGTGGGCTCCGATGAGCCGCACCTTACGCACCATGGTATTCGCGACGGCGGCGCTGCTCGCGGGGGCGGAGGCGGGGGCCCAGGGGTGGATGCACTGGCCGGTGGACCGCTCGACGGCGGCCAGGGCCCGGCTCACCCAGGGGTACTACGGCAACTACATCACCTATTGCGGCGGCCGCGAGGGCTGCGGGACCCACAACGGCTACGACGTCGCGATGGGCGTGGGGACGGCCCTCTACGCCGTCGCCCCGGGGGTGGTGGATGCGGTGAACCCCAACGACGCGCGCACCGCGGACTACGGCAACGCGGGCCTCTGGGTGAGGGTGCGCCACGACGGGGGGACGGTTCCGGGCCTCGGGGCGACGTACTTCGTGACGTACATGCACCTGTCGCGCATCGACGTGGCGGTCGGGGCGGCGGTCACCAGCACCACGCGCATCGGGCTCTCGGGCAACACGGGCGGGGTCGGGGCGCACCTCCATCTGCACCTCTCGACGGGGCGAAACTACTGCGGCGCTCCGGTCGATCCGGGCTGCCCCACGCCGGCCTATGTGCGGGGCTCGGTGGTGTCGGCGACCTTTGTCGACGCCCCGGGCTGCCAGTCGGTGTGCCGCGGCGTGACGATCCAGTGGATCCAGCCGGCGGCCTACGGCAACGAGGCCTACGCGAGGGCGACGGGGCCGAGCTGCGGGGCGCTCGACTACCGCGGCCGCTGCGAGGGAGAGACGCTGCGCTGGTGCATGAACAGCGCGCCCATGGAGGCCGAGTGCCTCGGCCGGGGCGGGGTGTGCGCGTGGCAGAGCGACACCGAGGGCTACAACTGCCTGCGCTGCGACCCGGCGCTCAACCGCCCGCTGCTGCCGGGGCCTCGCTGCGAGGGGTCGCGCTTCCTGCGCTGCGACGGCACGCGCCCGGTGTCCGAGGACTGCGCCGCCACCGGGAGGACGTGCACCCCGTCGGGCTGCCTCGCCCCGCCGCCTCCCGACGCGGGAACCCCGATGGATGTCGGGAGCGATGTCGGGAGCGATGTCGGGAGCGATGTCGGGAGTGATGTCGGGAGTGATGTCGGGAGTGGCCCCGTCGACGCGGGCGGGGTGGACGCGTGGGTGAGCGCCGACGAGGGCCGAGGGATGGACGGGGGCGATGGTCCCGTCGGGCTGAGCGGCGACTGCGCGTGCAGGGCGGGAGCACCCTCGGCAGCGGCGGGCGGCGGGCGGTGGGCGGCGCTGCTGGGGGCGCTGTGGGCCTCGCGACGGCGGCGTCGACGGTCGTAGCCACGAGGGCGCGCTGGGTGCGGCAGTATCGGTTGGTGCCCCCTTCCCCGCTGCCGCGCGCCCTACCCCCGCCTCGGGGGCAGGGCTCAGGGGATCGAGGCCGCGTGCTCGAACGGGCACCGCGGAAGCCTTTCAGTACGACCCCTCCGTCGGGAGTCGTAGGAGCCCTGCCCCCGAGGCGGGGGTAGGGCGCGCGGCAGCGGGGAAGGGGGCAGCAACCCACGCCGCCGGTGAGTCACCGCACCCGAGCTTGACACCCATGGGGTGCGTCACGCATCGCATGCGCCGAGACCATCGCCATGCCCACCACCACCGAGCATCCCTACGCGTCCTTCATCCACGGCATCGAGAAGCCCGTGCGCTACCTCGGCGGGGAGCACGGCGCGGTCGTCAAGCCGTGGACGCCCGACATCGCTCGCATCGCCCTGGCCTTCCCGGACCTCTACGACATCGGGATGAGCCACCTGGGCTACAAGATCCTCTACGGGATCTTCAATGGACACCCGCGCCTCGCGGCCGAGCGCTGCTACGCCCCGTGGACCGACATGGAGGCCGCCCTCCGGGAGCGCGGGCTCCCGCTGGTCACGCTGGAGTCCGCCCGACCCTTGCGCGACTTCGACGTGGTGGGCTTCTCGCTGCAGTTCGAGCTCACCTTCTCCAACATCCTCCTGATGCTCGACCTCGGGGGCGTCCCCCTCCGAAGCGCCGACCGCGGGGAGAGCGACCCCCTGGTGATCGCCGGGGGTCCCACGGCCACGCACCCGGAGCCCGTCGCTCCCTTCCTCGACGCCATCGTGGTGGGCGACGGCGAGGCCGTGGCGCCGCAGATCGTGCTGATGTGGAAGACCCTCCGGGACGCAGGCGTCCCCCGCGCCGAGCGGCTGCGGCAGCTCGCCACGATCGAAGGGGTCTACGTCCCCTCGCTCTACGAGACGGCGCTCGACCCCGACTCGCAGCGCGTCGTGGTCACCCGGGGAACGGTCCCCGAGGCGAGGGTGCCGGTGAAGCGCGCCTTCATCGATGACATCAACAAGTATCCCTTTCCTCACGATGGTCCGGTGGCGGCGACGGAGACGGTGTTCGACCGCATCTCCGTGGAGATCTCCCGGGGCTGCACCGAGGGCTGCCGCTTCTGCCAGGCCGGGATGATCTATCGCCCCATCCGGGAGCGCTCCCCGGAGAGCGTGGTGGAGACCATCGTGCGCGCGGTGAAGGAGGGCGGCTACGACGAGGCCTCGCTCACCTCGCTCAGCACCGCGGACTACTCCTGCATCGCCCCCCTCGTGAAGAAGGTGATGGCGAAGCTCAAGGACGAGAAGGTCTCCCTCTCGGTCTCCTCGCTGCGCGCCTATGGCCTGGGCGAGGAGCTGCTGGATGAGATCCAGCAGGTGCGCGCCACGGGGCTCACCTTCGCCCCGGAGGCCGGCACGCAGCGCATGCGCGACGTGGTCAACAAGAACGTCACCGAAGAGCAGCTCATGGAGACCGCCGAGCGGGTCTTCTCCCGCGGCTGGGCGAAGATGAAGCTCTACTTCATGATCGGCCTTCCCACGGAGCAGGAGGAGGACGTCGTCGGCATCGTGGAGACCGGCCGCAAGGCCCGGGACGTGGGGCGCCGCGCGCAGAAGGGCCGAGGGCCCGCGGTGACCGTGAGCGTGTCGATCCACGTCCCCAAGCCCCACACGCCCTTCCAGTGGTGCGCCATGGACGCGCTCGAGGACATCTGGCGCAAGCAGACCGTGCTGCGCGACGCGGCCCGCAAGGCGAAGGTCGAGCTCAAGCTGCACGAGTCGCTGGGGAGCACCGTGGAGGCGATCCTCGCCCGCGGCGACCGCCGGCTCGCGGACGTCATCGAGCACGCCTACCGCAACGGCGCGCGCTTCGACTCCTGGGAGGAGCGCCTCCGCTGGGACGTCTGGCAGGCCGCGCTCGCCGCGCACCACGTCGACATCCCCGCCATGCTCGGCACGCTCCCCATCACCGCCCGCCTCCCGTGGGACCACCTCGACGTGGGCCTGGAAGACGGCTTCCTGGCGAGGGAGTACCGCAAGGCCCTCGCCAACCGGCTCTCTCCGCCCTGCGGCAAGGTCGTGGGGCAGTTCATCCACCACACCAACCTCGAAGACGCCAAGGCCGATACGCGCAAGCTGGTCTGCTACGACTGCGGCGTCGCGTGCGACCTCACCGGAATGCGCGAGGAGCGCTTCGTCTACCTGGAGCAGCTCACCGCCCGCAGCCGCCCCGCCGCGAAGGAGCCCGTCACCATGACCCCGGAGGAGCGGCGCCCGAGAGCGCAGTTCGCCCAAGGGGAGCCGAGGCGCTACCGCATCGCCTTCGAGCGCACCGGGCGCGCGGCCTTCGAGAGCCACCTCGATCTGGTGCGCCTGGTGCCGCGGGTCTTCCGTCGGGCCGAGCTGCCGATGTTCTACTCGCAGGGCTTCCACCCGAAGCCCGAGATGATCTTCACCCCCGCGCTCGCGCTGGGCATCGCCACGCTCGACGACTTCGTCGACGTGAAGCTCGCCGTGGACGTCGACCCCGAGCGCCTGCCGGAGCTGCTCAACCCCGGCGCGCCGGAGGGGCTGCGCTTCACCCGGGCGCTGCGCCTCGGGCCGACGGACCCGGCCATCAGCAAGGTCATCGACGTGACCTCCTACGTGATGGTGGTGCCGTGGTCGTGGCTGCACGCGAAGGGCATGGCCGACGAGGCCGCCGTGCGCGCGTGGATCGCCGAGAAGCAGTCGGGGCCGATGTTCGTGATGCGCACCGCGGGAGGCCTCGCCAAGCGCGTGGACGTGGGCGCCTACGTGCTGGGCTGGTCGGTGGGCGACGAGGCCGCGAGGGCTCAGGTCGAGCGCGTGGGCTACGCGGGCTCGCTGTGCGCCATCGCGTACGACAGCAAGGTCACCGACGCGGGCGCGGTGCGACCCGTGGAGGTGGCGACGGCGCTGCTCGCGGAGGACGCCCCGGTGCGCTTCATCCGCACGGCGCAGGGGCGTCGCTCGCCGGAGGGAGCGGTGTGGTCGCCGATGGAGCTGGAGCGCCTCCGCGTGGTGAAGCCAGAGCGGACCGTGACGCCGGATGTGGCTTCGTTGACACCCGAAGAGGCTGGGTGATAGACGGCGCCCGCGCCCCGGACGAACCGTCCTCCACCACCGGCGCGCTCAAGGTCATAGGCCATGTCGAGAGCGATTTCCCTCTTCTCGGGTAACGCCAACCTCGCCCTTGCTGGAGCCATCGCGCACCAGCTCCAGGTACCCCTGGGGCGCGTGAAGGCCGGGCGCTTCTCCGACGGCGAGATCGCCGTGGAGATCGGCGAGAACGTACGCGGCAGCGAGACCTATCTCATCCAGTCGACCTGCGCGCCGGTCAACGACTCCATCATGGAGATGCTGATCATGGCCGACGCGCTGCGCCGCTCCAGCGCCGACTCCATCACCGTCATCATGCCGTACTACGGCTACGCCCGGCAGGACCGCAAGGTCGCCGGCCGCACGCCCATCAGCGCCAAGCTGGTGGCCGACCTCATCACCACCGCGGGCGTCGATCGGGTGCTGACCGTCGACCTTCACGCGGGTCAGATCCAGGGCTTCTTCAACATCCCCGTGGACAACCTCTACGCGATGCCGGTGCTGCTCGACGAGATCCGCGCGCTCAAGCTGGAGGAGCCCGTGATGGTCTCCCCCGACGCGGGCGGCGTGGAGCGCGCGAGGGCCTACGCCAAGCGGATGAACTCCACCCTGGCGATCATCGACAAGCGCCGCGAGCGCGCCAACGTCTCCGAGGTGATGCACATCATCGGCGACGTGAAGGACCGCGACTGCGTGCTGCTCGACGACATGATCGACACCGCGGGCACGCTCACCAACGCCGCGCGCGCGCTGGCCGACGCGGGCGCCCGTCGGGTGTACGCCGCCGCCACGCACGCGGTGCTCTCCGGCCCGGCGGTGCACCGCATCGTCGACTCGCCGCTGGTGGAGGTGATCGTGACCGACTCGATCCCGCTGCGGGGCGAGGCGCAGGGCAACCCGAAGTTTCGCCAGGCCTCGCTGGCGAAGCTGCTGGGCGAGGCGATCCGCCGCATCCACAACAGCGACTCCATCAGCTCGCTCTTCGTCTGAGGGGCGCGGCGGTGTCCTCGCCCGACGACAGCGCGCTCTCCGCCGAGGTGAGGGAGCGCGTCGCCCGCTACGAGGCGAGGGCGACCCGGCTGGAGGGCACGCTGGCGGACTACCGCCGACGGATGCCGATCTACCAGAAGGCCTTCGCGGCGCTGCTGGTGCTGGGCCTCGCGAGCTTCGCCTTCGGCCGGCTGCCAGGGACCTGGGCGACCATCAGCGCCGTCGTCATCAGCGGCGGCGGCTACCTGATGCTGCGCGCCCGCCTGTGGGAGGTGGAGGCCGACGTCACCGCCACCCGAGAGGAGATCGCCAGCCTCCGCAGCGGGAAGACGCCGGTGAGGGCGCGCCCCAGTTGATCCTCTTGTGACGCGCTGCGCTGACGTGATAGACGCGGCGCCCCTTCGATGCAGCGCACCATGGATCTCTCGCCGCTCGTGACCTTCACGGTCATCCTCCGTCCTCCCGTCACCGAGCCCGGACGCAGCCGCCGCTGGAGCGCCCACTGCCTCGACCTCAACCTCGGCGTCTCGGCCAGCACCGCCTCCGCGGTGCGCATGCGCCTCGCGTCGTCCATCGCCGCGCACGTCGCCCTCGGCCCCATCCTCAAGGACCGGCGCGAGGCCGACCCCTCCCTCTGGAAGGAAGCCAGCGGCGCGCCCCTCGTCACCCACCAGGTCGTCGAGACCGACGCGGGCACCGTCGCCGTCCGCTACGTGCAGCCCGACGCCGCCCTCGCCAACTGATCCTTCTCTCCATCCCTCTCGAGGTGCCGCCAGGCCCGTCCCCGCGTGCTGAAGCACTGATCCTTCCCGGAATCTTTCGGTGACCTTGCGCAAGATCGTCATGGAGGGGGCGTCTCGTGAGACACCGCCGACTCCGCGCCCGCGGACGGCCCGCGAGCGGGCCTGCGGTCGCTGAAGTCGGATCCTGGAACTGAGCGTCCCGCCTTCGCGGGACTTCCTGCAGGAGCGCCGGTTGCTGGCGCAACCGTCGGAAGGTCACCGACCGCCGCGATGGAACTCCCTGTGACGCTCAGCGGCTTTTCC
>SCUS01000184.1 GCA_004297725.1 Myxococcaceae bacterium | reverse complement strand
GAGGGCCGCTGCGCCGTGACAGGCCTCGGTGTCCGCGAGCTCCTGCGGGCCAGTCACATCAAGCCGTGGGCGGAGTGCGAGACCGACGCCGAGCGCCTCGACGTGTTCAACGGATTCCTGCTGGAGGCGCGGATCGACGCGGTCTTCGACCAGGGCTTCGTGACGGTGGCCGACGACGGTCGCATGCTGGTGGCAGCCGAGCTCGGGGCCGAGGCGCGGGAGCTGCTGGGGCTGGACCAGGAGCGCCGGGTGCTGTGGCTCGACGAACAGCACCGCACCTACCTGGCGTGGCATCGTGCGCGGGTGTTTCGCGGGGGGTGACACTGACTGTGGACGGCCATTGGGGGCGGCGCTCTGGGTGGCGACGAGGTGGCCGCCAGTTGGAAGCTAGCTCTGGTCGCCATCCTCCCGAGATGGCGACCAGAGATGGCGACCACAGATGGCGAGCTGCAACTTCTTGAAATTGCTGGATCCCTGGTTCGGATGGCGAGCCAGACAGCCACCTGACCGAAGCTAGCTGCTTGTGATGTGAGCCATTGTTCTCGTCGCGGAAGAAGCGCACGGCGTCAGCCTGTCTCGGCGTTCGGGCGGCGCCTGCGTCGATCTCGGGGAGAGCGGATGCGGGGGAGCGTCGGGCGACGCGAGGTGTCAGGGGCGGCGCGAGCCCAGGCACCCGCAGGGCAGGGAGGAGCCGCTGCGGCCCGCCGAGGTCCCTGAAGACACCCCAGGCGCCCTCGCCTGGGGCCGCGGAGACCCGACCTGCAACCGGAGTCGCAAGCGAGCGCCCACTTTCACGTCCCCGACGTGAAAGTTGAGTGCGGGCGCCCGCACTCGAAGTGAAAGCCCACGTTTTCCGGCACCCGCACTTGCAGCTTGCAGGTCGTGCCCGACCACTCGACCGCACGCTACGCACGCAAGGACCTCATTGACTATCCGGGCGCCCGCAGTTGGTAGATGTACCCCCCGCGGGCTCCGCCGCGGATCACATGCCCGCCCTGGTGGAGATTGTGCACGATCGTGTGAAGGTCATTGGGGCGGATGCGCTTCCTGCCGGCGTCGCGCGCGGCCTGGATCATCTCTGGAGTCGTAAGCCCGAGGGGGTTCGCGCGGAGGAGGTCGAGGACGAAGCCTCGCAGGTCGAACCGGCCCGCCGGGACCGGCGGAAGCACCACGCTCGTCGGTTGGAGTCGCGGCGATGGTCGCTGGGGTATCGGCTCCCCGAAGCCGGCCAGGATGCCATCGACGCGCTCGACCTCGATCAACAACGCCAGGCGGTGTGCGCGCAGCTGGGCTCGCACCTCCGCATCGTCCGAGGCGCTGGGTTCGGGCGCGCTTCCCACAGTAGACTGTGGCGGATTGGATGTCCGCGTGGGCTCCGTGGACCTGCCGGGAGTGGGCGATCTCGGTGAGGGAGGGACGGGAGGCGTCGTGGCGACCAGCTCAGCGACATCGACGCCGAAGCCCATCGCCAGGCGGATGAGGGTCGTCGCCGTGAGGTTCGTGTGCGCCCCTTCGATCCGACGGTAGACGTACGGAGCCATGTCGGCGCAGTGAACCGCGGCTTCCTCCTGGGTCCACCCCCTCATGCCGCGCATCTGGCGGAGGTTGCCGGCGAGCCGCCCCAGGAAGGTGAGGTACTCCGGGGCAGCGTATTGGGGGTCGCGGTGCGTGGACTTGCGTCTCACCCGTGACGCTAGTTCCACAGTAGACTTGCACGACAGTGGCCGCGGGCTATAGTCGCCGTCCCAGCGGGAGTAAGGCGGCGGATGGTGAATAGCGGGCGGTTCGGGAGGCTTCCGGCCCTACAACAGCGTGGCCCTGGCATCGGGACACCGTGGGGTCGTGCGTGGAGGCGTTAGGTCTCGCCGCCCGGGTTGCCCCGGCTGGAACCTGCCTGGGGCGCTACGAGCTCGTCCGTGAACTCGGTGCGGGCGGAATGGGAACCGTCTACGAGGCGCGCCACCTCGACCTCGACAAGAGGGTCGCTCTCAAGGTGCTGCGCACCGACGTCGCAGCGAGCGCGGAGGCGCGGGCTCGATTCCTCCGAGAGGGACGGATCGCCGCGCGACTCCGCCACCCGAACGTCGTGGACGTGACCGACGTCGGTCTCCAGGACGGCACCCCCTACCTGGTGATGGAGTACCTGGAGGGCGAGAGCCTCGCGTCGTTGCTCGCGCGCGAGGGCCCCCTCCCTGTGGAGGCCATCGTCGAACTCGTGGTCCCGGTGCTCGCCGCCGTCGCGGCGGCCCACGACGAAGGGATCGTCCATCGCGACCTGAAGCCGGACAATCTCTTTTTGGCCCGGGTGCGGGACGGCGCGGTGGTGCCGAAGGTTCTCGATTTCGGTATCTCGAAGCTCCTGGACGGCGCCCAGATGGCGCTGACCGGAACCGCCGCGCTCCTCGGGACCCCGAGCTACCTCTCCCCGGAGCAGGCTCAGGGCGCGCGCGACGTGGACGCTCGGAGCGACCAGTTCGCGCTGGGCGTGATCCTCTACGAGTGCGCGACCGGGCACCTTCCGTTCGCGCACGACACGCTGTACGGCCTGCTCCACGCGATCGTCGCTGGCACCTTCATCGATCCCCGGGAGCTGCGAGCCGACTTGCCTGGCGAGTTTGCGGCGCTGGTTCAACGGGCGATGGCGCGGGAACCCTCCGCGCGCTTCGACTCCGTGCGCTCCCTCGCGATGGCGCTCCGGCAATGCGCCGTGCTCCAGACGCCGGACGATGGGTCGCGACGGTTCGTGG
>SCUS01000183.1 GCA_004297725.1 Myxococcaceae bacterium | reverse complement strand
GCGCACCCCCCTCGTGGGTAAGACCACCAACCGGAGAGCCGGATGCGGGAGATCCGCCAGTCCGGTTCGGAGGGAGGGGCGGCCGGGGTCATAACCGGCCGTCCCTACCCCTATCGCCCGTTCACGCCGTCAGCGCAGATCTCCGGCGCCGCGATTCTAGCGGGAATCACCGGAGATTCCGGACGCTGACTGATGGCCCGAGCGGGCGCTCCCCCTCGCTCACGCTCGGGGTCTGGCTCCGTCGTCCGACACCGCGCGGTCGTACCGGGGAAGCGCCCTCCGAAGCCGTACTCAACCCGTCAGGCCAACGCTCTAAGGACGCACCGAAGAGCGACCTGGGCGTTTGCATCCCGCCCGTCGTCCGACCCGCGGCGATGCCTCCTCGCTCGACTCCCGCAGCGCAGCTAAGGCTACGCCTTGGCCGCTCGCTGCGGGGGCGCTCGCGGCTCGACTCGACGGATCGGGCGCAAACGCCCAGGTCGCTCTTCGGTGCTTCCTGAACCCTACGGCGGTGGCCAGCGGTCGAGAGCGGCCAGCTCGCGTCGCACCTCGACGCGCGCCGGAGCATTGAAGCGAAGGAGCGTTGCGGTTACGCGACCGGTCGGCGTCAGCGCGACGATCCGACCGTCGCCCGCGCTCTGGAAGTGCGCCGTCCACACGTCCGATCGGGGGTGGAAGAGCGCCACCAGCGCTCCCGTGTCCGGGTCGACGGAGGCGATGTCAGAGCCCTTGTGGCGGTTGCACTCCAGGCACGACAGCGCGAGGTTCGTCGCGTCGTTCGCCCCGCCGTGCTTGTCGGCGACGACGTGATCGGGCTCGTGCGGGAAGAACGCGTCCTCCTCGGCGAGGAGGCAGTACTCACAGCGCCCTTGCGCCCGCTGACGCACCTCGCGGCGCAGCGCCGCGGAGACTCGGGACGTCACGGCTGGTGACGACGCGCCCGCGCCTTCACGAGCTGCATCAACCGCTCGAGCTCGACGAAGCGCTCGAGCTCCTGCCGCTCGTCGTCGGTCAGGGCTCCCTCGCGGTGGCGTTCGAGGAGCTCGGCGACCCGCGCCTGCGCCTGCGCCGACGGTCGAAACGCCAGCACCGACCCGGCCCCACCGCCTCGCGCGAAGAGGTCGATCATCTCGTCGTAGATCTTCTCCGCGGCGCCCATTGCCTGCGAACGATACATTCCCGCTCATCCGCGTCGCAAGCAGCGCCACAGCCGTCCCGCGTTGGACGACCTGGTCTTCCCACAAGCTCCCCAACGGTCTCGCCGACCGCTACGCCTACGGCAGGCTCGCGCGGGGTCGTCTCGCTGGGCGCGACCGCGAGGTCGACTGCGAGGAGCCCGCGAGGTCATCAGCGAGCAGAGCCCCGGGGTGGGCCACCTCCACCCCATCGCCGCCACCCCTTTCAAGGTCTCAAAGTCTCTCTCGAGACCTTGAAAGGGCTGACTCCGTCTACCTCAATCCCAACCGCACCTTCAACGTCTCCATCGCCCGGCCACTGAGCTCCCCATCGAGCTCGCCGTGAGATCCATGCGACTGCCTGGAAACCGCGAACCTCGTAGTCTGGGCGTTCTGTCGCCTGGAGGCGATCCGTGGCAGCGAGGGTGCCGCGTTGCTCTCCCTATGCGCGGGAGAGCGTCTGCGCGACGCCTGCGCTGTCGGCCGGTGCGGAGAGCCACGCCGCGAGCGCCTCGCCCTGGCGGACCACGACGGCCTCCGACTCCTGCCACCCAAGATCGAGTGCCAGCCCCGAGGCATGCATCAGCCGGAGGCGGGCGGTTCCGGCGCTCGGCCACGTCGAGGCGAACACGCCAGTGACGTGCTCGCGCGGAACCGTCACGTCCGTTCGACCGAAGCCGCCGAGCAGGCTGTCGTCCCGCCACGCGCGGATGCGGAGCGTTGACGCGTCCCCGACGAGGCGCGTCGGCGCGACCGCCCTCGCTACCTCCAGGGCCACGGCCACGGCGCAAACCGTCCCGAGCCCCATCGCCGCGAGCAACCCCGTGAGTGACACCAGCCCGAGCACGAGGAGCATCACGCTGAGCGGACCGCGGTCGATCGGGGTCCATGTGACGATGATGAAGGCTGAGCCGATGCCGAAGCCTGCGAGCACCGTCAGTAGCATCAGCGCCTCGTGCCCGAAACCGCGCCGCAGCGGGAGGTCGATCGTCGGCGCGGCGTCGACCGCCGTCGCGGTCGGGCGCACCCGCTCGCCCGCGGCGCGAGCGAGCGTCCACCAGAGCCCGCAGCGCGGGCACACCGTGCTGCTCCGCGCGGTGAGGTCGATGTCGCACAGCGGGCACTCGCGCACGTCGGTGGGTGGCGCTTCGCGATAGGGCGCCCCGCGTCGCTTCGTCGGCATGGCGAAGCAACGTCGGCGACCCGGCGGCGCTTCCCGACGACCCGCGAGCCGCGGCGGGACATCGGTGCGGCGTGCGCTGCACCTGCTCCGCCCGCGCGGCAGGCGCTGGGCGTCGGAGGTGGTGAATGCAGCCCATCGTCGTCAACAACCGCCGGGGGTGCCACTGAGATCCCCTTCGAGCTCGCCGAGAACTCCACGCGACAGCGGGGGAGCCGCGAACTTCGTACACCGGGCGTTTCGTCTCCCCGAGCGAACTCGCGCCACGGCGCGCCCCACGCTGGGCCACTCCTCCCCGCCCCCCCCGCGGGGCAGATGGCGCTCAGCCGTGCTGCACCAGGAAGTAGATGATCAGCCCGAAGACCGAGACCATCACGGCGGTCTCCAGCTTGCTCACCATGCCGTCGTCGGAGATCGACTTCCACAGCACCAGCAGCGTCGGGAACGACAGCAGCAGCACGCTGGTGGTCTCGAGGTCGATGGCGAGCACCGCGCCGTGGGGGAGGTGGGGGATCACCCCGAGCTTGGCGAAGGTCGCCATCATGATGAGGGTGCACGGCAGCACCACGAAGGGCATCTGCGTGACGGCGCCCGACACGTTGGAGAGCGCCAGGTCGGTCTTCTTCTTGAAGTGCGCGCTGGCGATCATCAGGTAGCTCGCGATGCCCGAGAACAGGCTCACGATGATGGCCCCGACCATCTCCGAGTAGCCGCGGTGCGAGAGCGCGTCGACGAGCGCGTCGGCGAAGTCGCCCACCGCGTGCCCGCCCAGGAACGACCCCGCCATCCCGATGGCGCCGTACATCACGATGGGCCCGAGCGGCGGCCGCGGCCCCTCGGTGGCCTTCGCCGCGCCGGGCGCCGTGGTGTCCGCCGAGGAGAAGCGCGACAGCAGCTCGCGCACGGAGACCACCTGCACCGCGAGCAGCGCGATGCCGATGGCGTAGAGGTCGCCCGCCCCGAGGCCCTCGCCGCGGTGGTCGCCCGCGTCGAAGACCTTGAGCGTCAACATCATCGTGCCCAGCGCCAGGAACACCCCCGCCGCGCAGGCCAGCAGGTCGGCCCCGAGTTTGGTGATGGCCGACGGGAGCAGGGCGTGGCCGGTCTCGTTCTTCGGGAGCAGCGCGGAGTACACGCCGAAGATGAGGGCGTTGACGTGCAGCGTGAGGCAGGTGACCACGAAGGCCACGCGCGGCGCCGCCGCCACGACGAAGCCCAGCATGATGATCTCGGGCACGTTGGAGGCGAGGCCCGCCATGGTGCCGGCGACGAAGTCGTTCCATTTCTGGCGCTCGCCGAGGGCCTCGACGCACTTGATCATCGCCTCGCAGGAGCCGAAGACCAGCGCGAGCCCGCCGAGCCCGAGCAGCACCGGGGCCAGGAAACCCGGCCCCACGTGCCCGTGATGCATCCAAGTGCCGAGCCCGCAGACGGCGGTGCCGCCCGCGAACATGTACTTCCAAAGGGGAGAGTCCCCGCCGCCGCCACCCGACATAGTGCCTGGGTGAGTATCACGACCGCGGGGGGGCACTCCGGTGCAGAGCGGAGCAACACCACCTTGCGCTCGACCCGAAGGGTCGATGAGGCTCCGCGCAGAACCCATGCAGTACCTGCTGGAGCAGACGCTCCCCATCCAGGAGATCACCAACGCCCTCGCGTTCTCCCCCGACGGTGCGCAGCTCGCCCTCGCCACGCGCGACAAGAAGGCGAGCAACCTGCTCTACCAGCTCAGCGACTGGAGCCCGCGCCCCGCGCCGCGCTTCGTCCGCCGCGACCTCAAGTTCGGCGCCGACGGCACGCTCGTGGTCGCGGGCGTCAGCGTCGAGCGCTTTGCGCTCACGGCCCCGAAGCTGGGGAAGAGCCCGTTCTCCATTCCGGGGCACGCGAGGGGCTTGACCCGCGTGGAGGTCTCCCCGGACGGGCGCTGGCTGGCCGTGCACAAGTACCTGGAGCAGTTGGAACTGTGGTTCCTCGGGGTCTCTCCGCCCGAGCGGCGGCTCACCGTCCCGGTCTCCGTTCACTGCTCCTTCTTCTTCTCCGCGGACAGCGCGCGGTTCTTCTACACGACGCACGGATACAGGGCGGGACGCCCGGTCGACGCCCTGCACCAGGCCGCCCTGGACCCCGGCGGCGGGAGCCAGCCCCCGACCGAGGGCCCCATGCCCGAAGGGCTCTCGGTCCATGACGTCGTGCACACCACCCCGCACGGGCTGGTCGCGATCCCCTTCCCGGATCAGGACGTCGTCATCTACGACTGGGCCTCGCTGCGCCCGCGCCGCCTCGGTCTGCGTGCGCTCGAAGGCCAGGGATTCCGCTGTGGCTTCGCCGTGTCCTCCGACAAGACGCACCTCGTGGCGCAGACCTTCCGCGACAGGGACGAGTGGACCCGCGACTGGAGCCTGGTGATCGCCTCGCTCCTGACGGGCGAGCCGGTGGGCGCGCTCCCGATCGGGACCGTCTCCGCCGGGCTCCTGGCGCTCTCCGCCCGCGCGGAGAGGATCGCCTTCACGCGCTCCGACACCGCCCGGGAGGTCCAGGTCTTTCGCCGCGACGACCGCTACGCCTGAGGCGAGCTCGCGCCTGTGGTCGTCGCCCCTGCGCTCAACCCATCGGGTCACCGCGCTGGACCACCCAGATCAACGTCGGCGCCTCGCCGGGCCACTGGCCATGGGGGTCGCGTCCCACCGCTGGAACGAAGCGTTGACCCATCGCCACGAGGTCGGCGCGCATCGTCCGCAGCGCTGCTGCTGCGTGCCGTGCTACCGATGACGCTACGATGGAGTACGCGCTGCTGGGACGGACGGGCGTGCGGGTCTCGCGACTCGCGCTGGGCACCATGACCTTCGGGGGGCAGGCCGACGCGGCGGCCTCGCGCGCCCTCTTCGAGCGGGCCCGCGCGGCGGGGGTCAACCACTTCGACACCGCCGACGTGTACAACAACGGCACCAGCGAGAGCCTGCTCGGGGCGATGGTGCGCGGCTGCCGCGACGAGGTGGTGCTCGCCAGCAAGGCGTACTTCCCGACGGGCGGCGACCGCAACGCGCGCGGCACGTCGCGGTACCATCTGGTGCGCGCCTGCGAGGCCTCGCTTCGGCGCCTCGGCACCGACCGCATCGACCTCTATTACCTGCACCGCTTCGACGACGAGGCCGAGCTGGAGGAGACCCTGCGCGGCGTCGAGCTGCTGGTGCAGGGCGGCAAGGTGCTCTACCCCGCGGTGAGCAACTTCGCGGCGTGGCAGGCCATGAAGGCCCTCGGGGTGCAGCGGCAGCGGGGGTGGGCGCCGCTCGTCGCGATGCAGCCCATGTACAACCTCGCCAAGCGGCAGGCGGAGGTGGAGCTGCTGCCGCTGGCGCAGAGCGAGGGCCTCGCGGTGTTCCCGTACAGCCCCCTGGGGGGCGGGCTGTTGAGCGGGAAGTACGGGGTGACGGAGCGTCCCGCGGACGGGCGCATCGCGGCGTGGGCGATGTACCAGGCGAGGTACGGCGCGGAGGATCACTTCGCGCTGGCCGAGCGCTTCCGCGCGCTCGCGGCGGAGGAAGGGTGGCACCCCGCGGCGCTGGCCGTCGCGTGGGTGATGAGCCACCCGGGGGTGACCGCGCCCATCCTCGGCGCGACGCGGGTCGAGCAGCTGGAGCCCGCGCTCGCGGCGGCCGAGCGGGCGCTGCCGGAGGAGCTGCGGGCGAGGGTGGCCGCGCTGTGGCCCGAGCCGCCGCCCGCGACGGATCGCAACGAGGAGGGGTAAGGTGCCGGGGCCGGGGGCGCGGTAGCGGGCGGCTCAGCGCGACGGGTCGTCGCGGGTGCCGCTCTTCGGCGCGCCGGAGGGTCGCGCGCGCACCACGGCGCTCAGGGCGAAGTCGACGCCGGCCGCGTTGATCCAGAGCGGGACGAGGGCGCGGTGCGGGGCGTCGTCGTGGCCCCAGTGGGTGGTCCATCAGTTAGAAGGCCAGGGCCTCGTGCTCGAGGACGAGCTGGCGGTCGAACCGGGGAAGCGCTCTCTGACAGCGCGGCGGACGTACTCCAAGCACCAGGTCATACCTGGCGGCCGTGTGAGTTCAGGGGAACTCCACGCGGCGGAACCCGTGCCGCTCGCAGAGCTCGCGCTCGAAGCCCGGCAGGTGGGCGCGCCCCATGACGGCGAGCGCGGGCCCCGCGTCGGGGTGGTCGGCGAGCATGCGCACCGTGCCGTCGGCCATCAGCGTGTCACGCGCCGTGAGGATCGCGGCCATCGGGTGAAGCAGCCAGCTCCACGGGTACCGCCGCAGGAGCAGGGCGGGCGGGAGCAGCAGCACCATGTGCCACTGCATGGCGACGGTGACCTGCAGGAGCGCGGCGTCGAGCCCGTCGAGCGCGCCGCCCGGGACCACGAGGCGCAGCGCGGCGACCGCGAGGTGCGCGAAGAAGGTCGCGAACATCACGGACATGTAGAGCGACGCGACGTGCAGCGAGAGCGGCGCCCGCGCGGTGCGCTCGAGCTCCTCGGTGTGCCCGTGCGAGGCCTGCTTCGCCTCGACGATGGTGCTGCCCTTGACCGCCCCGAGGGTGAGCGCGCGCAGCGCGAGGCGCGGGAGGTAGATCAGCCAGCGCAGGACGCCGCCCGCGAGGATCTGCTTCGCCTGGAAGGTCTCGACGCCGCGGAGCGCGACCTCCTCGACGACCTCGCGGCCGAGCGCGGCGGCGGGGGCGAGCTTCACGTGCGCCTCGCCGAGCGCCACGACGAGTCGGGCTTCGGGGCCGGGTCCGGCGAGCAGGCGCACGGCGTAGCTGAGGGGCATCTGGTGCGCCCGAAGCAGCGCGGCGCGCGCTCCGGGGGTCAGGGCGTCGGCGGTGGTGGGCATCGTCAGGTGGCGGAGTGTACGGGCGATCGCCCACGCTCGCCCACGCCATCACCCCCGGGCCACCGCGCTCCCCGCCGACCGGCTCGTCGTCCGGACGGGCGCCCGACTCTCCCTCGACGGCCGCCCCGTCCACCTCGCGGGCGAGGTCGTGGACGCCGCGTTCGGAGGATGCCTATCCTCGCGGCGGAGGGCGCGTGACGCGCCTCGATCTCATGGGACGCTACCTCCAAGGCACCCGGTCGTTTCTCTACGAATACGCGTTGGACGGACAGCCCGACAACCTCGCCGAGCTCGCGTCCAGGTCGGGCGTGGGCTCTGGGGGGATGGGAGGAATCCTCCGCGCCGAGCTCGTCGCCTACGACGACCAACGCCCCCCCGACTGCCGGTCCATCGACAGCGCGAGCTCGTTCGCGGCCACGTTCCGGACCCGGCTCACGACCGCGAGCGTGCTTGCCGAGCTCGGCGTCGCTGCGCCCTTCGACATCGAGCCCACGATATACGCGCTGAGCGATCGTTGGCAGGGCGTCCTGGCGGTCGTCGATCGTCGCCTGGGAACGCCTCCGGACGTCCTTGAACTCGAAGCCACGAGCACCTTCTGCCTGGCGAGGTCGGAGTGGGAGCCCCTGCTCGCATGGATCAACCAGCACCTCGCGCCGGGCGATCGCCTCTCGCTCGGCGCGCCCTTCGAGAGGGCGATCGATGCGCTCCTCGAGTCGGGCGCGAACGACTACCTCCCGTGCATGGCGCTGCACATCCTTCAGCACGCGGTCGAGCACGCGGTGGAGCGCATGGAGGTCTGGGACTCGGATCCGATCGAGACGAACCTCTGGGACGTCGCGCGCGACATCACGCCGAGGCCGGGCCCCGGCGCGAGCGTCGACGAAGAGGTCGCGTACGCGCGCCTGCTCCACTACGCGCACCGACCCGCCGAGGCGAGCGCGATACTCCGCGAGGTGTTGAGGGCGAAGCCCTACCACCAGCTCGCCGCGCGCCTGGAGTTCAGCCGCCTGGTCGGGGCTCACGACTGGCAGGGGATGGCGTCGCTCGCCGACGAGGTGCTCGCCCGACCGTGCTCGCTCGAGACGCGCATCTCGGCGCTCCGGTGGAGGTGCGACGCACGCTTCACGCTGCATGACGTGGTCGGCGCGACGGCGGACGCCGCGGAGCTGGAGAGCCTCGGCCAGCCCTGGCTCGCCAGGGTCCTACGCGATCCAGAGGCGGCCTGGCGGGAGGTCGACGTGATGAACGGCGTGGGCGTGGGCGAAGACGAAGACGAAGACGAAGACGAAGACCACGCCAGCGGAGACACACTGGACGTCGTGATCGAGCGCCTCCGGCGCGTCGACTGGGCCACCTCTACGGGGTGCAGAGCCTCGCGTGTAGCGCTGATGAAGGAGTTCTTGCGCCGCAGCGCTCTGTACTCCGAAGCCTGCGCCCTCCCTGACCGCTGGCCCTTCTTCGACATCGCCGCCAGCGTCGACCCGAGTACACCCGAGGTCCACCTCCCCGACGACCTCCAGGCCATCGGCCTGCCGTTGCGGGTGCGCGACACGATTCGCTGGATGCTCACCTGGGCCGCGAGCCCGCCGCGCTCCCATGCCGAGCTCCCGGATCCCTATGAACCACTGCTCCTGTTCTTCGAGCGCGGTGGCGGGTTCACGGTCGAGAATCGGATGGTGGACGTCGACTCGGCGGGCATCCCGCTGCGCGACCGACAGCGCTACTTGCGCGGTGAGCCCTTCGTCGATCTCGACCGGGCGGCGCTCGACGCGCTCGACGCGCAGCCCGCGACGATCTCTGCGGGTGGGGCGTCCGATGACCTCCGCGGGGTCGCGGGGCCCGTGAGTGATCGCCTTGGTTTCCCGGCGAAGATACCGTCCGATTGACGTCGGGGTCAGGCCCGCGGCGCACCTCCGGGCGCGCTCGATCCTCGGGCTTTGCGTGCTCCCGACGGAGCGGTCGCGCCGAACGAGACTAGCGCGCGAGGCAGACGTCGAAGAGGCCGCGGTACTGGGTGAACCTGCCGCGGAAGGCCGCGCCCGGGGAGGGGCGGTACTCGGCGCCGTTGACGCGGAAGTAGTACTCGAGCTCGGCGCTCACATACATCCCGTCGGCGCTGCGGGTGAGGGGGAAGGCGGGGCAGCTCGCGCGGCTGGTGACGGTGTTCTCGCCGAGCGGGTCGAGGTCGCGCAGCAGCATCCCGTAGCGGGCGTTGTTGCCCGCGCGGCTGTCGAAGCGGACGTACTGCGCGCGCCACGGCCGGGTGCTGCCGACGGGGCGGGAGAGCACCTGCACGTCGAGCTGGCGCCAGAGGTCGGGGTTGTCGCGGTCGGTCACCCCGGCCTTGTAGACCTCGAAGTAGATCGACCGGACCGCGGCGCGCTGCCGGGCCCAGGTCTCGTAGTCGTAGGCGGTCGTGAGCGGGCGGCGGTCGGCGTCGCAGGGGCCGCCGCTGCAGGTGGCGCGGGAGATCACCCACGCGCCGTTGCCCACCCAGCCGGGAGCGTTGGCCGGGAGCGCCACCGCGAAGCGGTAGTTGGCGCCGTGGTCGGAGTCGTAGGCCGAGCACCCGTATCGGTTGGTCGCCTGGAACCACACCTGCAACTCGCCCGCGCGGTCGAGGGTGATCGACGGGGGCGAGGCCGGCGCGTTGAGCCCCGCGACCGGGAAGTTCAGCACCGGGCCTTCGCCGATGCGGGCGAAGCCGGTGATGGCGTGCTGCGGAATGCCGCCCATGGAGCCGGCGCCGCAGCCCGTGAGCCGAGAGGCGTCGTAGACGATGCGGGCGCGCTGACCGACACGGAGGGTCGCCGACGCGCGCTGCGTGTAGTCGCGGGAGAAGGTGATCGTGACCGAGGAGGCCTCCTGGGAGGACTCGTCGTAGAGCTCATCAGGCTGACCCACGCAGCCGAAAGCGCCGAGAACCAGGGCCGACACGAGGGTGAGGCGATGTAGGTGTCCCATGGCGAGGGCCGGGCTATCACGCCGCTGTGCGGGCGGTCAACGGGCCCCACCGAGGGTCGTCCGGGAGGTCAGCGCTGTAGCCAGCCCGCCAGCATCACGAAGGGCAGCGTCAGCACGCGCAGGTCGAGGTCGATGCCGCCGAGCACGTCCGCGGTGCCCTCTCCGGGGCGGTAGCGCCCTTCGATCCAGAGGCCCGCGGCCATGCCGTAGCTCGCGTGGTAGTTGAGGCTGCGCGTCCCCCACCAGAGCCTGCCCAGCACGCCCGGTCGACCCGGCGTGGGCGCGAGGTCGACCACCGCCCCGAGGGAGACCAGCACCGGGAAGGTGGGGTTTACCGGGACGTGTAAGACGCCCCCCGCGGCGGCGTCGAGGGCGACGAAGTCGGTGGTGCCCACGGCGCCGAAGAAGCCCGCGCGCCAGGCGTAGGGGGTGCGCGCGCCGAAGGTGGCGTCGGTGCGCACGGCGGCGGTGATCAGCACCTCGCGATCGACCGGCGGCGCGAGGTGGGCGCCCGCGCCGAGGGAGAGCCCGAGGTTCCACTGGGGGTACGCGGCGACGGCGGGGGCGAGGAGGAGCACGCTCGCGAACACGACCACGGGGCGACGCACGGCGGGGCGCACCCTATCACGGCGCGGCGGCGCAGCTTCTTCGCCGTGGCGCGGCTTCGGTTACACTGCGCGCCAACCATCGTGATCCGACTGACGAGACCGTACTTTTCCGACGCCGAGCCCGCTGCCCTGGCCGAGGTGCTCGCCTCGGGGATGCTCATCCAGGGCGCCCGGGTGGCGGCCTTCGAGACCGCCGTGCGCGACTACCTCCTCGGGCTCGGCGCGCCCTCCGAGGCCCCGCTGCGAGCGCTCGCCGTCTCCAGCGGCACCACCGCCCTGGAGCTGTGCCTCGCCACCACGCCGAGGGCAGTGAGCGCGGGCGACGAGGTGATCGTCCCCGCGGTGACCTGGCCCTCGCCGGGCAACGCCGTGCTGCTTCGCAACGCCGACGCCGTGCTCGTCGACGTCGACCCCTCCACCTGGAACCTCTCCCCCGCGGAGGTCGCCCGCGCCCTCACGCCTCGCACCCGCGCGATCATCGCGGTGGACCAGTTCGGCGTCCCCGCGGAGGTCCCTGCGCTGCGCGCGCTCGCTTCCGACATCGACCTCATCGAGGACGCCGCGTGCGCCATCGGGTCGACGCTCCATGGTGTTCCCTGCGGGGTGCTGGGCGACGTGGGGACGTACTCCTTCCATCCGCGCAAGGTGGTGACCACGGGGGAGGGCGGCATGGTGCTCACCCACGACGCCTCGCGCGCCGACCGCATCGCGGCGCTGCGCAACCACGGGCAGCGCTCCGTCGGGGTCTTCGTGGGCGCCGGGCCCAACGCGCGGCTGAGCGAGCTTCACGCCGCGCTGGGGGTGCTCCAGATGGCGAAGCTCGACGAGATGCTGTCGCGTCGGAGGTCGCTGGCGGGCGCCATCCGTGACGCCGTGGCGCTCGCCTGGCAGGGCGCCCCGGAGGGATCGACGGTCAACCACCAGACCCTGGGCTTCGTGCTCCCGACGCCCGCCACGGGGCCCCACGCGGGCGACCGTCGGGCGGCGCGAGACGCGCTGGTGGCGGCGCTACGGGAGTCCGGCGTCGAGGCGGGCATCCTGTCGTATGCGCTCCACCGGCTGCCGCAGTTCGCGGCGCTGGGGGTCAACAACGTGAGGCGCTTCCCGGTGGCGGACGCGGTGGTCGACGGCGGGGTGGCGGTCCCGCTGCACCCGGGGATGTCCGAGGAGGACGCCGGGGTGGTGATCGAGCAGCTCAAGCGGAACGCGGGCTGGGCGATCGGCGACCGTACGGTGCGGCTGTGACCGCGACCCCGGCGCCCGCGGTGGTGGAGGTGAAGAACCTCATCAAGGTGTTCTCGACCGGCTTCATCCGCACGGCCCCGAGGCTCCCGGGGCACCCCCCGACGTGGCTGGAGCGGCAGGCGGGGAAGGTCGCCTGGGGAGAGAAGATCCACAGGATGGTGGAGGCCGTGCGGGGGATCTCCTTCGAGGTGAGGAAGGGGGAGATCTTCGGGTTTCTTGGTCCCAACGGGGCGGGGAAGACGACCACCATCAAGACGCTGTTGGGGTTGATCTTCCCCACGCGCGGCGAGGTGCGCCTCTTCGGACTCCCGGTGACCGAACCCTCGGCGAGGCGTCGCGTGGGCTTCCTCCCGGAGAACCCCTACCTCTATCAATACCTCACCCCTCGCGAGATCATGGACCTCTGCGGTCGCCTGGTGGGAATGCCCGGCCACGAGCGGGAGATCCAGACGAAGGAGATCCTCCGCCGGGTGGGCCTCGGCTCGGTGATGGACCGTCCGCTGCGCCGCTTCTCCAAGGGCATGTTGCAGCGCGCCGGACTGGCGCAGGCGCTGATGGGTGACCCCGAGCTGCTGATCCTGGACGAGCCCATGACGGGCCTCGACCCCATCGGCCGCAAGGAGGTGCGCGACCTGATCCTGGAAGAGCGCACCCAGGGGCGAACGGTGATGTTCTCCTCGCACATCCTGTCGGATGTCGAGATGCTCTGCGACCGGGTGGCGATCGTGAACCGCGGAGAGCTCACCGCCTACGGCTCGCTCGATCAGCTCCTGCGCCGGGAGATCCGCGCGGTGGAGGTGGAGCTGTCCCGGGTCGACGAGGCGCTGGTGTCGGCGCTTGGCGCGTTGGCGGGAGTGAAGCAGGGCAAGCTTCACGACAAGGTGCTGCTGAGCGTGGAGGGAGAAGACCGCGTGGGCGAGGTGCTGGCGCTGGCCGTGGCCCACCAGGCGCGGGTGCACTCGGTGACGCCCAGGCGCGAGACCCTGGAGGACCTCTTCGTGCGCAACGCCATCGGGGCGGCGGCGGCGGATCGGTGATCCGCTACCCCGGCGCCGCCACCCACGAGAGCTGCTCGTCCGACGCGTAGCGCCCGATCGACCACGTCGTCGCAAGCCACTGCCCCTTCGGGCTGCGCGTGAGCGACGCCGTCATCCCCCGGCCCGACGCGCCCCACCCGCTCGCCCCCACCGGGCGCTTCAGCCGATCGGTGCGCAGCACCCTCGGCTCCTCGTCGAAGGCCTCGCGCCGCAGCAGCGAGAGCGCATCGTCCGAGGCCGCCACCAGCTCGATCACCGCGTCGCCTTCGCCCGCCCACACCGCGCCGTAGGCCCCGTAGTGCGCCGTCGGCGTACGCCAGCTCGCCAGCACCTCGCCGCCTCTCCCGATCACCGTCGCGGTCCCGGGGGAGGGCTCTCCCACGTCCGCCAGCCGGTCGGTCCACGCGATCAGCAGCCGGCCGTCCTCGGGGTGCACGTCGACCTCCGAGTACACCAGCGCCAGGCCCACCCGCCTCGCCTGCTGCTCCCCGTCGATGAGCACCCGCCCCCGCTCCGGGTCGGTGAGCAGCAGCCGCGTCCAGCCCGCGTCGGGCCTCGCGAGCACCGTCGGTTCGATCGCCACCAGCAGCCGGTCGGCGTCGACCCAGCGCAGCGCCCGCAGGTCGCCGCTCCCCCGAAACACCGGCCCCGACAGCATCGCACCCGCCCGGTCGAAGCGCTCGACCTGCCTCGGCTCGTCGAAGCGCATCGACTGCTGCGGCGTCACCCACGTCGCCCAGAGCCCGTCCGGGTGCATCACCATCCGCCTGGGGCGATCGCCCTGCGCGGGGTGGATCCGCTCCCGGCCCACCACCGTGAGCGAGCGGGTGTCCAGCCAGGTGAGCTCGTACCCGCGGCCCTTCACGTCGTGGGTCAGGCCCGAGAGCAGCACCGCGGTCGCGCCGTCGGCAGAGACCTCCACGGTGATGTCCCCGGGCGCCACGTCGAGGCGCACCTCCGCCAGCACGCCCCCGTCGGGGACCGCCAGCACGAACACCCTCACGTCCTCGCGGGCGCGGGTCACCACCAGCAGCGCCTCCGGCGACACCGCGGCGATGAAGACCCCGCGCCAGAAGCGGGGCGGGTCCCATTCGAAGACCTCGCGCCCGCTCTCGGCCTCGAAGCACACCACCTGCTCGTCGCGCTCTCGCACCACCGCGAGCCAGGAGTCGTCCGGGCTCCATAGGTGGCGCGAGACGCCGTAGGCGGTGTGGAGCGCGCTCACCCCTCCAGCGTCAGCCGGGCGCCCGCGCGCTCGACCACCGCGGCCACCGCGTCACGGTCGAAGTACTCGCCGCCGCGGATCGCCGTCGCCAGCGCCCTCGCCGCGTTCTCCGCCCGCAGCCACTGGAAGGCCATCGACCCGATCGCCGCGTCGGGAAGCGGGTTGAGCCAGTCGAGGCCCTCCCGGTACACGATGTGCGCCGCCAGGGACTTGGCCACGATCGAGCGCCAGTAGGCCACCGGCATCCGCTCCGCCAGCCGGCTCTCGGCCAGCGTGCGGAGGATCGTCGGGAGGTGCTCCCGCACCAGCGCCTCGCCCAGCGCGTGCTCCTCCGGGCCGACGGTCTCCAGGTAGAGCGCGATCGCGTCGGCGGCGCGGTTCATCTCCTTGGAGAGCCGCACCGACAGCTCGGGCATCAGCACCCCGGGGTGGTGGCCGCGCTCGCGGAAGAGCAGCTCGGCCTCGCGGCGGGCCAGCTCGCGCAGCCGCTCGATCACCTGGGCCACGAAGGTCTTCTTGTGCGCGAGGAACTCCTCCTCCGACAGCAGGTGCGCCGCGGTGATCTCGAAGCTGGAGCAGATCACCCCGCACTTGTTGGCGCTGCTGTCCTTGAGCACCAGCACCCCGCGCTCGCCGAGCGCCTTGCGGGCGTCCGGCGTCAGGAAGAGGTTGGCCCCCTCCACGATCACCCGGCTCGACGGGGTGCCGTCGGGCAGCAGGTGCTCCTGCCAGTTGTGGCCGTTGAGCGTCTGGGGCCTTCCGCCCGCGGGGACGAAGGCATCCGCCACCACCCGGTTGTGGAGCGAGTTGCGCATCCGCACCCCCTCCGGCGCGTCGACCCGGGTGAGCTTCCCCCTCGGCGACAGCTTCGACGGATCGAAGGCCCCCACCGGCTCGGACGCGTGCACCAGGCGCAGCAGCTCGGAGTGGTCGAGCCCGTTGGGGTCTTCGAGCGCCCCGGAGGCGTCGGAGATGCCCACCACCTTCGCCCGCTCGCCGTACTCGCGGTGAAGGATCTTCAGCATGTTGCCCGCGACGTCGCCGTCCGGACCGCCGGTGAGCTTGAGGGTGAAGTCCTGGGTGCGGGGGTTGATGCCCACGGCCTTCAGGGCCACCTCGAGGAAGACCGCCACGCCCTCGGAGGTGACGCCGTACTCCTTGTGGTTGATGCCAGCGCCGGGCTTGGAGCTCATGAACGCCGCGGCCAGCTTGTGCCCGCGGCGACGGGCGCGGTCGACGATCCACTCGATGTGCTCCGGGGCGATGTTCTCGTCCGGGCCCAGGTAGAGCGTCTCCTGGCGGCCGAGCCGGTCGACCAGCGGGTGCTGCTCGTCGGGGACCATCAGGTCGAGCAGCCCGTCGATGAAGCCCTTGATGGCCCTCGTCAGGGGAACGTCCTGCGACGCCACGATCACGGCCTTGCCGCCGCCCTCGGGGATGTCCTTGTTCTTGAGCTGCTGGGCCTGCGCGAGGCCATACACCTCATCGTAAAGACGGTCCGTCTCGGCGGTGAGCTGGTCGGGGCCGCGGGGCCGCACGACGCGCACCCCGCCGCGGGCGATGTCGCGGAAGCGCAGGTGGAAGCCGTCCCACCCCTGGCCGTGCACGAAGTACACGCCGAAGGGCTTCTCCTCGCCGCGGGGGATGAAGCCCCCTTCGAGGCGCAGCGCGAAGCCGTAGCGCTTCTCCAGGTGGAGGTTGGTGCGCAGCGTGGCGCCGACCGCGTCGAGCAGGGTCTTCAGCACCCGGCGGGCGTCGTCGCCGTCGACGTCGTGCTCGATCTGGTCTCGCAGCGCCGCCGAGCGCAGCGCGTAGGTCTCGTCGGACATCGCGCTCACCGGGTTGAAGCGGTCGTGCAGCAGGTCGGCGATGGCCGCGCTCAGCGCGAGGTGACGGACCGCGAGCGCCAGCACCCGGTCGCGCGCGAAGGCGACAGGGTTGTCGCGGGTGAGCCGCTGGTGCGCGAGGCTCGACAGGGCGACGACGACCTCCGCGCGCTCGAGGCCGAGGGCGGGGTTGTTGTGGCTGAGCGAGAGGGCCGCGTCGGTGATCCACTTGCCGCGGGCGAGCGAGGGGGAGAGCGCGCGCCAGACCGCGCCGTCGGCGTCGAGGGCGCGCCCGTCGGGGCCGCGCACCAGGTAGCTGAAGAGGGTGACGTAGCCGTGGCCGGGGTCTTCGACCACGTCGACGAAGGCGCGGTGGATGTTGACGCCGTGGCTGCCGATGAGGTCGGCGCAGCGCTCGAACATCCGACGGGGCGTGGCGTTGCCGACGGTGATCACGATGCGAGAGAGCGTCGGGTCGGCCTCGGGCTCGAGCTGCACCAGCGTGTCCTCGGTGCCGCGAACTGCCTCGTAGCGGTCGGCGCAGCGCACCGCGCGAAGGGCGGTGGCCGAGCGCACGAAGTCCGCCGAGGAGCTCAGCAGAAACGAGCGCACCCGCGCCACGTCGCCGCGCACCTTCTCGACGAGCCCGAGGATCGCGTCGAGCCTCGCCTGCTGCGCCGGGTCGGCGGGGTCGTAGCGGGGCACGTCGCCGAGCACGATGGTGTCGATGGCGAGCTGGCCGTCGGCGCTGGTGTGCACCTTCACCTGCCGCAGCGGCGCCTCGGCGGGGAGCTGGTCGAGGATCTCCTTGAGCATCCCCGGGCGATCGCCGTCCATCAGGAAGGTCCAGCGGGCGCGGTCTTCGGAGTGAAGGGTGATGCGCGGCGGCATCGCCGAGGCGCGCGCCGCGAGCAGCGCTCGAAGGTGCGAGAGCCGCTCCTGGTCGGGGGTGTCCGCGAAGTACGCCGCGGGCATCTGCGACACGAACCAGGGCAGCACCGCATCGAGCGTGTGCTCCAGAGAGTGGATGATTTCGGCACGAAGCGACGAGAGATCCGAGCTCATGGCGCCACGGGGTATCACAGGTCGTCGAGGCTTTGGTAACGAACGCTCCGCCGCGCCGCGTCAGCCGCCGCAGGGCACGCTGGCGGCCTCCGCGCGGCCGTTCGCGTTGGTGACCGAGACCCCTTGTCCGCCCGTGAGTTCGATGCGCGTCTGGCTGCCTGACGCGCGGTTGAGAATGAGATTCCCTCCGCTCATCGGGCACCCTCCGGCGCAGCGGTTGTAGCTGGCGATGAGCACCGTCCAGGCTTCGCTCCCGGCGGTCACGGACGCGGAACCGTTGAGCTGCACGCAGCTCGCCTCGAGGCTGCCGACGCCGCGGCCGTCGAAGCTCACCGCGCTGCCCCTCGCGCCGACGCCGGTGAAGTTGCCGACGTACTCCACCTGGGTCGTTCCGGCCAGCGACGACACGGTCACGTTGAGCGCCGGGCGAAGCGTGGAGTGACGAGTGCGAAGCTCGCCCGAGAGCGCCACCTCGAGCTGCTCGCCGCGCCTCGCCACGGTGGCGACGAGGGCGCCGTCGAGCACCCTCATCCCATAAGGTCCGTTGCACTCGCCGACGAAGGTGACGCGCACCGCGTTGTCCCTGAGCTGGATGCGGGTGCACCCGGTGGGGGTGAACGCCGCCTGCGCCACCGCGGCCGAGCGCTCGGCGGCCATCACGTCGCTGGTGAGCCCGGTGGTGGGCGCCGCGAAGGCCTGCGCCAGCCCGACGACCTCCGAGGCCATCGCCACCGCCTCCGCCGCGCGCAGCCCGTCCTCCACCGTCGGATCGGTGGAGCAGGCGAGCAGCGCCCTCGCCATCCCGAGCGCCAGCGCGCAGCGCCACATCGAGGCCGGGCTCACGCCTCCGCCTTCGCCGGCTTCGACGCCCTCCGAGGCGGCCGCCTCACCAGCAGCCACAGCGTCCCGAGCGCCACGCCCAGCAGCCCGACGGCGCCCAGCGTACGGCGGTGGCGCCGGGCCCTCAGCACCTCGTCCTGGGCCACCACGGAGCGCTGCGCCCTCGCCCTCGAGTGCCCGGGGTCGACCCTCAGCACGGCGTCGTAGAGCTCCGGGTCGGCGACGCCTCGCGCCATCGACTGCTCGGCCTCGAGGAAGAGCACCGCCGCGCGGATCTCCCTCGCGTGCGCCCCCTCGGGCTCGACCCACAGGGCCAGCCGCCACACCGCCTGGGCGCGCGAGGCGTCTTCGGACTCGAGCTCCCTCGCGAGGCGCATCAGGGGCTCGACCATCTCCGCGCGGCGCTGCATGTCAGGGTGCCTCGCCAGCACCCAGCGGAAGTGCGCCAGCATCGCGTTGCCGTCACCCGATCGGCCCGCGGCGAGGCCCGCGTCGAGTCGCTGCGTGACCTCCGCCATGCGCCGCCGGTCGTTGGCGAGGTACAGCTCCTGGGCCGTGCGCTCCCACCCCCACTGGGCGTTGGCGTCGTGGCCCTCGTACATCTCGTAGGCCGCCCGGAGCGCGTTGATGGACTCCCGGCCGTACTGCGTCACCGCCCAGCGCGCCGCCTCGCGCACCTGCGCCCGGTCGCTGTTGACGAAGCTCACCACCACCTGCATCGCGTCCGGCTGGCGGATCGACCCGTAGGCCCGGAGGATCTCCGCCAGCAGCGCGTTGTCGTGCTGCTGCACCGCCTCGCCGGGCGTCACCTTGCGCAGCGCCTCGCGCGTCTGCCGCATGAACACCCGCATCATCTCCGAGGGGTTGCGCAGCTCGATGAGCGCCGGGAGCACGTAGTCCCTGAGCTGCCCCCGGACGATGCGCCCCACCTCCTGGCGGAGCAGCGCCCCGTAGGAGGAGGAGAGCGCCACCAGCGCCCGGCCCGCGTCGGCCGAGGCCATGCCCCCGAGCGCCCGGGCCAGCACCACCCGCTCGATGGCGCCGTCGAGGTCGGCCGCGCGAGGGGCCGAGAGCATCAACGTCAGCAGGTCGTACTCGGCGTTGGGGCGATTGTCGGTGGCCGCCCGGATGAGCCGCACGATCTTGAAGCGCAGCGGCTCGATGTCCGCCCGCCACGGCGCCAGGAGGCGCTGACGGATGACCGGGATGTCCTCCCGCTCCAGCGTTCGGATGATCTCGTCGGCGGCGGCGCGGCGCTCGCGGGCGCTGCCGTCGGTGAGCCGACCCAGCATCGCGTCGAGCTCCGCCGCGGAGCGACCCACGGACTCGTCGGTGGCCGCCGCCGCTGCGACGGGCGGAGGGGGGGCGGGCTGGGCCCGGGCCGCGGCGCCCGCCGAGAGGAGGCTGAGCGCCAGCGCGGCGGCTGTCAGTCGACGATGCGGAAATCGCCCCATTCGCCCGTGTAGCCTCGCCAGCGGGAGTCCACCCGCTCGACCCTCGCCGCCGTCGGACCCCGCTGCATCCATCCCACGAACTCCTTCAGCGAGTCGTCTTCCCCTTCGGCGACGACCTCCACCGTTCCATCGGGGAGGTTCTTCACCCAGCCCGTAAGCCCCAGGCGCTTCGCCTCCCGCTGCGTCGCCGTGCGGAAGAACACGCCCTGCACCCGACCTCGCACCAGACAATGGATCTGCTTCGCCATGACACCCGCATCCGAGTCACAAGGCGCCCGACGATCATCGTCAATTCCGCCACCGCTCGGACTGAGTCCCGGCGGTAGCAAACCCGGGCTCGCCCCGCAAGTTACTGTCCCCCGCAACACCCCGAAGGTTCAGGGCCGGAACGGGACGCCCTCCGCCCGGAGGCACTGGGCGAAGCCCTCCCTCCAGCTCGGGTAGCGCAGCGTGAGCCCCAGGGCCCGCTTCACCCTCGCGTTGATCACCGTGCGGTCGTGCCGCAGCGTCGCCGGCGCCTCGGTCAACGCCACCGACGGGGGAGGGGGCACGCCGAGGCCCGCGCAGAGCCAGCGAACCACCTCCGCCTGGGGCACCGGCGCGTCGTCCGCCGCCACGAAGAAGCCTCCGCGCAGCCCCGCCTCGAGGCAGCCGAGGGCCATCGCCGCGAGGTCCTCGACGTGCACCCGCGACACCACCTGCCCCCCGTCGCCAGGAACCCGGTAGCTCCCCTCCACCAGCCGCCGGTGCAATCCCCTCCCCGGGCCGTAGATTCCCGCCGCCCTCAGCGCCGTGGCCCCGGCCTCGCGCCACGCCGTCTCGGCCGCCAGCCTCAGCGCCGCCTTCGGGTCTCTCGCGTCGGTGGGGGTCTCCTCGTCGATGATCCCGACGCGCTCGCCGTAGACCCCGGTGCTCGACACATAGACCGCCGAGCGAGCCCGCCCCAGCGTCCCGACGATGGCCTCGTCGGTGACGCCGTCGGGGGGAAAGGTCACCAGCACGTCGGCGCCCTCCACCAGCGGTGCGACGATCTCCCCGGTCAACGACTTCGCCACGGTCACGTCGGCGCCGATCAGCCGCAGCGTCCTCGCCGCCTCCTCGGTGCGCACCGTCGCCCTCACCGGGCGCCCGGCCGCGAGGGCCCTCACCGCAGCCGCCGTCCCGGTAAAGCCACACCCGAGGATGGCCAGTGGTTCCATCGACATACGATCTCCCTACCGCAGCGCCAGCGCCGCGTCCGCGGTCATCGTCGCCGGGGCGACGCTGCGCGGCCCTTCCGGCGGCGACGGCCGAGGATCGCTGCCAGCGCCGCGAGGCCGAGGGCGCCGTGGCCGCCCGCGCCGACGGAGCCCGGTCGCACGGCGCAGAGACCGCCGGACGACTCCGCGGGGGCGCCCGCATCCAGGCGGCCGACGTCCGTGGCAGGGGCGTCCGCGATGAACCCGCCGTCGGCTGCACCCGCGTCGAATCCGACGTCCACAAGCGCCGCGTCGGGGAGGGAGCCCGCGTCCGCGATGAACCCGCCGTCGGCTGCACCCGCATCGAATCCGACGTCCACAAGCGCCGCGTCGGGGAGGGAGCCCGCGTCGGGGACCCCCGCGTCGGGGACGCCCTCGAAGGCTGCGAAGGTCGCCTCCACGCGGTCGACCCCGAGCGAGGGATCGGCGTGGACATAGGTCACCAGCACCCGCCCTGCGGCGTTGACCGCGAGCTGAGGGGACGACTCGTCCGTCGGCGTGGCGGCGACGGGCGCTCCCGACGGGTCGAGGACGCTCCCGTCGGTCAGCACGCGGGTGCCGTAGAGGTCGCGGTTGCCCGCGCGGCCGTCCTCCCAGACCACGGCGAAGCGGGCGCCGTCGAAGACCACCGCGGGGTTGCGCTGGTCGCCCGCCGCCGAGGAGAGCACCAGCGGGCTCGCGTCGAGCAGCTCGCCTCCGCGGCTCACCCGCGCGCCGAAGACGTCCGCGCCGCTCGCGCCCCGCGCGTTCCACACCACGAGGTAGCGGCTGCCGTCGAAGGCGACGGAGGGGACGATGAACCCGTCGGAGGGATAGCAGGGGCTGAGGTGCAGCGGGCCCGGGTCGAGGCGGTCGCCGTCGGGCGTCACGCGGATCGCGTCGACGGTCGCGCAGTACGGCGGCGCGACGCCTCCCGCCTGCCACGCCGCGAGGTGGTTGGTCCCGTCGAAGCCGACGGCGGGAGGGCTGGTGAGCGTGGCCCCGCGGCCGTCCACCACGGCCGCCGCGGCGGGGGTCAGCGAGGGCACCGGAAGGCGCTGGAGGCGCGCGCTGCGCCGGGCGCCCAGCATGACCTCGACGCCGCCGATCATCGCGTAGCCGCGGCCGGGGCCGAGCGTGTCGGCGGGGACGAAGGTTCCCGCTGCGGCGAGCGTCGCGGCTGCGCCCGAGGAAGGCACGCGCGCCGCGCCGACGCCGCCCGTATCGGTGCGCACCCACGTCACGAGCCAGGCCGTCCCGTCGTGCGCCACGCGGCCCTGGAGCGCGGAGCTCGCCAGCGTCAGGGGCGGCGCGTCGCGCACGGCGCCCGAGGCGCTCACCCGTGCCGCGAGCACGTTGCGACGGTCGCTCCAGGTGACGAGGAAGTCCGTCCCGTCGGACGCCACCCGGGGGTCGGTCTGGGCGTTGCTCTGGAACGAGATCGGCGACGGCGCGGTGGTGGTCGCGCCGTCTGCGGAGACGCGAAACCCGAGCACCCCGGGTATCCCCCCGCCCTGCACGACGCCCTGGAAGCCCGCGCCTCCCGAGGCCAGGAAGGGAGGCCCGAAGGCCCCGGCGCCCAGCGTGCGATCGCCCGGCGCCACGGGCACGCCCGCGGGCGAGAGCAGCGCGTGGTGGACGACCGACGTCTGCGCCCACGCCACGAGGTGGTGGCTGCCGTCGAAGGCGGCGGAGGGTCGACCGGGCGTCGTGCCGAGGACGCTCACCGCGCCCGCGAGGCCGTCCGCGCCGAGCAGGCTGGAACGCACGCCGTTGAGGCCGCCGTCTCCGTCCTGCCAGACGAGCAGGGCGCGAGAACCGTCCGACGAGAGGCTGGGCGCGGTCCGGGTGTGGAAGGTCGTGAAGGGGTGCAGGCCCGCGGGGTCGCGCACGGTGCCGTCCGCCGCGACGCGCGCGAGGTAGAGGTCTCCGTAGGGCATGACCCGGGCGTCCTCCCACGCGACCACGAAGCCGTCGCCCACGCCGACGACCGTCGGCATGCGCCGGGTGGACGCCGAGAGCGGGCCGATCGCGAGGCCCGCCGGGTCGCGCACGACGCCCCCGGCGGAGACGCGCGTCCCTCGGATGGCAGACACCCCAGCGGGAGCCTCCTGCCAGGCCGCGAGGTAGTCGTGGCCGTTCCAGGCGACCGTCGGGTTCTGCTGCGAGCCGGTCGCCGGGGGGGCGAGCACCACGCCGCCCGCGTCGAGCACCGCCCCGCTGCCAGAGACCCGCGCGCCCACCACGCCGGTGCCCTCGAGCACCCAGACCACGAAGAAGCTCGTTCCGTCGGTCGCGACCGAGGGCGAGTAGCGGCTGGTGCTCCCCTCGGAGAGCGTCACCGTCGAGGGCTCGAGGGGAGCGCCGGTCGGACCGATCCTCGCCGCGCGGATGGCGACGGTGCGCGAGTGGTCGGCAGAGAAGACCGACCACACCGCGAGGCACCCCGCGGCGTTGCAGGCGACGGGCTGCTGCGAGCCCGCGACGTACCCGTCGGCGACGCTGCGCTCGACCCGCGGGTCGACGCCGAAGGCCAGCGAGAGCGCGGGGCTCAGCGAGACGGCGACCCCCAGTCCGACGATGAAACCCCAGGACTTCGCCATGATCGCGGCTCTCCTCTTCCTCTCACGACGACCGATCGCGGGCGTCGTGGACCCGTTGCGCGAGAGCGGTCGGCGGTTCAGCGGCTGCGCTCTAGCGCAGCACCTGCGCGGCGCCCGCGGCCATCATCACCAGGGCCATCGCGATGCGAAAGGGCCGCTCGGTCACCCGACGGTGCACCTGATCGCCGAGCCATCCCCCCGCCGCCACCGCGGGGAGCAGCAGCGCCGAGCGCCCCAGCGAGCTCACCCCCAGCGCGCCGTGCCCGATGAAGTTGGCCACCATCGCCAGGTTCATCAGCAGCCAGAGCGTCGCCAGCGTGGCGCGCATCCGGGTCTTCTCCATCCGCTCGCCCGCGAGCGCCGCCACGATGAGCACGCCGCCGGTGCCGAACACCCCGTGCACCACGCCCCCGCCCAGCAGCAGCGCGTTGCTCCTCGCCCGGCTCACCGAAGGGGTCGCCGGGGGCCACAGCACCTTGCGCAGCTCGTTGAGCCCGATGAGCACGACCATCACCCCGAAGGCGTGGAGCAGCTCGGGGCGCGCGGCATATCGGTAGAGCGCGAAGCCCACCGCCAGCCCTGCGGCGGCCAGCGGGAGCACCCGCTTCTTCAGCAGCTCCACGTCGATGGAGGCGCGGTCGCGCCACGCGATGGAGGCCGAGAGCACCATGTTCACCGGGACGTACACCGGGAGCAGGAGCTGCACCGGGAGGATCCAGGTGCCCAGCGCGACGACGAGCACCGTCGCCCCGAAGCCCACGATGGACTCCAGCGCGATGGCCAGCAGCACCAGCGTGGCGAGGGGGAGCACGGAGCCGGGAGGTCTGTCAGCGGGCGTCGATGTTGTCGAGGAAGTTCAGGATGAAGTCGTTGACGGTGCCGCGGTCGTCCATGGTGCCGAGCGCGCCGTACATGGCCGCCGCGCCCTCCGCGGTGGTGCCCTCGCGACGGATGGTCTCGGTGGCCTCCCGAAGGTCGGCGAGGATCTTCTCCACCAGCGGCGCGTGCGCGGGGGTGATCATCATGTGCAGCCCCGGCGGCCTCTGGAGCCGGTCGAGGTGCCAGCCCCTGGCGTCCATCGCCTCGGAGAGCGCGTAGATGTCGATGTCGTGGGAGCCAAATCCGAAGACGCTCCCCACCGGGTCGCCGAAGACATAGAGCCCGGGGATGGCCTTGATGCCCTCGATGAGCGCTCGCGCGGCGGTCATGGTCTCCCGGGTGATGCGGAGGTAACCCTCCTCGCCGAGGTGGTTCATGATCGCCCAGGCTGCGGCGATGGGGCCTCCGGCGCGGGTGCCGCACATGGAGGGTGAGCCGTAGAGCCCGCCGGGCCAGTCGGCGTAGGCCACGAACTGGTGCTTTCGCAGGTCGCGGTCGCGGTAGAGCACCACCGAGGCCCCCTTGGCCGCGTAGCCGTACTTGTGCACGTCGGCGCTCATCGAGGTCACGCCCTCGACCCTGAAATCAAAGGGCGGAACGGGGTAGCCCAGCTTCTCCACCCAGGGCAGCAGGAAGCCCCCGAGGCAGGCGTCGACGTGGCAGAGGATGCCTCGCTCCCGGGCCAGCGCCGCGAGCTCGGTGATCGGGTCGACGACGCCGTGCGGGTATTGCGGGGCCGATCCCACCACGAGGATGGTGTTGTCGTTGATGAGCGATCGCGCGGCGGCCATGTCGGCCCGGAAGTCGTCGCCGACGGGGACGTGCACGGCCTTCACGTCGAAGTAGGCCGCGGCCTTCTCGAAGGCCGGGTGCACCGTGATGGGGACCAGCATCTCGGGCTGGGTGATCTCGGGCTTGTGGGCCCGCGCCCACTGCCGGGCGGTCTTCACCGCCATGAGGATGCTCTCGGTGCCGCCGGTGGTCATGGTGCCCGCGGCGTCGGGGTGGTGGAGCATCGCCGCGGTCATGGCCACCACGTCGGTCTCGCACTGCCGCAGCCCCGGGAAGGCCATGGGGTTGAGGGCGTTCTCCGAGAAGTACGCGCGCGACGCCTCGTAGAGCACGTCGAGGGCCTCGGGGCCCGCGTAGTAGACGAGCGAGAAGGTGCGCCCGTGGCGCCAGTCGGCGTCCGAGCCCTGGCGGCCCTTCAGGGAGGTGAGCACTTCGTCCTTCGACAGACCCCGCTTGGGAAACTCCATGAAACCTCTTTCGCCTCGCTGCCCTGGATGGGGATGTGGTGGTGACGGATGCGGTCAACGGTTGCGGCGGCGCAGCACCGTGACCAGGAGCTGCTGCATCTCGCCGCTCTCCTGGGCGAGCGCGGCCTGGATGGCCCCGGTGGCCTCGGCGGCGTCGTGGCGCACCAGCAGGTCGGCGGCGAGCTGGCGCTCCTCCGGGCTCCCGTGGCGGAGCGTGCCCAGGAGGTACTCGACGGCTTCGAGCGAGGGGATGCGCCCGATGGAGTTGAGCGCCGCGCCTCGCACCGCGGGGTCGGACTGGTCCCGGTGCAGCCTGGAGAGGGGGTCGAAGGCGTGGGGGAAGTGCAGGAGCTGGATGGCCTCGACCGCCGCCGCGCGCACCGCGTGGTCGGGCTCCGCGACGCCCTTCATCAGCAGCATGAAGGTGCGCTTGAAGAAGAGCGATCGGGCCGCCCTCAGCGCCGCCACGCGCACGTCGCCGCGGCCCCGGTCGAAGAGGTGCTCCAGGGGAGAGAGCACGGAGTAGAGCTGCACCTGCCCCAGGGCCTCGGCGAGCTGGGCCTGCGTGTTGGGGTGCCCCGGCTCTCGCGCCGTCAGCGGCACCAGCCTCGCCAGCAGCGCCTTGCGACGCACGAAGTCAGGCAGCGTGCCGTCGAGCAGGATCTCCCCGCACGCCTCGACCGCGTCGCCGTCCTCCTCCCACTCCACGACGTCGACGTTCCAGATGTCGGGGTAGGCCACCGGGAGCTTGAGGTACTCCGGCACCGCGGACATCCGCACCACCTCGTCCCTCGCGTCTCCGTAGCGGGAGCGCAGCCGGGCGTAGCGCTTCGCCCGCTCCTCCTCGATGCCCGGCATCTGCGCGAGCACCCCGAAGACCGCCACCGCGCGGCCGTGCATCCCCACCCCCGAGAAGGCCCCCACGGAGGCCAGCAGCGCGTTCTCCGCCAGCTCCACCGAGCCGCCGCCCCGGAGGATCTGCTCCGCCGCGTTGCGCCACGCCTCCGCCTCGCGCATGCGCAGCGCGGGGTGGAAGGGCAGCCCCAGGGCCCGCGCGTAGTCCGCCGCCTCGTGCACGATGGTGGCGACGGCGTGGTGCTCGTGCGCCCGCTCGGCCCGCACGATGAAGTCCTCGTAATACTGGAGGGCGTAATACTTGAGGTGGTCCTCACGCAGGATGCGGATGCAGTTGAGGTAGCCCTCCGCGAGGTTCTCGAAGCTGCCGGTCTCCGCGCCGAGGGTGAGCAGCACCTGGAAGCAGTCGAAGGCCCGCTCCCGCAGCCCCCTCGCCTCGAAGAGGTCGGCGGCCTCTTCGAGCAGTCGCATGGCGCGCACCCGGCCCCGCTGGGCGCCCGGCGCGTCGCGCAGCTCGGTGAGCACCCTCCCGAGGTTGAAGCTCACCAGCGCGGCGTTGTACGGGTCTTCGCGCAGCTTGGGGTCGGCCTGCACCTCCTCCCAGAGCAGCCGGGCCTGCGGGAAGAGCCGGGCCTTCTCCGAGGCGATGGCCGCGTGGGCGGGCCAGCGCGCGGCCCGGTAGTGCTGCGCCGCCGCCCCGTAGTTGCCGTCGAGGATCGCGGCGCGGGCGAGGTCTCGCGGCTCGTTGGCGCTGACCTGGGCCATGCGCCGACCGTCCTTCAGGTAGAGCCACACCGAGGCCGCGGCGCGCAGCAGCCCGATCTGCTGGAGCGCGTCGGCCAGCAGCCGGACGAGCTCGTCGTAGTCGCGCGCCTGGAGGTGCGTCTGCGCCGCGGCGCCGATCAGGATCTGCACCGCGTTCTGCGGCTGGGCCGAGCGCATCGCCGCGCGAGCGCGGGCCATCGCTTCATCGTTGAGCAGCGTCGACATCGGCGGCGCGGACTCTACAGCCACCCGGGGGCGCGCGTCACCGGCGGAGCGCGGTCGAGGTATCCGACTCTGCCGCCCCGCGGATAAGGGACATCGCGCCTCCAGGTATTTTCATTGCCGATATCTTCGCCGGCGCGCCGGGCACCCGCCGATGCCACCCCGTCGACGCACCCCCGACGCCCCCCGCGGACCCCTCCGGGCAGGGAGGGAGGCGCTCCCCTCGCCGGGGGCTCGAGGCCCTCGAGGGTGACGCCGGGCAGGCGCTTCGCATCGAAATGCCTGGTTTCTTGCTGATTCGAAACTTTACACAGCCGTGTATTCAGCGGTTCTCGGCGCCGCGAACCCCCCGGGACTTCCTCCCGCACAGAAAATCGTCACTGCCACCGAAGCCCACATCAGGGGGCAGATGGTGTGCTGTATTTCCCTGGTTTCGACGGTTTTGGTTGTGTTCTTTCCAGGAATTGTCGTGCCTACATATCCAGAAAGCTCCATATCGGGGTCACCCTCGCCTCCATAAAACCCTTGATTCACCACAGTTCTCAACGATGTAGCGAGGGCGGATCCAATCGAATTCTCATTTGCCACAACGGAACAACCCGGCTTTGTTGGGCCGCATGGACCGCTCATTGACCGCCTCGTTGCTCTGCGTTGTGTCCCTGGCTCTCGCCTCCGGATGTGCTCCGGGGGAAGACGCCAGCGACCTCAACTCCTCTACCAGCACCAGCGCCGTGACCGTCAGCGCATGCCCCGAGCCCGTCACCCTCGACGACCGCGGCGATCCGCGCAACGCCGCGGGCCAGATCCGCAACTGCTGGCCCGGCGAAGCGAAGTGCTTCTGCGATAGCGACAACGACTGCTACAGCCTTGAGGGTTACGTGGCCTGCACCCCGGTGAGCGCGACCAGCGCCACCACCGCCACCAGGACCACCACCACCACGACCACGACCACCACCACCACGCGAGACGCGGGTGTGACCGACAGCGGCGTTCGCGACTCTGGCACCGCGACCGCGACCGACAGCGGCGTGCGCGACTCCGGCACCGCGACCGCGACCGACAGCGGCGTGCGCGACTCCGGCACCGCGACCGCGACCGTGACCGCCGACGCGGGCACCGCGGTCACCGCGACGACCACTCCCTCGACCGGGCTGCGTGCCTTCCCCGGCGCGGAGGGCTACGGCGCCACCGCCACCGGCGGCCGCGGCGGCCGGGTGATCTACGTGACCAACCTCAACGCCTCCGGCCCCGGCTCCTTCCAGGACGCCGTCCAGCAGACCGGGCCCCGCTACATCCTCTTCAAGGTGAGCGGCGTGATCAACGGCGACGTG
>SCUS01000182.1 GCA_004297725.1 Myxococcaceae bacterium | reverse complement strand
CCTCGTTTTTCCGGCGGTCCTAACGGTTCCGTGGGTCGGGCAGGGGGCGCACGCCGCTCTGCTCCGTAGGGTCCGGCTGTTCATGGCTGGTCCCCGAAGAAGGCAGGTGACGGCGTGCGTGGAGGGAGCGTATTCGCTCGGCTGCTCGGGCTCGGGCGGGCGGTGGTCGAGGGCGTGACGATCGAGGAGGATGAGGTGGTAGTGCGGGCGCGGCTGCGTCGACGGGATGTCTCGCGCTGCGGGGTCTGTGGCCGCCGTGCGCCGGGTTACGACCGCGGCGCGGGGAGGCGCCGCTGGCGGGCGCTCGACCTGGGTGCGACGCGGGCGTTCGTCGAGGCGGAAGCGCCGCGGGTCAGCTGCCGCGAGCACGGGGTCGTCGTCGCGCGCGTGCCCTGGGCCAGGCACGGCTCGTGGTTTACGCGCGAGTTCGAGGATCAGGCCGGCTGGCTGGCGAGCTACTGCTCGAAGAGCGCGGTCTGCGAGCTGATGCGTATCTCCTGGCTGACCGTCGGCAGGATCATCGAGCGGGTGGTCGCCGACGAGCAGGCCAAGCGTGGCGACCGGCTCGCGGGCCTGCGCCGGATCGGCATCGACGAGCTCTCCTACCGCAAGGGCCAGCGCTACATCACCGCGGTTGTCTGCCACGACAGCGGCCGGCTCGTCTGGGCGGCCGACGGGCGCGACAAGAAGACGGTCGCGCGCTTCTTCGACGAGCTCGGCAAGCAGCGCTGCAGCGAGCTCGAGCTCGTCTCGAGCGACCTCGGCGAGTGGATCACCCGCGTCGTCGGCGAGCGCTGCCCGAACGCGACGCTGTGCCTCGATCCGTTCCACATCGTCTCCCTCGCCAGCGACGCCCTCGACGAGGTGCGGCGTGAGGTCTGGAACGAGGCGCGCCGGAGCGGCGACAGCGCCGGCGCGCGCTGGCTGAAGGGCGCCCGTTGGGCGCTCTGGAAGCGCCCGGAGCGGCTGAGCGAGCGCCAGCAGGCGAAACTGGCGACGATCGCCCGCGTCAACCGTCAGCTCTACCGCGCCTACCTGCTCAAGGAGCAACTGCGGATCGTCTTCCAAGAACCCGACACGGCCGCTGCGATCGCGCTGCTCGAGGCCTGGCTCGCCTGGGCGAGACGCTGCCGGATCAAGAGCTTCGTCAAGCTCGCCAAGACGATCAGCGAGCACTACGCCGGCATCGTCGCAACGCTCACCCACCGGCTCTCGAACGCCCGCACCGAAGCGGTCAACACCACCCTGCGCCTGATCACCCGTCGCGCCTACGGCTTCCACTCCGCCGACGCCCTGATCGCACTCGCGATGCTCACCGTCGGCGGCCTCCGCCCGGCCCTTCCCGGCCGCCCCTCATGACCCACGGATCCGTAAGGAGCTCCGTTTTTCCGGGGTAAGTAGCCTACTGCGGCGACGATCTCGTCCGAGAGCGAGGCGAACCTGCCGAGAAACTCGGCGCGCTCGG
>SCUS01000181.1 GCA_004297725.1 Myxococcaceae bacterium | reverse complement strand
GCGGACGCCGAAGGTCGTGACCCACTCCTGCTGGTGACCGACATGCGAGTGGTCGCCGAGGATGATCGTGTGCGCCTCGTGGATGTACTGCTCCCTCGCGAACACGCCGAGGGCGCGAGCGCGGCGAGCCAGCGTGGTATCCCGCTCGAGCGACGAGAGCGTCGTGTGATACCGGGCCGCCAGAAGCAGCAGGACGACGGCGTTTGCCACCACGATCGCGACGAGCCCGGTGAGCCCGAAACCGAGTCGACGCCGGACGCCGAAGGGCTCTCGCGAAGGCTGATTCCGCTCGGGAGCGCGGCGGGGGTGTAACTCTGGCGGCCGCTCTTCGAGAGGGCGTGTAACCAGTTGGGTCACAGTCGCGTCGACCCGTCGCCGCTGCTGGCGCGACCGCAACCCGCACGGGGCCACGGTGAAGTTCGCTTCGGGAGGCTGCAAGAACCAGCGCGTTTATCCGCGCGGTGGCGCCTCGATGGGTCTCCGTGGAACTCCGTCTCCATCGCACCACACTCCTCGAAATAGCTGCGGATCCAGTCTGACGTGCACAGTGATGGAGCAATGGTCGCGCCAGCGGTCCATCGGCTCCGACCCGCGCGACGGGTGGCTCAGAGGTTGTTCCCGTGGCCTCCGCGGTAACACGGAGACGCCTGGATGTGACTGGAGTGGTTACGGCGCGAGCAGCTCCCCGCGCGGTTCCGCGAGCCTTCGTGCGCTGGCACATCGTCTGCTCAAGCCCTCCATGGTCAACCGGAGGAACGATGCCACAACGATGGATGGTGCTGGTCGTCTCGTCTCTCGGACTCGCTGCGTGCAGTCAGAGGAGACCAGCTCCACCCGACCCTCCGACGTCACAGCTCGCGCCCGTGGCCCCTCCGACGCCAGTGGCCCGTCCGACGCCCGTGGCACCGGCACACGTAGGACACGCAGCCAACGAAGCGCCGGGAATACCGATGGCAGCGCCCCCTGGCGGGGCCGCCGAGGCGCAAGCGCACGGCGCGGATGAGCACGGCGGGCGCGAGCACGGCGGGCACGAGCACACTCATGGTTCGCCCCACGGCGGCATCGTGATGAGCGTCCCGGGCGGGCACGTCGAAGCTCGGCTCGATCCGTCGGGAAGAATCACAGTGTGGCTGCTCGACGAGCGCGAACAGACCGTGGGCGCCCAGGGTTCGTCCGGCCGCGCAAGGCTCGCGGTCGCAGGGGCCACGGATGCCCCTCTCGCCTTCAATGCACAGCTGAACGCGCTGGTGGGTCAGGTTCCCGCACCCTCCAGGGACCACGTGGTGTGCCTCGTGACGGTCACTCGTCCCGGTGGGCAGCCGACCAACGTGCGGTTCTCCTTCCATCTCGAAGTTGGGGGCCACTGATCGGTGGCGCTCTTGCTGGCTTTCGTGTCCGTCGTGATGGGAGTCCTGGTCGCGATGCCGGCGTCCGCGCAGACGCTCACATGGGAGGTGGCCCTGCGCCGGGCAAGAGACCACGCTCCGGGCGCCGTCGCCGCCGGACAGTCCGTTCGGGCGGCTCGCGCGGATGCTGCGGGCGCCGGTCGCTGGCCGCGAACGAACCCGGTCATCCGACTGGGGGGCGAGTACGAAATCGACACCGATCCCAGCCGTGGATACGCCGTCGGCGTCGAGCAGCAGTTCGATCTGGCCGGGGTCGCAGCTGCGTCGTCCCGGCAGGCGGCGGCGCACGCCCACGCTGCCAGAGCCTTCGCTGAAGTCGAGACGCTCGACGCCCTGCGCGAGGC
>SCUS01000180.1 GCA_004297725.1 Myxococcaceae bacterium | reverse complement strand
TGGGGGGAGAGCCCCTCGTCGCGCTCGGCCTCCAGCGCGAAGTCGATCATCATGATGGCGTTCTTCTTCACGATGCCGATGAGCAGCACCACGCCGACCAGGGCGATGACGCTGAACTCGGTGTCGGTGAGCAGCAGCGCCGCGAGCGCGCCCACCCCCGCGGAGGGCAGCGTGGAGAGGATCGTCACCGGGTGCACCAGGCTCTCGTAGAGCATCCCGAGCACCAGGTAGACCGCGATGAGCGCCGCCAGGATGAGCATCGGCTGGGTCTTCAGCGAGTCCTGGAAGGCCTGCGCGGTGCCCCGGAAGCTCGCCCTCACCCCGGCGGGCAGGCCGATGCGGCGCTCGGCGGCGGAGATGGCCTCGACGGCCTGACCCAGCGACACCCCGGGAGCCAGGTTGAAGGAGAGCGTCACCGCAGGAAACTGCCCCTGGTGGTTGACCGAGAGCGGCAGCACGCCAGGCGTCGCCCGGGCGATCGCCCCCAGCGGGACCAGCGCCGTCCCGCGGCCCCGCACATAGATCCGCTCGATGGACTCGGGGCCCTGCTGCATCGACGCGGGCGCCTCGAGGATGACCCGGTAGTGGTTGAGCTCCGTGTGCGTGATGGCGACCTGCCGCTGCGCGAAGGCGTCCGCAAGGGTCTCGTCGACGGCCTGCATGGAGACGCCAAGCCGCGCCGCGGTGTCGCGGTCGACCTCGATGGCCAGCGCCAGCCCGGCGCTCTCCTGGTCGGTGGCCACGTCGCGGAGTTCTCTCACCCCTCGGAGGGCCGAGAGCAGCCTCGGGGCCCAGCTTCGCAGCTCGTCGAGGTCGGCGTCTTCGAGGGTGTACTGGTACTGCGTGCGCGACGCCCTGCCCCCGATGCGGACGTCCTGCACCGACTGGAGGAAGACGGTGATCCCCTGGACGCGGCCGAGGGTGCGGCGCAGCCGGGCGATCACCTCGTCGGCGCTCGCGGTGCGCGCGGGCTTCTCCCGGAGCTCGACGAAGAGCATCCCGGACGATCCCCGGGCGCCGCCGCCGCCTCCGATGAAGGCCACCGCGTGGCGCACGTCGCGGTCGACGAGCACGGCCCTGGAGACCCGCTCCAGCCGGTCGCGGGTGGTGAGGAAGGAGACGTCCTGCGGGGCCTCGGCGGCCCCCATGAGCTGGCCGCTGTCCTGCTGGGGGAAGAGCCCCTTGGGGATGATCCAGCCGAGCCAGGCCGTGAGCGCGACGGCGCCGAGGATGACCAGCAGGGTGAGCCTGCGGAAGCGCAGCACCAGGTCGAGGCTCCACGCGTAGGCCCCGAGCATCCGCTGGAAGGCGCGCTCGGACACGCGGTAGAGCCACCCCTGGGAGCGCTCCGAGGAGGGCCTGAGGAGCCGGGCGCACATCGCCGGGGTGACGGTGAGCGAGACCACCGCGGAGAGGGCGATGGCCACGCTCAGGGTGACGGCGAACTCCCGGAAGAGCCTGCCCACGATGCCGCCCATCAGCAGGATGGGGATGAACACCGCCAGCAGCGACACGGTGATGGAGACGATGGTGAAGCCGATCTGCCTGGCGCCCTTGAGCGCGGCCTCGACGGGGCGGTCTCCCTCCTCGATGTAGCGGGTGATGTTCTCGGTCACCACGATGGCGTCGTCGACCACGAAGCCCGTGGAGACGGTGAGCGCCATGAGCGTGAGGTTGTTGAGCGAGTAGCCGAGCGCGTACATCAGCCCGAAGGTGCCGACCAGGGAGAGCGGGACGGCCACGCTGGGGATGAGCGTCGCGCGGGCGCTGCGGAGGAAGGCGAAGACCACCAGCACCACCAGCGCCACGCTGATGAGCAGCGAGTGCTCGACCTCGCGCACCGAGGCGCGGATGGTGTTCGCGCGGTCGACCGCCACGTCGACGCGGACGGAGGGCGAGATGGCCGCCGCGAGCGAGGGCAGCAGCGCCCTGACGCGGGCGATGACGTCGATGACGTTGGCGCCGGGCTCCTTGCGGATGATGAGCACCACCGCGCGGCGGCCGTTGGCCCAGGCGGCGGCGCGGTTGTTCTCCACGTCGTCGATGACCCGGGCGACGTCCCGCAGCCGCACCGGGGCGCCGTCGCGCCAGGCGAGCACCAGCGGTCGAAACGCCGCCGCGCCGTGGAGCTGGTCGTCGGGCTCGATGGCCATGGCCTGCGACGCGTTGCCGACCGACCCGGTGGCCTGGTCGACGGTGGAGCGAGCGAGGGCGGCGCGCACGTCTTCGAGGGAGAGCCCGACGCCCGCGAGCGCCACCGGGTCGGCCTGCACCCTCACGGCGGGCTGCTGGCCGCCGCCCACCATCACCTGGCCGACGCCCTCGACGCGAGAGATGCGCTGCGCGAGGACGGTGTTGGCCTGGTCGAAGAGCTGCGGGAGCGGCAGCTCGTCGGAGGTGAGCGAGACGATGAGCACCGGCGCGTCGGAGGGGTTGAAGTTGCGGAAGGAGGGCCGGCTGGGGAGCCCCGGAGGGAGCTCGCCGAGGGAGGCGTTGATGGCGGCCTGCACGTCGCGCGAGGCGTCGGCGACGTCGCGGCTGAGGTCGAACTGGAGCGTGACGCTGGTCGATCCCAGCGTGCTGCTGGAGGTCATCTCGGCGACGCCGGGGATGCGCCCGAGGCGGCGCTCGAGGGGCGTGGCGACCGCGGAGGCCATGATCTCCGGGCTCGCCCCGGGGAGCGAGGCGCTCACCGAGAGGGTGGGGAAGTCGACCCTGGGCAGGGGCGCCACCGGGAGACGGGTGTACGCCGCGGCGCCGCCGAGCAGCACCGCCAGCGCCAGCAGCGCCGTCGCGACCGGGCGGTGGACGAAGGGCGACGAGAGGCTCACTGCGCCCGCCAGGGCCTGCTCGCCACCCAGGCGCGGGCGCGCTCCATGGAGAGGTAGATCACCGGCGTGGTGAAGAGCGTGAGGAGCTGCGACACCAGCAGGCCGCCGACGATGGCGATGCCCAGCGGGCGGCGAAGCTCCGAGCCGGTGCCGTGGCCAAGCGCCAGAGGGAGCGCGCCCAGCAGCGCGGCCAGCGTGGTCATCATGATGGGGCGGAAGCGCAACAGGCAGGCCCGGTGGATGGCGTCTTGGGGGGAGAGCCCCTCGTCGCGCTCGGCCTCCAGCGCGAAGTCGATCATCATGATGGCGTTCTTCTTCACGATGCCGATGAGCAGCACCACGCCGATGAGGGCGATGACGCTGAACTCGGTGCCGGTGAGCAGCAGCGCGGCGAAGGCGCCCACCCCCGCGGAGGGCAGCGTGGAGAGGATCGTCACCGGGTGGATGAAGCTCTCGTAGAGCACGCCCAGCACGATGTAGACGGCGATGAGCGCCGCGGCGATGAGCGCGCCCTGGCTCGCCAGGGACTCCTGGAAGGCCTGCGCCGCGCCCTGGAATTGCGCCCGGATTCCAGGGGGCATCCCGATGCGACGCTCGGCCGCGGCGATGAGCTCGACGGCCTCTCCGAGGGAGCTTCCGGGGCGGAGGTTGAAGGAGAGGGTGACCACCGGAAACTGCCCCTGGTGCATCACCGCCAGGCGCGACGGACGCTGCTCGAAGCGGCAGAAGGCCGAGAGCGCGACCAGCCCCCCGCCCTGCGCCCTCACATAGAGCCGCTCCAGCGCCCTGGTGTCTCGCTGATGCTCCGGGGCGAGCTCCAGGATCACCCGGTACTGGTTGAGCTGCGTGAAGATCAGCGAGGCCTGCCGCTGACCGAAGGCGTCGTAGAGGGTGTCGTCGATGCTTTGCGCCGTGACGCCCATGCGGGAGGCCGTGTCGCGGTCGACGTGCACGGCCAGCGCGAGCCCGGTGCCCTGCAGGTCGCTGGTGAGGTCGCGCAGCCCGCGCAGCTCGCCCATGAGCCGGGGGGCCCACTCGGCGAGCTCGTCGGGGTCGGAGTCCTCCAGGGTGTACTGGTACTGGGTGCGCGCGGTGCGGGTGTCCACCTGGAGGTCCTGCACGGCCTGGAGGTAGACGCTCACGCCCTCGACGCGCTGGAGGCTGCGCTGGAGCCTCGCGAGGATGGTCTCCGCGTCGGCGTCGCGCTCCCCTCGGGGCTTGAGGGTGATCGAGAGCCGCCCGGTGTTGGCGCTGGGGTTGGTCCCGTCGGCGCCGATGAAGGACACCACGCTGGCCACGTCGGGGTCGACCCTCACCACGTCGGCCACCGCCTGCTGCCGCTCGCTCATCCGCTCGAAGGAGGCGTCCGGCGACGCCTCGGTCACGCCCACGATCAGCCCGGTGTCCTGCTGCGGGAAGAAGCCCTTCGGCACCGCCACCGCGAGCAGCGCCGTGAGCCCCAGCGTCGCGACGGCGCTGAGCAGCGTGGCGCGCTGGTGCGAGAACACCCAGCGCAGCCCGCGGTCGTAGGCCGCGAGGATCGACTCCCAGACCCGCTCGGAGGCCTGGTAGAGACGGCCGCGCTGCTCGGGGGGCGGTTCGGGCTTGAGCAGCCAGGCCGCCATCATCGGGGTGAGGGTGAGCGAGAGCACCGCGGAGACGCCGATGGCCGCCGCGAGGGTCACCGCGAACTCTCGAAACAGCCGCCCGATGATGCCGCCCATGAAGAGCAGCGGGATCAGCACCGCCACCAGCGACACGGTGAGCGACACGATGGTGAAGCCGATCTGCTTCGCGCCCTTGAGCGCGGCCTCGAAGGGGTCTTCGCCCTGCTCGATGTACCGGGCGATGTTCTCGGTCACCACGATGGCGTCGTCGACCACGAAGCCCGTGGAGATGGTCAGCGCCATCAGCGTGAGGTTGTTGAGCGAGTAGCCGAGCGCGTACATCACCCCGAAGGTGCCGACCAGCGAGAGCGGAACGGCCACCCCGGGGATCACCGTCGCCCTCACGTTGCGGAGGAAGAGGAAGATCACCAGCACCACCAGGCCGATGGTGAGCACCAGGGTGAACTCCACGTCCTCGACGGAGGCCCGGATGGTCTCCGTGCGGTCGCTCACGATGGCCACCTCCACGCCCTGGGGGAGCGCGGCGCGCAGCCGGGGGAGCAGCTCCTTGATGCGGTCGGTGACCTCGATGATGTTGGCCCCGGGCTGGCGCTGCACGTTGAGGATCACCGCGCGCTGCCCGTTGGCCCACCCCGCGAGCTGGGCGTTCTCCGCGGCGTCGACCACGTGGGCGACCTCGCGCAGCCGCACCGGCGCGCCGTTGCGCCAGGCCAGCACCACGGAGCGGAAGCCCTCCGCGGAGGTGAGCTGGTCGTTGGTGGCGAGGGTGTAGTTCTGCCTCGGGCCGTCGATGCTCCCTGCGGGCTGGTGCACGTTGGCGGCGGCCAGGGCGGCGCGCACGTCCTCGAGGGTGAGGTCGGTCCCGGCGAGGGCCTCGGGGTCGACCTGGACGCGCACCGCGGGCTTCTGTCTACCGTTGAGGGTGACGAGCCCGACGCCCACCACCTGGGAGATCTTCTGCGCGAGGATGGAGTCGGCCTGGTCGTCGACCTGGGTGAGCGGCAAGGAGCGAGACGACACCGAGAGGGTGAGCACCGGCGTGTCGGCGGGGTTGCTCCGGCTGTAGGTGGGCGGCGAAGGGAGCGTGCGGGGCAGGAGCGAGGAGGCCGCGTTGAGGGCCGCCTGGACGTCCTGCTCGGCGGCGCCGATGGGGCGATCGAGGCTGAATTGCAGGGTGATCTGCGACGTCCCGAAGCTGCTCATGGACGTCATCTGCGAGAGCCCGGCAATGGCCCCGAGCTGGCGTTCGAGCGCCGAGGTGACCGACGAGGCCATGGTCTCCGCGCTGGCCCCGGGCAGCGAGGTCGACACCACGAGGGTGGGGTAGTCGACCTGCGGCAGCGGGGCGACCGGGAGCTGACGGAAGGCCACGAGCCCCACCAGCAGCAGCGCCACCATCAGCAGCGAGGTGGCCACCGGACGCCGGATGAAGGGCTCGGAGAGGCTGCTCACGGGGCCGCGGTCCTCCGGGCGCCGCGACCGCCGCCGTCACGGGTCTGCACCCTGGCGCCGGCGCGCAGCCGGCTCGTTCCCTCGACGACCACCTGGTCGCCCGCGCTCAAGCCGTCGGCGATGAGGGCCTGCTCGCCCTCGATGCGATCGACCCGCACCGGGCGCACGACCACCCGCTGATCGGGGGAGACCAGGTACGCGAAGGTGCCTTGCGGGCCTCGCTGCACGGCCGCCGCGGGGACCACCAGCGCGCCTCGCACGGTGGTGAGCAGCAGCCGCGTCTTGACGAACTGGTCGGGCCAGAGGGCCCTCGCCGGGTTGGCGAAGACGGCCTTGAGGCGCAGCGTGGCCGTCGCCTGGTTGATCTGGTTGTCGAGCACCGCCAGCGCCCCTACGCCCAGTCGGGTAGACCCGTCGCGGCTGTAGACCTCCACGGGCAGCTCTCCCCGGGCCATCTCCGCCGCGATGCGGGGGAGCTCGTCCTGCGGCAGCGTGAACATCACCGCGATGGGGTCGATCTGCCTCACCAGCACGATGCCGTTGGCGTCCGAGGGGCGGACGACGTTGCCCGGGTCGACCTGCCGCAGCCCGGTGACCCCGTCGATGGGCGAGGTGATGCGCGCGTAGTCGAGGTTGAGCCTCGCGGCGGCGGCCTGGGCCTCGTCGGCGCGCAGGGTGGCCTGCGACTGCTCGAAGGCCCCGAGGGCGGCGTCCACGTCGGCCTGCGCGGCGAAGCGCTGGTCGAGGAGCGAGCGGCTGCGCTCGAGGGTGCGGCGGTTGGAGGCGACGAGCGCCCGGTCGCGAGCGACCACGGCCTCGGCCTGACGGAGCGCGATGGCGAAGGGCCGCGGGTCGATCTGCGCCAGGAGGTCGCCGCGGCGCACCGTGTGGCCCTCGGTGAAGCGCACGGCGTCGAGGCGGCCCTCCACCCTCGGGCGCACGGTGACGGTGTGGTACGCGGCGACGGTGCCGAGGCCCTCCAGGTAGAGCGGGACGTCGCGCCGCTCGACCGTGGCGACCAGCACCGGGACGGGACGGTCCCTCGCGGCCGCGGCGTCGCGGGCGGCGGAGGCGCCCTGCTGCCGGGACGTCGTGCGATGCCGCAGGGCGAGCACGAGCGCCGCGATGGAGAGCGCGCCCACGACCACGATCCACCAGCGGCGCTTCGGCACCGTCTAGGGCGCCCCCGGGGCGTGGAGCTCGGCGCGATGGGGCAAGGGCGGAGGCGGCGGTCGGCAGGGCGTCATCGGGAGCAGCGAGGATCCTTTCCTGACGCGGTCTGGCGCAGTCCTCGCCACGTCGCCAGTGAGCCGCGAGACTACCGTCTCCGCGGCCTCATCCGAAGCATCATTCTCGCTACACGGCGCGGGGAATGAGCCACACGAGGGGCGCCCGGTGGTACTCCCTCGCGTGCCATGAAGCGCACCCTCGATGTCGCCACCTCCTCCCTCGTCGGCGTCGCCCGCCTGGGCCACGGCTGGTCCGTCGCCCACACGGGGCCCCGGCCCGAGAAGCTGCTCGAGCTCTACGAGTTCGAGGCCTGCCCCTTCTGCCGCAAGGTGCGGGAGATGCTCTCGGTGCTCGACCTCGACGCGATGGTCTACCCCTGCCCCCGCGACGGCACCCGCTTCCGCCCCAAGGCGAAGGAGCTCGGCGGTCGGGCGATGTTCCCCTACCTGGTCGACCCCAACACGGGGACGGCGCTCTACGAGAGCGACGACATCAACCGCTACCTGGCGAAGACCTACGGCGACGGGACGGTCCCGCTGGCGCTCTCGCTGGGCCCGCTGACCATGCTGAGCTCGGCGCTGGGCTCGGCCTTCCGCGCGGGGCACGGGCGCGCCGCGAGGCCCTCGAAGGCGCCCGCCCGGCCGCTGGAGCTGTACAGCTTCGAGGTCTCGCCCTACTGCCGCCTCGCGAGAGAGGCGCTCTGCGAGCTGGAGATCCCCTACGTGCTCCACAACGTGGCGAAGGGCTCGCCGAAGCGCGCGGCCTTCGAGGCGCTGAGCGGCAGGATGATGGTGCCCTACCTCGTCGACCCGAACACCGGCGCGGCGATGTTCGAGTCGGCGGAGATCGTGTCGTACCTGCGGCGCACCTACGGGGCCTGAGAGGCGGTGGCTCAGTCCTCGGGCATCGCGGGGGCGTAGACCTCTCCCCGCCAGGTGCGAACGGACACCCCGCAGCGCTCGAGCAGCTCGGTCGGCAGCTCGTTGCCCAGCAGCGCGAACACCTCGTCGGCGGCGACCGCCTCGGCCTCGCCCTCGGCCGTTCGTAGCGTGATCGTCGCGCCATCGAGGGCCGACACGCTGCGGCCGAGGAGCACCCGCAGCGAGCCATGGCGCTCGGCGGCCTCGACGCGCTCCCGGTTCTCGGACTTCGCGCGAGCGAAGGCGTTGCCCCGGTGCGCGAGGGTCACCACGGTGCCCGGCTGGGCGCTCAGCGCGAGGGCGGCCTCGAGCGCGCTGTCACCGCCGCCGAGCACCACGCAGCGCCTTCCCCCGTGGAGCGCCGCGTCGTCGAGGGCGTAGCGCACCGCCGCGAGGTGCTCGCCCTCGACCCCGATGCGCCTCGGTCGCCCGCGGCGGCCCACCGCCAGCACCACCTTCATCGCCCGTATCGGACCGCGGTCGGTGTCGACGCGCAGCAGGTCGCCCTCGCGGGCGATGCCATCGACGCGCACCCCGAACTCGGGCTCGACCCCGGTGTGGTCCAGCACCGAGCGCCAGAGCTCGATGAGCGCCTCCTTCGTGGTGCGCCGCAGCCGCACCCGCCCGTAGCCAGGGAGCTCGACGGGGTGGGTCATCACCACCTTCGCCCGGGGGTAGCTCCGCACCGTGCCCCCGAGGTCGCCCTGCTGCTCGACCAGGCGAGCGCGCAGCCCCTTCGCCTTCGCCGCCACCCCCGCGGCGATGCCCGCGGGACCCGCCCCGACCACCAGCACCGGCACCACCCCGTCGGGGCAGCGCACCCCGTCGAGCTCCGCCGCGATCGCGTCGACGGCCTGCACGCCCTGGCGCACGGCGTTGGCGATGAGGCCCATGCCGCCGAGCTCTCCGACCACGAAGACCCCCGGCGCGCTCGACTCGAAGCGGGGACTCACCGTCGGCAGGTCGACCCCACGCCGGCTCGTCCCGAACACCAGCGAGATCGCCCCCTCGGGACACGCCGCGGCGCAGGCCCCGTGCCCGATGCACCCCGTGGCGTCGGCGAGGAAGGCCCTGCCGTTCAGCATCACCAGCGGCTTCTTCTCCGGGCACTCCGCGACGCATGCGCCGGAGCCGATGCACCGCGTCGGGTCGATCACCGGGTGCAGCGTCGGCGGCGCCTCGATGTGGCGGAGCGCCGACAGCGACGTACGAGCACGAAGCTCCTTGCGGCGCCGTCGCAACGCATCGAACAGCATCGCCGCGACCATCAACATCGCGAGGCCGATGTGCACTGCGATAATAAGTCTCATTTCATGTCTCTCGTTATTGCCACAACGAATGAAATTTCCTCGATGGCCGCGGTGTTTCGGATCAGATTCCTCGCCACCTGATTGCCTGCGGCAGATAGCGCGAATGGCTCGCAAAGAAAAATCCGTAAGCCGACATACCTGGCGATGGCCTTCGGTGTTGCTTGCCCTCATCACCGCAATGGCGGCGGTGGTGATCGCGGCCGAGGGACGCGGGTACTACCTCCTCCCGACGCTCTCTCGCCGAGCCGATCACCTCCACGCCCTGCTCCGCCCCTCGGGCACGCTGGGGCACCCGCTCGGGGCGATCGGGCTGCTGCTCATCGCGTCGAACCTGGGCTACCTGGTGCGCCGTCGCTACGCCGCGAAGGCCGGCTTCGGCTCGATGCGGGCCTGGCTGCGATGGCACGTCGTGTCCGGCGTCGCGGGCCCGGTGATGGTGCTCCTTCACAGCGCCTTCACGCTGCGTAGCGCGCCCGCCACGGTCGCCTCGGCGGCGCTGCTGGTGGTGGTGCTCTCGGGCCTCGTGGGGAGGTACCTCTACGGGCTGGTCCCTCGCGCCCGGGACGGCTCCGCGCGCGGGCTTCAAGACCTCGCCGCGGAGGTCGACCGCGCCGCGATGGAGCTGCGAGCCCTCGGCCCCGCGGGGACGACCGCGGCCGACGTCCTCGACGCCGCGGCCACGCAGTCCGGCTCGGTGGTCGCCCGCGTCGGCGGGCTCCGCGACGACCTCCGCGCCCTCGCCGCGGCCTTCGGCCTCCGCCGCCGGGTGCGCCGCGCGCTCACCTCCGTCGACCGCAGCCTCGCCGCCGAGCCGACCGAGCGGGCGCGCGCGGCACGCTCCATCGCCCACCGCTTCGCCGACAACGTGGTGCGCATCGAGGCCCTCGGGCTGCTACAGCGCGCGGCCTCGGCGTGGCGCACGCTGCACCGCGACCTCGCGCTGCTCATGCTCGTCGCGACCTCCCTGCACGTCGCCGTGGCGGTGTACCTCGGGTACGGGTTCTTCCTATGAGGCCCGGCGCCCGAAGCGTGGCCATGGCCCTCGCGGTGGCGCTGCTCGCGTGGTGCGGCGCCGCGCTCGGGCAGATCAGCCCGGGGCCGCTGTCGCGCGCGCACCGCGCCCTGGAGGGGGTCGACCAGTGCGTCCGCTGCCATGACCAGGGCGACCGCATCGCCGAGGGGCGCTGCCTCCAGTGTCACCAGAGCCTCGCCGCGAGGGTGAGCGCGGGTCAGGGCTACCACGCCCGGGTGCGAGGGCGGGCCTGCGAAGACTGTCACGCCGAGCACCGAGGGCTCACGGCTCCGCAGGTGAGCTGGCCCGGAGGCTCGAGAGATCGCTTCGACCACGCGCGCCTCGCGGGCTGGGTCCTCGACGGGGCGCACGCCCGGCTGCGCTGCGCCCAGTGTCATCAGCCCCGGTATCAGCGCGACCCGATCCTCTCCCGGATGCCCGTCGCCGAGCGGCCCCGCAGCTTCCTCGGGCTGCAGCGCGCCTGCGCCTCGTGCCACGACGACCCGCACCGCCCCTCGCTCGGCGCCGACTGCCGCACCTGCCACAGCACCGCCGACTGGGCCGGGGCGTCGCAGGCCTTCGACCACGCCCGGGCGCGCTTCCCGCTGCGCGGGGCCCACGCGACGGTGACCTGCGTGCAGTGCCACGCCGGGGCGACGCCGGGCCACCCCGCGAGCTACCGGGGCGTCGCCTTCGCGCGCTGCGACGACTGCCACCGCGACCCCCACGCCGACCGCATGGACGCCGCCGGCCCCTGCACCGCCTGCCACAACGAGACGAGCTGGAGCCGATCGGTGTGGGACCGGGCGCGCCACGCCCCGCAGCGCTTCGCCCTCACCGGGGGCCACGAGTCGGTGAGCTGCGCGCGCTGCCACGGCGCGGCCCTCGACCGGGAGACCTCCACCGCGTGCGCGTCGTGCCACCGCGACCGCCACACCCCCTCCCTCGGCAGCGACTGCGCGCGATGCCACTCGGTCTCCTCGTGGCTGAGGGCGACCGGCGAGGCGAGGGACCGGGGCTTCCACGACCGGTCGGGCTTCCCGCTGCGAGGGGCCCACCAGCAGGTCGCCTGCGAGCGCTGCCACTCGCACCGGGTGTCGTCGTCCCGGCGCTTCCGGGGCATCGCTCACGCCCGCTGCGAGGACTGCCACCGGGACGCCCACGCGGGGCAGCTCCGCGACCGCCCCGACCAGGGCCGCTGCGAGGCCTGCCACGACGAGTCGACCTGGCACCGCGCCCGCTTCGAGGCCGAGGACCACGCGCGCACCCGCTTCGCCCTCGACGGGGCGCACCGCGCCGTGGCGTGCGCGAGCTGCCACGCCACCGCCACCGCCGACCCGGGCTTCGACCGAGGCAGCCCCCCCTGCAGCGGCTGTCACCAGGACGTGCACCGCGGGCAGTTCGTGCGCGAGGGGCGGCCCGCGAGCACCTGCGCGACCTGCCACGCCCCGGCGGCGTGGCGCCCATCGACCTTCGACGTCGCGGCCCACGCCCGCACCGGCTTCGCCCTCACGGGCCAGCACGACGCCCCCTGCGCCCGCTGCCACGCCCCCGAGCGCGCCGGCGCCCCCACGCGCTTCGCCGGGACGCCTCGGGACTGCTCGGCCTGCCACGCCGACTCGCACCGAGGGCAGTTCGCCCCGCGCCCCTGCGCGAGCTGCCACCAGGGTTCGAGCTTCACCCCGGCCTCGGGCTTCGACCACGCCAGCGCGCGCTTCGCCCTCGACGGTCGCCACGCGGCGCTCGCCTGCAACCGCTGTCACCAGCCGACCCCCGGTCCTACGGGCGATCCGGTGGTCGTGTACCGACTCGACACGCCTCCCGCCTGCGGGCGATGCCACGCCGACCCCCACGGGGCGCGCACCGCCGCCGAGGGGAGCTCGGCGCGACGGCTCGCGGACTCGACCCGCGGCTGCGAGGGCTGCCATGGCACCGGGTCGTGGTCGATGCGCCGAGACGCGAGCGCCCAGGGCTTCGACCACACCCTCACCGGCGCTCCGCTGACGGGCGCCCACGATCGGGTGTCGTGCGCAGGGTGCCACCAGGGCCGCGACGCGCTCGGCCCCATGAACCGCTGCGGCCAGTGCCACACCGACCGCCACCGGGGTCAGCTCGGCGAGGACTGCGCCCGCTGCCACAGCCCGCGCACCTGGACCCCCGACACCCTGCTGGTCGACCACCAGCGCACGCGCTTCCCGCTGGTCGGTGCCCACGCGGTGCAGGACTGCGCGCGCTGCCACACCCGCGCCACGCAGGGCGATTTCCGCGACGCCGTGGCGCAGTGCGACCGGTGCCACCAGGAGACCCTCGCGCAGCGGCGCCCGCACCCGCCGCACACGGGCCCCCTGCGCGCGGGCTGCGACCAGTGCCACACGCCCCTCGCGTGGTCCCCTGCCTTCTTCGACCACGGAACGTGGTGGCCGCTGCTCGGTCGTCACGCCGCGGTGAGCTGCCAGGGCTGCCACACCGAGGGGCGCTACCCCAACACCCCCACGGCCTGCGTCGGCTGCCACGACGGCGACCAGCGCCGCTCCCGGGTCGACCACTCGGGCTTCCCCAACCTGCGCTCGTGCGACGCCTGCCACGACCCCTCGGGGTGGCTGCCCGCGAGGCTGCAGCACGACCTGTTCTTCCCGCTGCGGGGCGACCACTCGGGGCTGTCCTGCAACAACTGCCACACCGACACGACCAACATCCGCGTCTTCACCTGCACCGACTGCCACGCCCACGGGCGGGCCGGCACCGACGACGATCACCGAGGGGTGCGCAACTACGCCTACGAGTCGCGCGCCTGCCGGATGTGCCACGCCAACGGGAGGGCCGACTGAGATGCGCCCCAGCTCCATCGCCGCCGCGCTGCTCGCCGCTCGGGTCCTCGCGGGATGCGGCGGCGCGGACCACCCCGCGGAGGTCGCCCGCACCGCCTGCAACACCTGCCACGCCGTGCTCTACGATCGACAGCCCGACCACGCCGCGCGGGGCTTCCCCCGGGACTGCTACCGCTGCCACGGCACCACGCGCTGGAGCCGCGCGGTGGCCTCGCACCCGAGCTACCCCATCGACAGCCCACCGCACGCCGGAGGCGACTGCGCCGACTGCCACGCGCGCGAAGACGACCCCCGCGCCATCGACTGCACCAACTGCCACGCGCACACCGCGGGCCGCACGGATTTCCTCCACCTCGGCGAGGGGGAGTACTCCTACGGCCCGTCGACCTGCCTCCGCTGCCACGCGGGGGGTCGGCGATGAGCCCGCGATCGACCGCGGCCGCGGCGGCGCTCGGGGCGCTGGGCTTCGCGGGAGCCGGGCTCGCCCAGCCGTCGAGGGTCGCCGTGAGGGCGTCGACGCAGCGCACGGTCTTCGTCGAGCGGGGCCGCGCGGAGGGCCTGCGCGAGGGGATGACGGTCGAGACGCCAGGGGAGGGCTGTCCCCGCTGGGTGGTGCTCGCGGCGGCCGAGCACCGGGCCTCGCTGCGCTGCGAGGCGGGAGTGCTCCCGACGGCGGTGACGACGCTCGCGCTGCCCCCGGCGCCAGCGCCCGCCACGGCCGAGGCGGTCCGCGCCCGAGAGGCCCCCGCCCCGGTGGCTCCATGGAACGCCGCCGCCTACACGGCCCCGTGGCCGAGGGTGGAGTCGACGCCGCGAGGAGAGGCGCCGGACGGATCGCGCCGCGCCCCGACGGCAGGGCGGGTCCGCGGAGAGCTGCTGCTGCGGCTGCTGGTCGCGGGCTCCCCGACGGGCACCTCACGCGGCTATCACGACATCGGCCTGAGCTCGCAGCTCGAGGTCGACCTCGGCGCGGGGTGGAGCTGGAGCCACCTCATCGACGCGCGGCTGGCGGGCTCGCCGGAGCTTCTCTTCGTGCCCTTCCAGCACGCGACCCCGAGGCTCGACGTCTACCTCCTGCGCGCCGGGAGGGACATCGGCACCTGGGCGCTGGACCTCGGTCGGGTGAACCCTGCGCCGGGCACGGCGACGGGGCTGGTCGACGGGGCGCGCGTCACGGTTCGTCCGCTCGTCGGCCTCGGACTGTCGTTCTTCGCGGGGATGCGGCCCGACACGGTCGACGGTCGCCCCAGCCTCTCGGCCCCTCGCGCCGGGGTGTCCGCGCGGTGGGCGACGGGGCGCGAGCTGCGGCTGACGCTCGACGCGACCTGGGTCGTCGACGGCTGGAGCGGCGGGGTCGACCGCGCCTTCGGGTCGCTCTCCGGTCGCCTCGACGGCCGGCTCTTCGAGACCTCCGCGGAGGTGGTGTTCGACGCCCTCGCCGACAGCACCGCGGGCTCCGGGCCGAGGGTGACGCGAGCGCTGGCGCAGGGCCGGGTGCGCTTCTTCGGAGGGAGGCTCCGCGCCGAGGCGCTGGGCGGCATGGACCAGAGCCCGACGCCGATGTCCCTGGTGACCCGGTGGCCGTCGCAGACCGCGCTCCCCATGCGGCGCTTCGCGTGGGCGCTGGTCGAGGCGAGGGTTCGCCCGCAGCTCGGACTCAACGCCACCTTTCGGATCAGCGACGACGACACGGGGCTGTGGGGCTCGACCACCGAGGTCGGCGCGGTGCTCTACGACCTGCTCGGCGCGGGCTCCCGGGTGAGCGCTCGCGCGCGATGGTCCGTCGGCGACCTCGTGTCGGGCTCGGGCGGAACCGTCGGGGTGGAGGTTCCGTTCGGGCGCTGGCTCTACGCCAACGTCTCCTACGGCCTCGACCGCTGGCTCTTCCTCCGCGGCACCTATCCCACCTGGATGCACCGCGCCCGCGTCGCCGCCGACCGGCGCTTCGGCCGGCGGTGGCGCCTGGGGCTCTCGGCCGAGGTGATGACCGACGCCGGCGCGTCGACGCAGCTCCTCGCGATGCTGTTGCTGGGCTACCGCTTCGGGGCGTGAGAGGGCTCTACCGCTCGCGCACGCAGTGCCGCGCGAGCACGTCCGCGACGCTGGCCGTGAGGCGCTTGCAGGTCGGGATGTGCAGGTACTCGTTGGGTCCGTGGGCGTTGCTCCCCGGGCCGAGCACCCCGGTGATCAGGAACTGCGCCTGGGGGAACTTCTCCCCCAGCATCCCCATGAAGGGGATGGTCCCCCCCTCGCCCATGGACATCGCGGGCTGACCGAAGAAGGTCTCGCTCGCCGCGCGGATGGACGCCTCCAGCCACGGCGCGAAGGGCGGCGCGTCCCACCCCGGCCCGCCCTTCTCGGCCTCGAAGCTCACCTTCGCCCCGTACGGCGGATCGCTCTCCAGCGTCTGCTTCACCGCCGCCGTCGCGCTCGTCGGATCGACCCCCGGAGGCAGCCGGATCGACAGCTTGAAGCTGGTGTACGGCCGCAGCACGTTGCCCGCGTTCTGGAGCGAGGGCATGCCGTCGACGCCGGTCACCGAGAGCGTCGGGCGCCAGGTGCGGTTGAGCACCCGCTCGGCGCCGCTCTCCCCCATCGGGACCATTCCCTTCACGAAGGGAAACTTCCCCCAGATCACCTCGCCCAGCGCGCTCGCCGCGGCCTCCGCCTGCGCCTGCCTCGCGGCGGGTACGGGCACGTGCAGCGCGTCCAGCTTGATGCGCCCGGTGGACTCGTCCTCGATGCGAGAGAGGAGCTGCCGCACCACGCGGAAGCTCGACGCCACCACGCCGCTCGCGTCGCCCGAGTGCACGCCGTTCTCCAGCACGTCGACCCGGAGCGTCCCGCCCAGCAGGCCCCGGAGCGAGGTGGTGATCCAGAGCTGGTCGTAGTTGGCGCAGCCGGAGTCGAGGCACACCACCAGCGAGGGCTGGCCGATGCGCGCCGCGAGGTGGTCGATGTACGCCGGGAGGTCGGTGCTCCCGCTCTCCTCGTCGGCCTCGATGAGCACCACGCAGCGCGCGTGGGCGAGGCCCTGCTCGTGCAGCAGCCGCAGCGCCGTGAGCGACGCGAAGGTGGCGTAGCCGTCGTCGGCGCCGCCGCGGCCGTAGAGGTTGTCTCCCCGGCGCACCGGGGTCCACGGGCCGAGGCCGGGCTCCCAGCCCTCCATCTCGGGCTGCTTGTCGAGGTGGCCGTAGAGCAGCACCGTGTCGCCCTCCACGCCGCCCGTCGCGGGGATCTCCATGAACAGCACCGGCGTGCGCTCGTGGCCCTGCTCGTCCTTCAGGCGCACGACCTCCACGGTGAGCCCGGGGATCTTCTGCGCGCGGCACCAGCCCTCGAGCAGGGCGACCGCCCGGTCCATGTGACCGTGGGCCTTCCAGTCGGCGTCGTAGGCGGGCGACTTGTTGGGGATGAGGATGTAGTCGTGGATCACCGGGAGGATCTCGGACTCCCAGGTCTGCTCGCAGAACGCGATGGCGGCGTCAGGCTTCAACATCGATCGGACCTCCAGCGAATACGGGGCGCGGACGCTACCACAGCGCCGCGAGGGGGGCGTCACGGTTGCCTCTTGCGCAACGGTGTGACCCCTTGGCAGCATCCGTTGCATGAGCGCAACGCTTCCCTCCCTCGACCTGCTGGTGGTCTTCGTCGACGTGGTGGAGGCGGGCTCGCTCACCGCCGCCGCCGCGCGCCGCGGCGTCCCGAAGTCGACGGTGAGCCGGGCGCTCACCCGGCTCGAAGACTCGCTGGGCGCGAGGCTGCTGGAGCGTGGCGCCCGGCGGGTGGCGCTCACCGCCGAGGGCCGCTCGCTCTACGCCCAGGCCTCGCCGCACCTCAGCGGGCTGCGGGAGATCGCCGGCACCATCGGCGACCGCCCCGGGGAGCTCAAGGGCCTGCTGCGCTTCACCGCCCCGGCGGACTTCGTCGACTCGTCGCTGGGCGAGCTGGTGCTGCGCTTCTCCGCGAGGCACCCGGGGCTGCGCATCGAGGTCGACCTCTCGGCGCGCATCGTCGACCTGCTGGGCGAGGGCTTCGACCTTGCGCTGCGGGCGGTGCGCAAGGTGACCGACCCGTCGATGGTCGCGCGCGAGCTCACCAGCGGCAACATCCAGCTCTTCGCCTCGCCGGGCTACCTCGCCCGGCGCCCGGCGCCCCGCGCGCCCTCGGAGCTCGCGGCCCACACCCTGGTGCTCTTCCGCCCGAAGGAGGGCCGCGCGAGCTGGACGCTGGCGGGCCCCGGGGGAGAGACCGCTCGGGTCGAGGCCGAGGGGCGCATCGGGGGCAACGAGTTCGCGTTCATCCGGGCGGCGCTGAGGGCGGGGGCGGGGGTCGGGCAGCTGCCGCACTTCGTGGGCGCCGTCGACGTGGCCGAGGGCAAGCTGGTGCGGGTGCTGCCGGAGTGGGAGATGCCCGTGTCGCCCATCTGGCTGGTGTACCCCGCGGCGAAGCACATCCCACGGAGGGTGAAGGCGTTCCGCGATTTCCTGCTGGAGTGGTTTCGCCCCGAGCGGACGCGGTGACGGGCGTCGGCTAGGGTAGCGCCATGGGTGACTATCGCGACGAACGAGAGGCCGCGCTCCAGCGCGCCGAGGCGCTCGCACAGCAGAACGCGCAGCTCCAGACCGAGCTCGACTCCCTCCGACAGGGCCGCGCCTCGCCGGCCACCGCGGCCGCCCCCCGGCTGATCATCGCCGCCGTCGCCATGGTGGTCGTGATCGGGGCGGCGGTCGGGTTCATGAGCGCCGCGCGACGCCCCTCGACGGTGACCACGGCCCCCTCGCTCGCGCTCCGCGGGCGCTGGTCTCCCCCGTCGCCCATCGGCCAGGTCGCGCTTCGGGCGGCGGTGCGCGCGGGCGGCGGAACCTGGGTCGTCGGCGACCGGGGGAGCATCTTCTTCCGCGCCGAGTCGGCCACCTCGTGGGCCCCCGTGCCCAGCGGCACCGAGGCCGACCTCTACGCCATCACCTCGGGCGACCCGCTGGTGGTCGTCGGCGCCCGCGGCACCGCCCTGCGCTTCGACCCGGCGCAGCGCCGCTGGGTGCCGGAGCCCACCGGGTCGACCGCCGAGCTCCACGCCGTCGCCTCGCGCCAGTCGACGCTCATCGCCGTGGGCGCCGGAGGGACGGTGCTGCGCCGCGCCTCCGACGGCGTCTGGTCGTCCGTCGTCAGCAACACCGCCGCCGACCTCCACGGCGTCACGGTCTCCACCCCCGACGGCTCGGTCGTCGCGGTGGGCGCCGGCGGAACCATCGTCGGCGGCTCCTTCGAGAGCGCCGAGCTCACCCGCCAGGCCTCCCCCGTCAGCGCCACCCTCCGCGCCATCGCCGCATGGAACAACACCCTCCTCGCCGTCGGCGACGGCGGGGCGATGGTCTCGACCTCCGCGATGTCCCCGTGGACCCTGGTGCGCTCGAGCACCGCCGACGACCTCTTCGTGGTCTCGGTCACCGAGATCCCCTTCGAGGAGAGCCGCCCGGGCTATTCGAGCAGCGGCTCGACCTTCGGCTTCCTGGCCGCGGGCGCCCGGGGCTCCGTGCTCGTCGACCGCCTCGGCTCCGTCGAGGGCTGGCGCCCGGTCCGCGCCGGCGGCGGCGCCGTCCGCGCCATGACCTCCGAGCCCTGGAGCTTCTTCACCGAAGAGGGCAACGTGTTCGCCTTCGCCCCTCGCTGACTTCGGTCGTTGCAACCACCGGGCAGGTCTGACAACCATCGTCCCCGTCGCATGGGCCTGGAGGTTGCGGTCGGATCATCCCCGTCGGCGGTGCGCGCGGGCTCCCTCGCGAAGGACGTCGCGTGGGCCTCGCCCAGGCACCCGGTGTTCTGCGTCATCAGCCCGGTGGCCCCGGCGAGGCTCTGGAGCCAGGTCGCGGAGACCGTGAGGGTCACCCTGGAGTCGAGCCTCGGCGACGGCCAGAAGGGCCTCGGCGCCCTCGAGCGCGCGGTCGGCGCGGGCGCCCAGTCCCTCGCCAGGCTGCGCTCGGTGCTCATCGAGCCGCACCTCAACCTCGACGCCCAGCTCGCGGCGATGGTCATCGTGGGCGACCAGGCGCACATCGCGGTCTCCGCGGGGATGCGCGTCTACCGCGCCCGCAACGGCGAGCCCCAGCGCCTCCTCAACCACGCCAACCGCACCCCGGGCATCACCCACGGGGGCATGCTGGTCACCACCGAGCGCCTCACCCGAGGAGACCTCTTCGTGTTCGGCAGCCGCGACGGCTTCGGGATGCGCTCCATCGGCGCCATGGCCGCCGTGCTCGCCCAGCGCCCCGACGCCGCCGCGAGGGACCTCTGCGACGCCGTGCTCAAGCCCTGCCGCTCGTCCGGGGTGTCTACGGGCATGGTCGTCCTGCGGGTGCGCTGACCCCATGGAAGCCCCCTCCCCCGGACCTCCGCTGACGGTGCCGGGCGCGAGGGTGCTGATCCGCCGCCCTCGCACCGCGCAGATCTTCGCCGTCCTCGTGGTGCTGCTCGCCACGCTCGGCCTCGCCGCCGCCGCCCCGCTGATGATGATCCCCCTCGGGGCGGTGACCGCGCTGATGCTCGGGCTCGCCTCGTGGCTCTGGGCGGGGCGCGTGGTCGACGGGGGGCTCACCGCCGACGATCACGGCATCGCCCTCGGCGACGGACCCGGCGCCATGCGCTTCGAGCGGGCGGAGATCGCCGAAGGGATGGCGATCCCCGGCGCGGCCCCGAGGGTGCAGTTCACCCTCCGAAGCGGGGCCGTGATCGACGTGGCGGTCGACTCCCTCGACACCGCCGACGCGCTGCTCGACCGGGTGCGCGTCGACCGCAGCCACCGGGCGCTGCACTTCCCCGCGCGGGCCCTGACCCGGCAGGCGCTCGGCGCCCTCGGAGGGGTGATCCTCGGCAGCTCCCTCAGCGTCTACCTGGGGCTGCTGATGGTCGCCACGGGCCTTCCCGTCGTGATGGTGATCGGGCTGCTGGTGGGGCTCTTCGGCGCCCTGGGGGCGGTGAGCACCCGGCCCATCGAGCTGCGCGTGGGCACCGACGGCATCACCCTGCGCGGCGCCTTCAAGACCCGCTTCGTGCCCTTCGCCGAGCTCTCCGGCGTCGGCGAGAACGGCGGCGACCCGATGCTCTACTACCGCGACGGCCACACCGAGGTCATCTGGAACAGCGCCGTCTCCCGCCAGCCGGAGCTGCTCTCGGCGTTACAGCACCGGGTAAACGGCGTGCTGGCGGCCAACGCGCAGCACGACGCGCTGATGGCGAGGGCGGTGCTCCTCGAGCGCCGGGGCCGGAGCCTTGGGCAGTGGCAGGCGGAGGTGGCGCGGCTGGTCGACCCGACCCGGGGCTACCGGGACGTCGCGCTGTCGCGGCAGGAGACCGAGGCGCTGCTCGACGACGTGCGCTCGCCCATCGAGCACCGCATCGCGGCGGCGATGGCGCTGCGCTCGCTCGACCAGGGCGAAGGCCCCACGCGCATCCGGGTGGCGGCGGAGGGCTGCGCGAGCCCGGAGATGCGCGAGGCCCTGGAGCGGGCGGGCGACGGCACCCTCGACGAGGCGACCCTCGAGCGCGCCGTGGCCGCGGTGGAGCGGGGCCGCGGCTGGACCTGAGCGCGGGGCCGGTCGCCCGGCGCTGCGATATCCTCCGCGCCATGAAGCGCCTTCACCTCTTCGAGTTCGAGGACCTCGCCTGGGTGCCCGCGGCCATCCGCGACGGCGGCACCGACCTGCTGGACATGGGCTTCGACCGCGTGGGCTTCTACCTCCCGCTGGTGGCCGACCTCCTCGATGTGCTCGACGCGACCGGCCAGCGGGCCATCGTCGACCTCGGATCGGGCGGCGGAGGCGGCGCGCTCTCCATGCACTCGCTGCTGCGGGAGCGCGGTCGCGGCGACCTCCGCCTCACGCTCACCGACCGCTACCCCAACGCCGCGGCCGTCGCCCGGGTGCAGCGCCTCGGCGACCCGGCGCTCTCGTACCACCCGCAGCCCGTGGACGCCTTCGCGGTGCCTGCCGAGCTCGTGGGCCTGCGCACCATGTACGGCGCCCTCCACCACTTCCGGCCCGACGCCGTGCGCCGGCTCCTCTCCAGCGCCGTCGCCGACCGCGCTCCGATCGCCCTCTTCGACGTCGCGGCCTCCCCGATGATCCGCCGCGCCCCGCTTGCGCTCGCCCCGCTGCTCGCGGCTCCCAACATGGTCGCGCTCTGGCTCGTCACCCTGCTGGCGACGCCCTTCGTGCGCCCCTTCCGCTGGTCCCGGCTGCTGCTGACCTATGGCGTCCCTGCGATCCCTGCGCTCTTCGCGTGGGACGGCACCGTGTCGGCGCTGCGGGCGTACACCCCCGACGAGCTGCTGGAGATCGCGCGAGGCGTCCCCGACAGCGAGGCCTACGTCTGGCGCTCGGGGCGCTCGGGCAACGCGCTCTCGCTCGTCGGCTACCCGAAGGGCTGAGCGCCCCTTACCGACGCCTCGGAGCCCGCTGCTCCGCCGGGCCCACGCGCAGCACCACGATGCGCCCGGTGGGGGTCTCCACGGTCTTCTCGTGGGTGCAGCGCTGCTCGGCCAGCACCAGCGTGGCCTCCTCGAGCTCCTCGTCGGCGCGCTGCCCCTTGATCATCAGCACCCGCCCGTTGGGCTTCACCAGCGGCGCCATCAGCGGCGCCAGCATCGCGATGCGCCCCACCGCGCGCGCCGTCGCCACGTCGAAGACCCCGCGCAGCTCGGCCATGCCCACGAGCTCGGCCCGCTGGGCGCGCACCGTCACGTTGCCGAGCCCGAGGGCCCTGGCCACATCCGTCAGGAAGGCCGCCTTCTTCTGCGTGGCATCGATGAGCGTCAGCTTCAGATCGGGCCTCGCGATGGCCAGCGGAATCGCCGGCACGCCGCCGCCGGAGCCCACGTCCACCACCCTCGCTCCCGACTTCAGGTCGGCCAGCAGCGGCACCAGCGTGAGCGCGTCGAAGGCGTGCCGCGTCCAGGCCTCCCCGGGGTCGGTGATGGCCGTGAGGTTCATGCGCTCGTTCATCGCGAGCAGCCGCGCGAGGTAGTCGCCGAGACGCCCGAGGGCCTTCTCGTCGAGGGTGACGCCGAGGGTGGCGAGTCGCCCTGCGAAGTCCTCCGGGGGGGAGAGCGGCGCGGGGTCGGGCATCGGGATCGCTTCGCGAGGCTTGTGGGTCATGGCAGGGGTCGGCACCATAGCCGAAGCCCCGGCGTGAGTGGGCGCATGCGACCGAACCTCCGCACGCAACATCGCGATGGCAGCGCGGAGGGTCCGTGCATACTCCGCCCTCCCCCCCACTGACCGAGAGGTGCGACCCGATGAGATCCGTGCTCGCTGCGTGTGCCCTGCTGACGATGACCGCCGGCTGCGGCGACGCCACCACCGTCTCACCCGACGCGGGGCCCGCGTGCACGCCCGACCGCGCGCAGTGGAACGCCGAGGTGCGCGCCACCGTCGAGCGCGCCTGCGGCGGCTGCCACGGCGCGACGCCCGCTTACGGGGCACCGTATTCCCTGCTCGACTACGACTTCATCACCCGGGCGCAGGGCACCGCTCGCCCGGTCGACCGGATGCACCTCCGCCTCGCGGACAGCACCATGCCTCCCTCGGGCACGCCCGCCCCGGCCTTCGCCGACTCGCAGCGCATCGCCTCCTGGGCCTCCTGCGGCGCGCGCACGCTCACCGAGGACACCCGGCTGCGCTCCTCCGCCCCGCTCTTCCGCCCGCCGGCGCAGCCCCCCGCGGGCACCGTCGCCCTCGAGCTGCGCGCGGACCGCTACCCGGTGCCTCAGGTGAGCGACCGCTACCAGTGCTTCACCTTCACCAACGTCGTGGCCGCCGACCAGTTCATCCGCCGCTTCGACGTGCTGCTCGACCGCCCGGAGGTGCTGCACCACGTGGTGCTCTACCGCTCGACCAGCACCGCCGCCCTCGCGCCGAGCTTCGAGTGCACCGGCTCTCCCCCGGACACGCTCTACACGTACACCTGGGCCCCCGGGGAGGACGCGCTGCAGTTTCCCGACGGCGGCCTGCGGGTGCGCCCCTCGGACCGCTACATCCTCCAGCTCCACTACAACAACTCCCGCAACCTGCCCGGGCTCGTCGACCGCTCGGGCGTGCGCCTCTCTCTCGGCCCCGCCACCGGCACCGAGTACGGCATGGTCGCCATGGGCCCGGTGGGCTTCTCCCTCCCCGCGCGCTCTCAACAGCGCGTCGCCAGCGCCTGCACCCTCGCGCCGGGCTCCCGCATCCTCGCCTCGATGCCCCACATGCACCAGATCGGCAGCGGGTATGAGCAGTTTCTCCTGCGCGGCACCCAGCGCACCCCGATCATCGCGCTCACCAACTGGCAGTTCGAGTCGCAGTACTTCTACGAGCTGCCGCTCACGCTCCAGGCGGGCGACCGCATCGAGACCGCGTGCACGTTCAACAACACCACGAGCCGCGACGTGCGCAGCGGGTCGTCCACCACCGACGAGATGTGCTTCGGCTTCACCTACGTGACCCCGCCGCCCACCGCGGAGTACTGCAGCGAGCCCCTCACCGAGCCGACGGTCGTCGACATCACCTACCGCCCGGGGATGTGCTCCCCCGCCGACGCGCCCACCGCGCTCCCGCTCGCCACCGGCTCGGTGCGCGTCGGGGCGCCCCCGGCGCTCACCGGCGGCGAGATCCCCGAAGGGCGCTGGGAGCTCTCGAACATCGAGTACCTGCTCAACATGGCCCTCACCCCCATCGGAACCATCGACCCCGCGGCCTCGACGCTGCAGGGCCGCGGCCAGGTGTGGACCTCCGCCGGGCGCATCCGGGCCGACATGCTGAGCTCCTTCTCGCTGGTCTTCGCGGCGGGCAACCGCATCACCCGCGCGGTGCCTCAGATCAACTTCAACAGCACCTACGTCGCCACCGGCAGCGCCCTCGCGCTGACCTCCGAGTGCTCCGTGGGCACCGCGGCCAACACCCCCGCGGCGCTGGAGTACGAGGTGCGCGGCGACGACCTGATCGTGGGCCTGCGCGCGCAGAGCCTCGGGACGGTGACCATCTCGCCCCGGTACACCTTCCGCCGCGCTCGCTGACCTCGCCCCCGGAGCCCGGGGGGGGCCACCGCGACAATCACCAGCGACGACCAACCTGAGCCATGGATTGCACTCCATGGCAGCAACTCTCGACCGAACGCCGTGCTTCGCGCGGCCTTTCCCCCCCTCCCATCGTCCCCTCCGTGATTGACCCCCCAGGGGGCGCCCACTACGGTTCCGCCCGACATGGAACATCCTTCGTATGACGCGGGCATCCCGGCCTTTGGAACCGGCGTGCTCTACGCGTTCCTGGTGACCGCGGCGATATCGCTGTGCCTCGCGGTGCTCGCCGGGACCGACCGCGGCCCCTCCGCAGCCCGCTTTCTACGAGCAGCGCGGATGTCGGCCCTGGGCACCTGCGCCCTCATCGGCCTCGACGTGATGCTCCTGCTCTACGGCTTCCTCTCCCACGATTTCCGCATCCGGTACGTGGCCCACTACTCCGACCGGTCGATGCCGCTGCACTACCTGATCACCGCCCTCTGGGGCGGCCAGGACGGCTCGCTCCTCTGGTGGACCTTCCTGCTCTCGATCTACACCAGCATCTGCGTCTTCACGCTGCGCACCCGCTACAAGGAGCTCGCCCCCTGGGTCATCGCCACCCTCATGGGCGTGGTGGTCTTCTTCGGGGTCATCATGTCGTGGGCGGCCAACCCCTTCTCCGCCAGCTTCGTGGGAGCCCCCCTCGAGGGCGAAGGGCTCAACCCCTCGCTCCAGAACTTCTACATGGCCATCCACCCGCCCTCCCTCTACGTGGGCTTCGTCGGGTGCGCCGTGCCCTTCGCCTTCGCCGTCGCAGCCCTCATCACCGGCCGCCTCGGTGAGGAGTGGACCCTCGCGGCCCGACGCTGGGTGCTCTTCGCCTGGATGTTCCTGAGCATCGGCAACGTGCTCGGGATGCTCTGGGCCTACGAAGAGCTCGGCTGGGGCGGCTTCTGGGCGTGGGACCCGGTCGAGAACGCCGCCTGCCTCCCCTGGTGGACCATCACCGCCTACCTCCACTCGGTGATGATCCAGGAGCGCCGCGGCATCCTGAAGGTCTGGAACGTCGCGCTCCTGCTCTTCTCGTTCTTCCTCACCATCTTCGGCACCTTCCTCACCCGCTCGGGGCTCATCTCCAGCGTCCACTCCTTCGCCCAGAGCGGCATCGGCATCTACTTCGTCTGGTTCATGGGCTTCCTCGCGGTGCTCTGCATCGGGCTCGTCGTCTGGCGCCTGCCGCTGCTCCGCAAGGCCGCCGAGATCGACGCGCTGCTCTCCCGCGAGGCGATGTTCGTCGCCAACAACTGGATGCTCCTGGGCATCTGCGTCTTCATCGCCCTGGCCACCACCTGGCCCAAGATCGCCGAGTGGCTCTGGGGAGAGCGCCTCACCGTGGGCGCGACCTTCTACAACGCCTGGCTCGCCCCGGTGGCCATCGTGCTCCTGCTGATCATGGCCATCGGCGTGCTCACCCCGTGGCGCAAGGGCTCCCCCGACCTGCTGCTCAAGGCCTTCCGGGGCCCCCTCGTGGCGGGCCTCGCGGCAGGCATCGCCCACGCCGTCTTCGGCCGCTCCATGGGCTTCCCCGCGGTGGTGAACATCCCCCCCATCTACGACGTGGTCACCCCCATCAAGCTCTTCGGGGCGACGCTGGGGAGCGTCAACGTCGGCCGCTCCATCGCCTGGCTCGACGGGCACCTGCCCGCCGTGGCGACCGGCCTCGTGGCCCTCAACATCGCCGCCCTCGCCCAGGAGTACTGGCGCGGAACCCGCGCGCGCATGGCCTCCAAGGGCGAGTCGGCCCCGGTGGCCCTCACCCGGCTGGTGGGCAAGAACCGCCGCCGCTACGGCGGTTACCTCTCGCACCTGGGCTTCGTGCTGATGATGGCTGGCTGGGTCGGCGCGGCCTACCGCCAGGAGGCCGAGGCGGTGCTCAGGCCCGGAGAGAGCTTCCGGCTGGGGCACTACACCATGCGCTACGAGGGCATCGACAACCTGCGCGACATCCACGTGCGCCAGACCCGCGCGATCATCAACGTGACGCGCGACGGGTCGTTCTTCGCGACGATGCACCCGGCGCGCTTCGTCTACACGTCTCGGCCCGAGCAGCCGACCAGCGAGGTGGCCATCGCCCCTCGCCTCAGCGAAGACCTCTACCTCACCATGAACAGCGTCGACCCGACGACGCGCGTGGCGCACCTCAAGGCCTTCGTGAACCCCCTCACCCTCTGGATCTGGATCGGCGCCATGGTGCTGGTCGCCGGGGTGATCCTCGCGATGTGGCCCGAGGCCTCGAAGGCCGCGGCGCGCGCGACCCGCGCGAAGGGCGCCCGGCCGGTGCCGCTCGCCGGGCAGAGCACGCTGCTCCTCGTGGCGGGCCTCGCGGGAGGAGCGGCCCTGCTGCTCACCTCGCCCGCCAGCGCGCAGAACAACCACCAGACCTCCGCGGACACCAACGCCCGCCAGGCGAGCCCCGAGGAGCGGCGGGTCTTCGAGCAGCTGCGGTGCATGTGCGGCGACTGCCCGAGGGAGTCGCTCTCCACCTGCACCTGCGGCTTCGCCGACGGGCAGAGACAGCGCATCCGTGAGCGGCTGGCGCGCGGCGACTCCGCCTCCACCATCATCGAGCAATACGTGGAGAGGTATGGCAGCGAGTCGCTGGAGGTGCCGCCAGACCGCGGGGCCAACAAGGGGCTGTACCTCGTGCCGGTGGCGGTGATGATCGCGGGCGGGGCCATGGGGCTGCGCCTCGTGCGCCGCTGGGCGCGCAAGCCGGTGCCGGTGACGCCCGCCCCGGCGAAGGCGCCGGCGGCGGAGAAGGTGGACTCGGGCGAGTACGACGCCCGCATCAACGAAGAGCTGCGGGGCCACGATGACTGAAGCGCACGAGAGGTTCGGCCGGTACATGGCCCTGATTCCGGTGGTCGTGGTGGCGCTGGTGGCTGTCCCCATCGGGCTGGTGAAGGGGGCGCCCGCGGTGGTGCTCTGGATCGGCTTCTCGATGTTCTCCGGCGCCGTGCTGCTCTTCTGGGAGACGCTCCGGCTGGTGCTCGACCCGAGCCGCTCGGGCGACGCGGCGGAGGGCGAGGACGACGGCGCGGCGCTGGGCGCCCTCGAGGAGCGAAAGCGGGCCGCGGTGCAGGCGCTGCGCGACCTGGAGTTCGAGCGCTCCATCGGCCGCCTCGGCGAGGACGACCACCGCGCCCTCGAGGCCCGCTACCGCGAGGAGGCCCGCGCCGCGATGAGGGCCATCGACGAGGGCATCGGCCCGTGGCGCACGCGCGCCGAGGCGATGCTGGCCGAGGCCGAGGCGGCGGAGCTCGGCGCGAAGACCGACGCCGCGAAGACCGACGCCGCGAAGACCGAGACGAAGGCCAGCGCCGCCCCCGCGGCGGAGGCCGGCTGCCCGAAGTGTCAGACGCTCAACGATGAAGATGCCGTGTTCTGCAAGCGCTGCGGTCACCGGCTGAAGGCAGAGGTCGCCGATGCGACGACTTGATGGAATCGTGCTCGCCGCGCTGATGCTCGCGGCGGCTCCCTCGCTCGCCCAGGACGCCGCCGTGCAGGCGCCTCCCCCGCCGAGGGCCCCCGGACCGGTGGACCCCTCGCAGCCCCTGCCTCCGGGGCACCCTCCGACGGACGGCTCCGCCCCGATGGTGCCCGGTGGATCCGACCCGGCGGTGCGCCGCGCGATGCTGCCGCAGTCCTTCGCCGAGGAGACCTCGGAGGTGCCCGCGGGCTCCATCCACGTCCGCGTGGTGAACAGCTCCGGGGCGCCGCTGGAGGGGGTGACCGTGCGCCTCGGCGCCATGCGCGAGGGCGAGCGCGACGCGCCCCGAGAGGCGCGCACCGACCACGACGGCACGGCGAGGTTCCAGGGCCTCACCACCGGCGGCAACATCGCGTACCGGGCGAGCACCGAGCTCGCCGGGGCGAAGTTCGGCGCGCTGCCCTTCCAGCTCGGGCCGAGCATGGGGCACCGGGTGCAGCTCGTTCGCTTCGACGTCGAGCACGAGGGCCGCGGCGTGCTGCTCTGGGACTCCCGCACCGAGATGCGCTTCCGCGACGACCGCCTCCTGGTGGTGCAGCGGCTGCGCATCGCCAACCTCTCGGGGCTCGCGCTCGGAGAGGAGCAGCCGGTGCCGCGGGCCTATGTGCCTCGCGACGGGATGCGCTTCGAGCTGCCGGCGGGGTACACGGCCTTCACGTCGCAGCCGACGATGAGCGACGTGCGCATGACCACCGAGGGCGACGCGGCGGTGCTGCGTGGGAGCATCCCTCCGACGCTGAGCGAGCCCATCGAGGTGGTGTTCCAGTTTCAGATGAAGCTGAGCGGCGGGGACGTGGCGATGCGCATCGGGATGCCGATGCCGGTGGTCAACTCCCTGGTCGCCGTCGAGGCCCCGCCGGGGTTGAGCATGACCGTCGAGGGGATGCCCGCCGCGGAGACCCGCGAGTCCAACGGCGACAGGATCCTGCTGACGGGGCTCTCCCGGCAGCCCAACGACCCGCCGCTGCGCACCGTCGCCATCCAGATCCACGGCATCCCCTCCCCGGCCGGCCCCGCGAGAACCGTCGCGACCGGGGCGGTGGCGCTGCTGATCGTGGGGGGGCTCTACACCGCGCTGCGCCGTGGAAACACCACCACGGGCAAGCGCACCAGGGCGGACATCGAGGCCGAGCGCGACCGGGTGCTGGTCGAGGGCGCGGAGCTCGCGCGGCGGCACAAGGCCGGCGACGTGGGCCCGGCGACCTACGAGCGGCGCCGCCGGGAGCTCACCGACTGGCTCTCGACGCTGCTCAAGGAGCTCGACGAGGCCGCGAACTGAGGTCGACGGCGGCGGCTCACTTCACCGCGAGCAGCTCGACCTCGAAGACCAGCGTCGCGCCGGGGGGGATCACCGCCCCGGCGCCGCGCGATCCGTAGCCCAGCTCCGGGGGGATGGTGAGCTTGCGCTTGCCGCCCACCTTCATGCCGGCGACCCCCTGGTCCCAGCCCTTGATGACCCTTCCCGCGCCGAGGGGGAAGGAGAAGGGCCGGCCGCGGTCGACCGACGAGTCGAACTTCGTCCCGTCGGTGAGCCAGCCCGTGTAGTGCACGTCGACGGTCTTGCCGGTGGTGGCCTCGACGCCCGTGCCCGCCTGGAGTTCTTCGATCTGGAGGTCTGCCATGATGACCGCCACGGTCGCACGATCGCGCCGCCGCGGGAATGGCCATCCGGGGAGCCCGTTACCCCTTCAGGTATTCAGCTCCCGGATGAACTCCTCCACGATGACCTTCGCCCTGGCGAGCTCGCCCGGCGGCAGGGAGATCGCGCCCACCACCGGGTGGCCGCCTCCCCCGTGGCGCTCGCAGAGCCGGGCGATGTCGTGCCGCCGCGGGTGCTTCGACCAGGGATTGAACCCCACGGAGATCTTCACCCGCTTGTGCGTGCGAGAGAGCACCACCGAGTAGGCCGCCGTCGGGAAGAGCTTGTACCCGACGAACTTCGCCACGGTGTCGAGCGGCGCGTCGCTGAGGTCGAACCACGCCACCGAGCCACGCTGCTCACCCGACTGCTCCATGCGCTTGGAGAGCGCCTCGTGACGGGCCTTGATGGGCTCCAGCCGGCGCAGCACGTCCGGGTGCTCGGCCAGCACGTCGAGCGGCGTGGAGGAGAGCTGCGGGATCATCCAGGCCAGCAGCGAGTCGTCGCCCTGCTCCTGCACCACCGCGGCGAGCTTCATCGCCGCCGGCTCGAAGGAGCTCGCCTGGTCGGCGTCGGTGAAGCGCGCGGCGTCGATGACGTCGCTCCAGGCGACGAGCTCGTCGAGGTCCGGCGCCGTCCAGCCCCAGCGCTCCCGGGCCACGTCGATGATGAACTTGGTGCACGACCCGTAGGCGCCGTCGTGAAACTTCCGGCCGCTGGTGTCGGCGCGGAAGTGAAGCTCCGAGCCGGGCTCCTGGAAGGCGCTCACGTGGTGGTCGAAGTACCAGTCCAGGTAGGGCGACTGCGTGTAGCGGTAGTCGAGGATGGCGTTGATCGCCCCGGTCATCAGCTTGTCGCCCGGCGGCGGCGCGTTGGGCTCGTAGAGCAGGCCCCGGAAGTGAAACTTCGCGTCGCTCAGCGCGCTCTGCGTCTCCCTCAGGAAGCGGGAGAAGATCGCCGCGCTCGCGGCCCCGTCGAAGCAGTATCCGTGGTGGGCGACGAGTACGTCCATGTGGGCTCTGATACCCACGATGGCATCGCCCCGCCCTTCGCAGCAAGCACTTCGGCGCGTTGCCGGATTCGGAGCAGGCGATCGGTGAGCGGTCCGGCGGGGCTGTCCGTTGCCAGGGCATCCTCTGGTGCGTCGCCCATGGCGCACGGCGGGCCATGCGGCGCCGCCGCGCGTCGCGCGTCGGGTTGGTCGTAGGGGCCCGCTCGGGGTTGTGGGGGGAGAAGGCGTCCAACGCGGCACCCTCCCTGACAGGGCAGCGGTGCCCAAATCGCCTGGTTTTCCGTGCCGCGGGATGAATCCCTATCGCTTCTACACATCTCGCGCGCCCGTCAAAGCGGCCAAACTGACATAAAATCAGTATAAGCGGGTGGCTCCATCGACCGCCGCCGGGTGATGCAGGAGCGAGGGCGCCTCGATCGCAGGCTCCGCGACGCGCTCAACTGGCAGCGGCGATGGTGCTTCTACCCCACGCACGAGTTCGGACGGCTCGCCGCGCTCTTGGAGGCCGAAGCGTCGACGGCCCGCCGGTTCGCGGCGGAACTCGCGCCGGCGCGGCAGCTCGACCTCGTGCCGCGCCCCATGGCGCCGCCCGTGGGCGTGGCGTGATCGGTGGAGCGCGACGCCCGCGAACTGCGGAGCGAGGCGATCGACTGGTCGCGGCCCGTCAAGGGCTGGACGCTCTTCAGCGACGGGTGAGCCTCACCGCGCGAAGGGGTGCCGCGGGCACTGCGGCGGCGCCCTGGGCCGGTCGCCTCGACCCAGACCGCGCCTCGGCAGCCCGCACCGACCGGGCCTATCGCGCCGACCACGCGAGGCGCAGGCGACGCGAGGTGAGTGCGCGCCCGCCGCGCCCCGCGGGCGGGACCGGCCGGCGGGCCAGCACCCCACCGTAGCCGCTCGCCTCGCCGTCCAGACCGCGCAGCACGAACCACTCGGCGGCCGATGGGCCCGAGGCCGCGCCCTGGTAGACGTGCACCCGGCCCACACCGTCGCTCCACGAGCCGACGGCCGCGTCGTCGAAGCCGTCGCCGTCGAGATCCCCGAGCCCCGCGACCGACATCCCGAAGTCGTACGCCGCGGCGGACGGGGCGGTCCGGGTCGCGTTGGCGACATCGGGCAGCCCGGCGCCGCCGCCCAGGTAGAACCTCGCCCACCCCGCCGCGGAGCCGGTCTGGCCGCTGCCCACGAGCACGTCGCCGTAGCCGTCGCCGTTGACATCACCCAGGGCCGCGACGCGGATGAATGACTCCCGGCCGGTCATCAGCACGCGGCCCGCGCCCACCGTCGGCAGCGCGGTGCCGCCCCGGAAGATGGTCAGCCGGTGCGGGACGGACGTGTAGCCGTTCTCGACGCCGAAGTCGGCGTAGCCGTCGCCATCCGTGTCGCCGAGCGCGGTCACCGGGAGCATGATGTTCTCCGGACACCCTCCCGGCATGTGCAGGTCGGCGCTCGGGGAGGCGGGCGCCCCCGTCGCGCCGCCGAGGTAGACGAAGACGTGATGGACGCCCGCCTCGGGCGACCCCGGCGTGGCGCATCGGAGGGGCGCGCTGACCACCAGGTCCCCGCGGCCGTCGCCGTTGAGGTCCCCCACGCCCGCGACCGCGACGCCGAACAGGTTGGTGCTGTCCGGCAAGGCGAGGGTCTGCGAGGGCGTGGCGGGCAGGCCGGTGGCGCTCCCGAAGTAGAGACGTACGGAGAGGCCCACCGGCCCCACGACGAGGTCGGCGTAGCCGTCGCCGTTGACGTCGCCGGCCGCGGACGCCGCGGACGCCGCGCCGCCCACGCCGTCGATGCTCGCGGTGGGTTCCGTCGGCAGGCCCGCCGGTCCGCCGTGGTAGACGTGAAGCCGCACCGGCGTCCCGCGGTTGTTGCGCATGCCGACGACGAGGTCGCCGTAGCCGTCGCCGTTGACGTCGCCCGGGGTGACGAGCACCGCGCCGAAGCCGCGCGAGATCCCGTCGGGGCCGGTGAGTCGGGTGTGGGGCCCGACCCCGCCCGCCCGGCCGGGGTAGACGTACACCCGCCCGGTCCCCTCCGCGTACCGCTCGGCGCCGACCACGAGGTCGGCGCGCCCGTCGCCGTCGAAGTCGGGCGTGGCGCCGCGCGCCGAGTCCACCGGCGTGGAGCGGCGACCCACCACGAAGGACCACACGGGCGACGACGCGACGCCGAGCGCGGCCCCGGCGCGCGCCCGCAGGCGCCAGAAGTGGACGCCGGGCGTGAGGTCGGCCGGGGGCGCCGCGCGGTCCCCGGCGGCGTCGAAGGTGCGCTCCACGGTCGCGCAGGCCCGGTCGCGGCAGATCTGCACGCGCGCGCCGTCGGCGCCCGGCGCGAGCGCCCAGCGGAGGGTCGGCCGCCACGTGGTCACGCCCGCCATCGGCAGCGGGGCGAGGGGCCGCGGGGCGGGCAGGGCCGCCGTCGGCGCGTCCGGCAGCCCGCCCGCGTCGGGCGCGGACGCGTCGAGGGACGTCGGGACGTCGGTCAGGGCGTCGGAGGGCTCGGGGCGCGCGTCGAGAGCTGCCGGGACGTCGGGCGAGAGCGCCCCATCGGGCGCGCCACCGTCGCGCTCCTCCGCTCCGACGAAGCCGGTGCTGAAGTGCTGCACCGCGGCCGTGATCAGGTTGCCCGTGACGGTGCCGCCGAGCGACTCGTACCCGCCGCCCGCCGCGCGCGACCAGTGCAGTTGCGCGCGCGCCGCGTCGCCCGCGAACTCGACCGTGACGACCAGCGGCCGGGCGAAGGTCAGCCCCTCGGGCCGGGCGCGGTACACCGCCGAATAGCCCCGGTAGCCCGCCGGGATTGGTAGCACCGCGGTCGCGATCTCCAGATCCACCTCGCGGTCGAGCGCGCCGGGCGGCACCACCACCGACACCCCGCCGCCGCCGAAGGTGCCGCCGGCGGGCCCCACGCGCCCGCGGGCGCCGGGCCCGGGGGCGTCGACCCGCGCCTCGCCCGGCGCGTCGAGGGACACGTCGACGACGGCGTCGGCCGCGGCGTCCGCCCCCGGAGCGGGCTCGGTGCACCCGGCGGCGAACAGCGGGAGCAGGTAGGCGAGCGCGGCGAGGCGGCCGAGGGTGGGCATGGTCGGGATCGGTTGCCCCGTAGACGCGACCGATTCACCGCCGGCGGCGGGCGCCCGCCGCTCTCGTGTGATGGCCGGTCGGCCGAGGCCGCCGCTGACCGCGCGAACGGGTGCCGCGGGCACTCCGCCGGCGGGCCGTCGCGGTAGGACGCCAGCGGGTCGGCAGGGGGTGACGGCAGCGGCGTCGTGGCGTCGCGCGTGAGGTGGCGCGAGCCGAGGTAGAGGCCCGCCGTCAGACACGCCAGGACCCAGGCAACGAGCACAAGCCGCCATGGATCCTTCGCTCGGTCCGCTTCGATGACGGCGAACTCCTGAGGGGACATCTGTGCCGGAATATCGGGCAGCCCGAGCGAACCGCACGCGCAGCAGCACGCGAGGATGAGAAGCCCGAGCACCGCGACAAGGGAGAGGTTTGTCGCCACTCGCACCCACCGCGCCCGCCGCTCCGCCACGCATCGAGGGCAGCCCGGCCGATAGGGAAAGCAACACGGCACCTTCGCTGGCACGGCTCCCCTCCAGCTACCAGAACGCCCAGACGGCGAAGTTCCCGGGCAGGCGACGTGCGTTGGGGAGCTCAGCCCACGCCCGCTGGAGAGCTCGCTGGAGGGATCAGGACCGCATGGGACGTAGCTACACCGCCAACGATGTCATCGAGCTACCGCGCATGACCGCGCCCGCTGCGCTCGCGCTGGGCGCCGCCCTGCTCGCCGCCGCGGAGGAGTTCGGCGCGCCGAGGATCGCGAAGCGCGCGCTCGACCGGCTCTCCGCGGCGCACGCGGAGCTCAACGACGCGATGGTCGCGCTCGCGCAGAAGAAGAAGTACGGGCCCGAGGTGGTCCTCGCCGACCGCGTGCTCGACGGGTGCTGGGCCGCGCTCGGCGGGTGCCTCGCCGGGTGGAAGCGCCTCCCCGGCGCACCGCAGGCGTCGCGCGCGGACGCCGTGTACGACGCGCTCTTCCACGACGGCCTGGCGTTCATCCAGCTCCCCTACGTGGAGCAGTGGAGCGAGTCGGCGCTCCGGCTCCAGCGCCTCGCCGCGGACGACCACGAGAAGACCGTGGCGGAGCTCGGCGGCAGGGAGTTCGTCACACGCCTGCGCGCGGCGCACAAGGCGTACGGAGAGCGCCTGGAGATCACCTCCGCTGGCGTCGCGAGCGACCCGACCGTCGGGACGCGGCGGCCGCAGCTCGACGCCTTCGCCCAGAGCCTCCGCGGCTACGTTCTCAAGGTCGCCTCGTATGCCGAGGACGACGACCCCGCCTCCGAGGAGCTCGTGGGCAACCTCCTCAAGCCGCTGGTCGAGCACCGCGCCCGGGCGACGGCCAACGCGGCCGACGCGTCGACGCCGGGCGGAGAGACGCCGAAGCCCGGCTGAGACCCCCCTCGTACGCAACGCGTCGCGGCTCTCCCCGGTCGGAACTCCCCTCCAGAGGCCTCGCGAGGGACCCGGGAGGGGGTTCCGACACCCCATCGAAGGCAACGCCCAGGGCTCTCCCCCCGGTCGCGACTGCACCTCCAGCGCAACGGACCGTGCCACGACCCGGTCCAGCCCTGGTCGAGGGGTCTCGCGGTTGCGTCAGCAGCGGGTCGACACCCCGATAGAACCCTCGGGCCAACACCCCGGGAGCTTCTCTTCGAGGTCGATCCCGTCACCGATGCCTCGCCTTCGCCATGAGTCTCGAGAAGCGTTTGCCTTCCGGGGCGATGGTGATGCATGCGACGGCGGTGAAGCAGCGGGTGACGCTCGATCAGTACCGTGAGTTCGAGAGCGCCGCCCAGGAGAAGCACATTCTCTGGGACGGCGAGATCTTCCCGATGTGGGGCATGGAAGGCGGCTCACCGGAGCACGCCATGATCGCCGCGAACGCCATCATCGCGATCGGGTCGAGGCTTCGCGGCAAGCCGTGCAGCGCGTTCACGTCCGATCTGAAGGTGTGGGTCCCCTTGAAGGCGGGTGTGGTGTACCCGGACGTGACGATCGTCTGCGGCGCGCTCGCGTTGCATGAAGGCAAGCGCGACATCGTGGAGAATCCTGTCGCGCTCATCGAGGTGCTCTCGCCGGGGACCGAGTCCTTCGACCGCGCGGAGAAATTCGCCGGGGACCGCACGATCGCTTCGCTGCGGCACTACCTGATGATGTCGTCGGTCGAGCCCCACGTGGAGCACTACGAGCGCGCCGCGGAGGGAGTGTGGACGCTGCGGGAGTTTCGGGCAGGCGACACGCTGCGGCTCACGTCGGCGACGCTGGAACTACCGATCGACGAGCTCTACGACCGGGCCTTCGAGGCTGCCGGGTGACGATGACGAGCGGCCTCACGCGTCGCCCTCCAGGGTGACCACCACGCTCCCTCGCTTGCGCGAGGTGCGACGCGGCGACCCCGACGCGCCGATCACCAGTCCGCGCTCCCACGAGCGTTGGCGGGAGCTCCCGGGACACCACCTTGGGCGGAGTACGACGGCGCGCGGGCGATGTCGCGCGCGGCCATCGCGGCCCTCGGCCTCGACGACGGGATGACCCACATGGAGTGGTTCCAGCGGGCCGACGAGAGCCCGGTCATCGGGGAGATCGCGCAGCGGCCGCCGGGCGCCAACATCAGCCTGATGACCGGGCTCGCGCACGACGTCGACCTCTACGCGACGTGGGTGCGCGCCGTGGTCGACGGGGAGTTCCACGGGCCGTGGGAGCGGAAGTACGCCGTGGGGAGCGCCTTCCTGCGGGGCCTCGGGCACGGCCGCGTGGCGTCGGTGACGGGCGTGCACGAGACCTGGGAGGCCATGGGCAGGTGGGTGGTCGAGGCGAAGCTGCCGACGGTGGGCGCGCCGAAGAGCGAGAGCTACGAGGGCAACGGCGACATGGTGGTGCGCGACCCGAGCACCGAGGTGGTGAAGCGGCTGTTGAAGAGCATCATCGACACGGTGCGGGTGACCTACGCGGAGTGAGCGGCGGGGCGACGCGCGGGCGGCGATCACCGAGCGGGACGACGGGAAATGGCCAGCGACCGTGAGGTCGCTCACAGGGTCATCGTGGGTGCGCCCTTCCATCACCAGCGATTCCGACCGGGGCGATGCCGGGGAGAGCGCGCGTCCCCGTCGAGGATGCGCGGGACCGATCCGCGGTCGAACCGCACCTCGGAGCTCGCCGTCGTCCGCTCGCACTCCTGGCCGCACGGCTCCGAGCGCGCGCGGCCAGGAGAGCCGTCCCGCGGACGGGAACGTTCGAACCTATTCGATCCGCACAAACGCGCGTCTGTACCGGCGCCCCGTCGTCTGCGGCACGGGAGGACCCGCGTCCGCCTCTTCGGGCTCGAAACGGGTCGGGTCGTACGAGTTGCGGAGATGTCTGAAGTGGTACTCGCGAGTTCGGACGGTGCGCTGACCACAATCTACGCGGATGCGCCCATCCGCCATGATCTCGGCGTGGACGTCCGCGCAGTCGGCTTCGGTCGGGCCACCGGTGTCCGTGCACCGGGCGTTGGGCATGCAGTCGAACCAATCAGGCCCGAAGCGCTCGAGTCCGCACGCGATCGCGGTTATGCGAGGCACGGCGCGTGGGTCGACGCGCACCCCAGGAACAATCCCCGTCCACGTCGTCGTGTCGGTCAACTCGTGGCTCTGGCTGAAGCCGGAGTCCGAGTCGACCACGCGGCGCCGGGGGCGGACTTCGTCGCACGCCGCTTCGAAGACCCGGCCGCCCGGCGCCGGACGGTACAACTCCGGCCGGGAGCACCCTGCAACCAGCAGAAGTACCAACGTCGATCGCATGCGCATTCCTCCGAAGAGCGACCGTATCACCGGTGCTCCCCGCGGCGCGCGACGCGCACGTACGATCCGCTCATGCTCTCCCGGGTGCTGCCGCAAGCGCAGGAGCTCATAGGGAAAGCAACGCGGCACCCTCGCTGGCATGGATCAGCTACAGACGACAGAACGCCCAATGTACGAAGTTCGCGGTGTTCCCTGGTCGTCGCGCGGAGCTCCCGGCGAGCTCAGTGGCGAGCTCAGTGACCGAATCCAACGCCCCAGGCCCCCCGCTGCACGCACCGCTGCCGTCGTCGGGCTACGGAACGCAGCACACAACGCCTTCTCCGCTCGGCCTCGTCCGTCGACCCATCAGGGTCCGTCGCGCGAACGGCGCATCCGTGGCATCTCGGTCGACACCCCCAGGTGTTCGAGGACGCGCACGATCCCTGCGCGCTCGGTGAGGGCCGCGATCATCTTCATCCGGCCGCCGCACGCTGGGCACTTCAGCGCATCCACGGCCCACACGCGCCAGAGCAGTCGCGCCCACTCGATGCGCGAGCTCGCCGTGGGGGTTCGCCCGGCCCTGTCCCCCTTCACCTCGACCTGCGGCCGCCTGGTGTTCACGCCATCGGACGATGTTGCTGGAGGCGCCGGCGGCTGCACTACGCAGGGACTCCACTCCTCCACAGGCGGCAGCGGAACCACCGCGACTCGCCAGGGCGAGTTCGGCGCGAGCACGCCGTGGTAGCGCACCAGCGGTGTCCGCGGTGGCGGGACCAGCGCCGCGAGCCGAGACATGAATTCCATCGGCGTCATCACCCGATGCGTCGCACCCGCGCTGCGCGGTGACTTCACCCGATACGCGACGTTGCCGTCGGGCAGACGCGTCACCCGGCCGCTCGCCACCGCAGGCCGCGCCATATACCGGCACAGCCGCTCCAGCGCATCGCGGTCGTCGCCCGCCACGCACACGCCCGCGTGCAGGTTGAACCCGTCGACCTCCGCGACGAGACTGTGCGACCGCATCCGCAACGGCGCCAACGCCTGCTCTTTCGCCGCGTCGTCGTGCGCTCCTTCGTCGTCGACTCGCGCGAAGGCCCCACGCCCGCCCGCCGCGCGGCGCAGGCTCTCCATGCCGTCGTCATTCACCTCGCAGCTCTCGCTCGCCGCCCGCTGCACGCGCCTGCGCTCGATCACCCGCTCGATGACTGCACGCAGGTCGTCTCGCGTCGGCGCCGCGGTAGCCCCGTCGCTTCGCGACGGTGAGGCGCATTGAGCTGGCGCCGCGGTCGCTCCCCAGGTTGAGGTCAACCTTCAGCTCTCTCGCGGCGCCGCGGTACCCTCGCGCGATGAGCCGCCGCACCCCCGCCATCCCTTCCCTCCCCGCCGCCCTCCGAAAGAACGCCGACGCCTCCAGCGCGGCCCACCTCGCGCGCCTCGCGGCCGAGGGCCGCGCCGCCATCGCGGAGGTGAAGGCGTGCCGGTCGTCGATCGACGGCGACTACTACTCCATGGGCCTGGCGGTGAAGGCCCTGAAGAAGAAGGGCGTCGCCCAGGCCCTCGGCCGCGCCGACTTCGCGGAGGTCTGCGCGAAGGACCTCGACATGTCCGTCACCAAGGCCGCGCAGCTCGTCACCCTCGTGACGCGATTGACCCGCGCCACCGTGCAGCTCCTCGGTCGCGACCGCGCCAGCGCGATGATCGCCCTCGTCGACGCGACGCCCGCGGACGACTCGGTCGACGAGATCCTCACCGCGACGCTGCGCCTGCCCTCGGGGCGAAGGCTCGTCGTCGCCGACGCCAGCACCGAGTCGGTGTGGGCCGCCGCCAAGGAGTTTCGCCTCGCGGGCGCGACCGCGCAGCAGCCCGCGCGAGGCTTCACCGCCTCCGCCTCGGAGCGCACGCTCTTCGCGAAGGTCACGAAGCGCTGGCAGCGAAAGGACCTCGCGGCCGCCGTCTCGGTCGAGCTCAAGGCGACCCGCAAGTCACACGGCGCCGAGGTCGCCGTCCGGATGCCGCTGGCGCTCTGGGCGACGCTCGCGCCACCGCCGCGCCGATCACCGGCCCGGTGATCGCGTTCACCGGTCCGGTGATCGGGTCGATGGCCCTGATCCCGGCCCGTGCGCTCCAGACCGCAGCACGCATCGAGGGCCGCGAGCGCGTACGATCGCGCGATGGCAGCCCGAAAGCGTGCGCCCCACGCGATGATCTACACCGGCGCGAAGGCCCAGATCGCCTCCATCGACCTTGACGCCGCGGCCGACGCGCTCGTCGCCGCCGACTGGCGCGGCTGCGTCTCCCGCTGGAACCTCTCCGACGGCGCCCTTCGCTGGCAGACCGGCATCGACACCACGCGCGGGCAGGCCGTGCTCCTCGACGGTCCGCGCGTGTTCGTCACCACGGCTGGCGGCCGCGTGCTCGCCCTCGACCGCGACTCGGGTGAGGCCCTCGCGGGCGTCGACGGCGTACCCACCTGCAACGGCCACGACGCCCTCGCCCGCTGCGGCGAACTCCTCGTCTGCTTCGGCGACGCGCCCGACCGCTCGGGCTGCGTCACCGCCCTCGACGCCGACACCCTCGGCCCCCGGTGGACGCGCACCGTCGGAGAGCGCTTTCGCGGAGCGAGCGAGGCCACGGCGTACGTCATCCCCCACCGCTACGACGGCCGCGCGGTGCTGCGTGCGATCGACCCCCGCGACGGATCGCTGCGCTGGGAGCGCCCATGCGCCGCCGTTCCCGTCGCGGTCGACGAGGAGCACGGCCGGGTTGCGCTCGGCGAGAGCGCGTGGACGGCGTTTCGCCCGCTCGACGGGCTCACCGCCGATGGGCCGCGAGTGGCCCGCGGCGCCTGGCAGCCCGAGCCCGCGCGCTTCTCTCCAGACGGGTCGCAGCTCGCGGTGCACGACGGCTTCTCGGTAGCCTTCTTCGACGTCCGGTCGGGTACGGTTCGTCCCTCGCGCATGCGCCACACGAAGAACGTCGGCCCGGTGCGCTGGAGCCCCGACGGCGCGATCGTGTACTCAGGCGGCTGGGACCGCGCGGTGCGGGCCCACCCGGCGCTGCCATGACCTCGCGATTCACCTCACAGACCGTCCTGATCACCGGCGCCTCGCTCGGCGTGGGGCGCACGGCGGCGCAGGCCTTTCACGCCGAGGGCGCCAACGTGGTGATGGTGGCCCGCCGCATCGAGCCGCTCCGAGCGGCGGCGGAGGGCCTCTCGCGCGCTCACTGCATCGCCGCCGACGTGGCCGACACGGGGGCGCTCCGTCGCATGGTCGACGAGTGCATCGAACGCTTCGGCGCGCTCGACGGCGTGGTGAACAACGCGGGGCTGCACCACCGGGGGCCGCTGGAGAAGAACGAGGCCCAGGCGCTCGGCGACATGGTCGACGTGAACCTCCGCGCGCCGGTGGTGCTCACCCGCCTCGCGCTGCCGCACCTGCTCGCGCGGCGGGGCTTCGTGGTGAACGTGGCGAGCCTGGCGGGGAAGGTCCCGCTCGACGGCGCGGCGACGTACTCGGCGACGAAGTTCGGGCTGCGCGCGTTCAGCCTGGCCGTGGCGCAGGAGGTCGCCGACCGCGGCGTGCGCGTGTCGCTCGTGAGCCCGGGCCCCGTCGACACGGGCTTCATCATGGAGGAGATCGACCGCGTCGAGGACATCGTCTTCAGCCAGGCGATGTGCACCGCCGACGACGTCGCGCGGATGATCCTCGACTGCGCCGAAGACGGGCGGGCGGAGAGACAGTTTCCCGAAGCGGGCGGACGGCTGGCGACGCTCGGCTACCTGCTGCCGGGCCTGCGGCGGTGGCTCAAGCCGATGCTGTCGGCGCGCGGACGCGCCGTGAAGGATCGGCTGAGGGCGGCTCGCGGCGCTCGCTGATCGCGCTGCCAGTAGGCAGGTCCCCCTTCGGCGCGTTGACCCGGAGGGCCCGCGGGAGGTACCCCTTCGCGCACGATGCGAACCCGGAACCTTGGCCGCAGCGGCATCTCTGTCGGCGAGGTCGGCCTCGGCACCTGGGGCATCTCGGGCGAGGGCTACGGCCCCTCGCTGGAGCTCACCTCGCGCGCCACGCTGCGCGCCGCCATCGACGCCGGCGGGTCGTTCATCGAGACCGCCGACTGCTACCGCGAGGGCGAGATGCTCGAGTGGATCGGCGACCTCAAGCGCGACGTCGGCCCCGACAAGGTCTTCGCGTCGGTGCGCGTCGGCGTCAACCGCGACCCGACGCAGCCGGTGCCGCGCAAGGACTTCTCCGCCGCGTACCTCACCGAGGCCTGCGAGCGGGCGCTGAAGCGCATGGGCGTCGAGGCCCTCGACGCGATGGTGCTGCACAACCCCTCGCTCAAGACCCTGGCGCGAGGCGAGGCGTGGACCGCCCTGCGCGACCTGAAGACGGCCGGCAAGGTGCGGCTCATCGGCATGAGCGTCGGCTCGGAGGACGTCGGGCGCGCGGCGCTGATCCGCAAGCCCGACCTGGTGGTGATGCCCTACAACCTCTTCGTCCCGGCGATGCTGCACCGGCTGTCCTCGGAGATCAGCTCCTCCGGGGCCGGCGTCGTGGTGCGCTCTCCGCTGGCCTACGGGCTCCTCGCGGATGGCTGGTCGGGCGCGCGGCGCTTCTCCGACGACGACCACCGGCTCTATCGCTGGACCCCGCGCGACCTCAACCACCGCATGAAGCAGCGCGACACCCTGCGCCAGGCCCTGGTGCTGCCGCCCGTCGGGTCGCTGCGCGAGGCCTCGCTGCGCTACGTGCTCGCCAACGCGCTGGTCAGCGTCGTGACGCCCGGCGCGCGCACCCCCGACCAGGCCACCGAGAACGCCCGCTGCGTCGAGACCCAGCCCATGTTCCCCGACGCCGTGCTCGGGATCATCGGGCGCATCCTCGACACCGCCGGCATCGAGCGCTGACCGCCGCCCTGTAGCCCTGCTGCGGGTATGATCGCCCGATGCGAGTCCCCGCCCGCGCCCTCTCCGCCCTCCTGCTCGGCGCGCTCGCCGGGTGCGTGACGCCCGCCCTCGCGCAACCTCGCGCCGCCGCCTCGGCCCCCGCGGTGGTGCTGCTGCGCGGCGCCCCCGACGCGGCCCGCACCTCCGTCGTGCTCGAGCGCCCCGGCGCCCAGGGGCCCGCCACCGTCCTCGGGACCTTCCCCCACCTCCCCTCCTCCGCCCGCCACGCGGCCCTCCTCCGAGGCCCCTCCGCCGCGCAGCCCGTGGTCCTCGCCGTCGCCGCCGAGATCGAGTCCCCTCGGGGCGGCAGCTACCACAGCGCCCTCTTCCGCATCGACCCCGCGACCGCCGCCACCACCCGCCTCTGCGGCGAGCTCGCCGACAGCTCCCGCCCGCTGGTCACCGCCCGGGGGACGGTGCTGGTGCAGCGCGGCCGCGACGGCGAAGACCCCGCGCCCGAGCTCACCCATCGACGCCTCGTGGAGCGCACCGACGCGCTCCGCCTCGACGCCGTCGACCCCACCACCGGAGCCCTCCGCCCGGTGTGGTCGGGCCGAGGGCAGCTCGCCTTCCTCGCCACTGCGCTGCGCGACGACGAGGTGCTCGTCTACCTCCTGCAAGACTCCGGTTCGAGCCTGCTGCGCCTCGACGCCCGCACCGGCGACGTCGCCCTCGTGCACCCCGACCTGAGCCTCGCCAGGGATTTCTCCTACGACGCCACGCGCGACGAGGTGGTCTTCGCCCGGGCGCTCTCGCCCTCCGTCTACGAGGTCGCGTCGCTGCGGGCCCACGACCCCTCGCCCGCCGCCATCACCCCCCGCTGGCGATCGTCGAGCGACCACCTGATGCCCCGGGTGCTGCGCGACGGCACCATCGGCCTCTCGCTCCCCGCAGACCACGGCCTCGGGTGGCTCCCCCGCGGCGCCTCGGTGCAGTCGAGCCCGGCGGTGTTCGCGCCCCGCGGCGACGGCAGCGACGCCCTGCTCTCGGAGTCCGACGACGGCCGATGGATCGCCCTGCGACACACCACCGACCGCGACGAGTCCGTGGTGGTGGCCCAGCGCCGCGGAGGGCTCGCGCACCCGATCGCCTCGACCGGCGAGGTGATCGAGTTCGTGGGCTTCGCGGGAGGTGCGCGGTGAGGGCGGCGCTGCTGGGCGTCGCGATCGCGCTGGCGGCCACGGAGGCCTCGGCGCAGTGCTCCGGGGGCTCGGCCTGCCCGCCGTGCCGCTCGTGCCGCGTCGCGCCCGCGAGCGGAGCCAACCCCTCGGTGACGGAGATGTCCGCGCTCTTCGACCGCATCGCCGCGGGGCCCATGGCCTACGGCTCGCTCGGCTGGGACTTCGCGGGCCGCAACACCGTGGGCGCGGGGGGCGGCTGGTGCAGCGGATCGGGGCGGCGAGACACCGTCGCCGTGACCTTCCCCTGCGTGCTGCTGAAGGCGATCTACCTGACCGAGTCGTCGTGGCGGCAGTTCTGCACCACCAACGAGACCGTGATCAGCTTCGACTGCGGCTACGGCATCGCGCAGGTGACCAGCGGGATGCGCCGCGGGGAGACCAGCGCCTACGACGCCAACCGCGTGGCCTCCTCGGCGGCGTACAACGTGAGCGTCGGGGCGGCGATCCTCACGGACAAATGGCGCGCCTCGCCCTGCGTCGGGGACAACGACCCGCAGGTGGTCGAGGACTGGTACTTCGCCACCTGGGGCTACAACGGCTTCTCCACGCGCAACAACCCCAACAACCCGATGTTCGCGGCCGACCGGAGGGAGTTTCGCACCCCCGGCCTCGCGAGCGCCCAGGTGCGCGGCAACTACCCCTATCAAGAGCTCGTCTGGGGCTACGCGCACTACCCCCTCTCCGCCGCCCACTACGCCGGCGTCGCGCTCGCGTACCCCGCGCGGGGAGAGATCTGCGCGAGCTGCGGCAGGCCCACCGCCAGCATCAGCCGCCCCGCGGGATCACACCGCGGCACCTGCCCCACCGCCGCCCCGATGGACGCGGGCGTCGCCCCGATGGATGTCCCGGTGCCCAGGGACAACGGCGTCCCGATCGACAACGGGGTGCGACCCGACAACGGCATCGCACCGGACAACGGCATCGCACCGGACACGGGCGCGCTGGACGTCGCGGTGACGGCGACCGACCGGCCCGGAGACCTCGGCGTCGATGCGGTGGCCGTGGACGTGGGCGCGAGCGCGGACGCCGGGGACGAGCCGCTGCGCGAGGCCGACGAGGGCTGCGGCTGCGGCGTGGCGGGCTCCGGTCGCGGCGGCGGCCCCTGGATCGCGGCGCTCGCGGCGCTCGCTACGGCGTCATCATGGCGGCGAGGGCGACGCCCTGGGCCTCGTAGCGCTGCACGCAGATCGCGCGGGTGAGCGCGCGGCGCGCGTCGACGCTGAAGGGCCCTGCCACCGCGTCGTCGAGGCGTGACCCGAGGAGGGCGTCTCGCAGCGAGCGCGCGTCGAGCTGCGGGACCCTCAGCGCGCCCGCGATGACCCAGCGCACGGCGTCGTAGCCCACCGCGGCGAAGGACCCGGGGTGCGCCCGGTGCCGGGCCCCGAAGGCGGCGATGAAGGCCTCCACCTCGGGCCTCGGGGACACGGCGCTGAAGAGCTCGGGGAAGAGCGCGCCCACCATCGCGTCGCGCGCGAACTGCCGGGCCTCGGGGGAGGCCCACCCGTCGGCGCCCATGATCTGCGCGCCCACGCGGCCCTGCTTGAGGGCGACGGCGATGCGGCCCGCGTCCTCGCTGGAGGCTGGCGCGTACACGATGTCGGCGCCCGACGAGCGCACCCGGGCGACCAGGCGCACGAGGTCGGCGTCGTCCTGGTAGGACTCGCGCAGCACCATCTCGCCGCCGTGGGCGCGGAAGCCCGAGGCGAAGGCGTCGGCCATCCCCACGTGGAGCAGCGAGCTGCGGCGGTACACGATGGCGCCCTTGCGGCGCTGCATCGACTGGCGGGCGTAGCGGGCCATGGCCTGCGCCTGCTCGGCGTCGGTGAGCGCCGTGCGGAAGACGAAGTCCCCGGCGCGAGAGACGTCCCTCGCGGTGGACGCGGTGGCGACGAAGACCGCCCCCCGGCGCTGGGCTGCCGCGGCGCCGCGCTCGTTGGCCACCGAGGAGAGCTCGCCGAAGACCGCCAGCGCCCCCTCGCGCTCGATGAGGCGCGTGGTGAGCGTGGAGGCGTGCTCCTCGCGGCTCTCGTCGTCGAGGGCGACGAGCCGGAGCCGGCGGCCGTTGAGCCCGCCGCGGAGGTTCTGCTGCTCCACCGCGAGCTCGTAGCCGCGGAGCAGGTCGGCCCCCCACGCGGCGCGGTCGCCGGTGCGGGGCACCAGCGCGCCGAGGGTGACCTCGTTGCCGCGGCGCCAGCGGCACCCGCCCGAGGCGGCGGCGAGGGACATGGCGGCGAGGAAGCGGCGGCGGTTCACGATGGGCCAACGCACCGTACACAGTCCGCCGGGCGCTTGTCATCGCGGACGCGAGCGTCTATCCCCCCGACCCATGCTGCTGACGATCCTCCTGGCGACGCACGTTCTCTCCCTCCTCCTCTGGATCGGCAGCCTCGTGAGCATCACCCGGGTGATCACCGCGGGCGTGGGCGAAGAGCCCGCGGTGCAGGCGAAGTTCGCCGCGCTCGCCCGGCGCATCTACCGCACCGTCGCCTCGCCGTGGATGGGCATCGCCACGGTCGCTGGCTTCGCGATGATCGCCGTCGCGAAGGGCGCGTACTTCCGCTTCGGTTGGTTTCACGGAAAGCTCACGCTGGCGCTGGTGATGCTGGCGCTGCACTTCGTTCTCGGGGCGCGGGTGCGCGCCGCCGAGGCCGCCGGGCGCACCGACGGCGTCGCCCCGCAGATGCGACTGCTCCAGCTCGGCGTGCTGGTGGCGGCGGCGCTCGCGGTGCTCTGCGTGATCGTCCTCAAGGCCATGCAAGGGGCCTGAGCCACCCACACCCATACGAAGGTCAACCCACCATGGACGACGTCAAGGACAGCAACGGCACCCCCCTCCACGAAGGTGACAACGTCACCCTCATCAAGGACCTCAAGGTGAAGGGCGCCAACGTGACCCTGAAGCGGGGCACGCTCATCAAGGGCATCCACCTGACCGACAACGAGGACGAGATCGAGGGCCGCCACGAGAAGGTGAAGGGCCTCGTGCTGCGGACGGAGTTCTTGAAGAAGGCCTGACGCGTCAGAGCCAGCGGTAGGCGTCGCGCACCGCCTCGCGGCCGCCGTGCTCGATGAGCCCCCCGTGGGCGAGCACGACGCCGTCGATGTCCCACTCCAGGATGCGGTCGACCTGCTTGCGGCCGAGGGCGTAGTCGCGCACCGCGATGCGCTCCAGGTAGCCCTTGCCCGGGCCGGTGTTGCCCATCAGGAAGGCCGCGGCGCGGGTCACCGGCGACGGGTGCTTCGACAGGTTGAGCAGCGCGTCGGCGCACACCATCGTCTTCGACTTCCGGTGATGGAACACCACCTCGTGCTCGAAGCGCGAGGTGAACGGGGCCTGGTCGATGTCCTCCGCCCACTCGTCGTGGGGGGTGTCGCCCAGCACCCCGGACCACTTCAGGTCGGGGCGCTTCTTCGCGAGGCCGGGGCAGCCCCAGAACGACGCCTTCGGAAACGCGGCCATCCACTGGCCCACGTAGAGGTGATGAAACAGGCTCGACGCGACCACGGCCCGAACGGGCCCGAGCGCGTCGATGTCCCGCCGCGTCGGCTCGTCGAGCGCCACCGGGCAGTGGACGAAGAGCGCCCCGTCGGAGAGGCGCGCCACGGTCATGCGCGTGCCGGTCTCGATGCCCCAGAAGCGCTGCGGGCGGGCGGTGGTCCAGAGGTCGTCGGCGACGCGGTCGAGCATGGCCGGGAGCATGCGCGGACCCGTCGGTGCCCCACAACGCCGACGCGTCGTTTTCGCGCGCCTACCAGACGTCCGCGCGCGACCTCGCCCCCTTCAGCCCCGGCGCCTCGGCGACCATCTCCCGGAAGGCCGCCGCGCTCACCCTCGCCGCGAGCGTCGTACGCCGCGCCCTCACGCTGACCCCGCTGGGGTTGCCCTCCCACGCCGACGCCACGCCCACCGCAGACCCGGCGCCCGCCCGCTGCACCTTCGCCCCGAGCGCCCCGCCGTAGCGCTCCACGCTCCCGGCGGCGATGAGCCACACCCACGCCGCGGGCTCCCCCTCGGTGAGCAGCGACTCGCCCGCCGCGAGCTGCACCGGCTCGAAGCGTGCGTAGAGCCCCGCGCGCATCGCGGGCTCGATGCCCGCCAGCAGCGCCGAGGCGTGGCCCAGCGCCTCGAACGCGCGCTCCCAGGCGCTCTCCTCCAGGGCGGTGCGCAGGCCCTCGTACTGCCTCGCCAGGGACTGCAGCACCGTCGGCGCCACGCAGAGCGCGCGGCCCTCGAGCGTCACCTCGGCCCGGAAGAGGCAGGCGCTCTCGTAGTAGGCCGACAGCTCGCCCACGAAGTCGCCGGGGCCCAGCGTGCCGCCCACGGGAATACCCGCCACGGTAAGATGCACCTGCCCCTCGATGATCACCCAGATCGGCGCGGCCTCGCCTTGAGTCGGGAGCGGGAGGTCGTGACCCATGCGCAGCGGGACGATCACGCTCTCCCTGGCGAGCGAGCGCACCCGCTCGGGAGGGAGCTCGGCGAAGAGCGGCAGCGCGGTCAGCAGGGCGGCGGCGGCCTCCGCGGCGACGGAGCGCGCGGGGTCGTACGCGACGTTGAGGTGCAGCACCGGCTGGGTGAGCGCGGGGCCCTGCAGCGTGGGCGCGACGGGAGCGATCGCCGGAGGGGGCGCAGCGGGCGCCGGAGGAGGCTGGATCGTCGGGGTCGTCGAAGGGATCGCGGCCGGCGGCAGGAACACCGGGGCCGGATCCGGCGGAGGCATCGGGACCGGCGGAGGCATCGCGACCGGCGGAGGCATCGGGACCGGCGGCGGCGGTTCGGAGAGCGCGGCGGCCTGCTTGGCGATGACGAGCGCGCGGTCGTCGAGCCCGGCGTCCATCAGGTGCTCGACGGCCCGGCGCAGCCACGTGCGCGCCCCGTCGAGGTCGCCCTTGGCCTGAAGCGTTGCGGCGGTGGCGAGGGCCCAGTCGGCCTCCTCGGCCGCTTCGGACTCCGGGGTGGAGGCGCCGTCGTGATCCGTTCCCATGGGCGGAACTAGCTACACGGGCCCCCGCGGGACCACAACATCACGACCGGTCGACCACCCGCAGCGCGGCCACGTAGCGCTCCCACGCCCCGGCCACGGTGAGCAGCTTGGCCGCCTCGTCGAGCGCCGCGTACACCGGCGCGAGGGCCTCGCTCACGATGAAGCGCGCCCGGATGGTGTCGACCTCCGAGCGCCGCACCTCCAGCGCCGACTGCGCCGCCCGGCGCGTGGCCCAGGCGCTCACGCCCAGCACCACCAGCAGGTCGTGCCTCGTGGCCGCCTCGACCAGCGCGCGCAGCCGGGTGCGCTCCGGCCCCGGCGGCACCTGCGCGTCGGCGAGGGCGTGCGCCAGCCCCTCGACTCTCAGCAGCTGCAGCCAGTGCAGGGCCACCATCGCCGGGAGCGCCGAGTCGCCGTGGGCCCGCACCAGCGTGGCGAGGTCGGTCTTCTTCGCGGCCAGCGCCGCGGTGCGCTCGTTGGGCTGCAGCGGCAGCGTGGAGAGGGCCGCGCCGTCGCCCCGCAGCGAGAGCTCGGTGCCGTCGCCGCCGAGGAGCTGGTAGGCCACCGCGGGCTCGATGCGGGCGCGCGCGGCGCTGACCAGCAGCGCGTCGAGGGCGCGGGTCGGGAAGGGGATGCTCAGCGCCGAGCTGCGAGGGCGGATCTCCCAGGTGAACTGGTCGAGGCAGAGCAGGTCGAAGGCCACCTCCTGGGCGGCCCGGCCGAGCATCGCGACCAGCGCGTCGGCGGCGACGTAGCCCTGCGCCGCCAGCAGCGCCGCGCCGCGCGGGCCCACGTCGAGCGGAACCTCCGCGAAGCGGGCGGCCTCCTGGGGGACGAAGCCGAGGCGGGCGAAGAGCGGCCCCACCTGCTCGTCGGCCTGGCTGCTTCGGAGCGAGAGCAGGTGACCGTTGGACACCGCGAGCAGCCACTCGCGGGCCCCCTCGCGCAGCACGATGTCGCCGGACGCCCGCACCCTCCACGCCGCGCTGAGCAGCGGCCCGAGGCCGAAGCGATCGAGCTTGCCGGCCAGCCTCGCGTCGCCGTCCACCGGCAGCGGGACCATCAGCGCGGCCTCGACGCCCTCGCGCGGCGCCCGCCGCTCGTTGCTGACGCGCGGCGGGGCGATGGCGCTGGCGGAGACCGAGAGGCCCTCCCGGCGGTCGTCTTCGTCCTCGTCGAGGGCGCCCTCGATGGGCTCCAGCAGCTCCGGGGGCACGAGCTCGTCGAGGGAGTCTTCGCCCGCGGCGGTGAGCTCGAGCGAGGACGGGTCGCCGCCCACCACCTGCAGCGCGCGGCGGAGGGTCTCCTCCACCTCCTGGGTGACGTCCGGCGGCGCCCAGGAGCCGTTGTTGTCGGGGCTCGTCGGGGCCTCCGCGAGCCACGACTGCACCGTCGACAGCGCCCCGTCGACGGGCACGCCCACCGGCGGCGACGACGAGGTGCTCATGGTCACCACGGGCATGCTCGACAGCGCCATCATGGGGAGCGGCGTCGGGGGCGCCGGGCGACGGGGCACCGGCGTCTCCAACGACGCGACGGTCACCGGCGCGAGCGGACGAATCTGCGGGTTGGTGAGCGGCGAGCGGCGCCGGGGCGGCGGGGCGCTCGGGAAGGCGGTGGTCACCATGGAGCCGAGCAGCTCGACCAGCGACTCGGGCGACACCGGCCGCGGCAGGATGACGTCCGCGCCGGACTTGAGCGCCCTCGCCCCGACCTCGGCGCCCACCCCCAGAAGCACCACCGGAACCTTCCCCCGACGGCGCAGCCGGGTGATCGCCTCGATGGCCCCGGGGAGCCCCTCGTCGACCACCACCAGCCTGGCCCGCTCGGCGAGCGCGACCTCGTCCAGCCGGTCGGCCGCGGAGGAGACCACCAGGTAGCGCGCGGCCCGGAGCGCGTCGATGAGCGCCCCGTCCTCGGGCGAGAGCACCACGACCACGCGCTGCAACGATCGGCCGTCGGTGGTGTCGCTCGCCTCGGTCAACAGCTCTCCTTCGGCCCGATGGTAGCCGAGTTCCGTACCCGCCCGCAGCATCGCAATCGCGCAGTGGTTCGGGGCGACAACTGTTCTATGTTCGGCAACCCCCCTCGAAGGCCCCTCGACGTGACCGAAGCGCTGCTCTCCATCCGCCACCTCTGCACGGAGTTCGCCACCGACGAGGGGCGGCTGCGCGCGGTGGACGACGTCTCCTTCGACCTCCCCCCGGGCGGCGCCCTCGGCCTCGTCGGCGAGTCCGGCTGCGGCAAGAGCGTCACCTCGCTCTCCGTCCTGCGGCTCATCCAGTCGCCGGGGCGCATCGCCTCGGGGCAGATCCTCTTCGAGGGCCGCGACCTCCTGAGCCTCTCCGAGCGCGAGATGCGCAAGGTGCGCGGCGCCCACATCGGGATGATCTTCCAGGAGCCCATGAGCTCCCTCAACCCGGTCTACACGGTGGGCGACCAGATCGCCGAGGTGCTCACCCTGCACCGCCAGCTCCCGCGCCGCGCCGCGTGGGAGCGCTCCGTCGAGCTGCTTACCCAGGTGGGTATTCCCTCCCCCGCCGAGCGCGCCGGGGCCTACCCCCACCAGCTCTCCGGCGGCATGCGCCAGCGGGTGATGATCGCCATGGCCCTCGCCTGCGAGCCCAAGCTGCTCATCGCCGACGAGCCCACCACCGCGCTCGACGTCACCATCCAGGCGCAGATCATCGAGCTCCTGCGCGACCTGCGCGCCCGGCTCGGCATGGCGGTGCTGCTCATCACCCACGACCTCGGCCTCGTGGCGGAGTTCGCCGAAGACGTGGTGGTGATGTACGCCGGTCGGGTGGTGGAGCGCGCCCCGGTCACGGAGCTCTTCGCCGACCCGAGGCACCCGTACACCCAGGGGCTCCTCCGCTCGGTGCCGAGCTACGGGGACAACCTCGGGGCGCGCCGGCTGCCGACCATCCCAGGGATGGTCCCCGACCTGCGGAGCCTGCCGACCGGGTGCCGCTTCCGCGACCGCTGCGACAAGGCCTTCGCGCTCTGCGCCGAGGAGGAGCCCGCCCTCTACCGCGTGGCCGCCGAGGGCGAGCTGCGAGGCGAGCGCGCCGACGCCCACGACCGCCGCCTCGCGCGCTGCCACCTGGAGGCGCGATGAGCGGCGAGGTGCTGCTCGAGACCAGGGGGCTGTGCACCACCTTCGAGGTGCGCCGGGGGATGTTCGGCCCGAAGGGCGTGGTGAAGGCCGTCGATGGGGTGTCGCTCTCGGTGCGATCGGGCGAGACCCTCGGGCTCGTCGGCGAGTCGGGCTGCGGCAAGAGCACCCTCGGGCGCACCGTGCTCCGGCTCATCGACCCCAGCGCCGGGGCGATCTCCTTCGAGGGCCAGGACATCACCCGGCTCTCGCAGCCCGCGCTGCGCCCGCTGCGCCGCCGGATGCAGATGATCTTCCAGGACCCCTACGCCTCGCTCAACCCCCGGATGCGGGTGAGGGAGATCGTGGGCGAGGCGCTCGACATCCACCACCTCGGGGCGCGGGGCAGCGAGCGGGAGGGCCGCGTCGAGGCGCTGCTCAAGCGCGTCGGGCTGAGACCCGACCAGGGAGCGCGCTACCCGCACGAGTTCTCCGGGGGGCAGCGGCAGCGCGTGGGCATCGCGAGGGCGCTCGCGGTGGAGCCCCGCTTCATCGTCGCCGACGAGCCCATCTCCGCGCTCGACGTGTCGATCCAGGCGCAGATCGTCAACCTCCTCAAGGACCTCCAGGAGGAGCTCGGGCTCACCTACCTCTTCGTCGCCCACGACCTGAAGATCGTGGAGTACCTCTCGCACCGGGTCGCGGTGATGTACCTGGGCCGCGTCGTCGAGGAGGCCCCCGCCGCGGGCCTCTACAGCGAGCCGCTGCACCCGTACACCCGCGCGCTGCTGAGCGCGGTTCCGGTGCCCGACCCGACGCGCCAGCGGCGGCGGCTGGTGCTCACCGGCGACGTGCCCTCCCCCATCAATCCCCCGTCGGGGTGCACCTTCCACCCTCGCTGCCCCATCGCGAAGAAGGGCCTCTGCGAGGTCGAGTCGCCCGCGCTGCGAACGCTCCGCGAAGGCCACCAGGTGGCCTGCCACCTCGCCGAGTAGAGAGCCCGCGCCACCCGTCGATTCCATTGAACATCCACCCCGCCTGACCTCGTCGGGTATGCTGCGCATCCCTTCAACGCACCGGGAGTCCATTCATGCGAACCGTTCCCAGGGTCTTGCTCGTGTTGTCCTTCGCGGTGCCGGTCGGATGCACCATCCGCACGGTCCCGGCACAGTCCACCGTCTACACGCAGCCCGCGCAGGCGACCGTGGTCGCCCAGCCCGCCCAGGCCGCCTACCCCTCCCAGCCCGGCTACGGCGTGGGCGTCGGCGTCGCTCAACCCGCCTACCCTGCTCAGCCCGGCTACGGCGTCGGCGTCGGAGTCGCCCAGCCCGCCTACCCTGCCCAGCCCGGCTACGGCGTAGGCGTCGGCGTGGCGGTCGGAGTCGCCCAGCCAGGTCACCCCGGTCACCACCCCAACCAGCCCGGCTACGGCGTAGGCGTCGGAGTCGCCCAGCCCGCGCAGCCCGGCTATGGCGTCAGCGTCGGCGTCGCCCAGCCCGCGCAGCCTGGCTATGGCGTAGGCGTCGGCGTCGCCCAGCCCGCGCAGCCTGGCTACGCCGTCGGCGTCGGCGTCGCCCAGCCCGCTCAGCCCGGCTACGCCGTTGGCGTCGCGCAGCCCTCGGGCGTGGCCGTCGGTCCCACGATGGGCGTCGGCGTCGCGCGGCCCGGCCAGGGCCCGACGAGCGTCGTGGTCGGCCCCAACGCCGTCGGCATGAACGCGGCCCCCGCCGCAGGCGTCGCGGCTCGTCCTGGCGCTGTGGTCGTCGGGGTGCAGCCCGGCATGGCGGCCCCTCCTCCGGGCAGCCAGGTCAACCCCGCCTATCGCGCGCCCGGCGGCACCACCGCCGTCGTCCCGGTGGGGGGACAGGTCACCGCCAACCCCGGCGGCTCCTTCGTCGCGCCGGGCCTCGCGCCCTCCAACCCCCGCGTCAACGCGTCGCCGGCCGTCGGCGTCGGCGTGACCACCAGCGGCGCGCCGCTCCCGCCCATCTACCGCCGCCCCATCGACCCCTCGCAGATCACCGCGCAGCCCGTCCCCACCCCCCGCTGAAGACCCCCCCGGGTCTTCGTTCCAGCCCTCTGCGCTCCCCCCTTTTTTGAGCCCTACGGCGGGATCGGCATGCACGCCGAGCCGCCCACGCACCGCTGACCGACCGGGCAGCACTGGCAGGGGCACGGGCTCGTTCCGTTGGCGCAGGTGACGGCGACGCAGCGGTTCATCGAGCAGACCTCGTTGCAGGCGCAGCCGCCCACGCAGCCAGCGCTCGAGCAGAAGTAGCGGGTCTCGTCCATCGGGTCGCGCGCGCAGGCCTCGCCGGTGTTGCAGCTGCCGATGCAGGTTCCGCCGCAGCCGTCGGTGACCCCGCAGCGGACGCCCGGCGGGCAGAGCGGGATGCACACGCACCGCCGCGTCATCGGGTCGCAGAGCGAGCCCGCGGCGCAGCGCGTTCCCCGGCCGCAGGCGGGGCCGCCCGGGCACGCGTTGGGAACATCCATCCCGCACTCGACGAGGCTCGGATCGGTGTCGCAGTGAGGCACGCACGAGCACATCCCCCCGGTGCAGGAGGAGAGCGCCGGGCACGCGTTGCCGCAGGCGCCGCAGTTGCCGTTGTCGCTCTGGGTGTTGACGCAGCGATCGCCGCAAAGCGTCCCCGTCCCGGGGCAGGTGCAGACGCCCGCGGTGCAGGTCGTCTCGGCGGGGCAGCGGTTGTCGCAGGCGCCGCAGTGGTTGCGGTTGGTCTGCAGGTCGAAGCAGCTCCCGCCGCAGTCGGTGCGTCCGCCGGGGCAGCCGCCGCCGCCGTCGCCGCCGTCGTCCATGCCGCCGCCGTCTTCCATCCCACCGTCCGGCGGCTCCTCGTCGGCCACGCAGCGCCCCATGTCGTTGCAGTGCTGCCCCATCATCGCGCAGCGGGTGCCGGTGCCGCACGACGGACCGCCCGAGCAGAGGTTGGCCACGCTCTGCCCGCAGGCCACGTTGGCGAACTCCTCGACCGGCGGGCAGTGCGGCATGCACACGCAGGTGCGGGTCGTCGCGTTGCAGCTGAAGCCGGGCGGGCAGCCGCCCAGGTTGCAGGTACCGCCGCAGCCGTCGGGGTCGCCGCAGGGCGTGTCGGCGGTGCACCGAGGCGTGCAGTTGCAGGTGGCCGTCAGCGCATCGCAGACGGAGAAGGGGTTGGAGCACGCGCCGACGCAGCGACCGCCGCAGCCGTCGTCCGCGCCGCACGCGCCGCCCGCCACGCAGTTGCGGGCGCACTGGCACTGGCCCACCACGCAGCGGTCGCGCGAGGAGCGGTTGCAGGGCGGGTTGCAGGCGCAGGTGTCGACGCAGCGGCCTGCGACGCAGAGCGATCCGGGAGAGCAGCTGACGCCCGCGCAGGGGTTGGGGACACAGCGACCGTCGGCGCAGACCTCCGTCGGCTCGCAGCGCACCCCGTCGCAGTTGGAGCGAGGCAGGCACTGCACATGGCAGGCGTAGTCGGGCTGGCAGGCGCCGGTGCACGGGACGATGGGCGCGCAGCCGCCGGTGGTGTCGTCGCAGAACTGGCCCGCCGGGCAGGAGATGCCGGAGCAGGGCGCCGGGAAGCAGCCCGGGGTGCAGCGGCCGAGGAAGCAGGTCTGCTCCCTGCCGCAGGGGACGCCGTCGCAGAGGTCGCGGGTCGGGACGCAGCGCATGTCGCAGCGCGAGCCGGGGCCGCAGGGGTTGTCGGTGGTGCGGCAGGTGTCGAGCGCGCAGCGCCCCTGGAGGCAGCGCGCCCCGAAGGCGCACTCCGCGTCGGAGGTGCAGTTCATCCCGACCGCGATGGGCACGTCGGCCGGGGGGATGTCGCGCACCGGGATGTCGACCGGGACGATGTCGAAGGTCTGCCTCGCGAGGTCGTCGGCGGCGTCGAGGGGCACGTAGCCGTCGAGCTCGAAGGAGCCCAGCGCGGGCGGCCGGTCGCGAGCGCAGCCCGAGAGCGCGAAGAACCAGCCAAGGATGACAGTGAGGAGGAGTGATCGCATGGCCGTTCCTGGGGAGCGACACTAGCCCACGAGGGACGGGCGCCGGAAGTGCGGAGCTTTGCCCCCGAGGGCGCGGGTCAGCTCCGTCGCCGCGAAGGTGTCGATTGCCACGGTGCTCGAACGACGGCACGATCGCTCGCATGAATTGGCGACGCGCTTGGGGTCTCGGCTGCGTGGTGCTCTCCCTCGGGGCCGCATGCACGGAGACACCCGCGACCCCCGGCCCCGACGCCGGGCCCGCGAGCGACGCGGCCTCCGACGCCCCGGCGACGGACGCCCCCTCGGGAAGCTGCTCGCTCGAACCCAGGCTCGACCTCGACCGCGACGGCGTCACCACCCCGCAGGGGACGGCCGGGTGGGTGGAGTTCTCCCGCGCCTCGGAGGCGCAGCAGCTGAGCCCGATCCCGACCTGCGGCGGGGCGGTCTACAACGCCGCGCTGGTGCAGTGGACGGCGCCTCGCGCGGGCATCCTCCGCATGCGCGTCGAGCGCGACCGCTCCGACTGGACCCAGGAGATGATCGCCAGCGCCTACCTCTCGGCCCGCCGGGTCGAGCGCTGCGCCTGGGACGCGCCCGCCCGGGAGTGCTCCGTCGCCACCTTCGAGACCGACCCCGAGCACACCCGCTCGGAGTTCGAGTTCCGCGTCGAGGCGGGCACGCAGTACATCGCCCTCGCCTGGAGCTTCAACTACGCCGGCGCCGGCGTCCGCACCACCGCGGTGCCCGCGCTCCGCGTGGCGGTGCGCATGGTCGAGCAGAGCGCCTACGGCCAGGCCTGCGCCCCCTCGACCACCGACCGGGAGCAGCTCTGCCCGGCGCGCTCGGACTGCACCGCCGTCGGCTCCGCGGCCCCGACCTGCGTGGCCCGCGGCGCCCAGGGGGGGCTGTGCCGCGGCCCCCTCCGCGACTGCGACACCGGGCTCGTCTGCGGCGCCATCGGCTTCTCCTGCGACGCCCCCGCGGCCATCGGCGAGTCGTGCCAGAACCGCGGCTGCGCGGCCGGGTCGAGCTGCCACGTGCGCACCCCCGTCTCCGAGAGCCGCTGCGTCGCGCTCGGCACCCTCCACGGCGGATGCCGCGAGGGCAACGCCTGCGACGCGTCCCTCACCTGCCGCACCGTCGACGGCCGCGCCATCTGCGTGCAGGAGACCGCCGCGGGGGCGCCCTGCGACGCCACCTCGTACTGCGCCAGCGGAGGCGTCTGCGCGCCCGACGCCTCGGGCCGCTCGGTCTGCACCGCGCCGGGCTCCGAGGGCACCCGCTGCGGATCGTCCGTCGGGCAGCCGCTGCCCTGCATGGCGGGGCTGCGCTGCGTCGAGCAGTTCTGCCGCCGCACCCGCGCGGCCGCCGAGACCTGCGACGACGACCGCGTCTGCAACGCCGGGCTCGCGTGCGTCGACGGCCGCTGCGCCGAACCCCCGACGGGCCGATGCACCACCCGCGGCGACCGCTGCCCGGAGGGCCAGCGCTGCGTCAACCGGGCCTGCGCCCCGGCGGTGGCGCTCGGCGGGATGTGCACCGGCCAGGACTGCGCGGCGGGCCTCGTCTGCCCGTCGGACACCCGCCGCTGCGAGGTCGCCGCGCCCTCCCTCGGCTGCGTCGACGAGCAGGACTGCCCGCGAGGCACCGCCTGCCGGGAGCACGTCTGCCTGGTGGTCGGGCAGTGCCCGCAGCGCGACGTGTACAGCAACGTGATCTGCGACGAGGGCTCCCGCTGCGTCCCGACCGCGGCGGGCGCCTACGCCTGCCACCCCATCGGTCGCGACGGCGGCCCCTGCCGCTCCGGGGCGCCGGGCCCCTGCGACGCGGGCCACCGATGCGTCGGCGGCGTGTGCCTCGCGGCCCCGAGCGCCGCCGCGGGCGTCTGCGGCGACCGGCTGCGCTGCCCGCCCGGCGCGCGCTGCGAGGCCGGGTGCCAGGCCGAGGGCGCGGTCGGGGCGATGGGCGCCCGGTGCCGCCGTGGCGCAGGCGGCGCGGCGGAGTGCGACGCGGGCCTGCGCTGCGACCTCGCGACGCTCACCTGCGTCCCGTAGATCAGGCGTCGAGCAGGCGGTCGGCGAAGGAGCGGGCGAGGGCCATGATGGTGTGCTGGGGGTTGACCCCGAGCGTCGTCGGGATGACCGACGCGTCGGCCACCACCAGGCCCTCGTAGCCGTGCACGCGGCCGTACTCGTCGCACACGCCGCGGGTGGGGTCCTTGTCCATGGTGGCGCCGCCGAAGAGGTGGGACGAGATGAGGATGTACGACCTCGGGTCGAGCGGGCCGTTCTCGATGAGGTCGACCTGGTCGGGGCCGATCTCGTAGGGCAGGCCGTAGATGCCCGGGAGCACCCTGACCGCGCCCGCGGCGAAGTGGGTGCGGGCCAGCAGCGCGAGGCCCTTGCGCAGTCGCTCCATGTCGGGCCGAGCGAAGCTGTAGTCCACGCTCACCTCCCCGAGGAGCCCGCGCTTGATGCGCCCCACGGCCTCGGCGCGCACGGCCACCACCCACATCGCCATGCGGCGGTAGTCGCCCATGCGGGCGACGAGCTCCTTGCCCGCTCCGGCGAGGCGCGAGGCGACCATCTCCGGCGGGATCGAGAGGGTCTCGACCTTCATCCCGGGCTCGATGCGGTACTGCACCGAGGCCCAGCCCTGCGTGGCGCCGACGTTCATGTCGACGTCGTGGTCGTAGACGCCGAACACGCCGGTGCCCGGGTGCGCGCGAAACCCCCGTCCCAGCAGCGGGTGCTTGACCCCGCTCGCCATCAGCAGCGGCGCCGTGCGGGTGACGCTCGCCGCCACGACCACGGCCTTGCGCGCCCTCACCGTGTAGCGTCCTCCCTTGCGACGCGTGACCGGCTCACGGAAGCGCCCGGAGACGCCCACCGCGCGGCGCCCCTCCAGCAGCACCCGCTCGGCCGGGGCGCACGAGAGCACGGTGCCCCCGAGGGCCATCACCTCGGGGACGAACTGCAGGTTGAGGCTCTGCTTCTTGAGCTGCTTGCACCCCTGGAGGCACTGGCCCGAGCCCACGCAGCCCTTCACGTAGCGGGTCATCGGGTGGCCGTCGTAGCGCACCGCCTCGGCCCCCTTGGCCGCGAGCAGGCTCGATCGCCCGGCCGCCGCGGGAGGGACCACCTCCGCGCAGAGCTCGACCTCCAGCTTGTCCTGGTGCTTCCAGAGGGCGTCGCGCCAGGCCTTGTTGCCGACGCCGAGGTCCCGCTCCCACTGGAGCATGACGTCCTCCGGGGTGCGGACGCAGATCGCGCAGTTGATCACCGTGGTGCCGCCCACGCAGGAGGCCTGCACGATGGGCCAGAGGGCTCGGCCGCGCGCGATGCCGACGCCCCAGTCGTCGAAGACGTCGCGCATGGCGCCGTAGGTCGACGAGGGATAGTCCTCCGGGTCTCGCCACGGACCGGCCTCGATCAGCGCCACCGTCGCCCCGCCGCGGGCCAGCTCGTTGGCCGCCGTCGCCCCGCCCGCGCCGGAGCCCACGACCACGTAGTCGACCTCCAGCGAGAGGTCTTCCTCCCGGAAGGCGATGTGGGTCATGAGCGCCTCCAGGTGCCCGGGTCGGCGGGGTAGGGCGCGAGGCCCAGCCTGGAGCGCACCGCCGGGTCGGCGCCCCAGAGCAGCCCCGCGATCATCTTCAGCAGGAAGACCGGCTGACGCACGTAGTAGATCCGGTGTGACGAGAGCCGCTGCGCGTGCCGCTCCCTCGTCGCGGCCGACAGCGCGAAGGCCGGCAGCGGGATGAACACCGTGAAGAGCGGCGTGAGGTGGAAGAACAGCGTCCCGAGGACGAAGCCCGCCCACATGAGCGGGGCCGACTCGCGTTTGAAGCGCGCGAGGTACTCGTCGAGGGGCATCTCGTCGATGCCGGGAAACTGTTCGGAGCGGGGGTAGAACGTCACCATCGCCGAGCGGGCGAGCCAGTTGATCACGGGCCGGAGGGTAGCGGAATCGAGGCCCTCGCGCCGCGACCGAATGCACCGTCAGCGCCGCCACGGCGGCGGTCATGGCCCATGGACCAGGCTCGGCGGCGCCCCGCGAGGGTCGTGTTATGGTCGCCGACGGGACCTCCGGGCTAATCGATGGATCGTCTTTCACCAGACAACGCCGCGGAGACCATGGAGTCCGACGGCAGCGACGCCGACGACGTGCTCCCCGCGGGCACGCGCTTCGGCCGCTACCAGGTGCGCCGGCTCCTGGGCCGCGGGGCCTTCGGGGCCGTCTACGACGCCGTGCAGCTCGAGCCGCTGCAGCGACCGGTCGCGCTCAAGGTGCTGCACGAGGTCGCCCGCGCCGACCACCGGCTCGTCGGCCGCTTCGTGAGGGAGGCGCAGATCGCCGCGAGCATCACGCACCCGCACATCTGCACGGTCTTCGACATCGGCAGCGAGGAGGGAGTGCCCTTCATCGCGATGGAGCGCCTCCACGGCGAGGCCCTCGACGCGTGCCTCGAGCGCCAGCGGGTGCTCTCCCCGGTCGACACCGTCGACACGCTGCTGCCCGTGCTCTCGGCCGTGGCGGCGGTGCACGACGCGGGCATCGTCCACCGCGACCTCAAGCCCGCCAACATCTTCCTCGCCACGCCGAGGCCCGGCGCCGTGGTGCCGAAGCTCCTCGATTTCGGCATCGTGAAGGTGCTCGACCGGGACGCCAACGTCGCCCGCACCGAGACCCGCACCTTCCTCGGCACGCCCCACTACACCTCGCCAGAGCAGGCGATGGACGCGAGCGCCATCGACGTGCGCAGCGACCAGTGGGCCCTCGGGGTGATCCTCTACGAGTGCCTCACCGGCGCGCGCCCGTGGAGGGAGGGCCCGGTGCTGCAGATCCTCTTCGAGATCACCGCGGCCGACATCGCGCCGCCCTCGTCGCGCCGCCCGTCGATCCCTCCCGCGCTCGACGCCGTGGTGATGCGCGCCCTCACCCGCGACCCCGCCCAGCGCTTCAGCTCGGTGCGCGCCCTCGCCGCCGCCCTCCTGCCCTTCGCCTCGGAGCCGGTGCGCGCCACCTGGAGCGGGGAGTTCGCCCCCCACGCCCCGAAGGTCTCCCGCCCCATCCACCTCGCGCCCACGCTGCGCGCCGAGAACTCCTCCGCCCCGCTCTTCGATCCCCGCTCGGTGCCGAGGCTCGAGCCCGATCCCGAGGAGGCCCTGCCCCCTCGCTCGGTCTCGACGAAGCGGGGCGTCGCGAGGCCCCCGCGGTACTCCGACCTCCAGGCCGCCCCGGCCCCCCCGACCGCCTCCCGGCGGATGCTCTGGCCCGCGCTGGCCGCAGGGGTGGCGCTGCTCTCGACCGTCGCCTTCCTCGCTGCCCGGTCGCCCTCGACCCCCTCCCCGCAGCCCGAGGCGCCCCCGGTCACCGCCATCACCGCGCCCGACCCCCTGCCCCCGCCCGAGCCCGCGCCTCCTCCCGCCGCGCAGCTCCCGATCGCTCCGTCTCCGCCCGCGGTCGTCGCCGCGCCCCCGGTGCTGCCCGACGCAGGAGCCCCGCCGCACCCCCACGCCCGACCCCGCCGCCGAACGCTGCACCCCGCGGGCGATCCCTTCCCCAGCGCGGCGCCCCCGGCGAGAGGCATCCCCAATGTCTAGACGCGCGCTCCTCGCAGGCATGATCACCCTCGGCCTCGCCGGCGCGGCCCAGGCGCAGACGATCGACCCCGAGGCCGAGCACCAGCGGGGCATCGCGCTCCGCAACGAGCACCGTGACGCCGAGGCGCTGGAGGTGTTCCGAGGGCTGTATGAGCGCACCGGCGAGGTGAGGGCGCTCGCTCGCATGGCCCTCGCGGAGGGCGCCCTCTCGCGCTGGGCCGAGGCCGAGGAGCACCTCCAGCGGGCGCTGGCCTCGAGCGACGCCTGGGTGGCGCAGAACCGCGCCAGCCTCGACGCGGCGCTGTCGACCGTGAGGTCCCACCTGGGCAGCCTCACGGTGAGCGCCAACGTCCCCGGGACGGAGCTCTCCATCGCCGGGCAGCGCGTGGCCACCACCACCACGGGGCGCCCGCTTCACGTCCGCGTCCCTGCCGGAACCATCGACCTCGAGCTGCGCTCCCCCGGCTACGTCACCGCGCGTCGCACCGTCACCGTGCGCCCTGGGATGGAGGTGACCGCCGTCGACGTCGAGCTCTCCCCCGAGGCCACGGTGCCGCCCCCGCCTTCGCCGCCGATCGCGCCCCTGATCGAGCCCGGCCCGGCGGAGCCCCCCGCGCCGGTGATCGACCCTCAGGCGCGCAGCGCGCGGGCCGAGCGGAGGGCGACCTGGGAGACCCTCGCGACCACGGGCTTCGTCCTGGGCGGCGCCGGCATCCTCACCGGAGCGATCGCGCTCGGCCTCCGCGAGAGCGCGGTCGGCACCTTCAACGACAACGGCTGCGAGCTGGTCTCCGAGGGGCCGCTGGTGCTGACCTCCAGCGGCCGCGACTGCTCCGCGCAGTACAACCGGGCGGAGACGGCGACCGCGGTCTCGATCACCGGCTTCGTCGCGGGCGCGGCGCTCACGGCCGCAGGGGCGGTGGCCTGGTACGTCTCCACGCGCTGGGCGCCCCTCCACGCGCTGGGCTGCGCGCCCAGCCCAGGCCATCACGGACTCGTCTGCGGCGGGAGGTTCTGACGTGACGACCTGGAGCATCCGGCTCGCGCTGCTCGCCGCCCTCGGCGCGGGGGCGTGCAGCTCCTACAACCGTGGGTCCATCCCCGCCGACTCCGGGGCCATCCAGGAGCTCCCGGCCCTCGACGACGCTCCCTCGGCGGGCGACGTCCCGATCGCGCCCGCGGACCTCGGCGCCCCGGAGGGCTTCTCCTGCGCCCGGCTCTGCCGCCGGCTCGGGACGGTCCCCGGCTGCACCAACGCCCAGAGCGGCTGCACCAACATGTGCGCCAGCGACCTGGGCCGCTTCCCGTCAGCCTGCACGAGCCAGCTCAACGCGCTCTTCGCCTGCGTGGAGAGCACCCCCACCGCGCGCATCACCTGCGCTCCGATGGCCTACCCCTACCAGGACTGCATGACGCTCTACGGCCCGGCCACGATGTGCGCGCGCAACAACCCCTGAGGGGTCGTGCCGGGCGCGTCCGCTCAGGGGTGGTTGGCCTCGTGCCCGGTGATGTGCAGCGTCGCCGCGTTGCGCATCGAGGCCTCGAAGGTGCCCACCCAGAGATCGTACCGCCCCGGCAGCGGGTTGGTGAAGTCGATGGCCGGCGTGAGGCGGTTGCCCCAGGCCTCGCGGTGGTGGTCGTCGTTGCAGCGCCACCGACCGCCCGGCTCGTTGATCATCAGCGTGGCGTCGGAGCTGTTCTCCGTGAGCACATAGAAGCGCAGCAGCGGTAGCGCCGCGCCCTCGGCGAGGTCGAAGTGGAAGTCCGGTCGGCGGGTGACGAAGGCCCGGCCGCAGCGCTCGCCGCTCACGCCGTCGCGGATGCCCAGGTCGGCGACGTTGATCAGGTTGCGACCGCCCCCCGCGGTGAGCGGGAAGGTCCACGGGTCGGGCGAGAACCCGCTGGCGAGGCGGCCGCCGCCGAAGTGGGCGCGGGCGTTGAAGTCGAGCAGCGTGCGCGCGTGGACCCACGCGGCGGTGTCCTCCGCCGAGGCCGTGAACGCCGTCGACGCAGGCTCGGGCGCCACCTCCGCGACCCGAACCGGCGGGGCAGCCACCGGCTGCGGTCTCGGGACCGGCGCCGGAGCGGAGGCGCAGCCATGGACGAACACGAGGCCTGAGAGAGAGATCGCGGTCTTCATCGGAGGGGGATGGAGGCTCTCTAGCACCGGGCGCGGAGGCCTTCCTCCCCCCGTCCTACACATCTACGCCACGCCTGTGGCGAGGCGCCCCAGCGGTCTTCCCCGCGCTCTTCGACGCTTTCTGGCGGCGCGAGGGATGCACTGCGATGAGTGCCGCCGAGGCCCCCCCCTCCCTCCCACGAGCGCACCGCGAAGGAGCACCGAAGGTCCCGTGAACACCCGCCACCAGCCCGACCGCTCTGACTACGCCAAGCTGGCCCACGCGCCCCTCGTGCTGCTGGTGCTGATCGCGTTCATGCGCGCCAGCGTGGGCATCGCGACGCCCTCGGCCTCCCTGCTCGCGGTCGACCTGCTCGCGCTCGCCATGGGCGCGCTGGTGGCCTGGCTGGGCGGCGAGTTCATGCTCTCCCGCGAGGCCCCCGCCGAGCGACGGCGCACCCGACGCCAACGCCCCCTCGGGGCGCTCCCGTCACAAGACGCTCTGACGCACCCGGTGCCTCGTGCGCGGCGCGGCGCACCATCCCCCGGCCCGCATCCTGCTCCTCTCCTCCATCGCATGGCGCCCCGACGGGTCGCCTGAGGCCCATCACCAGGAGAGACCACCAATGATGCACTACGCCGTCGTCTTCTTCGTCATCGCCATCATCGCCGCGGTCTTCGGCTTCGGCGGAATCGCCGCGGGCGCTGCGGGCGCCGCGAAGATCCTGTTCTTCGTCGCCCTCGCCCTGGCGGTGGTGTCCTTCTTCGCCCGAGGCCGCGCGTCGACCTGAAGGCCTACTTCCGCTTCTTGAGGTGGTTGTTGGCCGCGGTGCGCACCGCCGCCGAGACGTTCTTGCTGGCCGCGACGCGCTTCATGTCGCTCTCGCGCAGGTGCACGATCAGCTTCATCGCCTCGCCCACCGGCGTCTTCGGGTTGCTCACCAGGTTGAGCTTCACCTCGTAGAGCCTGAGCCACGGACCGCGGCTCGAGATGCGCCGGAGGATGTCGTCGCTCACCGCGCGGCTCGCGGCGATCTTGATGATCTCGTCGTCGCCGATCTTCGGCGAGTCGAGCACCGCCGCCGCCACCAGGCGGTTGGTCGAGCGGATGAGCAGCGAGCGCTGCAGCGCGTTGCCCAGCATCGCCGTGCGGATCTTCTCCGTCACGTTCATGTCCTCGAGCTTCTTCTCGGCCTTGCGGGCGCCCTCCTTCACCCGCAGCTCGCCGTCGTCGTCCTCCTCGATGTCGTCGAGGCTGAACTCCCGCGCCTCCTCCAGCGCGACGACGAAGGCCGCGTCGCGCTCCAGCGGCACCTCGCTCGGGGGCGGGATCACCTGGTTCTTGAGCGCGGCGACGATCTGCTCGAAGCCCGGGATGCTCACCTTCAGCCCGTTGCGCGCGGCGAACTCCACGATGCGGTCGGAGGTCGACATGCGGGTCGCGGGGTTGAGGTAGAGCGCCTCGATGATCTCCGGCGAAGAGAGCAGCCGCTGCTCGTTCTGCGCGATGGTCTCCGAGAGCGCCTCGTCGCAGGTGCGGGCGATGCGGGCGACGGTCTCCCCGGCCGCGTTGGGGTGGCGCACCACGCGCTCGACGTAGGCGCGGTTTCCCACCGCCCTCGCGGCGAAGTCGTCGAGCACCGCCGCGGGAAACTCCGGCGCCCCGAGCGCCGCGCCCACCACCGCCTCGGGGAGCCCCAGCAGGGTCTTCGTGGCCGCGTCTCGCAGGCCCGCGTCGTCGCTCCACGCGAGCCCGTAGAGCGCGCACATCATCGCCACCGGGGGCAGCGGCGCCATGCCTCGCGCGGCCATCATCTTCAGCGGTGCGGGGCCGGCGAGCACCTTGCGCGCGCCTTCGGGGAGCTGGGTCAGATCAACCGGATGCTGCATGGCCGCGAGCCTATCGCAGAGCCCGTCGGCCGCGGCGCTCCATCGTCGCTCAGCGCGTAGGGCAGGCGGCCCCCACGGGCTGGGAGCGCGTCGGCGGGAGGCAATAGCGCGTGGGCCCCGGCTGGGGTCGGCCCTCGCGGTCCTCGGGGTAGATGCACGCGGCGCCGCCCGCGCAGGCGCAGCCGTCGATGCAGGCGCGGTAGACGCACAGCCCGAGGTTGTCGGCCCCCACCGGGCCGAGCGGCGTCATCGTCGCCGGGTCGTCGTAGCAGCGCTGGCGCGTCGAGCGCTCGATCAGGCTGGCGCAGAGCCCCACGCTCCCGGTGCCCACCCGGGCGCAGTACCCGCGGCAGCGCAGGCTGCGGCCCGCCGGGTCGAGGGCGCTGGCGTCGCAGAGCGTCCCGTCGACGGCCATGCGGCTGTCGTCCGCGCGCGCCCCGCAGGCCCCGGTGCGCAGGCTGCACCGCCCTCCCCGGGGGTCGCCCTGGCAGTCGAGGTCGCTCTGGCAGAAGCCCACGCACGCGGCCTCTCCCAGCCGGCTGAGGTCGTTGGTGAGCCAGAGCGCGGTGCACACCTGGCCCGACGAGCAGGCGCCCCGGTTGACCGTGCGCTCCCTCGGGTCGCACGCCCTCAGGCACCGCCCCATCTCCCCGTCGAGCGAGAGGCAGGTCGCCCCCGCCCCGCACGCGGCCGCCCCGGGGTCGTTGGGGTCGCAGGGGAGCGAGCACACCCCGCCCACGTCGGCGTCGCAGGCGAAGGGCTCCCGGCAGTCGCTCGCCCTCCGGCACCGCGCGCTCGGCCCTCGCAGCGGCGGGACGCACGCCCCCCGGTCGCACACGTCCCCCACCCGGCAGCGCACGCCGCAGCGGCCGCAGTCCGTGGTCGACGCGCCGAGGTCGACGCAGGCCACGCCGCCGTCCGCCTCGCAGGTCGATCCCCCGTCGCGGCAGCGCGGGTCGACGCAGCCCCGGAGCGCGTCGCACACCGTCCCGTCGCCACAGCGAGAGGGCACCGCGACGCGCACGCAGCGAGCGTCCACGCAGCGGTCGGCGGTGCACGCCACGTCGTCGTCGCACTCCGCGTCCGCCGCGCAGCCGGGCTCCTCCATCACCTCCGCCGCGCCTCCGTCGACCGCGGGCTCCGGGCTCACCGTGCGACCGCAGCCGACCAGCAGCGCCCAGCCCAGCGCGAGCGCGACCCTCACGGCGCCCGCTCGAAGGCGCTCCCCGCCCAGCGGTAGGTGACCTGCCGCTGCGCGGGCTCCCAGGGCAGAAGCAGCGGGAAGAAGCCCTGCGGCGGCGCGTCGTGGAAGGGGTAGGTCGCGGCGGTCCATCCCTGCGCCGAGCCGCTGCGCAGCGTGACCGAGCCGTTGCCGAGAGCGCCCACCTCGTTGACCACCGCGTGGTCGCCCACGCGCCTCGCGACTTCCGCGGCGAAGACCCTCCCCCGCCGCTCTCCGGTCACCGTGTAGCCGAGGATCATCTCCCGCTGCGAGCTCACCGCGGCGCCCTGCACCTGCGCGGTGACCGCGCGTCGCACCCGCAGCACCGCCTCGCGCTTACCGTCCCCGGTAAGGTCGGCCAGTCGCAGGTCGAGCACCGCGTCGCCCTCGGCCAGCGGCAGCGCGACCGAGTAGTACGACCGCCCGCCGTAGAAGCGCGGGCCCACCACCACCAGCGTCCGACCGAAGACCAGCACCTCCTCGGCGGTGGCGTCCTCGGCCACGTCGCCGCTCGCCCGGTGCGACGGCGCGGCGCCCTCGGGGAGGCTCTCCCGCTGACGGAAGAGCCGCAGCACCCCGTCGAGGTCCGCCGCGAGGGGAGCCGGGCCCGGGGCATTACCCGCCGGGGTAATCGCCGTCGCCGCCGCTGCTGCGACGGGCGCGTTGCGCTCGCTCCTCGCGAGGGTGAAGGTCCGCGCGCCGGGGCTCCAGGCGAAGACCCTCTCCCGGTCGGCGCTCCACGGGGTGAGCGGGGCCTCCACGCCGGCCTCGGTCGCCGAGGGCCACGTGGCGGCGGTGAATCCCACCGGCGTACCGGCCTCGATGCGCAGCCCCGAGGGCTCGTACGACACCCGGTCGCTCAGCCGGCTGGCTCCCTGGGCGCGCCCCACCTCGTGGGTGAACACCTGCTGGAGGTTTCCCCCCTCGTCGACGCGGTAGACCGTGAGCAGCTCGCGGGTGAAGCCGCCTTCGGTGCCCGCGCGCTGGCGCAGCACCACCTCGCTCTTACCGTCGCCGGTAAGATCGCGCACGGTCACGTCGAGCAGGTCGTCGTTGTTGCGGGCGGGCAGGCGGATGAAGGCGTACGCGGTGCCCTGCGCCACGCCCGGCCCGAGGGCCACCACGTAGCCTGGGAACACCACCACCCGCTCGGGCCTCGGGTCTCCCGCGAGGTCGACGGTGCGGTCGAGTCGGGCCGGCGCGGTCACCCCGTGCTCCGAGCGAAACCGGTCGAGCAGCGCGCTGGGCGCGGGCGGGGCGCTGGCGCCCACGGCGAGGGGCATCGCCTCGGGGTGGGCCCCGTCGCCAGGGCCGGTGGCGATCACCGAGTCGGCGGAGGCGCGTCGGGGAGCGTCGGCGTCGGCGTAGGCGACCCTCGCCCGAAGGGACGCGAGGCGGGCGCGCACCTCGGGGATGGCGCTCCAGGGGATGCGGGCCTCGAGGGTGAAGCCCACGCGGTCGGGCAGCGGGGCCTCGACGATCTCCGCGCGAGCGACGGCCCCTCGGCCTCCGACGCGGAGGCGCACCGCCCCGGGGAAGGAGCCGGGCTCTCCCGGGTAGAGGTCGAGCTCGTAGGCGATGGTGCGGCCCTCCGGGGTGGTGACCGCGAGGGCGACGCTGAGGTGGTCGTCGGCGTCGGCGTGCGCGGCGGAGCGGACGAGGGTGTCGTCGCGCACCTCCGCGGCGATCCAGAGGCCGTCGTCGTCGCGGGCGAGGGCGTAGCCGAAGGAGGCGTCGTCGCTGCCGCGCCACGAGGCGAGGCCGGCGGTGACGCTCGATCGGTCGTCGACGGCGCGGAGCTGGCCGAAGCCCGACCACTCGCGGATGAGCCCGTCGAGGGTGAGGCGCGCGGCGCCGCGCTCGAAGAGCTCCACGGCGGTCTGCGCGGAGGCGCCGGAGCTGGCGAGGAGGATCGAGAGGGCGGAGGCGAGGAGGGGGGCGGGGTGCCTGGTCATCGGTGGTGTCCTGCATCGACACCCGGTCGGAGGAAAAGGTTCAGTCGACGACCTCGACCTCCTCGGGCATGCGCACTCGGTAGCTGCGGTCGATGTACTGGTAGAGGTCGAGGAAGTAGGTCTCCATCTGGGCGCTACCGACGGGGGAGTCGGTATAGAAGGTCCCCCGCAGGCAGTTGTCCTGCGGGCGGCAGCGCCCGTCCGGGAACACCATGATGAACTTCTGCGGCCGCCGCCAGGAGGGGATGCTGCTGAGGGCCATGAAGTTGCCGACGATGAGCCCGGTGGCCACGAGGTCGGAGGGCTGCTGGCCGTAGCCGTGGAGGAAGTAGACCACGGGGTAGCGCACGTTGGCGTTCTCCGGGTCGTGGTAGCCCGGCGGCAGGTACACGCTCACCGGACCGTTGCGACCGGAGCGGTCGGAGCGGAAGTCGAAGGTGCAGAAGTACCCGTTGGAGCAGCGCCCGGCGTTGTCGAACTCGGTGGAGTAGCGCGCCGCGCGGCGGTCGCCGCCGGGCCATCGCGCGGCCATCCAGAAGAGCGAGGTGTAGAGCCGGCTGGTGATCTGGGGGATGGTCCCGACGTGGCCGCCGTCGCCGTTGACCAGCTCGGTCATGGTGGCGTCGGGGTTGCCGTAGCGGAGCATCACGTGGCTCGGCATGTGCGCGTAGTCCACGAGGTCGTGCGGGAAGGGCGACTCCGGCAGCCGGTCGGCGCCGAGCGAGGCGAAGTTGTTGTAGTAGTGCACCGGCAGGCCGCGCTGCGCGAGGGCGCCGACGAAGTGGTTGGACACCGTCGCGAAGTTGAAGAGGTCGTGCACGCCGCCGTCGGTCCAGATGCCCACCCGGGCGAGCTGCGCGGCGGTGGCGGTGCGGGCGGCGAGGTTGCGCGGGTTCACCTGGGAGAAGCGCTCCCAGCCGGGGTTCTGGTCCCAGCGGCCGTTGCCCTCGCCGACGTCGTAGGGGCAGGTCTCGCCCGTCGGGCAGGCCACGCCGTCGATGCCGCGGTCGTCGAAGGCCTCGCCCTCCTCGCGGCTGAAGTTCCCCTCGGTGCCGCTCGGGTTGAACTGCCGGTCGTAGTCGTCCTGCGCGGGGTCGGGGTTGGTCATGGCGTTGAAGCCCGGCTCGTCCGCCGACGCGCGCCCGTCGGTGCCCGTGTCCTGGAAGGCCTCGAAGAAGCGCCGGAGCACGGGCTCGCCCGCGTCGCGCCGCCCGTTGCGGTTGACGTCCACCGCGAGCGACACCTCCATCGGGAAGTTGCCTCGGGCGCCGTCCCAGCGCCCCGAGCGCCCGGGCGCGTGCGTCCCGTCGCAGAAGGTCACCACCGGCAGCGAGCCGTCGGGGTTGTACTCCCGGTCGTAGTAGTTGGTGAGCGTGACCGGGGTCGCGCAGCGGGCGCTGTCCGAGCGGGTGAGCTCCGTGTCGGGCACGCCCCTCGGCAGCACGCCGGTCATCCCCGGAGGCGTCACCGCGTTGCCGAACATCCTCGTGAGGTCGCGGAAGATCTGGATGTACGACATCCGATCGAAGGTGCCGCCCTGGCCCTCCCACCCGTCGGGGAAGAACCACTCCTCGAAGTGCTGCCGGCGCTCGTAGAGGTCGCCCGAGGGGGGCGTGCGGTCGACGCTCGAGCCCATCGCACAGCCGGCCGGGTCGGCCGCGCGCTGCGCCGCCGTGCAGAACCCGCCCATGTGCCAGTTCTGGATGTAATGGCCGAGGTAGTTCCAGTCGACCGGGCCGCCGAGGGGGGCGATGAAGTCGAAGAGGTCGAGGTTGCGCATGCCGATCATGCCCGCGCCCGCCGAGCCCATGGAGGCGCCCAGAATACTGTGGAAGGTAAACCGCTGCCGGGTGCGGCGGGTGCCCAGCCCGGTGCGGATCACCGGCTGCCAGGTGCCGAGCCTCGGGGCCTCGAAGGTCACCGCGCGGCCGTCGTTGGTGAGGTGCACGTCCGCCACCGGCACGATGCGCGGCGCGCGAAACCCTGGCGCCGTGTAGGCGAGCTGCACCTGCATCTCGAAGCCCGGCGGCACGCGCGCGGCGTTGACCGGCAGCGTGAAGGGGATCTCCCTCATCAGCTTCGTCGTCCCCGGGTTGAAGCGCACCGCGGGGCCGATGGCCGAGAAGCCCTCGGGCACCTGATCGGCCGCGCACGCGAGCTCGACCTCGAGGGGCGAGACCTCCGTCGCCGCCATCGGGAGGCCCACCGTCACCAGCTCCAGCGGCCCTCCGCTCGCGCCCCGCACGGTCTGGCCCGCGCGCAGCATCCCGCGGGACGAAGGCGTCGTGGGGGCGCACGACGGCAGCGCCGGGTCGAGCACCGTCACCGTCACCGTGGCCGCGCCGACGGTCACCACCGAGGTGCCCGGCGCGACGGCCGTGACGTCGACGGTCGCCGTGGAGGCCCCCGCCGCGACGGTCACCGAGGCGCCGCCCACCGTGGCGACGCCCGCCGCGGCGGAGCTCGACGGTAGCGCGATCGGCGCGCAGCGGTCGCGGCCGATGCGCAGCGTGAGGGCCGCGCGCGCGCCGGGGGTGAGGTAGAGGGCGGTGGGGCTCAGCGACTCGCGCGTCGGGGGCTCCTCCTCGCAGAGCGTCGCGCCATCGACCGGAGGCGCGGCGTCGCTCGCGTCGGCTGCGTCGGCGTCGGCGGAGGGCCCGCGATCAGACGGGACCGCCGCGTCGGTGGTCGTCGACGCCGACGAGCAGGCCATCAAGGAACCAGGGATCAGGACTGCCAACCACCATGCAGGACGACGCATGGCGCGGAGTCTCCACGGGAGGTCGCACCCGTGACAAGGGGATTGCTTGTCGCAGGTGATGCGCCCGCGGCGGAGGTCAGCGGTAGGTGAAGACGATCTCGTGATCGCAGATGCGGAAGACGTCGCCCTCGGCGATGGGGCGGCGGTCGACGCGGCCGCCCTGGTACTCGATGCCGTTGGTGCTGCCCATGTCGACCATCCAGAACTGGCCCTGGTGGCGCACGATGCGGGCGTGCTGCCTGGAGACGTTGGGGTCCTTCACGATCAGGTCGCAGCTCTTGTTGGAGCGGCCTATGAAGAACTCGTCCTTGGTGATCGGGTAGCGCTGGCCCTCGAAGACGGCCATGAGCACGCCGCCGCTCGGGGGAGCCATCGGGGCGGGCGGCCGCTGCTGGGCCATCGGAGGCATGCGCTGCGCGGGGGCCTGGTTGGGGTACGCGCCCATCGGGCGGCCGTTCATCGACGGGGCTCCGACCGGCGAGGGCACCGGCTGGCGCATGCCGTTCATGCCCGGGAGCGGCGCCCCGGTGCCCATGCCGGCGCGGCCGCTCGGCGGCGCTCCGGTGGGCATCCCGGGGCGGCCCATGGGCTGCGGGGGAGCGGCGCCGCCAGGCTGGGCCTTGCCCTGGGTGCGCGCGTAGTGGCGCATCGCTTCATTGATCAGGTAGTCGACCGAGCACTCGAGCTCTCGCGACATCTGCTCGTAGGTATCCCAGAGGTAGTCCCTGCACTGGAACTGCCGGTAGGTCTTTCGGTTTGGATCTTCGGTCATGTCCCATCCACCGCGACGACGGACGACGGCCCGCCATCGGACGTTACACCGATCGAACCACGCGGGTCCATGCTCACCGTAGGGCTTCGAAGCCCTCCCGGTGGTCTCAGCGGTAGACGAACTGGATCTCGTGGTCGCAGATTCGGTACGAGTCGCCGTCCTCGATCACCTTCCGGTCGACCTTGCCGCCCTGGTAGTCGATGCCGTTGGTGCTCTGCTGATCGACGATCCAATACTGGCCGTTGTAAAGCACGACGCTGGCGTGCCGCCGCGAGACGTTGGAGTCGCGGATGGTCAGGTCGGTGGTCTTCTGCCCGCGGCCGATGACGAACTCGTCCTTGGTCACCGGGTACTGCTGCCCCTCGAAGAGCGCGATGAGCGTGCGCCCCTGCGTCGACGGGCGCGCCGGAGGCTGCGGCGCCTGGGGCTGCGGCGGCGGCGGTCGCTGCGGCGGCGGCTGAGGCGGCGGCGGCTGCTGCGGCTGTCCCATCCCGGGCATGCCGGGCATCCCAGGACGCTGCGGCTGCTGCATCGGGTTGGTCATGCCGGGCATCCCAGGACGCTGCGGCGGCTGCTGCATCGTCGGCCCGGTGGGCATCCCCGGACGCTGCGGCATCTGCCCCAACTGGCCGCCGGGTGACATCGAAGGGAGCCGCTGGGCCGACTGCCCGGGCATCCCCTGCGGCTGACCCATCCCGGGCATCCCCGGGCGCTGCGGCTGCGGCTGACCCATCCCGGGCATCCCCGGGCGCTGCGGCATCCCCTGAGGCTGACCCATCCCGGGCATCCCCTGCGGCTGACCCATCCCGGGCATCTGCGGACGGAACCCGCCCATTCCCGCGTTGAGGCGCTCGGGCTGCTCGGGCTGATCGACCAGCGGGCCGCCGCGCTCGCGGCTGCGAGCGTACTGCCGCATCGACTCGTTGATGAGGTAGTCGAGCGTGACGTCGAGCTCCTGCGACATCTGCTCGAAGGTTTCCCAGAGGTACTCCCGGCAGTTGAATTGCCGGGGGTTCTTGCTTTGCGGATCGCCGCCCATGATGAGCCCTTACGGTTGCGCCGGCGCGCCGTTGGCGGGCGCCTGCTGTGCCGAGCGCAGCGCCTGCTGGAGGTTTTCCTTCGCGCGGGTTGCCACCGCGCCCACGGTGGTGAGGTGCGCGTCGCCCCAGCCCTCGCCCGTCACCGCCGTCGCGTCTCCCGCGAACGACTGCAACAGCGCCAGGTCGCGCTCTTCACCCTTGATGCCCAGGAACATCATCGCCAGCAGCCGCACCGGCTGCGCCTGCGACGTGGCGGTGAAGCCCCGGAGGGCCTCGCGCGGCGGCGGCGAGATGTCCCCGATGGCCTGCGCCTCGCCGCTGATCTCCGCGAAGGTGAAGCCCGCGAAGGGCGCCGAGCGCGAGGCCGAGAGGTGGCTCATGAAGTCCGACAGCACCCCGGCGCCGCCGAGCCGCAGGATGGCCTCGCCGAGCTTCCAGCGGATGGTGAAGCTCATGTCCGAAGCGACGCCGTTGGCCTGGTCGAAGAGGGTGAAGAGCGTCGGAATGACCTCGCGGCTGCGGGTCTCGCCGATGCGGTCGACCGCGAGGCCGCGCAGGTCGACGTCGCACTGCGCGCCGCCGACGGGGGTGCCCGCGGGGCAGGCGTTGATGATCGCCAGGAGCCCGGGGATGTTGGCCGCCGTCACGCTGCCGGTCATCGCGGTGAGGGACGCGCGGCGGCGCTCGATGGGCGCCGCGGCGTCGCTCGCGACGGTGAGCAGGTACGCGGTGCCGTTGGGCTGCCCCAGGGTCTTGATCGCCTCGAAGAGCACCGTCAGGTACTGCCCGCGGAGCTGCTCGGCGGCGGTGTTGACCCGCGCCTCGTCGACCGTGCGCCCGCCGCTGGTGAGCAGCGAGCGAGCCTTGTCGCGCATGCGCTGGGTGGCGCCCGCCCCGCCGACCTCGGTGGCGTTGCGCACGAGCTGCGCGACCGCGGCCTGCTTGCCCGCCGGGGTGCCGACGACGTTGATGAGCCGCGCGATCTCCACGGAGACCGGGATGGCGTTGTCGTCGCTGGTGAGCGCGCGGGTGAGGCGCTCGGCGGCGGTGGGGCCGACGGCGTTGACGATCTGCTCGGCGGTGAACGAGCCCGCGAGGGCGCGCTGGTTGAAGTCCGCGAGCACCCAGTCGAGGATGAGGTTGGCGAGGGCGGCGCGGTCTTCGGAGCTCGCGAAGGAGGAGCGGCCGTCGCCACGGAGCAGCACGTACGCCGCGTCCTTGGCCTTGATCTGCGGCTCCGTCGGAGCGGCCACCGGGCCCGCCGGCGCGGCGGCGGGGGTCATCATGCGCTGCAACTCGGGGAGCAGCGCGTGCACGATGGCCTCGCGCTCGCTCGCCGGCACCTGCTGCATCGCCAGCGCGAGCACGTCGAGCCCGTTGGCGTTGGGGTGCTTCATCTCCACGAGCGCCCGCGCCGCGTGCACCCGGAGCGGCTGCGCGTAGGTCGAGCCGACCAGCACCGTCATGATCTTCCGCGGGCCGCGCTGGGTGTGCTTCCAGTGCTCGATGTCGTCGTCGTTGACGCCACACCCCGCCGCGACAAACATCAATCCCGCCAGTGCCGCGGCACGTCGTCGATTCAGCATCGTCTCCTCACGCCGCGGTCGTGGGTACCTGAGAGCCCCGCGGCTGCGAACTGCGGGGCGATCCTAACCGACCACGCGGGAGAATCAACAGCGCAGCATCGCGGAGCGTCGTGCAGGAATCTCCCGCTCCCCTGGTCGAATGTGCTTGATGGCGCGCATGGCCTCTCCGCCCATGAATCTCCGCCGCGACGCGGCGCCGATGGCACAGCCCAAGCGGCACGAGGTGGCGGGGCTCATCCTGTCGGCGCTCGCGGCGCTCACGGCGATGGCCCTCCTCAGCTTCGACGCGCGCGGCGGGGCCGACTGGGCTGGTCCCGTCGGTCGCCGCGTCGCGGAGGTGTTCGCCACCGCCCTCGGCACCGCCTCGCTGCTCATCCCCTGGTCGCTCGCGGTCAACGCCGTCCGGATGTTTCGCCGCACCACGCGGCCCATCGCCATCGGTCGCGTGCTCGGCACCCTGGCCATCATCGCCACCGCCGCCACGGCGCTGCACCTCTGGTGGGGCGACCGCGCTGCGCTCGGCGGGCTCATGGCCGGCGGCGTCCTCGGCGCCACCCTCGGCGACTCGCTGCGCGCCTCGGTCGGGACCGCCGGCGCCCACACCCTGGTGCTCACCGCGATGCTCGTCGCGCTGGTCGCGCGCACCCGGCTGAGCGTGGTGTCCGTCGCCGTCGGGGCACGCTCCGCGAGCGCCCAGGGCGGCCTCTGGCTGCGCAGCGGCGTCGGCTCCGTCGCCCGCGCCTGGCGGGAGTCGAGGCACGCGACCCCCTCCCCCGCGAGGCCCCCCCGGGAGCGCCCGGAGGAGCTGGCCGAGCGGGCGGTGCGCCCGGTCATCGACGACGCCAACACCCCCGAGGAGCCCGACGAGGCGGAGCAGGACGGCCGCTCGCTCGCGGAGATCATGCTCGACGAGGAGGACCGCGCCGCCAGCGAGGCGAAGCCCGCGCGCCGCCCCCGCTCGATGCGCCGCAAGCCCGTGGAGGACGTCGAGGCCGAGGCGGAGCCCGTCGTCGAGCCGATGCCCTTCGACGACGACGAGCCCGCAGCCCCGCCCCCGCCGGTGAAGGCCCCGAGGGCCAGCGCGAAGGCGAGCGCCCCCGCGAAGGAGCCCGCGGCCCCGAGGGTGACCGCCCCCGCGAAGGTCACCATCTCCGTCGAGGAGCCCGCTCCCCCGGCTGCTCCGCCTGCTGCTCGCGCCTCGACGCCCCCTCCCCCGGCGACCCGTCGCGCCTCGACGCCCCCTCCCCCGCGCCCGGCCGTCGCGGAGTCGGCCGACGAGGACGACATGCTGCCCGTCGAGGACGACGAGGACCCGTCGGCTCCGCTCACCATCGTCTCGCACGCGAGGGCGATCGAGCAGGCGATGCGCTCCGCCTCGGTGCCCGTGGAGAAGACCGCGGTGAAGCACGTCGACACGGTCGTGCGGCAGATGGCGATGCCGGCCGTCTCGCTGCTCGCTCCGCCGCCGCCCAACCGCTCGACCTTCGACGAGGGCCACCTCCGCAACACCGCCGACCGGCTGGTGCGCACCCTCTCGGACTACACCATCGACGGTCGGGTGATGGAGATCCACCCGGGCCCCGTGGTGACCACCTACGAGGTGGTCCCCGCGGCCGGGACCAAGCTCACCAAGATCTCCCGGCTCAGCGACGACATCGCCATGAGCCTGGAGGCAAGCAAGGTGCGCATCGTGGCGCCCATCCCCGGCAAGGGGCGCGTCGGCTTCGAGATCCCCAACACCAGCCGGCAGATGGTCTACCTGCGCGAGCTGCTGGAGACCGAGGCCTTCCGCTCGCTGGGCGGCGCGCTCCCGGTGGCCATCGGCAAGGACGTCGTCGGCGCCCCCTTCTACGCCGACCTCGCCACCATGCCGCACCTCATCGTCGCGGGCGCCACGGGTCAGGGCAAGAGCGTGGGCCTCAACGTGATGCTCACCTCGCTGCTCTACAAGCGCGGCCCCGAGGACGTGAAGATGCTGATGATCGACCCCAAGATGGTCGAGCTCAACGTCTACGACGGCATCCCCCACATGCTGCTGCCGGTGGTGACCGACATGAAGAAGGCCACCCTCGCGCTGCGCTGGGTGGTCGACGAGATGGAGCGGCGCTACTCGCTCTTCGCGCAGACCGGGGCGCGCAACATCACCAGCTACAACGAGAAGGTCATCAAGGCCGTCGCCGAGGGCAAGCCGCTGCGGGGACTCGACGGCCCGGTGCGCCCGAAGGAGTCGGGCACCACCACGGCGCTCGCCGAGGGCGAGAGCAGCGAGGCGCCGCCGCCGCGCAAGCTGCCGTACATCCTCTGCGTGGTGGACGAGTTCGCCGACCTCATCATGGTCGCCGGCAAGGACATCGAGGCCGCCGTCGCCCGGCTCGCGCAGAAGGCCCGCGCGGCGGGCATCCACGTGATCCTCGCCACGCAGCGCCCGAGCGTCGACGTCATCACCGGGATCATCAAGGCCAACTTCCCGGCGCGCATCGCCTTCAAGGTGAGCCAGAAGCTCGACTCGCGGGTGATCCTCGACCAGCAGGGCGCGGAGAACCTCCTGGGCAAGGGCGACATGCTCATCCTGCCGCCCGGCTCGAGCGACCTGAAGCGCGTGCACTGCGCCTTCGTCAACGAGGACGAGGTGCAGGCCGTGACCGACCACTGGAGAGCCCAGGGCAAGCCCAACTACGACGAGGACATCCTCAAGCCCCGCGACGAGGAGGGGGAGGTCGACGAGGCCCACGAGTCGGACATCCGGGTGCCCGCGGAGAAGTACGAGAAGGCCGTGCAGCTGGTGCTCTCGCACCGCAAGTGCAGCGTGTCCTTCGTGCAGCGCTACCTGGGCATCGGTTACAACGTGGCCGCGCGCATCGTCGACAAGATGGAGCGCGAGGGCATCGTCGGGGCCCCGAAGGGTCCCGGCAAGGAGCGGGAGGTGCTCGGGTGATGCGGTGGTATCACTGCCCGATGGCACCTACGGGGCGACGACGGGGGGCTACGGCAGCGCTGGCGGTTTTACTGGGCGGCGTATGCCTCGCTCCCTCGACGGCCATGGCGCAGACCGGCGCCTCCTCGCAGCCCGCGGCGCAGCGGGTGGTGGTGCTGCTGCCCTTCGAGGGCTCCGGCACGCAAGACCTCGTGGCCGACGCCGAGGCCACCGTGCGAGGCGCCCTGATCGCGAGGGGCGTCCGGCTGCCCGACCGCGCGGCGATCAACCTGGGCCTCGGGCTCTCTCCCCCGACGGACCCCGCCGCCCTCGCCCGGGCCGCGCAGGGGATGGGGGCCACGCAGGTGATCCGGGCGGCGCTGCGGCCGCTCGCGGGGCAGTACAACCTCTCGCTCACCCTCATCGACGCGGCCTCCGGGCGCACCGCGACGCGCGAGGAGGCCATCCCCCACGAGGGCGCCGGCGAGGTCATCGGGCGCATGCTCGACGCGCTGCTCGACCCGGCGGGCTGGTCGGCGCCTCCGGTCGATCCCGCGGTCGCTCGGGAGGCCGAGGCGCGGCGGCTGGCCGAGGAGGAGGCCGCGAGGCAGCGCCAGGCGACGGAGGCCGAGGCCGCCCGGAGGCGGGCCGAGGACGAGGCGAGGCAGCGGCGAGAGGCCGACGAGCGGGCGCACCCGGTGCGGGGCTACGCCGACGGCGGGCCCTTCTCCGTGGGGCTCTCCCTGGTGGCCGGGGGAAGGCTCTCGGGGGTGCGGCAGCCCAGCGGGATGGTGATCTCCGGCAACGCCCCGGCGGAGGCCTCGGGCGCGGCGGTGTCGCTGCGCGCGGAGGGCTCCTACGCCATCGGCGCGGTGCCGGGCCTCGAGGCCGCGGCGGCGTTCATGATCTTGACCACGCCCACCACGGCGGTGGGCCTCGGGGCGGGGGCGCAGTTCACCTTCCCCTCGTCGGGGAGGCTCCCGCTGCGGGGCACCGCGGGCGTGCTCGTCGGGCTCTGGCAGGGCGTCTCCGGGGCGAGGGCCACCACGCTCTGGCTCAATCCGTATGTGCGCGCCGAGTGGGGTTTCTCGCCGATGGTGCAGGCCTTCGTGGGGCTCTCGCTCGACGTGGCGCCAGCCGACAACGGCGGCCTCACGGCGCTCGGGGTGATGGCGGGCGTGCGCTTCCGCCTCGGGGCCACGACCGCTCGCTGAGCGGAATCGGAAGCGGAAGCGCCGAGAGCGACCGCGACGAGAGCCCAGCGCGCCTCACCGTCGCGAAGCGACGGGGCGACCGCAAGGCCATCCGCGGGGAGTTCCCCGGTACGACCGCGAGGCCGTCAGCGACCAGAGCCAGACCGCGACAGTGAGGGAGCGGGTGCGACCTACCACGCCCTCCCAGCGCGGAACTCTGGCGTCGCCTCGCGCCCGGAGACCGACCACGTTTCCGGACGACGACTGGTAACGTGGTCGGTCTCTTCCCCGCCCTTACGGGCTGGGGTCTGGCTCTGGTCGCTGACGGCCTCGCGCTCGTACCGGGAACTCCCCGCTTCGACGCCGCGCCGAACCCGTCGGCCTCGAGCACCGCCGCGACCGGACCGCCCTGCGGGAGGGTCTTCTCCGCGAGTTCGATGAGGGCTCCGGGGGTGGCGTGGAGGGCGACCTCGTCGCTGGCGGCGGCGTCGGCGGTGGCGACGGCCTCGGCGAAGCCGAGCTCGGCGTGAGCGGCCTGATCGAGCACCGCGCGGAGCTGGACGCGGGCGGCCTGGGCCTGGCGGTAGACGTCGTTGGCGATCGCGACGGCGGCGGCGTGCTTGCTCGCGGCGTGCTTCTTCGCAGCGCGCGCGAGGAGGTCCTGGAGGACGAAGGCGTGGTGGGTGACGACCCGGAGGCGCGCCTCGGAGAAGCCCTCGACGTGGCCGCGCTCGGCGGGGGAGAGCGCCGCCCACCAGTCGATGATCTGGCCGAGCCAGATGCGCAGGTCGGTGAGGATGCGCTCGCTGGCGATGAGGGAGCCCTCCTCGACGAGCCGCTTCGGCGCGACAGCGACGCGGTAGGTCACGAGGGACGCCTTGTCGGCATCGGCCACGCGGGCGCGAATCTCCGGCCAGGTGTAGCGGGCGACGGGCTCGGCGGGATCGACCGGCGCCGCGGGCTCGACGTCGATGGGCGGAGCCACGGGCGCGCCAGCAGTGCGCGAGGCGCAGGCGCAGACGGGGCGGATGGGCGTTGGATTCGGTCAGCGAGGCTCTCCCGGGCGCTCTGGCGGAACCCTCCGGACCGGGGGTTGAGCCACCATTGGGGGCTCGTCGACCCCTGCGGATCCGTTCCAGGGTTCAGGTGCCGCGTTGGATTTCCTATCGCCTCGCCTCATCCCAGCAGAAGTACGGCCTCAGCTCCTCGCGCGTCAGGTCCGTGGTGAGCGGCCGCATCACGGCAGCCTACCACCGCGGGCTTCAGCCCTCGCTTCGCCGTGGCACGACCAACGCGTGGCTACCGCGGTCCTGCGCGTCAGCGGCGTCGCACGCGAGCGAGGGCGGCGATGCCAACGAGGACCGCGAGCACGGCGAGGGGAGAGTTCGCCGCGCGATCGCCGGGCGAGCGCACCGCGCATCCACCGCCACCGCCACCGCCACCGCCACCGCCCGTGTCGACGGCAGCGTCCGTCACTGTCGGGGCGGGGCACCAGTATCGGATCGTCGAGGAGCAGCCATCCCCTCCGTCCACGAGCGATCGCGGGACGCAGCCGTGGCACCCCCGGTCGTCGCACACGCCAGCGTCGCGCGCGCCGCAGCCGCAGGCCCCCTGCGCGGTGCAGTACTGCCCTTCGGGGCACTGCGCGTGATCGCTGCAGCCGACCCACTGCGCGCCGCCGTCGTTGCACGACCTGTTGGGCGGTCCCGCGTCGGTGCAGGCGAGGGCCGCTGCGGGCGCGGCGAGCATGACGAGGGCGAGCGAACAAGCAATCTGGCGCGCGTTCATCGAAGATCTCCCGGGCGCTCTGGTAGAACCCCCCAGACCGGGGTTTCACGTCCATGCGCTCTCGGCAACCTCCGAGTGGATCCGTGTCGGCAACGGTGCCCCATCGGACACCCGATCCCCGGTCGTCGGCTGCGGTGAGCACCCATGCCGCCGAAGGCGCAGCCGATGCCGGAGCCGGCAGCCGTCTGGACAGCCAGGGCGGAGTGTGGTGATCCACCGCGCCGTGCCGACCTACCGAGAGAGCAGCCCCACCGACACCGAGGCCGAGTCCAAGGCCGAGGCCACCGCCCGCGAGTCCACCCGCGGCGTCGCCGTCATCGCCGTCGCCAAGGCGTGGTTCCTGCTGACGGGCTTCGCGCAGCCGCTGGTGCTGACGCGGCTGCTGCTGGGCGAGGGCTACGGCCTCTACGGCGTGGTGCTCAACGTCATCTCGATCCTCAACAACGTGGTCGTCGCCGGGAGCATCCAGGCGATGTCCCACGCGGTCACCGACGGGGGCGTCACCGCGCTCCGCAAGGGCCTGCTCATCCACGCCGCGCTGGGCCTCACCCTCGCGGGCGCCCTCGTCGCCGGGGCCGACCTCCTCGGGGCGGGCGTCCTTCACGACCCTCGCCTCCCCCCGCTGCTGCGCATCGGCGCCATCATCGTCGCCGACTACAGCGTCTACGCCGCGCTCGTGGGCGCGCTCAACGGGCGCCGTCGCTTCCGCGCCCAGGCGGGCCTCGACATCACCTTCGCCACGCTGCGCACCAGCCTCGTGCTCGGCCTCGCGTCGACCCAGCTCCGGGTCACCGGCGCCATCGCGGGCTTCGCCATCGCCAGCTTCATCATCCTGCTGGTGGCGCTCGCGCTGCACCGCGACGAGCTGCGCGCGCCCGCCACGAAGAGCGTCTCGACGGGGGTCTTCGCCCGGAGCTACGCCCGCTTCTTCGCGCCGGTGCTGGTCTACCAGCTCGCCCTCAATCTGGTGCTCCAGGCCGACCTGCTGGTGATGAAGGCCGTGCTCTCGCGGCGCGAGGGCGTCGACGAGGCGGCCATCAACACCCTCGCGGGCGTCTACAAGGCCGTGCAGAACTTCGCGTTCCTGCCGTACCAGCTCCTGCTGGCGGTGACCTTCGTGGTGTTTCCGGTGGTGTCCAAGTCCACGCTGGAGGGCGACCGCGAGGCCACCTCGGACTTCGTGCGAGGCGCCCTGCGCTTCAGCGCCATGGGCCTCGGGGCCATGCTCGCGGTGCTCGGCGGCATGCCCGGGGCGGTGCTCCGGCTCGCCTACCGGCCGCCCTTCGACCAGGGCGCCCCGGTGCTGCGCTGGCTCTCGCTCGCCCAGGGGGCCTTCGCCCTCTCGGTGATCGGGACCACCATCGTGCTCGCCGCCGGGCGCACCGCCGCCGCGACCGCGCTCATGGGGGTGATGCTCGTCGCGGTCTTCGCCGGCAACCTCGTCGGCCTCGTGACCGCGCCGGCGGACCTCAGCGCCCTCACCCACACCGCCCTCGGCACCCTCTTCGGCTGCCTCGTGGGCGTGGTCTTCGTGGGCGCCTATGTGCATCGCGCCTTCGGGGCCTTCCTCCCGGCGGCGACGGCGCTGCGGGTGGCGGCGTGCGCCGTCGGCGCGGGAGCGGTGGGCGCGTGGGTCCCGTGGCCCGGGAAGGTCGGCACCCTGCTGGGCGCCGCGGTCATCGCGCTGGTCTACGTGGGGCTGCTGGTGGTGACCGGAGAGCTGCGCACGGCGGAGATCGCGCGCATCCGTCGCGTGCTCCTGCGTCGCTGAGCGATCGGAGAGAGAGAGAGGGAGACCCTACGCGGCGCTGGTGTCGGCCCCCTCGGAGGGCTGCTCCTCCGCGGCGGCGTGCACCAGCCCGGCGGCGATCTCCATCGCCTGGCGGGCCCGGTCGAGCAGCGCCCCGGCCGCGGCGTGCCGGCGCTCCGCGGCGGCGAGCCGGTCGCGCAGCGAGGCGACCTCCCTCGCAGACTCCTCGGCCCTGGCCCGCGCCGCGTCCACGTCGGACGAGAGCGCGGCACCCTGGGAGCGGAGCGTCGAGAGCTCGGACTCCAGCGAGCCGATGCGGTCGTTGAGCTCGCGCCGCGTGGAGGACTCCGCGGCCACCGCCGCCGCGGTCGCCGCCGCCGCCACCTCGAGGCCCGACGACTGCTCCGAGCGCAGCGCCTCGACCTCCGCCGCGTGCTCGGCGACCTTCGCCTCCAGCGCGCGGGCGCTCTCGGCCCTCACCGCGTCGACCGCGGCGGTGTAGTCCGAACGCAGCGCCTCGACCTCCGCCGCGTGCTCGGCGACCTTCGCCTCCAGCGCGCGAGCGCTCTCGGCCTTCACCGCGTCGACCGCGGTGGTGTAGTCCGAGCGCAGCGAGTCGACGACCTGGGCGTGCTCCGAGCGCAGCGACGAGAGCGCCGCGGAGTGCTCCGTGCGAGCGGCCTCCAGCGCCCCTTCGAGCTCCGCGCGCTGCGCCGAGAGCGCCGCGGCGTGCTCCGCGCGAGCGCTCTCCAGCGCCCCCTCGAGCTCCGCCCGAAGCGAGGCCTCGCCCTGCTGCGCGAGCGCCCGGGTCTCGGCCCGCGCCGCCTCGAGGGCCTGCGCGTGCTCCTCGCGCAGCGCCGCCTCCGCGGCCACGAGCGCGGCGAGCTGCGACGCCTGCGACGAGCTGGCGGCGGTGGCGGCCTCGAGCTCGGCGCGCAGCGACGCGATCGCGCGCTGGTGCTCCTCGGACTCTCGCGCCCGCTGCGTCTCCGTCGCCGCGAGCTGCTCCCTGAGCGAGGCCTCGCCCCGGGTGGTGGCCTGCTGCGCCTCGGAGAGCGCCCGCTCGAGCTCGGCTCGCCGCGCGGCCTCGGCCTGCAGCTCGGCCCTCGCCGCGTCGCCTGCCTGCCGCGCGCTGAGGACCTCCTGGTCGCGCTCGGCGAGGCGGTCGTCGATGTCCGCGGTGGACATCTCGGCCTGCAGCAGCTTGTCGCGCAGCTCGATGATCTCCCGGTCGCGCGCGAGGATGTCCTTGTCCTTGCGGTTGAGCGACTCGCGCAGCTCGAGGAACTCCCTCGTCGACACGCCGCCCGGCCTCGACGGCGAGATGGCCCCGGGGAGGGGCAGGGTGGAGGTGCGGACCTTCTCCTCGAGCTCCCTGGTCACCCGGGCGAGCTCGTCGCCGTGGGCGCGCAGCCGCTGGTTGTCCTCGGTGAGCTCGACCACGCGCTGGGTCGCGGCCTGCGCGGTGGCGAGGTCGCGCTCGAGCTCGTCGACCCGGCGCTGCAGCCGCTCGGCCTCGAGCTGCGCGGCGGAGGGCTGCGGCGGGGCCGAGGGCTCGACCGCCGGGGGCGGCACGAAGGACGGAAGGCTCGGCGGGGGCACCGGGGGCGCGACACCCACGCGCGGCAGCGACGGGGCGCTGCCCCGGGCCAGCGGGGGCACCACGACCGCGGGGGGCGGCGGCAGCGGGGGCGCCACGGCCGCGGGAGGCGTCGGGACCGGCGGGAGGGGGTTGGCCTGCACGGCGCGGGCGATGTCGTTGAAGTTGAGCGGGAGCTCCGCGGCGGACGACACCATGGTGTAGTCCTCGAAGTCGTCGGAGGTGACCTGCTGCGACGCGGGCCGCCCGGAGCGAGGCTCGGGCAGCGGCTCGAGCAGCGACGCCGCGCTCCCGGGCATCGGCCTCGGGGGGTTGCTCTCCAGCACGATGTTGTCGAAGGCCGCGTCGGACAGGCCCCCCATGTCGTCGTCGAGGTTGATGGGCGCCTCCTCGATGGCCTCCTCGATGGCCTCCTCGTCGACCACGATCTCGCTGTCGCGGGCCGACGGGATGTCCACGAAGGCCGCGGCGCGGGCGATGAGCGCCTCCGGGTCGATGGGCTTGTGGGCGTAGTCTTCGGCGCGCGTGCGCAGCTTGCTGTGCTGCTCGAAGGTCTCCGGAGGAGAGTCCGACGAGACGATCACCAGCGGGATGTCCTTGAGGTCGGGGTGCTTCTTGATGCGGTTGCACACCGCGAAGCCGTTCATCCTCGGGAGCTCGATCGCCAGGATGATCAGCCCGGGGCGGTCATCGAGCGCGACGTCGAGCCCCACCTGGCCGTCGTCGACCACGCGCACGGAGCACCCTCGCCGGGCGAAGGCCCGCTCGAGCGCGTCGGCGAAGGGTCGGTCGTACTCGAAGATCAGTACCTTCAGCGCGCTCATTGCTCTCTACGCTCCATCGCGCCGCCAGCGGCGCGTTTTCAGCGTATGGCGGCGGCGCTCGAAAGGTCAACGACGATGCAAGTCCGCCGCGCGCACCGCCGCGTCGAGCGCCTCGACGGTGAGCTCCCGGACGTGGGCGAAGACCTCGTGGGCCCCCGCCTCGCGCAGCGCCCCGGGGTCGTAGGTGTGGGCCACCGCGACCACGCGCAGCCCCGCGGCCCTCGCCGACTCCACCCCCGCGACGCTGTCCTCCACGGCCACGCAGCGGGCCGGGTCGAGCGCGCCCGCCGTCGCCGCGAGGCGGGAGAGCCCCAGGAGGTAGCCCTCCGGGTCGGGCTTGCAGGCGGCCACGTCCTCCGCCGCGACGATCACCCTGGGGGCGCTCTCGGCCCCCATCAGCCGCAGCGCCACGTCGATCTCCCCGCGCAGCGCGCCGCTCACGATCGCCACGGGCCCCCGCCCGGCGGCGGACCTCAGCAGCTCGGCCGCGCCCTCGAAGACCGTCAGCGAGCGGGCGGCGAGCTCGGCGTACACGACGCTCTTGGCGGCGATGAGCGCGGCGATGCGCTCGTCGCCGTGGTCGAGCCCGTGGTCGCGGAGCATCGCGGCGAAGGCGCCCCGGTCGTCGAAGCCCAGGTACCGCTCGTTGTATTCGTCGAGGGAGACGGTGACCCCCGCGGGGCGGAGGGCGGCGTTGAAGCCCTCGAGGTGGAGGCTCTCGTCGTCCACGAGGACGCCGTTGAAGTCGAAGAGCGTGGCCTGCAACATGGGGTGCCTCGGACGATGCCACGGAGCCGCCTGGAGGCGGTGTAGGTTCGTCGTCAGGGGTTGCTCCGCGCGCTACGGCTCTGGTATGCCGAGGGCGAGTCACCGTGTCGTCGTCGCGCCGAGAACGCGGCCGTCACTCTCCACGACCCGGGGGCTCCGGAGCCGACGACCATGAACGTGGTGATGTACGAGGACGAGCTGAACCAGATCCAGGTGGTGGTAGACAAGCTCGTGCGCGATGCCAACGCGCGGGTGGTCTGCATCGTCGACAAGAACGGTCAGCTCATCGCCGCCAGTGGGGAGACGGAGAACCTCGACACGACCTCCCTCGCCTCGCTCATCGCGGGCACCATCGCGGCCATGGGGGGCATGGCGAAGCTGCTCAAGGAGAACGAGTTTCCGACGCAGTTTCACGAGGGCGTGAAGGCCAACATCCACATCCAGCTGGTGGGCAACCGGGTGATCCTCGCGGTGATCTTCGACTCCCGCGCCACGCTGGGCCTCGTGCGGCTGCGGGTGAAGCGCGCGAGCGACGAGCTCAACACCATCTTCGAGGCCCTCGCGAAGCGCATCCCCTCGGGCAGCGACGGGGCGCCCTTCGCGGAGATCACCGACGAGGACATCGACAACCTCTTCAACGACTGACCCCCCATAAGCCCCATTCCCCGAGGCGATCGATGTCCTTCATCAACTACGGTCAGCGCGAGATCAACTGCAAGATCGTCTATTACGGCCCCGGCCTGTGCGGCAAGACCACCAACCTGCAGTGGATCTACCAGCGCACCGCCCCTGAGGCGAAGGGCAAGATGATCTCCCTCGCCACGGAGCAGGACCGTACGCTGTTCTTCGATTTCCTCCCGCTGTCGCTCGGCGAGATCCGCGGCTTCAAGACGCGCTTCCACCTCTACACGGTGCCCGGCCAGGTCTTCTACGACGCCTCGCGCAAGCTCATCCTGAAGGGCGTCGACGGCGTGGTCTACGTCGCCGACTCGCAGATCGAGCGCATGGAGGCCAACATGGAGTCGCTCGAAAACCTCCAGGGCAACCTCGCCGAGCAGGGCTACGTGCTCGAGAAGCTCCCCTTCGTGGTGCAGTACAACAAGCGCGACCTCCCCAACATCGCGCCCGTCGAAGAACTCCGCGAGCTGCTCAACCCCACGCACAACCCCGACTACGAGGCCATCGCCAGCAAGGGCGTCGGCGTCTTCGACACCCTCAAGGCCGTCGCCAAGTCGGTGCTCACCGAGCTCAAGCGCGGCGCCGGGGCCTGACGCCCCCCTGATCCTCCCCATACCCACGGCTCCGTGGGTCTGTGTTACTCAATCCATCCCGAGTGACACGACGGTTTTTACAGGGTCTCGTATGCGCGGCGACGGTCGCCCCCGCCGCCCCGGCGCTCGCTCACGACGAGCCGGGCGCGACGGTGCGGGCGGAGTCCCCCCGGCGGGCGGCCAGCGAGCTCAGCCTCGACGTGGCCTCGCTCCGGCTGGTTCCCCGGGGTAGCGCCGCGGAGCTGCTCTCGCTGGCCCCGGGCTTCTACCTCGCGCAGCACGGCGGCGAGGGCAAGGCGCAGCAGCTCTTCCTCCGGGGCTTCGACGCGCAGCACGGCCAGGACGTGGAGTTCTCCGTCGGCGGATTGCCCGTCAACGAGGTCTCCAACGTCCACGGCCACGGCTACGCCGACCTCAACTTCGTGATCCCCGAGGTGGTCGACCGGCTGCGCGTGCAGGAGGGCCCCTACGACCCCCGGCAGGGCGACTTCGCCGTCGCCGGGAGCGCCCGCTTCGACCTCGGCGTCGGCGACCGCGGCGCCCTCGCTCGCGTCGGCTACGGGATGTTCCACACCGCCCGCGCGCTGGTGGTGGTGGCCCCCCGCGGCGAGCGGCGGGAGACCTTCCTCGCGGGCGAGCTCTACCGCACCGACGGCTACGGCGTGCAGCGCGCCGCCACCCGGGCCTCGGCGCTGGGGCAGTACCTGCGGCAGCTCTCCGGGGGCGCGACGGTGCGGGCGCTGGCCACGGTCTACACCGCCCGCTTCGACAGCCCCGGGGTGCTGCGCGAGGACGACTACCAGCGAGGCGCCCGGGACTTCTTCGGCAGCTACGACCTCCGCCAGGGCGGCTTCTCGTCGAGGGCGGCGCTGCTCACCGAGCTGGTGGTCCCCACGGCGCACGGGCGCCTCTCGGTGCTCGCCCACGCCGGGGTGCGCTCGCTGCGCATCCAGGAGAACTTCACCGGCGTCGCCCTCGACCCCCGCGGCGACCGCTACGAGCAGCGCTACGACGCCGTCACCGTGGGGTTGCGCGCCTCGCACCGCGCCACCTTCGCGCTCTTCGGATACGCGCAGTCGGTGGAGTTCGGGCTCTCCGCGAGGCACGACCGCACCACCGGCGCGATGGGGCGACAGCGCTACGCCGACGAGGTCACCTGGGAGACCCCCATCGACGCCGACGTCGACGCCACCGACCTCGGGATGTACGTCGACCTCGAGCTGCGGCTGCTCTCCCGGCTGCGCCTCCGAGGGGGGCTGCGCGCCGACGCGCTCGCCTACCTGATCGACGACCGCAGCACGATGCTCGTCGACCGCACGGTGCGGGTGCCGCGAGGGCGACGCGACGCGCAGGGCTTCCAGGTGGGGCCGAGGGTCACCGCGGAGGTCGAGCTCGGCCGCGGGTTCACGCTGCTGGGGGCCTACGGCAAGGGCTTCCGCTCGCCGCAGGCGCTGTCGCTGGGCGACGGGGAGAGCGCCCCCTTCGCGGTGGTGCACTCGGGGGAGCTCGGCGCCCGCTGGCGGCACCCGCAGGTGCAGGTGACCGCCGCGGCCTTCGCCACCCGCGTCGACCGCGACCTCGTCTTCGACCCCGCCTCGGGGCAGAACGTGGTCCTCCCCGAGAGCGCAGCCACCACCCGGATGGGTGCCTCGCTTCAGGTGAGGGCGACGCCCGCCCGGGGCCTGGAGCTCATCGCCTCGGGCACCTGGGCCCGCGCCACCTTCGACGCCACGGGTTACCTGGTACCGTATGTTCCGCCCTGGGTGGGGCGCCTCGACGCGGTGTACGTCCGCGAGGTGGGCCGCCCCTTCGGACGGGCGCTCACCCTCTCCTTCGCGCTCGGCGCCACGGCCCTCGGCGACCGGCCGCTCCCCTTCAGCGAGCGCTCCCCCGCGGTCTTCCTCCTCGACGCCGCGGTCAGCGCCCGCCTCGGAGCCGTCGAGCTCGGCCTCGCCGCGCGCAACCTCACCGACGCCCGCTGGCGCGACGGCGCCTTCTCCTACGTGTCCAACTTCACCCCCGGCGCCGACACCAGCCAGGTGCCGGTGCAGCACTTCACCGCGGGCCGTCCGCTCACCCTCCTCGGCACCCTCGGCGTCTACCTGTGACCATGCACCACCTCCGTCACCCCGCCGTCGTCGCGCCCCTCCTCGGCGCGCTGCTCTCCCTCGCGGCGACCCACTGCGGCGACGACAGCACCGGCCGCGCCCGCATCACCGTCGACGCCGTCGTGCGAGGCACCCGCGCCTCCCTCACCACCTCCACCGGCTGGCAGGTCACGCTCACCGAGGCCCGCATCGTCCTCGGCCCGCTGCGCTGGTACGAGGGCGCCGCCCTCTTCGGCCGCTCGCTCTTCGAGCGCCTCATCGGCGTCTCCGTGGCCCATGCGCACCCGGGCCACTACGTCGCGGGAGAGGCCCTCGCGGACATCACCGCCCGCCGCGTCGTCGACCTCCTCCGCCCGGTCGGAACCCCCCTCCCCCAGGGCAACGGCGTCACCGGCCTCGCCCGCTCCGCGGCCATCGAGCTGCGCCCCGCCGAGGCCACCCTCCCCGACGCCGCCACCCTCCCCGACGCCGCCACCCTCCACGGCGGAACCCTCTATGTGCGCGGCGACGCCACCCGGGAGGGCCGCACGATGCGCTTCGACTGCGCCCCGGCGATCACCCACCTCGTCCAGGGCATCCCCTCCCTCGGCGACATGAACCGCTCGGGCCGATGGGACCTCACCATCGACGTCGGCGCCTGGGTCGACCGCGCGGACTTCTCCATGGCCCCGGCGCCCTCCACACCCGACGGCGTCGTGACCCTCACCGAGGGTCAGCCCTTCAACGCCGTCACCCGCACCGCCCCCGCGGCCAGCGGCTTCGGCTTCGCCTGGACCCCTCTCCCCTGATCCTCAACCGATATCTTCAAGCGATATCTCCCGATGGTCCAATGAAGTTGCATACGATGGTGTTGCTGGTTCTCACGAGCGCGCCCGGCTGCGGGAGCGAGAGCGCGGGTACCTCCCCAGGCACCGTCTCCCTCTCCCTCTGGGGCGAGGACTACATCGCCGACAGCATTCCTCCCCTCATGGGCAACACCGTCGGCTTCGAAGACGGCTGGACCCTCCGCTACACCCGCTTCCTGGTGAACGTCGGCGACTTCACCGTCGCGGCCTCCGACGGCACCGCGGGCGGCGCCCTCGCCCCGATGCGCGTCTACGACCTCAAGACCACCGCCACGCCCTACGCCGTCGGGCGCATCTCCGGCGTCCCCTCGCGCCGCATGGACCGCGTCTCCTACCGCATCGCCCCCGCCACCGCGGCGTCCGCCGCAGGCAACGCCACCGCGGCCGATCTCGCGCTGATGCAGGCCGGCGGCTATGGCCTCTACGTCGAGGGCGAGGGCACCCGCATGGGCACCACCGTGCGCTTTCGCTGGGGCTTCACCCAGGGCGTGCGCTTCGAGGCGTGCAGCACCCCCGACGGGGCCGCAGGGCTCGCGGTCCCCTCAGGCGGCAACGTGGATGCGCAGATCACCCTCCACGGCGATCACCTCTTCTACGACGACCTTCAATCGCCCGACGCCCGGCTGCGCTTCGACGCCATCGCCGCGGCCGACGCCGACCGCGACGGAACCGTCACCCTCGAGGAGCTCGCCAGGGTCGACCTCACCACGCTGCCCTCCAGCCAGTACGGCGGCGGCGACATGGGACGGGTGCGCACCCTGAGAGACTTCGTCACCGCCGTCTCCGCGACCATTGGCCACTTCAATGGAGAGGGCCACTGCCAGGAGCGGGTTCAGTAGGTGAAATCACCCACGAAGTAGGGTGACATCCGGGTGCATGGCGAGTTGCCCGAGCTCATGGGCCGGGACACGCGCCAGGTGCGCACCACCGTCGTGCCCTGGGTCACCGTCACGGTCACGTTGGTCTCCGCGCTGATGCGATACGGAACCGCGCAGACCAGGTATGGTCCGCTGGCGGGAGCCGCGGCCCAGAAGACGTTCTCCGGGCCGGTGCCGGAGGTGTCGTCCCGGTCGAGCTGACCGCCGCAGCGGCTGGTCCCCAGGAAGGAGATCTCCTGACCGCACGGCGGCACCACGTGGAGGTCCACGTCGCCGGGGCGGTCCCACACCATGGTGATGCGCAGCAGCCCGTTGCCCACGCAGACCCCGTTGGCGCAGGCCTGCGTGGCCAGGCACGCGTTGCCGCACGCCCCGCAGTGGAGCGCGTCGCTGCGCACGTCGATGCAGCGGTCGCCGCAGCGTATCGTCCCCGCCGCGCACCCCGGCGTGCAGCCCTCGTCGAGCATCCCGTTGCAGTTGTCGTCGATGGCGTTGCCGCACACGTCCGCCGCCCCGGGGAGCGTCTGCCCGAGGCACGCTCCCCACGCCGACCCGAGCGTCCCGTCGGGGCGAGCCGCCGCGTTGCAGCGCCGCGACCCGGGCCGACAGAGCCCGACGTTCTGCGTCCCCGCCGGGCCCGTGTAGCAGACCTCGATCGCGTCGATGGTGCACGCGCAGCCCGTGTTGGGGTTGCCGTCGCAGTCGCGGTCCATGCCGTTGCAGACGTCCCGCGCGGGGACCACCTCGCCCGCGCACGCGCCCCACACCGTCCCGGCCCCGTTGATCGTCGGCACGCAGGTCTGCATCCCTGCCCGGCAGAGCCCGCGTCCCGCGGTGCCCGCAGCGCCCGAGTAGCACGAGCGCGTCGCCCCCCGGGTGCAGCCGCAGCCCGTGTCGGGGGTGCCGTTGCAGTCGGTGTCGCGCCCGTCGCAGGTGTCGCGCGAGGGCAGCACCTCGCCCGTGCACGCGCCCCAGGCCGAGCCCGTCGCGGTCACCGCGCAGGTCTGCGTCCCGGCCCGGCAGAGCCCGCGGCCCTGCGTCCCGGCCGGGCCCGAGTAGCAGCTACGAGAGGCGCCAGGAGCGCACAGGCAGCCGACCCCGGGGTTGCCGTCGCAGCGGTTGTCCACCGTGGGCGTACGGCAGTCGACCGCCCTCGGCGCGCCGGCCCCCATGCACGCGCCCCAGGTGCCGAACTCCTCCATGCCCCCGCAGCGCTGCATCCCCCAGGTGCAGACCCCCCGGCCCGCCAGGCGCGCATCCCCGGGGAAGCAGCGCTGGGTGGTGCCAGGGATGCAGGTGCACTCCTCGTCGACCATGCCGTTGCAGTCGTCGTCGATGCCGTTGTTGCAGCGCTCCCGAGAACCGCACGCGGTGACCGCGCCATCGGCCAGCGTGGTCAACGAGAGGGCGTCGGCGGCGTCGGCCCGGGCGTCGCTCGAGGCTCCGGCGTCGGGGCGCGGCGGGACATCGAAGGTCGGGGACATCCACCCGTCGGGGAGCCCTGGCGCGTCGACGGGCGAGACATCGGCGGAGGCGCCGAGGTCGCTGCGAGGGGCCGCCGCGTCGACCGAGACTCCGGTGGCGCCGCTGCTCGATCCGCAGGCCGCGACCGACGCCGCAAGGAAACCGCACAGTACGACGGACCACCGCGACGATTGCGATGCAGGCATTGGGTACCTCGACGGGCGTGCAGAGAGTCGGGGAGGAGAGGAAGCGGATCGATGCTTAGCACCAGTCGGCGCGCGACGACCCGCGATCGCTCAGTGGGCGGCGGGACGGCGCACCGGGACCGCGCCGTTGTTGAGCACCGCGGGCAGCGGCGCCACGAGCCCGGGGATGTTGGGGATCGCCGCCGCCGAGGGCACCGGGATGGCGGCCGCCGCGGGGGCGCCGGGGGCCTCGAGGCTCAGGGTGATGCGACCGAAGCGGGCGAGGGCGTGGAAGTCGCCGCCGCGGGGGGCGCTCCAGGCGGCGCTGCGCTGGCCGCCGGTCTTGGGCTCGTCCATCACGAAGAGGTTGAGCCGCACCTGGTCGCCGGCCTGCGGGGGCGTGTGCGCGAGGCCGTCGTTGATGCTCGACCAGGGGATCACCAGCTCGACGTCGTAGCCGGTGTCGTTGTCGTCGGCGTTGCCGATGGTGCCGGTGACGGCGACGCCGGAGCGGGTCTCGGGGTTGAAGTCGAGATGTCCGAAGGGCTGCGGCTGCCGCGCGCGGTCATATCGGGTATCGAAGCGCTGGTTCTTCGGCGAGACCTGGAACTCGTAATAGTTGTTGCCGTCGCCGTTGGGGTCGATCATGACCTCCACGGCGTCGTGCTCCCAGAGGTGGTTGTCGCGCTCCGTCGACGGGTCGACGAGGTTGTCGTCCGTGACGCGGAAGGCCACGTAGAGGTTGGTGTCGTCCCAGAGCATCTGCGCCGTGGCGTGGGCCTCGGTGGCGCTCGGGGGGTTGCCGTTGCTCGGGTTGACCAGCGGGCCGGTGCGCGCGGCGTTGGCCCACGCGGGCTCGTCGAGGCGGCCGTCGGCGGTGATGGCCCCGGTCGCCCGCGGCACCACGGTCTCCGTGAGCTGCACCTGCACGCCGGTGTTGAGCTCGAGCACGCGGGCGCGGCGGTCGCCGTCGGTGCGGTCGGCCGGGGTGACGGCCATACGGGGCTGGCCGTCCTTCCAGACGCCGAGGTGCACGCGCACCGTGGGGGAGTCCCAGTCCGCCGGGAGCTCGAAGCTCTGCGTGTCGCGGATGAACTCCCCGGCGCGCCAGCGCTCGGGCTGGTACGCGCGGCGGGTGTCGCCGACGTTGTCCTGGTTGGTGCGGGGGCCGTTGGCGTCGTCGAGGTGCGTGAAGAGCCGCCAGCCGTCGCCGGTGGGGGCGCGGCACTTCCAGTACCAGGTGACCGTCACGCTCTGGCCGGGGCGCAGGGTGTTGTTCTGGACGTTGATGTCATAGCCGAGCAGCTCGACCTTGTTGTCCCAGTTGAAGGACAGCGCGTGCTGCGGCGTCGGGGCCGTGCGCGACACCACCTGGCGGCGGATGCGGTCGAGCTCCGCCTGCGAAGCGCCACCACGGTTGGGCTGGGAGGGCTGCTCCACGCAGCCCGAACCCAGGGCCAAGACCACCACCCACGGCATCCACGTCTTCATCGATGTCCTCATTGAAAGATCTTCTCGTTACTTCTTGCGGTTCTTGCGGCGCGCGTCGCGCTCCTGCTTGCGCTTGTCCTTCGGCACCCCGAGGCTCGTCGGCCGCGGCTTCGGCGCAGCCTGCCCGGGGCCGCCGGGCATTCCGCCGCCGCCCATGAGGGCCTGCATCAGCGCGTTGGGGTCGCCCATGCCGGGGAATCCCCCCATTGCCCCGGGCATCCCCGGGAAGCCGCCGGGCATCCCCGGGAAGCCGCCGCGACCGGGGCCGCCGCCGCCCGCCACCGCGGACTCCAGCATCTCCTGGGCGATCTGCGCGATGGCCTGGTCCTCCCCCTGGACCTTGACCATGTTCTTGAGCTTGCGCGCCATGGCGAGCTGCTGGGCGCCGGGGATCTTCTGGAGGAAGCTCGCCTGCTGCCCGATGTTGCCCATCATGTCGCGCATCATCACGAACTTCGCGACCAGCTCGGCCACCGCCTCGGGGGCGTAGCCCGATCCCTTGGCGACGCGCTGCACCCGGCCGGGCTGCTGCTTGAAGAGGTCGGCGTCGCGGCGCTCGCCCTTGGTCATCGACGACACGATGACCTTGGCCTTGTCGAGCTCGCGGTCGTCGACCTTGGCGTCCGGCGGGAGCATCCCGTTGAAGAAGGGCATGCGGTCGAAGAGGTCTTGCAGCGGGCCCATCTTCTGGATGGTCTCGATCTGCGCGACGAAGTCATCGAGGGTGAACTGCCCCCCGAGCATGCGCATCGCGTCTTCCTCGGCGCGCTTCTCGTCGACGACCTTCTTGAAGTCGTTGACCACCGAGACGATGTCGCCCATCCCGAGGATGCGCGACGCCATGCCGTCGGGGCGGAAGGCCTCGAGCTTGTCGAGCGACTCGCCGACGCCCGCGTAGCGGATGGGGATGCCGGTGACCTCGCGGATGGCCAGCGCCGCGCCGCCGCGGGCGTCGCCGTCGAGCATGGTGAGCGCCACGCCGGTGAGCCCGAGGGTGTCGTGGAAGGCCGTCGCGGTGGCGAGGGCGTTCTGTCCGATGGCGGCGTTGACCACCAGGAGGATGTTGTGGGGCTTCGTCTCGCTCTTGATGGCGCGGAGTTCGTCCATCAGCACCGTGTCGATGGCCAGCCGGCCCGCGGTGTCGAAGATCACCACGTCCTTCTTCTGGACCTTCGCCATCGCGAGCGCCCGGCGGCACACCTCGACGGGGGTGCTGTTGGGCGCCGAGAAGACCGGCACGTTGACCTTCTGCCCGAGCACGTTGAGCTGCTCGACGGCGGCCGGGCGCTGCAGGTCGGCGGCCACGAGCAGCACCTTCTTACCCTCTTCGGTAAGCAGCTTGGCGAGCTTGGCGCTGGTGGTGGTCTTCCCCTGCCCCTGGAGGCCGACCATCATCACGATGGTGGGGGTGCCCTTCGGAGCCTCGGTGAGCTGCGCGCCGTCCGTGGAGGACATCATGGCGACGAGCTCGTCCTGGCAGGCCTTCACGAAGAGCTGGTCGGGCGTGATGGTGGCTTTCTTGCCCTGCGCCTCGGCGCGGAGCTTCACCACCTGCCCGAGCATCTTCTCCTTCACGCGGCCGAGGAAGCGGCGCGTGACGTTGAGCTCTACGTCGGCCTCGAGCAGAGAGAGCCGCACGTCCCGGAGGGCGGCCTCGATGTCGGCCTCGGTGAGCTCAGCCACCCCGGTGAGCTTCTGACGCGCCTTGCGAAACCCTTCGGTCAACGTCTTGAACATGGTCCTCTTAGCTAGGGCGGGGCTGCTACCACGTCAGCGGGGATAGCAGCAACCCCGAGGGATCGCCGCGCGCCCGACCGGCTGAAGGGCCGGGGAGCGCGGGAGGGTAGGGATCGGAGGGGCAGCAGGAAGGGAGGCGGGAGGAGGGGGCCCCGCGAGGGGGCCCCGAGGGCAGCTCAGGGCGTGAGGATGGCGCCGTCGCGGAGCGAGCTCACGCGCTGGCCGCCCCAGACGATCATCTGGGTGCCGGTCCAGACGGCCGTGTGGCCGACGCGCGTACCGGGCGAGTTGGTCAGGCTGCTGGAGACCGACGCCCAGGAGCCGCTGACGGGGTCGAACTCCGCGCCGTCACCCTTGACGTGCGAAGAGTCGCTGCAGAGCTTGCTCACGCCGCAGTCGCCGCAGTAGCTGGCGCCGCCGAAGACGACCATCCGCGAGCCGGTCCAGACGGCCGAGTGCAGGAAGCGGCGCCCCGGCTCGTTGGGCAGCATCATCCACGTATTCCCCGGGGGATAGACCTCCCCGACCATGTACCTCCACGTGTTGGTGGCGGGGTTGTACATCCCGCCGTCGCCGACGTTGGGGTTGGTCGCGCCGCCCCAGATGATCATCTGGGTGCCGGTCCAGAGGGCCGAGTGCTGGCCGCGCGGGCCGGGCGCGCCCGCGGCGCCGGCGGGCAGGTTCAGCCAGAGGCCGGTGGCAGGATCGAAGACCCCGCCGTCGGCGTACTGCGCGCAGGGGCCCTGGCCGCCCCAGACAATCATCCGGCTGCCGGTCCACACCGCGGTGTGGTTCATGCGCCGGGTGCCCGGCTCGCCCGCTGCGCCGATCGGCACGGCGGTCCACACGTCCGTGGTCGGGTCGTAGATGGCACCGCTCAAGCCGGTGCTCGGCGTGACCCCGCCGACATGGTAGTGCGTGGCGGAGCCGCCCCACACGATCATCTGGGAGCCGGTCCAGACGGCCGTGTGGCCGTAACGGGCCGGCGGCGCGTTCGCCGTCGAGAGGGCGGTCCAGGTGTTGGTCACCGGGTCGTAGCTGGCGCCCGTGTTGACGGGCACCGGGGTGCTGCTGGACGGCGTCGTCCCGCCGTAGGTGAGCCCGCCCCAGATGATCATCCGGCTGCCCGTCCAGAGGGCCGTGTGGCCGAACCGGGCGGAGGGCGCGTTGGGGTCGCTCGCCGGGAGGGACGTCCAGGTGTTGGTGGCGGGCGTGTAGATCGCGCCGTCGGCGAAGATGGTGCCGCCGAGGGCGCGGTCGTCGCCGTTCTGTCCGCCCCAGACGATCATCTGGGTGCCGGTCCAGACGGCGGAGTGGTACGCGCGGCCCGCGAGGGGGCTCGTCGCGACGGCGCCCGCCCAGGACGGCGGCGCCCCGCAGACGCCGCCCAGGCAGATCTGCCCCGACGCGCAGGCGTGGCCGCAGGCGCCGCAGTGGCTGGCATCCGTCTGCAGGTACCGGCACACGCCGCTGCACAGGCTGCTCGGGCTGCACGTGCAGGTGCGGCTCCCGATGGTGTTGGTGCAGGTCGCGTCGCCGGCGCAGTTGCCGTTGCCCACGAAGCACTCGTTGACGTCGACGCAGACGATGCCGTTGCCCGTGTAGCCCGAGTTGCACACGCAGACGCCGCCCGTGCAGGCAGCCGTGCCGGCGCACACCACGCCGCAGCCACCGCAGTTGGCGGAGTCAGTGCTGGTGTTCGGGCTGCTGGCGTTGGGGCCGTTGAGGGCCAGGATCTCGACGTCCGAGAGCCAGTGGTCCGTGATGCGGACATCGTCGATGCGGCCGTTGAACTCACGACCGTTGCAGCCGGAGAGGTTGCCGATGGTCACGAGCGAGCCGCCACCGTCCGAGTTGTAGGTGCCCGCGACGGTGCCGCTGGCCCGGAGGACGCCGTCCACGAGGAGCTGCACCGAGGTGCCGTTGCGCCGTCCGACCAGCAAGTGCCAGGCGCCGTTGTCCACCCGGGAGGGCGAGAGCAGCGTGCCGGCCGAGCCGGCCCCGAAGGTCGCGAACGCCGGCTGACCATTGTAGATCTCCAGCAGCCACGACTCGTCCACGTTGCAGCGATTCGGGCCCACCACGATGTCTTCACCAGACGCGCCCTGCACACGAACCCACGCGCTCACGGAAAACGCGCCAGTTCCGAACTTGTGGGCCGCGGTGTAGCTCGCGGTGACCCGCTGGCCGGTGCCGCTGAAGGAGAGGCAGCCGCCGTCATGGCAGCTCGAGCCGTTCATCCAGGCGGGCGCGCCAGAGAGCGTGCCCGTGGCGCCGTTGCCGCTCGAGTCCGCGGCCGTGGTGGACGCGCAGCCTTCGTTCAGCAGCCAGGCAGCGCCCTGCGTCGGGCGGCAGACGCCGGCCTGGCAGACGTTGCTCCCGGTGCAGGCGGTGCCGCACGCGCCGCAGTTGGACGCGCTGTTGGTGGTGTTGACCTCGCAGCCGTTGGCCGCGTTGCCGTCGCAGTTGGCGAAGCCCGCGTTGCAGGTCGACACGGCGCACGCGCCCGCGTCGCAGACCGGCGTGCCGTTGGCGACCGCGCACGCGGTGCCGCATCCGCCGCAGTTGGCGAGGGTGTCGAGCGCGACCTCGCAGCCGTTGGCCGCGCTGCCGTCGCAGTCGCCGTAGCCCATGGTGCAGACGTCGAAGCCGCACTCGCCGCTGTTGCACTGGGGCACGGCGTTGGTGAAGCTGCAGACGTTTCCGCAGGCGCCGCAGCTGGCCACGTTGGCGGCGGTCGGGGTCTCGCAGCCGTCGGCGGCGAGGCTGTTGCAGTTGGCCACGCCGGCCGCGCAGACCGGCGCCGAGCAGACGCCCGACTGGCAGGTCGTGTCCGCGCCGCAGGCCGTCGTGCAGAGGCCGCAGTGGCCGCCGTCGCTGGTGAGGTCGACCTCGCAGCCGTTGGCCGCGTTGCCGTCGCAGTTGCCGAAGCCGGTCTCGCAGGTGAGGCCGCATCCGGCCGCGCCGCAGGTCGCCGTCGAGTGCTCGCCCGAGGCGCAGGTCACGCCGCAGCCGCCGCAGGAGGTGACCGACGTGAGGTCGCTCTCGCAGCCGGCGCCGGTGGTGCAGTTGTCGTAGCCCGCGTTGCAGCTCGCGAGGACGCACTGCCCGCCCGTGCAGGCCGCCGTGCCGTTGGGCATGGCGCAGTGGTTGCCCACGGCGCCGCAGTGGGCGACGTTCGTGGCGAGGTTGACCTCGCAGCCGTTGCTCGGGTCGAGGTCGAGGTCGACGAAGCCCTCGGTGCAGGCGCCGACGGCGCAGGACCCGGCGGCGCACACCGGCGAGGCGTTGGGCAGCGAGCAGGCGTTGCCGCAGCCGCCGCAGTGGGCGACGTCCGAGGCGGGGGTGATCTCGCAGCCGTCGGCCGCGAGGCCGTTGCAGTCGGAGTAGCCGGCGTGGCAGGTGCCGACCGCGCAGGCGCCCGCGACGCAGGAGGGCGTGGCGTTGGCGACCGCGCAGGCGTGGTTGCAGGCGCCGCAGTGGGCGACGTCACCCGCGAGGGAGGCCTCGCAGCCGTCGGCGACGGCGGTGTTGCAGTTGGCGGTGTCCGACGCGCACGCGATGGTGGAGCACGATCCGCTCACGCAGGTGTTGACGTCGCCGAGGCCCGAGACGCAGGCGTTGCCGGGGACGCCGCAGTTGGTGTCCGTGGTGACGTCGAGCTCGCAGCCGTCGGCGCGCTCGCCGTTGGCGTCGGCCCAGCCGGTCTCGCAGGTGATGGCGCAGGTTCCGGTGCCGCAGCCCGGCGTCGAGTGAGCGACCGCGGTGCACGCCACGCCGCAGGCGCCGCAGTTGGCGAGGGTGGTGGTCGGGGTCTCGCAGCCGTCGGTGGCGGCGGCGTTGCAGTCCGCGTGGCCGGCGTTGCACGAGGCGACGCCGCAAGCGCCGCCCGCGCAGAGCGCCGTGGCGTTGGAGAGCGAGCAGGCGGTGCCCGCCGGAGCGTCGGGGTTGGAGCACATCCCGTTGATGGGATCGCAGACACCCGCCGCGTGGCAGACGTCGCTGGCCACGCAGGTCACGCCGACGCACTCGCAGGCGTCGCCCTGCTGGTCGTGGTTGGAGTCGAGCTGGCTGGCGTTGGCCTGGGCGGGGCAGTTGTCGACCCAGTCGAAGACGCCGTCGCCGTCGGCGTCGACCGCGGGCCGGTCGATGCGGAACTTGATGCGCAGCACCTGGCCGTTGCGCAGCGGGGTGAAGTTCACCGTGTCGACGGTGCGGAACTCCTGCTGGGAGCGCACGACGTCGACGTCCGCGAAGCCGATCTCGCGGGTGCCGCCGCCGGCCGCCGGAATCAGGACGCGCACTCGGTAGCGCGCGGCGTCCGAGAGGTTGGCGTTGTTGGTCTTCCAGCGGGCATAGAAGTAGCCAGCGGGATCGGTGTCGCCGTCGTCGTCGTCGGCGTCGCAGGGCTCATCGGCGATGTGGGTACGGATGCGCTCGCGGCCGGGGCCGCTGGTGGTGGTGAAGGTCGCCAGCGTACGGACGGTGACGCCCGCGGCGGTCACCTCGTCGACGCGCACCGTGGGTCGAACCGTCGGCACGAAGTCGCCCAGCTGGGCGGGCCTCGGCACCATCGGGGGCAGGAAGAGGAAGCCCTGCGTCCCGCCGTTGTGGAGCTGATCGGAGATCAGCGTCTGCGGCGCGCGGCCGGTGGGCTGGGCGCCGGGCGTATCGCCGGAGCTACAGCCGACAGCGATCAGCAGCGGCGCGCAGCAGGCGGCCAGCGCCGCTCGTTTGAGCCTTCGAATAGGCATGAATGGTCTCCCTCGTGACTGAGCCGGGACCCCTCCGCGGAAGCGCGGAAAGTCTCGGCCCGGGGGGACGATGGCAGACATTCCTCTCAAACCCGGTAGCAGAGCGGTGGCGCCGCCGCGTCACTGCGGGTGACGCACCGCGGCCGAGGCGAGGACGGCAGCGCCCGCGGGGGGGAAGCCTCAGCGCAGCACCCAGGCGTCGTCGATGGCCGCGCGCCCGTCGAAGCCTCCCAGCAGCAGGCCGAGGGCGCCGCGAGGGCCTGGGAGCCCCTGGGTGAAGCCACGGGCGGGGGGTGCCTCGCTCCCGTCCTCGGGGGCGACGGCGGCGGTGAGCTCGGTCCACCGGGAGGTGGCGAGGTCGAGGCGCCACAGGTCGCCGAAGGTCTCGGAGACCTGGAGGCCATGGACCCCGAGGCCCATCAGCAGGTGGGTTCCGTCGGCCTCGGCGACCATCCACGGGGTGCGTCGGCCCGGCGGCGACGCGCCCTCGACGGCCACCTGCGACCACTGCTCGGTGGCGGTGTCGAAGCGCCAGAGGTCGTTGAAGAAGTTGCTGGCCCCGGTGGCGCTTCGGGCGCCTCCGAAGAGCAGCAGCGCCCGGCCGCCCTCGATCGCTCGCAGCCCGTGGTCGTAGCGGGCGCGAGGCCCCGTCGCCATCACCTCCTGCCACCCCGGACCGCTGGGATCGAAGCGCCACGTGCGGCCGTTGACGCCGCTCCCGTTGGCGCCGCCGACCAGGTACATCGCGCTGCGGGACGGGCTCCAGGCCATCGCGCAGCCGATGGTTCCTGGGGGAGAGCCGGTGGTGATCGCGCGGGTCCAGACCAGGGTCGCGAGGTCGAGGGTCCAGGTCTCCGGGGCCGACACGTCGGGGGTGCGACCGCCCACCATCAGGATGCGGTTGCCCATCGGCTCGTACGCCAGGCAGCCGCAGTAGCGAGGCGGAGGGCTGCCGGTGACCGTGAGCTGCTCGAAGACGGGCGCGTCGCCGCGGCCGTCGTAGCGCCAGATGTCGCGGGAGATGGTGCCCCGGCCCGAGGCGGTGAGGTCGGTGCCACCGTAGAGGTACGCGGTGCCGTCGCCCCGATCGGCCACCATGACACCCCAGCGCCCGGTAGGACCGTCGGGGAGCGAGACCGACGACCAGTGCGCCGTCGAGGGTGCGGGCGCATCGACGACGGCGGGAGCATCGACGACGGCGGGCGCATCGGCGACGGCGGGCGCATCGGCGCCAGCATCGGAGGGGGCGACGACGGGGGAGGCATCCCCGCAGGCCGCGAGGGAGAGCGAGACGACGAGGAGGAACGGAAGCCGGAGCGCATGCATGGGCGGCGACCACCGCAACGGACGGGCCACGGTGGCGCAGGGGCGATCACGCGAGGAAGAGAGCATGGTCCCGGAGCTCGCAGCGCGGCGCCGTCAATGGGCTAACGGGATGAGCGAGCCCGAGCGCGACCGGGCCTGAGCGCCGCCATCACCACCAGCAGCGACACGACGATGAACCAGCGCATCGGATCCATCGGCGCGGGACTGCCGGGCACCGCGCACCCGCAGCCCTGCGACACCGCCTGCGGAACCTCCGTCGACCCCGCGTCCGACGACGCAGGCGGAACGTCCACCCCGATGACCACTGCGTCCATTCCCGGCGCGGGCGCGTCCATCATCACCACGGGCGCGTCCACCGTCACCGCGGGCACGTCCACCTCGGGCCTCGGGACATCCCTTCCCACCACGGGCACGTCCATCTCGGGCCTCGGCACATCCCTCGGCGGAGTCGGCACGTCCCTCCCCACCACGGGCACGTCCACCGCCGGACCTGCGTCGGTGCCAGCGTCCATCACCACCGGGCCTCCGCTCCGACGCAGCTCGATCGCCGTCACCGAGTACGGCGCCAGAGGCAGCGTGAAGGCCGCTCCGCCCACGGCCATGCTGCGAGCGCGGATGCGCACCACGTCGATGGGGCCTCGCACGTTCTCGTTGGTGTCCATCACCCCGCCGCCGCCGACCTCCCACACGCTCGCGGTGGACTCGGGCGCGAAGCTCCGGAGGTTGATCGCGATCGAGGCGACGTTCGAGGCGCCGCCGCGGTGGGTCACGATCACCCGCAGCGAGCGGCCGCTGTCGGCGAGGCTTGCGTAGGCGCGCACATAGGGAACATCCCCGGCGAAGCCGTCCCAGTTGGTGGGCCCGGAGACCCGGTAGCTGGGGACACCCGACGCGGTGACAGCGACGAGCCGGTCGCCGAAGTGCTCGCGCCAGAGCTGATGCACCAGGGCCTTCGGGCGGCGGATGGAGGTGTCCTGATCGACGCACCAGTCGCCGGGGATCGCCCCGAAGCGGAAGCCCTGCACCTCGTAGAACATCGCCGCCGCGACGCCGCCGGTGAGCATCTCCCCCAGCGCGGCGCCGTAGAAGAGGGCGTCGGCCATCGACCACATCGCGTAGGCGCGAGGCGTCACGAGCTGGTCCATCTTCACCACCCGCGGGGCGTCGGCGGCGCCGTCCCACTCGCCCAGCACCACCTGGATGGCGCTGGCCCGGGCGCCCGCCTCCGCGCGGATCATCGCTCGCAATCGAGTGAGGAGCGGCGCGATCCCCTCGGCGCCTGCGACCACCTCCTCGGGTCGCATGTCGGTCCACGCGTGGTGGTTCGGGTAGTAGTGGTAGTCGACCGCGTCGATCACCGCGGCGGTGCGGCGGATGGCCTCGCGGTTCCAGGCGTCCTCTCGCGCCGTGCCGATGGAGAGCACGATGCGGGTGCCAGGCACGAGCGCCCTGATCGCCGTGGCGTGCGCGATCACATCGGAGGCGTAGCGCGAGGCGCTTCGGTAGCCCGCGTCCCAGTCCCCCCACACCTCGTTGCCGATGCCCACCCAGGCCACCCTCAGGCCGCGACGGGTGGCATCCTGCACCCACGCCGCCGCGTTGGCGGGCGTGCTCCGGACGATGTTCGTCTCCAGGAAGAGACCCGACCGGCCGCGCGAGGCGACGGTGGCGGCGGCGTTCCAGTCGAAGCCCGGGCGGGTGCACCGCGGGGGGAGGCTCTGGTCCCAGCGAAAGATGGCGTCGGCGTCGCCGCCCGGGAAGCGCAGCAGCGGCAGCTCGGCGGCGAGCGCGGCCACCTCCGGCACGTTGCTGTTGATGAACTCCAGGTCGCCTCCGTAGACGTCCCGGCTCACGGCCCCGCGGTCGGCCGCGGTGTCGATCTCCAGCCGCGGCTGCGCCGTGGACAGCGAAGGCAGCGCGAGCGCAGCCAGCCCTGCGATGAACCCCCCGAAGGTCTTCATCCCCTACGCTAGCGCAGACCGCAGGGGCACGGGCCGTGATCAGCGACCGAGAGCGTTCAGAGCGAAGGGCACTCGCTCCCTAGCGCGGGGTCGGGGTTGCAGTAGATGAAGCCTCCGCCGCGGGTGACCGTGACCAGCACGATGGTGTCGGCCCGGGTGGCGGCGTCGAGCGAGGCCCATGCCCTCGACACCGCCTGCGCGGCGTTCGCGTCCACCGCAAACACATGGAGGATCTGCTTCACCCAGCGCTGCGCCGGGAGCACGCGCATCGAGCTGCGGTTGACGCCCAGGAGCTTGGTGCGCAGCAGGTCGCGCGCGTTGGCCTCGGTGAACACCATGGGCACCGGGCGGTAGGCGCGAGTGACGCTCACCCCGACGCGCTCGCCTCCGATGGACACCAGCAGGTCGGTGATGGAGTTGGCGCCCGCGTCGTCGGGGGCCTGGTACATCACCTCGGTCTCCGTCGCGACCAGCGCGGCGTCCTCGCAGCGGTAGAGCACCTCGTAGCTGAACACCTCGGACTCGGTGGAGCTTCCGCCCGCGTTGGGCGTGTCGTAGAGCCGACGCCCTCCAGCGGAGAGCAGCAGCCGGTCGTAGCGCTCGCCGGTCATGAAGCCGAGCGCGTTCTCCACCAGCGAGGGAGCGGGGCTGCGGAGCATCGAGCGGAGGGTGCCGCACGCGCCGGAGACGGCGCCGAGGCCGGGGAGCGGACCGTCGCGCGGGGGCGTCGAGGCGTCCGATGGGGCACCGGAGTCATTGCCGACATCGATGACCGAAGGGACATCGGTGGCATTGCCGACATCGATGACCGAAGGGGCGTCCGGGCGGGTCGCGACGTCGGCGACCGCCGGGGCGTCGACCGCGAGGCCGGAGTCCGCAGGGGCGAGGATGGGGGCCTCGGAGCCGCACGCGGCGAGGCCGAGGAGCATCGAGAACAGCAGTGGGAGCGAGGATCGGTGGCGCATCGGGCGCGCACGCTAACAGAACCCGCGAGCGGTCGGCACGGGGCTCGCGCGGCGCGTCATGGCCACCGCCCGTGGCGGTCGGACAGAAGCTGTGGCAAGAGGGGGGTCCGCGCGCGAGCGGCAGTCGTGCGCCCACAGGAGCGCCGCGCGACAATGAGTGAAAAGACCCGACCCACCGTGGTCAAGGCCCTACCCTTCTGGCTGCAGACCTCGCTCATCGGGTTCGTGCTCATCCACGTCGCGAGCCTCGCGCTCCCCTTCGTGGTGGGCGTCGGGCTGAAGAGCCTCGCGCTCTGCATCGGGCTCTATGTGATGCGCATGTGGGGCATCACCGCGGGCTACCACCGCTACTTCGCGCACCGCTCGTACAAGACCTCGCGGTGGTTCCAGTTCGTGCTGGCGTGGGTGGGCGCGAGCTCGGTGCAGAAGGGTCCGCTCTGGTGGGCGGGCCTCCACCGGATGCACCACCGCTGGAGCGACACGCCCCGGGACATCCACTCCCCCAAGCAGCGAGGCTTCTGGTACTCGCACGTCGGCTGGATCACCGCGCCCGACCACGACGGCACCGACCTCGCGCTCATCCCCGACTTCGCGAAGTACCCCGAGCTGCGGTGGATCGACCGGTTCCACTGGGTGCCCTTCGCGGTGCTGACGGCGCTGTGCTTCGCCGTCGACGGCTGGCGCGGCGTGGTGTGGGGCGCCGGCGTGAGCACCGTCCTCGGGTGGCACGGCACCTTCTTCATCAACTCCCTCGCGCACGTCTGGGGCTCGCGCCGCTACGAGACCACCGACACCTCCCGCAACAACCCGGTGCTGGCGCTCATCACCCTCGGCGAGGGCTGGCACAACAACCACCACCACTACATGAACAGCGCCAACCAGGGCTTCTTCTGGTGGGAGGTGGACGTGAGCTACTACACCCTCCGCGCGCTGGCGCTGCTGGGCGTGGTGCGCGACCTGCGCCGCCCTCCGGCCCACGTGCTGCGCGACAAGCTGGTGGGCGCCGCGGAGCTCGCGTCGGCGAAGTTCTCCGGCGCCAGGGCGAGCGCAGAGCTCAAGCTCATCGAGGCGCGCACCGCGATGGGCAACGCCGTGGAGAGCGCCGAGCTCAGGCTCACCGAGGCCCGCACCGCCGTCGGCCAGGCCGTGGAGAGCGCCGAGCAGAGGCTCACCGAGGCGCGCACCGCCGTCGGTCAGGCCGCGAGCGAGGCCCGCACCGCGATGGGCAGCGCGGTGGAGAACGTGACCCTCGCCGCGGAGACCCGGCTCACCGAGGCGCGCGACGCGGTCGAGAGCGCCGTGGAGAGCGCCGTCGAGGCCGTCGACGCGACGGCGCCCGCGAAGAACTGATCAGCCCCCCCGCCGCACCGACGAGCCGGAATCACTCCGGCTCGTTGTCCGTGCTCCTCAAGCCATACCGCTTGCACAGCTCTCTCAGGTGATATCGGGTGAGACCCGCGGCCGCCGCGCTGCGGGTGATGTTGTCCCCGTGTCGCTTGAGCATCGCCGCCAGGTACTGCGGCTCGAAGCCCTCCAGCACCCGCGTCTTGGCGTCCTTGAAGGGCATCGCCAGGAGCGCCTCGCCCACCGCCGCCGCGCTCGCCTCGGGGCCGCGCCCAGGCGCCGCCATCATCCTCGAAGCGCTCGCCGGGAGCAGGTCGTCGGCGGTGATCTCCGCGTTGTCGGCCAGCGAGGCCGCCCGCTCGACCACGTTGCGAAGCTCCCTGACGTTGCCCGGGAAGGCGAGGCCCGAGAGGCGGTCGAGGGCGCTGTCCGAGAAGCTCCTCGGCCCGAGGTCGGGGTTGCGCTTGCAGAACTCCCCCAGGAGATGACCCGCCAGCAGGGGGATGTCCTCTCGGCGGGCGCGCAGCGGAGGCAGCTCGATGGTGAGCACGCCGAGCCGGTAGTAGAGGTCCTCCCGGAAGGTGCCCCCGGCGGCCATGGCGCGCAGGTCGCGGTGCGTCGCGGCGATCACCCTCACGTCCACGGGGATCGTCTGCGTCCCTCCCAGGCGCCTCACCTCTCGGCCCTCCAGCACCCGCAGGAGCTTCGGCTGCAGCCCGATGTCCAGCTCTCCCACCTCGTCGAGGAAGACCGTCCCCTTGTGGGCCTGCTCGAAGCACCCCGAGCGGCGCTCGCTGGCGCCCGTGAAGGCCCCCTTCTCATGGCCGAAGAGGATGCTCTCCACGAGGTCCTTGGGGAGCGCCGAGCAGTCCTGCACCACCATCGGCCCCGAGGCGCGCTTGGACACCCGGTGTATCGCCCTCGCCACCAGCTCCTTGCCCGTGCCGGTCTCTCCGGTCACCAGCACGGTCACGTCGAGCGGCGCGATCTTGTCGAGCTCCGCGAAGACCTGCCGCATCGCCACCGAGCGCCCCACCAGCTCCTGCCAGCGGTCACCCTCCGACAGCGGGATCTCGATCGCCCCCTCCCCCGGGTCGATCTGAAGCAGCGTCGCGCCCACGCGAAAGCGCGCCCCCAGGGGCATCACCACCTCGCGCACCTTGATGTCCCCGAGGAAGGTGCCGTTGGTGCTCCCGAGGTCGCGCAGCACCCAGCCCTCCTCGACGGCCTCGATCTCCGCGTGCGTGCCCGACACCGAGCGGTCGTTGAGCGCGACCTCGCACACCGCGCTGCGACCGATGGCCACGCGGGCGCGCTCCATCGCCCAGGTCTTCCCCCGGTCGGGGCCGTCCACCACCAGCAGCCGCGCCTTGCGCAGCCTCCGGGAGGTGGCGCGCCCCGCGATGAACAGCGTCTCCAGCGGCGCCGCGTCGCTCACGGTCCACCGTCCACGCGCAGCGCGGCGATGGCCTTCGCGTAGTCGGCCTGACCGAAGACCGCCGAGCCCGCCACGAAGACGTCGGCCCCCGCGTCGCGCAGCTCGGGGGCCGTCGCGGGCGTCACGCCGCCGTCGATCTGAAGGTCGATGTCGTAGCCGCTCTCGTCGATCATCTCTCGGAGCGTGCGCACCTTGGGCAGCACCGAGCGGATGAACGACTGACCGCCGAAGCCGGGGTTGACGCTCATCACCAGCACCAGGTCGGTGCAGTGCATCACGTAGCGGAGGGTCTCCTCGGAGGTGGCCGGGTTGAGCACCACACCGGCGCGGCAGCCCAGGGCGCGGATGGACTGGAGCGTGCGCTCGAGGTGCGTCGAGGCCTCGACGTGCACGGAGATCACGTTGGCCCCGGCCTTGGCGAAGTCGGCCACGTAGCGCTCGGGCTCGACGATCATCAGGTGGCAGTCGATGACGCGGCGGGTGACCTTGCGCACCGCCGACGCCACCAGCGGGCCGATGGTGATGTTGGGAACGAAGCGCCCGTCCATCACGTCGACGTGCACCCAGTCGGCGCCCGCGGCGTCGATGGCGCGCACCTCGTCGCCGAGGCGGGAGAAGTCCGCGGAGAGGATCGATGGGGCGATGCGGAGGGCTTTGCGGCTCACGCCCGGAGCGACACCACAGCGCCCCGGTGGTGTCAACGCTCGGTGGTCTTGCGCCAGGTGCTGCGCGGCGGCGGCCGACGCGGCGGGCCCTGGTCTTCGAGGGGCAGCGCGCGGAGCGTCGGGTCGAGCCGGTCGGGCATGGCGATGCGCTCGCGGAAGGTCGACGCCGCGCGGCCCAGGATCTCCACCCGGGTCTCGCGGTCGAGCACCCGGATCACCCCGATGTCCTCCTTCTGGAGGCCGCCCCAGCGGCAGAGCACGGGGATGAGCCACCGCGGGTCGGCCCGCTTCTCACGCCCGACGTTGAGCACGAACCACTGGCCCGGCCCAGGCCCCGGCCCCGGCGCGCCGCGCTCCTCCGGCCTCGGCCCTCGGGGCGGACCCTGGTACTCGTTGCGGGTCTCGTAGGGCGCCGCGGGTGCGCGCGACTCGCTGCGGGCCTCGTAGGGCGCGGCCGGCGGAGCGGCGCCGGCGCCGCCGCGGTACTCGTTGCGCTCGTAGCGCTGCTGCGGCATCGGCCGCTCGTAGCTGCGCTGCGGCTGCGACATCGCCGCCAGCAGCTTGTGCGCGAAGGACACCGTCATCGGCAGCTCTTCGGGCTCGGGAAACTCGCCGCGGGAGATGGTCACCAGCGCCGCCACGAGCTCCTCCGCGGGCTTCTTCGCCAGCAGGCGCCGGGCGACGGCGATGTCCTCGTCCGTGGGCGTCACGTCCGTGGCCTCGAGCTTGGTCACCAGCCGGTCGTCGTCGAGGCTGCGGATGGTCTCCGCGGTGGGGCAGGGCTCCCACGAGGCGGTGTTCACGTTGGCCGTGCGGAGCATCCGGGCGAGCAGCTGCCGACGATCGGGCGACACCAGCAGCACGGCGGTGCCCTTGCGGCCCGCGCGGCCCGTGCGCCCGCTGCGGTGCTGGAGGGTCATCGCGTCGCGCGGCGGGTCGGCGTGGATCACCAGCGACACGTCCGGCAGGTCGAGGCCTCGGGCGGCCACGTCCGTCGCCACGAGCACCTTGGCGTGCCCGTCGCGCAGCATCTGGAGCGCCCTCGCCCGCTCGGGCTGGGTGAGCTCGCCGCTCAGGCCCACGCAGCGGAAGCCCCGCTCGCGCAGCGTCGCCTGCATCCGGGAGACCTCCTCGCGGGTCGCGCAGAACACGATCGCCGCCGGGGCGTCGTGCGCCCGCAGCACGTTGACCACCGCGTGCTCGCGCTCGCGGAAGGCCACGATGTTCACCACGTACTTGATGTCCGCGTGGGCCTGCTGCGCCGGGGTCGCGGCGACGCGCGCCGGGTTGGCCAGCCACTTCTTGGCGAGCTCGCCCACCTCGCGGGGGAGCGTCGCGGAGAACCACAGCGCCCGGTGCCCCTTCGGCGCCACCGCCAGCACCCGGTCGAGCTCGTCGCGGAAGCCCATGTCGAGCATCTCGTCGGCCTCGTCGAGCACCAGGGCCTGCATCTCCCCGAGCTTGAGCGAGCCGCGCTCGATGTGGTCGCAGATGCGCCCCGGCGTCCCCACCACCAGGTGCACCCCGTCGGAGAGCGCCCGGAGCTGCTGCGCCATCGGCGCCCCGCCCACGCAGGCCACGCTGCGCATCCCGGTCGAGCCGTAGAGCCACGCCAGCTCCTGCTGCACCTGGAGCGCGAGCTCGCGCGTGGGGGCCAGCACCAGGGCCCTCGGGGTGGTCGCCTTCGGGAGCGTGGGGGCGTCGCCCAGCAGCGTGTGCGCGAGGGCGAGGCCGAAGGCTACGGTCTTTCCGGAGCCGGTCTCGGCGGAGACGAGCAGGTCGCGGCCCAGCATCGCGGCGTCGAGCACCGCGGCCTGGACGGGGGTCGGTGAGACATACCCGCGCGCCTCCAGGGCCTGGAGGAGGGTCGGGTGCGCACCAAGGTCAGCAAAGGACATGGGCGCCGCCGCTATCAGATCTGCGCCCAAACCGCCATCGCCCCCTGAACGAATGCCCATCGCGGGTCACGCCCCGCCGCTCGCGAGGAGCGAGGCCGCGATGAGCGCGCCGTTGTAGATCGAGTGCAGCAGCCACGGGGCCGCGAGCCCGCCGGAGGCCCGCCGCAGCCAGCCGTTGGTGAGCCCCAGCGCGGCGATGGGGATCAGCCCCCAGAGGGCGCCTCGGAGCTGCAGCGCGTGCGGGAGGGTGAATACCACGGCTTGTAAAAAGATGGCCCTGGTGGAGCCCAGGCGTTCGAGCGCGCGGGTCACCGCGCCGCGGTAGAACAGCTCCTCGGAGAGCGGCGCCAGCAGCGCGGTGTAGAGCAGCGCGAGGCGCAGCGGCGACGAGGCGACGTCCCGGGCGACCGAGCTCTCGGAGGTGTCGGTGATCCAGACCGAGGTGGCGAGCGCGAGCGCGAGGAGCGAGACCGCGAGGGGCGCCGTGAGCGCGAGCCAGCGCCCCGAGGTGCGCTCGAGGCCGAGGGCCGTTCTCAGGGGGGGCCCGTCCTCGGAGAGCCCGCCGAGCAGCCACGCCGCGGCGAGGCCGAAGCAGAGGTGCAGCGTCGAGCCGCCGAGGAGGGTGCCCGCGGGCGTCGCCCCCAGCGCGCGAAACACCTGGCCCGACAGCACCACGGCGCCGACGAAGGCCGCGACCAGCGCCGCGGGGGCCCCGGGGCGATCGATGATCGGGCGGTAGATGAGCGACCCGAGCGTCGGGGCGCGGCGCAGCGCGGGGCCCGACATGGAGGGGGCGAGCACCAGCAGCGCGAGGGCGACGACGAGCGCGAGCCACGGCCAGGTGAGCCCGGGGCTCAGCTCGGGCCCGACATAGAGCGCGACCCGACGCAGCGGAGGCGGGGCGGAGGCGGTGAGCGTGACGCCCACGGTGGCCTCGCAGGGAGCCGCCCAGCGCAGCCCCACGCATCGACGGGCGTCCGAGGCGCCGGGCGTGAGCGCTCGGTCGAAGAGGCGCTCTCCGGAGGGCGTGTGGACGTCGAGGCGCAGGTGTGGGTCACCCGGGGCAACGGGGCACGCGGTGATGCGGAGCACGTCGCCGGGGCGTACGGTGAACACACCGAGATCGTCACGCGTCCCACGCCACGCGCTGGCGCGGACGTCTGTCTGCACCACCGCACGCTCGGCGACAGCGAGCTGTGTCGCATGCTGCACCACCCCCAGGAGGCTCACCATGCCCAGCGAGAGACCCAGGGCGACCAGCAGGCCGCGCGACGGAACGGGCGCCCTGGCGCTTGCAGGCAACACGGGGGGCATTGTACGAGATTCGCCGAGTCGGGTCGTTGAGCCATTCGCCGCGGCGCCGGTAGTCGGTGAGCTTTCAGTGCGTCGCTGGTGCAAAGAACTCTGCTGGGTCGCAGCGCTCGGGGCGTTCTTCGGGTTCGCGCTTCCGCGCGTGATCCTCCCCGCGCACTACGCCCGCGCGCAGCGGATGCCCTGGCGCGCCCCCGCGGTCGTGGCCCCGCCTGTCCCCGCGGAGGCGCCGCCCGGCCCCGCGATGGAGATCGAGCTCGACGGGCTGCCCGAGAGCCCGATGGAGCCCACCGCCGCGGCCAGCGGTGACGGCGGCACCACGGCCGCCGAGGCCGTCGCCCACCGGGGCCGCGCCTCGCGAGGCGCCTCGGGCCCGCGCGGGGGCCTGTTGCGCCGCGACCGCGACCGCTGGGTCCTCGACCTCACCGGGGTCGAGCACCCTCGCACCATGCTCTCCGGCGCGCGCATCCGCTGGCTGGGCGAAGACAACTCCGGCGACGGCTACGTGATCACCGGGCTCGATCGCAACGGGCTCATGTCGCGCGTGGGCATCCGCCCCGGCGACACGCTGGTGGCCCTCAACGGCTCGCCGCTGCGCAACCCCGACGAGGCCCTCGACGCGTACATCCGGGCGCGCAGCGCCACGCGCTTCGACCTCACGCTCGCCCGCCGGGGAGCGCGCTACACGGTCCCGGTGACGGTGCGCGGAAACCGGGGGCTGTGAGGCCGACGGCGGTCGGGCGATGGCTCCTGATGGTCGCCCCGCTGCTCGCCGCGCCCGCGGCCTCCGCCCAGGACGCGGCGCGACCCCTCGACGCGGCGATGTCCGACGCCGAGGCGCCGGTCGACGCGGCGACGCCCGACGACGCCGAGACGCCCGACCAGGACGATCCGGCGAACGCGACGCCTGCGGAGGACGAGGCCGCGGCGAGGGCGCTGGGCCCTGACGACGACGACGCGGGGGCGCCGGAGGGGGAGGCGCTGCCGGAGGTTCCGGCGGTGGCCTCGGAGATCGCGGCGATGTCGTCGCGCACCTGCCTCCGCGCGATGGTGAGGGCGCACATCGACTTCGAGCGACCGCGGCACTTCCCCGCGGGCGTGGGCACGCCGGTGATCGTGCGAGGGCCCATCCGGGGCGTGACCTTCCACGAGTCGCGAGCGACCGCCGTGCGAGAGCTGATGGACTGCCGGCTGGCCGTGGCGCTGGCCCGCTACGCGACCTTCCTCCGCACGCTGCACATCCGCGAGGTGCGGCACCTGTCTCTCTGGCGGGTGGCCGGTCGCGGGGAGCGCCTCACCGACGGCCTGTATCCCCGGCACCCGGGAGGGATGGCCATCGACGCGGCGACCTTCGTGCGCGACGACGGGACGACGCTCAACGTGCAGCGCGACTACCACGGCCGGAGGGGGCGGGCGCCGTGCGGCCCTCGCGCGAGGGTGGCGCCCGACGCGGCGGCGCGCACGCTACGGACGCTGCACTGCGAGCCGGCGAGGAGGGGATGGTTCCACGTGGTGCTGGGGCCGAACTTCAACTACGAGCACCGCAACCACCTCCACCTGGAGGTGGTGCGCGGCGTGAGCTGGAACTTCATCCGGTAGCGGCGGCGCGGTGCGCCGAGACGGCGGCGAGCACCTCGTCGGGGGCGAGCACCCGGCCGCCCTCCTTGGCCTTGAGCAGGATCGCCTGCACCAGCCCGGGCTCGGACTCGATGCCGTGTCCCTTGAGCCAGAACACCACGTTGCTGGCGCCCGACATCGGGCCGATCTCGATGGTCTGACCGCGGCCGAACATCCCCGCCGGGACGCCCGAGTAGATGCGGTCGGCGAGCTCGGTGTCGCCCTTGCTCTGGGCCTTGATGATGGCCGCGGCGTGCACGCCGGTGGAGGTGCGGAAGGCGTCCGCGCCCACCAGGGGGTAGTTCACCGGCACGGGCATCCCGACGGCCTCGGAGGTGAGCTCGCAGTACCGGATCAGGTTGGTCATGTCCTGGTGCTCCAGGGCCCCGGCGAGCTTGAGGTTGAGCAGGATGAGCTCCATGGCCGTGTTGCCCACGCGCTCTCCGATGCCGAGGGCGGTGCCGTGCACCCGGTCGATGCCCTCCTCCACGGCCGTCAGCGCGTTCACGAGGCCGAGACCGCGGTCGTTGTGGTTGTGGAAGTCGAGCTTCACATGGTGCGCGCCGTAGGCCTTGAGGAGGTTCTGCGTGAAGCGGATGAGGTTGCGCGTGCCGTCGGGCGTCGCGTGGCCCACCGTGTCGCAGAGCACGAGGCGCGAGGCGCCGTGGTCGATGGCGTTCTTGAAGAGCGCGGCCAGCACCTCGGGGCGCGAGCGGATGGTGTCCTCGGTGACGTAGGCCACCGGGAGGTTGTTCTTCACGGCGACGTCGATGGCGTCGGCGCTGTGCTTGAGCAGCGTCTCGACGTCCCAGCTCTCCGCGAAGAGGCGGATGGGCGAGCTCCCGATGAAGGTGTAGACCTCCACCGGGACGCCTGCCTTCTGGGAGATCTCCACCATCGGGAGGATGTCGGCCGCGACGGTGCGCCCCGCGCAGGCCGGGCGGAGCTTCATCCCCGAGGAGACGATCTCCTGGCACATGCGCAGCACGTCGTCGAAGGCCCGCTTCGAGGAGCCCGGCAGCCCGATGTCGGCGGCGTGGATGCCGAGCGACTCCATCAGGTGGATCAGCTCCAGCTTCTGCTCGATGGAGGGGTCCTTCACGGACGGGTTCTGCAGCCCGTCGCGGAGGGTCTCGTCGAAGAACTCCACCGGGCCGAAGGGGGGGTGGCGACGGCCGACCTCGTTCCAATCGTAGATGAGCTCATCGTTCATGGAATCACCTGAGGGGATGCGTGGATTGAAACGACGGTCGGCGGGCGCGTCAAAGGATCAGATGCGCTCGATGAGCACCGCGAGGCCCTGGCCGCCGCCGATGCAGGCGGAGCCCACGGCGGTGTTCAGGTTGCGGCGGTGCAGGGCGTGGACGAGGTGCGCGGTGATGCGCGCCCCGGAGGCCCCGAGGGGGTGGCCGATGGCGACCGCGCCGCCGTCGACGTTGGACTTGTTGCGGTCGAGCCCGAGCTCCTTCTCGACGGCGAGGTACTGCGCCGCGAAGGCCTCGTTGACCTCCACGAGGTCGATGCGGTCGAGCGTGGTGCCCGCGCGGTGCAGCGCCGCCTGGATGGCCGGAACCGGCCCGATGCCCATGATGGTGGGCTCCACCGCGGCGACGCCCCACTGCACGAGTCGGGCGAGGGGCTTGAGCCCGCGGGAGCGCGCGAAGTCGGCGCTGGCCAGCACCAGGGCGCCGGCGCCGTCGTTGATGCCCGAGGCGTTGCCCGCGGTGACCACGCCGTCCTTCTTGAAGGCGGGCGAGAGCTTCGCGAGGGTCTCGAGGGTGGTCTGCGGCCGGGGGTGCTCGTCCTTGGAGACGATCACGGTGCCCTTGCGGCTGGCGACCTCGACGGTGGTGAGCTCGGAGTTGAAGGCGCCGGCCTCGGCGGCGGCGGCGTAGCGCTGCTGCGAGAGGAGGGCGAAGCGGTCGCAGTCCTCGCGGGTGAGGCCGTACTTCTGCGCGAGGTTCTCCGCCGTGATGGCCATCGGGGTGTTGCAGAAGGAGTCGGTGAGCGCCGCGGCGAGGGAGTCTTCGAGGGCCGGGGCGCGGCCGAAGGCGAAGCCGTCGCGGGCGCCGCGGATGACGTGCGGGGCCTGGGACATGTTCTCGGTGCCGCCGACGAGCACGCACTCGGCGTCGCCGAGGAGAATCTCCTGGGCGCCGTTGATGATCGCCTGGAAGCCAGAGCCGCAGAGGCGGTTGACCGTGAGCGCCGGGGTGGTGATCGGGAGCCCCGCCTTCAGGCCGACGTGGCGGGCGAGGTAGATGGCGTCGGCGCTGGTCTGCTGGACGTTGCCGAAGATGACGTGCCCGATGTCCTCGGCGGAGACGTTGGCGTCGACGAGGGCGGCCTTCGCGGCGTTGACCGCGAGGTCGGTGGCGGACACGGTCTTGAGGGCGCCGGACAGCGTGCCGAAGGGCGTACGACGGGCCGAGAGGATCACGATCTCGCGCGAGAGCTTCGCCATGGGGGGATCTCCGTGTGGGGGGGGCGGCGGTGGGGATGTGGGGCCGCCGCGCGCGGGAGTTATGGCGGCTCTACCGGGCCCGCACAAGGGTGCGCCGCGGTCAGTGCTGCGGAACGCGCTCGGGTCCGCCGCGGGTGCCCAGCGGCTGCTCGTCGTAGTGGACGTAGACCCGCGTGCCGGGGCGCTGCGCGTTGGCGTAGGCGCCGTTCCACCCCGGGGCGACGTGCGGCTCGGTCCAGTTGTAGAACCAGCGCGCGTCGGGGGGGCTCATGTTGACGCAGCCGTGCGAGCGCATCGCGCCGAAGCCGTTGTGCCAGAAGGCCCCGTGCAGCGCGAAGGAGCCCTCGAAGTACATCACCCA
>SCUS01000179.1 GCA_004297725.1 Myxococcaceae bacterium | reverse complement strand
TGGGTGATGTACTTCGAGGGCTCCTTCGCGCTGCACGGGGCCTTCTGGCACAACGGCTTCGGCGCGATGCGCTCGCACGGCTGCGTCAACATGAGCCCCCCCGACGCGCGCTGGTTCTACCACTGGACCGAGCCGCACGTCCCCTCGGGCTGGAGCGGCGCCTACGCCGACGCGCAGCACCCCGGCACCCGGGTCTACGTCCACTACGACGACCAGGCCCTCGGGGTGCGCGGCGGCCCCCTTCGCATCCCTCAGCACTGAAGGCCCTGCGGCAGTTGACGCCGCACCCGCCGGACGCAGGTGGAGTGGGATGGACCACGAAGAGGGACCGCGGCGGGTGTCCGTTCCGGTGATCATGGACGCGCTGGCGATGCAGTCACCGAGGGTGCGGGCCGCGCTGCATCGACACATCGACGAGGGAAAGCCCCTGGTGCCGATGCTCCGCGAGGCGCACCGGCAGCTCCTCCAGGAGGCCTCGGAGCTGATGGCCGTGGCGGGCGCGGCGCCCTTCGCGGACACCCCCGCGTGGCCCGAGTCGGAGGGAGAGGAAGACGTGGTGACCGAGGCGCAGCTCCTGGCCCTGCTGGCCGCGGCCGACCGGCGCGAGGTGGCCCGCAGCCTCGTGACGAGCCGCTCGGAGAAGTACAGCGTCTCGATGCTCCCTCGCGACCGCGGCCGGTGACACCCTGATGAGAGTGGTTAGGCTCAGCGCGGGCTTTGAAGCCACAAACCACACTCCACAGAGAGGGAATCCATGGCGGTTCGAAGAAGCTGTCGTCCGCGGGGGCGGAGGGCAGAGTACAGCGCCCGTGTACTCGCCTTGTTGAATGAATATCCCTATCAGGAATTCTCCTCACGACAGATCGTTGAGGAGATCGGCGGCCATGAGCCCGACGCCATCCTCTTCCTGACCCTGTTGATGGTGAGCGGGAGGGTGAGCGCCCTCCGTCGCAACGGGCTGATCTACTACCGCAAGGCCTGATCGAGCAGCCCGGAGGCCTCCCTCAGCACCACGCGCAGGTCGGGCTCCGCCCCGCGGCGCAGCGCCACGGCCACCTGGTGCCGAGGGCTCGGGCGCAGCCGGGCGAACTGCCACGCCTCGGACTCGTCGCCAAGGGATGGGTCGATGACGATGCGCGCCTCGCCGTCGCCCTCGTCGAGCTCGAAGGCGAAGCGGTCGAGGGGGAGCGCGAGGCCCATCCCCCGGGCCTTGATGTAGGACTCCTTCAAGGTCCAGTAGTGGAAGAAGCGCGCCCGGTGCGCGTCGGGGCGCTGGCGGCGCAGGGCGGCGATCTCCGAGGGGGCGAAGACGTGCGAAGCGGTCGAGAGCACGTCGACCTCGCGCGCGGTGTCCTCCACGTCCACGCCCACCTCGCGCTCCCGAGCGACCAGGCAGGCCAGCATCCCTTCGGCGTTGGAGAGGTTGAAGCGCAGCCACGGCGTCTCCGGGGAGTCCACCTCCGGGCGGCCCCAGCGGTTCGCCCGAAAGCGCCACGCCGCAGGGTCGACCGGAGCGTAGCGGGAGAGCACCGCCCGGCAGAGGGCGCGCGTCGCGAGGTACTCGTGGCGGTGGCGGAGGAAGAGGTAGCGGTCCATCCGCGCGGCCTCGTCGGGGCTCAGCCAGGTGCGCAGCCGGGCGGAGAGGGCGGGGATGTCCCAGGCCGCCGGGTCGAGAAGCCACAGGTGGGCCTCGTCGGAGGGCAGCGCGAGCAGCGGTGCAGCGTCGTCGGACATCGGCGTCGACGGGGTATAGCGGAGCGTCGTCCGCGGGGCTCCGATTCGTCGCGAGGGCCGAGACTCTCGTCGGCCATCCGCCGCAGCGGCGACTATGTTCTGGGCGATGGTCACCCCCGCTCCGATCCCCTCCGCGCCCCAGAGCCCTGCCCGCAGCGCCTCGCTGGGGCGCCTGCGCGCGAAGCGCCGCCCGTGGTGGATCCTCGCCGTGATCGCCCTCGTGGCCGTGGCCGCAGGCGTCGCGGTGGTGACGGTGCGTCGCAAGGCCGCCACCGCCGTGCCCCGCTACCTCACGGCGCCGATCACCCGAGGCGACCTCACCGAGACGGTGCGCGCGACCGGTACGGTGCGCCCGGTGCTGGAGGTGCAGGTCGGCGCCCAGATCAGCGGCCGGGTCACCCGGGTCGCCGTCGACTTCAACAGCCGGGTGCGCCAGGGCGACCTGCTCGCCGAGCTCGACCCCACCCCCTACCGCGCCCAGGAGGCGCAGGCGCGGGCCTCCCTCGCCTCCGCCCGGGCGGTGCTGGTGCAGCGCCGCGCCGACCTCACCCTGGCCGAGCGCAACCTCGAGCGCGCCACGGCGCTGCGTGCCCAGGGGCTCAACGCCCAGGCCGACGTCGACGCCGCGCAGGCCACCCGGGACGCGTCTCGGGCGACCGTCGGGGTGGCGAGCGCCCAGATCCAGCAGGCCACCGCGACCCTGGAGGTGGCGCGCACCAACCTCACGTACACCCGCATCCTGGCCCCCATCGACGGCATCGTGGCGACGCGCTCGGTCGACCCGGGGCAGACCGTGGCGGCGAGCCTCCAGACCCCGACGCTCTTCATCATCGTCAACGACCTCACGCAGATGAGGGTCATCGCCAACGTGGACGAGGCCAACATCGGCAAGCTCACCGAGGGGATGGAGGCCTCCGCGCGGGTCGACGCCTTCCCCCGCGACGAGTTTCGGGGGACGGTGCGGGAGCTTCGCATCACGCCCACGACCACCAGCGGCGTGGTCACCTACCAGGCCGTGATCGACGTCGCCAACCCGCAGTCGCGGCTGCGCCCTGGGATGACCGCGACGGTCACCGCCGTCACCTCGCACCACCCCGGCGTGCTGCGCGTGCCCAACGCCGCGCTGCGCTACCGCCCGAGCGCGGTCGCAGGAGCCGACGCAGGGTCCGGGGCCAGGGAGTGGGGCGACGGCGGGGTCGCCTCGGGCCGAGGGGGCGGTCGTGGGGCGCGCGCGGGAGCGGGCGAGCGCGGCGGGGTGTACGTGCTGCGAGGCACGAGCGCGGTGCGGGTGCCCGTGAGGGTGGGGCTCACCGACGGGATCTACACCGAGGTGACGGCCGCCGAGCTGAGCGAGGGGGCTCTGGTGGTGGTCGACGAGACCGACGCCACCGGCGCCCCGAGCGCGGCGGGCGCTTCCACCACCCGGGGACCGCGGCCTCCGAGGGTGTTCTGATGGCGGCGACCGAGGAGGCGGCGGCCGCGGAGGGGCCGGTGCTCTCGCTGCAGGGCATCGAGAAGCAGTACGACTCCGGGGAGGTCTCGGTGCTGGCGCTGGGGGGCGTGTCGCTCGATGTCCCGAGGGGGCAGTTCGTGGCCATCATCGGGGCCTCCGGGTCGGGCAAGAGCACGCTCATGAACATCATCGGCTGCCTCGACCGGCCGACGGCGGGCTCGTACCTGCTCGCGGGTCACGACGTGTCGGTGCTCGACGCCGACCAGCGGGCGATGGTCCGCAGTGAGCTCATCGGGTTCATCTTCCAGGGCTTCAACCTGCTGCCCCGCACCTCGGCGATGGAGAACGTCGAGATGCCCCTGGTCTACCTCGGCATCTCCAGCGAGGAGCGCCACGAGCGGGCCATGCGCTCGCTCCAGCTCGTGGGCCTCGGCGACCGCCTCGCCAACACCCCGTCGCAGCTCTCCGGCGGACAGCAGCAGCGCGTCGCCATCGCCCGGGCGCTGGTGACCGAGCCCGAGGTGCTGCTCGCCGACGAGCCCACGGGCAACCTCGACTCGCGCACGACGGACGAGGTGCTGGCGATGCTCCAGTGGCTCAACCGGGAGCGGGCGTTGACCATCGTGATGGTCACGCACGAGTCCGACGTGGCCCGCTGCGCCTCGCGCATCGTGACGGTGAAGGACGGGCTCATCCTGTCCGACGAGCTGGTGGCCGAGCCGAGGCGCGCCCAGGCCCCGGCGGGCGCCGAGCCGTGGAGGGTCGACGCCTCGGGGGCGGAGATCACCGCGCGCGTGCCGGTGGAGAGCGCCGCGGGGGGAGGGCTCAACTGGCTGATGGCGTTTCGCCTGGCACTGCGCTCGCTGGTGCGCGCCAGGCTGAGGGCGTCGCTGACGGCGCTGGGGATCCTCATCGGCATCGCGGCGGTGGTGACCACCAACGCCCTGGGCGTGGGGGCGCAGGAGAAGATGCAGGCGCAGATGACCACGCTGGGGGTGAACCTCCTGGTGGTGATGCCCGCGGGCATGCGCACGGGGGGCGTGCGCTCGGCGCAGGGCACGGCGGTGTCGCTGACGGACGAGGACGCGGAGGCGATCGCGCGGGAGGTTCCGACGGTGGCGACGGTGGCGGCGACGGTGGCGTCGGGCGCGCAGGTGGTCGCCGGGGAGCGCAACGTCTCGACGCGCGTCACCGGGACCACCGCGGGCTTCTTCACCGTCCGTAGCTGGTCCGCCTCGCTCGGCGCGCTCTGGACCGACGAGGAGGTGCGCTCCCGGGCCCCGGCGTGCGCCATCGGCGAGACGGTGCGCCAGGGGCTCTTCGGCGGCACCGACCCGATCGGGAGCGAGATCCGCGTCGGGCAGATGCCGTGCACCGTGGTGGCGGTGCTGGCCCGCAAGGGTCAGTCGGGCTTCGGGCAGGACAACGACGACACGGTGGTCATGCCGATCAGCTCGTTTCGCGCGGGCATCACCCGGATGCCCAACAACCAGGTGAACTCCATCATGGTGACCGCGCGCGGCCCCGACGTGCTGCGCCGGGCGCAGGACTCGATCACCCTGCTGCTGCGCCAGCGGCATCGCATCCGTCCTGGCGCCGAGGACAACTTCGGCGTGAGCAACCTGTCCGACCTCACCAGCGCCTTCAACGAGCAGACGGCGATCGTGTCGGCGCTCTTGATGGTGGTCGCCTCGATCTCGCTGCTGGTGGGCGGCATCGGGGTCATGAACATCATGCTGGTCTCGGTGACCGAGCGCACCCGGGAGATCGGCATCCGCCTCGCGATCGGGGCGCGGGGGCGGGACATCCTCGCGCAGTTCCTGATCGAGGCGACGACGCTGGCGGTGATCGGCGGCGTGGCGGGCATCGGCGTCGGCATCGTGGCGAGCCTGCTGGTGGGGCGGCTGACGGAGTTCAGCGTGGGGTTTCGGCCCGACATCGCGGCGCTCTCGATGGCCGTCTCGGGAGGCATCGGGGTGATCTTCGGGTTCTTCCCGGCGCGCTCGGCCGCGAGGCTCGACCCCATCGTGGCGCTGCGGCGGGAGTGAGCGCGGGAGCCGGGTGGGGTTCGGGCCTTCGGGCGGGGCACGCCGCCACCCCCATCGGACTGCGTTCTACGATAGGTCTCGCTCGCACGCGCCCGAGGCCCCGGCGTCCGCGCGCCCCGCGCCGAGGGTTCCGCCGGTGCGCGGACGTGTGACACTCCGCGCGCCATGCCCACCCTCTCAAGCTCCCTGCCCACCCCCACGCGCGTCCCCCGCGTGGCGCAGGTCGCGCTCTGGGCCACGCGCCCGTTCGCCTTCCTGGACTACTGCGCGCGACGCCACGGCGACGCGTTCACGATGCAGTTCCCGGGGATGCCGCCGCAGGTGGTGTTCTCCAGCCCCGCCGCGATCCGCCAGGTGTTCACCGGCGACCCCGAGGTGCTGCACGCGGGAGAGGGGAACGCGTTCCTGCAGCCGGTGCTCGGCTCGCACTCGCTGCTGCTGCTCGACCGCGCCGCGCACCTGCGCCAGCGGCGCCTGCTGCTCCCGGCGTTCCACGGCGAGCGCATGCAGTCGTACGCGACCGTGATGCGCGACGTGACCGACGCCGCGGTCGACCGCTGGGCCCTCGATCGCCCGTTCGCCCTCGCGCCCGAGCTCCAGGCGATCACCCTCGAGGTGATCGTGCGCACGGTCTTCGGCATCGAGCAGGGCCCGCGGCTCGCGGACTTCTCCCGCCTGCTGGCCACCTTCGCCGACTCGGGCAACTCGCCCATGCTCTTCACCCCGCCGCTCCAGATCGACCTGGGGCCGCGCTCGCCCTGGGGGCGCGTCGCCCGCACGATCCGCGAGGTCGACGACGCGCTGCGCGCCGAGGTCGCGCGCCGCCGCGCCGAGGGCACCGCCGGCCGCGGCGACGTGCTCTCGATGATGCTCGAAGCGCGCGACGAGCACGGCGACCCGATGACCGACGCGGAGCTGCGCGACGAGCTCGTCACCCTGCTCATGGCGGGCCACGAGACCACCGCGACCTCCCTCGGGTGGGCGCTCGCCGAGATCCTGGCGCACCCCGAGGTGGCCGCCCGCATCGACGCCGAGCTGCGCGCCGTCGCGGGCGACGGCCCGTTGGAGCCCGCGCAGGTCGCCCAGCTCCCGTACCTCGACGCGACCGTGCGCGAGGTGCTGCGGCTGCGGCCGATCCTCCCGGTGGTGGCCCGCGTGCTCAAGGCCCCCATGGAGATCGGCGGCTACGCGCTTCCCGCGGGCGTGATGGTGATGCCGTGCATCTACCTCACGCACCGGCGCCCCGAGCTGTACCCCGAGCCCGAGGCGCTGCGGCCCGAGCGCTTCCTCGGCGCGCGCGTCGACCCGTACGCGTGGCTCCCCTTCGGCGGCGGCACGCGGCGCTGCATCGGGATGGCCTTCGCCCTGTACGAAATGAAGGTCGTGCTCGCGACGATCCTGCGCCGCGCCCGCCTCTCGCTGACCCGCGGCTACGTCGCCCGCGTCGCGCGCCGCGGCATCACCCTCGCGCCCTCGAAGGGCACCCCCGTCGTGATGCACGCGCGCCGTTGACCGCGGACGTACCCTGACACACCACCGCGCGCTTCACGTGCGCCAGCCCTCCGCGCCGATCAAGCCGTCGGCCCCCGCGGCCTCCGCGTCGTGCCGCGCCCCGCAGGCGCCAGGGCGGCGTCTCGGGAACTCCTGCCAGCGCTCGCGGGAGCGGATCCACGCCGACGACGGTGCCCCGTTGGTGCTCCTATCGGCTCAGGGCAGGTCGCGGCGACGCACGCCCTCGATTTCGAGGACGTGGTCGGCGCCGAACGCGCTCGCCGGGGTGAACGCGCCGTAGCGCGCCGGAGTCGCTGCGCGCGCGGGCCCGCGCCCGCCACCTCGAAGAATTCGAGCTCGCCGTTGGTGTCGACGTAGCTCGTCCCGGTGGCGATACACGCCTCCACCATGGCGCGCCCGGTGGTCGCGAAGGGCCCCGCCACGAGGAGCACCGCGGAGACCTCCCGCAGCGCGCGCTCGATCCCGGCCCGGTCGCCGAGGTCGACGGCCGCCCAGCGCAGCCCCAGCGGCTCGGCCTGCGCGGCGAGCTTTCCGGCGTCGCGGCCCGCGAGCAGCGGGCGGTGCCCGCGCCGGAGGGCCTCTCGGACGATGAGCGATCCGGTCACCCCGTAGGAGCCGTAGATCATGAACGCCACGTCGGCGCGGACGCGGTCGCTCACCGGGGCCTCAGCTCGACGCGCTCGCCGCGTCCGGCCCACTGCGCGGGCTCGTGGCCGTAGATCATCTCCACCTGCGAAAACGCGGCGTGGAAGCGGCCGATGCGCGCCAGCGACGCGACCGCGTCGTCGTGGTCGACCACGAAGCCCGGGGGCACCTGGAGGGCGACGTTGGCCTCGAGGTGCGCCGCGTCGAAGGTCAGCATGAGCGGCGCGCCCGGTGCGTTGATGAGCGCTGCGAGCTGGCCGCGAGTGTGCCCCGGCATCGGGAGCAGCCAGATCGAGCCGTCACCGAAGAGGTCCATCGACGGGCCGAGGATGGGCATCGAGGGCGCGCGGTCGAGGTCGAGCAGCGCGATGGGGTAGTCGCCGTCGATGATCGAGGCGACGTAGCCGCGCACCGCGCGGATGGGGCTGTCCGCGGACTCCCACTCCGCGCGGCTCAGCAGCACGGGCACGGCGCCGCCGCGGGGCAGCAGCGCGTGCAGGCCCCCGGCGTGGTCGCCGTGCAGGTGCGACACGACCACGTAGCGCAGGTCGCGCCCGGCGATGCCGCGCGCCGCCAGCTGCGATGCGATGTCCTGCCCGCCGGCCGCGCGGCAGCGGATGTGAAACAGCGGCGAGACGCCGTAGTCGCAGCCCCGACCGTGGTCCGGGGAGACGCCGGTGTCGAGCAGCACCGCGCCCTGCGTGGGGTGCTCGATCAGGTATGACACCGCGGGCACCCAGCGCTCGACCACGAGCGCGCGGGGCGTCCGGGGGTTGTCCTCCTCGATCAGGATGCTCGGGCCCACGAGCACCTCGCCGGTCACGAACGCCGTCACCCGCACCCCGACGGGGTTCGCGAACACCTCGGCCCAGTCCCGCCACGGGCGCGGCGTGACCCGCGCCGGGTGCACCATCGCGTGCGTGCCCACGGAGGCGCAGCCCGCCAGCCAGAGCACCATCCACCCGAGCAGACCCAGGACACCGTTTCTCATCGCGCTTCCTCTCCATCGAACCCCTGGCGTTTGGGTTAGCGATCGCTAACCACGTTGGGAAAAAAAATGGTGGCTCAGTCGGCGACCCTGGCGATGAGCGCGACCAGCGCCGCGTGCCACGTCGCCGCGGGCCGGCGCAGGCTGCCGAAGTGGATCATGCGGGCGAACTGCACCAGCGTGCCGACCACCGCCGCCGCGGCGAGGTCCGGGTCGACGGAGCGCATGCGCCCCTCCTTGCGCGCCTCGAGCATGAGCGAGCGCGCCTGCGCGAGGATGGAGCGGCGCCGGAGGCCGGGCGAGGCGTGCGGCCACAGGATGCGGAGGTGGTCGTTGAGGAAGAGCATCGCCTCGGGGCTCTCGTCGAGCAGCGCGAGGTAGCGACCGACGTACGCGTCGAGCTTGGCGTCGAACCCCTCCGCCGCGGAGACCGCGGCGTGCTGGCTCGACCACAGCCGCGAGTAGCAGACCTCGAAGAGGAAGAGCGCCACCGCCTGCTTGCCGTCGAAGTGCTTGTAGAGGGCGGGGTTGGTGCATCCGGCGGCGGCGGCGATGTCCCGGATGCTCGTGCCGTCGAGGCCCTTGTTGGCGAAGAGGTCGAGCGCCGCGACCAGGATGCGCTGCCGCACCGACGCGTCGTCCTCGCCGAGGAAGGACGGGACCGATTTCCTCCGCGGGGCGCGCACGGCGACCATGGCTAGCAAACGCTAATCACGCCGTCAACGGCTCCGCGGCGAGCTGACGGCGACGGTTAGCGATTGCTAACCGATGCCCCCGGAGGCGCTGTGAATGAACCTGTTGTTGCGCAGATCTTGTCTCGCGTCAGGCGCCAGCGCTCGCCCAGGCTTCGGCGGCGATCGCGCAGCACGGACCGCGCTTGTACCAGGTCGACCGGTGCGCCCGCTGCACCGCGCGAGGATCACCGATCGCAGCGCCTCACGGAGCCGACTGCCGCAGCGCCGCCCCGCGCGACTCCGCCCGCTCCCACATGCGCACGTACGCCTCCGCGGAGCGGAACAGCGGCTCCATGTCGGCGTCGCTGACGCCGTCCCGGCGCGCGTCTTCGATGAGCTCCGGGAGCAGGCCGATGTGCAGCATGCCTTCGGTGTCGAAGTCGACGGTGCGGTTGCCGAGGTGCGGCTGCGTGAAGGTCACGTCGCCCGCGAAGCTCGTGAACGGATACCGGATCAGGTGCTGCTGCGGCGTGTCGTTGCAGACCGAGTTCGCGCCGAAGCGCGGACCGGGCGCGCTCGCGAAGCCGTTGAGGTCGAAGCCGAAGCCCTCCGCGGGGTATCCCCCGTGCGCGCGGATGAGCGCGATGCGCTCGCGCAGCTGATCGCCCATGGCCCCGGGGCGCGACGGATCGCTGCACCGCCCGAGCCCGGTGATGGAGACGCCGTGGAGGTCGTAGACCCGCCCGTTCATCACGTTGCCGTGCGTCGCCGCCGGCGGATAGTCCGCCGCCGTGAGGATCTCGTACGCGCGCCCGATGGAGCGCCGCGGCAGGTGGTCCACCTCCACGATCATCCCGCGGAGCATGAGCTCGCGCAGGAGCGTCTCGCCGAGCTGCGTGAGGCCCGCGGCCTGGCAGTAGTCGCCTTCGAGCCGCGGCGCCCGCAGGGCGTCGACGAACGGGAGCAGCGTCGAGAGCGGGCTCGCGGCGAAGCGGCTCATGTCCGCGGGCGGCGGGGAGTCGTACACGGCGCGCGGGCGGTTGACGCCGCCGAAGAGCACGTTGCCGCGGTCGAACACAGCCGGCGTCGACGGGCAGTCGAGCACGAAGTTCGAGTAGTGGCCGCTGTTCACGAAGCTCCCGAGCTGCCCGACCCGGCGGTCGCCGTCGCCGGCGGAGAACGCGTTGTCGAACTTGTGCACCGGGAAGATCGCCCGCACCCCGAGGTCGTGGAAGTGGTCGAGCTGCGCGCGAACCCGCGCGGCGTCGCAGGCCGGGGTGCCCCGGCGCGGCGTGAGGAGGCACTCAAAGAGGTTCGACGTCTCGATGCCGAGGATCACCGCGAGGCGCCCGGCGGCGATGGTGCTGCGGGCCTCCGCGGGCGTCGTCACGATGTGTAGCCACCCGCGGCCCGGCCCGCCGGACTGCGCGTCGATGTAGCGCTCGAGGTTGCGCGCCTCGACGATCTCGCGCTCGACGGCCACCATGTCGTCGCACGCGTACCGCGTGGGCTGCGCGCGGACGCCCGCGATGAGCTCGCAGAGCACGGAGTTCGTCGTGGCGTGCTGCACCACGAGGCGCAGCCCCGCGCGGTACGCCCGCTCGAGCCAGCGGTAGTACTGCACCTGGTGCGTCGGGCTGCCCCAGGCGTTGGGCCAGTCGGTGAACTCGGGGTAGCCCTCGGTGTGGTGGTTGAACTCCGGCGTGCGCCCGCTCACGAGCGCCGTCAGCAGGGCGTTCGGGTCGAGGTCGCGCAGACCCCCCACGAAGGCCCACGAGATGAGGTCCCGCCGACCGTCGGCGCCGTGGAACTGCTCGCAGCTCGGGAGCGCCTTCTCGACGCCGAGGCGGTGAAACGGCGACCCGTGGTACATGCCCGCGCCGCCGAAGCCGAAGTTCGAGAACAGGTGCGAGTGCGCGTCGACGATGCCGTAGAGGTCGCCGTCGGGCCAGGCGCGCGGCGCGACGGACCCTTCGGCGTCGACGGTCATCTCGGGGAAGGGCGCGCACCCGGTCGCGGGGTAGAACGCCACCGTGGCGGCGTCGCTGGCGCTGGGGCTCGTCCCGCCGGCGGTGAGGTACTCGCCGGTCTGGTAGTTGCGGAGCTGGAAGCGCGTCGCGTCGCCCGGCGCGACGTCGAGGCTCCACTCCGCGGGCGAGCGAAACGTGTCGTCGAGGCGCTCGAGGTCCGACTCGAGCTGCGTCGCGCGGCCGAGCTGGTGCGCCGCCCCCACGACGTATCCGCCGGCCGCGTCGCGCAGGAGGTACGTGCCGAGGTCCGACGCGCGCATCATCAGCCGCGCGCCGGCGCCCTCGGACGTCGCGGTGAACCCGTACGCGTCGTCGCTTGCGCTGGCCGCGAGCCAGCGCGACGAGGCGCTGCCGGGGGCCGCGGCGTCCATCACGTAGCAGCCGTTCGCGAAGCCGTAGCGGCCGCTGTTCGGCGGCGCCGGCGGCCGCGTCGCGACGTCGGCCCCCTCGCACCCGCAGAGGAGCGCGGCCAGCATCGCGAAGGACCTGGTCGAAGCCATGCCTCTCATGCGCGCGACCATAACGGCGAACGTGCTGCCTCGTCGATGCGCTCGTCGTGCTCCGAAGCGGAGCACAACGGTCCAGGTGAGCCAAGGCGGCGTCCCGGGAACTCCTGCCAACGCTCGCGAGAGCGGGTACTACGGGCAATGGGCGATCTGGTAACCGGAGCAGATCCACGCCGACGACGGTGCCCCGTTGGTCCTCCTATCGGCCCGGAGAGGGCCCGCGAGAGGGCGCCCCGGTCTTCGCCCGGCGCCACCAGCACCCGGCGCCCGGTGCGCGGCGTTGGCCCACCCGTGCTCGAAGACGAACTCCCCCTGCGCTGTCTTCGCGCGCATACGCCGGGGCCGCCGCGACCTGGGGTGTCGCCGCGCCAGAGGGGGGAGAGCTGCCGGGGCGTCAGCGCCAGGCGTCGTCGGCGGGGTCGTAGGTGTCGACCGCGGCGAGGCGACTGGCGGTCACTGCCCCGCCGAGGCAGGCGATGCGGCCGTCGCGCAGGGTGACGAAGCCGTGGTAGGCGCGCGGCGAGGGCAGCGCGGCGCGCGCGACGAACGCCGACCCGGCCGCGTTGAGCTGATAGACCCCGGCGGACATGGCGCCCACGGCCGCCTCGCCGCCGGCGACGTAGAGCCTGCCGTCGGGCCCGAGCGTCATCCCGGCCGCCGACCGGTTGCCCGGCAGCGAGGGCCCGGCCGCCCAGGTGTTGCTCGCCGGGTCGTACACGCTGGTGCTGGAGAGGTAGCTCGTCTGGTCGCGGCCGCCGACCACCCAGATGCGCCCGTCGGCGGCGGTGGCGGCGCGGGCGTAGCCGCGGGCGACGGGCATGCGCGCGAGGCTCGTCCAGAGGTTGGTCGCGGGGTCGTACACGTGCGCGAGGTCGGAGGTCTCGCGAAACCGATCGCCCCCGAAGGCGTAGATGCGCCCGTTGCGCCCGGTCGCGACGGCGATGGCCCACCGCCCGGTGGCGAGGGGAGCGCGCGCGCTCCACGCGTCGGACGCCCAGTCGTACGCCCAGACGTGCACCGACTCGGTGCTTCCGCCGTCGCGGCCGCCGACGCTGTAGATCCTCCCCGCCCCGTCGGCCACGAGGCCCGGGTGCACCAGGCTCTCGGGGAGCGGGGCGCGCTCGATCCACGTGTTGGTGGCCGGGTCCCAGGCGTCGTGCGTGTCGACCGCGCTGTAGCCCGCCCAGAGCCCGCCCACCAGCGAGACGTGCCCCGCGCCGTCGACCGCCGCGCCCATCGACGACCACGCCCGCTGGAGGTCGGGCACGTCGGGCAGCGCCGCGCACGCGCCCGACACGCACCGGGTCGCGCCGGTGCACGCCCGCCCGCAGAGCCCGCAGTGCGAGGCGCTCACCGAGAGGTCGGCCTCGCAGCCGTTGGCGGGGTTCGCGTCGCAGTCGCCGCGTCCCGCGAGGCAGGCGATGGCGCAGACCCCCGACGCGCACACGCCGCTCGCGCCGGCCGCCGCCGGGCACTCGCTGGTGACGTAGCCCTGGCCGTCGCCTCGGCAGACCCGGCGCGCGGTGGACGTCGCGCACGTCGCGCTCCCCGGCGTGCAGACGGGCGGCGGCACGTCGGGAACGTCCACCACGTCGCGCGCCGGAGGCACGTCGGGCACCGCCACCACGTCGCGCGCCATGGGCACATCGGGCACGGCCACCACGTCGCGCGCCATGGGCACATCGGGCACGGCCACCACGTCGCGCGCCATGGGCACGTCGGTGACGACGGGGGCGTCCATTGCGACGGGCACGTCGGGCGCGGTCACCACGTCGCGTGCCCCGGGTACGTCGGGCGTGACGGGGGCGTCCATCGCGGCGGGCACGTCGCGCGGGGCGGGCGCGTCCATCGCGGGCGGAACATCACGCGACAGCGGCGCGTCGGCCGGCTGCGAAGCGTCGGCGGGTGCATCGGGGCCCGGGGCCGCGTCGGGGCGGTCGCCGAGCGCCGCGCCTGCGTCGCCGGCGCCCGCGAGGAAACGGTCGAAGTCGATGCTGCAGCCCCCGCAGAGCCACAGCAGCGGGAGGAGGACGGTGCCGCGAAGGGTCATGGCACGCCGAGGAGTGCCACAGCGCGGGCCCGGTGGAAACCACCCCGGGTGACGGCGCCGGGCGGCGCCCGGGCCCGTCGACGTCGCGACGAGGTTCAGGATCTTGCCGGGTGTGTCGATCACCGTCGAGACGGCCTTTCCGGCGAGGGGCTTCGCCACCGCATCGACGGCCTTCAGCCCGGCGCTCGCTGCGTGGCTCGCACGCGACCCCATCGTGGCGCTGCGGAGGGTGCGAGCGAGGCGTCAGCGCCGGCCAGCGCGGCGCAGCGCGTCGAGCACCTGCGAGGGGCGGTCGGACTGCACGATGTCCGCGCCCTCGTTGAAGGCGTTGAGGTAGAGCGAGGTGTCGCCGCGAATGGCCGCGACGGCGTCCTCGCCGAAGATGTCGGTCTCGACGCGAGAGCCGCGCGCGTGGACGATGGGCGCCCCCGCCCGCACGTCGGCGCGGCGAAGCTCCACGATGGCCGGGACCACCGGGGCGAGCATGTCGAGCTGCTGGGTGATGGCCGCGACGGTGTCGGGGCGGATGTGCGCCCGGATGCGGGGCTCCATCGCGAGGGCGCGGCGCACCTTGTCGATGCTGCTGGTGCTGAACACCACCGAGTCGACCGCGTCGGCCTCGCGGATGGCCTGCACCAGAAGGTCGATCCGGTCGGTCTTGTTGGCGTCGATGACCACGATCACCCGGCCGCGGCAGGTCTCCAGGATCTCCCTCAGCGTAGGCACGCGCTCGCAGGAGAAGTCCCCGGCGAGGCCGTCGGCGCGGATGTGCAGCGCGCGCACCTGCTCGAAGGTCATCTGGTCGACGGCGCCGGTCCCGTCGGTGGTGCGGTCGACGGTGTCGTCGTGGATGTTGACCAGCACGCCGTCCATGGTGGGCCTCGGGTCGGTCTCGACGTACTCGATGCCGAGCGCGATGCCCGCCCGGTAGGCCGAGAGGGTGTCCTCCGGGGCGATGAAGCCGAAGGACCCACCCGCGCCGCGGTGGCCCATCACCTGCGGCGTGCGGCAGGTGGGGTCGGTGCCGCACGCGAAGGGCACGGTGGAGGCGCGGGCGGGGATCATCGCGCGGGCGCGGCAGTCGAAGAGCGCGGGGTCGACGGGCGACGAGGCGCGCGCGTCGGGTGTGCCGACGGAGGCGGAGACATCGGACGCATCGGACGCGGAGACATCGGACGCGGAGGCGTCGGAGGACGCGGGCGAAGGGTCGGAGCAGCCGACGAGGGTGAGGAGGAGGGCGAGCGGCGCGAGGCGGTGCGAGAGGGCCATCGGTGGGTGCGCGGAGGATCGCACGAGAGCGCCGCGGCGAGTTCAGTGCACCGCGATGAGGTCGACGACGAAGATCAGCGTCTCGTTGGGGCCGATGGCGCCCCCGGCGCCCCGCTCGCCGTAGCCCAGCGAGGGCGGGATCACCAGCTCGCGACGGCCGCCCACGCGCATCCCTGCGACGCCCTGATCCCAGCCGGCGATGACCATCCGGCGGCCGAGGTTGAAGCGGAAGGGGCTCCCGCGGTTCCATGAGGCGTCGAACTCGCGGCCGGTCGACCACGCGACGCCGACGTACTGCACCTCCACCTCCCTGCCCGCGACCGCCACGGCGCCGGTGCCCACGCGCAGGTCACGGGTGCGGAGCGCGGTGGGTCGCGGGCCGCGCGGCACCGTGACCGTCGGACGGGACAGCCCCGGGTCGGCCCCCGCGGGGAGGCCGAGCGAGAGGAGCGAGATCAGACCGAAGAGGAAATGACGCTTTCGCATGGTGCGAGTCTCTTAGCATCCAACGGCGCGCGGAGGCCCCCTTACCCGTCGCGGAGCACGGCGTACACGTCCTCGTCGACCCACGCTCCTCGGTGGAGATAGCTCCTCTCCAGGCGCGCCTCGAGACGGAAGCCCGAGCGCTCCAGCAGCCGCGCGACCGGGGCGTTGCGAGGGTCGATGCTGGCGAACACCCGCCGGACGCCCAACGGCCCGAAGGCGTGGCCCAGGAGGGTACGCATCGCCTCGGCCGCGTAGCCCTGACGCTGCGCTCCGGGGCGGAGGGTGATCCCGACCTCCGCCTGCGCGCCCTCGGTGCACATGCCGAGGTCTCCGAGCAGCTCGCCGGTCGGCGACGAGATCGCCCGCTGCACCCATCCATCGGCGCCCAGGTCGAGGCCCTCGCCCAGCAGCGAGCGCGCCATCTCGAGCGTGTAGGGGAGCACCCAGCCCTGGTAGCGGGAGACCTCCGGGTCGTTGCGCCAGGCCACGAGCGAGGGCAGGTCGTCCTCGCTCAACGGCCGCAGCACCAGCCGGTGAGAACACAGCGTGGTCATGGAGCGGATTGCAGCCCGGGCCGCCCGATACGACAAGGGGGCCCCTGCGGAGCCAATGCCGGATGATCGCGGCCCGACGCTGCTCCCGCGTCAGCCTGGCTGGACGCTTCGCGCCGCGGTCCGTCCCGACCGCTGCTGCGGCAGTCACGGCACATCTTGCGGAAGGCAGGGGCCCTCCTCCATGTGAGCCGACTGGATCGCCGCGCGACGCCCGCGCCCGCGCCTCCCTCTACACCTCACGAAGGCCCTCACACTCCGATGCGACCTCGCTCCCTCCTCGCTGCGGCCTTCGCGCTGAGCGTCTCCGCCCTCACCGGCGCCGCGCTCGCCCACCCCGTGACCGTCGATGGCAGCGCCGCCGACTGGTCCTCCCGCGTCCCCACGGCGGACAACCTCGGGCTCGTCGCGCGCAACGCCTCGTCCGCGGGCGAGTACGTGTGGCTCGACAACGCGGCCGACGCGCGCACCGACCTCGCGACCCCCGAGAACGACGCGAACATCACCCGGGTGCAGTACACGGGCACGGCGACCGGGCTCGCCATCCTGGTGCGCCTCGCCGCCACCGCCCCGTCCGGCGCGCCGGTGCAGGTGCAGGTCGCGATCGACACCGACCGCGCCTCCGGCAGCGGGCAGAGCTTCCTCGCCGGCTTCGGCGACACGCAGGTCGCCCCCGAAGCGCGCTGGGAGTTCCTGGTGCAGACCCGCTTCGGCTCCGGGGGGACGGCCGCCGTGCTCGACCCCTCCTTCGCGACCACCGCCACCGTGGCCGCGGTGCGCGGCGCCGACGGCGTCGAGATCTTCGTCCCCTGGAGCGCGCTCGGCCTCTCCGCGCCCCCCGCCGCGCCGCTGCGCTTCACCGTCGCGACCTTCCGCGCGCAGTCCAACGACGACACCGTGCCCATCGGCGGCTCGGAGGTCTCCAACGCCCTCGACGTCGTGACCGACTACGGCGACCCCCGCGCCGCGAGCCACCCCAACACCTTCGCCGAGGTGAGCGACCAGGTCATCCACTACTACGCCGACGTGTATTTCGCCGCCGACGGCGAGGTCTACGCCCCGCTGATGGTCACGCGCTTCGTCTCCGACGCGGCGGCCTCGACGGTGGGCGGCAACGAGTGGGTGGCCCTGCGCAACATGACGCCGGCGCCCCTCGCGCTCGGAAACTTCCGCATCGGCGACGAGGAGACCGTCGACGGAACCGAAGGGATGTACAGCTTCCCCGCCGCCACGCTCGCGCCGGGCGCGACCTTCATCGTGGCCGCGAGCGGCTCGCAGTACGCCGCGCGCTACGGCCGCGCCGCCGACGCCGAGTTCGCCACCACCGCGGGCGACACCACCCCCGACATGACCCGCTACACGCTCTGGACCGCGTCGGGGAGCTGGGGCCTCGCCAACGGCGGCGACGAGATCCTGGTGCTCGACGGCTCGAACACCCTCGTCGACATCGTCAACTACGGCAGCGGCACCTACGCGGGCGTCACGGCGACGCCGGTGATCTCGACCACGGCGCGCGTGTACAGCCGCCTCCCCGCGCTGACCGACCGCGACGACAACGCCCTCGACTTCGCCGACGCGGGCGCCACCTGCGGCGCCGACCTCGACTGTCCCGGGGCCTGCTCGCGCTGCGACGTCAACGCGTGCGGGGCGCGCCCGACCGGCACCGCCTGCTCCGACGGCAACCCCTGCAACGGCGCCGAGACCTGCAACGCCGCGGGCGCCTGCGCCGCGGGCACGGCCCTCTCCTGCGACGACGGCAACGTCTGCACCACCGACTCGTGCAGCCCCGCCTCGGGCTGCGTGAACACCCCCGTCTCGGCCGGGACCTCCTGCGCCGACGCCGACGCCTGCAACGGCGCCGAGACCTGCAACGCCGCGGGCGCCTGCACCCCGGGGGCCCCACTGGTCTGCACCGACGCCAACCCCTGCACCGTGAACACCTGCAACCCCGCCAGCGGGTGCGCGGTGACCTTCCTCGACGACGGGGCGGTCTGCGGGAGCACCAACGTGTGCAGCGGGCGGCAGACCTGCGGCTCGGGCCTTTGCGTGACCGCGGCGCCCCTCGCCTGCGTCGACGCCAACCCCTGCACCGCCGACGCGTGCAACCCCGCCTCGGGCTGCGACTTCTCTCCGGTGTCGGCGGGCACCGCGTGCGGCGACGGCAACGCCTGCAACGGCGCCGAGACCTGCAACGCCACGGGGACGTGCTCCGCGGGCGCTCCGCCCGTCTGCGCCGACAGCAACCCCTGCACCGCCGACTCGTGCAGCCCCGGCACGGGATGCGTGAACGCCCCCCTCGCGGCCGGCACCGCGTGCGGTGACGGCGACGCCTGCAACGGCGCAGAGACCTGCAACGCCGCGGGGACGTGCTCCGCGGGCGCTCCGCCCGTCTGCGCCGACGGCAACCCCTGCACCGCCGACTCGTGCAGCCCCGCCACGGGATGCGTGAACGCTCCCGTCACGGCGGGCGCGGGCTGCGGCGACGGCAACCCCTGCAACGGCGCCGAGACCTGCAACGCGGCGGGCGCCTGCGCCGCGGGCACGGCCCTCTCCTGCGACGACGGCAACGTCTGCACCGCCGACTCGTGCAGCCCCGCCTCGGGCTGCGTGAACACCCCCGTCTCGGCGGGGACCTCGTGCGGAGACGGCGACGCCTGCAACGGCGCCGAGACCTGCAACGCCGCGGGCGCCTGCACCCCGGGGACGGCGGTGAGCTGCCCGCCGAGCGCGGTCCCGTGTCGGGTGAACACCTGCGACCGCGCCTCGGGCGACTGCGTGCTCGTCAACGCGACGGCCGGAACGCTCTGCGACGACGGCGAGCTCTGCAACGGCGTCGAGCGCTGCGACACGGCGGGCGCGTGCGTGATGGGCGCCCTCCCCGACGGCGGACTGTGCAGCGACGCGGGCGACGCGGGCGACGCCAGCGACGTGGCGGTGACGGACGTGCCGAGCGACGTGACCGAGGCGGAGGACGTCGCCGACGCGAGCGACGTCACCGAGGCGGAGGACGTCGCCGACGCGAGCGACGTGACCGAGGCGGAGGACGTCGCCGACGCGGCCATGGTGGACGTCGACACCGACGTGGTGCTCGGCGACGCGGGCGTGGCGGATGTCGCGGATGCGCGGGCCGACGCGCGGGCTGACGTGGTGATGGCCGACGCCGGCCTTCAGGACGCCTCGGTCGGCGCCGATGTCCCCGACGCCGGGGTCAACGCGCTGCCCGGTGATCCCGCCGGATGCGGCTGCCGCGCTGCGGGTGGAAGCTCCGACGGGCGCCTCGCGCTCGCGGGCCTCGCCGCGCTGGGCGTCGTGCTCTCTCGTCGGCGCCGTCGTCGCTAGTACCCTCCCGCGATCACCTGACGAAACTTCCCGCTCGTCGCGCTGCGCGCAGGGGGGTCGGCTCCGAGGGTGATCTCGACTCCTCGCAATCCCTGGTCGACGAGGTAGTCCGCGAGGCGGGCGTGAGCCTGCGTCCAGACCCGCTCGGCCGATGCGCCCGGCTCCAGGTCGAGCCTCAGCAGCAGCGAGCGGGCTCCGGTCTGCACGAGCTGGCTCCGCTGCACGCCGGGTGTCTCGTCGACCACCGATCCGACCACCAGCGGGAGGACGCGGATCGTCGCTCCCTCCGCGGATCGCAGCCGCAGCACGTCGTCACGCCGGCCCTGCACACGGATCGCCGGCAGCGGGTTGCCGCAGGGACAGGGGTCCGGGCGAGCGAGGACCGTGTCGCCGAGGTCGTAGCGGATGATCGGCTGCACCCGGTTGGCCAGGTTGCTGAGCAGGACCGTGTGCGACGCCTCGCCCCGCGGCGTCGGGCGCCCGTCGGCATCGACGGGTTCGAGGATGACCCAGTCGCTGTTCACGTGCAGCCACCCGTGCGCGCAGTCATAGGCCATGGCCATGCACTCCGAGGCCGAGTAGGCGTCGTGCAGCGCGCCGCCCAGGCCCGCAGCGATCCGAGCGCGGGCGTCATCGTCGAGGGACTCGCCGCCGAGCTCCACGATCACCGGGCGCACCTGGAGGCGACCGGCGAGCTGCTCCTCGGCCAGCAGCTCCAGGGCGCTCGGGTAGCTGGTGAGCACCGCCGGATCGAAGGCGTTGAGCGCAGCGACGATCTCCGGCAGCGGACGCTGGAGGGAGAACACGCGCAGGGTGCGGCGCCGCCAGGGGTCTCGATGCCGCTGCAACTCCATCCATCCCTCGCCTGCGAAGTGGCCCCCCGTGCCCAGCACGGTGGCCCAGCGAGCGCGCTGACGGGCCATCTGGATCCACTGGGGACCGGACAGCCATGCGAGGTCGATGCGAGCGGTGAAGGCCTCGTACACGGCGCACGCGTGCGCGTCGTGAACGAACAGGCCCGGGTGCCCGGTGGTACCCGAGGTCCTGCAGACGAAGTACCGGCCGAGGTAGGGCGCTCCGATGCGAGTCGGGTCTGCGATGAAGGCCTCGACCCCGGCCCGGTCGACCCGCGGGTCGGTGACCCAGTCATCGAACGCGCCCATCAGCTCCGGCTTGCTCACGACCGGCAGCTCGCGCAACGACGGCTGATCGGGCAGCCCGCGGTACTTCGCCCGATAGAAGGGCGACGACGCCCGCGCGTGCGCCACCAGGGCCGAGAGGCGGGCCCCCTGACGCCGGTCGAGACCGGTCGCGCCTTCGCGCTGCGCTCGCAGCAGATCGAGCGCGATCACCGCCCTGCGAAGTCGTCGACCCATCGGTGCGAGCATGGGACGCCCATGGAGCACTCCCCTCCCAGGCGCTACCCCGTCAGCTCGGCCCAGCGACGCCCCGTGTCGGCCTCGAGCTGCGCCATGTCGACGCCGAGCTCCCTCGCGACCTCGACCTCGCGCCGAAACGACGTGCCCATCGGCGTCGGGTCGTCGCTGCCCAGCACGCAGCGCACCTGCGCCCGCTGAAGCGCCTTGAGCGGCGTCGCTCCCCCGTGCGCGGCCTCGAGCGCCCGAAGCGCCGTCGGGATGAGCAGCCGGTTGCTCGTCGGGCACACCTCCAGGGTGACGCCCTCCCTCGCGAGGCGCTCCAGCGTGGCGGGGCTCTGCAGCGAGTGAACGCCGTGGCCGATGCCGCGCGGCGAGAGCGCCAGCGTGCGGTCGACGGAGGCGTGGTCCGCGAACTCCCCGGCGTGGATGGTCAGGTCCGGCAGGTCGCGGCGCAGCGTCGCCAGCACGTCGAGCAGCCCCGGCGGCAGCGGCTCGGTGTCCGCGCCGATCACGATGCCCAGCACGTCGAGGCCCACGAGCGCCGCGGCGTGCTCTCGCGCCATCGCCGCGAGGGCGCGGTAGTGGGCCTCGCTCTCGAAGGTGCGCGACAGCCCGAGCCGAAGCAGCATCGGCTTGCCCGTCTCCCGGGAGGCCTCGTCGCGCGCGGAGAACACCGCCTGCAGCACGGGCCGCGCGTAGCGCTCGGCGAACTCCACCGGCGCCACGTCTCGCCACACCCGCCCCTGGTGCTCGATGAGCGTGCGCGCCATCGAGAAGAGCGAGAGCCGCATCTCGAAGCCGTCGGTGTCGTCCGCCGCCTCGCGGAAGGCCTTGCCCGCCAGCGCGCCGATGGCCTCGACGCTCACGTAGGCCGCGCGGGCCTTCACGATGCACTGGTAGAACACCGCCGCGTCGTCCGAGGGGGCCTGCATGGTGAGCTGCCGCGCGAGCGCCTCGGGCGCGACGGGCTGGCCGGTCGCGGCGTCGAAGAAGAGGGGGCTGCGGATGCCGAAGGCGAGGGCGACGTCGAGGAGCGCGCGAGGGCTGTGCGACCCTTCGAGGTGGCGGTGGAGGTCGAGCAACATGGAGGCCCCCTCTACGACACCGCGGAGAAAAGTGGGGGGCAGAGTGTGGGCCCTCGCGGCGCGACGCACCCCCTCGGCCCTCAGGCCGCCGCGCTACGGCTGCAGCAGCCGCTCCCAGCGCCCCGCGTTCTCGACGCAGGCGATGGGGGCGCCGTGCGCTCCCTCGCCGCACACCACGGCGTCCGCGATGCGCGCGGCGGGGGCCATGCGGAGGCTCTCCCAGGCCGCGGGGTACCCGGGGCAGATCGCGTCGCCCGGCGCGCCGAGCCCGAAGAAGCGCGTGGTGGGATCGGTCGCGTAGGAGCCGTCGTGGACGAGCCACTGCGCGGCGACCCCGCGGCTGCTGTCGCACGGAGAGGCCAGGGCGATCACCCTCGCGAGGGCGTGTCGCCTCCCCAGCAGCGCCGCGTGCCCGCCTCCCTGCGAGTGCCCCGAGGCCATCACGCGCTCCCAGCGCACCGCGCGCAGGGGCGTCGAGAGCATCGCCGGGTCGAAGAAGGCATCCCAGCCCCCGGAGGGATCGCGCCGCGCGAGGGCGACGAGGGCGGCGAGGAGGCGCGCGTACACCCCCTCGTGGCGCGCGATGCCACGGAGGCTCGCGGCGGCCCCGTCCTGGTACTCGCCGGTGAGCACGGTGGTGCGCGTCTGGAGGAAGCACGCGTCCCGGTCGGCCGCGGTGGCGCAGAGGACCCCGATCGCTTCATCCGAGCGGTAGCTCACCGCGAGCACGTGGAGCCCCTGCGCCCGCGCGACGCTGTAGAAGCTGGTGGAGGCGGAGGCGACGCCGCCGCGGGGCGATCCGCCGCTGCCGTTGAAGAAGAGCAGGAGCTGGCCGCGCGCGGCGCTCGTCGGGCGTAGCGCGTACTGGTCCTCGTCCGCGTTCGCACCCGCCGCAGGGAGGCCCGACTCCGAGGGAGTGAGCACGAAGCAGTGGTCCCCCTCGACGGCGCCGCGACCGGCGGTCGGGCAGCGCCGCAGCGGGGCGGCGGGAACGTCGCTCGCGGGGACGTCGCTCGCGGGAACGTCGCTCGCGGGGACGTCGCTCGCGGGGACGTCGACGACGTCGGACGTGGAGGCGTCCACCGGGGCGCCGCCGTCGCTGCACGCGGTCAGGGCACAGACAGAGAGCGCGCCAAGAGAGGCACGCCATGAGATCGGGGAGCGTGACATCCGCGGCAGCATAGATGGTCCGTGCTCCATCGGGCGGACCCATCGATCGGATGGAGGGTCGCCCTCGGCCCCCCCCCACTGGCCGATTCCCTTGACGGGGGGACCGTGGCCATCATGAAGGGCAGGGACGGCGGGCCGATGCCCGCCCTGAGCATGAAGGAGCGCACCATGATCACCATCCGACGCGCCGAAGAGCGCGGCCACGCCGACCACGGCTGGCTCAACAGCTTCCACACCTTCTCGTTCGCCGACTACCACGACCCGGCGCACATGGGCTTCCGCTCGCTGCGGGTGATCAACGAAGACCGGGTGCAGCCCACGAAGGGCTTCGGCACGCACCGCCACCAGAACATGGAGATCGTCTCCTATGTGCTGGAGGGCGGGCTCCAGCACCGCGACTCGATGGGCACCGGCTCCGTGATCCGCCCCGGGGACGTGCAGCGCATGAGCGCGGGCACCGGCGTCGCGCACAGCGAGTTCAACGCCTCGTCGACGGAGCTGGTGCACTTCCTCCAGATCTGGCTGCTCCCCTCGCGGCCGGGCATCGCGCCGGGCTACGAGCAGAAGACCTTCTCCCGCGAGGAGAAGGACGGCCGCCTCCGGCTGGTCGCCTCGCCCGACGGGAGCGGAGGGAGCGTGACGATCCACACCGACGCGCGGCTGTACGCGGGGCTCTTCGGGAGCGGTCAGGGCGCGCGGCACGAGCTGGCGCCGGGGCGGCACGCGTGGGTGCACGTCGCCCGCGGCCGGGCGCGGGTCAACGGGCAGGAGCTCGGAGCAGGCGACGCGGCGGCGCTCTCGGACGAAGGGGCCGTGAGCATCGAGGGCGTCGACGGCGCCGAGGTGCTGGTGTTCGATCTGGCCTGAAGGGGCGCGGCGCCCCACCGAGCGCGTTGCCTGCGGTCGCCGATGCGGGCTACGACGCGGGTCGGAGGATCACCGCCATGGAGCGAGACGACGACCGACCCTGGAGCCGAACGGCCCCGTCCCAGCGCTGGGACTACATCGTGATCGGCTCGGGGATGGGGGGCATGACGACCGCGGCGATCCTGGCGAAGCTGGGCAAGCGGGTGCTGGTGCTGGAGCGGCACTACGTCCCCGGCGGGTTCACGCACTCGTTCAAGCGCAAGCGCTGGCACTGGGACGTCGGGGTGCACGCCATCGGCGAGGTGACCGAGAAGGCGCTGCTCGGGCGCATCCTGGGCGACCTCACCGGCGGTCGCCTGAAGTGGGCCTCGCTGGGGGCGGAGTACGAGCACTTCCACTACCCCGACGGCTTCGACATCTCCTTTCCCGACAACCGCAGGCAGTACAAGGAGAACCTCTACGAGGCCTTCCCCGACGAGCGGGAGGCCATCGACCGGTACTTCTCCGAGGTGCGCCACGCGGTCTCGGCCATGTGGGGCTACTACGCCTCGCGGGTGCTGCCCGAGGGCCTCGCCACGGCCCTGTCGCCGCTCACGCTGAGAGCGTCCTCGCGCTACACCGACCGCACGCTGCGATCGGTGCTCGACGAGATCACCACCAACCCTCGGCTCAAGGTCGTGCTCGCCGGGCAGTGGGGCTACTACGGATCGCCGCCCAGCCAGGGGTCCTTCGCCATCCACGCCTCGGTGGTGCACCACTTCCTCCACGGGGCGTACTACCCGGTGGGAGGCGCTGGAAACATCGCCCGCACGATGCTGCGCACCGTCGCCGACGCCGGCGGCTGGACGCGCATCCGCGCCGAGGTCGACCACATCCTCATCGAGGACGGCGCCGCGGTGGGGGTGCGCATGAAGGACGGCGAGGAGATCCGCGCCGACCGGGTGGTGAGCGCCGCCAACGCGCGGGTGACGGTGTCGCAGCTCGTCCCGCCCGAGGCGAGGCCGGCCGAGTGGGCCGCCGCGGTGAACGCCATGCCCCCGTCGCCCGCGCACGTGTGCCTCTACATGGGCTTCGAGGGCGACATCACGAAGGCCGGCGCGGGGGCGGCCAACCAGTGGTTCTGGGAGACCTGGGACACGGAGCTCACGGCCTGGGACTTCACCGACTCCGACTCCCTGCCGCCGCTGCTCTACACCTCGTACCCGTCGCTGAAGGACCCGTCGCACGACCCCGGCCCCTCGATGCTTCACACGGGCGAGATCGTCACCTTCGTGCCCTATGAGTCCTTCGCGAAGTGGCGAGGCAGCGCGTGGATGAAGCGAGGCCCCGAGTACGAGGCCCTCAAGGACGACCTCACGGCCAGGATGCTCAAGCTCTTCTTCAAGCATCGCCCGGGGCTCGAGCCGATGCTGCGCCACGCCGAGCTCTCGACGCCGCTGACCACCGAGCACTTCGCCAACCCCGCCGCGGGGGCGATCTACGGGGTCGTCTCGACGCCCGACCGCTACCGCAACCCCTGGCTGCGCCCGCGAACGCCCATCCGCAACCTGTTCCTGTCGGGCTGCGATGTGGGCTCGGCGGGAGTGATGGGGGCCTTCGCGGGAGGCCTGCTCAGCGCCGTGGCGGCCGAGCCCACGGCGGCGCTGCGCTACCTGCGCCCGCTGGCGATGCCCTCGCGGCGCTGACGTCGCGCCGAGCTCGGGCCGACGGGAGGGAAGGAGCCCTCTTCGGAGGGACGCGCGAACCCACGCGCCGTAGCGCTGGCTCCTACCGGGTGATCCCCGAAGGAGACATCGTCATGAAGGCCTACCTCATCCCCATGGTCGTCGCGCTCGGCGCATCGCTCTCCGCCTGCGGCGACGCGGGCAACGGCGGCAACGGCGGCAGCCGCTACGACGCCGCGGCCTACGACGCCTCGGCCTACGACGCCGCGACCGCCGACGGGAGCGCGCGCTTCGCCGACGAGGCCGCGCTGCTACGGTGGCTCCGCGAGGAGGAGAAGCTCGCGCACGACGTGTACGTCGCGCTGCAGGGGCGCAGCATGGTCTTCAGCAACATCGCCGCGAGCGAGCAGACGCACACCGAGGCCGTGAAGGTGCTCCTCGATCGCTACGGCATCGCCGACCCGAGCGAGGGCAGGGCCGCGGGGAGCTTCGCCGATCCGACGCTGCAGTCGCTCCACGACGCGCTCGTGGCGAGGGGCAGCGCGTCGAACGTGGCGGCGCTCCAGGTGGGCGCCGAGATCGAGGAGCTCGACATCGCCGACCTCCGCGAGATGCGGGGCGTCGCGACGAGCGCCGACGTCCGGGCGACGCTCGATACCCTGGAGCGAGGGTCGAGAAACCACCTCCGCTCGTTCTGGAGGCAGCTCCAGATGGCGGGAGCGAGCTACACGCCGCAGCACCTCGACGCGGCGGAGTTCAGGGCGATCGCGGAGAGCGCGGCGGAGACGGGGCGCTGAGGGTCAGCGGCTGCCGATCCAGGGGCCGCCGGAGGTGTTCGAGTCCACCGTGCGCCCCCAGGTCCCGGCGAAGCGCCGACCGTCGGGCGAGAACTCCAGGCGAAACCCTCCCGACGACGACGCGTCGGTCCACCGTCCGAGCATCAGCCGGCCGTTGACCCGGCCCGCCATCGCGCCGGGCATCGAGGCGCTGCTGCCGTAGACGCCCACCACCGTGGCCCCGTACTGCGTCAGCCGAAGCGTCGAGGTGCCGCCCGCGAACACCGAGTTCCACTCCCCCGACACGTCGACGATCGGGTGCTGCGCCTCGGCCGGACGCGACCCGGTCACCACCCCCGTCACCAGCACCACCGCCAGCGCTCGCAGGATCTTCCTTCGTTCCATGATGATTGCCTCCGATCGCGAGGGTAGAGCACCGCCTCCTCGTCTGCACCTGCTCGGGGCAGATCGTTGGATCGCGCTCTCCCTGGCGCGCCCCCCCCGCCGGTGGTGACATCGCTCCCAAACCCGATGAGCGCCCTGCCGAAGCTTCCGCCGCCGTGCCGCAACCACCCCCGCCGCGACTCCGTCGTGCGATGCGCCGGGTGCAGCCGCACCCTCTGCGACGAGTGCTACCGCTTCCGCGTCGACGCGCAGCCGATGTGCGCGCGGTGCGCCTACGAGCACTCCACCCGGGCGGCGCGCCGCGTGTCGCTGGCGGTGTCCTTCCTCTTCATCACCGGGGGGGCGGGGCTCTTCGCCGAGCGTCGCTTCGGCGTCTGGGAGAGCTCCCCCATCGAGGTCGTCGTCGGGGTGGTGGCCGCGCTCGGCATCGCCGCTTCCATCGCGCTCTCGGGCCGCAGCGCCCGGGTCGTCGTCGAGCACCGCGACCCCGACGAGCCCGTCGCCGAGGCCATCCCGGAGCGCGCCGGGTCGATCTACCGCGCGAGCGCCCGTCAGGTGCTGATGGCCGCCGCGCCGCGGGTGTCGGCACGCGCCACGGCGCTGGTGATGCTGGCCGCCTTCGCCGGGTCGGCCGTGATGCTCCCCGCCTCGATGCGCCTCCCCCGCTGGATCGAGACCGAGCTGGTGCTCTCGCTCTGGTGGATCATCGTCGTGGCCGCGCTGACCACCCTGCTCTACCGCGGCTTCCGCCTCCGCGACGACTTCGTCTACTTCACCCCCTGGAACCGTCCCCCCGCCGTGAAGGGCGACGACCCCGCGCCCGCGAAGAGCGGCTGCAGCGGATGGGCCGACGGCCTCGGAGGCTGCGGCACCGACGGCGAGGGCCTGCTCGCCATGCTGGCGCTGGCGATCGTGCTGAGCCTGGCGCTCGGCGCGGCGTGGGTGCTGGTCGAGCTCGCGCTGCCGCTGGTGTTCTTCCTGATGTACTGGCTCTTCATGAGGGCGATCGGGCGCGTCGCCAACGACCGCCACGGGTGCGAGGGCTCGCTGGCGCGCTCGCTGGGCTGGGGCCTCGGGTGGGCGACGGTCTACGTGGCGCCGATCGCGCTGGTCACCTGGGCGCTGCACGCGCTGCATCGCTGAGCGCCCTCCAGGCAGGGCAGAGGGCTCCTCGTCACCCGGTCTCCGTCGGGGGGCGCTTCTCGTGCTGCGCGACGAAGGCCTCGACCACGGCGGCGATCGCCGACACCCACTCGGGCGATCCCCTCGCCGCGACCTCCAGCTCCGGTCCCACCCAGGCGATCTCGGCGATGGACACCCGCAGCCGCCCAGGGGGCGCTCCCTCCACCCGCAGCGTCTGCTCGTCGCTCGCTCCTCCCGCGTAGGGGTCCACCGTGAGGGAGCGCCGCTCGATGGAGATCCGCACCTCGCCGAGCTGACGGGAGAGCCGCAGCGGCCGCGCGAAGGCCTCCTCCGTAGGGAGCTCGAAGCTCCCGAGGCCCAGCGCGTCGAGCAGCCCCCGGGCGAGCGGCAGCAGCGACGGAGCGCCCTCCAGCGGTGCGGTCGTGGACAGCGTCGAGGTGCCCGGCTGCGCCATCAGCTCACCATCGGGTGATAACGTCTCGCGCCACGAACCCAATGGCCACCAGGAAAGCACCCCCCGCCCCGAGCGCCGAGCGCGTGCACTCGAAGTCCTTCAACGGCTCCAAGCGCGGCACCGTGCTCCGCCGCTGGACCGCTCCGAAGCCCGACAGCTTCTTCGGCGCGGACTTCGCGCTGGTCGAGTTCGACCACCACCCGGAGCCCATCTGGTCGTCGTCGCAGTGGCTGAAGAAGCCCACGAAGGCCGACCTCTACGAGCGCTGGCGAGCCTCTGCCCTGCCCTCGGTGGAGGCGCTGGTGGCCGGGACCACCGAAGACGTCCTGCGCGCCTGCGCTCGCATCTCCTGCGGGCAGCGCACCCACCACGACGGCGCCGTGCGCTGGGTGGGGCTCGTCCGTCACCTCCCGCTGGAGCTCGGCACCGCGGTGCTGCTCGGGCTCTACGAGCGGCTGCGGGCCGACCCGGAGACGGATCACTTCAACCAGCCCGCGGCCTTCGATGGGAGCGAGTACAACAAGTCGGACTTCAAGTACGGCCCCAACGTGCGCGGCGACGACGTGACCACGATGCTCTACAGCGGGCTCACCCGCTACTGGAGCTACGCGGTCGGAGGCGCGCCCACCACCGTCGCCGAGGCGCTCCCGGCGGCGCTGAGAGAGCGAGCGCTGCGGGCCTTCGAGGGCACCTGGGAGGACGGCCGCGGGTACCTCCACCAGCGGCTCGTTCAGCCGACCCTCGCGCAGGCCTTCCAGGGCGTCGGGCGAGGCGAAAACGCCCGCGTCGGGCTCGATCAGGAGTTCGCGATGGTCAACGGGACGGGGTACTGACCCGGAGGTAGCGGCCCATCCAGTAGGCCATGCGGAGGTCGACGCCCGGCAGCAGGGCGCGAGGGCTGCCGCTGCCGTTGGGGCGGTAGGGGTCGCTGCGCCAGTAGAAGTTGCTCGACGGCCGGATGCGCATCGGCACCGGAACCGACGCTACCAGCGAGTCGCCACGACCCGGCGTCGCCGAGAGGGGGATGGGCGTCCCGTCGTCGCCCACGCAGTGGCGCGCGGCGATCTCCGCCTCGTCGCAGTTCGTCCTCGATCGCTCCCAGAAGGGCGCGTCGGGAAACTCCCGCAGCGTCGCGGTCGCCCTCGCCACCGCCCCGGCGTCGAGGCCCGCCGCGTCGAGGTCCCGCCACGCGGTGCCCCTCGCCCCGGCGGCGACGGCCACGAGGTCGAAGAAGCTCTGGCCCATCTCCGCGGGCTGCCGAGGCCGGCCCGGCGTCTGGTAGAGGCCCGCGAGGGTTCCGGCGCGCACGGCCTCGCGCGCGGCGTCGTCGCAGAGGTAGCGCCCCGCGAGCCACGCGCCGGTGAAGGCCATGTTGTAGTTGGAGAAGTTGGTCGCCTCGCCGACGTCCACGAGGTCGACCCGGTCGCGCGCGATGCCGGGAAGGTCGCGCCCCCGGATGAGGTCGTTGTGGAGCCAGTCGTCGAGCTCCGGGTCGTCGGCGACGCGGGCGAGCGCGGCGGCGATGCCGAGGGACATCATCGCGTGCTGCCCGTTGGCGCGGAAGTTCGGGATGTACGCCCGGTCGACGGCGGCCTCGTTCAGGTAGCCGTGGAAGGTCACCCGACCGTCGGCGTCGTGCACCTCGAGGTCGTAGCCGCGGGCGTTCACCCGGCGGAGGTTGCGCCCGATGGCGCGGGCGTCGTCGCGGAGCGTGGCCAGGCGCGCCGGGTCGACGGTGGCGTCGCCCCGGGAGACCTCCCACGCCGCGGCCATGCCGAGCACCCAGCCGATGAGCATGTCGCGGCTGCAGGAGTCCTCCCAGACGTAGTCCGCCGGCCCCGAGGCCGCGGGCGCCCTCCAGGTGCCGTTGGTCTTCTCCGCCGGCAGCGGCCGGCCCGCCGCGTCGAAGAGCGGCACCGTCACCGTGTCCTCGCCGCCCGGCAGGTCGCGGCGGATGTACCCGCGGGCGATCACCCCGGGGGCGCCGGTGATGGCCACCGCGCGGTGCATCCCGTCGAGCGCGGCGTGAAGGTGCGCCCTCGCCCGGTCGACCTCCTCGCACGCGGCCCCCTCGTCGCGCAGCACCGCGTACCGGAACGAGTCCGCCACGGCCCCGGCCCCGGCGTAGGCGCCCGCGACCTTGGTCCATTGGAAGAGCGTCGAGGGGGCGACGCCCGCGGAGGCCGCGAGGTCCCAGCCGTCCTCGTCGCGGAGGAAGCGCTCGACCCTCGCGACCGCGGCGTCGTCGTTGGCGATCGCCTCGGAGTTCACCCCCGTGTAGAGGGCTTGAATCGCGTGGAAGCCCCGGTCGAAGCGCCGCGCCTTGGCGTCGAGCGCGGCGTCCGCAGCGAGGATCCCAGAGCGGGCCTGAGCGCTCCCGCAGCGCGGCGCCGTGCGAGGGACGAAGGCCGGGCACGCCGGGGCGGGCGTTCGGACGAAGGCGTCCTCGGCGGCGGTGGCATCCTCCGCGGAGGCGACGTCCAGGGGGTGGGCGACGTCCGACGGGGCGACGCTGCCGTCCCGGGCGACGGGGGCGTCCTCGCACTGGAGGCTGAGGAGCGCGAAGGAGAGCAGGTAGCGACGCATCGAGGGCGACGGTACCCGAGCGGGGCGCCGTCACAAACGCTCCCACGGTCCGCGCACATCGGGGTCTTTGACGCGGCCGTTCTTTTGGTAGGGTCTCGCGCATGAGCAACCCCACTGCCCTCCTGGAAACCTCTCTCGGCAACATCAAGGTCGAGCTCTTCGTCGACCAGATGCCCATCACCGCAGGCAACTTCGTGAAGCTCGCGAAGTCGGGCTTCTACGATGGGCTCCACTTCCACCGCGTCATCAACAACTTCATGCTCCAGTTCGGTTGCCCCCACAGCAAGGACCCGAACAGCGGGCGCGCGGGCACCGGCGACGGCCCCGACGGCACCATCAAGGACGAGTTCGCGGCGCGCCTCTCCAACGAGCCCGGCACGCTCTCGATGGCGAACACCGGCGCGCCCAACAGCGGGTCGAGCCAGTTCTTCATCAACACGGTGCACAACTCCTTCCTCGACTGGTTCTCGCCCGGCGCGTCGAAGCACCCGGTCTTCGGCAAGGTGCTCGAGGGCATGGACGTCGTGAAGAAGATCGAGACCACCCCGACCGATCGCAACGACCGGCCGCGCACCCCGGTGAAGATGATCCGGGTGACCGTTCAGGAAGGCTGAGCGCCCTCCCTAGGCCGACCCCTCTCCCCGCACCCTCGCCACCAGCCTGGGCCGCAGCGTCTCCGCCGCGATCACCCCGTCCAGGCTGCCCACCGCGAGCGCCCGCTCCACGGTGTGCACCCCGTCGAACTCCTTCGCGATGGCCGCCTGCGCCCTCGCCTGCGCCTGCTTGAGCACCCGCTCGTGCTCCCTCGCCGCGGCCGCTCGCATCGACGGGGGCGCCGCCTCCAGCGCGCGACGAGCCGCCACCACCTCCGGGTCGGAGTCCGCGCGTCGGCGAACCAGGCCAGGGAAGACCACCGCGGCGGCCGGTCCTCCGCCGATGACGCTGGCGAAGGAGCCTCGCAGCGCCAGCGCCTCCACCGCGGGGTTGAGCGCGCGGGAGAACACCACGTAGGCGCCGCCGTGGTAGCGGGACACCACGCAGAACACGAAGGGCCCCTCGAAGTTCACCACCGCGCGGCCGATCTCCGCGCCGTGCTCCAGCTGGAGGTGGCGAAGCGAGTCGGGCGATCCGTCGAAGCCCGAGAGGTTGGCCAGCACCACCACGGGGCGAGCGCCGCTGGCGGCGGAGATGGCGCGGGCGACCTTGCGAGAGGAGAGCGGGAAGAGGGTCCCGCTGGTCCAGTGGTCGGGGCCGTCGGCGGGGGCGTCGCCGCGGCGGGGGATGGGCCGGGACTCGATGCCGATGCAGCACACCGGGTCACCGCCGAGCGAGCCCTCCCAGACCACGGCGCTCTCGGCGCCCTGCCACGAGGCCCAGCGCTCCAGCGGCTCGACGTCCTGGTCGAGCACCGCGCGCATCACCGGCCGGATGCTGAAGGGACGCTTGCGACCCGGGTTGGTCGCCTCGTCGAAGATCTCCCCGACGGTGCGGTATCCCTCCGCCTCGCCGTCCGCTCCATAGGGCGAGAGCGTCACGTCTCGCTCCACAGGATCGAGCGAGCGGAGCCTCCTCGGGCGCCTCTCCCCCGGCGCGATCTGGGTGAACGCGAGGTGGCGGAAGAGAAGCTGGTAGGCGGCCGTGAGGTCGGGCGCGAAGTACTGCGCCTCGCCGTTGGGACCCATCACCCGCTCGAAGCCGCCGATGCCGTTGTTGTCCTCCGCGGCGACGCTCCCTGCGTACTCCAGGGCGCGCTTGCCGGTGAGCAGCATGGAGCCCTGAGGGGTCATGATCAGCGCCCCGCGGCAGTGGAGGAGCATCGTGGCCTCGGCGTTCCAGTAGCTCTGGGCGCCGACGTTGATGCCGTCCACGATGACGTTGATCGTCCCTCGACCTTGGGTGAAG
>SCUS01000178.1 GCA_004297725.1 Myxococcaceae bacterium | reverse complement strand
CGCGCCGGTGCCGTTGACCGTCGCCCCGACGACGCGATCGCCGGGGCGCTTCTCCACCGGGATGGCCTCGCCGGTGATCATCGACTCATCGACGCTGCTCGCGCCCTCCTGCACGGTGCCGTCCACGGGCACCTTCTCGCCGGGGCGCACGCGAAGCCGGTCGCCCGGCTGCACGGCGTCGAGCGAGACGTCCTCTTCGGCGCCGTCGTCTCGGAGGCGTCGGGCGGTCTTGGGGGCCAGCTCGAGCAGGGCCCTGATGGCGGCGCCGGTGCGGCTGCGCGCGCGGAGCTCGAGCACCTGGCCGAGCAGTACGAGCGTGACGATCACCGCCGCGGCCTCGAAGTACACCGCCACCTGCGCCCCGTGGCCACGCAACGTCGGCGGGAAGAGGCGCGGCGCCAAGGTCGCGACGAGGCTGTATCCGTAGGCGACTGCGACGCCCAGGCCGATGAGGGTGAACATGTTGAGGTGGCGAGTCGCGACCGACCTCCACGCGCGCACGAAGAACGGCCACGCTCCCCAGAGCACCACCGGCGTGGCCAAGGCGAGCTCGACCCAGTTGTGGATGTGAGCAGGGATGAGGTGACCGACCGGGTCGCCCGGGAGCATCGCGCCCATGGCGAGAGCGAAGAGCGGCACCGTGAGCGCGACGCTCACCAGGAAGCGCCGCCGCATGTCGGCGTACTCGGGGTCGACGGCCTCCTCCTGGGATGCGAGCGGCGTGCGGGGCTCCAGGGCCATGCCGCAGATCGGGCAGCTGCCGGGCGTCGGCCGCACGATCTCGGGGTGCATCGGGCAGGTGTATTCGCGCGCAGTCGCCGGCGGCTCGAGCGCGATCTTCGACGGCTCGGCGTAGCGCGCCGGATCCGCGCGGAACTTCTCCGCGCAGTGGGCGCTGCAGAAGTGCCACGTTCGCCCACCCCACTCGTGGTGCTCCTTCGCGGTCGAGGGCGATACGCTCATGCCACACACGGGGTCATGGACGGTCTCGTCGCTTGTGGGGAGCACGACAGCGGCACTGCCGTGAGGGGGATGAGTGTGGGCGTGATGTTCCATGAGCGCCTCGTCGATCGGAGCGGGTCCGTGATCGTCAGGCGGGGCGCAAGCGCCGTGCCGTCTCCGCGGCGGCCTCTACGAAACCAGGTCGCGTGCGATCGCCTCGATCGGCATAAGTCCGGTGCCGAAGCGTGCGATTGCCTCGCGGTTTCGATCCAGCTCGCCATAGGGGAGATACCGCACGCGCAGATTCGCAACCTGTCTGAAGGCCGGTCGCGAGAGCTGTGCTCGGACCTGCCCCTCCCGGTCGTCGGGCGCGACGATGAACAACCCCTGCGTGGCATCTCCGCCGTGACTCATCGCGAGGTCCAGGAGGCGCACCACGCCCGAGCAGATCGTGGTCGTGTGCTCCACTTCGAAGGCGGCCGCGGCTCGACCCGTCGTCGCGTCGAACCAGATCACGTCGATCAGTCGGATGATGTCCGCTGCCGGAGAGGCCGCCGTTGCCGCGGGGAGCGCGTCGAGGCACCCGTCGGCGAGCGGTCCCCCCGCGTACTCGCGCGAACGATCGTTCGAGGCCACCCAGACAGCGAAGCCGAGGGAGCGCCCGAGGTCCCGCAGCCAGCCCTGCATCCGGGTGTGGGTGATGTCCGCCGCGCGGGCGGCGATGCGCGCGTTCTCCGCCCGCTTCGACTCCTCGCGCGCTCGGAGGAGGTCCTCCGCCCAGGCGCGCTGGGCCTCTACGCCCTCGCGCGGGGGTGGCAGATAGCGCCCGGAGCCGACGTCGTAGAGCAGCCCAGCGATGGCGCCGAGGTCGTTCGAGAGGAGCGATCGCCACTGCGCGTTGAGCCGAAGGATGCCCTCGCGCATGGCGAGGTAGTCATCCCAGCGGCCGAGTCGCACGCGCGCGCCGACCATGGCATTGTAGCCGAGGACGATGGCGGTGTTGGAAGGCGTGATCAGCGTCGGATGCAGGAAATACAAGAGGTTCGCTGCGGCGGGGCCGAGGCCCTTGATCCGGTGCGAGTCGAGCTTCCGTATCGCGTCGAGCACCGTGTCTTCGTTCGTGCAGCACGCGCAGTCCGAGAGAAACCGCCCGAAGGCACGCTGGTTCTCGCGGTCTTCGTAGATGTCCGGGATCCTGAGCTTGGGCTTCCAGAGAAAGGCATGGTCGGCGCCTTTGAAGATCTGTCGCTGCTCTGCGATGGAGCCGACGACGGTCTCAAGCGACGAGCCCCGGTAGGCGCTGCCGAACGCGTCACGCTCGATCTCGCCGACTACCTCGGCAAGTCCACGCCGGATCGAGCGGAAGTTCTTCAAGCGCTCTTCCCAGAGGAACCACGAGCGGTACGTTGCGCCCTCGTCTTCCTTCCAGCGACGGATGAGCGTCTCCATCGGGTTGTCAGTCACGCTCTACCTATACCAGCGTCACGCCGTCAGCTCTCGTCGTCGCTGTCGGGGTCGTGGCGGGTTCCCCGTGCTCCCACCGGCTCCGCCGCAGCCTCCTCACGGAAGCGCTCGGCGCGGACGTCGTGCCGTCGGATCAGGCGGTG
>SCUS01000177.1 GCA_004297725.1 Myxococcaceae bacterium | reverse complement strand
TTCAGCGACCGCAGGCCCGCTCGCGGGCCGTCCGCGGGCGCGGAGTCGGCGGTGTCTCACGAGACGCCCCCTCCATGACGACCTTGCGCAAGGTCACCGAAAGATTCCGGGAAGGATCAGCCCTGAAGGGCGCGGCGACGGGCGCATCGGCACCTTGAAAGGGCTGGTCAGTCGAGGCGGCCGACGTCGGAGCCGCTGGAGCCGTCGCTCATCGGCAGGTCGATGGTGGGCAGGTCGACGAGGCCCGCGTCGGTGGCGCAGGTCGACGACGAGTTGTAGATGCAGAGCCCCGAGAGGCAGCAGTAGGTCGAGCCCGCCGGGTCGGAGGGCGTGCGGCAGGAGCCGCAGTCGCTGCTGGACCCGCAGCTCGACGGGCACACGCCGGTGGTGCCGCCGGTGCAGCGGCCGCTCTCGCAGCGCTGGCCCGAGGGGCAGCGGTTGTCGCAGGAGCCGCAGTTGCTGGGGTCGCTCCGGCCGTCGACGCAGCGCCCGCCGCAGGCCGTGGGCAGCGAGGCCGGGCAGAGGCAGGTGCCGCGCGTGCAGGAGGTGCCGCCGCCGCACGCGATGCCGCAGCCGCCGCAGTTGTTGGGGTCGGTCTGCAGGTCGACGCACGAGGAGCCGCAGCGGGTGATGCCGTTGTCCGCCACGCCGTCGCAGTCGTCGTCGAGGCCGTTGCAGGTCTCGACGCCGCGAGGCGTGCACCCGCAGACCGGGCCGAGCCCCGGGAGCGCCGTGCACGTCCAGCCGATGGTGGTCGGGCAGTCCGCCGCGCCGGTGCAGGTGCGCGAGCAGCGCCCGGTCGGGAGGCACACGCCGCTCGAGCACTGGTCGAGCCGGGTGCACGCCGAGCCGAAGGCGCCAGGCCCCACCGGGGCGCCGCGGTCGATGCCCACCGCGGGCATGTCGATGGAGGGGAAGCCCCGGTCGACGATCGACGGGGCATCGGTGCCGGGTGAGCCCAGGTCGTCGGGGCCGACCACGCCCGCGTCGACGCCGTCGCACACGCAGGCCGTGAAGCGCAGGTCGGAGCCGCAGAAGCGCGAGCCCGCGCTCATGGTGCTCTCGCACACGCACTCCTCGCGCTGCCCCGCGGTACAGCTCTCGGCGATCGGGCCGGTGCTGAAGTCACCCCGCGCTCCGCACGAGGCAGCCAGCAGAACCGCGAGACAACCCATCGATCGAAGCAGACGCTCCATAAGCGCCGCACCCTATGCGAACGCGCGGTCGTTGCAAGTTCCGCCGCGCAGGGCGCCCGTACCGGTCAGCCCCCCGGGGCGCGGCTTGACCCGGGACCCCCGATGTCGTGACCCTTCGCAGCCTAAGGCCCATCGATGACCCCCCGATCACTGCTCCTGTGCGTTTCCGCCCTCGCCCTGGCCGCCTGCGGCGCCGACGATACGCCGCGCTTCGTCGCCGACTCCGGCGTGCGCCGGGACGCGGGCGCCCTCGACGCCGGCCCCGCCACCTACCCCGACGTGCAGGCCATCGACGTCGGCCGGCCCGACATCCCCCCGCGGCTCGACGACGTGCGCGTCTACGCCCACACCGCCGACTCGCTCTACGCCATCGACCCACGGAGCTTCACCGTCACCCGCGTCGGCGACTTCATCTGGCCCGACGGCCCGTCGCAGATGACCGACCTCGCCATCAACGCCACCGGCGAGGCCTGGGGGATCACCTTCACGTCCCTCTACCGCGTCGACCTCGCGACCGCGCGCTGCACCTTCGTCGCTCCCTTCGCAGGGAGGGTGTTCAACGGGCTGTCGTTCATCCCGGGCGGCGAGCTGGAGCCCGGCGAGGTGCTGGTCGCGGCCAACCGCGACGGGGCCTACGTGCGGGTCGATGCGGCCACCGGGGCCATCCGTCAGCTCGGGCTCTACGGCGCCGACACGGGCTCCTCCGGCGACCTCGTCTCCGTCGCCGGGGGAGGCACCTTCGCCACCATCGTCGACCTCAACGTCGGCTTCGGCGAGGAGCCCGTGGAGTACCTCGCCCGCATCGATCCCACCAACGGGCGGGCGACCCGCATCGGCCCCACCGGGGTCACCCGCACCTGGGGCGTCGGCTACTGGCGCTCTCGGGTCTACGGCTTCACCGAGGGCGGCGCCGTGGTCACCCTCGACATCACCACCGGCCGCGCCACCGAGGTGGCCCGCAACGACGTCGCCTGGTGGGGCGCCGCGGTCACCACCATCGCCCCGGTCGCACCCCCGTAGGCTCCCGCGGTAGAGTCCGCGCCACCATGGCGTTCCTCCAGGCTCCCCCCTCGCTCGGCAATCAGTTCGATGACGACCGCGTGCTGCGGTCCTACCTGGCGCGCGTGCTGCCGGAGGAGGTCCGTCGGGACGTGAGCCCCGCGCTCTCCGAGCTCGGCGCGCTCGCAGGGGGTGAGCTCTACGAGCTGCAGCTCGCCGACCGGCTCAACGTCCCGGTGCTCACCCCGTGGGACCCGTGGGGCAACCGCATCGACCACATCGAGCTCACCGCCGTGTGGAAGCGCGCGGCCGCGCTCACCGCGGAGTATGGCCTCATCGCGACGCCCTACGAGCGCAGGCACGGCGCCCTCTCCCGCGTCGACCAGTTCGCGAGGGTGTACCTCTTCAACCCCTCGACGGACGTCTACACCTGTCCGCTCGCCATGACCGACGGCGCCGCGCGCACGCTCACCGTGCACGCCAACGCGGAGGTCTCCGCCCGCGCGCTCCCTCACCTGCTCAGCCGCGACCCGGCGCAGTTCTGGACCTCCGGCCAGTGGATGACCGAGCGCACCGGAGGCTCGGACGTGGGCCTCTCCGAGACCGTCGCCCGGCAGGACCCCGACGGCACCTGGCGCCTCCATGGCACCAAGTGGTTCTCGAGCGCGACCACCTCGCAGATGGCGCTCACCCTCGCCCGCCCGGAGGGCAATCCCCCCGGCGGCCGCGGGCTCGCGCTCTTCTACGTCGAGACCCGCGACGAGGGAGGGAAGCTCCAGCGCATCGGGGTCAACCGCCTCAAGGACAAGCTCGGGACGAGGAAGGTTCCTACCGCCGAGCTCAGCCTCGACGGCACCCCCGCGATCGCCGTCGCGGGCCTCTCCGGCGGCGTCCGCGCCATCACCCCGATGCTCAACATCACCCGCACCTGGAACGCCGTCTGCTCGGCCTCGCTCATGCGCCGCGGCGTCGCGCTGGCCCGCGACTTCGCCCGCCGCCGCCACGCCTTCGGCGCCTCGCTCTCCGACAAGCCGCTGCACCTCGACACCCTCGCGGGCCTGCAGGCCGAGGCCGAGGCGGGCTTCCACCTGACCTTCCGCGCGGTCGAGCTGCTCGGTCGAGAGGAGGGCGCCGAGGCCACCGCCGAGGAGCGCAACCTCCTTCGCTTGATCACCCCGCTGGTCAAGCTGACCACCGCGCGCCAGGCCGTGCAGGTCACCAGCGAGGCCATCGAGTGCTTCGGCGGCGCCGGGTACGTCGAGGACACCGGCCTCCCGGCGCTGCTCCGCGACGCCCAGGTGCTCCCCATCTGGGAGGGGACCACCAACGTGCTCTCGCTCGACGCCCTGCGCGCCATGGGCGACACCGCGACGGTGCAGGCGCTTCACGCGGAGGTCGCCTCGCTGGCGGCGGCGGTGCGCGATCCGGCGCTGGCGGCGGTCGCCCGCGTGGCCCTGGGCGCCGTCGAGCGGGCGCTCCACACCGCGCGCTCTCACATGGCCGACGCGCCGTCCGCGGCCGAGGGTCTGGCGCTGCTGGAGGCCGACGCGCGGCGCATCGCGCTCACCCTGGGGCGCTCGCTGGCCCTGGCGCTGCTGGCGAGGCACGCGGACTGGTCGCTCTCCCACGAGCACGACTCGCGCGCGAAGGCGGCGGCGCTGCGCTTCGCCCGCAACGGGGTCGACCTGCTGGGCGCGGCGCCGGACCTGGCCGAGGCGCGCCGGCTGGCGATGGACGAGGGGTGAAGGGGAGGGGCGACGGTCGGGGAGCACAGGGCCCCCGACCGCGCGGTCGATCAGGCCGTGTAGGTGAAGTCGGCGATGGACGAGAGGCCGTTGGTGGCCGTGCCCACGTTGACCACGAAGGCCTTCGGGGCGATCTCGTTGATCATCGAGATGAGCGAGGCGGGGTTGGGCGCCACCACCTGCTTCAGCAGCGTGTAGAGGATCACGAAGTGCTGCGTCTCGGCGCCCTCGATGTTGGCGGCGATGTAGCGCGAGCTGGCGGCGGTCATGGTCTTCACGGCCTGGTTGTAGGCGATGGCCGCGGCCTTCTCGGCGTTGCAGGCGAGGACCATCACGTTGCGCACGCTGGGGGTGAAGCCCGTCGGCGCGGTGAAGGTGATCGAGCTCTCGGCGACGGGCGTGCCGCCGATGGCGGTGACGGTGGCGGCGAGCTGCGCGGCGTGCTCGCGGTGCTGGGTCTGCCAGGCGCGGGCGATGACGCCGAGGGCCGGGCCGTTGGCGGCGAGGGGGTCGCCGGTCGGGGGCATCTCGAGGATGGGGATGCCCGCGCTGTAGGCCGCGATGGCGCCGTACTCCGCCGCGAGGAGGTTGTTGAGCGGGGGGATGTCGGGGTTGGGGACGACGGGGCCGACGTCGTCGCCGCAGGCCTGGAGCGCGAGGGCGGAGCCGGTGACCGCCGCGCCGCCGAGGAGGGCGCGCCGCGAAAGGAACTTGTTGGTCGTCATGGTCGTCGTCCTCGAATCAGGCGGTGAAGGTAAGGTCGGCCACGGAGGTGAGGCTCACCGCGGGGGCGGCCTCGATGGAGACGAAGGAGCGCGGGACGATCTCGTTGAGCATCGAGGCCGCCATCGGTCCGGGGCCGGCGATTCCGCGGGCGAGGAGGTAGAGCACGGTGAAGTGCTGGGTCTGCGTGCCGACGATGGCGGCCACGAGCTCGGCGGCGTCCTTGTTGCCGATGGCGTTGAGCCGGGCGACGTTGGCGACGGAGGCCTGGCGCTCGAGGTTGGCGGCGTACTTCAGGTAGTTGGGGATGCTGCGGCTGAAGCCCGTGGGGTTGGCCGGGGCGTTGACCGAGCCTTCGGTGATGGGCGTGCCGCCGAGGGCGGTGACCTGCGTGCCGAGGCGCTCGGCCTCGTCGCGGTGCTGCTGGCGGAAGTGCCCGAGCAGCGCGGCGGCGGTGGCGCCTTCGGGCGAGCTCATGAGGAAGCCGATGGCCGCGTCGTAGACGGCGACGATCTCGTAGGCCTTGGTGCGCACGGCGTTGAGGGCCGTGGCGTCCGTGGCGTTGTCCGCATGGGCACTGCGCGTGACGGCCGAGACCGCGAGCGCGGCGGTGACGCCGGCGATGGCTGCGGCGCCTCCGGTCAGGGCCTTGCGGCGGGAGACGTGTTCATCAGACATGCGTGATTCCTCCAAAGCAGGTGAACGAAATCCATTGCCCCCGTGAATGGGCGCGGCGAGGATGCCCCAAGCCGGGGGATGCGAGCAACCTCCGGCTGGGAGGCTCATGATGCGTGTTCGGTTCGCGGTGACCCATCGATTGTCGGCGCTCGTCGTGGTGCTCTCGGCCCTGACGTCAAGCTGCGGCACGGACGCGGAGGGGGGCTCGTTCAACGACTGCGCCTCGTCGCAGTTCGTCGACCGCACGGCGGCGAGCGCGTCGCGCACCATCGGCTACGGCGGAGCGAGCGGCAGCACGCTCTTCACCTACTCGCCGAGGTGCATCACCATCGCCGCGGGCCAGAGCGTGACCTTCTCGGGTGGCGCCACCAGCAGCTTCGGCGTGCACCCGCTCTCTCCGGGCGTGCTCAACAGCCCGAGGGCGGGCACCGCGGGCAACCCCATCCAGCGCCTCACCGACGGCAACATGCGCGAGGTGACGGTGACCTTCCCCTCGGCGGGAACCTTCCCCTACATCTGCGAAGCGCACGCTTCTACGGGGATGACCGGGGTCGTGCGGGTGCAGTGAAGAAGAAGTGTTGACAGGGTCGCGGAGCAGGAGTAGTTACCGCGGCTCTCTTCAGGCGCGTAGCTCAGTGGTAGAGCATCACCTTGACACGGTGAGGGTCGCTGGTTCAAGCCCAGTCGCGCCTACTGAATTCCCCTCCATTCCCTCCACAGTCTGGCTGCCAATCCGGGATGTTGCCTCGCCCCATGACCTCACCTCGCGCCTGTCACTCATCGTGACTGCGAGGTCGAGAGCTCTTCGGGGAGGCAGCCGGGTTGACGCCCCCCCCCTTCACGACCACCATCCGCGGCCGCGGGCCAACGACACCCATTGTGGGGATCTGACTGATCCCCCTGCTCAAGGAGCATTCCGATAGCGCTCAAGGGACCCATCGACCGAAACCAGCAGCGTCAACCGCAGGTGCGGGTGAACCATCGTATCCGTGTACCCGAGGTGCGGGTCATCGGTTCTGATGGGACACAGCTCGGCATCATGACCAGCCAGGAGGCGCTCCGCCTCGCGCAGTCGGAGGCCCTCGACCTCGTTGAAGTCAACCCGAAGGCCGACCCGCCCGTGTGCAAGGTCATGGACTTCGGGAAGTACAAATACGAGGAGAAGAAGCGCGCCAACGAGGCCCGTAAGAAGCAGACCGTCGTCGAGATCAAGGAGGTCAAGGTCCGTCCGAAGACCGACGACCACGACCTCGATACGAAGGTCCGCCACATCCGGCGATTCCTCGAAGAGGGCAACAAGGCCAAGATCACGGTGCGCTTCCGCGGCCGAGAGATCACGCACCCCGAGAAGGGTCGCGAAGTGCTCGACGATGTCATCAAGGCCCTGGAGGGCATGATCATCATCGAGAGCAACCCCGCCCTCGAGGGCAAGGCCATGACGATGCTCATCGCCCCCCGCCCCGGCGCCATCAAGCGCGCGCCCACCCCGGGCACCGCCGCTCCCGAACCCGACGACGACGACGACGACGACGACAAGGACTGAGGTTGCCTCCGCCGCTCGCGTCCACACTGTTGGTCGACGCGATGCTGCTGGGGGCCCTCGCCTTCGCGCGCGCCGAGGCCATCCTCGTGTGCGGCGCCGCGCTCGTGTTCGCGGCGCTGCGCACCGTGCGCCTGGCCCGGCGCATCGCCATCGGCTCACGCCTCTTCATCGCCTACGCCGTCGCCCTGGGAATGCCGACGGAGGCCGCCCTCTCCGTGTGGCAGCCGTCGCCCGTGCGCACCGGCGCGGTGGCCGGCGCGGTGGCGCTCGCGGCGGTCTATGCGTGGGTCACGAGCCCGGCGCTGCGGCGCTGACCTCGGGCGCGCTCACAGCGCAGCGGAAGCCCGACATCACCAGGCGGTAGCTCGGCGCGTGGTGCACCCGGTTGGAGCTGCGGAGCCCGGCGCCGCCGTAGTTCCAGCCGCCGCCGCGGAGGACCCGCTCGCAGGTGGTGGGCAGCGGGTTGCTGCCGGTGAAGCCTCGCACCCGACGGGTGCGAAGGTCGTGGAGCGAGGCGAGCGCCCGCTCGCAGGTGGGCTCTGCCGTGGGCTCGCGGTAGGCGTAGGGGTCGTAGGGGTCGGCGACCCACTCCCAGACGTTGCCCGCAAGGTCGAGGGCGCCATAGGGAGAAGGGAAGCCCGGGTGCGATCCCACCGGGTCGGGGTGGCCGGTGTGCTCGTCGTGGCCGAAGGTGGCCATGCGCAGCGTGGGGTAGGTCTCGCCCCACGGGAAGGTGCGCCCGTCGGAGCCTCGCGCGGCCTTCTCCCACTCGGCCTCGGTCGGCAGCCTCGCCCCCACCCAGGCGCAGTACGCCGTCGCCTGGAACCAGCTCACCCCCACCACCGGCTGCCTCGGGTCCCGGAAGCGGGCATCGAGGGGTCGAGGGTCGGTGCAGCGCCCCGCCCGAACGCAGCGCTCGTAGTGCTCCCGCGTGACCTCCGTGCGGTCGATCTCGTAGGCCGGGAGCGTGCGGGTGTGCCTCGGGCGCTCGTCGGGCTCGCCGCGGGTGTCCTCGCCCATCACGAAGGGCCCCGCCGGGACGCGCACCCGATCGGGCGGCGGCGGGGTGGCGCGGCGGTCCTGCGCGTGGAGCAGCGGGCCGAGGAGGATGAGCGAGAGGGCGACGTGGCGGCGCATCGCCAGGGAGCATTAGCCCCGCGACCCGCACCCCGGCAATGGCCTCGCTGCGCCAGTTCATCGCGCCCGCGGGCGCAGCCGCGCTATACGTCCGCGGGTGCGTGCCTCGCGGTCGTTGCTGCCCCTTGCGTTGCTGGCCTGCGCGGCCTTCGGGTGCGTCGGAGCCACCGGCCCCATCCGGGACGCGGCCCGCCAGGGCGACGTGGCCACCGCGCTGCGGCTCTACCAGGACTACACCGAGACGCGCGGGCTCGGCGACGCCGACCTGCTCGCGGAGGTCGCCGTGCAGGTGCTCCGCAACGCCGCCGGGAGCGAGGACGCGCCCACCCGCGCGGCGGGCTTCTCGGCCATCGCGGGCCTCGGCGTGCGGGGGCGAGAGCTGCTGGAGTCGCTCAGCGAGCGGCCGGGCGTGGTGGGAGACCGCGCCGCGGCGGCCCTCTATGAGCTCAACGGCCGGTCGGGGACACCGCCCGCGAGGCTGACGGCGGCGCTGCGGAGCCGCGACCGGGAGAGGCGCATCGCGGGGATGGTGACCCTGCGCGGAGCCGCCGGGGCGAGGCGGCTGATGCGCTGGCTGCGCACGGGGCGGGCGCCGATGCGGGCCTCGGCGGCGAGGGCGCTGGCGCGGTGGCGCGACGACCAGGCGGTGACCGCGGCGCTGGTCGTGGCGCTGAGGGAGGACCCCGAGGCGATGGTGCGCGCGGCCTCGGCCATGGCCCTCGGAGGCCGCGGAGAGGACGTCGCCGAGGCGCTGCTCGCGGCGCTCGAGGACCGCGACGCGATCGTGCGGATGGCGGTGCCTTCGGCGCTGATGGCGGCGTCGCCGGGGCGAGGGAGGGAGGCCCTGGCGGCCCTGCTGGTGGACCCGCCGACGCCCCTCTCGGTGGAGACCGCCCGGGTGCTGGTGGCGCGAGGCGACGCTCGGGGCGACGCGTACCTGCTGCGGGTGATGGGCACCGCCACGCGGCGGGAGCTGAGGGCGCAGGCCGCGGTGGGATCCATCGGGATGGCCACGCGGCAGGCCGAGGCGCTGCAGCGCTTCATGCGCGACGACGACCACGAGGTGGCGCTGCGGGTGGCCTCGGCGCTCGCGAGCATGGAGGCGACCCGGCAGGAGGCCCTCGCGGCGCTGCGGCCGATGGCGCGGCTGCCCGACGGCTTCGTGGCGATTCGCGCGCTGTCGGTGCTGGCGCAGCATGGGGACGCCACGGCGGCGGACCCGATTCGCGAGGCGCTCGACTCGCCCGACGCGACGGTGCGGCGGCTCGCGGTGCTGGCGTGGAGCGACGCGACCGGGGCGAGCGGGGACTGCGACCCGCTGGTACCCCGGCTGAGGGACGACGACCGCTCGGTGGCGCTGCTGGCCGCGGTGGAGATCGTGCTGATCGCCTCGCGGTAGCCGACGGTCACTCCGCCAGCGCCGAGCGCACCACCGCCGCGGCCGACGCCCTCGGGACCCGATCGGCCACCAGCACCCGTCGACCCGACCTCGCCACCAGCGAGACCCTCCCCCCGCCCACGTCCCTCGCCGCCATCGCGCCCGCCACCGTGGCCGCCGGCCTCGCCCCGTGGCGCCACATCAGCACCGACACCGCGCCCTCGGCGAAGTCCACCGCCTCGCGGTCGGCCGCCGCGCCGCGCGCTCCCTCCACCGGGTCGAGCACCACGGTCCAGAGCATCACGTCCCTGGCGAGGGCGTCTCCCGCGAGGTTCACCCCCGCGTCTCCCGCGGAGGTCATGCTCCCTCTCGGGACCAGCAGCACCGCGTGGTCGCCGCCCCATCCCTGCGCCGCCGAGTGCGCCCTCGCGTCGGGCATCGCGCTGTAGAAGAACAGCCGCGACCCGAGCTCTCCCATCACGTCGTGATACGCGACCTCGTATTCGCCCGCGAGCGCCGGCGGCACCCTCGACGGCACCACCACCGGCGCCTCCCTCGCGGCGAGCTTCGCCTCGTGCAGCACCTGCTCCGTCGACTGCGGCGGCGTCGCCAGGAGGGCGTCCACCCTGCTGTATCCCTCCCCCGCGCGCAGCGCCCTCACGCACATCCCGAGGCCCGCCAGGTAGGGGAAGAGCAGGCTCTCCCGCAGCGCCCTCGGCGCCTCCCGCAGCCGCGCCTGGTCGGCGCCCTGCAGCTGGCTCTCGACCATCGAGGTCACGCCGGGCATGTCGCGCGCGCGCCGCCCCATCGGGGCCAGCATGAAGTCGAGCATCGAGGCCGTCGCGTCGCCCTCGATGACGGCCATCGCGGCGGTCTGGGCGTCGCCGTTGCCCCGCACGTGGTGGGTGTAGCGGCCGATGTGGAAATGCTGGTCCTGCAGGGCGTGGGTGATCTCGTGCGCCATGGTGACGGGCTGCGCCGCCGACGGGAGCCAGCCCGCGATGTAGAGCGTCTGCTCGTCGGGGTCGTAGAAGCCCGCCACCTGCTCCTCGAGCAGGTCGAACATCGTGCGCTCGTAGTCCATCGCCTCGGGCAGCAACCCGAGGCGCTTGTAGAGCTCGCCCTCCAGCACGATCTCCCCGGGGGGATACTCCCGCGCGGTCTTCGTCCGCAGCCGGGAGACGATGGCGTCGCGGTCCATCACCCCGCGGCGGACCTCGTGCTGGAGGCTCAGGCCCCGGATGCGCGCCATGGTGACGGCGGTCTCGCCCGCGAGGTCCATCAGCCGAGCGCCGGGAGCGCCCGCCGTCGCGTCGCGCGACGCGACGGAGGCGGGAGCGCCCGCGTCGACGGCGACGTCGGCGATGGGGGCCGCCGTGGGCGGCGGCGGGCGCTGCCGGCACCCGAGCGCCCCGAGGACCAGCAGCGCCATCAACCCGCCAGACAAGCGTCGTCGATTCATAGACCGCGCACAGTAGCGGCGCAGCACCCCAGGTTGCCACCCTCCTCCCGCCCTCGCGGCGGACTCTGGTAGCGTCCGCGACCGTCATGACCGACCCCACCCCCCGCAAGCGCTCGCGCCCCCGGGCGCCCACCACGGCCCTCGACCAGAGCGTCGCCGCGCTCGCCCAGAACGATCCCGACCTGTGCCTCCGCATCGCCATCCCGGTGCTCGACGACGTCGGCGCCGGGGCGCCCGCCATCGACATCATCGGCCGCGCCGCGGTCTCCGTCGGGGCCATGGCCCTCGCCCGGCTGGCCTTCGAGACGGCAGCCCGGGCGCTCGCCCTGCAGGGTCTCGCGGCGCACGCCGTCGCGGCGGCCATCGCGGTGCACCGGCTCAGCTCGAAGAGCGACCTGCTCACCGAGCTCGCCGGGGTCTTCGGGGCCGACGCCGAGCGGCAGAGCAACGTGTCGGTGCTCCCTCCGCCGCTGGCCAGCGAGCGGGTGACCGAGCTCGGCGACGAGTCCCGCGCGGAGCTCATCGCCCTCGCCACGAAGAAGATCGAGGCCCTCAAGGCCGCGCTGCCCGCGAAGCTCCCTGCGCGAGCGCGGCTGCCGCTCTGGGGGGCGCTCCCCCGCGGGGCCTTCGAGCGGCTGGCGACGGCGATGGAGGTGCGGGTGTTCGGGCCGTCGCACGCGGCCATCCTGGAAGGGGAGCGCGGCGGGAGCGTCTTCGTGGTGGCGCGCGGCGAGGTGCGCATCGCGCGCAAGGCCGCGGCGAGCGAAGCGGGCGCCGAGGAGGGCGACGAGCCCGAGGAGCTCGCGGTGCTGGGCGCCGAGGCGGTGTTCGGGGAGATGGCGCTGCTCACCGAGGCGCCGCGCGCGGCGAGCGTGCACACGACCCGGGCGTCCATCGTGCTGGAGGCGCCGCCGCCGTCGCTGGCGCTGGCGGTGAAGGAGGTGCCCTCGCTCGGGGCCGAGCTGCGGGCCTTCAGCCAGCAGCGCCTGGTGCAGAACCTCCTGCGCACGGCGCCGCTGTTGAGGGAGATTCCTCTCGGCGATCGGGAGGCGCTGGCGGGGGCCTTCGAGGCGAGGGAGTTCGCCGAGGGGGAGGTGCTCTTCGCGCAGGGGAGCGAGGCGTCGGGGCTCTTCCTGGTGGCCTCCGGGCGCCTCGAGGTGCGGCGCCGCGAGGACGACGGCAGCGAGCTGGTGATCGGGGGCATCGACCCGGGCGGCTGCGTGGGGGAGATCTCGCTGGTGCTGCGGCGGCCCACCAACGCGACGGTGATCGCGGTCGAGCCGACGGTGGCGCTGGTGCTCGCGCCGGAGAACTTCATCGGCATCGTGAGGCAGCACCCGGCGCTGCTCTCGTCGCTCTACGAGCTGGCGGTCTCTCGCGAGGAGGAGCTCATCCAGGTGACCGCGCAGGCCGCGGAGGACGCCGACGACCTCGTGATGGTGTGAGCGGCGGGAGGCTTGACGCCCTCCTCGACCGCTGTATGCCTCCGTCCCACCGTGGACATCTCCGAAGCCTCCCGCCTCGCCTCCGAGTTTCTCGACGCTCACATCGTGAAGCTCAACGGCTTCTCTCCCACCGGGGAGATCGAGGATTTCATGCTCGAATTCCAGGACGCCTACGAGGGCGAGGAGGACACCCTCATCGTGGCCTTCGTCGTGCGCCCGGACGTCGACCCCGATGACCCCACGCCCGAGGTGCTCTCGCTCGCCCGCCAGTGCTGCGACGCCCTCGTGGCCGCGCACCCGGAGGTCAACGACTTCTCCATCGCGTTCGAGTTCCTTCACTGACGGGCCGAGGGAGGGCGCCCCCCTCCCCGCTCACCGCTCCGCGCGCCTGCGCCGGGGCGCCCGCCGGGTGATCATCGCCAGCAGGCGGTCGGCCAGCGCCCGCAGCGCCGCCGGTCCGCCCGCCATGTCCGCGTGCGCCTCGCCCTGCACCCAGTGGGCCTCGTCGACGCGCACCCACGCCGAGCGGGTCACCGTGTCGTCCTCCGCCAGCGGAGAGCACACCACCCGCCCCGCCAGCGGCACCTCCTCCCACGAGCGCGCCACCTGAAGCGTCACCCGCCGGTGCGCCACCTCCGCCGCCAGTGGCAGCGAGAGCAGCGCGCGCTCCTCCTCCGCCACGTCGAGGTCGCCCGGCCGCTCGGCCAGCCACACGATGGCGCAGCGCGATCCCGACGGGCCGAACACCCGCAGCAGGTCGCCCTGGAGCGTCAGCGCCAGCGCCTCGGTGAGCACCAGGGTCTGCGTCTCGAGCGACGGGTGCTTGTGCCGCTGCGCCGCGGGGCGGTGGAGCACCACCGTGAGGTCGCGACGCGCGTCGAGCAGCGGCGACTCGTCGCGCGTGTAGAAGAGCAGCTCGTTCTCCGCGAAGCGCACGTCGAAGAGGTCGACGCCACCGCGCTCGGTGCTCCCCTCGCCCACGTAGGCCACCTCGCTGCGAACCAGGTTCTCGAAGGTTCCCCGGGTGCTGATCGCGTCGAAGCCGCCGGCCGGGTACTGGTCGGCGTCCTCGGCCTCGATGGGCACCTCCCTCGCCTTGTGCCGCAGCGAGAGCGCCACCGAGGGAGACACCGGGCCGACCCTCGCCGTGAGCCCGAGGATGGTCCGCAGCGCCAGCCGCGCGCTCTCGCTCGGAAGCTCCGCGAGGTGGGCGATCTCCCAGAGGTCCTCCGCGCGGAAGAGGCGGCCCGGAGGGAGCGCCTTCACGCAGGCCGCGTGCTGCGCCTCGGCCCAGGAGCGCCACTCCTCGCTTACCCTCTCGTGTAAGGTCGTCGGGTCGTCGGCGGCCACCGCGGGGAGCTCGTTGATCCACTGCCGGAGGTGCGCGGGGTTGGCCCGGGCGAGGTCGTCCGCAGCGAGCAGCGGGCCGGAGAGCGCGAGCCCGATGGCGTGGGCGACGGCGGCGTCGCGGCCCGCGGCGGACATCCCCGCGATGGCCACGTGGGCGTCGAGCACCGTCGGGTCGAGCGCCCAGCGGCCGAGCACCTTGTCCTCGTAGGCGAGCCTCCCGGCGCGCTCCTCGTCGGACCAGCGGGCGAGCGACGCGGTGGAGGCGAAGCGGAAGTCGCGGCCGCGCAGCAGCAGGTGGCCGAGGTCGTGGACCAGGTGCAGCGGGAGGTGGTCGTCGCCGCGGCCCCAGAGCGCGAGCAGCCAGCGCGCGGTGCTCGGGAGCGCCTCGGCCAGGGGCTCGGCGCAGCCTACGCGGTCGATCCAGGCGAGCAGGGCGGAGGGGAGCTGCGAGCGCTGGAGGTCCATCTCTCGCGGAGGGGAATGTTGGGGAGGGAGGTCAGAAGTTGACGCGGGAGGCGTCGGCCGCTGCGGCGGCGGGGCGGGCCTCGGCGTCGCGGCTGTTGGTCGACCACTGGTAGTACGCGATGGCCCCCTCGCCGAGGGCCTTGAGGGCCGCGCCGGTGAGCACCGCGCTCACGATGGGCCCGGCCCACGGCATGAGCCTCGCGGCCCGCGACGCGGAGCCCAGCGCGAACTCGCCAGCGCCCAGCACCGCCGCGGCCGCGGCCTGCTCCACGGGCGAGGTCTCGGCCTCGAAGGCGTCCTGCACGTCCTTCACGACCTTCATCCCCAGCGCCGCCACCGCCGGAGCGGCGAAGCGGAACGGCAGCAGCCCGAGGCCGACGCCGATCATCGCGGACTGGTTCACCTTCTTGCGGCTGTCTTCACTTCGTCCCACGGGGGTCATCGAACACCACCAGCGCCCGCGCGGTCAACCCGCCAGCGCCGCGCGCCCGATGTTGTCCAGGCACGACTGCATCGCTCGCTGGAACTGCCGCGCCACCATCGGACCCAGCATTCGCCCGACGAGGCCGCGCTCGTGGATCGCGTACTCCCACGTCACCCGCGACGCGCCTTCGCCGTCGGGCTCGAAGCGCCACTCGCTCACCATGTTGGAGCAGAGCGCCCGCTGGAGGAGGTTCATCTTCGCCATGTCGTAGCGGTGCAGGCGCGGCGCCTCGAAGGCCAGCACGCGCTCCTGGATGGAGGTCCCGTCGGAGAGGGCGACGTCGCGGAGGGTTCCGGCGACGGGCGGGTCGTCGCGGCCCACGAGCGTCGCCGAGCTGATGGCCGGGATGAGGGGTTTGTGGCCCATGAAGAAGCGCGCGAGGTTGGCCGTGCGCCCGGCGGCGAGCGCGAAGACGACGTCGACAGGGCGGGCGATGCGGGCCTCGGCGTGGACGGTGATGGTCATTGGGGAGTTGCGCGCCAGTGTAGGCGAAGAGGGCGCGCGGAGGGGGGGAGCGGGCGGTTACGGCTGTCGTCGGTTGAGCGCCGCGGCGATGGCGATGACCGCCGCCCGCGGCGAGAGCCCGGAGGACCACGCGCTCAGGCGGTTGATCGCGCCGTGCACCACCATCGGTCGACCCGCGTGCATGGCGCGGTAGGCGCTCTCGGCGACCTCCGCGGCGGTCATCGCGCCGGCCTTGAAGAGCCTGGTCTTGTCGTTGCCCGCGATCGCCGCGAACTCCGTGGCGGTGGCGCCGGGGCAGCTCACCGTGGCGGTGACGCCGGTGCCGCGGAGCTCGTACGCGAGGGCCTCGGTGAAGGAGTTCACGAAGGCCTTGCTGGCGTAGTAGCCGGCCATGAAGGGCCCCGGCTGGAAGCCCGCGGTGGAGCCGATGTTGAGCACCCGACCGCGGCCGCGCTTCACCATCGCCGGGAGCAGCGCGCGGGTGAGCACCACCAGGGCGGTGATGTTCACCTCGACCATGCCGCGCTCGCGCTCGGCGTCGAGCTCCCAGAAATGGCCGTTGGTGCCGAAGCCGGCGTTGTTGACCAGAAACTCCACCTCGAGCCCGAGCCGGGAGACCTCGTCGAGGATCGCCCCCGGCGCGGCCGGGTCCATGAGGTCGGCGGCGACCACGTGGACCTTCACGCCGTGGGCGGAGGAGAGCTCGGCCGCGAGGGCGTCGAGCCGGTCGCGGCGCCGCGCGACGAGCAGCAGGTCGTGCTTGTCGGCGGCGAAGAGCCTGGCGAATTCGGATCCGAGCCCGGCGGACGCGCCGGTGATGAGTGCGGTGGCCATAGGCGTCCTTCGTGAGGGGTGATTCCCGGGGGGGGTAACGCACTTCGCCCGGCCGAACCAGGGCCGCTCTGGTGGACGCCCACGCTTGGTGATAACCGGGCGATCCATGAAGACCTGGACCCTCCCTGCGGCGCTGTGTCTCTCGTTGGTCGCGTGCCAGGGCTCGACGCAGCGACAGGGCGTGAGCGCGCCTCCGCCCGCCTCTTCGAACACCACCAGCGGCGCGACCGCCGACGCGGGAGCCGAGCGCCCCCCGGCGGCCGCTGCCTGCGAGTCGGCGACCGCCTGCGACGCCTGCCTCTCGCTCTCGGGCTGCAACTGGACGGGCGACCGCTGCCTCGGCGCGTGCCTCATGGACACGAGCTGCTTCGGCCCCGGCAACGCCTCGGCCCCGCGCTGCCCCGCCGCGGGCGCTACGGCGGAGTCCGACGCGGGCGCACCCGCCGCCGCGAATCCCCTCATCGGCCTTCGCACGCTCGCGTTTCGCGAGGGAGCCCACCCCCCGGTCGGAGTGAACGGAGCGCACGGGGCGACCGTGTGGGCCGTCACGCTGACCGCCAGCGCGGGCCCCTCCCCGGAGCTCAGCGCGCTCTTTCAGCAGACGCAGGCGGCCCACCTGGCCGCGAGCGTGGGAGACCTGAACTGCACGCCCGCGGTCGGCGGCGGCTATCCGAGCACGATTCCGACGGGAGACGGCGCGCAGGTTCTCACCGTGACCTTCCGCTCGGAGCGGGACGCCCGGCAGTTCGCCGCCGCGCTCACCGAGGCGCCCCTGCGCACCGGCCGGGTGCGCGTCCTGTGCGCCGACTGATCCAAGGGAGAGGCGCCCTGCGCTGACGCCGCCGCGAGAGCCCCGCGAGCGCCAGCAGCGAGAGCCACCCCGCGCCGCCGCCCGCGCCTCCCCCTCCCGCGCGGCACCCGCAGCCCTCCTTCGTCGACGCGCCCCCGGCGTCCAGGCCCAGGGCCGCGTCGAGCGTCGACGCGGCGTCCACCGAGGCGTCGAGGGCCCCCGCGTCGTCGGGCTCGAGGACCACGGTCCCGCTGCCGGCGTCCAGGCCCGGCGGAGGGCGCGGCGTGGAGACCGGGGGCGCCGAGAGCGTCGGTCGCGGCGTCGGGAGCGGAGGGCACTGCGCCAGGCGGTCGGGCGAGCAGCGGGTGCGAAACGCGATGGTCTGCTCCGCCCCGGTGAGCGAGCCCTCCAGCGTGCGCAGCGAGGCCGACAGCGACACCCGGTAGGGCGTGTCGTACGCGAGGTCGGCCATCGGGCGGATCATCAGCGTGTTGCCGTGGTCGCCATAGCGAGAGACCCGCGACGGGACGGGCGCGTCGTCGGGCCCGAGGATGCGCACCGTGCTGTCGTTGACCGTGGCGTCGTCGAGGCCCCACGGGGTGGTGACCACCACACGCGACTCGATGTCGCCATGGTCGACGGGGAAGTTCACCTGCCCCGGCGACGGCCAGCTGTAGATCGGCGGCGCCCCCGGCGGCGCGTCGCCCTGGAGCCGTCGCCAGAGGAAGCGCCAGTACGCCGCGGTGGTGGAGACGAGGCGGGGATAGCTGCCGGGGGTGTCGGCGTCCATGTAGTGCGAGGCCGCCCACGGGTAGTCGCGCCAGCGCGCGGTGTAGAGCGTGTGGCCGAAGCGCACGAGGAAGCGCGTCCCCGCGGCGGTGAGGTTGCCCGCCTCGGTGAGCACCGCGGGGGTCACCGCGGGGCCACCCACCGCCGCGTGGATGGCGGGCATCTCGTCGACCCAGAAGAGCCCGTCGGCCTCGCTGGTGACCCCGTGCTCCACCACCAGCCAGGTGTCCGAGCCGATGTCGAGGCTGTCGGCGTCGGTGTGGTCGTACTGGCGAGCGCGGGCGACGAAGTACTGGTCGAAGGTCTGGTCGGTCATCGAGTGCGCGGCGCAGCCCATGAGGAAGGCGACGTGGCGGCGCGCGTCGGCGCTGCGGTACCCCTCGGCGCCCCAGCGGGTGCGGATCCACTGGAGGTAGGGCTCGACCCAGCTCTCCCAGTGGGCCCACTCACCATAGGGGTGCCGCACCGAGTAGCCCGAGTCGGGGTAGATCGCGCCGTTCTGGATCACCCCGCGCAGCGCCGGGTCGGAGACGATGTCCCGCAGCGCGCCAGGCTCGATCTGGGTGATCGACTGCTCGGCCACCCAGACGTGGGTGACCATGCTGTTGGCCCCGGCGGGGCGCGCCGCGCAGAGCGACGCGAGGGAGACGACGGCGGCGATCGCGAGCAGGGAGCGCTTCATCGGCGCCGATGCTCGCACGCAACCGCCGCGGTCGTCTCCGCGCCCGACGCGCCCCCCTTGGGGCCTCTCCGACGATGTCCCGCGACATGGCGGGTTCCATGTCCCGAGGCGTCAGGCCCTCCCACGAGTCCTCGGGCGCTCGACGAAGTCCCAATCGCTTGCCCCTCGACGCCGCGCTGATCTAACCCGGGATACCCACCGATGTCCGACCCCACCGACGACCTCACCGCCCTGCGCGCCTGGGCCTCGACGCACCCCGACCCGGCCGCGGTGCGCGCCCTGGCCGCCCGCTTCGACGTGCGAGACCCGGGGCCCGTCCCCCGAGAGCAGCTCATACGCCTCGCCGTGGAGGTGCACCCCGACGCGCTCGTCGACCTGCTGCCCTCCCATGTCGCGCCCGACCCCATGGAGCAGCCCCTCTACGCCCTCGCGGGAGAGGCCCTCGGCGCGGCCTGCGCCCGCCGCAAGCTCGCCTCGCCCGAGGGCCTCTACGCCGGGGCCCTGCAGCTCGCCACCGTCGAGGCCCAGGGCGCCTACCTCCGCGACGCGCTCGCGGCCATCCACGCCTACGAGGTGCGCGACCTCGGCCGATGGCTCTCCCCGCACGCCTCCTCCCTCCCCGACTGGATCAAGCAGGCCTACGCCGCGGCCCTCGTCGCCTGCGTCCCCCGGCTCAAGAAGCACGAGCGCGACAGCCTGTTTCCCTTCACCGCGCTGCTCGACGCCGCCGCGGTCGAGGCGCTGCTGCGCGCCTCGGCGAAGCGCGCGGGGCAGTTCGAGCTCGCGCTCGCCCGCGTGGTCGCCCAGGGCCATCCGCAGTGCGCCGACGGGGTCGCCGCGCTGCTCTCCGACAAGAAGCTCGGTCGGGTCGCGGCCGCGGCGCTCGCGTCCATGGGCGAGGAGGGAGCCCGCGCCGCACAGGCGATCCTCGACGCCGCTGGATCGAAGCCCACCGCCGCCACCGAGCTCGCCCGCACCCTCGTCTCGCTGCCTCGGGCGCCGCAGCCGCTCTGGGCCGGCGGGCAGTGGTCGCTCCCCTGCTTCAGCCGCGACCCTCGCATCGACCTCCGTGCCCCTTCGGGCGCCGCGCCGACGAGGGTCCATGAGCCCACCCCCCTCGCGGCCATCGAGCGCGCCATCGCCGAGAGCCCGGGGCGCGACCTGCTCCCGCCCGAAGGGTGGGCCGACCTGATCCAGCTCCTCGCCCTCGACCCCTCCCTCACCCATCTTCCTCGCGCCTACGGGCGCGCCCTCGCTGCCGGTCGCCTCGGGCTGGGCGCCGACCCCGACGCCCTCACCGCCGCGCTCGACGCCATGCGATGGACCGTCGTCATCACGAAGCACCACCCCGCCCAGGGGTGGGGCCTCGGGTGGGCGCTGCTCTGGGCGGGCGCCGAGCGATCGGTGTTCGTCCACGCCATCGCCCGCTTCGAGCTGTGCCGCGTGGCCAACGTGCTCGGGGCCCGCGAGTACCAGTTCGGCAACGCCCTCAAGGAGCTGCGCCCCCCGTGGGCGCCCTCCGTCGAGACCCTCCTTCGCCACTACGGCGCGAACCGCGACGAGACCGCGTGGCGCGGCCCCCCCGCCGTGCTCGCCTCGCTCGGCGCGCCCTCGGCCGAGGTCGAGCTCCCCAGCCCCTCGAGCAGCCTGTGGGTCCTCGGCTGCGTGCGCGGCGCCTCCCGCTTCACGGTGCGCCTTCGCAAGCACGTCACGATCACCGTCGACGTCGCCGCCGAGCGATGGACCGTCTCGACCCCAGAGCCCTTCCACGGCGCGACGCCCCCGCTCGACGCCTCCCGCGGCGTGCGCTTCTCCGTCGAGCTGGCGCGCTCGGCGATGTACGTGGGCGTCGACGGGGCGCTGCTCCGCGGCGCCTTCACCGAGCTGGATGAAGACCCGGGCCCGCTTCGGGTGACCGCCGAGGGCAACGGCGCGCTGGTGACGGAGCTCGCGCTGAGGGAGAAGTTCTCCGCGATGGCCTCCGAGGCGGCGGGCGCCCTCTTCGTCGCCCTCGACTCGGCGCAGGGGTACGCCGAGGTCGCCGGGCAGCGCTCCCCCGCCGCGGCGCACTGCCTCGCGGCCGCGGCGCTGCTGCTCGACGAGCCCCGCGCCTCGCTGGCCAGGGCCGCGCTGCTCTCGATGGAGGGCGACGCCTTCGAGCCGTGGAAGCAGCGGGTGCGCGACGGGGCGCTCGCGCCGGTCGCCGCCGCCGGGCCCGAGGCGAAGAAGGCGCGCAAGGGGACGAAGGCGAAGGCCGCCGACGAGGGGCCCGCGGAGGTGACCGACGTGGCCGCGCCCACGGCCTTCGCGCGGCGCAGCTTCGAGGACGTGGTGCGCGTGCTGCACGACCTCAAGCTCGGCGTGAAGGCCCGTAGCAAGAAGCCCGCGGTGCTGCGCCGGGGACAGACCGATCAGGGCGACTACGAGTACGCGTCCTTCGCCCCGTCGCCCGCGAGCGAGGACTGGAGCGCCCGCTCGGCGGTCCCCTACCCCGTGGTGTACCTCTCCGAGGAGGCGCCTCCGCTCGACGACATCGAGGCCTTCGTCGACGAGCTCTCCCGGCTGCCGGGCCTCTGCATCAAGGGCCGAGGGACCTCCGCCGACGTGCGCTACTGCCTCGACGGCGACCGCTTCCTGGTGGCCGCGCTGCAGGTGATCCCTGGAGGCGACGACGACTACGGCCCGATGTGGTCCGACGTGCTGGCCGCCGCGTGGAGGGTCGACGAGGGCTGGTGCTGGGCGCTGCTGGAGGGCGACGAGGAGCCGCTGCGCAGGCTCGTCGGCGTGCAGGCGCTGCCCCCGCAGGTGGAGTGGAAGCGCGCCAGCCGCATCACCGTGGGCAACTGGTAGCGGCTCAGCCCGAGAGGAGCGCGTCCGCCTGCCCCGCGGGCAGCGCCTCCCTCAGCACGGCCACGAAGGCCGCGTCGCCCTCGAAGTCCCCCCGGCAGCGCCGCAGCGCCTCCGCCGCGCGGTCGCCCAGCGCCCTCAGCGCCTGCACCGTGGCGCCCCGCTCGCTCTCCGAGCGCCGCGGCAGGAAGGCCGCCATCACCGCCGCGAGGCCGTCGTCGTCGAGGATGCGCGCCGACGCGAGGGCCCGCTCGGGGTACGCCCGCCTCGCCGCGCCGCGCAGCAGCGCCGCCAGGCGACGCTCGGGGCTCAGGGCCATCAGCGCCCGCTCTCGCGCCCTCGCGTACGAGGGGTCCCAGTACTTGAGCCGCTCGACGCCCTCCTCGTCGAAGACCACGAGGCGATCCCACGAGGGGTCGACGGCCTCGCCGCGGTCGCCCGCGGTGCCGAGGGCGGCGAGCACCTGCTGGTGCCGGGTGCGCCGACGCTCCCTCGGCGTGAGCTCCCAGATGCGGGCGAGGTGCGGCAGCGCGGCGGCCCCGAAGCGGCCGACCACCTCGGGCTCGAGGAAGCCGTTGGCGGTGTCCTTGTCGAAGAAGCGCCCGAGCAGCGCGTCGTCGGGCCAGGCGAGCAGCGCGCCGAGGCCCCGGGCGTAGGTGTACTCCTCGCCGAGCGAGCGCTCGGCCATGGCGAGCACCTCCTCGGGGGACAGCGCCTCGAGGGCGCGGACGTAGGGTCGGATGCTCTCGTGATAGACCCCGGAGAGGAACTCGAAGCGCAGCAGCGGGGCGAGCGACGCGGGCACGGCGCGTCCCTGCTCGGCGAAGCGGGCCGCGGCGACCACCGCGAACATCTCGGAGACCGCGTGGGCGTGGCGGTCGCCGTCGCGGAGGGACTCGGCGGCGGAGAGCAGCGCCTCCGGGGCGTCGGAGCGCTCCTGCTCGAGGATGCGAAGCTCCTGGGCGAGCTCGGGGTTGCTGCCGAAGGAGCCTCGCCGTGACAGCAGCGTGGCGAGCTCGAGCGCGGTGCAGTGCCCGAGCGCGTCGCGCACGTTGGAGAGCGAGGGGCGCTGCACCTTCAGCGCGGCGGCGACCATCGCGGCGCCCCACTCCTGCTCGGTTCCGAAGAGCAGGGCGACGGCGCGCACCGCCGCGGGGTCGGAGAGCCGCGGGCGGGTGACGGCGCCGCTCTCGACGCGCGCGAGCTCCCAGTTGGTGGCGAGCCCGCTCGTCGCCTGCACCTCGGCGAACTCCACCAGCAGCGAGTGCGCCCTCGCCGGGGGCAGCGCGACCCCCGAGCGACCGCGCACGAAGTCGAGCGAGCGCCGCGCGGGCTCGACCAGCTCGGAGCCTCGCGCCTCGAAGAGGCCCGGGTCGCGCTGCCACGCCGCGAAGAGCAGCTCGTCGAGCGAGCGGGTGAAGCCCGAGACGAACCACGGCATCGGGTCGTACTTGAAGAGCCTGGTGAAGGCCTTGCCCGTGGGCAGCCGGGAGAGCAGCGAGAGCACGGCCGCCGGGTCGACGTGGGCATGGTCCTCGGCCAGGAGGTCCCAGAGCCCCGGCATCGTCTCGGCGGGCACGAGCCCCTGCGCCACCAGAAACCACGCGACCCCGTACCGCCCCGCGAAGTCGCCGGTGGTCTTGTAGATCGCCTCGCCGACCTTGTACGCGTCCCCCGCCGCGGCCTTCCCCACCCGCAGGATCACCGCGTCCAGCGTCTCGTCGCTCAGCCCCGGGTACCCGGGCCTCGCGCTCGCGCTCCCCACCTCCTTCGCGGCCTCCTTCGCGGCGTCGTCGCCGACCCTCGCGTAGCCCTGTCGCTCCCGCTGCGCCGCCATCCTCCGCCGGATGCCCTCGGCCGTCGCCTCGGTGTCGCAGTGGTGCTCGCGCGTCACCGGCGTCGCGCCCTCGCGGCCCGCGCGCTCGGTGACCAGCGCGCCCTCCCGGGCGAGCTCGCAGACATCCTTCGCCCCGTCGACCACGCGCTCCCAGCGTTCCATCACCGGGGCACGATGGCGGCGATGCTCTCGCTCGGCAAGCCTCTGCGCAGGCCAGCGAGCTCGCTCGTAGCGCCCTCGACACCTCTCGATGAGGTAGAGACTCTCCCCTCATGAGCACCGAGATCGACGCCGACGCCTCCGCGGTACTGACCACATGGTTCGGGAGCGACACGCTCGACGGGCCGATCGAGCCGGAGTTTCGGCGTCGCTGGTTCGCCGTCGACCCGGCCTTCGACCGGGAGCTCGGGGAGCGCTTCGGCGCCCTCGTCGAGTCCGCCGCCGCGGGCCGTCTGCTCGCGTGGGAGGACAGCGCCCGCGGCGCGCTCGCGCTGGTCCTGCTGCTCGATCAGTTCACCCGCAACGTCTACCGGGGCAGCGCGCAGGCCTTCGCCGCCGACCCGATCGCCCGCGGCGTCGCCGAGCGCGCCATCGCCCGCGGCTTCGACCGCGCGCTGTCGTTCTCACCGCGCGGCTTCTTCTACCTGCCCTTCGAGCACGCCGAGGAGCTCTCGCTGCAAGACCGCTCGGTGGCCCTCTTCCAGGGGCTCGCCGCGGAGGCCCCTGCCTCGCTGACGAAGAGCGCCGAGGAGCTGCTGAGCTACGCCGAGAAGCACCGCGCGGTCATCGCGCGCTTCGGCCGCTTCCCGCACCGCAACGAGGTACTCGGGCGGGAGAGCAGCGCGGAGGAGAGGGAGTTCCTGAAGGCGGGGCGGGGGTTCTGACGGGTTGAGCAGAGCGCCTCAACCCTTCAAGTCCCCTGTGGAAAGGTACTACGCCTGGTTGAACCCGAGCCGCGAGCGCTGCGCGTTGGGCTTGTTGCGGCACTCGCGCTCGAGGGCCACGAGCAGCGCGCGGGCGTCGACGGTGGTCTCCAGCAGCAGGGCCTGCCGTCGCACCGTGGCGAAGTCGCCCGGGGTGAGCGTGCTGAGCTGGTCGAGCGCGGCGCGCGTGGAGGCCACGGCATCTGTCGGCAGCACCTGACCGAGCGCCGAGAGGGTGCGCTCGAAGAGGGCCATGCGCTGCTCCGGGCGGAGCGGATCGAATTTGATCTTGAGCGTGAAGCGACGGAGCGAGGCCTCGTCGAGGTGCTCGAAGAGGTTGGTCGAGCAGACGAAGAGCCCCTCGAAGGACTCCATCTGCACCAGCAGCTCGTTGACCTGGGTGACCTCCCAGTTCTGGCTCGCGCCCCGGCGGTTCTGGAAGAAGCTGTCGGCCTCGTCGAGCAGCAGCACCGCGCCCTCGTCCCTCGCCTGACGGAACATCGCCGCCAGGTTGGCCTCGGTCTGCCCCACGAAGGGCCCCAGGATGTCCGACGCGCGCTTCACCAGCAGCGGCCGCTGCACGCGCTCGGCGAGGTGGTGCGCGAAGGCCGTCTTGCCCGTCCCCGGCGGACCATAGAGGCAGATCGACCCGTGCAGCGGCCCCTGCTCGCGGGCGCGGCGCTCCAGCGTCTCCACCAGCTTGCCCAGGTCGTCCGAGGCGTTGAGGAAGCGCAGGTCGTAGACCTCCGGCGTGACGGGCGCCGCGGGCCGCTCGGGCGACTGCACCGCGAGGCTGTTCTGCAGCACCCGCGTCAGCGTCGCCTCGACCTCCTCGGCCTTCTCCATCCCCGCGAGCCTCGCCACGCGCACCGCGCGCTCGATGTGCGCGGGCGTGAGCCGCTCGTCGTGGGCCATGCGCTGCGTCCACGCGGGGCGCGCGGGCAGCGGGCCGAGCTGCTTCTCCAGGATGCGCCGGCGCACCGCGAGCGGCGGGGTGCGCAGCTCGAAGATGAAGTCGAAGCGGCGCAGGAAGGCCGAGTCGATCTGCCCGATCTCGTTGGAGAGCCACATGGTCGGGACGGCGTTGCCTTCGAGCAGCCGGTTGGTCCACCCCTTGTCTTCGCCGGAGCGCTTCTGCCGCCCGAAGAAGGGGTACCAGCGGTCGGGGAACACGTCTTCGATCTCGTCGAAGAGCACCACGGTCTGGGCCCGCCGGCCGAGCATCCGCTGGCAGAGCTGGTAGGCCGCGAAGCGCCCGGTGCCGGAGATGGCCGAGCCGTCGTCGGACTCCACGTTGACCTCGTAGAGCTGCCCCTTGAGGTGCGCCGCGATGGCCCTCGCGAGCTCCGTCTTCCCAGTGCCCGGCAGCCCGTGCAGCAGCACGTTCACCCCCGGAACCTGCTTCTCGATCGCCCCCTGGAGGAACTTCACCAGGATGCCCACGTCCTGCGAGGCGTGGGGGAAGTCTTCGAGCGTGAGCTTCGCCGCGGGCGACTGCCGGAAGAAGTTCGTCAGGATGCCTTCCGGCGTCTCGTACTCCGTCAGCAGGATGTTCTCGAGGCCGTCCATCACCTCGAAGGGATCGTCCCAGGTGCGGCGCACGTCCGTCGCCACGCGCACGAGGCCCGTCGAGGCCAGCGGCGCCGAGCGCTTCAGGGCGTCGCGCACCTCCGTCTCGGGCAGCCCCAGCACCTGCCCGAGCAGCTCGTGCAGCTTGCGAAGCGACAGCCCCTCCAGCCGCTCGAAGCAGGCCTGGAGGGACTTCTGGATGTCGAGCACGATCGCGAAGGCCAGCACCTCCTGCTCGGCGCGGGTGAGCGACAGGAGCCGCCCCATGGTCTCGACGTTGCGGAAGAGCACCCCCTCGCGGGTGATCTCGCTCTTCTCCAGGGCGACGAGCCGGTCGCGGATCTCCCGCTTCGCGCGCGTGGGCGTGACGCCGTCGTCGCGGAGGTGCGCGAGGCCGATGACGTCGAGCGGCGAGCGGTCGTCGCCGTCGTCGTGGAGGAAGTACCGGAACGTGTCGGTGTAGACGATGGCCCTCGCCGTCCAGAGCACGACGAGGTCATTGGACTCCTTCGGGGTGCGCCGGGCGCGGGCGGTACGGGTGATCGTCGGGGTCTTGGTGCGTGCCATCGGTCTCTTCTAGGTAGTTCCCCGGTTCCATGCGCGCCCCGCAGCGTCGGCGCAACGCGATGCAGGACCGATGGACAGGGTATGTCAAGGCTGCGGATCGGGAGGGGCGGCCGCGGCGGGGCCGTGTTCGGTCGGGTGACCGGGCTCGCTGGGGTCGTCGCGCTCGTCGTCGGGGTCGGGCGTCTCGTGGCGCACCGCGGGCGCGTCGGCGATGACGTCGTCGAGCTCGGGGTCGGCGCCGGGCGGGGGCATGGCGGCGATGGTGTCGTCGCGGCCGGCGGCGGCGGTGCGGGCGGGCGCGTCGCTGGGGGGGTGCCCCTCGCGGCCGTAGCGGGGCCGCTCGCCGGGGCGCGACCAGTCGACCCAGTAGGCCGACGAGGAGCGCACGTCCATGTGGACGAACACCGAGCGGGGATAGAAGCCGCAGCCGGTGTTGGGGAGGGTGCGGCAGTAGTCGCGCAGGACGTGGTTGGGCACGCCTCGCACCCGGAAGTCCACGGCGTGGCCGATGTTGTGGTTGGAGTGCGCCGTGTACTGCCCGCGGCGGGCCGGGCGGAAGCCCGAGATCACCTCGAGGACGCGGCCGCCGAAGTGGTCGCTCACCTGGGCGAGCTGCCGCACGAGGCGGGGGTTGATGGCGTGCGAGCGGTTGTCCGTCGAGCGCAGCAGGCTGCGCATGACGCCGAGCGCGCCTCGCCCCGGGCGGCGGAGGTTGGCCGTCACGTGCTGGCTGGTGGCGAGGCGCACCAGGTTGACCAGTCCAGGGCGCCGGGGGGCGCCCCAGCGACCGGCCGCGGGACGGCCTCGGGCCGGGGTGACCGGTCGGCGCAGGATCGGGACCCGAGCGGGGCTCACCCTCCCCGAGGAGAGCACGGCGCTGCGCATGACGGTCGCTCGCTCAGGGCGAGCAGCCACGGCAGCGGGGGCAGCGGCGGGGGCGGCAGCGGGGGCGAGCGCGTGGCTCGGGAGGCGGAGGCGCTGGTTGCGGCGCAGGGCGTAGGGCGCGCGGAGGTGGTTGCGCTCGGCGAGGTCGGCCACGGAGACGTGGTGGAGCGCGGCGATGACGGAGAGCGACTCGCCGCGCTGGACGACGTGCGTCGACGGATCGGCCGGGGACACCTGGGCAGAGGCTTCACGCGAGGCCGCCGTGAGGGGCAGGAGCCCCGCGAGGACGGCCAGCAGCCACGCGGCGTTGAGGTCTCGCACGGGCGCAGGCCGTAGCGTGGAACCTCACGCCCGGTCAAGCCGAGGCGCGCTGGGTGGGGGGGCGGGGGGAGTTCAGCCGGCGGAGCCGTACATCGACTCGGCGATCTTGTAGGCGCTGGTCTCGAGGGCGGACAGGTAGCTCCGCAGGCTCTGGGTGTCGACGCCGGTGTCGAGGGCCGCGCGGAGGTTGACGAGGTCCTGCTCCAGGATCTGCCGCAGCTCTTCGGTGAGCACCTCGCCGTACTCGCGCACGGCGTTCTCCGAGGTGACCAGCAGCGCCTCGGCGTTGCTGCGCAGCTCGGCGTACTCCCGGCGCAGGAGGTCTTCCTGCTTGGTGTTGGCGGCCTCCTCGACGAGGCGCTCGACGTCCTGCTGCGAGAGCCCGCTGCCGGCCACGATGCGCACGTCGCGGGTCTTCTTGGTGGCCATGTCCGTGGCGGTCACCGAGAGGATGCCGTTGGCGTCGATGTCGAAGGTCACCTCCACCTTCGGCACGCCGCGCGGCGCCGGGGGGATGCCCGTGAGCTCGAAGTGGTAGAGCGAGCGGTTGTCGACGGCCATCTCGCGCTCGCCCTGGAGCACGTGGATGGGCACGAAGCTCTGGTTGTCGAGCGAGGTCGAGAAGGTCTCGCTGCGGCGCGTGGGGATGGTGGTGTTGCGCGGGATGAGCGGGGTCATCACGCCGCCGGCGGTCTCGACGCCGAGCGAGAGCGGGGTCACGTCGAGGAGCAGCACGCTCTCGAGCTCGCCGCGGATGGAGGCCGCCTGCACCGCGGCGCCGATGGCGACCACCTCGTCGGGCGACAGGCCCTTGTGCGGCGTGCGCTGGAAGAACTCCGCCACGCGCTTCTGCACCAGCGGCATGCGGGTCATGCCGCCGACCATCACCACCTGGTGGATGTCCTGCACCCCGAGGCGGGCGTCGTTGAGGGCGCGGGCGCAGGGCTCGAGGGTCTGCTCGACGAGGTCTTCGACGAGGCGCTCCAGCTCCTGGCGCTTGAGGGTGCGCAGCACGTGGGCGGGGCCCGACGGGGTCGACGCGATGAACGGGAGGTTGACCTCCGTCTCCAGCGAGGAGGAGAGCTCGTGCTTGGCCTTCTCCGCGGCCTCGCGCATGCGCTGGAGCGCGAGGCGGTTGCCCCGCAGGTCGATGCCGTGCTCCTTCTGGAAGTCGCTGACGAGCAGCTCGATGATGCGCTCGTCGAAGTCGTCGCCGCCGAGGAAGGTGTCGCCGTTGGTGGCCACCACGCGAAACACCCCGCGGGTGATCTCCAGGATCGAGATATCGAAGGTGCCGCCGCCGAGGTCATAGACGGCGATGCGCTCGTCGGCGTTGCGGTCGAGGCCGTACGCGAGCGCCGCGGCGGTGGGCTCGTTGATGATGCGCTTCACGTCGAGGCCCGCGATGCGCCCCGCGTCCTTGGTGGCCTGGCGCTGGGCGTCGTCGAAGTACGCAGGGACGGTGATCACCGCGTCGGTGACCTCCTCGCGCAGGTACGCCTCGGCGATGGTCTTCATCTGCGCGAGCACCGCGGCGCTGATCTCCGGCGGCGACATCTGCCGGCCCATGACCTCCGCCCAGGCGTCGCCGTTGGGCGACGGGACGATCTTGTACGCCACGCGCGCGGACTGCTTGCGCGCCTCCTCGGAGTCGAACGAGCGCCCCATCACGCGCTTGATCGACACCACGGTGTTCTCGGGGTTCTGCACCGCCTGGCGCTTGGCGACCTGGCCGACCAGCCGCTCGCCGTTGGCCGAGAAGCCCACCACCGACGGCGTCGTGCGGGCGCCCTCGGCATTGGGAATCACCACCGGCGCGCCGCTCTCCACGATGGCCACGCACGAGTTCGTGGTCCCCAGATCGATCCCGACGATCCTGCCCATGGAAGTCTTTGTCCCCTCTTCCCGATCGCTCAGTTTTGCTTCGTGTCGTCGTCGCCGGTCGGCGCCGGCTCGACCGACGGCTGACCCTTGGACACCGCCACCATGGCCGGGCGCAGCAGCCGCTCGCCGAGCTGGTAGCCCGGCACGAGCTCGACCGCCACGATGCCCGCGGCGTGCTCGGCGCTCTCCACCTGCTGGATCGCCTCGTGGATGTTCGGATCGAAGGGCTGCCCGAGGGACTTCAGCCGCTGGCCCCCGAGGCGCACCACGGCGTCCTCGAAGAGCTTGAGCACCATGCCGATGCCGTCGCCGATGGCCTTGGCGTCGGCGCCGGTCTTGGCGTAGGTCGCGGCGCGCTCGAGGTTGTCGAACACCGGCAGCAGCTCGCGCAGCACGTCCTCGCGCCCGCGGTGCTTGGCGGCCTCCTCGTCGCGCCGGGCTCGCTTGCGGTAGTTGTCGAAGTCCGCGAGCGTGCGCAGCAGCTGGTCCTTGAGCTTGTCGCGCTCCGTCGTCATCGCCGCGAGCGGATCGACGGCGGGCGGAGGGGTGCTCGGCGTCGACGCGCCGGCGACCTCGGCCGCGGGAGGGCGGCTCTGGGTGGCGCTGGTGGTGTCGGCGGTCTCCGGCGAGTCCGAGGCGTTGCCCGGGGTGTCGGAGGCGCTGTTCTCGTTGCTGTTCTGGTCGTTCGCCATGGGGAAGAACCTGCTATGGGCAGAGCGGCTCGGAGCGCCGCAGGGTTGACCTGTCTATCATAGCTACCGCGCGCCGTGGCAAGCGTTCCGCCTCCCCCCGAGCGAGGCTCGACGGAGCGCCTCGAGGGGCCATCGGGTTCGTCGCTGGAACGGGGAGGGAGAGGGACGGGAGCGGGGCGGGAGCGTCAGCGCGCGAGGTTCTGCACGCGGGTGATGAACGCCGCGTCGGCGATGCGACCCACGAGGCGGGTGCGGGTGCGGGCGAAGACCTCGTTCCACTGGGCGCGCTCGGTGTCGCCCACGGTGGCGACGGTGATGCCGCGGGTGCTCATGGAGCGGATCGCGGAGATCTCGTCGCGCCGGAGGTTCTGGATGAGCAGCTGGTGAAACTGCGTGGCCGTCTCGCGCAGGATCGTCTGCTGGTCGGCCGGGAGCGAGTTGATCTGGTTCTTGCCGAAGATGGTCGCGCCGACGACCACGTTGGTGGGCATGTCGAGCATGTGCGTGGCGCGGCTGCTCCACTGCAGCGACACCGCCGCCACCGGCGAGGTGATGAACGAGTCGACGCGGTTGGTCTGCAGCGCCGTGAGCACCTCGGGGAGCTGCAGCGCCACCGGCGTCACGTTGAGGGCCTCGTACAGGTGCGGCATCACGAGGTCGTCGCGCCAGACGTAGGGGTGCGTGCCGCGCATGTCCGCCGGGACGCGGACGGGGACGCGGGAGAAGATCCGGGCGACGCCCACGTCGGCCCAGCCCATGAACGCGAAGCCCCCGGCGTCGAAGGCGCGGACGATGTCGTCGTGGGTGCCCGCGCGCGCCGCGTCGAGCTGCGCGTTGTTGCGGAACATCCCAGGCATCTGGAAGACCAGCGCCGGGCGGTGCACCTGCGAGAGGCCCACGGCGGTGACCGCGCCCCCGTCGAGGCGGCCCGCGCGGATCTTGCGGACGACCTCGGACTCGTCACCCTGCACGCCGCCCGGGTAGATGCGCAGCGAGAGGGCCTTGTTGGTGCGGCGGCGGAGCTCGCGGTTCCATGCCTCGAGGACGCGCATCCACGTCGAGCCCGCGGGGGCGACCGTGGCGAGCGACAGGGTGCGGGTCGTCGCCGGGGCGGGGGCCGGCTGCGCCTCGACGGCGCGACCCGCGAAGAGTGCTCCGAGAGCACCGAACCCGACCGCCAATAGAGCCAACCGATAGCGCTTCATGGTGTGTCTCACTCCTGCGAAGGATTTGTGGTTCCCGCCGAGACGCTGCGCGGAGGGAGATTGATTCAACGGGCGGAAGAGGGAGGAGGTGGCGATGGGGGACTACGGCGTCGCCGGGGTCGCTCCCTCGGCGGGCGTCGTCGCCGGAGCGTCGCCCTCGGCGGGCGGGGTCGCCCCCTCGGCGGCGGCCGGCTCTTCGGACGGCGAGATGAGGTCGTCGATCTGGGCGAGGTAGCGACGGGCGCGGCGCTTGGCGATCTGGTTGGCGAGGCGCTGCTCGGGCATCACGTCGCCGGCGTCGATGACCTCCTGGAGGAGGCGGGTGAAGAGCGCGCGGTCTTGCACCATCACCGCGTACACCCGGGCCATCATGACCTTGTAGGTGAGGAAGTTGCCGTGGGTGCGGGCGATGGCCGTCTCGAACATCTCTCGGGCCCGCGCCGGCTCGCCGCCGAGGGAGGCCGAGGTGCGGGCGTAGTACGAGCCCATCGCGGCGTAGGGGGCGTAGTTGTTGTAGGTCGGGTCGAGCGCGAACACCCGCTCGAAGCAGGCGATGGCGAAGGGCAGGTCGGCCAGGACGTCGGGGTCTTCCTTGTTCAGGCTGATGTGCTGCGCCCAGTTGTAGCCGAGCCAGAACACCAGCCCCGCCTGCTCCTGGTCGTCGAACTGCTGGAGGTAGGCGCGCCACGCGTCGATGCCGCGGCCGTAGGCCCCGCGGGCGCCGCCGTCGCCGTCCTCCTCGAGCGTGAGCGCCTGGAAGCCGACCTCCTTGCCGCGGAGGAAGGCCAGGGTGGCGCGGTTGCGGTAGTACTCGATGCGCGCCTCGTCGTCGGCGACCTCGGCCTCCTCCATGCGGTCGACGAGGAAGGCGAAGCCGAAGGAGCCCACCGCGCGCATCAGGTTGCCGCGCAGCAGCTGGTTGTTCGGGATCACGAGCAGCAGACCCTCCATCTGGGTGATGGAGTACGGCAGCGCCGCTTCGGCGGTGGCCGGGTCGCTGAACGCCTGCAGCGCGGGCGATGCCTGATTCATGATGCGCGCCGTAGAGTTGGCGGCAAGCTTGCCAAGACACCCCGTCTGCCCGAGCGCGATTGCCGCGACCAGGAACCCCGTATGAAAACGTCGCATGGCGAAAGGGGTTAGACCTGATGCCCCTTCCGTGTCAACGACCTCTGTAGAAGGTTGTGTGAAGTGCCTCGGGGGTGCTGTTCTCAGCCCTGGCGCCTCACGCCGATGAGCCACACGCACCACGACATGCCACCCCCTCCGCGGCTCCCGACCCGACGCGCGCTGCTCGTCAGCCTCGCCCTCACGCTCGGTCTCGCGCCCGCGGCGCAGGGCACCACGCTCGTGGCTCGCCCCCTCGACGCCATGATCCGCGACGCCGATGCGGTGGCCCTCATCACCACCCCCGGCGCCCTCGACGCCCGGGCCCGCTGGGTCGACGGCCGCATCGTCACCGACCTCGAGGTCTCCGTGCTCGAGACCCTCCGCGGCGACCTGCCCGTCGGCCCCCTCACGCTCCGCCTCCCCGGCGGCACCGTCGGCCGCATCACCCAGCATCTCCCGGGCGCCGCCGCCTTCACCCCGGGCGGCACCTGGATCGTCCTGCTCCGCCGCCTCCCCGACGGCGCGTACACCGTCTTCGACCTGTGCCTGGGGCAGCTCCCCATCGCCCTCGACCCGGCCACCCGCGCCCCCGTCGTGCGCCCCGCCTCCACCGCCGGCATCACCCTCCTCCCCGATCCCCGAACCGACCCGGCCCTTGCGACCGTGAGCTCCGCGCTCCAGGAGATTCCCGCCGAGGGCATGCGCGTCGAGCGCTTCGCCGCCCTCGTCCGCGCGCTCCCGCGCTGAGACCCCGACGCGCATGCGCCTGCTCCCCATCGCCCTCGCCCTCGCTCCCCTCGCGCTGCTCTCGCCTGCGAGCGCCCAGGCCTACTGCCGCACCACCACCTGCGGCTCGCAGCCCGACCCCACGATGTGCTCCACCTGCGGCAGCCCCGTGGCGTGGGAGCGGGCCTGCATCGGGCTCCGCGTCGACCCCCGGGTGCTCCCGACAGACCTCACCGCCGCGGCCTTCCACGCGCACGTCGTCGACTCGGCGCGCGCCTGGTCGTCGTTCACCTGCCCGGGGAGCGCCCTGCGCGCGGCCTTCACCCTGACCGTGCTCGACGACTTCCCGGTGCCCGTCGGCTACTTCGAGGGCCAGCCCAACATCAACTCCGTCGCCTTCCGCGACCACTGGGGCGACGACGCCTTCCACGCGCCCGACGCCGCGGCCATCACCATCGTCACCTTCACCTCGCCGAGCGCCCGCATCCTCGACGCCGACACCGAGCTCAACCTCCGCACCGAGGCCAACCCCCGAGGCTTCGTCTTCGCCACCGACGGGCGCGCCAACGCCGCCGACCTCCCCACCATCGTCACCCACGAGCTCGGCCACACCCAGGGCCTCGCCCACTCCGCCGAGCGCAGCGCCGTCATGTGGTACTCCGCGGGGCGCGGCGAGCAGCGGCGAGTGCCCACCGACGACGACCGCGCGGGCCTCTGCACCATCTATCCGCCGCGCGTCACCGAGGCCTGCGTGCCCGACCCGGGGCTGGTCCTCTACAGCGGGTCCGGGCTCACCTGCGGGGTCTCCGCCCGCACGACCTCCGCGCCCTGGGCGCTGCTCCTCGCGCTCGCCGCCCTCGTCACTCGTTGGGGCCGTGCCAGCTCCGGCCCTCGTCGCGCGACTCCAGCAGGTGAAGGCCCGACGCGGTCGTGATCGCCAGCAGCACCCTCGTCGCGTCGCTGTAGAACTCGACCGCCTGCACCAGCCCGCCGTGCTGCGCCGCCGCGGCGTCGAGCAGCACCCGCTCCTCGCCCCATGCCCGCTCCCCCGGGCCGCGGCGCCGCAGGCCCAGCACCGTGCCGCTCGCCCTCGCGCTCAGCAGCGTGCCCCGCGCCGTCCTCGCGAAGCGCAGCGGCCACTCGGGGTGCATCCTCCGGCCGCCGCTGGCGGTCGGCGTCACGTACACCGGCAGGTCGACCGGCTGCCGTGTCACCGGCGCCTCGACCGACGAGCACCCGTCCGCGCCGCACCACACCACCGGGCTCGTCCTCGGTCGCTCACGGCCCTGCAGCAGCAAGCCACCGCCGTCGCAGCGCAGCGTGGCCGCCTCGTCGAAGCGCCGCCCCGCCGGGGCCCGCGCGCTCCACACCTCCGTCACGGCGCCCGCGTCCACCGTCGCGAGCCGCCACACGTCGCGCGACGTCACCGCCAGCCAGAGCGTCGCGCCGGTGCGGCACATCGCCAGCCCCGGCCGACGGTCGCGGGTGCGCCACGCGTCGGGCACCCCCACCGGCAGCACCGCCGCCCTCGCCCCGACGGTCGCGCGCACCACCCGCACCGTCGCCCCGTCGCCGTCGGGCGCCGTGTACGCCGCGAACACCGCCGCGGTGCCCTCGCCCACCGCGACGCGCTCGTCCACCGCGGGGCTTACAGGACCCTGTAAGAGCCGCACCGCCGTCGCGGGCTCGCGGCCCGTCACCGGGAGCCTCGCCAGCACGGGTCCCTGCCCACGCACGGCCTCGCCCAGCCAGAACACCCCGTCGCGCACCACCCCGTCGAGCTGCACCCCCGAGGGGTCGACCCCCGCCGGCGGCGCCGCGATGCGGGCCACCCCCAGCGCCGCGTCGACCCCGTCGAGCAGCACCGGCGAGAGCCCGTCTCCGCGGCCGTCTTCCGGGAGCACCCGCACCAGCCCCGACGGCCCCAGCGACCACACCCGCGCCTCGTCGCGAGCCCGCACCATCACCGAGGGGCGGCCCCCCGTCAGCGACACCGCCGAGATCGCCGGCAGGGGCGTCCCCACGAGGAACCTCCGAGGGCTCCCGAGCGGCAGCGGGAAGAGCCCCGGCAGCTCGATGGTCACCGGCGCCGGCAGCGGCTCGACCCTCGGCGCGCGGCTGCCCTTGGACTCGAACACCATGGCCCCGCCCGTGGCGAGGTCGATCTCCGCCGCGGTGCGAGCCAGCAGCTCGGCCAGCACGTCGAGGTCGGCCTCGGGATCGCCCGCCCGCACCTGCCACACCAGGCCCACCCGCGACATCGCGCGGGTCAGCTCCCTCGCCCGGCGGGCCACCTGGGTGCGCGCCGCGCCGGGCCGGCCGGTGACGTCCACCGCGGCGCCCTCCACGGCAAGCGCTCGGGCCAGCGGGAGGCAGCCGTCGATCCAGGTGGGCGACGGGTCGAGCGAGGTGTCCATCGCGAGGCGTCGCAGGCGCTGGCGGGTCTCGTCGACGTGGTCGACGCGGCGGGCCCCCTCGGGGCCCACGAGGCAGAGCCCCAGGGCGGCGAAGCGCTCCCGCTCGCTGCGACCCGCGCGGGCGGCGGTGCGGCGTCGCCAGTGCTCGACCCCGTAGGCGAAGACCCCGATCGCCGCGAAGATCAGCAGCGTCGGGTAGGAGTTCGAGCGGCGCATCGCGGGTATAGGGAGACGATCGTAGCGGCGCAGGAGCGGTCCCGCCATGAGGTCGGCGTGGTAGACCCCGCGAGGCGCATGGAGATCACGATAAATGACGCGAACGCGCTGCTGGCCGTGGCGCGCGAGTCGGCGGCGATCCTGATGGAGGGCTACCGCCGCCCGGGCGAGGTGGAGCTCAAGGGGCCCATCGACCTCGTCACCCGGTGGGACCGCGCCAGCGAGGACGCCCTCCGCGTCGCCCTCGCGCAGTCCTATCCGGGCCTGTTGCTGGTCGCCGAGGAGAGCGCCGGGGCGACGGTGCCCGACGGGCTCGCGCTCTGGGCCGACCCCCTCGACGGGACCACCAACTTCGTCCACGGCCACCCCTTCTTCGCGGTGTCCATCGGGCTCGCGGAGGGTCCCACGCTGCTCGCCGCCGCGGTGGTCGCGCCCGCCCTCGGCCTCGAGTGGCACGGCGCCCTCGGGCACGGCGCGTTTCGCAACGGAGTACCCTGCCGTGTCAGCGAGACCGCCTCGCTCGACCGCTCGCTGCTCGCGACGGGCTTCCCCTACGACAACGCCACCAACCCGCTCAACAACTTCGCGGAGTTCGCCGCGCTCACCCGGCGCTCCCGCGGGGTGCGCCGCTGCGGGGCCGCCGCGCTCGACCTCTGCCTCACCGCCGACGGCACCTTCGACGGCTACTGGGAGCGCTTCCTCAAGCCGTGGGACCTCGCCGCGGGCGCCCTCCTGGTGAGCGAGGCCGGCGGACGCACCACGGACCTCGACGGCGCCCCCGCGGACTTCCGCGACGGATGGCTGGTCGCGAGCAACGGGCGCGTCCACCACGAGCTGGTCGCGGCGCTGGCTGAGGTCCGTCGAGGCGTCGGGTGACGCAGCCCGCGGGCTGCGGTAGTAGCCCCCTCCCATGAGCCGACGGTTCGAGGGACGCTGGCAGGGGATCACCATGGCCGCGCTGCTCGCCGCGGGCTGCGGCGCGCGCACGGGGCTGCGCGTCGACCCTCCGCCGCCGGTGGACGCTTCGGTGGACGCTCCGCTCGCCCCGGAGCCGCGCTGCCGGCCCCTGAGGGTGCGCGCTCGCGTGGGCACCGAGGCCGCGCTGACCCTGGTGGTCGACGAGGTCACCGCCCGCCCGAGCGGCTTCACCTGGGCGCTGCGTCAGGCCCCCCGGCGCTCTCGCGCGGTGGTCGCCTCCGCGGGCGACGACCGGGCCTCGCTCACCCCCGACGTCGAGGGCAGCTACGACCTCCTGGTCACCACGCCCTACCGGCTCCGCAGCGGAGAGGCGCTCTCGTGCCCGGTGACGGTGCTGGCCGATCCGCTCGATCCGCTGTGCCCTGGCGACGCGCTGGAAGAGCCCACGGTGGCGGCGCTCACCCGCTCCCAGGCGCAGCTCGCGCTCGACCCGGCGTGGTCGACGCCGAGGGTGGCCGACGACGCGGCGCGGTCGTTCAGGGCCCTGGCGACGGACGCCCCCTCGGACGATGTCGCGGCGCTGGTGATGGAGCTGCCCGAGTCGCGCGCCCTGGCCGAGGCCGCGGGGGAGTGGGAGGGGCGCATCGCGGCGAGCGTGGGCGCGGTGCCGGTACTGGTCGGGCGCGAGGGGCGCACGGACGAGGGGTGGCTGCTGCGGCGGAGCTCGTTCAGGCTGAGCGCGCTCGAGACCTCGGCGGCGGTGGTGCGCGACCGGGTGGCGCGCGACGTGGCGGCCCTCAACCCGGGGCCGTCGCGGCCGGGCTTCCGGGGGGCGCGGAGCTTTACCCTCGAGGTAAGCACCGTGCTGCGACCGGAGATCGGGCGGGCGATCGTGCTGGTGGCGGCGGCGCCGGAGGGGCGCTTCGACGACGCCCGCGCGACGACGGCGATCCGGCTGCAGGACCTCACCAACGCGACGGGCCTGGGCGACGCCCGGGCGACGCTCGACACGCTCTGCCAGCGCATCGTGGCGACGCGCAACGTGAGCGCGGACTTCCTCTGGCTGGTGGACACCTCGCGCTCGATGGAGGACGACCAGGAGCGGCTGGGCAACGTGGCCGCGCGCTTCTTCCGGGAGATGAGCGCCGCGGGCATCGACCTGCGCGTGGGCGTGGTGCAGGCCGGCAGCGCCTCGGCGGGCCCCGACCTCGACGACCCGGGCTTCGCGTGGATCAACGGAGCGGACCCCGACGGGGCGCAGCAGCTCGCGTGGGAGGTGACCTACCAGCGCTACGCCAACGACCCGAGGGACACCCGCCAGCCGTACCCCCTGGAGGGCGGCGAGGAGGAGCCCCTCTCGGCGGCGGTCACCACCGCGCTGGCGATGGACCGTCGCACCATGGACACGGACGACCGCCGGCGCTTCCGCGCGGGGGCGCAGCGGGTGGCCTTCCTGGTGACCGACGAGGCCGGCACCAACGACGACCAGCGCTACTTCGCCAACGACCGGGTGCGCTGGGGCGCGCTGCGGGAGGACCGGGTGCGCTCGGTGACCCGGTGGTTCGGCGCCAACGGCTGGCAGACCTTCGCGATGGCCAACCTGTTCTCCCGCTCGTCGTGCCCCTCGACGGACAACTTCGTCCCCTGCGTGGTGACCGGAAACGGCGGGGCCTACATCCCCATCAGCTCGGCCTCGGAGGGCGAGGTCTCCGCCGCCCTCTCTCGCATCGTCGACGCGGTGGCGGGCGCGGCGAGCGAGTTCCAGGTGACCGTAGCCCCCATCTCGGCCTCGCTGAGGGTGCGCGTCGACAGCGCCCTCACGCCCCGCTCCAGGGCCGACGGCTTCGACTACGACGACGCCGCGCGGACGATCCTCTTCCGGGGGACCACCTACCGCCCTCGCCGGGCTCAGGCCGTGCGCGTGGCCTACTTCCGCTGGCGCCAGTAGCGCCTACGCAGGGCCCTCTCCCAGCATCGCGTGGATCGATCGCCTGGGAGGAAGAGGCTCCCGGGGACGGCCGTTGTAGGCTGCGCCCCATCACCCGATGGCCGAACGCCCCGCCCCGAAGCCCGCGCTGCCTCCGCACCCGACCAGCCGCTCCGCCCGAAGGATGCTCCTGCTGGGCGGGGTCTACCTCCTCCTCGGCCTCGGGGCGCTCGTCGCCCTTCCCGCGCTGACCGCCGCCGGCGGGGCGGCCGTGCTCTTCGGCGCCTGCGTGATGGCCCTCGGGCTGAGGCAGCAGCGCATCGGCCCCGCGGTGATGCTCAACAACGCCGCCCACGACCTGCTCACCCAGGGCCGCTACGACGAGGCGATGGCCCTGCTCGACGCCATCCCCCGGTCGAGCCGCGGGGGCCTCGTGGGCATGGCCGCCCTCTCCCAGAGGGCCTACGTGCTCTTCGCCAGGGGCGACGCCGCCGGGGCGGTGGCCGTGTCCGCCGAGGCCCTCGCGCTCAAGATCCCGCTCCTCGCCCGCTCCCAGGGTCGGCAGTACCAGCTCGTGCTCCGCGCCAACCGGGCGCTCATGCTCGCGGCCGCGGGAGAGTCGGCCATGGCCCGCGAGGAGGCCGCCCGGGTCGACGCCTCCCCGCACGCCCTGCCGCTGCTCAAGGGCTACGCCGCCCTCGCCCGCGCGGTCACCTTCGCCCGCGCCGGGGAGCGCGAGGCGCTGGTCGGCGAGCTCACCCGCTCCCGCTCGCTGCTCGATCAGCTCAGCGGCCGGGAGGCCATGCTGGCGCGCACCCTCGGCCGCCTCGCGGCGGTGCCCGTGGGCAGCGCGTACCGGGCGCCCGCGTCGCGTGAGGGAGAGCTCTCCCCCGCGGCCCGGTGGATCGTCTCCGTCGTCCCCCAGGCGGCCTCCTTCGCCCCTCGCGCCTCGGAGCCTGGCGCCGCGGTCGACCCTGCCCGCCTCCCCTCGCCCTCGGCCGAGGCGCGCGCCCGCGTGACCGCCGATCGGGACCTCGCCAGGAAGCTCTCGCCCTCCCCTCGGCGGTGGCTGCTCCTCGCCTGGTCGCTGGTGATCGGCGCGATGGTGGTCGCGCTCCCGATGATCAACCGTGCCCTCTCGGTGACGATCAGCGTCTGGGTCTTCGCCCTGCCGGTGGTCGCCTCCATCGCGCTGGGGGTGCGCCGCAACCTCGCGCTCGACCGCGCCATCCGCGAGGCGCGCTCGCTCTACGCCGACGACCGCGCCGCCGAGTCCGACGCCAAGCTCGAGCGGGCCGCGCGCGCCAGCACGCACGCCCACGCCGCCGTCGCCCTGCTCGACCTCGCCGAGCACGCCGAGCGACGCGACGACCTGCCCGCGGCGCTCGCGCTCTGCGACCGGGGCCTCGGCCGGCTCTTCAAGAACCCCGCCGTGAAGGCCGGCATGAGCGACATCCTGGTGCCCGCGCTCATCGCCCTGCGGGCGCGGCTGCTCGCGGCCACGGGCCGCACCGACGAGGCCCTCGCGGAGCTCGAGGTGATCGCCGCGGAGCACCCGACCTTCCCCTTCGCCACGGGCGCGGCGCTGCTGGTGCGCGTCCTGGTGGCGCTGCGCCTGGGAGACCGGGAGCTGGCCCGGGAGCTGGTGCGCACCCGGGCGACCGACACCCGGCTGCCCCGGCACGCGGAGCTGCTCTTCGACCTGCTGGTGGGCGAGGCCGGGTGGTTCGAGGCCGACGGGGAGCGGGAGCGCATCGAGGCGGAGCTGTCGGCCCACCCGGGGCTGCGCTCGTGGATCGACCGGGTCGCCCCGGGCCTCGCCGCGCCGCCCTCGACGGCGACCGGCGTGCGCATCGGCGACCTCGGGGGCACGGCCGACGCGGACAGCACGGGCGAGCCGCTCGCGGCACAGGCGCTGCACCGGAGGTCTTCCTGAAAGGCTGAACGCCCTCATGAAGCTCCTCTCTCCCCGCGTTCACGGCTACCTCGACCTGGTGGTGATCGCCGCCTTCGCGCTGGCGCCCACGCTGCTGGGCTTCGGCTCCCGGGCCGCGTCGCTCTGTTATGTGCTGGCGGCGCTGCACGCCACGCTGACCGTGCTCACGGCCTTCCCCATGGGGCTGCTGAAGATGATCCCCTTCCCGGTGCACGGGGCGCTGGAGGCCGTGATGGCGCCGCTGCTGGTGGCCACCCCATGGCTGGTGGGCTTCTCCGGGGTGGGCCCGGCGCGGAGCTTCTACATCGCCTCGGGCATGGTGCTGGGCGCCGTGTGGCTGCTCACCGACTACCGGGCCGGAGCGCCCGACCGGGAGCACCTGCCCGACGACCGGGTGTCGATCTGAGCGTGGGCACGGCTGCCACGCTCGTGGCGCTCTGCCACAAGCCGTATCACTGGGGGGGGACTGGAGATGAAGTAGAGGGAGAGGAGCGGAGCGCTCAGCGCGCGGGGGCGGCGCTGTTTCCGCCGGAGAGTTCCATCAGCTCGTGGCGCGCTCGCTCGCTGGCCGCGGGCACCCGGGTCTGGCGTCGGAGCGCGTGCAGCGAGCCGCGGTCGAGCAGCACCCTGAAGCCTCGGAACGCCATGTCCCTACGGAACGCGTCGTTGCCCAGGGCGGCCTCCCGCATCAGCCGGCGCACGTCGTAGGCGCTCACGCCCATGGCGTTGTCCCACCCGCTCTTCAGCCGCGTGGTGAGCCAGTTGACCGCCCAGCCGTAGTGCTTGTTCTGCTTGCCCGCCTCGAGGATGGTCGCCACCTCGATGCGGCGAAACACCCGGCCGTCTTCGAACATCGGCGCCGTCAGCGGCAGCAGCGACCAGTTCTCCTGCACCGTGGCGTTGTTCGCCCCGCCGCCCGCGCCGCGCGGCGCGAACTCGTTCTGCATCATGCCCGCGAGCTCGTCGTTGGCCACCAGCACGTCGAGCAGCGCGTTGGCCGCCCTCGCGTTGCCGCCCAGCACCACCGCGATGGCCGCCGCGAAGCGCACCCCCGAGTCCTGCGCCTCGGTGAGCTGCAGCAGCGGAATCAGCGCGTCGCTCGTCGCCTCGTTGGCCCCGAAGCCCGCCGCGATGGCCGCGCCGCGCATCACGTCGGGGTTGGTGCCCCGGCGCAGGTAGGTCTGCACCAGCCGCGTCGCGATCTCCGGCGTGGCCCGGCCGCGCAGCGCGTAGATGTAATAGATCCGCGCCTCTTCGGGGACGTGGGTGTCCGTGGCCTTGGCGGCCATGTCGGCGAGCGCGGCGTCGTCGGCGACGGCGGCCAGGGTGTAGCCCGCCTCCTCGCGCAGCGAGCGCCGGTCGTTGGGGTCTTCGACGATGCGCCGCAGCTCTCGCACCGCCGCCGCGCGGGCCGCGGGCGCCACCGGGGCGGAGCCGTAGGTCATCCACGAGAGCGCGCGGATGGCCGTGCGCCGGGAGTTGAGCACCGGCTCGTCGACCACGGTCTCCTCGACCATGCGCAGGTTGGCGGGCATGCGGGCCATCGGGAGCACCCGGCTCGCGCACTCGGGGCTGTGCAGCGCGCAGAGCGCCACGGCGGCGCCCTCCATGGCGTCGGGCTGCGTGAGGAAGGGGGCGACCACGCCGGCCACCGAGGTGTCGCCCGAGCGGGAGAGGGCGATGATGGAGGGCGTTCGCACGAAGTCTCCGTGCGGGTCGCGGATGATGGCCAGCAGGCCCTCCTTGGCGCGCGTCGCCGCGCCGGGGATCTGCCGGATGAGGTCGAGCGCCTGCTTGGCCTCGGAGGTGGAGTTGGGGTCGGTGTGCGTGAGCGCGTGCGTGGCGTACGCGAGCAGCGACTCGACGGCGCGGGGGTCGCCGATCTCCGCGAGGCCGAAGACCGCGTTGCGCTTCATGCCGACGGAGACCTCGTCGGTGCCCGACGCGATGCCCAGCGCCTCGAAGAGGGCGTCGCCGGCGTCGGGGTCTCGCTGGTCGCGCAGGAGGCGCGTGGCCGTGGCGCGCGTCGGGAGGTCTTGCGCGCTGTGGATGATGACCCCGAGGCCCTGCGCCCCGGAGCTCACCGCCAGCGCCGAGAGGACGCCCTCGCGCGCGTCGGGGTGCGCGTTGAGGAAGCGCACCAGGGGCTCGGCCGCGCGGGGGTCGCCGGTGCGGCCGAGGCCGATGGCGGCCTCGCGGGAGATGCTGACGTCGGAGTTCTGCACGAGGATGTTGAGGTCATCGAGCACGTCCGGGGTGCCGATCTCCGCGAGCGAGAGGGCCGCGAGGCGGAGCGAGGTGACCGAGCGCGAGGTGACCAGCTCGTGGAGGCGCTCCCGGCCGGCCATGCGGGCCACGAGGGCGGGGTCGAAGATGCGGCGGCCGTCGAGGTTGGTGACCGTCTGCAGCTTGTTCTGCTCGAGGAGCTGCCGCACCACGGGCCATGCCTGCGGCTCCTGGAGCACCACCAGGGCCCAGGCGATCTCGAGCTGCTCGGTGGCAGGATCGGCCGTGGGGAGGATGGCGAGCAGCGCGGGCTTCGCGGCGGCGGCGGCGGGGAGGCCGATCTCCGCGAGGCCGAGGGCGGCCTGCTTGCGCCCGGCGCCCGCCTCGGCGAGGCCGTCGATGAGCATCGGGACGGACTCGGGGTCGCTGAGCTGCGCGAGGAGGCGACGCGCGGTCTGGCGGACGCTGCGGGCGGTGTTGCGGGCGTAGACCTCGCGCACGAGGCGGGCGGTCTCGGCGTTGGGGAGGTTGCGCTCGGTGATGGCGGTGAGCTCGGCGCGGCCGCGGGTGAGGGCGTCGGCCTCGGCCTGCTCCTGCCGGGCGGTGTTGAGCATGTAGTAGCCGGTGCCGCCGCCGACGCCGAGTACGGCGATGATGCCGAGCCAGCCGACGGGGCTCACGCGGCGGTTGATGCGCCGGACGGCCTCGTCGTCGCTGATCATCGCCCCGCTGTCGCCCGAAGGCTCATCAGGGACGTCAGGAACTTCAGGCAGGTCATCGTGGTCGCCCGGATCGCTCGTACGCATGATGGGTTCAGTCCCTCCAACCGTGGATTTTGCGCGCGGACTCTAGATCAGCCCCGAAGGCCAACACAACCGCGCAGCCCGGGCGCCGCCGCTTATCGCCCGTAGGCCTCGACCAGCCGCGTATGGAGCCCCTGCACCTGCGCCCGCAAGGCCTCGCGGTCGCCCGAGTTGTCGATCACCTCGGTAGCGACCGCGACCTTCTTCTCCAGGGGCCACTGGGCGTCGATGCGCGCCTGCGCCGCCGCGGCGTCGATGCCGTCCCGGGCCATGAGCCTCGCGCGCTGCACCTCAGGCCTCGCGGTCACCACGATGAGCCCGCCCATCGCCCGGTGCGCTCCGTTCTCCACCAGCAGCGCGGCCTCGTAGACCGCGAAGGGTCTCCCCTCCGCGGCCAGCGCCATGAAGCGCTCGGCGCTCCACTGCGCGATGCGCGGGTGAAGGATGGCGTTGAGCTTCTTCCTGGCCTCCTCGTCGCCGAAGACCCGCTCTCCCAGGCGCTTTCGGTCGAGCGAACCGTCGGGGGAGAGCACCCCCTCGCCGAAGGCCGCGACCACCTCCGAGAGCCCGTCGCTCCCGGGCGCCACGACCTCGCGGGCCCCCTGGTCGGCGTCGACGATCGCCACGCCTCGCTCGGCCAGCATCGCCGCCACGGCGCTCTTCCCACACGCGATGCCGCCCGTCAGACCGATGACCACCATAGGGCCCTGGGGTGTACCGCACTCGCGCGATTTTCGCGTCCCGGGGCCTCGCGACGGTACGGTGGTCCCGTCACGGTGAGCGACCAGACCGAAGAGAACCCTCCGAGCCCGGTGATCCACGTCGACTTCGGCCGAGGCCGACGCGTCGAGGACGCCGTGCGCCGACCGCCGACCGCCGAGACCCCGGGCACCGACACCGTGGCGCGGCTCTTCTCCGCGCGCGAGGTCGCGGAGATCCTGAAGCTGCGACCCGGGCGTCTCGCGAGCTGGGAGCGCATGGGCATCGTGGCCCCGAGCGCCCGCTCGGGAAACCGCCGGGCGTACACCTTCGCCGACCTGCTCGCGGCCCGCACCACCCGGCGGCTGGTGGACGCCGGGGTGTCGCTCCGCTCGATTCGCCGCGCGGTGGAGTCGCTGCGCACCACCGAGCCCGGCATGGCCCGGCCGGTCACCGACGCCCGCCTCGGCGCGGAGGGCCACCAGCTCGTCGCCCGCCAGGACGGGGCCCGCTTCGATCCCGTCACGGGCCAGCGGCTGCTCGACTTCGAGCTGAGCTCGCTGCGGGAGGACGTGGTGCGCGCGCTGCGGCCGCAGCCCTCGAAGCGCCAGCGGGACGCCTACGCCCACTACCTGGAGGGCCTGCGCCTGGACGAGGAGGAGACCACCCGGGACCGCGCGGAGCAGGCCTACCGCAAGGCCATCGACCTCGATCCACGGCTGGCCACGGCGCTTACCAACCTGGGTAATCTCCGGCTGGTGGCGGGCGACCGCGCGGAGGCCGAGTCGATGTACCGGCGGGCCATCGCCTCCGACCCGTCGCAGGCCGAGGCGCCGTACAACCTGGCCTACCTGCTGGTGGAGCGGGGGGTGCACCACGAGGCGGTCCCGTTGTTCGAGCGGGCGCTGTCGCTGAAGCCGGACTTCGCGGAGGCGCACTTCAACCTGGCGATGGCCCTCACGGAGATCGGCCGCAAGGAGCAGGCGCGGGCGCACTGGCAGCGGTACCTGGCACTGGACCCGAAGGGGCCGTGGGCCAACGTCGCGAGGCAGCACCTGCGCGACGAGCCCGCGGGGTGAAGCGCGGCACATGGCGGTCATGGGCGACGCGGCGAAGGTGAGTCGACGAGGCCCCCGGGTGGATCGTCGTGGTCAACGCCGCCTGGGCCCGGAAGGCGCTACCGCGTCGGCGCCGTCGACCCGGAGGATGCTCTCCATCTTCTTCCCCCTGGCGAGCTCGTCGATCAGCTTGTCGAGGTAGCGGATGTTCCGCCTCAGCGGGTCGGCGACGTCCTCGACGCGCACGCCGCACACGACGCCCTTGATGAGCCCCACGTTCGGGTTCATCCGGGGCGCGCTGGCGAAGAACGCTTCGAGGTCGGTCTTGTCGTCGATGACGCGCTGGAGCTGCGCGCCGGCGTAGCCCGTGAGCCACGCGATGACCTCGTCGACCTCGGCCTTCGTCCGCCCCTTCTTCTCGGCCTTCTGCACGTAGAGGGGGTACACGCTCGCGAACGACATCGAGTAGATGCGGTGCTTCTTTTCCATGCCCGTCGGAGCACCGATATCGCGGGCGCACCTCGGCATCCACACCAATGACCCGACGCACGGCGTAGGCCCCTCCCACGCCGCGTCGGTCGCCATCTACCGTAGCGGCCAACGAACACGCTCAAGGCGGCGCTCTCCTCCCGCGGAGGGCGTCGCAGGTCCGCGACCTGTTCCGCCGTGACGGGGGAGTCTCGGAGCCGCGGCCGCCGCGCCGCGATGCGGGCGTTCTACGCGACGGACGAGTGGGCGGAGTACGTGAAGCGTCGCGACGGCGACCCGTAACGCGCACCCCTTTCAAGGTCTCATGGGACACCTTGAAAGGGGTGCCCGTCACGCCCGCTCCGTCACGCTTCCAGCAGTTGCTTCAGGCGGACCATCTCGCCCGCGATGTCGCGCCGCAGCCAGTCGCGCAGGAAGGGCTCCGCGACCAGACGGAACGGCTGGTGGAAGCGGAAGCGCTCGGTGTGCACGACGTGCGTCCCCTCCGGGGTCTCGCGCAGGTCGAAGCCGCCGTCGAAGGTCAGCACCAGCTTCGACGGCAGCGTCGGCACCGCCCGGTAGCGGACGGTGAGCGCGTCCTCGATGACCATCTCGAGCGCGACCGCCGGGCCGGGTACGCCGCGCAGCGCGCCGTCGTGGCGCATGAAGATCCGGTTGCCGTCGCGGCGCTGCTCGAGCACCCGGCCGATCTTGTGGTCGGCGCGCGATCGACTCCACGAGGAGCCGGGTCTGCGCGCCGACCTTGGTGAAGTGCGCGCGCAGGTAGGACTCGACCGGGAAGGGCGCGACGAGGCCCGCGACCCGGATCGCCGCGCGCAGCAGGAACGGGCGGTTGGCGACGAGGCGGAGCGCTGCTCGGGCGCCAACGACCGGGGGCAGCTCGGCGACGGGAGCACCACCGACCGCGCGGGCTTCGTCGCCGTCCCTGGGGCCTATCGGCGGGTGCTCGCGGGCGGCGCGTTCACCGCCGCGGAGACGGCCTCGGCGGCGGTGCACGCGTGGTAGCTCACGAGCGAGAGCAGACCGTCCACGAGGCGCTCCGGGGCGGGTGCGGTGGTGCTCGGGCGCGACGAGTGGATCCGCGAGGGGCTGACGGCGGAGAAGCTGGCGGTCCTGCCGGCGGCGTTTGCGGAAGCGGGGGCGAAGGGCGGCGACGCCATCGCGCTGGGGAGGTACCCCGAGGCGGGGGCGATCGCGCACGTGCACACGGCGTCGACGCGCCGGTCGACCGCCGCCTCGTGGCGCTGGTGCACGCCGCGGAGGAGCAGGGCGCCGGGTCGCCGAACCTCTCCGCGGAGACGCTCGCCGCAGCGGGGCGCGGCGCGTAGGTGGTGCTCTCGTCACCCGACCGCCGATGCTCCCCCCCGATCGCCCCGCTGCCCACCACACCGTAGGCTCACACCCGCTCGATCACCGTCGCCGCCCCGAGGCCCGCGCCCGCGCACATCGCCACCACCCCCACCGCCCTGTCCTCCCGCTCCAGCGCGTCGAGCAGGGTGCCCAGCAGCACCGCCCCCGTCGCGCCCAGCGGGTGGCCGAGCGCGATCGCCCCGCCGTCGACGTTCACCCGCCCCTCGTCCAGGCCCAGCTCGCGCACGTACCGCAGCACCACCGCGCTGAATGACTCGTTCATCTCGTACCGGTCGACGTCGCCGACGGTCATCCCCGCCCTCGCCAGCGCCTTGCGCGTCGCCGGCGCCGGGGCCGTGAGCATCACCACCGGCTCGACGCTCGCGTTGGCGTAGGACCGCACCCGCGCCCGCGCCCGCAGGCCATGGCGCTCGCCCGCGGCCCTGTTGCCGATGAGCACCAGCGCCGCCCCGTCGACCACGCCCGGCGCGCTCGCCACCGTGTGCACGTGCGCGATCGCCCCCGCCTCGGGGTACCTCCCCAGCGCGATGGCGTCGCCGCCCTTCGCCCCCGCTTCCGCAAACGCCGCCGGCAGGGCCGCCAGCTTCTCCGCCGTCAGCCCCTCGCGGATCCACTCGTCGCGCTCGAGCACCACCGCACCCGCCCCGTCGCGCACCGGCACCAGCGAGCGCGCGAAGCGCCCGTCCCGCCGGGCCGCCGAGGCCCGCGCGTGCGAGCGCAGCGCCCACGCGTCGCACTCCTCTCTCGTCACCCCGTCGAGCGTGGCGATGAGGTCGGCCGAGACGCCCATGTGCACGAAGCCCGTCGCCCGCGCCACCTCCGGGTCGGCGAACCACGCCCCCCTGTCCGACATCATCGGAACCCGGGACATCGACTCGACCCCACCCGCCACGACCAGGTCTTCCATCCCCGAGGAGACCTTCGCCGCCGCGAGGTTCACCGCGTCGAGCCCGGAGGCGCAGAAGCGGTCGAGGGTCATCCCCGGCACCCGATCGCTCCAGCCCGCGTAGAGGGCCGCCACCTTGGCGAGGTTGGCCCCCTGCTCGCCCACCTGCGTCACGCAGCCGAGCACGATGTCGTCGATCACCGCCGGGTCGACCCCGGTGCGCGCCGCGAGCTCGCGGTAGAGCCCCGCCAGCAGCTCCACCGGGCGCACCCCCGACAGCCCCCCGCCCGCCTTCCCCGCCCCGCGCGGCGTACGGATCGCCTCGTAGATGTACGCGTCCATCACCCGGCGCGGCCGACGATCGTGCACACCGCGGTGGTCCCGCTGCCGCCGAGGTTGAGCGTCGCCACCGTGCGCGCGCCCTCCACCTGGTAGTCGCCCGCCGCGCCGCGCACCTGCTTCGCCGCGTCGAGCACCATGCGAACGCCTGTCGCCCCGATGGGGTGGCCGCCGCCCGTCAGGCCGCCGCCCGCGTTCATCGGACACCGGCCGCCCCGTGCGACGACGCCCTCCTCGATGGCCCTCCAGCTCTCCCCGGGCGCGGTCATCCCGAAGTGGTCGATGGCCATGTAGTGCGTCGTCGTGAAGCAGTCGTGCGTCTCGATGGCGTCGAGCGCGGCCGGGCCGTCCACCCCCGCCCGCGCGTAGGCGTCCGTGATGGCGCCGCGCACGTGGGGCAGCACGTAGACCGCGTCGCGGCTCGACGCGATCTTGTCCCTGAAGGACATCCGCCCGGTGCGGTGACCCCACCCCCTCACCACCGGGACCTCACCCACCGGGCGCCCCTCCCGCCTCGCCCACTGCTCGGCGAAGCGCGCGGAGGCCAGCAGCACCGCCGCCCCGCCGTCGGTGATCTGGCTGCAGTCCTGCTTGCGGATGCGCCCGGCCACCACGGGGTTGGCGGCGTCGTCCTCGGTGAAGTGCTTCGGCTCCAGCACCCAGGCTCGGGTCTGCGCGTTGGGGTTGCGCCGCGCGTTGGCGAAGCTGCTCTGCGCGAGCGCCGCGAGGTGCCGGTGCGCGAGGCCATACCGCCGCTCGTACTCGTCGCCGAGCTCGCTGAAGAGCTGCGGCCACGGGTACTGCACCCCTTCGGTCTCCCGGGGGACGTAGGCCGCCGCGCCGAGGTGCTTCGCCGCCGCGTCGCCCTTGAGGTTGCGCATCACCTCCACGCCCAGCACCAGGGCGCAGTCGTAGCGGCCCGACTCGATGTCGGCCATGGCCGCCATGATCGCCGCGCCGCCCGCCGCGCAGGCCGCCTCGTGCGTCGAGGTGGGCATCCCCTCGAAGGCCGGATCGGCCTCGACCAGCAGGCCCCCGAGGTGCCCCTGGCCGCAGAAGAGCTCGGCGACGAAGTTGCCCACGTGCCCGACCTCCACCTCCGCGGCGTCGACCTTCGCGTCGCCGAGGGCCGACTGGGCGGTCTCGCGGATGAGGTCGGCGAGCGTGCGGCCCTCGCGGGTGACGTGGCGGGCGAAGTCGGTCTGCGCCCCGCCGAGGACGAAGACCGGCGCCGTCGAGCGTGTGGGCGACCTCACGGCGCCGCCGCCGCCGCCATCTGCGACGCGGGCACCCACCACGAGTGGTACCCGATCGGGACCTGCTGGGGCAGCAGCACCCTCGCCACGGGCTCACCGCCCACGTCGCGGGCGTCGAGCACCACCACCTCGCCGCGCCCGCTCGTGCGGTCGTGCACGAAGGTCACGAGGTACCCGTCGTCCTCCGCAGTGGACCCGACGCGGGGCGCGAACACCACCTCGCCGCCGAAGCGGCCCTTGCCGTACCCGTGAGCGACCGAGGTGCCAGCGACGGTGTCGTACTTGATCACCCCGTCGTAGAGCAGCGTGGACTCCGGGGCGATGCGGGGGTTGTAGCTGTAGCGCGAGGGGCTCCCGAGCAGCTCGTTGTTCATCCTGGGGAACTCCGTCATCACGTCGTCGAGCTTGCGCTCGCGCACCGCGCCGGTGACCAGGTGGAAGCGCCACTCGTGGAGGTACGGCTCCAGGGCGAGCGCGTCGAGCCGCGGGATCGCCCGCGCCGCGTCGACGGTGTCGGGCAACGGGTTCTCGATGCGGCACCCGAGGAGCACCACCTCGTCGCCCTCCTCCCAGGCGTTGATGGTGTGATACATGTAACAAGCGCTCGCCTCGAACCAGCGCACTTCGCTGGAAGTGCCATGACGGGGAATGATGCCGAAGCGCGACGGGACATCGGGGTAGAAGCGCACGCGGGTCTTTCCTCGCGCGAGCAGCGCCGGGTCCCACATGAGGGGGAGGTCCATGAGGATGGTGTGCTTCGCCGTGATGGCGATGTCGTGCTGAAGCCGCGCGCCCGGCAGCTCGATGGGGACCTGCCGCACCAGCTTCCCCTCCGCCGAGATGACCCCGTAGGTGAGGTACGGCGGCGTGAGGGCGTAGTCGAAGAACATCAGCTCGCCCGTCACCGGGTCGACCTTGGGATGCGCCGAGAGGCCCTTCTTCAACGGGCTGCCGAAGTCCACGACCCCGAGGGTCTCCAGGGCCGGGAGGGAGAGCTGGTGGCACGCGCCGCCCAGCCACCACAGGGCCATCAGCCGGCCAGCGTGGAAGACCAGGTCGGTGTTGGCGGTGTCCTTGAAGGGACCACCCCGGCGGCGGAAGTCCGGCGGCTCCATGATGCCGGTCCAGAGGGCGTGGCCCGCGGCGGTCTCCTCCTGGAGCGCGGCCGTCTGGACGTAGCGGTTGCGGTACACCGCCCGGCCCTCCTCGAAGTGGACGCCGTGCACCATGCCGTCGCCGTCGAACCAGTGGTAGCGACCCTTCGGGGCGTACTTCGGGTTGCTGCCGTTGCGCACGTACATCCCCGCGAGGTCTCGCGGCAGCGCGCCGATCACCGGCAGGTCGACCGCCGTGATCTCGCGCTCGACGGGGCTGTAGGGCCCATCGAGGTACGGGCTGCGCGGCGGGGCGACGACGGGCTCGGTGGTGGGTTCCATGGTCGGTCATGGAAGGTGTCCCTGGCCGGGGCTGTCAAGCGCCGGGCGCGCGGCTCACTCCGCGCAGGTCGCGATGCTCCCGGAGGCCCTGCAGCTCGCGCGCCCCACGGCGCTACAGGGCAACCGCACGCGGCGCCCCTCGATGCACGTGCTCACGGCGTTGCCGTCACACGCGCCGCCCCACTGCTGCGGGGGATCGCTGCACTCCGTCGCGGGCAGGCACGTGAAGCCCGCAGGCGCGGCCATCCCGCAGGTGCGCATCCCCGCGGCGCAGTCGTAGCGGACCGTGTACGCCATCCCCGTGTCGGGGTCCGGGCGGCACCCGGTGAGAACGTTCCCGCTGCACATCGCTCCCGGAGTGGCGCAGGGCATCGTGCCCGCGGGGACGCACTGAGCGGGGGATCCCGCGAGGCAGGTCCCGCCGAAGGCCGCGCAGTCCTCGCGGGCCTCGCGTCCTCCGAGGCAGCTGACCAGCGCGCTCCCGTCGCAGCGCGGCGCCGCCGGGAGGTCGCATGTGGGGGCGGTCATCGATCCCACGCACTGACCGCCCTGACACGCGAGGCCGAGCTGATCGCAGGCGATGGTCGTGGGGTACGCGTCCGTCGAGTGGCGGCAGCGGATCGCGGTGTTGCCCTCGCAGCGACGGTCCATCGGGCCCGCGCAGGTGCGGATGGTCCCGAGGTTCATGCACCGCCGGAACGCGTCGCAGGTGGTCGACGATGCGCCGCAGGAGAGCAGCCGCGCGTACACCTGCCGCGCCTCCGCGGACGGGGTCGCCATCCCGATACGCGCCTGCGCGATCTTCTGCACGCACGCGGGCGCGTTGCCCGCGAGGTGCTCCGGGAAGGTCGTGTACTGGCACAGGTGAAGGAACGAGCACGCGCGCACCACGTCGTCCGCGGTCACGCTCCCGACCGCGCGTTCCGCGCGCCGGACACCCTCGCCGTCGCAGCGCCCATCGACGGGCGCTCGGGGCGGTTCCCGTTCGTGGGTCGCGCTGCTCGCGACGGCGCTGATGTTCGAGCCGCTCGAGGCGATCGCCGGGGACCCGATGCCCGCTCGCCGCTCACGCCGGACCCGAGCTCGTCGCGGCGGGTGAGCGGCCTCCTCCGTCCGCTGGCGCGACGATCCAGTTGTCACACCTCAACGCGCTGCGGGAGGACGTGGTGCGCACGCTGCGGCCGCAGCCCTCGATGCGCCAACGGGACCCTCCGCCCACTACCTGGAGGGCCTGCGCCTGGACGAGGAGGAGACCACCCGCGACCGCGCGGAGCAGGCCTACCGCAAGGCCATCGACCTCGATCCACGGCTGGCCACGGCGCTTACCAACCCGGGTACTCTCCGGCTGGTGGCGGGCGACCATCGCGGCGTCCCGGTCGCTCGAGCGGCACCCACTGGCTGCCGGTGCAGCGCCAGACGCCTGGGCGCGGAGGGAGCCCGTCGGCGCATCCGCGTCGACGAGCGCGCCGTCATGCGCATCACGGTGTACAACCTGTGGACGCGAGAGGTTCGGCCAGGACCCCGAGTGCCCGTCCGACTCGACCTGCACGCAGATTCGGGGAGGCCCTCGATTCTGACTGCGCTTGGGTCAGCGCCGTGGTTACCGACGACGGTCGCGTGGTGATCCCGTGCGGCCAGCGGAGAACCCGGATCACCCGATCGAACTCACGGGACGACCCGTTTCCCGTCCGCGACGCCGGTCGAACCGACGCGTCCGTCCTGAACGACGTGGCACGCACTGACGTCGGAGCGAGCGATGACGTCGGAGCGAGCGATGACGTCGGCGCGGTCGTCGCCGACGTGGCGGCGGCCGATGGTGATCCGAGCGACCTGCCGACCTCCACGGCCAATGGCTGTGGGTGCCGAGTCGGGACCACCAGCCCGAGGCACGGGGCGTTGGCCGGTGTGCTGCTGGCGCTGATGCTCACTCGCCGCCGCGCGCGTTCGCGCCGCGACGGTCAGCCGCTCCACCCTCGTTGATGGCCTGAGGCGCGCGGCCTCACCGCCGACCCGCGAAGGCGCCCGGGGTCTCTCCCACCATGCGCTTGAAGTCCCGTGAGAAGTGCGCCTGGTCGGCGTAGCCGAGGGAGGCCGCGAGCGCGGCGAGCTCTGGCGGGGCCGAGCTCCGGAGCTGCGCCGCCGCCTCGTGCAAGCGATAGCGCTGGATCACCCACTTGGGGCTCACGCCGACGCACGCGCGAAACGCGCGTTGCAGCGCGCGCTCGTCGAGCCCGCTCGCGTCGCACACGTCCGCGACGCGCAGGATCGATCGATCGCCGGCCATGCGCTCGACGAGGTCGCGCAGGCGGACGACCGCGGGCGGGGGTGGCGGGAGCAGCGGCGCGAGGAAGGCCTCGGTGAGGGCGAAGCGCTCGTAGGCGTCGCGCGTCGCGTCGACCGCGCGCAGCCACGCGGCGGTCTTCGTCGTCGAGGCGAGCAGCTCGCCGAGCGGCACGACCCGGCCGGTGACGCCCGCCATCGGCGCGCCCAGCAGCGGCTGGAACATCGCCGGGCGGAAGGTGATCCCGAGCTTCCAGCCTTCGCCCTCCAGGCGACCCGTGACGCGACCGCGGCGCACGCCCGCGACCTCCGCGCGCGGGCCACCCGCGGCGCTCTCGGCCGTGATCTGCGCGGCCGGGTGCGGCAGCGACTCGCTCACGAACGGGGCGTCGAGTGACCAGCGCACCGACCAGAGGTGATGCACGTAGGGCGCGAGCGCGGGGCCGGGCAGCAGGCGGCGGGCGTCGAGCAGGCCATCGGCCCGGGGCGCGCGCACGACGCCGCGCGGGGGGCGCGGGGCTCTGTCGGGAATGTTCAATACGCACCTTCGTAACGGACGTAGACGTCGCGCATGCTCAAGGCCATCGACGTCTCCGCCGCCGTGTTCGTTCGGGGACTGAACAATCTCAAGACGGTACTCCGGAAGGGCGAGGTGTTCGCGGAGGAGCGCGGGATCGACCCGTCCGCGCTTCTCGACGCCCACCTCGCCGCGGACATGTTCTCCCTCGCGGTGCAGGCGCACTGGGCCGCCGAAGGGGCGAAGCTCGCGGTCGCGCGCCTGCTCGGCGCCGCCCCCGCGCCGCTGCCCGACGACGCCAGGACCTTCGCCGCCATCCACGATCGCCTCGACGCGGCGATCGCCTCGCTCGAAGCGGTCGACCCCGATGCGCTCGAAGCGGGGCTCGCGCGCACCATCGAGATCCCCCTCCGCGGCGGCGTGCGGACGTACCGCGGCGATCGGTTCATCACGGAGTTCGCCGTCCCGGGCTTCTTCTTCCACGTGACCACCGCGTACGGGATCCTCCGCCGCGAAGGGGTTCCGTTGAACAAGGGCGACTTCATGGGGGCGTGAGCGGGGGAGTCGTTGCTTCGCACACGGGGGCCGATAGGAGGACCCACGGGGCACCGTCGTCGGCCTGGATCCGCTCCAGTTACGCGATCGCCCATGATCGGCAGTACACGCTCCCGCGAGCGCCGCCATGAGCTCCCTGGACGCGGCGCACCGACTTCCTGCGCGCGCTCATCAACGCCGCGAACGACCGCAGCGGCAACGTGTTCAATAGCCGGCCGGATTGAGGCGCACCTTGGTACTCTCCGCGCCCTGAGCTGCTGCCGATGACACCCACCCTTCGCGCTCTCGTGCTCGCCCTCTTCGCTCTCGGTTGCCGCCGCGGTCGCGCGAGCGTCGGCGCGGAGCCCTGGCGCCCCGCCCTCGCGGGCCACACCGTGCGCGACGCCCCCGCCGCCGCGGCGCTGCGCTACGGCGCCCCGCGGCGCTGTCCGCTCGTGTACGAGTGGTCGGCCTCCGTGCGCATGGAGGTGCTCAGCCCGCTCAGCCCGATTCCGCCGCAGGTGATCGAGAGCACCGGGCGCGTCGAGGCCGACGTCGACCCCGGCGCCTCGGGTCGCCTGGTGCTGCGTGTGCCGTGGCGCCAGCTCTCCATCGGAACCACCTCGACCCGCAACCCCGGCAACGGCGACGTGGACTTCGCCGCGCCCATCTGGCTGCGCACCGACGGCCGCGTCTGGAGCGAAGAAGACGGCCCCACCGCCACGTGGAGCGCATACGGGTCGTTTCATGGTCTCGTGCGCTTCTTTCCGGCGCTCCCAGAGAGCACGCGGGTGGGCGCCTCGACCCCGTGGCGCTACCGCGTGCACGACGACGGGGCGGGCCTCGCGGTCGAGATGCGCCGCGGCCACACGACGCTGCCGCCGGGCGTCTCGGCTCCGACCCCCCACGGCGAAGACGCCACCCAGACCGTGCGCCTCGCCCGCTGGATCTCCGTCGACGGTGAGCCCGTCGCCGCGCTCGACTCCACCGGCGGCGGCAGCTCGCACGCGCAGCAGGCGATGGGCCCCGTCGCTGCGGTGATCACCGACGCGACGTGGCGCATGACGGGGGCCTTCCTCGTGGCGGCGCGCTCGGGTCGCGTGCTGCTCTCGCGCTACGACGACGTCCGCGACATCCGCACGCAGGCGCCCGGCACGGACATGCGCCAGCGCCACACCACCCACGGCGAGATGCGCCTCGTGTCGGTGTGCGACGGCCCCGCGCTGTCGTCGCCGATCGCGCCGCGCACGCCCGCCGAGCGGGCCCTGGACACCGCGGTGGTCCTGCGCAACGCCGCCGTCTCGGGCGACCGCGCGGCGCTGCTGCGGGCGCTCTCCCCGGCGGTGCGCACGCGCCACGGCGACGCCGCCGCCGACCTGCTGATTCGCCACGTTCGCTGGCACGGGTCGCACGCCATCGGGCTGCCCGAGATCTCGTGGGAGGCGCCCGCGCGCATGGCCGACGGCGGCTGGCGGCTCACGCTCAGCAGCGCGATCGAGCACGCCGACGAGCGCGACACGCGGCTCACGGTCGACACCACGATGGAGGTCGATGAGGCGGGCGGCGCGATGACGGTGCGCGCGGTGACGACGTCGCACCCGGGCGCCGACGGGCCCATCGAGGTGCTCACCGTGTCGGCCGATCGCCTCTTCAGCGACGCGCCCAGCCAATAGGCCGATAGGAGGAACAACGGGGCACCGTCGTCGGCATCGATCCGCTCCAGGTACCAGATCGCCGATTACCCGTAGTACCCGCTCTCGCGAGCGTTGGCAGGAGTTGCCGGGACAAGACCGTCACGTGGTGCCGCACCCGCCCCTGCTCGTCGAGGGCGTACGGCCGCATCCGGGGGGTGAAACGCGAAGTACGTCTCCAGCGCCGCGCCCACGGTGGCGCCCGCGACCGCCTCCGCAGGGCACGCCATGTGGCGTGCTCCTGGGTCCCGGGAGCGGGCGAGTGTGCCTTGGAGCCTGAGACTGACACTGCCGGGTCTTGAAGGCAGCCTGGATGGCCTGCTATCGCGGCGCGGTGCCATTCTCTCAATGCAATCTACGAAGCCTGGTGGGCAGGCTCTCGTCCACGCCCGGAGTGAAGCTCGATGACCAGTACTCGTCGATCTCGCGCGGGTGCCTCGGCTGCAAGAGCGGCACGCAGAAGAAGCTCGCTGCCCTCTATGGAGAGGTCCTCGCGGCCACGCTGGCCCACGTCGCCGAAGCGGAGATCGGCTACTCGGCCCCGGGGCGCCGGGGTGAAGGAGCCCTCGTCGGCCGACTCGCGATCCCCTCTGCGGCCACGCTGCTGAAGCAGGACTTCGGCTGGTACGGGAAGAAGCGCGGCGAGCTCGCCTTCCCTCCGGGGCGCGAGTTCGCGCTGATCGACCGCCACGACGACCAGTCGCGGGCGTGGCTCGTGCGTGACGCCGATGGTGCGACCAGCGTCCACGTCGCGGAGGTCGGTCACGAGCGCGACAGCCGGCGCGTCGCCGACGACCTGGACGGCTACCTGGAGCTGGGGCTCTCGTGCGGGTTCCTGACCGGCTGGCACCGCGAGGAGCAGCGCGCCACGCTGCGCGAGCAGGCCACTGCGTTGAAAGCTGTCGCGCGGAAGAAGGACGTGGCGGTCGAGGTGCTGGAGAAGGCGCCGGTCGACGCCGAGTGGCTCTCGTCCTTCGTCGCGAAGTACCTCGAGGACGCCCCGCAGCTCGCGAAGCCGCTGAAGGCGAGGGCCACGGCGATCCGCAAGCTGGGGCCGGTGGTGCGGCTTCGGCTGCGGATCCAGAGCCCCGACGCGAGCGCCTTCATCCCGCGCGACCGTGTCGCGGCGGTGCTCGCGGACGCGCCCGGCGCGGAGGCCTTCCTGACCGCGTGCGGTCCGTCCGATCCGCGCTTCGACTGGCTATGGAACCACGGGTACGCCAACTCCCACGCGCCCGCGGAGTTTCTGGGGGCGAGCTACGTCGACCCACTCCCCGAAGAGGGCGGCCCGGTCACGTTCAGGGCCGACTGCGTGCTCTGTGAGTCGATGGTCGCGGGCCTTCAGGCTGGAACCCGCTTCGAGGCGATCCTGCCCTACAGCTGAACTCCGAGCCCGGCGAGGAGCGCTGGGATGACGTGACCGTCGCCCCGTCGCTCAACCCTTCACTTCCCCTGTGTCGAGGTACCCGATCGCCCATGACCCGTAGTACCCGCCCTCGCGAGCGCTGGCAGGAGTTCCCGGGACGCCGCCCTGGCTGTCGTGGGCCGCTCGCTCGACGCGCGGGGCCCCCCCCTCGTCGGCCCGCGGGACTTCTTCGACACGCTCACGACGGTCGAAGCGTGGGCTCCGCCGTAGGCTCGCTCGCCTCCTACCGCACCGGCCACGCGGCGGGGCGCCGCCAGCCGTCGATGAGCACCCACGCGGTGATCCAGGCCTGCGCCACGCCGTGCCCGCGCGTCCAGTGCAGCTCGATGCCGCGGTGGTACTCGCCGTCGCCGTAGCGCGCCGCGCCGCGCGTCCAGGCCGTCTGGTAGAGGCCCCGGCCGCCGAGCGCCCCCTGCCACGCCCCGTGCGCCAGCTCGGACCGCGGCGCGCGGACGGCGCCGTTGCGACGGCCCGGGGTCGAGGGCGCCACCCGGCCGAGGAGCTGGGTGGCCTCGTCGGGGAGCCGGAAGGTGACCTCCGCCCCGAGGAGGGGCGTCTCCCGCGCCCACGCCGGCACGGTCTCGCGCTGGAAGCGCTCGGTCACGTCGCGCACCCTCGCACGCCGTTCGGCCCTCACCACGCTACACCCCGGGCGCAGCTCATCGATGAGCTCGCGGCAGGGGCAGTCGGGGTGGTGGCAGACGCCCACGAGATCGATGGCCGCGAGGGCCTCGTCCACGTCGCGCTCCATCCGCCCGAGAAGGGCGGCCTGCGCGCGCGCCGCGGCCCGGGCCTCGGTCTCCGTCGGCTCGTCGGGCGAGAGAACGCACGCGAGCGTGGCGAACAGAACGGCGAGGAGCGAGGCGGGCCGGCGCGGCGTCATCGGGGCTCGGATGGGACGACGGGAGAGGCGCCGGGGCAAGGCCGTCGGCAGGCGCCGCCCCACGCCCGTGCACGACGCGTCGGGCGATTCGCGCGGACGGTCGCCGCGACGTAGCGGCGCGCGGTGACCTCCGCGGCCCCCCGATCCGGCTCCTCGCCCGGGCTCCTCATCGCCAGCGCGTTCGTCGTCGTCCTCGGCAGCATCGGCACGTGCGCCGCGTACTTCCTCGCGCCGAGGGGCGAGCGCGTCGGCAGCGATCGACCTCACCGCCCCGGCGCCGCTCACCGTGAACCTCGCGGCCCCGAGCACGCTCTCTTCCGCCTCGAGGCGACCCTCCCCGCGCCGACCAGCGAGAACAGCTCGCGCGAAGCGGCCGATAGGAGGACCCACGGGGCACCGTCGTCGGCGTGGATCCGCTCCAGTGACCAGATCGCCTATTACGCGTAGTACCTGCTCTCGCGAGCGTTGGCAGGAGCTGCCGGGACGCCGCCTTGGCGGACTTGACCGACTATTCGGCTCGCCAACCATGGGCGAGGCGCAGATCGACGCGATGGACCCGACCCGCCCGAACTGCCCATACTCCCGCGTGATCTTCGAGTGCGGTGACGGGTTCGTGACCTACGATCGAACGACCGGCGTCGTCAGGCGGAGCGAGGAATGAGCTACGACATCAGCATCGTCAGTCAGACCACGCGCGTCCCTTCGTGGTCGGAGGTCTTGGGGGGCCTTCCTGCCGAGTTCGGCGACGCGAGTCTGCTCACCCTCCAGGGCGGCGCCGTCGAACCGTCGGAGCCCCTCGCGACCGACGAGTGCTACGTCGTGGGAATCGATGACGTCATGTCGATTGGCTTGACGCCGATGCCGTTCGGCAGCGAAGACCTGCCGCCCGACCTCGCTGAGTTCGCCCCGAATCTTCCGGCGGACCTCCGCGCCGAGGTCGCGACGCGTTGGCTGGAGGCCGGCTACGACCTGGCGCTGACCTCAACGATGGGACGTACCGCTTACGATCCGAAGCTGATGGCCGCCCTCGCGGCTGCGCTCGCGACCGTGGTGCGAGGCTATGTCTATGTCTCCACCCCGTGGCGGCTGGGGGGCACCTATCTCCCGCGCGGGGTCTACTCCCCCGCGGAGTTTCTGACCGGCGTGGGGTTCGACATCTTGCAGGGGCGTGAGTCCGAGCAGCCGATCGCCCCGCAGCCGCCCGTCCCCCAGATCCGTCCCAGCGCCACCTAGCCCCACGCGCCCCTCGCCCCGCACCGTAGGCGCGTGGCGGTCAACGTCCAGCGCAGCGACTTCGCGACGATTCAAGGCGTCGCGACGACCCCCCAGGGCGGCCGCCGCATGTCGAGCGCGCTCACCCGCGTGGGCGTCTTCAAGTACCGCGACGCCTCCGGGCGCCAGTGGTCCGAGCTGCGCCCCCCGGAGGAGGTCTTCGCCGAGGACTCGCTCGCGACGCTGCGCAGCGCCCCGGTGGTCGACCTCCACCCGGTCGGCGGACGCGTCACGACCGAGAACTTCAAGTCGCTCGCGCTGGGGCACGTGCAGCCGATAGGAGGACCAACGGGGCGCTGCGCAGCGTCGCGAGCGAGTCGGCAGCGAACACCTCGGACTCGGGCCGGTACTCCAGCCATGTCCGTCCAGTGCCGTCGCCGTACTGCAATACGCCTGTCCGCGCGGCGGCCGCTTCGACGCACAAGCCCCCACTGGGGCGTCGGTCGGACGCCTCGGGTGGTCACGGTGAAGTTGAAGCGGGTGCCGCGCACGCCCCTACGGTGCGGGGCGCGGCAAGCTGGAGACGAGGGGGGCGGATCAGGGGGCGGGCGAGGTCAGGCGGCAGACACGAGTACCCGCTTCGCCCAGTCCGACTCCACGAAGATGCAGCGCCGAAGCTCCTGCGAAGAGAGTCCATCGGGGGGGATGACCGCCACGGGCAGATTCAGCGCCTCACCCCTGAGCCAGCGATCGACCACCGGACGGAGCGCGAGTTCCTCACGCGTGAAGCCGAGTCGCGACCGGGGGGATGCGACGGCACCCCGCGGAGTTGGAATGAACCGCTCCTCGAACCCATGACCGGCGAGCGACAAGGACAGCACGACGAGTCGATCGTCTGTGTCGTACCGAATGGCCTCAAGTGTCAGTCCGGTGCTCATTGCTTGAGTATCTTCGCAAGAACTGCCTCACCTGCCCACCGGCTCTCCCCGAGCCGTTCGAGCGCGTCGCGGTCGTCCGCCGCCACACACACGCCCGCGTGGAGGTTGAACCCATCGAGCTCGGCGACGAGCCCGCGCGACGACAGCCGCATCGGCGCCTGCGCGCCCCCGTCATCCTCGTCCCCCTTGGCGTGCCTTCCCCTCGTCGACCCGCGCGAAGGTCCCGCGTCCGGTCGCCGCTGCGGCGCAGCCCCTCCATGGCGTCGTCGCTGCGCTCCCCCTCTGTAGGCACTGCGAGCCGCGCACGACGATGCGCCCGATAGGCTTCGAGGCCGATCGCCACCACTGGACGATCGGCCTCGATGAAATACTTAGCAGCGGTCACCGTTGGCGTTTGGGGGGGAACGCCGGCGCCGCCGCTCGGGGAGATACATCGCAGGAGACGTGCCATGAGCCGACCTACGGGATTCCAGGCACATGGCCCATCGCCACCCCGTGAAACCTTGCAGCGTTGCACCCCGAGGCTTTCGTTCGTGACACCTCGCGCCTGACTTCGCGAGACGATGGCGACGCCGTCCCTCATGGAGCGTCCGCGGCGTTGATCCACGGCCCGATGTCGGCCCCGAGGCAGCGAGCACTGACTCGCCGGGGACTCCCCTGGGCGCGGAGGCTTGGGGCATCCTCGCGGCCGATGGGATTCCGATTCTCGAAGAGGCTCAACCTCCCCGGAGGGTTCCGGCTCAACCTCGGCGCAGGGGGCCTCGGCGTCTCGTGGGGCGTGCGCGGCTTCCGCGTCGGCGTCGGACCCAACGGAGCGCGCTACACCGCCTCGGTCCCGGGCACCGGCGCGTCGTGGTCGGGCGCCCTCGGCGCTCCCCCCGCGAAGCCATCGACCGCCGCTCCCCGCTCGGCGCCGGCCGACCCCTCGGCCGCGGTGGCCGCGCACGAGGCGCTGGTGCAGCAGCTGGTCTCGCTCCACCGCACCGCGCCCGCCGCCTGGGACTGGAGGGCCATCGCCGCCGCCCCGCCGCCCCCGGCGACGGACGCTGCGGCGATGGGGCGGTGGCAGTGGTTCCACGACGTGGCGGCGGGCGTGCTCGCGGGCAACGTGGCCGCGTGCGACGCGGTGCTCCAGCACCTGGGGCCCTTCCAGCAGCTCCGCGAGCTGGGCGGATCGATCAGGGTGTCGATGCAGCAGGACTGGTGCGTCGAGGCGTGGCTGCTCGCCAACCGCGCGGAGGTGGTGCCGACGGAGCAGCCGGTGCTCACGCCGACAGGCAAGCTCGGTCGCCGCAAGCTGACCGCCGCTCGCCGCTGGGAGATCTATCAGGACCACGTGTGCAGCGCCGCCCTCCGCGTGGCCCGCGAGACCTTCGCCCTGCTGCCGCTGCCCGTGGTGTTCGTGCACGTCGCGGACGTGCGGATCGACCCGGCGACGGGCCACGAGGGCTACGTCCCGGTGCTCTCCGTGGCTTTCGACCGCGAGTCCTTCGAGCGGATCAACCTGGACAACGTCGACCCCTCGGCCGCGGTGGAGGCCTTCGACCACGCGATGACCTTCAAGAAGACCGCCGGCTTCGCGGAGGTGGTCCCGCTCGACCCGGCGCAGGTGTCCCGGTGAGAGGAGCGACGATGGCGAAGGATGGCTCTGCGCCCGACGCGCGCGCGAAGAAGATCCTCTTCGACACCTTCTGGTCCTCGAAGGGCTGGATCGACCAGGGCGCGCGCCACCTCTCCGAGGCCGACCGCGAGTACGCGAAGCGCCACGGGATGATGTTCGACCCGCTGACCATCGGGCACGACGCCCTCGCGGCCGAGACCCGTCGCCTCGTGGAGTCCATCGAGCTCGCGAAGGCCTCGGCGGCCTTCCTCGCGAGCCTCACCTCGCGGCGCCTCGACCTCCGCTCGGGCCTCGCGAGCTATGTGCTGGCCAGCGCGGCGGGGCCTCACGACTACGTCGGCAACGCCTTCGGCACCTGCGTCACCTGCGGCGCGCGACGTGAGCACCGCGACGAGGACCTCGACGTGCTCAACTTCGAGCGCCACAAGTGGGGCGGCGTCCGGCACGGCGACCCGCTCTACATGCTCCTCGACCTCTCCGAGCTGGCGCGCGCCGAGCCCGCGCCCCCCACCGACGACGACCGGGCGACCTTGGAGAAGATCCTCGAGATCGTCGCGAGCTCCCCCCCGAGGGACACGCCGGGGAAGCTCTCCAAGCGCCTCGCCGACGCGCTCCCTTCGTCGAAGCCCGAGCGCGACGTACTCATCGAGATCCTCGCGGCGGCCGGCGTGCTCGCCCCGTCGGACCCATCGCTCGGGAGCGGCGAGTTCGTTCACGCCGGCGCCTGGCGCGGCGCGGACGGCTACTCGCAGACGGCGGTCGCGCGGCTCTTCGGTCCGCGCGCGTGAGCTGGCGCTCCATCCTCCCCGGGCTCGCGGTGCTGGCGCGCTACGAGCGCTCGTGGCTCCGGGCCGACCTGCTGGCCGGGCTCACCGTCGGCGCGATGCTCGTCCCCCAGAGCATGGCCTACGCGGAGCTCGCGGGTCTCCCTCCCAGCGCGGGCTTCTTCGCGGCGCTGCTGCCCCCGATCGCCTACGCTCTCGTGGGCTCGTCGCGGCACCTCGGCGTCGGCCCCGAACCGGGAACCGCCGTCCTCGCGGCCACGGGCGTCGCGGCCCTGAGCGCGGGCGACCCGGCGCGCTACCTGGCCCTCATGCCGACCCTCGCGCTGCTCGTCGGCGCGATCGCCCTGCTCGGCGCCGCGCTGCGCATGGGCTTCCTGGCGCAGCTCCTCTCCAAGCCCGTGCTCGTCGGGTACATCACCGGCGTCGGCATGACCCTGCTGTCGAGCCAGCTCGCGAAGTTCACCGGAGCGCCCGTCGCGGGGGACCAGTTCTTCACCAGGGCGTGGTCCTTCGCGCGCTCGCTCGACGCGGTGCAGCCCCTCACCCTGGCGCTCTCCAGCGCGGGCCTCGCGCTGCTCCTCGCGCTGCGCAGGTGGGCCCCGAAGCTCCCCGGCGCGCTCATCGTCGTGACGCTCTCCACCCTCGTCGCGGGCCTCGGTCACCTCGACGCGCGGGGCGTGCGCCTCGTCGGCACCATCCACGGCGCCCTGCCCTCGCTCTCCCTCCCGGCGCTCCGCCTCGCGGACCTCGCGGCGCTCCTCCCCACCGCCCTGGGCATCGTCCTCGTCGGGTACACGGACAACGTGCTCACGGCGCGCTCCATCGCCGCGAAGCGCGGCTACGCGGTGGACGCCAACCAGGAGCTCGCGGGCCTCGGGGTCATCAACCTGGCGTCGGCGATCGCCGGGGGCTTCCCGGTGTCGTCGAGCGCCAGCCGCACGGCGGTGCCCGCGTCGCTCGGCAGCCACACGCAGCTCGTGGGCCTCGTGGCCTCTGCGTTTCTGCTCGCGACGCTGCTGCTCATCGCCCCTGCGCTGTCGATGATCCCCCAGTCGGCGCTCGCGGTGGTGATCGTCGCCGCGGCGATCGCGATCATCGACGTGGCCGGATACCGCTGGCTCTGGGGGGTCAGCCGGGTCGAGTTCTCCGTCGCCGTCGCCACGGCCCTGAGCGTGATGGTCTTCGACCTGCTCACCGGCGTGCTGCTCGCGGTGGGCCTCTCCGGGCTCGTGGCCTTCGCGCGCGTCGCGCTCCCCCACGACGCCGTGCTCACCCGCGCGGAGGGCCTCGACGGCTGGGTCGACTCGGACCGGTACCAGCGAGGGACGAGCCTGCCGGGGCTGCTGGTGTTCCGCTTCGACGCGCCGCTCTTCTTCGCCAACAGCGCGCGCTTCCGCGAGCGGCTGGAGGTCGTGCTCGAGCGCAACCCCGGCGAGGAGGAGTGGGTGGTCCTCGACTTCGAGGGCGTCGGCGCCGTCGACGCGACGGCCATCGAGATGCTCACGGAGCTGCTCACGTCGCTGCGGGAGAAGAACATCGTCGTGGCCATCGCGCGCGCCAACGACCGGGCGCTCACGCCGTTGCAGCGGGCGGGTCTCGTCTCCGACGGGGCCGTGAGGGTCTTCGAGACGATCAACCGGGCCGTGAGGGAGTTCGAGGCCTCGCGCACCCCGGATGGATCGACCGGGGACGTCTCCGCTGGGAAGAGCGCCGGGCCTCGTGTTCCACTGCGGCCATGACGCGCGTGCTCTTCGTTCATGGCCTCGAGTCGGGCCCCACCGGAAGGAAGCCCGTCTCGCTGAGGGAGCAGGGCTACGACGTCGAGAGCGAGCTCATGCCCTGCGGCAGGGCGCGGGCGCTGCGAGACCCCGCGGTGATCGCGGGCGCTGGCGTCACCCTCGCGGCGATCTCCTGGGCGACCGCGCGACGGGGCCTGCGCGGGCTCGTCGGGGGCGTGTCGCTCGCGGCGGCGCTGGGTCCGCTCGCCAAAGCCGCCATCACCCGCAGGGCCTTCGCTCGCAGCGTGGCGGTGCAGCGCAGGGCGCTCGCGCGCAGCCCCATCGACGTGGTGATGGGCTCCTCCTTCGGCGGCGCCGTCGCGCTGAGGCTCCTCCAGTCCGGCGCCTGGAGCGGCCCCACGGTGCTCCTGTGTCCAGCGCACGAGCTGGTCGCCGCCCGAGGGCGAGGCGCCGTCCCTGCGCCGCTGTCCGCGCTCCCGCCCTCCGTCGCCGAGCGGGTGCTGGTGGTGCACGCGAGGCAGGACGAGGTCGTCCCCATCGAGCACTCGAGGAGGCTGGTGGCGGGCTCCCGGGCGCGGCTCATCGAGGTCGACGACGACCATCCCCTCACGGCCACGTCGTCGGGCGCGCAGCTCGGCGCCTGGATCGACGAGGTCCTCGGGCGCCCACCGCTCGCCTGACGCTGCGACGGCGAAAGGGGGAAGGGCGCCCCGCAGGCGCAAACGATTCGCGTCCTTTGCGCGCGGGCAGCTGTTCAGGGGTGCAAGCCTGACGCTGGACGCCGGGTGCGGGTCTCTCGCGCCGTGGGCAGGGCGATCTCCCGCCGTTGGAGTGCTTCGTGCTTGGCGCCCCTCTCACCCCCCGCAAGGAACGCCCCCAATGGCTGAGCCGAAGCAAGTCACCCTCGATGGCAACACCGCTGTCGCCAACGTCGCCTATCGATTGAGCGAGGTCATCGCGATCTACCCCATCACCCCGTCGTCCTCGATGGGTGAGCTCTCCGACGAGTGGGCCGCGAAGCGCGTGCCCAACCTCTGGGGCACCGTCCCCAGCGTCACCGAGATGCAGTCCGAGGCGGGCGCGGCCGGGGCCGTCCACGGCGCCCTCCAGGCGGGCTCCCTCGCGACCACCTTCACGGCGTCGCAGGGCCTGCTGCTGATGATCCCCAACATGTACAAGATCGCGGGCGAGCTCACGCCGTTCACGATGCACGTGACCGCGCGCACCATCGCCACGCACGCCCTCTCCATCTTCGGCGATCACTCCGACGTGATGGCCTGCCGGCAGACCGGCTTCGCCCTCCTCTGCTCGGGCTCCGTGCAGGAGGCGCAGGACCTCGCGGCCGTCGCGCACCTCGCCTCGCTCGAGTCACGCGTGCCCTTTCTGCACTTCTTCGACGGCTTCCGCACCTCGCACGAGGTCGCGAAGATCACCGCGCTCGACGTGTCCGACCTCGAGGCCCTCGTCGACGTCGCGACGCTCACCGCCCACCGGGCCCGCGCGCTCACCCCCGACCGGCCGCTGCTCCGCGGCGCCGCGCAGAACCCCGACACCTATTTCCAGGCCCGCGAGGCGTGCAACCCCTACTACGACCGCTGCCCCGAGGTCGTGCGCGACGCCATGCGGCGCTTCGGCCAGCGCACCGGCCGCGACTACGGGCTCTTCGAGTACTACGGCCACCCCGAGGCCGAGCGCGTCGTCGTGCTCATGGGCTCCGGCGCCGAGACCGTGCAGGAGACCGTCGACTGGCTCTGCGCCCGAGGTGAGCGCGTCGGCCTGGTGCGAGTGCGGCTCTACCGACCCTTCTCCGTCCCCGACTTCATCGCGGCGCTGCCTCCGAGCGCCCGCTCGCTCGCGGTGCTCGACCGCACCAAGGAGCCCGGCGCCATCGGCGAGCCGCTCTACCAGGACGTCGTCACGGCCCTCGCGGAGGCCTCCGCCGACGGCCTCTGGGCGCGCGCCCTGCCGCGCATCCTGGGCGGGCGCTACGGCCTCTCGTCGAAGGAGTTCACGCCCGCGATGGTGCGCTCGGTCTACGACGAGCTCGCGAAGGCCGCCCCCAGGCGGCACTTCACCGTGGGCATCGTCGACGACATCACGCACCTGTCGCTGCCCTTCGACCGCGACCTCGACATCGAGCCCGACGACGTCGTGCGCGCCGTCTTCTGGGGCCTCGGCGCCGACGGCACCGTCGGAGCCAACAAGAACTCCATCAAGATCATCGGCGAGGAGACCAGCCGCTACGCCCAGGGCTACTTCGTCTACGACTCGAAGAAGTCCGGGGCCATCACCGTGTCGCACCTGCGCTTCGGTCCCCGGCCCATCCGGTCGCAGTACCTCGTGCGCCGCGCGGGCTTCGTGGCCGTGCACCAGTGGAACTTCTTCGAGCGCTACGAGGTGCTCGCGGAGGCGACGGAGGGCGCCACGCTGCTCATCAACTGCCCCCTCCCGACCGCCGCGCTCTGGGGCGCGCTGCCTCGCGAGGCGCAGGAGACCATCATCGCCCGCAAGCTGAAGGTGTTCGCCATCGACGCGGCGACGGTGGCCCGCGAGGCGGGCATGGGCACGCGCATCAACACCATCATGCAGACGTGCTTCTTCGCGCTCGCGGGCATCTTCCCCCGGGAGGAGGCGCTCGAGTACATCAAGGGCGCGATCAAGAAGACCTACGGTCCGAAGGGCGAGGAGGTCGTGCGGAAGAACTACGCCGTCGTCGACGCCTCGCTCGAGCACCTGCACGAGGTGGTGATCCCCGCCGCGGTGACCGCCGACCACGAGCGCGAGCCCATCGTGTCGCGCGGCGCGCCGAGCTTCGTGCGCGAGGTCACCGCGATGATGCTCGCCAACCAGGGCGACCTGCTCCCGGTCTCGGCCTTCCCCCCCGACGGGACGTGGAAGACCGGCACCACGAAGTGGGAGAAGCGCAACATCGCCGTCGACATCCCGGTGTGGGACGAGTTCATCTGCATCCAGTGCAACAAGTGCGCGTTCGTGTGCCCGCACGCGGCGATTCGCGTGAAGGTCTACGACCACGCGCTGCTGGCGGAGAAGCCCATCACCTTCAAGTCGGTCCCCTTCAAGGGAACGGATTTCAAGGGCGACGCGTACACCGTGCAGGTCGCCCCGGAGGACTGCACCGGCTGCGGCCTCTGCGTCGAGGTGTGCCCCGCGAAGGACAAGGCCAACCCGCGGCACAAGTCCCTCGAGCTGGCCCCGCAGTCGCCGCTGCGCGCCGCGGAGCGCGACAACTTCGACTACTTCCTGGCGCTGCCCGAACCGAAGCGCTCTCGCGTCTCGCTCGACGTGAAGGGCTCGCAGTTTCTCGAGCCCCTCTTCGAGTACTCCGGCGCGTGCGCGGGCTGCGGCGAGACCCCGTACATCAAGCTCATGACCCAGCTCTTCGGCGACCGCACCATCATCGCCAACGCCACCGGGTGCTCGTCGATCTACGGCGGCAACCTCCCGACGACGCCGTACACGGTCAACCACGAGGGGCGCGGCCCGGCGTGGGCCAACTCGCTCTTCGAGGACAACGCGGAGTTCGGCCTCGGGATGCGGCTCTCGCTCGACAAGCACGCCGAGCAGGCGCGCGAGCTCGTCACCGAGCTCTCGGCGACGGTCGGTGACGTGCTCGTGGAGGCGCTGCTCAAGGCCGACCAGGACGACGAGCCGGGGGTGTTCGAGCAGCGGGCCAGGGTGATCGAGCTGCGCGCGAAGCTCGCCGGGGTCGACGACCCGCGGGCGCGGAGCCTCCTCGAGCTGGCGGACTACCTCGTGAAGAAGAGCGTGTGGATCGTCGGCGGCGACGGCTGGGCCTACGACATCGGCTTCGGCGGGCTCGACCACGTGATCGCGTCGGGCAAGAACGTGAAGATCCTCGTGCTCGACACGGAGGTGTACTCGAACACCGGCGGCCAGCAGTCGAAGTCGACGCCGAAGGGTGCGGCCGCGAAGTTCTCCGTCGGCGGCAAGGCCACGCAGAAGAAGGACCTCGCGATGCTCGCGATGACCTACGGCCACGTCTACGTGGCGCGGGTGGCCTTCGGGGCGCGCGACGCGCAGACGGTGCGGGCGTTCATGGAGGCGGACGCGTACCCGGGGCCGTCGCTGATCCTGGCGTACTCGCACTGCATCGCGCACGGGTACGACCTCGCGCAGGGCGCCAACCAGCAGAAGCGCGCGGTGGAGTCGGGCTACTGGCCGCTCTACCGCTTCGACCCGAGGCGCGTCGCCGAGGGCGAGTCGCCGCTGAAGCTCGACTCGTCCCCGCCGAAGGGGCGGCTGGTGGATTTCGCCCGCAACGAGACGCGCTTCCGCATGGTCGAGCAGCAGGATCCGGCTCGCTTCCGCGTGCTGATGGACGAGGCCCAGGCGGAGATCCACACGCGCTGGGCGACCTACGAGCAGCTCGCGCTGGCGATGACGCCGCGGGCCAAGACCGACGACGGAAAGGGAGCCTGAGATGGACCTCACCACGCAGTACCTCGGGCTCGAGCTGAAGCACCCGTTCATGCCCGGCGCGTCGCCCATGGTCGACGACCTCGACACCGTGCGGCGCCTCGAAGACGCGGGCGCGTCCGCCATCGTGATGCACTCGCTCTTCGAGGAGCAGATCGAGCGCGAGTACGCGCGCACCGCGCACGACCTCGACGCGCACGTCGACGCCTTCGCCGAGGCCACGTCGTTCTTCCCGCGCACCCAGGACTTCCGCCTCGGGCCTCACGAGTACCTCGAGCAGATCCGGCGCATCCGCACGGCGGTCGCGGTGCCGGTCATCGGCTCGCTCAACGGCGTGACGGCGACGGGCTGGCTCGAGTACGCGCGGCTCATCGAGCAGGCCGGCGCCCACGCGCTCGAGCTCAACCCCTACTACGTCGCGACCGACCCGACGGAGAACGCCGCCGCGGTCGAGCAGCGCATCATCGACATCGTGTTCGAGGTGCGGCGGCAGGTGAAGATCCCGGTCGCGGTGAAGCTCTCGCCGTTTCACTCCTCGCTGGCCAACCTCGCGGGCCGGCTCGAGGTCGCGGGCGCTCAGGCGCTGGTGCTCTTCAACCGCTTCTACCAGCCCGACATCGACGTGGAGACGCTGGAGGTGGTGCCGCGGCTGGTGCTCTCCGACTCGTCCGAGCTGCTGCTGCGCCTGCGCTGGCTGGCGATCCTCTCCGGCCGCGGCGGGATGCAGCTCGCCTGCTCCGGGGGCGTGCACACCGAGTCCGACGCGCTGCGGGCGCTCGCGGCCGGCGCCGGGGCGGTGCAGCTCGTGTCGGCGCTCTTGAAGCACGGCCCCGGGCACCTCACCCGGGTGCGCGACGGCGTCACCCGCTGGCTCGTGGAGCACGAGTACGACTCGCTCGCGCAGCTCCGCGGCAGCATGAACCTCGCGCACTGCCCCGACCCGGCGATGTTCGAGCGAGGCAACTACACCCGCATCCTGCAGGGCTGGAAGGGCTGATACTGATTTCATGTCAGTCTGGCCGCTTTGATGGGCCCATTGCCGCGTGTTGAAACACTTTCCCTTCTACAATTCGTCGAGGCATGAGGCATGAGGCATGAGGAATGAGGAATGAGGAATGAGCCTTGACGAGGTGTAGAAGGGGAAGTGTTTCAACACGCGGCAATGGGCCCATCAAAGCGGCCAAACTGACATGAAATCAGTATGAGAGGGGTTCCCATCTGGGTGCGCGAGGGCGAGGGCGAGGGCGCCCCCTTCCCCGCTGCCGCGCGCCCTCCCCCCGCCTCGGGGGGAGGGCTCCGAAGTCTGCGAGAGTAGAGTCGTACTGGAGGACTTCCGCGGTACCGATTCGAGCACCAGTCTTCGATCCCCTGAGCCCTGCCCCCGAGGCGGGGGTAGGGCGCGCGGCAGCGGGGAAGGGGGCGCCCTCGCCGCCATCCCACACCCAGACGGGAAGCGCGCTACGCCCGGCGCCGCTGGAGGATCGCCGCCGTCAGCCCCACGCACGCCGCGGCGTAGCCCGCGAGGACCGCCCAGCACTCCAGCACGTGCCGCGCGGTGCTCTCGTACTGCGCGCTCGCGAGCCCGGCGCGGGCGGCGCTGAGTCCCCCGGGCCTCGCGGGCAGCTCGTTGATGGCCGCCAGCGAGCCGAAGGCGTCCATGGACCAGCGGCTCGCGGTGAACCACGAGGCCACGGTGGTGGCGCCCGAGAGGTCGAAGATCATCCCCGCGAAGAGGATCTGCGGCACCAGCGCGAGCGGCACCAGGCTCATGGCCTTGTCGGGCGTCGTCGCGAGCGCCGAGATCAGCAGCCCCAGCGCGAGCCCTGCGACCGAGGAGAGCACCGTGGTGACGTAGAAGTCCCCTTCGACCCCTAGCACCAGGCCGTGCGGAGGCAGCCGCACCCACAGCGCCACCACGCCCAGCAGCAGCGCCGACTGGACCATCACCAGCGCGCCCAGCACCGCCACCTTCGACGCCACGTAGGGGCCCACGCGCAGGCTGGCGAGGCGCTCCCTCCGCAGGATCGCGGACTCCTTGCAGACCTCGCGGGCGGCGTTGATGATCCCGAACCACACCCCCACGGTCGAGAGCATGAAGAGCAGCTTGCGGGCCTCGGTGGCGTCGGCGCGGCGGCCGGTGAGGGAGTCCGCGCGGGAGACCATGGCGAGCAGCACCCCCATCAGCGGGGCCTGGCCGAGCAGCATCGCGAGGCCTCGGCGGTCCTGCGCGACGAGGTCGAGGTAGCGCTGCGCGAGGATGCCGAACTGCCGCAGCGGCGAGTACCGCGCCCCGGAGCGGCGCCCTCCCCCAGCCTCCGCACCGTCCACGGAGGGGCCCTGCGGGGCGCGGGCGAGGCGGTCGACCACGTAGCGCTGGTGCTGCTCCGAGCGGCGATACCGCATCTCCCAGAGCTCGGCGTAGAGCGGCCGCCCGCTCGCCTCGGGGTGGTGCTTCTGCCAGAGGTCGTACTCGTCGCGGAGGTCGGTGCGCACCAGCGGGCCTTCGGGGTCGGCGACGCCGTCGAGCTTGGTGTAGATGTCCGCGAAGTCGCCGCTCGTGACGCGGAAGAACCCGAGCGCCTCGGCGGGCGGACCGAAGTAGACCATCCGCCCCGCGGCCATGAACACCACGTGGTCGCACTGGGTGATGTTCGCGGTGGCGTGGGTGACGAGCACCACGGTGCGCCCGCTGTCGGCGAGGCGCCGCAGCGTGAACATCATCTTCTTCTCCAACCCCGGGTCGAGCCCCGACGTCGGCTCGTCGAGGAACAACAGCGACGGGTCGTTGAGCAGCTCCGCGGCGATGGACACGCGCTTGCGCTGCCCCCCGGAGAGATGCTCCACGAGGGTCCCCCGGCGGGCGGTCATCTCCACCGCCGCGAGCACCTTCTCGACCCGCGCGGCGATCTCCTCGTCGAGGGTGTCCGCCGGCAGCTTCAGCCTCGCGGCGTAGGAGAGCGCCCGCTCCACCGGCAGCATCCGGTGCACGACGTCGTCCTGCGGCACGTAGCCCAGGATGGCCCGGTAGGCGTCGAAGTGGCGGTAGTAGTCGTCTCCGTTGACCCGCACCTCGCCCCGGTCCGCGGGCTGGTAGCCCGAGAGGGCCATCATCAGGGTCGACTTGCCGGCGCCCGATCCCCCCACCAGGGCCACGAACTCGCAGGCGTCGATGCAGAGCGAGACGTCGTCGAGGATGACCCTCGCGCCCTCGCCTCGCGGGTCGGGCACCTCGCGGCGCAGCGAGAGCGCGTCGATGCGCAGCGCCCCCCGCTGGTCGTACGAGTCGAGGCTCTCGCCGTCGTAGCGCAGCTTGAAGGGCCCGATCTGGATGACGTCCCCGGCCTTGAGCAGCACCGGGCCGTACACCCGCCGGCCGTTGAGGAAGGTGCCGTTGGTCGAGCGGTTGTCCTGCAGCGTGTGATACGAGCCGTGCCACTCGACCTGGGCGTGGCGCGCCGACACCTGGGGGTTGTCGAGCACGACGTCCGCGCCGACGCGGCCGAGGGTCAGCACCCCGGGGCCCCTGGCGACGGGCTGGTGCAGCGCCACCGTCGCGGCCTTCGACACGCGGGGCGAGAGCTGGTTGACGTACGCGAGGGTCACCACGCTCGCGGTGGTCGGGTCGGGGATGCGCAGCACGTCGCCGTCCGAGAGCACCCGCTCGGTCACCCGCTGCCCGTTGAAGAGCAGCCCGTTGCGGGAGCCCACGTCGACGACCTTGTGGCCCGCGCCGTGGGGATCGATCCGGCAGTGAAGCCCGGAGACCCACAGCGACCGGAGCACCACGGCGTTGTCCGGGCGTCGACCGAGGGTGACCGGGGTCGCGCCGAGCGGGACCAGGGTCTCCTGGCCCGCGTCGATCACCCGCAGCGCCACGAGCTCGTGGCTCGACAGGGTCTTCATCGGCCTGACTATCCTCGAAGCAGTCGATTTCCGCGACGGCGTCCCACTTGACCCGCCCTCCCCTGGCGCCCCATCACCACCTGCGATGACCGACCGCGCCGCCCTCGTCGCCCTCGACAAGCGCCACGTCTGGCACCCGTACACCCCGATGGATCGCTACCTGGCGGAGACCGATCCCCTGGTGGTGGTCTCCGCCGAGGGCTCGTGGCTCACCGACATGGACGGCCGCCGCTACCTCGACGCCAACGCCTCGTGGTGGGTGGCCTCGCTCGGGCACCGCCACCCCGCCCTGGTCGCCGCGCTGCGCGCCCAGCTCGACTCGCTCGCCCACTGCGCCCTCGCGGGCATCACCCACGAGCCCGCCGCGCTCCTCGCCGCCGAGCTCTGCGCCCTCAGCCCCGAGGGGCTCTCCCGGGTGTTCTATTCGGACAACGGCAGCACCGCGGTGGAGGTCGCCATCAAGCTCTGCGGCCAGTACTGGGCGCAGAACGGCCGCCCCGCGCGCACCCGCTTCATCGCCCTCGACGGCGCCTTCCACGGCGAGACCCTCGGGGCGACCAGCCTCGGCGGCGTCTCCACCTTCACCCGGCTCTACGCCCCGTGGACCTTCGAGGTGCTCCGGCTCCCGCTCGCCGACGACGCCACCACCTGGGAGCAGTGCCTCGACGCCGTCGCCCGGCTCTTGCGAACGCACGGCGACGAGGTCGCGGGCGTGGTCATCGAGCCCATGGTCCAGGGGGCCGCGGGGATGCGCATGCACCCTCCGGAATTCCTCCGCGCGGTGAGGGAGCTCACCCGCGCCGCGGACACCTTCCTGGTCGCCGACGAGGTCTTCACCGGCCTCTGGCGCACCGGCCGCCGCTGGGCCACCGACCACGCCGACGTCGCCCCCGACCTGCTCTGCCTCGCGAAATCCCTCTCCGGCGCGACGGTCCCCTTCGCCGCGACGCTCACCACCGAGCGCATCTTCGACGGCTTCCGGGGCGACGACTCCCGGGCCTTCTTCTACGGCCACACCTACTGCGGCAACCCCCTCGGGGCCGCGGTCGCCCGCGCCGCGCTCTCGGTCTACCGCGACGAGGACATCCCCTCGCAGGTCGCCCGAAAGGCACCGCGCATCGCCGAGGCCTTCGCCCGCATGGGGGCGCTCCCGGGCGTCGCCCGCTCCCGCTCGCTGGGGATGATCGGCGCCCTCGACCTCGGCGGCGAAGGCTACCTCGCCCGCACCGGGTGGAGGGTCTTCGACGAAGCCCGCGCCCGGGGCATCTACCTGCGGCCGATGGGCGACACGGTGTACGTGACGCCGCCGCTGAACATCCCCGACGAGGAGCTCACGTTGCTATTGAACGGTGTGGAGGAGAGCGTCCGCGCGGCGCTCTGAGCGAGCGCTGCGGACGGGGGATGCACGGCGGGGAGAGACGGAGACGATCAGCCCTGCTTCTTGGGGTTGGGCATCTTCATCTCGGTGAACATCACGTGCTTCCGGACGACCGGATCGTACTTCTTGAACTCCAGCTTGTTGGTCGTCGTGCGCTTGTTCTTGTTGGTGTAGTAGGTGAAGCCCGTACCAGCAGACGACACCAGGCGGATCATGTCACGCATCGCAGTCCTCGAAGTTCAATAGAGCGGACGCATAGGCGTTCGCAGAGGGGCCGCGAACCTACACGACCCCGGCGCGAATGCAACTCCCGCCTGGACGCTCCGCTCCGGTAGCATCGCCGGCATGGAGATCGAGTTCGTCGGCGCGGCCCAGACGGTCACCGGATCGATGCACCTGGTGCGCACGCCGCACGCCACGCTGCTGCTCGACTGCGGGCTCTTCCAGGGTCACCGCCGCGAGAGCATCGAGCGCAACCGCAACCTCCCGCTGCCGGTGAAGGAGGTCGACGCGGTGATCCTCTCCCACGCGCACATCGACCACTCCGGGGCCTTACCCCTGCTGGTAAAGCAGGGCTACGACGGGCCCATCTACGCCACGCACGCCACGCACGACCTCTGCGCGGCGATGCTGCTCGACGCGGCCAACATCCAGGAGTCCGACGCGCGCTTCCTCAACAAGCAGATCGACCGCGGCGTCATCGACAGCGACCGGGTCGACGCGCTCTACACCGAGGCCGACGCGCTGCAGGCGCTGGAGCGCTTCGTGGCGATGCCCTACCACCGCTCCTTCGAGGTCGCGAAGGGCGTGCGGGTGACCTTCTTCGACGCCGGCCACGTGCTCGGCAGCGCCATCGTCGCGCTCGACTCCGAGGAGGACGGGCGCACCCGGCGGCTGGTGTTCACCGGCGACCTCGGGCGCACCAACATGCCCATCCTGCGCGACCCGGAGGTGGTCCCCGGCGCGGAGATGCTCATCACCGAGAGCACCTACGGCGACCGGCTGCACGACCCCATCGCCAAGATGGACGACGACCTCGCGGAGACCATCCGGCGAACCTTCGCCCGCGGCGGCAAGGTGATCATCCCCGCCTTCGCGCTCGAGCGGGCGCAGGAGATCGTCTTCGCCCTGAAGGCCCTGCGGCGCAGCGGGGCGCTGCCGCCCATCCCGGTCTTCATCGACTCTCCCCTCACGGCGAAGATCACCGAGGTGTTCAAGATGCACCCCGAGTGCTTCGACGAGGAGGCCCGCGGGATGATCACCGCCCACGACGCGCCCTTCGAGTTCGAGGGGCTCCGCTACATCCAGGACGTCGAGGCCAGCCGCGAGCTCTCGCTGCGCGCCGACCCCGCGGTGATCATCTCCGCCAGCGGGATGTGCGAGGGCGGCCGGGTGCTTCACCACCTCCGCACCACCATCGACGACGCGCGCAACACCGTGCTGATCGTAGGCTTCCAGGCGCAGCACACTTTGGGGCGACGGCTGGTCGAGCGGCGGTCGAGGGTGCGCATCTTCGGCATGGAGCGGGAGCGCCGCGCCGAGGTGGTGGTGCTCAACGGCTTCAGCGCCCACGCCGACCGCGACGGGCTGCTGGCCTACGCCCGGGCCTGCCAGGAGCAGGGGGCGGTGAAGACCATCGCCCTGGTGCACGGCGAGCTCCCGGCGCAGTCCTCGCTGCGGGACGCCCTGCTGGCGGAGGGGGCGCCGAGGGTGGTGATCCCGGTGGCGGGTGACCGGCTGGCGGTGTGAGGGGCGCTCCGTGCTAGCGTGCCCGATGGTGAAGGCGCTCACCCGCAACCTCGTGATCACGGCGGCGCTGGCGGGGTGCGCGGGCGAGCGTCCCCCGGGCCTCGGCGCCTTCGACGCGGGCGACAGCGCCTTCCCCTCCAGCGACCTCGGCGTGGTGCAGGTCTCCGACGGGTCGCTGCCGTCGCGCGCGGCCTCGCCCTACCCCTCCTACGACCTGACGGTGACGCTCCCCTTCGAGGGACTCGAGCAGGGCTTCGACATGGAGGCCGAGCCCCGGGCGACGAAGCTCGACGTGCACCTCAACGTCGACACCACCGGGAGCTTCAACGGCGAGATCGCCAACCTGAAGGTCGCCCTGGGGAGCAACATCATCCCTTCGCTGCGGGCGCGGGTGGGCGACCTGGCGATGGGGGTGTCGCGCTTCGGTGAGTTTCCCGTGGCGCCCTTCGGCCGCAACACCGACGCGCCGTACAACCTGCTCACCCCCATCACCACCGACCTCTCCCGGGTGACGGTGGCGGTGAACTCCCTCGACCAGCCCTTGCAGAACGGCGGCGACCCGCCGGAGCCCTGGGGCGAGGCGCTCTACCAGATCGCCACCGGCGCCGGGCTCACGGGGCTCAGCCTCGGCAACATCCCCGCCTTCGTTCCTCCTGCCGGTACGCCCGCGGGCAGCGTGATCGGGGGCGTGGGGTTTCGCGCGGGGGCGGCGCGGGTGGTGATCAACGTGACCGATGCTCCGTCGCACGAGCCCTCGGACTACGGCGACGCCGTGCCCGGCGCGCACTCGACGCAGGAGGCCGGGGCGGCGCTTCAGCTCATCGGCGCCCGGATGATCGGCATCGCGTCGGGGGAGGGATCGCGCTCGCAGATGGAGGCGCTCGCGGTGCGCACCGGGGCGGTGGCGCCTGCGACCGGGGGGCGCTGCCCGACGGGCATCGGGGGCACCACCCGGCTGGCGGTGGGCGGGATGTGCCCGCTGGTCTTCGACATCGCCGAAGACGGCACGGGCCTCGGGGCGGTGCTGGTCGACGGCATCCTGCGCTTCCTCGACTCGCTGGCCTTCGCGCAGGTGAGCGGCCGGGCGACGGACGACCCTCACGCCTTCGTGCGCTCCATCGAGGCGGTGAGCGCCCGCGCGCCCGACGGGGCGACGCCGCCGCAGCGGGTCGACCTGCTCCCGACGGCGATGCGCGACGGGGTGCCGGACACCTTCACGACGGTTCCGACGAGGACTCGGCTGACCTTCCGGGTGCGCCTTCGCAACATGACGCGGCGGGAGACGGAATACCCGCAGTTGTATTTCATCCGCGTGGCCCTGGTGGGCGACGGGGTGACCGTGGACGAGCGGGTGGTGCGGGTGATCGTCCCCGAGGGGCCGAAGCCCGACGGCGGCGACGGCGGCGCCGACGCGGTGGTCCCGGAGACGGGCGCGGACGCGGGCGCGGACGCGGGCGCGGAGACGGGGACCGACGTCGGCGCGGAGGACCTCGGAGGGACCGTCGAGGTGACGAGCGACGCGGGGGTCGAGGGGGACTGAGAGGGGATTGGCGGGGTGGCGGCCCTGGGTTGGGGCGGTTGGGTGGTGCCCCCTTCCCCGCTGCCGCGCGCCCTACCCCCGCCTCGGGGGCAGGGCTCAGGAGATCGAGAACGCGTGCTCGAACAGGCACCGCCGAAGCCTTCCAGTACGACCCCTCCGTTGGCAGTTGCCTGAGCCCTGCCCCCGAGGCGGGGGTAGGGCGCGCGGCAGCGGGGAAGGGGGCACCACCCACGCCGCGAATGAGCCGATCCCGTAGCGTCAAACGCGAGGCCTGCACCCCCTGGGCTGTTACTGGCCCCCTCCGCGCGGACCCTGTTACACCCGTCGGCACCCCCCAATGCCCACGACGCTGCCGCCGCCTGGTGATCCGAAGGCCCTCTACGTGCTCGACCTGTCGGGCTACGTGTTTCGCGCCTATCACGCCGTCGCCCCGCTCTCCAACAGCAAGGGCGAGCCGACCTTCGCCACCCTCGGCGTCACCAACATGCTGCACGCCCTGGTGCGCAACCAGCGGCCGCACCTGCTCGCGGTCGCCATGGACAGCGTCAGGCCGACCTTCCGCCACGAGCTCTACTCCGAGTACAAGGCCAACCGCCCGCCGCCTCCGCCGGACCTTGCCATCCAGATGGCCCGCTGCCGCGAGGTGGCCGAGGCCTACAACATCCCCGTGCTCCAGTGCGAGGGCGTCGAGGCCGACGACCTGCTCGCCACCTGCGTCGCCGAGGCCCGCAAGCACGGCCTCTTCACCGTCATCTGCTCCGGCGACAAGGACCTCCTCCAGCTCGTCGACGACGACGTCATCATGTGGGACGCGATGCGCTCCCGCATCTTCGGCGCCGCCGAGGTGAAGGAGAAGTGGGGGGTCGCCCCCAACCGGGTGAGAGACCTCCTGGCCCTCATGGGAGACTCTTCCGACAACGTCCCCGGCGTGGCGCACGTCGGAGAGAAGACCGCGGTGAAGCTCCTCACGGAGTTCGACACCCTCGACGGGGTCTATCAGAACCTCGACAAGATCAAGGGGAAGGTCAGGGAGCACCTCCAGGCCCACGAGGCCGACGCCCGCCTCTCGCAGCGGCTGGTGAGCCTCAAGTCCGATGTCCCGATGAAGTTCGATGTCGACCATCTCGTGTATGGAGGCTTCCAGCGCTCCACGGTGCGGGCGCTCTTCGAAGACCTGGAGTTCACCCGGCTCGTGGCCTCCCTCGACGCCGAGGACGCCAAGGCCGCGCAGACCGGCTCCGCCACGGCGTCGCCAGAGGCTCCGGCGGGGCCCGCGGTCTACGAGGCGGTGCTCACCGAGGCGGCCCTCGACGAGGCCATCGCGCAGTGCCGGAAGACCGGCTGGTTCTCTGTCGACACGGAGACCACGAGTCTCGAGACCACCCGGGCCGAGCTGGTGGGCATCTCCCTCTCCTGGAAGCCCGGCCACGGGGTGTACATCCCCATCGGACATCGGGTGCTGGGCGACCCCGCGCAGCTCGGGCGCGCGCTGGTGCTCGACCGGCTTCGACCGCTCTTCGCAGACGCCTCGGTGAAGAAGATCGGGCAGAACATCAAGTACGACGACATCGTGCTGCGCCGGGCGGGGGTTCCGGTGAGCGGGTACGAGTTCGACACGATGCTGGCGAGCTACCTCATCGACCCCGAGCGGCATACGCACAAGCTCGACGAGATCAGCAAGAGCGAGCTCGGCTACGAGATGGTCAGCTATGACAGCGTGACCAAGGTGGGCAAGGGCAAGCAGATCACCTTCGACGAGGTCGACATCGCCCGCGCCACCCGCTACGCCGCCGAGGACGCGGAGGTGGTCTCTCGGCTGCAGGAGCGGCTGCGCCCCAAGCTGGAGGGCGCCGCGCTCACGGGGTTGCTGCGGGACGTCGAGCTGCCGCTGGCGCTGCTGCTGGGGCGCATCGAGGAGCACGGCGTGCTGGTGGACGTCGACCACCTGAAGGCGATGTCGAAGCAGGCGGGCGCGGAGGTGGTGAAGCTGGAGGCCGAGGCGCACGCGATGGCGGGCCACGCCTTCAACGTGAACTCCCCGAAGCAATTGGAGACCATCCTCTTCGATGAGCTCAAGCTCCCGGTGGTCAAGAAGACCAAGACCGGGCGCTCGACGGACGCCGAGGTGCTCGAAGAGCTCGCGTCGCAGCACCCGCTGCCCAACAAGATCCTGGAGGTGCGGTCGCTCACCAAGCTGATCGGCACCTACCTCGACGCGCTGCCTCAGCTGGTCGACGCGACGGGCCGGGTGCACACCAGCTTCAACCAGGCGGTGGCGGCCACGGGGCGGCTCTCCTCGAACAACCCCAACCTCCAGAACATCCCTGTTCGCACCCCCATGGGGAGGGAGATTCGCCGGGCCTTCGTGGCGCCGGAGGGCTGCCTCATCCTGTCGGCGGACTATTCACAGATCGAGCTCCGGGTATTGGCCCATCTCTCGGGAGATCCCATCCTGGTGGACGCCTTCCGCTCCGGGGACGACGTGCATGTGCGAACGGCCATGGAGATCTTCAAGGTCTCCCGAGACGACGTCTCCAAGGAGATGAGGGCGAAGGCGAAGACCACCAATTTCGCGGTGATCTACGGTCAGGGGGAGTCGTCGCTGGGCAAGCGGCTGGGCATCACCCGGGACGAGGCCGCGGAGTTCATCGAAAAGTACTTCCAGACCTTCGCGACGCTGAGGAAGTACCTCGACGACGTGGTGGAGAAGGCGCGCACCGGCGAAGGGGTGCACACGATCCTCGGGCGGCGGAGGTTTCTGCCGGACCTCCACTCCCCCAACCGGGCGCTGCGATTGACCGCCGAGCGGGTGGCGCAGAACACGCCCATCCAGGGCACCGCGGCGGACATCATCAAGCTGGCGATGCTCCGGGTGGACGAGCGCTTGACCGCAGAGAAGGTAGGCACCCGGATGGTCTCGACGGTGCACGACGAGCTGGTCTTCGAGGTGCCCGAAGCGGAGAAGTCAGCAGTGGGCGCGATGGTCAAGGAGACCATGGAAGGGGTGATGAAGCTCGAAGTGCCCCTGCTGGTGGAGTGCGGCTGGGGCAAGAACTGGGGCGACGCGCACTGAGCGAGGGCGGCTGGCGCTCGCGCCTCACTCCGGCAGCCCCGCCAGGATCTCCCGCTGGATGGCCGCGTAGTCCACCGTCACGTCGAGCCTCGCCAGCAGCGAGTAGAACCCGAACTGCAGCCGGTTCATGAAGGTCATCTCCGCGGGCATGGTGAAGAACTCCGCCTCGGGCACCGAGCGGCTCTCCTTCGCGACGACCTTCATCCCGTCGACCAGGCTCGCCGCGTAGGGCCGCGTCATGTGGAAGGGCGCCTCGAACAGCGGCCTGAACGCCACCCGGATGTACTCCCAGCAGAGCACCTCCATGCGCCCGGGCTTCGCGTCCAGCATCCGCGCCAGCGCCGCGCGAAACGCCGCCTCGTCGCGCGCGAGCGCCGCCCGGTGCATCGCCCGCGCGTGCTTGCGGTTCTCGTCCGGGACGCGCTGCACGCAGCCGAAGTCGAGCACGGCCACCGCGCCGTCGGGCAGGAAGACGTAGTTGCCCGGGTGCGGGTCGGCGTTGAAGCGCCCGCCCCCGAGGATGGCGCTGAACACGTAGCGCCAGAGGGTCTTCGCCCACGCCTCGCGCTCGGCCAGCGGCGCCAGCACCGCCTCGTCGAAGGAGCGCCCCTCCACGAAGTCCATGGTGAGCACCCGCCCGCTCGACCGCTCGGCCACCACCGCGGGCACGCGGATGTGCCGGTCGCCCGCGAAGTGCTCCGCGAAGTGCCGCTGGTTGTCGGCCTCGTGTCGGTAGTCGAGCTCCTCGCGGAAGCGCGCCTTGATGACCCCGAACACCGCCGCCGGGTCGTGCCGCCCGAGGCCCAGGTTCGACGCCATCGCCGTCAGGATGCCCCCGTTGGCCAGGTCGCTCTCCACCGCCGACGCGATGCCCGCGTGCTGCACCTTCACCGCCACCGCGCGCCCGTCGTGCAGGCGCGCCCGGTGCACCTGCCCGATGGACGCGCTCGCGATGGGCGCGGCGCCCCACTCCGCGAAGAGGTCCTCTGGCGCGCTCCCCAGCTCCGCCGCGATGAGCGCCCTCACCTCCGCGGGCGACGACTGCGGCGTCGCGGCGCGCAGCCCCTTCATCGCCACCTCGTAGTGCTCCCGCTGCCCCTCGGGGATCACCCCATCGACGTAGCTGGCCATCTGCCCGACCTTCGCCGCGAGGCCCCGCAGCGTGCCCAGCACCTCCGCGGTGTGCATCGCCGCCGCGCGGGCGTCCTTGTCGATCAGCACGCCCACCCCGGCGCGCAGCCCCGTCGAGGCGAGGCGGGCGAAGCGTCCGAGGCGTCCGGTGGGCAGGTCGCGTTCATCCATAGGGACGCAACCGTGGGGGTGTCCGGGCCATCGCCGTCAAGGGCGTCCCCGCAGCCGCACCTCCACCGCCCTCGCGTGCGCCTCGAGGCCCTCGGCCCTCGCGAAGTCGGTGATGGCCTTGCCGTGCCGCTCCAGCGAGGCCCGGTCATATCGGATGACCGAGGTGCGGACCATGAAGTCGTACACCCCCAGCGGAGAGCTGAAGCGCACCGCACCGCCCGTGGGCAGCACGTGCGAAGGGCCCGCCAGGTAGTCGCCCGCGGCCTCCGGGGTCCAGTCGCCGAGGAAGGCCGCGCCCGCGGCGCCCACGCTCGCCAGCAGCGCCTCCGGGTCGCGCACCAGCAGCGCCAGGTGCTCCGACGCCAGCGCCGTCACCACCCTCGCCGCCTCGTCGAGGTCGCCCACCACGAAGGCGTGTCCATTGGACATCACCGACGCCTCCGCGATGGCCCTTCGCGGGAGCGACGCGAGCTGGTGGCGCAGGGCATCCAGCGCCCTCATCGCCACCGCCTCGGTGGTCGCCACCAGCAGCGGGTACGCCGCCTCGTCGTGCTCGGCCTGCGACAGCAGATCGGCCGCCACCACCTCCGGGTCGGCCCCCTCGTCCGCCACCACCAGGATCTCCGAAGGACCGGCGATGCCGTCGATGGCCACCCGCCCGTAGACCAGCTTCTTCGCGCAGGCCACGTAGATGTTTCCGGGGCCCACGATCTTGTCCACGCGGGGGACGCTCGCGGTGCCGTAGGCCAGCGCCCCGATGGCCTGGGCGCCCCCCATGTCGAAGACCCGGGAGACCCCCGCGATGGAGGCCGCCGCGAGGATCTCCGCCGTCGGCCTCGGCGTCGCCAGCAGCACCTCGCCGACGCCCGCCACCGCCGCAGGAATGGCCGACATCAGCACGCTCGACGGGTAGCGCGCCTTGCCCCCCGGCGCGTACACGCCCACCCGGGAGAGCGGCCTCACCCGCCAGCCCAGCGAGACCCCGTCCTCGTCGGTGTAGCGAAGGCCCGACTCCACCTGCCTCTCGTGATAGGCGCGGATGCGCCTGGCCGAGAGCCGAAGCACGTCCGCAAGAGAGGGGTCGAGCGCCGAGAGCGCGCGGGCCATCTCGTCGGGCCCGTAGGCGAAGGGCGAGGGCACGGCGCCGTCATACCGGAGGGAGTATTCCCTGAGCGCCTCGTCGCCGCGGGAGCGCACCGCGTGGAGGATCTCGGACACCGCGGGGGTGACCCGGTCGAGGTCCTCGTCGCCGCGGTCGGAGAGGCGGGTGAGGGCCTCGGTGTAGGAGTGGGTTCCTCGGAGGTGGAGCTTCATGGCGGGGGCCAAAGGGTGACCGCGCCCGCCGCGGACTGCAACGGGCCGCTACGGGCGGGATGTGCCCGCGGGTTGGAAATCCTGATCCTTCCCGGAATCCTTCGGTGACCTTGCGCAAGGTCGTCATGGAGCGGTCGTCTCGTGAGCTACCGCCGACTCCGCGCCCGCGGGCGGCCCGCGAGCGGGCCTGCGGTCGCTGA
>SCUS01000176.1 GCA_004297725.1 Myxococcaceae bacterium | reverse complement strand
TGCACGGCGGCAGACCAGCACTGGCGGCGGGCGGGCCCATCGCAGCCCGAGGCGAAATAGGGCACCTCGTCGTCGCGGCACGGGCGGCCGACGATCGGCTCGGGAGGCCGCGGCTGCGCGTTGGCCGGAAGGCCCACGGCGACGGCCGCGGCGAGTGCGAGGATCCATCGGGTCTGCGGGGGTGACATCCGTTGCGCTCCGTGGCGAGGTGTAAGGGGACTGAGAAGAGCAGTGACACACCACCAGGAGACGAGGCGCTCGCTCCGGGGCGCAGGGTCCGGGGCGTCGAGCCCGTTTGGAAGGCGATCGGCCAGCGCGCTCAGGTCGGGGAGCTGCCTTGAGTAGACCCACGCGTCGAAGCGCAGGCCGCGCCGCGGAGCCGTCGGGCACCGCCGTGATAGCGTCGGCGACCACGATGCAAACGCTCGACGAACGGCGCGCGGGGCTGCGGCGCGTGGGGGCCTTCTCGCAGGTCGCGGCCGGCGACCTCGACACGCTGCTCTCCTGCCTGCGGTGGCGCACCCTCGCTGCGGGCGACGTGCTGTTTCGCGAGGGCGACTACGGCGACGCGCTGGTGGTCGTCGCCGACGGCGCGCTCTCGGTGCGGGTGCGCCGCGGCGAGGCCGACGTGGAGATCGCGCGGGTCGGGGCGGGAGAGCTGGTCGGGGAGATGGTCTGCGTCGACCCGGCCCCGCGGTCGGCCACGCTCGTCGCGCTCTCCCCGGCGGTGGTGGCCGAGCTCAGCCGCGACGCGCTGCACGCGATGCGCGCCGGCGCGCCCGCCCTGTCGGCGCTCGTGGTGGGCGCCGTGATCCGCGAGGTCACCCGACGGCTGCGCGACATCGAGGCCCGCGTCGACCGCGAGGTCTCGCCCTCGCGCCCGCCGCCCTCGCCGCCGTCGCCGTCGCCGCCGTCGCCGATGTCGTCCGCCTCCGAGCGGCCGCCCGAGCGCTCGGGCCTTCAGCGCCTCTTCGATCGCGTGCGGGGGCGGGCGTGAGCGTCCTCGCCGCGTTGCGCGCGCTGCCTGCGCTGCGGGAGTACTCCGACGCCGAGCTGGCGGTGCTGGTCACGGCCGCCGTCGAGCAGCGCATGTCGCCGGGCACGGTCCTGTGCCGCGAGGGCGAGGTCGGGCGCTCCTGCTTCCTGGTGGTGTCGGGCGAGGCCGAGGTGGTGCGGGCCGCCGCGGAGGGCGAGCGGGTCCTGGCGACCATCGCCCCCGGAACCTTCATCGGCCAGATCGCCCTGGTCGACCGAGGCCCGCGCTCGGCGACGGTGCGCGGGCGCACGGAGGGCGTGACGCTGGAGCTGTCCCGCGACGTCTTCGAGCGCCTGCTCTCCGCGTGCAGCCCGCTGGCGCTGCGCTTCCAGGAGTGCATCGCGGTGGCGGGCATCCGGCAGCTCCGCGCGGCCACCGGGGGGCTGGCGCGCCTGCTCGCGCAGGCCGAAGCGCGGCGCAGCGTGGCGCCGGGGCCGGCGCGGGGCGGGGAGATGCTCTCGTACATCCAGACGGCGGCCACGGAGTGGGGCGTCTCGCTCGACGACCTCGACGCCGTGGAGGTGGTCGCCCTCGACGGGGTCGAGGCCCGCGGGGCGAGGCGAAGGCGCTGACGCCAGACCGTTGGAGCGGCGACCTGCCGCCTCGCCGTCGAGGGGCGCGCGGCCCACGAGTTGCGCAACCAGCGCGAACGAAGCGCGAGGAAATGCTTGAAAACGGCGATGTGCCGAAGCTCGCGCGGCCCCCTTCCCCGCTACCGCGCGCCCTACCCCCGCGGGGCGGGGGCAGGGCTCCGGGT
>SCUS01000175.1 GCA_004297725.1 Myxococcaceae bacterium | reverse complement strand
GCCACGGTGTGCACCACCCAGCCGACGGACTACTCCGGCAACGCGAACTTCACCTGCCCCCGGGCGGGAGGCTTCACCGACCCGACCTTCGGCACCTACTGCCTCGTGCTCAACCAGTACTCCTGCTCGGGGTGCCCGGGCGCCTGCAACGCGGCCTGCGCGTACAACCCCCTCTCGCTCCGCAACTGCTCGGGCAGCGAGGCCAGCCAACCCTGAGCGCCGCGCGCTCGTCGATCGCTCGCGGCCGTCGCTTCAACCACCGCACCACCCCGGCTCCCTAAGGGTCGCTTCATGACACGACGATTCCTCTGTGCGCTCCTCGTGATGGCCTTCGGTTGCGCGGAGGCCAGCTCCAACGAGCCGCCCCCCGAAGAGGACGCGGCGATCAAAGAGCCCGACGCCGAGGTCGTGGAGGACACCGGCTCCAAGGAAGACCTCGGCAAGGTGCCCACCGAGGACCTTCCCCCGGTGACCGAAGACCTCGGCACCCCGGCGGTGGACGCGGGGCGATGCCGCGCCAACATCGACTGCACGGGCACCCCCACGCCGGTGTGCGACAGCGCCTCCGGGCGATGCGTGCAGTGCATGCTCGGCGACACGGCGCACCCCTGCGCCCGGGGCTCCTACTGCACCAGCGCCAACACCTGCGCCCGCGGCTGCGCCAGCGACCTCGACTGCGTCGGCCTCGCCGACGGCGGGCCGCCCCTGAGCTGCAACGTCGCCCACGAGTGCACCGCCCCCGCGTGCCGCCTCGACGACGACTGCCCCCTCGGCAACGTGTGCCGCAGCGGCCGCTGCGCCGTGGGCTGCACCCTCTCGCACGGCTGCGCCTCGGGGCTCACCTGCTGCAGCGGGATGTGCTCCGACCTCCAGCGAGACCCGACCCACTGCGGGGCCTGCACGACGGCGTGCAGCACCACCAACGCCACCGCGGCCTGCGTCTCCGGCGCCTGCCGACTCACCTGCGCCTCGGGCTTCGGCGACTGCAACGCGCGCGTCACCGACGGCTGCGAGGCCTCCGTCACGTCGAGCCTGACCCACTGCGGCGGCTGCGGGATGGCGTGCACCTTCACGCACGGCATGGGCGTGTGCGCGACGAGCGCGTGCGTGGTCACCAGCTGCGAGCCGGGCTTCCAGGACTGCGACGGCAACGGCGCCAACGGCTGCGAGTCCAACCCCAACAGCGACACGATGAACTGCGGGCGCTGCGGCAACGTGTGCGCCGGGGGCATGACCTGCACCGCGGGCGTGTGCGCCTGCCCGGCCGGGCAGATGGTGTGCGGGATGACCTGCACCAACACCCAGAGCGACCGGCTCAACTGCGGGGCCTGCAACCTGGCGTGCCCCTCGGGCCAGGTGTGCGTCGCGGGCATGTGCTCGTCGATGCCGCTCTATCACGGCTGGACCTCGCCGGTCGCGGGCTGCTCCACCACCAGCTACAACACCACCGCCCCGACCGCCCTCGGAGGGACCTACCCCTACAACACCGGCGACAGCGCCGCGTGCCGTGCGTGGAAGGTCGCCGCCACGGTGTGCACCACCCAGCCGGTGAGCTACTCCGGCAACGAGAACTGGTCGTGCTCCTCGTCGGGGGGCTTCACCGACCCGACCTTCGGCACCTACTGCGCCCGCACCGGCCAGTACTCCTGCTCGTCCTGCCCCGGCGCCTGCAACGCGGGCCCCTGCCGCGGAAACTCCAACACCCTCCGCAACTGCGTCGGCTCCGAGACCACCCAGCCCTGAAGTCCCCGCGACCGGGCAGGTCCTCCGTACGCTCCGCGATCGGGGCTACCCGGAGAGCCCGGTCGTCCGCACGCTTGGGGACCACGAACATGTTCCGCATCGCCCACGTCTCCGACCTGCACGTCTTCGCCCCGACGGGGGTGGAGCTTCGGCGGGTGCTCTTCAACAAGCGCATCACCGGCTACGCCAACCTGCTCACCAAGCGCGCCCGGGTGTACCGCCAGGACTACCTGCTTCAGGTGCTCGAGGCCGCCGCCCGGGAGTGCGACCACCTCGTGGTCACCGGGGACATCACCAACCTCTCGCTCGAGGCCGAGTACGACGAGGCCACGCGCCTGCTCCACGAGGCCGCGCGCTCGACGGAGGTCACCGTGGTGCCGGGCAACCACGACATCTACCTGCCCGTCACCCTCCGAGAGCGGCGCTTCCCGCACCACTTCTCCAGCTTCATGGGCAGCGACCTCCCCGAGCTCGCGGTCGACCTCTCCGCGGGGCGGTTCCCCAGCGTCAAGCTGAGGGGGCCGGTGGCCCTCATCGGCCTCACCACCGCGGTGCCCCGCCCGCCCTTCGTCTCCGCCGGCGTCGTGGGAGGGCTGCAGCTCGAGGCCCTCGCCCGGGTGCTCGTCCACCCGGAGGTCGCGCGCCGCACGCCCGTGATCCTGCTGCACCACAGCCCCTTCGACTCCCTCTTCCGACTGGAGCAGCTCCGGGGGGGGCTGGTCGACGCGCCCTCCCTGCGGGCCGTGCTGCAGCCTCTGGAGCGGGGCCTCGTCCTCTACGGGCACCTCCACCTCCGGGAGCACGCGAGGCTCTCCACCGCCCGGGGAGCCCTCGACGCGGTGTGCTCCACCGCGGCCGCGCTCGACCACCCGGACGTGCGCATCCGCGCCGGGTTCAACCAGTACGAGGTCGACGACGACGGGCGCATCGCCTCCGTCGGCACCAGCGTGCTCGACCCCGCCACGCTGCGCTTCCGGCGCTACGACCTGCTGGCCCCGATGGTGGAGCGCTCGTGATCTTCCGCCGCGCCCTGCTCCTGCTCGAACCCGCCGCGGACGCGGGCCCCGCCCTCTCCGCCCTGCGCCGCGTGGCCCCCACGCTCGAACACCTGCTGGTGCTCGTCCAGGCGCCCGCGAGCTCCCCCGGGTGGTTCGACGCCGAGGTCTCTCCGACCACCGAGGAGGAGGCCGCCTCGGCCCTCGGCCCGCTGCGAGAGTCCTCCGCCGGGGCCGCGAAGCAGGTCGAGGTGCAGCTCGTCCCGGCGCTCGACGGCGACGCGCTGGCGACGCTCTGCGAGGCCGAGCAGATCGAGCTGCTGGCCCTCGGCTCGCGCTCTCTCCGCGCTCTCCCGATGCTCTACACCCTGCGAAAGCGCCAGCCCGTGGCACTGCTCTGGTCCTCGGAGACCGTGAGCGCCGCTCCCCTCCGGGAGGTGGGCTGCGTGGCCCTGGGACAGCGGGCCCGCGCGGCGATCGGGGCCTTCCTCCGCGACCACTCCACCGCCTCGCTGCGGGTGACGCTGCTCTCGGATGTCCGCCCCCCTCCCGAGGCGGTGGCCTCCTTCCGCGAGGTGGCGGGCATCCCCTCGCCGGTGGCCTCCACCGAGGTCGTGAGCTGGTCGTCGATGCGCTCCTGGTTCCAGGGATCCAGCGCCGACCGTCCCTTCGACCTGCTGGTCCTCGCCCGCCTCCCGCTGTCGGTCTTCCTCGACGTCCGCTGGCCCGCCCCGGCCCTGCTGCTCCCTCCGCTGTCGAGCAGCCGCCCCTTCGCCCGGCGCTCCCTCGAGGTCGCCGACCTCGTCGACGACGGCGGCCCGCTGCGGGTGCGCCTCGAGGAGGAAGCCGCCGTGGGGTCCCCCGGCGCCCTGCCCGACCAGTCCCTCGCCTTCGTCTCCGGCGGCCGCGTGGTCGCCACGCTCGGGGCGGTGGACGGCGAGGCCGAGCTCCCCGCGGGCCTCCGGGCGACCTCGCTCGGGGTCTACCGGATGGGAGGCGAGGGGCCGTCCAACCCCGTCGCGGCCATCGAGCAGATGGTCGACGTGCTCCGCCCCGGCGAGCGCCCCGTCGCCCTCCTCGACGCCGAGCTCCCCGACGAGGTGCTGCGAGCCCTCGCCGCGTCCTCCGGCCCTGCCGAGCCCGAGCAGCTCGCGGTGCGGCTGCGCCCGACCCGGAGCTTCACGGCCATCCGCGAACGGCTCCGCGCCGCGGGCCTCGCGCCCCGGGTCGTCGACGCCAGGGCCGTGCTCGACGAGGGCAGCGCGCTCGACGTCTCCGAGGAGGTCGACCCGGTCAGGCTGGCGAGGGTGGCCTCTCGGATGCGGCGCGCCGGATTCCCCGTCGTCAGCATCCTCCACCGCGGCCCCATCCACCCCTGGACCGAGGGCTTCGTCGCGCTGTGCGCCCCCGACCTCTGGGACGCTGGTGGGGTCCGGCGAGGCGATGGGCTCCACGGCCCGCCGGTGATGGCGATGAGCCTCGCGAGCGCGGAGTCCATCGGGGGCAATCGCATCGAGCTGGAGCACGACAACGCCAGGGCGCGCGGGTGGCTCCTCGAGGCCATCCGAGGCAGCGCCCGCACGCTGCACCTTCAGGTCTACATGGCCCTGGGCGACGACGTCGGGACCCTCGTGGGAGACGCGCTCGCGGAGGCCGGCGCCCGCGGCGTCGCGGTGCGGGTGCTCGTCGACTCGCTGCACGGCCTCCACGGCTCCTTCGGCGCGACCAACCCGCTGCTCGATCGCCTCTCCCGCAGCCCCGGGGTCGAGCTTCGCACCTCGCGTCCCCTCCACGAGATGCCCTCGCTCACCGACCTGAAGCGCCGCGACCACCGCAAGCTGGTGGTGGCCGACGGGCAGGTCGCGCTCGTCGGCGGGCGCAACCTCTCCCACGAGTACTACACCGGCTTCGGCGAGGTGCCGCTCACCGAGGCGTCGAGCTGGCGCGAGGTCCCCTGGCTCGACGCCGGGGCCCGCGTGGAGGGCACCGCCGTGGGCGCCCTCGCCGCGTCCTTCCGCGAGGCGTGGACCGAGGCCGGAGGCGCGCCCTTCGGCATCACCGCCCCTGCGCCCGCGGGGGACTCTCGCGCCCGGGTCATCGTGCACCGGGGCCTGCGCGATGCGCGCACCCTCGAGGCCTACCTGGAGCTCATCGCCTCGGCGCGCTCCCACCTCTACCTCGTCAACGGCTTCCCCCTGGCGCTCGAGCTGCAGCACGCGCTGCTCGGCGCGCTCCGCCGCGGGGTGCGGGTGCGGGTGCTGAGCGGACATGTGACGCCCACCCACGGCGACCAGGCCTTCAGCGGACCATGGTCCGCCGCGCGCACCGTGGCGACGGAGCTGGTGCACTCGCGCCTCGATCCCCTCGTCGAGGCCGGGGCCGACGTGCGCTACTTCGCCGTGAAGGGCCGCCCCGGATGGTCTCCCACCATCGGCGTCGTGCACCCGCACGTGCACGCCAAGTCCGTGAGCGTCGACGGGCTCCGCTGCACCGTCGGCAGCGCCAACCTCGACATCACCGCGTCCTACTGGGAGAGCGAGCTGGTGCTGCTCACCGAGGACGCCGCGCTCACCCGGGCCTACGAGGCGAGCCTCGACGCGCTGATGGAAGCCTCGACGCGGGTGCAGAAGGAAGACCCCGCGTGGCACCAGCGCGCGCTGCGCCGAGGGTGGATGCGCCACTGGCCCGGGGTGCTCTCGGTGTAGCGACCGCGCCCCTCTCGGGCCGCGAATACACTGACCGGTAAACCACGGCAGCCCTCCGCCCCCCTTGCGCGCCGCGCTCCCATCGACGAACCTGCCTCCCTCATGGACCGCCGCACCACAGCCCTCCTCACGCTGCTCGCCGGTCTCCTCCTGCCTCTCGCCTCCTCCGCGCAGCAGCACCGCCACCGCGCCGGCCGGCCCGCGCGCATCAGCCTGTCGAGCTACCGCGCCATCAACCAGCGCTGGCACAACCCCGCCGCCGTCCCCGCGGCGCGCTTCACGCCCGACGGGCGCATGGTGCTGCGGCTCTCGTCGCTCAACGGCATGGGCTCCGCCGAGCTCACCCCCGAGCGCCAGGACGGGGGCTTCGACGACGCCGCCCGCGCCGAGGCCGCCCGGGTGCTCGGCGACCGCCGCACCGGCGACCACGCCCCCATCGACCGACGGCTCATCGACGTCATCTTCCAGATCGCCCGCCACTTCGAGGTGGGCCAGGTCAACGTGGTCTCGGGCTATCGCCGCGAGTCCCGCAACAGCAACCACTCCCTCGGCCGCGCCGCGGACATCGTGCTCCCCGGGGTGAGCGACGAGGCGGTGGCGGCCTTCGCGCGCAGCATCGGCTTCCTCGGCGTGGGGGTGTACCCGGTGAGCGGCTTCGTCCACGTCGACGTGCGCACCCGCAGCTTCTACTGGGTCGACCGCAGCTCGCCCGGCCGCACCGCCTCCCGCCGCCGCTCCCGCCGCCGCAGCCGCGGAATCCAGGAGGTGCACGGCACCCTGGCGCAGCAGGCCGACGCCCGAGCGAGGGCCCTCGGGGTCACCGCCCTCGGGGGCACCGAGGCGCCCGCGAGCACGGCCCCGCAGGCGGCCGACGACGACGACGACGAGGCCGACGACGAGCAGCCCGCAGCCGTACGGACCGCGCCGAGTGGCGGTTGACGTAGACGTCGAGGCCCTGGTCGCGAGGGCCGAGATCGACCAGGCCGCGGCGCTCGCGGTGAACCGAAAACAGTGGCGCCGGGCGGCGGAGCTGCTGTCCTCGCTGGGGCGCGTGGCCGACGCCGCGGTGGCCGCCGCGGAGGGGGACGAGTGGCGGCTCGCCATGGACATCGCGCTCCAGGCCTCCGACGAGCAGGTGCTCGACGCCCTCTGCGCCCGGCTGGGAAGCGACCCCGCCCGGGTGGCGCAGGCGGCAGGGCAGGCGAGGCTGGCGAGGCGCGACGACGTGGCCGCGAGGCTGCTGGAGGAGACGCGCCCGCTGGAGGCCGCGGAGACCTGGTACGCCCGGGGGGAGTACGCGAGGGCCGCGCCGTGCTTCGAGCGGGCGGGAGATCCCGGCCGGGCGGCCCGCGCCTGGGAGCAGCACCTGGCGCAGAGCCCCGACGACGCCGCCGCGGCGCTGCGGCTGGGGGAGCTCAGGGCGAGGCAGGGGGACGACGAGGGCGCCGTGCGGGCCTTTCAGGCGGCGGCGAAGGTCGAGGCCAGCGACGAGGTGATGGCCCGGCTCGCGGCGGGGATGCGGCGCCTCGGGTACCTGCACGCCGCCCGCTACTGGATCGCCCGGCTGAGGGACCGAGACGCCTCCTGGCCGGTCGACCCGGAGGCCTACGACCCTTACCTGCCGAGGGCGGAGGGCGCGGCGAAGCGATACGCGGGTCGGTATCGGGTGGTGAGGGAGGCCGGGTCGGGCGCGACGGGGCGGGTGCTGGAGGCCGTCGACGAGCTCACCGGAGACTCGGTGGCGCTCAAGGTGCTGACCGTGAGCGACGACCGCAGCGCGGCCTTCGGGCGCTTCGTGCGCGAGGCCGAGCTGGCGCGAACGCTCGATGATCCGTGCCTGGTGAGGATGAGGGCGCTCGACCCCGAGGGGCCCACCATCGTCTACGACTGGATGCCCGGGGGGACCCTCTCGGCGAAGGTCGGGTCGATGCCGCTGAGGGAGGTCGGGCGCGTGGCGCTGCGGCTGCTGCACGCCCTGGAGACGCTGCACCGGCACGGGGTGGTGCACCGCGACGTGAAGCCGAGCAACGTGCTCTTCGACGCGGCGGGGCAGGCGAGGCTGGGCGACCTCGGGGCGGCGCACCTCGGCGACCTCGGGGCGACGGTGACCGGAGGGCTCGTCGGGTCGCTGCCGTACATGGCCCCGGAGCAGATGACCGGAGCGCCGGTGAGCGCCTCGACGGACCTCTACGCGCTGGGCTGCGTGATCTTCGAGATGCTCACCGGGCAGGCGCCCTACGGCGGCCCGGACTACATGGCGCAGCACCTGGGGGAGGCCGTCCCGAAGGTGACGGAACTGTGCCCGCGGCTGCCCGAGGTCTTCGACGAGGCCATCGAGAAGCTGATGGCCAAGTCGCAGGACGACCGCCCCCAGGACGCCACCGAGGCGCGCGCGCTGCTCTCGTCGCTCCCGTGGGACCTCGCCGACGAGCTGGTGCTGGAGCGCCCGGTGCCCCGCAACGACCGCCGCTCCTCGGTGCCCCCGCCCCCGATGGACCGCGACGAGTCGCAGCGCGTCCGCACCGCCGCCGGCTGGGAGGACGCCTTCACCGGGGCGAAGCTCGCCCGGGTGACGACCTTCCGCGGGGCGAGGGAGCGGGTGCTCTCCTGGGCTCGCAGCAACGCCCCCGAGCTGCAGACCGTGCTCGACCTCGACGAGGGCCCCGCGGAGGACGTCTGGTGGCTCTCGGCGGTGCAGGCCACGAGGCCGATGAGGGAGGTTCCTCCGCTGGCGAGGGAGCGGGCGCTGAGGGCGCTGGAGGCCGTCGGGGTCTCTCCCCTGGTGGCCGTCGACCTGACCGTGGCCTGGGACGGCGACGACGCCGTGGTCCCGCTGGCCGCGGCGCTCTCCGTCATGGGCGTGCACGCCGCAGCCGAGTGAAATTGGAGCCTCCCCGGCCGATCTGCTAGGCGGTGCCCCAATGCGGATCGGGCGCGCGGAGTCGGTGCGGTGGGGCGTGGCGATGGCGCTGCTGGGCGCTCGTGCGGGGCACTCGCAGGTGCCCGCGCGGCGGGTTCCGATGAGCGGGCCGGTGGTGGCCGAGGCCCTCTCGCCGCGCGCGGCGGACGACGTCTCCGACGGCACGGTGCTGCCCGCGTCGGCGCGCTCGCTGCGCATCGAGCGCGAGGGCGAGGTGGTGCGCTCCCGGCCCGACGTCGAGTCCGCCCGGAGGGGGACGCTCGCCCGGGGCGCTCGGCTCGCGGTCTTCGAGGCGACGCAGGGGCGGGGGTGCCGCACGGCGTGGATCCGCATCGACGTCGACGCGTGGGTCTGCGCCGACGGGGCGACGCTCACCGCCGACGGGCCGCTCGCGGCGCGGCAGCCGGTGGTGCGCGAGGGCGAGGTGGTGCCCTACCAGTACGCCTTCGCGACGCACGCGGGCGTGCGCACCTACCGTCGCATGGAGGACGTCACCGAGGAGAACTGGGCCGAGGAGCTGGAGCGGGGGATGTCCGTCGCGGTGGTGGGCACCGCGCGCATCGACGGCTCGACCTACGTGCACACCGCCAGCGGACGCTGGGTGTCCATGCGCGACCTGTCCTTCGCCCGCCCCAGCGAGCGCGTGGGGATCTTCTACGAGCCCGGCGAGTCGCTGACCTCCGTCGGGTTCTTCCGCTCCAACACCCGGGCGTGGCCGACCGCGGAGTCGGCGCTGCGAGACAGCGGCCCCTCGGGCTCCTCGGTGGTGTTCACCCGCCGCGAGGTGGCGCACGTCCGGGAGGAGCGGGTGCTCCGGGGCATCCGCTTCGCCCGCCTCGACGGGGGCTGGGTGCGCTCGTCGCTGCTGATGCGCCCCAACGTGGGCGCTCCCCCGGCGGGGCTCGGCACCCGGGAGCGCTGGGTCGACATCGACCGCTCGCAGCAGATGCTGGTGGCGATGGAGGGCACGGCGCCGGTGTTCGCGACGCTGGTCTCCACGGGGAGGGGAGAGCACCCGACGCAGCCCGGAGAGCATCGGGTGTGGTCGAAGCTGGCCACGACGGACATGTCCAACGCGGGCGACTCGGACATCATGACCGCGACGGCCCTCTACACGGCGGCGCGCGTGCCGTGGGTGATGTTCTTCCACGAAGACCAGGGGCTCCACGGGGTGTTCTGGCACGACCTCTTTGGCAGGCCTCGCTCGCACGGCTGCGTCAACATGGCCCCGCGCGACGCGGCCTGGCTCTTCCAGTGGTCGCCCCCGGCCCTGCCGCCGGGCTGGACCGCGGTGCTCCCCACGCGGGGCGACCCGGGGCTGCGGGTGCGGGTGCGCTGAGGGGCTCTCTCCCCTCCACCGGGGACTCCACGCTCGCCGTCGGGCGAAGACCGTTGGAACCCTCGTGGGCACCGTGCGATAACAGCGCGCCCGCGGGGCCACCAACCCGGATCCTTCGCCGCGCGGCGGGAGTGCACCTAACGTGACGAACCATCGCTCGACCCGCGCGCTGACGGGGATGTTGCTCAGCGCCGCCGTGGGCTGCGCGGGCTCCAATGCGCTCCACACCCGCTTCTCTGCGGTGCACAACACCCTCACCACCATGGGCGTGAGCCAGCTCGGCCCGCTCTCCGAGGGCTCCCTCGCGGAGGGCGCCACGGCGCGCTTCCCGGTCGAGCTCGACGCCCGCTGCCACACCTTCGTGGCCTTCGGCGACGGCGCGCGCGACGTCGAGCTCAACGTCCTCGACGCCAACAACCAGCGCGTGGCGGGTGACAGCACCCGTGACGCCCAGGCCACGGTGCAGTTCTGCCCGACGGTGCGAGGGCGCTACACCCTCGCGCTGCGCATGGCCGAGGGCGGCGGCGGCTACCTCCTCGCCAACTGGCGCGGCGGCACCAACGCCGGCGGCGCGGCGGGCGCCGCGGGCGAAGGCGGCCCCGGCTCCTGCGCCACGGCCATCCCCATCACCCCCGGGCAGACCGTCACCGGCGACACGCGCCGCGGCCAGAGCCACAACGACGGCTCGTGCACCGGCGTCGAGGAGGGCGAGACCGGCGCGCCGGAGCTCGTCTACGCGCTCACCCTCGAGCGCCGCCAGCAGGTCACCATCGCCATCGAGCAGGCGGGCTTCGACGGCACCGTCTACGTCCGCTCGGGCGGCTGCGAAGACCCGTCGAGCGAGGCCGCCGGCGGATGCAACGACGACGAGGGCGACACCTCGCACTCGCGCCTGGTGCTCGCGCTCGACCCGGGCACCCACTACATCTTCGTCGACGGCTACGCCCGCAACGCGGGCACCTTCTCCATGACCGTCACCGCCGCCGATGTCCCGTCCATCGCCGACGTGTGCCAGAGCGCGGCGGCCCTCACGCCCAACACCGCCGTCACCGGCACGCTCACCTCGCAAGACCTCAACCTCTTCCAGGCGCGCTGCGGCGGCAACGCCCGCGGGCCCGACCGGGTGTACCGCCTGGAGGTCCCGCAGGAGTCGCGGCTGCAGCTCCACCAGGAGAGCGACTACGACGGGGTGATCCACTTCCGCCGCGCGTGCGCCGAGGCCGCCACCGAGGTGGACTGCAACGACGACGCGGAAGACGTGCAGCACGCGCGCATCAACGCCATCGTCCCCGCGGGCACCTACTTCGTCTTCACCGACGGCTACGCCCCCAACGCGGCGGGCGCGTACACCCTCCAGGCCGACCTCGCGCCGGTGGCGGGCGGCAACACCGCGGGCGACACCTGCGCCGACGCCCAGCTCCTCACGCCGGGCACCCCCGTCGACGGCAACACCTTCCAGGCCCGCGACGACGTGCACTCCCCCTGCGCCGCCGCGACCGACGGATACGACGTGGTCTACCGGCTCAACGTGACCGCGCGCTCGCGGGTGAAGCTCTGGTTCGACAGCAACGACCTGCGCGAGCAGGGCACGATCACCGTCGCCCGCGCCTGCGACGGCGTGCCGCTCACCCAGGCCACCTGCCGCCCCGGGGCGATCGGCGAGGCCCGCGCGTACGACCAGGTGCTCGACCCGGGCAACTACTACGTCATCGTCGACAGCGCGGCCCCGAGGCGCTTCGGGCGCTTCCGGCTCAACTCCCACGTCGAGAGCGCCGCGGAGGTCGAGCGGCTCTGCCGCACGGCGCCGCTGCTGGTCCCCGGGCGCACCGTCACCGGCACCACCGTCGGGGGCACCGACCGCTTCCAGGCCTCCTGCGCGGGCGGCGCTCGCAGCCCGGAGAACCTCTACCGCCTCGTCGTGCGGCGCCGCTCGGCGGTGCGCGTCTCGGTGACCTCCACCACCAACGGCTACGACCCGGCGGTGTTCATCCGCCAGACCTGCGCCCAGTCCAACACCGAGCGCGGCTGCAACGACGACGCGGGCGACGTGCGGCACTCGCAGGTCGAGGCCACCCTCGAGCCCGGCACGTACACCGTCTTCGTCGACGGCTACGCCAACCGCAACAGCGGGGCCTACACCCTGGAGTGCCAGGTCACCCCGCAATAAAGCCCACGGAGGGCGCTGTCCGACGGACCCACGCGCCCCCATCATTTCCCCCTACCGAGAGGAGCCCGCGCGCCGCCATGCTTGAAGAAGTCATCGAGGAGCTGAAGAACGCCTACACCAAGGCCCACGACGCCTTGCGCCGTGACCTCTCGCGGCTGCGCACCGGCCGCGCCAACCCGTCCATGCTCGACGGCATCCGCGTCGACTACTACGGCACCCCCACGCCCATCGCGAGCATGGCGACCGTCTCGGTCCCAGAGCCCCGGATGATCCAGATCAAGGTGTGGGAGCGGGGGCAGTCCAAGGCCGTCGACAAGGCCATCCGGGAGAGCGACCTGGGGCTCAACCCGCAGGTCGACGGAGACACGCTCCGCATCCCGCTTCCCTCGCTCACCGAAGAGCGCCGGAAAGACCTCGCCAAGAAGGCCCGCAAGGAGGGCGAGGACTGCAAGATCGCCATCCGCAAGGGTCGCAAGGACGCCAAGGACATGATCGACGCCCTGGTGAAGGACGGCGACGTGAGCCGCGACGACGGCGACGCTGCGTGGAAGAAGGCCGAAGACCTGGTGGCCGCCGCGGTGAAGACCGCGGACGACATCGTCGCCAGCAAGGAGAAGGAGATCATGACGGTGTGAGAGTCACCGTCGTGCGCCTCGCCTCCGCGCTGCTCTCCCTGGGGCTCTGCGCGGCCCCGCTCCCCTCCTTCGCGCAGGACCGCTCTCCGTGGCTGCCGCCGCCCGCGCTCGAGCAGCCCGTGGCGCCGCTCCCGCCGCCGGGGGTCGCTCGCCCCGAGGCGCAGCCGCCGCCGCGCTCTCCCCTGCCGCCGCTGCTCACCCGCCCGCTCTCCCTCCCCGCCGGGGTGGTCACCCTCCAGTGGGGCGCGGGCTTCGCGTACAGCACCCTCGGCAGCCTCGGCTTCAGCCGCTCCAACGGCGGCCTCGGGCTCTCCTTCGACCTGAGCGCCGGCCTCGGCAAGCACCTCCAGCTCGACTTCGGCACGGGCCTGCGCTTCTCGACCCTCCTCGCCGCCGACCGCTACGGCAGGGTGTTTCGCGACGACGTCTTCCAGACCGGCAACCGCTTCATCGGCAACCCCTGGCTGAAGCTCCGGTACTCCTTCCTCGACGACGGGTCGCAGCCCTTCAGCGTCGGCGTCGAGGCACTGCTCCAGGCGCCCATCGCCGAGGCCAGCGCGTGGAGCGTGGGCGTGGGCGTGCCCCTGCAGCTCGCGCTCCCTTCGGCGCGGCTGCGCATCGAGGGCGGGATGTTCATGCAGTTCGTGCTGAGCGAGGGCGCCACCATCCGCAACGTGCTCAACGTGCCCGTGCGCCTGCTGCTCGGCGTCTCCCAGGGCTTCGCCGTCGGGATCGTCTCGGGCGTGCAGCTCGGCAACGCCTTCCGCTCCGACGCGACGGAGCCCAACGTGCAGCTCGGCCTGGTGCTGCGCGGCCGGGTCAGCGCCTCCGTCGAGATCAGCGGCCAGGCGATGCTCCCCGCCGTCTCCCCCGCGGGCCTCGACGCCTACGGCTTCGGCCTCGCCCTCACCCACCGCGTGCGCTGAGCCTCCCCCTCCGGGCCCTTGTCTCGGGCGCCGAGGCTCGTGTCTTGCTAATGCGGCAGCACGATGTCCCAACCACACTCGCTTCTGCGTCGCTCGACGCGCGTCGCGCTCGCCGTCTGCGCCGTCGCGCTGGCGGGGGTACGGCCGGTCTCCGCCCAGCCCCTCGCCGACCCTCCCCGTGATCAGCTCCCCACCGTCTGGACCGACTCGGACGTCCGCGCCCGCGCCCGCCGCTCGGCGTTTCGGGTGCGCCGCGCCGAGCACGCGCTGCGGGTCGCGCAGGCCGGCCGCGTCTTCGGGGAGCTCCCCCGGGTCGGCAACCCCACCCTCGGCATGATCGCGCTGCCGGGTCTGCCGAACTACGGCGCGCTCACCTACGCAGTCTCCCTCGGGCTGCCCATCGACCTCGCCGGGGTCGGCCGGGCGCGCGCTCGCGAGGCGGAGGCGGGCGTGCGGGTAGGCACGGCGCGGCTCGACGCGGAGCGGGCTGCGGCGGAGGCCGAGGCCCGCGCGGCGTGGGTGTCGGTCGGGGTGGCGCGCTCGCTGGAGGCGATCCAGCGGTCGAGGCTCGCGTCGGCGCAGGAGGCCGAGGGGCGCATCGAGGCGAGGCTCGCGGCGGGCGAGTCGACGGCGCTCGACCGGGCGATGGTGCAGCGCGAGCGCGCGGCGGCCGAGGCGGACGTGGCGAGGGCGGTGCGGCTGGGGCGCGAGGCGGCCGACGCGCTGCGGATGGCGCTCGACCTGCCGGGGCGCTCCCCGATCGAGGTGGCGCCCCTGGGCGCGCCGTCGCGACCCACCGCGGACACGATCGCGCGCGCGGCGAGCGCCGCGGGGTCGCGGCGTGGGGAGGTGCGCGCGGCGCAGGCGGTCGGGGCGGAGGCCTCGGCGAGGGGGGTGCGGCAGGGGCGCGAGGCGGTCGCGCCGCTGACCGTGGGCCTGGAGGGTCAGCAGGTGGCCGTGGGGCCGCAGGAGACGGCGAGCTCGCTCGGGCTGTCGCTGCGGTGGGAGCTCCCCTTCGTGCGGCGGGCCCAGGGCGAGCGCGCGGTGTCCTCGGCGGAGGCCTCGGCGGCGCGCGCGGACGCGCGGATCCTTCAGCGGGTGGTGTCTCGCGAGGTGGAGGCGGCGGGGGCCAGGCTGGAGAGCGCCCTGGAGGAGCTCGACGTGCTGGAGCAGCGCGCGCTCCCCGCGGCGGCGAACCTCGAGCAGCAGACCACGGTGACGTGGACCGCGGGCAACCTGGAGTGGTTCCGGGTGCAGGAGGCGAGGCGCGAGCGGCTGGTGCTGGCGGCTCGCGCGCTGGAGGTGCTGAGAGAGGCGTGGCTCGCTCGCATCGAGCTCGACCGCGCCTCGGGGTCGGAGCAGTGAACACCGCGCTGCGCGTCGGCGCGTCGGCGCTGCTGGCGGCAGCGCTGGTGGGCATCGCGGTGATGCTCTTCGGATCGGTGCAGTAGCTCCCGTCCGGGGAGCGAAGGGCGGTGGGGACGCGGTCGTCCCCCGCCCCTCAGCCCCTCGCTCAGGCCTCTTCCACCACGGCCGTCTCTTCCTGCGCGGGCTCCTTCGGGGGCCGCACCGCGATCGCTCGCAGCAGCGCCGGCAGCAGGAAGATGCCCAGCAGCGTGCTCGAGGCCAGGCCGCCGATGACCACCGTCGCGAGCGGCTGCTGCACCTCGCTGCCCGCGGAGGTCGACATCGCCATCGGGGCGAAGCCCAGCGCCGCCACCGTGGCCGTGAGCAGCAGCGGCTGCAGCACCGCCACCGCGCCGTCGACCAGGGCCCGATCCGGGTCGGCGCCCTCGGCCACGCGCCGCCGGATCTCGCTCGCCATCACCACGCCGTTGAGCACGGCGATGCCGCAGAGGGCGATGAACCCGATGGCCGCGGGCAGGCTGAAGGACATGCCTCGCAGCTTGAGCGCGACGATGCCCCCGATGAGCGCGAAGGGCACTCCCGAGAACACGGCGAGCGCGTAGCGCGCGTTGCCGAACATCAGGAAGAGCATCCCCACGATGAGCCCGAGGCTCACCGGCACCACCAGGGCGAGGCGGGCGCTCGCGCGGGCGAAGTTCTCGAACTGCCCGCTCCACTCGACGCGGTAGCCCTGCGGCAGCCGCACCTCGCGCTCGACCCGGGCGCGCGCGTCGTCGACGAAGCCCACGAGGTCTCTGCCGCGGATGTTCACCTCGACGCGCAGGCGCCGCTGCATGCCCTCCCGGCTGATCTGCGCGGGCCCGTCCTCCTCGGTCACGTCGGCCACCTGGCCCAGCGGGATCAGCGAGCCCTCGGTGTTGCCCACCGGCAGCGCCTCGATGCTCTCCGCGCCGCGCCCGATCGGCGGCAGCAGCACCCGCAGGTCGAAGCGCTTCTTGCCCTCGAACATCACGCCCACGCGCCGCCCCTGGCGCGTCGCCTCGACCGCCGCGAGCACGTCGTCCGCGGCCACGCCGTGCCGCGCCAGCCGCTGCCGGTCGACCCGCACCTGCATCATCGGGAACCCCAGCGCCCGCTCGACGCGCACGTCGCCCGCGCCCGGCGTCCCGCGCATGAGCTGCCCGATGCGGTTGCCGATGTCGGTCATGACGTTGAGGTCCTCGCCGAAGAGGTGGATCGCCACGTCGGCGCGGGAGCCGGAGATCAGCTCGTTGGTGCGGTCTTCGATGGGCTGCGAGATCGACACGAAGGTCGACGGCACCTCCCGCTCGATGGCGGTCTTCATCAGCTCGCCGAGCGAGTCGAGGTCGTGCGCGCTGGTCCACTCCCGCTTCGGCCGCAGGTGCACGAGGATGTCCGTGTTGTCCATGCCGACCGGGTCCGTGGCGACCTCCGCGCGGCCCGTCATGGCGAGCGAGGTCACCACCTCCGGGAAGCGCGCGAGCACCCGCTCGGTCGCGAGGTCGAGCCGGCGCGCCTCGCTGATCCCGATGGAGGGGATGCGCCGGATGGCCACCACGATGTCGCCCTCGTCGATGCGAGGGACGAAGTCCGCCCCGAGGCTCCCCGCCACCGGCACCGTGGCCGCCAGCGCCGCGACGGAGGCGATGAAGAGGGCGGCGCGCTGCTTCACCGCCCAGGTCACGGCGCGCGAGTACGGCGCCTCCAGGCGGTGCAGCAGCCCGTGGGCGCCGGGCTTCTTCGGCGGGCGCAGGAAGGTCACCGCGCCGGCGGGGAAGACCACCAGCGCGAAGACCACCGAGCCGCCGAGCGCCAGCGCCATGGTGGTCGCCATCGGGCGGAACATCTTCCCCTCGGTGCCCTCCAGCGCCAGCAGCGGCAGGTACACCAGCAGGATGATGAGCACCGAGAACACCACCGGCCGCGCCACCTGGCGTACCGAGGCCGCCACCGCGTCACGGTAGTTCTGCTGGTTGATGTCGTGCAGCGCGAGGCGCGCGAGCGCGGCCTCCAGCATCACGATGGGCCCGTCCACCAGGAACCCGAAGTCGATCGCCCCGAGGGACATCAGGTTGCCCGTGACGCCGAGCTGCCGCATCCCGAAGACCGCGAGGAGCATCGCGAAGGGGATGCCGAGCGTGACCAGCAGGCTGCCGCGCAGCGATCCCAGCAGCACCAGCAGCACCAGCGACACCAGCAGCGCGCCCTCCAGCAGGTTGTTGCCCACCGTCGCCAGCGTGCGGTCGATGAACTGCGCCCGGTCGTACACCTCGTCGATGTGCACCCCCGCGGGCAGCGTGCGCCGCAGCTCCTCCACCCGGTCGTGGACGCTGTGCACGACGGTGCGGGAGTTCTGCCCCAGCAGCATCATCACGATGCCGCTGACCACCTCGCCCCGGCCGTCCTGGGTCACCACGCCCTGCGGGAGCGCCGCCCCGGTGCGCGCCTCGCCCAGGTGCCTGATCTGGATCGGCGTGCCGTCCGCGTCCGTCGCCACGACCACCGAGGCGAGGTCCGCCACGTCGCGGAGCTGCGCCTCGCCGCGGATGGTGAACTGCTCCGCGCCTCGCTCGATCCAGCCGCCGCCGACGTTGGCGTTGTTGCGCGCCAGCACCTCGAGCACGCGGCCGATGGTGATCCGGTGCGCCGCCAGCCGTTGCGGGTCGAGCGCGACCTCGTACTGCTTGCGGGCGCCGCCGAGGGCGTTGACCTCGATCACCCCAGGGACGCTGCGCAGCCGCGGCGCGACGTCCCACTCCAGCATGGTGCGCAGCTCCATCGCGGAGTGCCGGTCGCTGCGCAGCACGAACTGGTAGATCTCCCCGAGGCCGGTGGACACCGGCGCGAGCTCGGGCCTGCCGAACTGCGCCGGCACGTCGGCCTCGATGCTCCGCAGCCGCTCGGAGACGAGCTGTCGCGCGAACCACACGTCGATGTCGTCGTTGAAGACGATGGTCACCGCGGAGATGCCCGCGCGCGTCACCGAGCGGATCTCCTGCAGGTTGGGCAGGCCGTTGAGGCCGGTCTCCACGGGCAGGGTGACGTAGCGCTCGACCTCCTCGGCGGAGAGCCCCGGGGAGTCGGTGAGCACCTGCACCTGGACGTTGGTGATGTCCGGCACCGCGTCGATGGGCAGTCCCCGCGCGATCATGAACCCGACGACCAGCACCACCGCGGTGCCCCAGAGCACCGCGACGCGCAGCCGGATCGCCGCTCGGACGATGGCGTCAATCATGTCGGCGCCCCCTCATCGGAGCATCTCGCTCTTCAGCGCGAAGGCCCCGTCGGTCACGACCTCGTCGCCCGCGCCGAGCCCGCGGATGACCCCCACGTGGTCGCCGTCGACCTCGCCGAGGGCGACCGTCGCGGCCTCGAACTCCCTCGGCGCGCGCACCACGAAGACCGCCGGGCGACCCTCGATCTGCACCACCGCGCTGCGCGGCACCGCGGTCACCTCCCGCACGCCCGCCGCCGCCGTGCGCAGCCGCGCCGAGACGAACTGCCCCGGCCGTAGCTGGAGGTCGGCGTTGGCCACCTCGACGCGAACCTTCGCCGCGCGGGTGCGCAGGTCGATGGTGGCGTCCACGTGGCTCACCTCGCCGGTCACCGGCGGCCCGGCGCCCTGCACCCTGATCTCCGCGCGGTCGCCGACGCGCACCCTCGCGAGGTCCATCTCGTAGACGTCGAGCTGCACCCAGACGCGCGTGAGGTCGGCGATGCGCATCACGCTGCTGGTGTCGTCGATGGTCTGGCCCACGATGACGTCCCGGCGAATCACCCGCCCCGCGATGGGGGCCCGCAGCACCACGTGCCGCCCCGCGCCGGAGCCCGCGCCCATGGCCGCGAGCCGCTGCGCCGCGCCGCTGGCCTCCGCCTCGAAGCGCGCGAGGTCAGCCCGGGCGTCCTCCACGGCGCGGGCCGTGGTGAGCTGCTGGCGGTAGAGGTCCGTCTCCCGGGCGAGGCGAGCGCGCGCGGCGGCGGCCTGGGCCTGCGCGGAGACTCGCGAGGCCGTCACGTCGCCGAGGCTCACGCTCTCGATCTCGACCAGCGGGGTGCCGACCTCCACCGCGTCGCCGGCCCCCACGAGCACGCGCGTCACGCGGCCGCGGATGCGCGCGCCCACGTCGGCCACGTGGTCGGGGTCGAAGTCCACCGAGCCGACGAGGTCGAGCGCCGGCGCGAGCGCCCGGGTGGCGACCCGGGTCGTCTGGATTCCGAAGCGGCGTAGGAAATTTTCCGACACCTGCACCCGGGGGCCCCCCTCGGGCCTGTCGCAGCGAGGCGCCGCGGCGGAGGCAGGAGCGGGCGAGGGTGCCGGGCTCACGAGCCCACGCATCCCCAGCGCGCCGGCGGCGCAGACGGCTCCGAAGCCGAGCGTGGCGACCCAGCGCATCACGATCGAACCAACGAGGGTTGAGCCGAGGGGCGCGCGCCCGACGACACGAATAGAGGGAGGGATTCCATTGAACCCACCTCGTAGGGCAGGGCTCGTGCCGCGCGCGGCGGGACCGGAGAATTTCGTGGCGTCCGAGCGGCGGTGAGGAGGAGGTCGTGCGGCAGGTCGCCGCACCTGTGCGGTAAGCCGTCGCCGCGGTGCTCAGCCCGCCAGACGAGCCTGGAAGAACTGGTTGAGCCTGGGGTCGTTGTAGCGGGCGTAGTCGATGACGAAGGGCGCCACCTCGCTCACGCCGTTGCGGTGGCGGATGGTGAGGGCCATGGGGGTCACCTCGCGGTAGTTGCTGGTCGGGGGCAGGTCGTCGTTGGTCTTGCCGCCCGCGGAGAAGAGGCTGAGCAGCATCGCGTCGCTGTCGTCGTAGACCTTGCGGAAGCCCTCGATGACGCGCTCGTGCCCGCGCACCATGGTGCGCAGCCCGAGGGCGCTCATGAAGTGGCGGAACTGCTTTCGCCCGAAGGGGAAGCGCGCGTTGGCGTTCTGCAGCTCGGGCGGCACCACCTCGGCGGTGCTCGGGTCGCTCCAGAGCATCTGGAAGCGCAGGTCGCTGTCGTTGAGCGACGAGAGGTCCCTGTACTTCTCCCGGAAGGCGTCGTCCCTGGGGACGCCCGCGTGCACGAACATGGTCCGGTCGAAGATCAGCGTGTTGGGCAGCGCCTCGAAGAGCTTCATGTACGCGCCGAAGACCTCCTGCGAGGCGATGCCCTGGAGCGAGGTCATGGCCTCCGCGGGCCGCACCGGCGCGAGCACCCGGCCGTTGAGCTCGACGTAGTACTCGTGGTTTCCGCGCAGCAGGTACACGTCGTCGGGGGCGATGAGGAAGATCGACATCGCCGCGCGCAGGATGCCGTTGTAGCTGAAGCGCCCGCGGTCGATGTAGTCGCCGAGCAGCACCAGCTTCATCGCCGGGTTGTGCGCGGGGTCGCTGCGGTGGGCCACCACCTTGGCGAAGAAGTCCGCCTGGAGCAGCGCGGCCTTGAGGCACGAGTAGCAGCCGTGCAGGTCGCCGATGACCAGCAGCTCGTACTCCATCGAGGGCTTCGGCGGCAGCACGTGCACGTGCCCGTCGAGGAAGGGCTCCTGCCCCGCGAAGGCGCCGACGTCCTTCACGCCCGCGAGGCGCCCCTTGCCCGCGGCGCGCATCGCGTCGAGGCGCTCGTGCACCGCGCGGATGAGCTTGAGGTCTTCCACCGCCTGCGTGGCGAAGGCCGAGGGGTCGCGGTCCCAGTCGCGCTCGAAGGACTGCAGGAGGGGGTGGTCGTCCTGCCTGGGGACGCGCACCTCCGGGGCCTCGATGAAGGTCATCCCGTCGGTGAGCGGCTCGACGTCGATCTCCGGGAGTTCTTCCGGCGCGTCGAGCAGCGCCGCGAGCTCGGAGCGAAACTCCGCCTCCGCGGGGTGCACCACGCCGTCGGCTTCGATCATGGCGTCGGCCACGGTGAGGAGCTGCCGTCGGCCCGGCGCGTCGAAGCGCTGGAAGAGCTCGAAGCACCGGAGCTTGAGCTTCGCCGTGACGAACTGGTCGGCGTTCTCCCCCTCGGCGACGGACTCGGTGAAGTACGCGCCGACCTCCGCGGCGACGCCGTCGGCGACCTCGTGGAAGTGCGCCGTCCATTTCTCCACCACGCTCGCGTGCAGTTCGGGGTCGTGGGCGAGGGCGGCGTTGGCGCGGCGGATGACGAGCTGCGCGACGTGGTCGCGGACGTACTCCCGCTCGCTCTCGTCGAAGTCCCCGTCGAGGTGACCGATGGCGGTCATGTACCAGATGATCGCCTGCATCTGCTGCTCGGCGGCGCGCGGGTCATCGCTGAAGGTGAGCATCTGCGCGGAAGGCTAGTCCCTCGGCGCTGGGTGCGAAATGGCCGAAGCCCCCGAAGCGGCACCCGTGAGGGTGGTCGCCGCGGGGGCTCCGCGAGAGGCGTGGGATCAGACCGCGATCAGCGGTTCTGGTTCCAGGTGTCCTCGTGCGTGATGCCGCCGTTCGTGTAGGTCCACGAGATGGTGTGATAGAGGAAGGTGACCTCCTCGAGGGGGGGCTCGGTCGAGGTCGCGGGGACGATCGTGTCGGGCACGATCTGCTTCTGCGAGGCGATGCGGCCCTGCTTGATCTCGACGGTGTAGAACTGCTCCGTCGTGCCGTCGCCGTTGGGGTTCGGGCGGAAGAACTTGAACTTGCCCTCGATGACCTGGTTCTCGACGAGCGCCTTGGCGAGGAGCGGCGAGGACTTGTCGATGCGCTTGCGGATGAGCAGCGGCTCATACTGGCGGCGACCGGTCGCCATGCCCGAGCCCGCCTCGCGAGCGGTCTTCACGGCCTGCTCGTAGTAGA
>SCUS01000174.1 GCA_004297725.1 Myxococcaceae bacterium | reverse complement strand
CGATGGGAAAGAGCATCATGCCAACAACCGAAGCACGTCGCTCGCAGCGTCAAGCGCCGCGCTGGTCACCCCGGCCAACTCGTCCGTCGGCTCCCTTCACCCCGACGGGCCCATGAGCCGCTTTCCCTATGGGCATGGGCCCGACCTCAGCGGGCACCGCGGGTGCGTCTTCGGCGCTGGCGCGGGGGCGGGCCAGCAGCGCCCTCGCCCGAACGAGCGGGGGCCAGTCGGGCGGCACGCCCTCTCGCTCGCGCGCCTCGACCCACTGCCCGAAGGCCGCGCGCAGCCGCTCATCGGGGAGGCGCTCGAAGGCTGCGAGCACCACGTCGAGGGCAGTGCTGTTCTTCGCGAGGGCCTCGAGAAAGACGTCGACGGCGCCCGGGTCGGCGAGGTGAGCGAGGAGCTTCAGCGCCTGCAGGTCGAACACGTTCACGATCCTCGGATCGAGGTGGAGGTACGCGAGCAGGTCGTCGACCCATGACGCGTCGAGGGGGCACGCGTCGAGGGCCCAGACGGCGTACCCGCCGAGCAGCCGGTCGCGCAGCAACGGACGGATCGCTCCGCCCCAGCGCGCGTCGAGTCGCGTCTCCTTCGACAGCACGACGAGCACGGCGATGGCCCGCTGACGTCCGGCGGTGTCGTCGATGGCGCGGGCGTCGAGGCGAGGCGCGAGACGCTCGAACGCGGCCGCCGGGTCTCGCCGATACGCGGCCCAGGCGCCGTAGCCGAGCGCGCGGAGCGAGTCCGGTGTGGCGTCGCCGTCCAGCATCGTCGAGAGGGCGTCGAGCTCGACGACGCCGAGGCGCTCCGGCACCTCGGTCAGCGCCCGTGCGATCTGCTCGCGCGCGTCGGGGGTGCCCTCGCGAAAGCGCCTGAGGACGAGGGCGCGACCCTCCGGCGAGGGGGCCAGGGCGCGGGCCGCGAAGAACAGCCCCCAGCTTCGTGGGTGGCGCACGACCTCCACCTTGCGGTGCGTGCTGCGGTACAGCCGACGACCCGCCGGGTCGAGCGCGTCATAGGTGCGTTGGTCCCATGGCGCCGAGCCGAGGTCGGCGCTCTCGGGCAACGCGAGGTAGCGCAGCAGCAGGTCGGTCACGGGCGGTGTGGGCGCCTGCATCGCTCGCTCCGCCTCGGGGTCGCCGCCACCGTTGCGGAGATGGCGCTGCACGCGCGCGGCCCCATCGTCGTCGACGGCGAGCTCGGGCAGCGGATCGGGCATGCGATGCCCCCAGCGGGTCTCGAGGGTGGGCGCGACCTTCTTCTTCGCCATCGCGCGAGCGTACTGTGGCTGCAAGCGCTTCGCGCCGGCTGCTCGCCGCCGGCTCGCTACGCCCGTGACGTCAGGGACGCGATCCACCCAGGCAGCGCCTCTGCCCCCGCCTCCGTGCCGCGCCCGACGGCGTGCTCTCCGAGCGAGCGGTACGCCTCGAACTGCGCCTCGTCGAAGACCTGGTCGGCCGTCGACTGGTGCGGGAAGTCGTCGTTGCGCGAGCGGTACTCCTCGATGAGCACGTCCTCGTCGCCCGTCACCGTCGCCTTCAGGTACACGAGCGTCCCCGTCTCCGCGGGCGCGCCGTCGATGGCGGGGTAGCGGATCGTCCCGACCACCGCGTGCGCCGCGGAGTGGCCCTTCGCGTCGCGCCGAAGCGCGCTCACGTCGAGCTCGATCTCGGTCCCGAGGCTGATGCGCGCGTACCGCACCAGCGCCGCGAGCCCGCCGAAGGCCAGCGCCGGGTCTTCCTCGGCGTCGCTCGCGATGACCACCGCGCACCGGCGGCGCAGCAGCTCGTACGCACCGGTGTTCTCCAGGTGTCCGCCGTCGGTGAGAAACACCAGGTCGCCGTGGTCATCGATGCGGCTGAGCAGCTCGCGGAGGTAGCAGGTGAGGCCCGCGGGGTACCAGCGGAGTCGGCCCGGCCCGCTCGCGGCCACGGGGCGAGGGGAGACGCGGCCCGGGTGCGGGAGCCAGTAGCCCAGGCGGATGTTGAGGAAGGTCATCAGCGACACCGTCGCGCCCGCGGTGTAGGTGCCCATGTTGGGCGCGGCCGCGGCGCCGGAGACGGCCATCGCGGTGCCGAGGTCGAGGTCGGTGACGAGCGCCTCCATGTCGCGCGTGGCGCAGTAGCCCACGCGGTCGGAGCCCACGAAGTAGCGGCTGAAGACGAAGAAGTCGCACTGCCGACCGTGCAGCGAGGCGTCGTCGACCCCCTGGAGGTTGAGCGCCGCGTTGAGCAGCGCGTAGGGCGCCCACGATCCGTCGCGGTTGATCTCGGAGAGGTGCACCGCCTCGGCCGAGCCGACCCCCGGGCGCCCGTCGCCGCCCTCCGCGGGAGGGAGCGCGCGCAGCAGGAACATCCGGCTCAGGCGGCCCCGGTAGAAGCCGTGAAGCGAGACGCGGTTGGCGTGCAGGACGATCGCGAACACGAAGGCCGCGAGGGCCGCCGAGGGCCACCACGAGGGCGCGAGCACGTCGGTCATCCACCCGGCGGAGTCGGCGGTGGGGTAGCGCCGCAGGAAGGCGCTCACGGCCACGAGGTAGGTCGCGTACGGCACCGCCACCGACACCCCGAGGGCCGCCGCGAGCATCACCGGCCGCGCGAGCTGGCGCCCGTACGGGACGAAGCGCGCGACGAGCCACGTGGCGACCGCCCCCGCGAGCACGACCTGGAGCACCCGCTCCCAGGGGAAGGCGTGACCCGCCGGGGGGTACATCACCGCGTGGTACCAGCGGATGATGACGTAGATCTGCAGCTCCATCACGAGGGCCACGAGGGCGCCGGCGAGGGCCACGCCGCTGGAGCGCTCGAGTCGGCGGCGGAGGGAGGGCGACAGGCGGGAGAAGGAGAGGAACACCATGGTGAGGGCGTTCCAGGCGACGGCGAGGCCTAGCAGCTGGCGGGAGCCCTCGGTGAACCACTGCCACGGCGGGAGCCAGCCCGGTCGCGGCGGGTGGAGCAGCAGCCCGTGCCGCTCGAAGCACCAGTCGAGGTACACCGTCACCAGCGGGGACGACGCGCACACCAGGAAGATCACCACCGGCAGCAGCAGCGACCACGTGAGGAGCTGGCCGCGCACCAGCAGCGCCAGCGCCCTCACCCCGCCGCCGAGACCGAGCGGCACCAGCGTCTCGGCGCGGGCCCGCAGGTAGCCGAGCGCAGGGCTCGCGGAGGAGTGCTCGCCGGAGGTGGCGAAGGGGAAGGGCGCGGGGGCCCTCGCGTCGGACGCGAGGAGCGCCTGGAGCGCCGCGCCGATCCAGCCGCCGCCCGAGACGGTGGAGAGGTAGTCGACGCTGGGGAGGACCCCGCGCCGGTGCAGCGCCTGGAGCACCCCGAGGTTGAACGCCGCCGAGCGGATGCCGCCGCCCGAGAGCGCGAGCCCCACGAGGCCGTCGGCCGTGGAGGGCGCGGCGGTCGGCGGGCGCGGGAGCGACGCGGCGGGGTCGATCGCCTGGCGACGCCGCTCGATGTACCGCTTCTCGGCGGGGAGCACGTCGGCGAGGAAGCGCGCGTGGCCCTTCACGTCGACGTCCTGCGGGTTGCCTGGACTGCTGGCCAACGGGTCCCTCCTCGCGCCCGGAGAGCCTGACGGGGCCGCGGCGCGGCCGGCACCTTACCCCGTTTGCCCGGCCGCACGGGCCGCGGAAGCGGTTGCCGCCGCCGCGTGCGTCGTGGGAGCTTCGCGCGATGGATCCGACGAGTCGAGGGGCGACGAGCGGCAACGCGATCGCGTCCGTCGTGGCGCTCGGCATCGCGGCGGCGGCGGCGGGGATCTCGGCGCGCTACGAGCGACGTCCGACGCGCTCCGACCCCCCGACGGTGCTCGCGCGGCGCCCGACGCGCCCCACCGGCAGCGACATCGTCTCCGACCGCGATGTCGTGAACATCGTCCGTCCGGTGCCCTTTCGCCCAGGCTCGGCCGACCTGAGGCCCGAGGTGCGAGAGGCCCTCGACCCCGTGGCCGACATGCTCGCACGCAACGTTCAGATCACGTCGCTGGAGCTGATGAGCGACACCGACGACCGCGCGGGCGTCGCGGGCGCGCGGGCGCTCACCCGGCGCCGGGCCGACGCGGTGCGCGACCACCTCGTGAGCCGCGGCATCGACGCGAGCCGCCTGGAGGCGTGCCCCTACGGCCTGGAGCGCCCGCTCGTGCGCAACGACAGCGCCGCCCACCGCGCGCAGAACAACCGCATCACGTACCTCGTGCTTTCGATGCGGGAGGAGGTCGTTCTCCACCCGACGCCCGCGACCCCGTCGGACCCGCCGAGGGGGTGTCCGACCCCCGCCCCGCCCTCCGGCGCTGCGCTCGTGTTCGGCGATCAGGACCGCGACGGCGACGGCGTCCCCAACCTCGTCGATCGCTGCCCCAGCGAGCCCCGCGCCGCGCGCGAGGCGCCGCGCCAGCCCCGCTGCGCGGGCTGCCTGCGCACCGACCTCGACGGCGACGGCGTGTACGACGACGAGGACCATTGCCGCTCAGAGATCCCGGGAGACCACCCCGATCGGAGTCGCCCGGGATGCCCCGACGGCGATGTCGATGGCGACCGGGTCTTCGACAGCCACGACGCGTGCCCCACCGAACCGCCCGGCCCCCGACCCGACCCGAGCCGCCCCGGCTGCCCGACCCCGGATCGCGACGGCGACACCGTCGCCGACGCCGTCGACCGCTGCCCCGACGCCCCGATGGGCCTCAGGCCCGACGCGGCGCGCGAGGGCTGCCCCGCCCCCGATCGAGACGACGACACCGTGACCGACACCGTGGATGCCTGCCCCGACGCGCCGGGCGCACCCTCGATCGAGGCTCCGCGCGCCGGCTGTCCGGGGCTCGTCCTGGTGTCGGGTGAGCGCCTCGACGTGTCGGGTCCGTTGACCTTCGCCCGAGGCGCAGCGCGATGGGACGCCGCGAGCACCGCGACCATCGACGCCATCGCCGACGCCGTGCGCGCGTCGCGCTGGGTCTACCGGGTGGCCGTGGTGGCTCGCGCCGAGACCGCCGCCCTCGCCCTGCGCCGCGCCGAGATGGTCGCCGACTGGATGACCGCGCGGGGCGTCCCGCCGTGCGACGTGGAGGCCTTCGGCGAGGCCACGTCCGCCGATGGACCGACCGACGGCGCGATGGAGTTCCGCCTCCTCGAGCCGCGGCACCCCTGGAACGCGGGGCGCTCGCCACGGTCGACCGCTCGCTACGAACGGCGGCACGTAGGGCCGTAGCGCGTCGCTTGCCAGCGAGGGTGCCGCGTCGCTTTCCCCAAGGCGCTTCCGCCGTCGGTCGACGCGCGCGTTCTGGACGGTGTCGCCCGCCGTGGTCATCCTCGCGCGGGCATGGGAACCGACGACGACTGGCTGCTCGCGTTGTGCGAAGAGACCCGGATGCGCGTGCTGCGCGGGGACGGGATCCTCGGGATCCTCCCGGTGGCCGAGGTCGAGCAGATGGTCTCGACCTACCACGCGCTCGGAGCGCGCGGCGTGGCTGCGGCGTGGACCGGCCTCGCGCGCTACCACGCCGACCTGAACGGGCTCCACGTGTCCCCCGAGTCGGCGGCGCGATGTGCCGGGGAGGCGGTCCTCCTGAGATCCGCGGAGGCGTTGGGGCTCCTGTCGCAAGCCGTGATCGCGCTGCGTTCGGCCGGGATCCCCGATCCCCCCAACGCGGGCGCCGTCCATGACGCGCTCGCAGCGCGCCTCGACGAGGACCCCGACGGGCGGATCACCTTCACCCTCGGGCTCCTCACGTGTCACGGCTACGGCTGCGTTCAGGACCTCGCGGCCTGCGTCGCCCTGCACGAGCGCGCCGCGGCGCGCGGGTGCGCCGACGCGATGTTCGAGCTCTACGTCCTCTACGCGACGGGGCAGGGGACCGCTCCGGATGACAGCGTCGCGAGAGCGTGGTGCCAGCGCGCCGCAGCGCTCGGACAAGCGCGCGCCTGCTACAACCTCGGGTCGTTCTATGCGAGCGGCAGCGGGGTCCCGCGCGACGAGGCGACCGCGCAGGCGTGGTATCGACGCGCCTCCGAGGCGGGCAACGGGCGCGCGACCGCGATGCTCGCGTACATGGTCCAACGGGGGGAGGGATCTCCCCCGGACCCGCAGGGCGCGGAGGCGCTCTTCGCGCTTGCTGAAACGCAGGGCTTCGACGTCGAGGGCTTTCGAGAGGAGTTCGGCGTGTGAGAAGAGAGGTCCGCCCACCGACGGCGCCCTTGAGGGGGCAGTCGGTTGATGCGAATGGAGTCGACGGACAAGCCGGGGTTCAGGAGCCGCCACACGCTGGCGCCGCGGGCCTGGAAGCGGATGCAGGCACGCGTGGTGAGGCACGACGACGGGAGCGCGATGGACTGCGCCGTGGTCGGAAAGGCGCTGGAGGCCCCAGGTTCGGCGCCCGCTCGCCCGGCGCCCCCGCCGACCCTCGATCGCATCCTCAGCCGCGCAGGCTTCGGTGGATCCGCCGCGCCGAACACGTCACGATCGCGGCGTGTCGAACGTCGTGAACCTCAACAAGTTTCGCAAGGCCAGGGCGAAGGCCGAGGCAAAGAAGCGCGCGGAGACCAACGTGCGCCTGCACGGCCGCACGAAGGCCGAGCGGGAGATCGAGGCGAGGCAGAAGGCGCGGCTGGAGCATTGCGTCGACGGCGCGCGGCTCACGCCGACGACCGACGACGACGGCGAGCACGGGTAGCGCCGCTCGGCGGTCGATCGACGGTTGACGCCTATGGGGCCCTCCCCCCTCTCACGAACAACCTTTCCAACCGCTCGGCGGGGCTCCACGCTCGCTCCATGAGCAAGGCCTTCACGCGCGAGGACGACGCCGTCGACGCCGCGCCGATCGTTCCGCGCCCGGCGCTCGCGGCGATCGTTCGACTCACTCGCGGCGCCGCCGACCTCCTGCGCGCGGAGGCCGCGACCACAGACGATCTCGCGCGCCGCAAGCTCCTCACCGAAGCCCTCGACCGCGCGGTGCTCGTCCCGGCTGATCCGCCCGCGCGCGTGGTGCTCGGGGCGCGGGTCACGGTGGAGTCCGACGCGGAGGGTCGTCGCGAAGAGTCGCTGGTGAGCCCCGAGGAGTTCGAGCTCACGGGGCGCGGGTGGAGCATCGCCTCGCCGGTAGGTCGCGCGCTGCTCGGCGCGGCGCCTGGCGACGAGGTGGAGATCGACCGACCGCGCGGCCGCATCACGCTGCGGGTGCTGGAGGTCGGCGCGTGAGGAAGGTCACGATCGCCCGCGCCGGCGGCTACGAGGAGCTGCGCATCGTCGAGGCCGCGACGCCCGCGGTCGGCGACGGCGAGGTGCGCGTCGACGTGGCCTTCGCGGGCGTCAACTACGCCGACTGCGTGGTGCGCATGGGGCTCTACGAGTCGGCGAAGCGCTACGTCGGATGGCCCATCACGCCGGGCTTCGAGGTCGCCGGTACCGTCGGCGCCGTCGGCACGGGCGTCGACCCGTCGCTCCTCGGGAGCGAGGTCTTCGCCGTCACGCGCTTCGGCGGCTATGCGTCGCAGGTGGTGGTTCCACGACGGCAGGTGTTCGCGCGGCCGGCGCGGCTGTCGCTGGCGGAGGCCGCGGCGTTTCCGGCGGTGCACATGACGGCGCACGTCGCGCTCGCCGAGCTGGCGCACCCGCGGCCGGGCGAGCGGGTGCTGGTGCACGCGGCGGCGGGCGGCGTGGGCAGCGCGCTGGTGCAGCTCGCGAAGGCCGCGGGGTGCCACGTGACCGCGGTGGTGGGCGCATCCGCGAAGGTAGAGGCGGCGCGGGCGCTGGGCGCCGACGTGGTCATCGACCGCTCCACGGAGGACCTCTGGCGTCGCGCGGAGGCGGCCTCGCCGCGCGGCTTCGACGTGGTGCTCGACGCCAACGGGGTGTCGACGCTGGGCGAGAGCTACCGGCACACGGCGCCGATGGGGCGGCTGGTGGTGTACGGGTTCCACTCGATGCTGCCGCGGGTGGGCGGGCGACCCAACTGGCTGAAGCTCGCGGCAGACTGGCTGCGCACGCCGCGCTTCAACCCCCTGTCACTGACCACCGAGAGCCGCAGCGTACTGGCCTTCAACCTGAGCTTCCTCTTCGACCGCACCGACCTGATGGAGCGCGGGATGTCCCATCTGCTCACAGCGCTCGACGACGGATCACTGCGGCCCCCGACGGTCACGCGATATCGCTTCGAGCAGGTGGCCGAGGCGCACGCCGCGCTGGAGTCGGGGCGCACCGTGGGCAAGCTGGTGCTGACGATGTGATGGTCATCGCTCACAACCCTTGTGATCCCGCTCACAACCGTTGTGATCCCATGGCACCAGCCCCTTTCAAGGTGCCGATGCGCCCGTCGCCGGGCGCTTGTGCCGTGTGCCGTGCGTTCGGTAATCTCAGGCTCCGGCGCGGCGGGAGGGTTTATGTCAAGCACGACGCCGATCGCCGGAGAGGACCACACCCCCTATGAAGCACACGCCTGTCCCCGCGCCCCAGACCCAGAACGACCGCGCTCGACTCAAGGTCCGCACGAAGGTCCGCGCCGGAGTCATCTGGAGCGATGCCACGGGGCACTTCGACTTCCGCAAGGGCTTCCTGCCGACCATCCCGAACGAGTGACGCTCCGCGCCGCAAGGCCTGGACAGGAGCTCACGGGCGGGGGCCTGGCCTTCGCGGTGAGCCGCCCGGGCCTTCCCGAGGCGCGAGACCGCCGCCGTCCGACGGGGCGGGGCCGCGGCTCCATCGCCCGGAGGCGCCGAGGTGCATCACCAGCCGCACGGCGATCCACATCCGAAACGGCCGCCAGCGCTCGGCGAGGCTGAGCGCCTGCTGGGGCGTCGGCGTCTCCGGGAGGCCGTATGCCTCCGCGATGCCCCGCAGCACGCGCTCCTCCGCGGTCGGCATCGCGTCCACCACGCCGCAGCCGCGCAGCAGCACGTGCTCGGCCGTCCACGGGCCGACGCCGCGGATGGCGCGCAGCCGCTCGATCGCCTGCTCGCGGGGCATCGCGGTGAGCGTGCTGGCGTCGAGGCGCCCGTCGAGCGCGGCGCGGGCCACGGCGTGGAGGCGCGCGATCTTCTCTTCGGTGAGGCCGGGGAAGCGCTCGACCGACAGGAGCCTTGCGGGCGCAGGCGCCGGGTGGAAGGAGCGCCCGAAGCCCTCGGCGACGGTCTCGGTGGCGACGGCGAGGCGCTGCTTGATGGCCGCGGCGACAGGCATCGCGACGCGCTGCGCGAGCACCCCCCACACGGCGGCTTCGTAGGGCGACGGGAAGCACACCGGGCGAAACCCGGGCGACGCCGCCAGGAGGCCCGCCACCACCGGGTCGCGGTCGCCGATCGCCGCGAGGCCGCGGGCGTCGTGGTCGAGCGAGAGGACGCGCGCGACCTGCCGGGCGACGGCCTCGGCCTCGTGGGCGGAGGCCTCGGCGGCGAGCTCGCCGGAGACGACGTCGCCCCGCTGGGTGAGCGCCACGACGCGAGGGACGTACCCCGACTCGTCGAGGAAGCCCAGCACGAGGCGTCCGTCGGCGAGCGTGGCGGAGGCGCCCTGCGCCGGGGTGAAGCCGCACAGGAAGCGGGCCGACGAGGCGAGCGAGTAGGGGCCGCGGGCGGTGATCTGGAAGGTGGTCATGGGGGAGAGTCCTCGATGGGTGTCGGGGGGGGCGAAAGGGGCCCGTGCCGGGGTTGAGTTCCACCATGACGGAGCGATCTGTCAGCTGGATGTCAGGTTTGTGGGAGGGGCGAAGAGAGCGCGGTGACGGCGGCGCACGGGAGCCGCGTCAGTGGTCCGATGGCGTCGGGGGGAGCGCTCGGATAGAGAGACGCCCCTGGTGCGCGCTCCGACCGTTGCCCTTCTGCTCCTCGCCCTGCTCGCCGTCCCAGCGCACGCGCAGGACCGGGTGACGCACCCCGCGCGCGGGCTGCGCTACCTGCGGCGCGTCGTGCACCATGGCGCGCTCCGCACGACGGTGCACGCGCTCTACGTGGACCTCTGCGACCCCGCCATCGAGCTGCGCGCCACCGCGCCCGGGGAGGGGGCCAGGACCCCGGCGAGCTGGGCTCGCCTCGTGGGTGCCGCGGCGGCGATCAACGGGGACTACTTCTTCGACGCGAGGCCGCTCCTCCCGACGGGCCCGGCTCGCGGGGCGGGGCGGTCGTGGCCCGCGGGGCGTCACGAGCACCACGACGCGCTCTTCGTCGCGGGCCCCGGCGGACGCGCCGCGGTGCTCGACGAGGTCGACGAGCGCGCGGTGCCAGCCGCGTGGACGGAGCTCGTCGCGGTGCGCGAGCGCGTGCTCGTGCACGGCGTGGTGCACGAGAGCCCTGCGATCGCCCACAACAGCGACCGGCACCCGAGGACCGCGCTCGGCCTCACGGCCGACGGACACACGCTCCTCATGGTGGTGGTCGAGGGGCGCAGCGAGAACGCGAGCGGGGCGACGGCCCGGGAGCTCGGGGAGATCCTCCTGGGCCTCGGCGCGTGGGAGGGGATGAAGCTCGATGGGGGCGGCTCGTCGGCGATGTTCATCGCAGGCGTGGGCATCGTGAACCGGCCGAGCGACGGCGCCGCCCGCGCGGTCGCCACGCACCTCGGGATCGTGCTGCGCAGGGGCGCGTCGGCGCAGGTCCCCTCGCGCTGCGCCGGGCTTGGTACCGCGTCGCAAGAGTTCTGACGGGTTGAGCAGAGCGCACCTCGGAGGATGAGAACCGCAAGGGTCGCGTAGGGCCACAAGGGAGGACGAGGGGGAGGAAATCGTCGGGCCCTGAAGGGGCGACGCGGCGAAGAACGCGAGCGTCCCACGGCCCATGCCTTCGAGCCTCTGCGACCCTAAGCGACCCTTGCGGTTCTTCTCCTCCGAGGCGCTCTGCTCGACCCGTCAGAACTCCTGCGGCGAGGTACTAGGCTGAAGACCATGAACCACGACACCCGCACGATCACCTGGAAGGACGGCGCCCGCTGGTCGGCCCCGTCGGCGGTCTTCGATCGGCTCACGGCGAGGCTCGACGCGCTGCGCCCTGTGATCCTCGGCCTCGACGGGGTGCTCGCCCGATGGCGCTCGGCGCCCGGAGCCGCCCTCGACGTCGACGACTTCGCGCCGACGGAGGACGACCGCGCGGTGCTGACCGCGGCGCTCGCGCGCATCGTCGAGGAGGGGGCCGGCGAGGTGGAGGACGCGGAGGAGCGGAGGGCGCTGGAGGAGGGGGCGGCGGCGCTGCACGAGCTCTTCGTGACGGACGTCACGCGCTCGTAGGCTCAATACCCGTCGATGACCGAGAGGGCCTCGTCGTGGGCGGAGTTCACCGCGGCCTGCGGGGGCGCCGACGGGGCCGGGGAGCTGGCGGTGGCGGCGGCGATCGAGGGGCGGCCGAGCGCGCGGCGCAGCGAGCTCACGTTGCCGACCTGGCGGTGGTACGCGGCGGTGGACTCGTTCTGGGCGACGTGGCGCGCCCGGTCGAGGAGCTGGTCGAGCTGGGCGCTCGCCTGCGCGACGTTGCCGCTGCGGGCCTCGCGGATCGCGGCCACGGTGCCCACGGCCAGGGTCACCTGCGCGGCGACGGCCTCGACCTCGGCGCTGCGGCCGCCCTCGATCTCCGCGGCGTCGCTGCTGGCGCGCGCCCCGAGGAAGACGTCGCGCTCGTAGCGCACGCCCGGGGCGGCGGGGTCGTTCCAGGCGAGGCGGGCGTCGATGAGCTCGACCGGGGAGCCGGCCCGGTGCGACGGGACGTTGAGCCTCACGATGAGGTCGCGAGAGGCCCCCTCGGTGAGCTCCCCGAGCGACACGCTCACGCCCGCGTCGGTGCGCGCGGCCTCGTGGCCGAGCACCGCCTCGATCTGCACGTCGGGGCCGGGGTTGAGCGTCACCGTGGCGTTGCGGGCGACCACGCGCTCCATGCGCAGCACCTCGGTGCGGAAGGCCGTCGCCACCGCGGCGGAGTCTTCGATGTAGTGGAAGTGCCCGCCGGAGCGCTGCGCGATCGCGCCCATCAGGGTCTCGTTGTACTCGAGGCCGAGCCCCATCGAGGTGATGGAGATGCCGTGCTGGCCCGCGCTCGTGGCCGTGGCCTCGATGGTCGCCGGGTCGTTGGGCACGCCGTCGCCCAGCAGCACCACGCGGTTGATGCCCGCGGCGTTGAGGTGCGCGGCCACCTGCTCGACGCCGAGGCGCAGCCCGTTGGCCATGTCGGTGGTGCCCCGGGCCCGCATGGCGCCGATGCGGCGGCGGGCCTCGGCGCGGTGCGCGGGGTCGAGCTCGGCCGAGGGGAAGATCACCTCCGAGCGCGAGTCGAAGGTCACCACCGCCAGGCGGTCGCCGTCGCGCAGCGCGTCGAGGAGCACCAGGCTGGCCGCGCGGGCGTCGTCCATGGGCCGCCCCTCCATCGAGCCCGAGGTGTCGATGACCAGCGCGAGGTTGATCGGAGGGTGCACCGAGGGGTCGACGACCGCGGTGCCGAGGTGGATGCGGGCGACCAGGGTGCTGCGCGCCCCGGCGGGGACGAAGCGGTTGGCCAGGTCGCCGCCCAGGCTGAGGGCGTCCGGGGTGCGCGCGTGGCGCTGGGCGCCGGCGCAGGCCGCGAGGGAGGAGAACAGGGCCAGACAGAAGAGCATGAGCGTGCGTCGCATGGTGGTGAACCTCTGACGCGCAGAACGCCGCCGTGGTCTTCGGGCTTACGGAGAAAGTTCTCGGCGACGACCCGCGCGGAGGGGAGTGTTAGCCTCCCGACCCTATGAACATCGCGATCATCGGCCTCGGGAAGATGGGCCTCAACATGACGCTGCGGCTCCTCAAGGGCGGCCACACGGTGGTGGCGATGGACCGCGACGCCGCGCAGGTCGAGCGCGCCCGCGAGGCCGGAGCCGTGGCCGCGGCGGACCTCGACGCGGTGGTCGCCGCGCTGCCCTCGCCGAGGGTGGTGTGGGTGATGGTCCCGTCCGGGGCGATCACGCAGTCGGTGATCGACTCGCTCTCGGCGAAGCTCTCCCCCGGCGACGTGATCATCGACGGGGGCAACTCCAACTGGAAGGACTCCCAGGCCCGCGGCGCCGCGCTCGCCGCAAGGGGCCTCCGCTTCGCCGACGCGGGCACCTCGGGTGGAGTCTGGGGCCTCGCCAACGGGTACTGCCTGATGGTCGGCGCGGAGCCCGACACCTTCGCGCTCATCGAGCCCGCCATCGCGACGCTGGCGCCGACGGACGGCTACCGCCACGTCGGCCCGGTGGGGGCGGGGCACTACACCAAGATGATCCACAACGGCATCGAGTACGGGCTGATGCAGGCCTACGCCGAGGGCTTCGAGATCCTGCAGACCGCCCCCTTCAAGCTCGACCTCGCGGCCATCGCCGAGCTCTGGGGCAAAGGCTCGGTGGTGCGCAGCTGGCTGCTCGAGCTCATGGCCGCCGGGCTCAAGTCCGACCCCGTTCTGTCGGACATCAAGGGCTACGTGACCGACTCGGGCGAGGGGCGATGGACCGTGCAGGCCGCCATCGACCAGGACGTCCCGGCGCCGGTGATCACCCTCTCGCTGCAGATGCGCTTCCGCTCCCGGCAGGCGGACAGCTTCGGCGCGAAGCTCCTCGCGATGATGCGCAACCAGTTCGGCGGGCACGCGGTGAAGAAGGCATGAACCCCTTCCGCCAGGGGCTGATGGGCGACCGGCTGCCGGCGCCGACGGTGCTGGTGATCTTCGGGGCGACCGGCGACCTCGCGCGCCGCAAGCTGATGCCCGCGATCTACAACCTCGCGCTGGCGAGGCACCTCCCTCCGGGCTTCTCGGTGCTGGGCGTGGCGCGCCGGCCGTGGAGCGACCAGGACTTCCGCGACGAGCAGCGCGCGGGCGCCGCGGAGTTCTCCCGCACGAAGCCCCTCGACGACGTGGTGTGGGACGACCTCGCCCAGGGCGTCGGCTACGTCCAGGGGACCTTCGAAGACCCTGCCACCTACGCCTCGCTGAAGCAGCGCCTCGACGACCTCGACCGCACCCGCGCCACGCACGGCAACCGGGTGTTCTACCTCTCGGTCCCCCCGGCGGACGTCGCCGTGATCGTCGAGAACCTCCGCCGGGCGGGCCTCTTCGCCGACCACCGCGACGCCTCGCGCTCGACGCGCCTGGTCTGCGAGAAGCCCCACGGCACCGACCTGGAGAGCTCGCGCGCCCTCGACAAGATGCTGCACGACGCGCTCGACGAGTCGCAGATCTTCCGCATCGACCACTACCTCGGCAAGGAGGCGGTGCAGAACCTCCTCGCGTTCCGCTTCGGCAACGCGATCTTCGAGCCGCTCTGGAACCGCACGCACGTCGACCACGTGCAGATCACCGTCGCCGAGGACCTCGGCATCGAGGGGAGGGGGAGGTTCTACGAGTCCGCCGGGGCGCTGCGCGACATCGTGCAGAACCACCTGATGCAGCTCGTCACGCTCACCGCGATGGAGCCCCTCGCGGCCATCGACGAGGTCTCCGTGCGCGACGAGAAGGTGAAGGTGCTCCGCGCCCTGCGCCCGCTCTCGCCGGCCTGCATCGCCCGGGACGTGGTGCGCGGTCAGTACACCCACGGCGGCGTCGCCGGCGCGGCCGTGCTCGGCTACCGCGAGGAGAAGGACGTCGCGCCCGACAGCGTGACCGAGACCTTCCTCGCGATGAAGCTGCACATCGACAACTGGCGCTGGCGGGGAGTGCCCTTCTACATCCGCGCGGGCAAGCGGCTCACCCGCCGGGTGACGGAGATCTCGATGCACTTCAAGGCCGCGCCGCTCGCGCTCTTCGGTCCGTCGGCCCCGGAGCCCAACGTGCTCGCGCTGCGCATCCAGCCCGACGAAGGGATCACGCTGCGCTTCGTCTCCAAGGTGCCCGGCCCCACCACGGTGCTGCGCCCGGTGAGCATGGACTTCCGCTACGGGACCACCTTCGGACTCAGCGCTCCCGAGGCCTACGAGCGCCTGCTGCTCGACGTGATGCTGGGCGACGCCACGCTCTTCACCCGCGCCGACGAGGTCGACTGGAGCTGGCGCTTCTTCGACCCGCTGCTCTCCGCGTGGAAGGCCACCGGGCGCTGCGAGCCCGACGGGTACGCCGCCGGGTCGTGGGGCCCCTCCGAGGCCGGCGAGCTCATCGCCCGCGACGGCCGCCGCTGGAGGTCCCCGTGAGCATCGCCCTCGACCAGGTGGAGCCCGAGCTCGCGAGGCTCTGGGCCGAGCACCGCGCCCGCGACGCGCACCCGCGAACCCTCGACCTCGTGGCCTTCTGCGCGACGCCCGACGAGCTCCCGAGGGTGCGCGCCGCCCTCGCTCCGCTCGCCAGCAAGCGCCCCTGCCGCACGCTCACGGTGGTGTGCTACCCCGCGGAGGCGCCCTCCATCACCGCGCGCGTCGCGCTGCACGTGGACACCGCGCGCAGGTCCGAGCCCGTGGGCGACGACGTCTCGCTCGACGTGCGGGGCACGGCGCGCTCGTGGGTCCCTTCGGCGGTGCGGCAGCTACGGCGGGGCGACCTCCCGATGCACCTCTGGTGGGCGGGCGACCTGCCCGACGACGACCGCCTCTTCGACCAGCTCACCGAGGACGCCGACGTCACCATTGTGCACAGCGCGGACATGGACCTCCGCGACCTCGAGCAGCTCCGCCGCGTGCAGGCGTGGCGCTCCGAGGCGTCGGTCTTCCTCGACCTCAACTGGGTGCGCCTCGCGCTCTGGCAGGAGCTCGTCGCTCGCTTCTTCGACGACGAGGCCGTGGCGGCGGTCATCCCGACCCTCGACACGGTCTCGCTGGGCTTCGCGCCGCGCCCCGGCTCGAGCGACCCGGCGCCCACGCAGGCCGCGCTGCTCGCCGGGTGGATCACCGTCTGCACCGGCTGGAGCGCCGAGGATGCTACCTGGAGCACCGAGGCCGACGGCGCTCGCGTGGCGACGGCGAGGCGCGCCGACGGCTCGCCCGCGCGGGTGCGCTTCCTCGAGGACGACCGGCCGGGGGTCTACCCCGGCGCCCTCCACACGGTGGCGCTCTCGGGCGTCGGGGTGAAGCTGGAGGTCGCGAGAGCGATCGAAGACCCGAGGGTGCTCTGCTGGTCGGGCGAGGTCGCGGGCGCGTGCGTCCCCTCGCAGTGCATCCGCGTGGGGGCGCCCGAGGAGCCCAGGATGCTGGCGAGGGCGCTCGATCGTCCGGCGCGCGACCCGCTCTTCGAGCGCAGCCTGGCGGCCGCCGCGGCGCTCACCCGAGCGGTCGCTCCGCTGCGTGGCGAAGAGGCGACCGCGGAGAAGTGAGTGGAGGTTCAGTGATGAAGTTCGTCATCGGAGACTCGGTCGCGAAGGCGGCCGCGGAGGGAGCGGAGCTGGTCGCGGCGTGGAGCCGGGAGGCCGTCGCCGAGCGGGGCCGCTTCGTGGTGGCGCTCGCTGGAGGGGAGAGCCCGAAGGCCCTCTACCAGGCGCTGCGCGCGCGCCGCGACGTGGAGTGGCGGCGCTGGGAGGTGTTCTTCGGCGACGAGCGCGCGGTCTCCGCGCAGGACCCCCGGAGCAACCTGCTCGCCGCCGAGGAGGCCTTCCTCGACAAGGTGGCGGTGAACCCCGATCGCGTGCACCCGATGTACGCCCTCGGCATGGACGTCGAGCAGGCGGCGCTCGACTACGAGCGCGAGCTGCGCGCCTCGGCGGGCGATCCGCCGGTGCTCGACCTGGTGATCCTGGGCGTGGGCCGCGACGGTCACACGCTCTCGCTGCCGCCGATGTGCGGCGCCCTCGCGGAGAGGGAGCGCATGGTGATGGCCCTCGTCGAGCCCGAGCTCGACCCGCCGGTCGACCGCATCACCTTCACCCCGCCGGTGGTGACCGCCGCGCGCCGGGTGCTGGTGATCGCCCACGGCCGCGCGAAGACCACCGCGATGCGGGCCGTGCTCTACGAAGCCGACGACCGGCTGCGCGTGCCCGGGCAGATCATCCGCGACGCCACCGGCGAGGTCACCGTGCTGATGGACGTCGAGCTCGCGAAGGGCCTCGATCGTTGATCGATCCGTCTTCGCTGCGAGCGCGCCTGGCGGTCGTCGCGATGCTGGCGCTCTCCTGCCGCCGCGACCCGCCGCGCCCGGTCGCGACGGTCGACGCCCCGGCGCGCCTCGACGCGGGCGCCAGGACCGACGCCGCCGTGAGCGCCGACGCCCCGGCTCCCTCGGACGCGCCCGCCGACGGGGCGACCGGGACGTCCATCTACCTGATGGCCGGCGGGGTCGAGATGATGCGGCCGGGGCAGTCGGTGCGCCTCCGGGTGTATCGCCGGGGCGGTCCGGACGTCGACGTGACGGCGCAGGCGCAGCTACGGGTCGAGCCACCGACGGGCGGCGAGATCTCCCCCGACCACGTCTTCCACGCGGGAGCCCTCGGCCGCCACACCATCGTCGCGACCGTGGGAGCCGAGCAGACGCGACAGATCCTCGAGGTGTCGCCGGAGGTCCCCGCGGGGCTGCTGGTGGTCCCCTCGGTGAGCCTCGGCCCGGGGCTGCCTCCGTTGGCCTCGCTGCGGCTGCGCGCCGAGCCTCGGGGCGTGGTCGCCCTCGACATGGCCTTCGTCGGCGCGACCCTCTCGGTCTCCGGTCGCCGTCGCTCTCGAAGCTTCCCGATGGTGGTCCCCATCGTCCGTGGAACGCCCGGCGCCCTCTTCGACGGCCATCGCGGCCCGGACGGCGTCCTGCCCGTGGAGGGCGAGCTGCTCCTCGACCGCCACGTCGGAGCCCGCCTCGACGGCCGCGCCGTGCTTCGCACCCGCACCGGCCCGCTGCGCTTCTCCTTCTCGCTCTTCTACACCGACGTCTCGGCGCTGACCGAGCCGCTGCCCTGAGCGTCTCGCGGTCGCTCAGATGTCTTCGAGGTCGAAGATCTCGACGTCGACGCCGGAGGCGTAGTGCGCGAGGGGCTCGGCGTCCGGTCGCGCGATGCCGCACGCGGCGAAGAGCGACTCCTCCCAGGAGTGCACCGTCGCGGGCTGCAGGGGGTAGGGCGCGTGGTGCACCTGGCCCCGCTGGATGCGCCCGCGGCCGGTGTCGGCGTAGAGCAGGTAGCGCTCGGCGAGGAAGTGCTCCAGCGTCCCCGGCACCGCGGCCGAGGGCGCTCCGGCGGGCTGGTAGCGCACCTTGCAGTGGGCGGGCAGCGGGGGCGGCGAGCGCCGCTCGGAGGCGTAGTCGATGACGCCGTCGGCGCCCCGGGCGAGGGACATCTTCGCGTGGTGATAGGGCAGGTGCCACCCGGCGCGCGCGACCTGCACGGGGATCCACGCCGCGGCCTCCAGGGTGAAGAACCACACGCCGGGGTTCTTCCCCCGGTGGTGCACGTAGGTGCGGAGGTTGGTCTCGTGGAAGTCCGACGTCCCCGGCACCGGCGGGAGCCAGGAGAGGCGCACGCCGCGCATGGTGAAGGGCACGAGGCCCACCCACGCGTCGCCGTCGAAGGTGTCGATCTCCAGCGCCTCGGGGATGAGCGGTCGCAGCGCCTCCACCGGGACCCGCCAGTGAAGGAAGAGCAGCGTCTCCCAGGTCTGGTGCTGCGCGACCCGCCTGCCCTCCGGGCGCCTCGTGGGAGCGATGCGATCGATGTCGTCCATTGGGGGAGGGGTGCGACCTTAGCGTCAGCGCCTGGAGAAGTCGCTCCAGAGGCGCTCGAACTCCGACCCGAAGCGCTCGACGATGGCGCGGTCGGAGGTGACGATGAGGTTCTCCTGGTTGTAGTTGGCCGCGCTGCGCGTCCAGTTGTAGCTGCCCGACAGCAGCCTCGCGTCGTCGTAGAGCGCGAACTTGTGGTGCATGTGCGCCTCGGTCTGGTCGACCCGCACCTCGATGCCCGCGCGGCGCAGCGGCTCGATGTCCGAGCCCTCGTCCATGGCCTTGTCGTTGTCGCTGATGACCCGGATCTCCACGCCCCGGCGCCGGGCGTCGAGCATGGCCGCCCGGATGCGGTCGTCGGTGATGGTGAACACGCACACGTCGACCTTCCGGCGGGCGCGCGCGAACTCGTCTCGGATGGCGTCGAGGCAATCCTCCCCCGGGCTGAAGGCCACGTGGACCGCCGCGCTGGGCGCCTCCCTGGGGGCGGGCTTCGGGGTCTCCCTCGGCGAGGGCTTCGGGGCGGGCGCGCCGTCGCGGGCGAGGTCGGCGAGCGTGAGCACCCAGGAGAAGGTGTCTCGCATGCGGTCGTCCGTGAGCGCCGCGCGCGCCAGCACGATGGCCTGCGCGCAGAAGAGGGTGACGGTGTCGGGGTCCAGGGCGCGCTGGTGAAACACGCGCTCGATGGAGGCGCGCGTCGCCGGCGCGATGCGGGGGTCGTTGAGGGTCTGGTGGAGAAGCGCATCGAGCTCGCGTGTACCCATCGGGGTGGCGTTTTACGGCCTATGGGTCGCGGACTCTACTCCGGCGTCGGGAGCGTCTACGCTGTGGTCTGGTCGATGGACTTGCGCGCCGCTGCGACGAGGGCCGCAGCCGCGGCAGGCGTCGAGCCGGCGGGGACCAGGATGATGTTGCCGTCCCCATCGACCATGGGGGTCCCGTCCGGACCGAAGACGACTTCCATCCCTTCGTCGGAGGGGCCAGCGGGGGCGTTGGCGCGCTGCTCGCGCTTCACGGCCTTCTCGCGCTGCTTCTCCTGTCGGGCCATTTCCTTCTGACGCTTGGCCATGGAAGGCCTGCCGTTGGTGCTCATGGGATACCTCGCTCCTGACGCGCGGCCCTCGAAGGGCACGCCGCGTCCTATCGCCCGGGGATGAAACGGTCGCTCCGCGTTTGGGCAGTGCCTGGAAGACGCTCGAACGTTGCTCACGCCGATCGTAGGCTGCGCGGAACTCTCCCCTCAACCTGACACACCTCGGCCCCGAGGCACTGTGCATTCGACAACGCACCCCCTAAGAGGCGGCCATGTCCCTGGGCCCCCGTCTCCTCCCTCGGGACGACCTCAGGGCCTCGGCGGGGCGCCGTAGCGGAGCATCATGCTCCCAGGGTCGGGGCGCGCGGGCGTGGTGGTCGCGGTGGAGGCGTCGGGCGTCGCGGGGGTCGGCTCCGGGGTCGCCACGGGGGTCGCCGGGGCGCCCCCGGAGCC
>SCUS01000173.1 GCA_004297725.1 Myxococcaceae bacterium | reverse complement strand
GCCCTCATCCGCTTCCTGGAGTCCCTGTGACGAAGCGCTCATCCCCGTGGCTCGTGGCCTCGCTCTCCCTGCTGGGCGCGTGCTCCGATGAGGCCGTCGACGTCGATCGCAACGCGGTGCTGCGCGACCTCGCCGACAACGTGCTGATCCCCACCTGCGCGCGGTACGGCACCAGCGCGCGGGCGCTCGCCACCGCGCTCGACGCGCTCTGCGCCAGCCCCACCGCCGGGCTCCTCGGACAGGCCCGCGACCAGTGGTGGGCGACGCGGCTCGCGTGGAAGGAGGCGCAGGTGTTCCAGGCTGGTCCCTTCGAGGCGCTGCGGATGCAGGCGACCGTGGACTGGTATCTCGTCGACGCGAGCGCTGTCGAGGCGACGATCGAGGGCGGTGATCCGCTGACCGTCGACAGCGTCGCGAGCCTGGGTGCCAACCGGCGGGGACTGCCGGGATTGGAGGTCGTCCTCTTCGACGGCGCCATCGCCGACGAGGCGCTCGTGGCGAGGCTGCGAGGGGGCGCGTCGCCAACGCGGCGATGTCAGTACCTCGTCGCGGTCGGCGAGCAGGTCGCTCGCACCTCCGAGGCCTTCGTCGCGGCGTGGCAGCCGGACGGCGGAGCCTACGGTCGCACCCTCGCTACGGCGGGACAGGGATCGACCATCGCCACCACCCGCGAGGCCGTCGACCTGGTGGTCAACCAGCTCAGCAACACCCTGGAGACGCTTGAGGTGACGCGCTTGAGCATCCCCGAGGGGTCGCGCAGCGGCGGGACCCCGCAGCCCGATCGGGTCGAGTCCAGCCGGAGCAACGCCTCCGTCGCGGAGGTGGCCGCGGGGCTGCGGGGCGTGCGCGCGATCTACCTCGGCACCTACGGCGCGCGAAGCGGACTCGGGCTCACGAGCATGGTCGCGGCGCGGAGCCCGTCGCTCGACCGCAGCGTGCGCGCCGAGCTCGACGCCTGCGAGGCGAGCCTCCGCGCGATCACCCTCCCCCTGCAGCGCGCCGTGCTCGAGCAGCGCCCGTCCGTGGACGCCGCGGTCACCGAGCTGGGCCGGCTGAAGCGCCTCCTCCGCGTCGACGTCGCCAACCTCCTCGGCGTCACCATCTCCTTCAACTCCAACGACGGCGACTGAGACGGCCGTGGGAGCGCTGCGAGAGCGGCTGCGGGCCCCCGTCGACAGCGCCTCCCTCGGGGCGCTCCGCGCGCTCTTCGGCGCGATGATGTTCATCGGGGTGGTCCGCTTCGCCGCGCGGGGATGGATCCGCTCGCTCTACGTCGTCCCCACGCACTTCTTCCCCTACGTGGGATTCTCCTGGGTGCGCCCGCTCCCGGCGCCCGCGATGTACCTCCTCTTCGCGGTGATGGGCGCCTCGGCGCTGGGCCTCGCGCTCGGCTGGCGCACCCGGGCGAGCGCCCTCACCTTCGCGCTCTCGTTCACCTACGTCGAGCTGATCGACAAGACCGTCTACCTCAACCACTACTATCTGGTCTCGCTGCTGGCCTTCCTGCTCGCGGCGCTCCCCTCCGGCGCGACGCTCTCCCTCGACGCCCGTCGCGACCCGTCGCTCGCCCGGGCGACCGTGCCGACGTGGACGATCTGGATGCTGCGAGCGCAGCTCGGGATGGTCTATCTCTTCGCGGGTGTCGCGAAGCTCAACCCCGACTGGCTCCTGCGCGCCGAGCCCCTGCGCACGTGGCTCCTCGCGCGCTCCGACCTCCCGGTGCTGGGGCCGCTCTTCCGACATCGGGCAACCGCGTATGGCTTCAGCTACGCAGGGCTCGTCTTCGACCTCTTCGTGGCCCTCGCGCTCTGCCACCGACGCTCGCGTCCGTGGGCCTACGCCGCCGTGGTGCTCTTCCACGGCCTCACCGGCTGGCTCTTCCGCATCGGGATCTTCCCGTGGGTGATGATCGTCTGCACGACGGTGTTCTTCGATCCCTCGTGGCCGCGGCGGTGGCTCCGATTTCGCGCTCCGGCTACACACGTCTGGAGCCCCAGCTCCCGACGTCCGGAGCTGGTGGCCGCCCTCTACCTGTTGGTCCAGGCGCTGCTCCCCTTCCGCTACCTCCTCTACCCCGGCGACGTGCTCTGGACCGAGCAAGGCTTCCGCCTCTCGTGGCGAGTAATGCTCACCGAGAAGTCCGGCGACGTGGAGTTTCGCGTCCGCGACCCGCGCACGAACCAGCGCTGGACAGTCCACCCGTTGGAGTTCCTCACCCCGTTGCAGGCGCGGATGATGGCGCCCGTCCCGGACATGATCGTGCAGGCTGCCGGGATGGTGCGCGACGACTTCGCCCGCCGGGGTCTCCCCGACGTGGTCGTCACCGCGGAGGCCTTCGCGTCGCTCAATGGCCGCCCCGCCCGGCGGCTCATCGACCCCACCGTCGACCTCGGGCGCGAGGGCGACTCCTTCGCGCCGAAGCGCTGGATCGCACGTTGAGCTCCTTCCACCCGCCAGGCGTGGAGTACGTCCCGCGCTGGTGCTCCTCGTTGGCGAGGCGCAGCGTCGCGAACTGCTCGCCGAGGTCGGTGAGGCCGAGCGTTATCTTTGGCCGGCTGCGCGTGCTCCTCCTCGGAGCGCACGGGCGCCCCCGCCGGAGCGGACCGCGGCAGCTCGACCACGAAGAGAGCGCCCCCTTCGGGCGCCCGGTCGATCGCGATCGAGCCCTGCTGCAGGAGGGCCAGCTCGCGAACGATGGACAGGCCCAACCCCGTTCCACCGAAGCGGCGGGTCGCGCCTCGTTCGAGCTGTCGGAAGCGCTCGAACATGGTCTCCCGCTTGTCCGGCGGGATCCCTGGACCGATATCCGCCACCTCGACGCGCACCCCCTCGGGCGTCCCCCGGAGCGTCAGCTCACGCCACCGCCATTGGGCGTGAACTTGAACGCGTTGGGCAGGAGATTCAGGACGATGCGCTGGACCTTGTCAGGTTCGACCTGCGCATAGAGCGCCTCGATGTGAAACACGATCCGCTTCTCGCCGGAGAGCACCTCGAAGTGACCGGCGACGAAGCGCGCGAGGCGCGCGAGGTCCGCGTCGGCGTACGCCGCGGCGGCCATGAGCCTCAGCCCCGTATCGGTCATCTCCAACGCGATCCGTCTGCGCAGCGTTCGGCTCTAGGAGTCGGGGCTGTCGCACCGCCTCGAGTGGCGTGCGGGCGGCCGCTCCCAAGCGTCACGAACCGCCTGCATCCGCGCACGTGCTCCCGGCGCTACAGGTCGGGAAGTGTCCGTGTTGATCCGTGCAGCATACCTGACCGACTTCGCACGCGGGGCTGCACGTCGGGCCAAGATCGCCACGCACATCCCCCGGCACATCGTCCGTCGGCGCCTCGTCAGTCGCCGGAACATCCATGGACGTCGCGTCGTCCGCGGGGCGATCGATCAGCAACTCGACGTCCACGACATCCGCGTGG
>SCUS01000004.1 GCA_004297725.1 Myxococcaceae bacterium | reverse complement strand
GCTCATGGGCCCGTCGAGGTGATGGGGCCGAGCAGGGTCCCGAGGAGCTGGAGCGCGGCGTCCTTGAAGTTGTGCATGCCCTGGTAGAAGGCGACGTACTGGCCGAGGTAGCGCTTGTGCACCCCGCGGAACATCCGAAGGAAGTTCCGCAGACCCGTCCAGTGCCCCTCGATGGTGTGGGTGTGGACTTCGCGCACGCCATCCCCGTCGTCATCTCGCGCCCACTCCTTGGCGAGATGATTGACCGTCGAGTGGCCTCGGCCTGTTGTCGAGAGAAGGTCGTAGGCATGCCACTCGTCGGTCATGACGGTGGTGTCTTTTTGCGTCACCGACTCGACGACAGGTTGAAGCGCCTTGCGCGTACTGCGGTGAGTCTCTTGTAGGTAGACCTCGCCGGTCGATCGCCCGATGACACCGAGGATGGGCGGGCGATCGTTGTCCTAGGTGCCGTGGCCGTTGAACTTGTTGGCGCGGCGGCGCGGCGGGTCGTCAGGGTCGCGGTGCGGATCGCCCTTCTCGCCCGCGTTCTGGTACATCTCGTCCGCCTCGACGACCGGGTCTTCCAGCGGCGAGGGGGAAAAGTGTTCGAGGGCGAGGCCCTGAACGTGATCACGACGGTCGAGCAGGTGACGACGACTGACGCGGAGCTCGTTGGCGAGATGGAGTGTCGGCACGCCCTGGCAGAAGCCGCGAAGAATCATCACCAGTCGACTCGGGCGGTGCCGCACTCCCTGCAAGGCGGTACCCGTATAGAGGTTGAAGACCTTGCCGCATTCACGACAGCGGTAGTCCATGACGGGGGCGCGATGTCGATCGTGGGGCGCCTGATCCGCCGGCAGCGCGTGCCCGTTGGGGCAACGGAGTCCGTCGGGGTGCAGCGCATCCAACAACATCCGATAACACCGCTCCTCGTCGAGCAGATCCTCGATGGGAAAGAGCATCATGGTGGCCCCAACCGAAGCACCAGCCGTCGGGCGTCAAGCGCCCTCGGATCGCTCGCTCGGGCGCGGGTCTGCCTTGCTTCACCTCGACGGGCCCATGAGCCGGATCTTCAAGTTCTGTGTAACGCGCGCGGCCCGGGGCCGAAGTAGCCCCCGTCGCCGTGACCATCCCCTCCCTCCTCCGAGCCTTCGGTGCCACCGGCGCGGTCGCGCTCGTTGCGCTCGCGCCGCGGTTCGCCGTCGCTCAGCCCGCCCCCCCTGGCGCCGCCACCGAGCGCGTCCGTGCGCTCGAGGCGCGGGTGAGGGCCCTCGAGGCCGCCGCGGCCGCGCCCACCGCGACCCCACCCCTCACCGCCGGCTGGAACAACGGCCTCTTCTTCCTCCGTTCCGCCGACGGCGCGTTCACGCTGTTTCCCTCAGCGCGCATGCAGATCGACGCGTACGCGTACACCCCCGCGTTCGAGGCACCCGGCCAGCCTCGCGCGGCCGTGTTCCTCCGGCGTCTGCGCCCCGAGCTGCTCGGGTCGCTCTTCCACGAGCGCGTCGATTTCATGCTCGCAGGCGACTTCGCCGCGCCTCTCAACGGTCAGGCGACCACGGACGCGTTCGTGACCTTCAACGTCCACGACTGGCTCCATGTGCAGGTCGGTCAGTTCGACCTCCCGTTCACCCTCGAGAATCGCACCAGCGACCGCGTCATCGACTTCATGGAGCGGTCGTTCACGGTGCGGAACCTCGGCGCCTCGACCAAGGAGCCCGGGCTCATGCTGTGGGGCGGTCTCCCCGACCGGCGCTTCTACTACTCGGTCGGCCTCTTCAACGGGGACGGCGTCAACGTCCGCAACCTCGACAACGCCTTCGACGTCGTCGGCCGCGTCTTCGCGCGCCCCTTCGCCGGAGCCTCGTCGTCGCTCTCGCGCCTCCAGGTCGGCGCGTCGGGGTCGTTTGGCGCGCACCACGACACCAACCAGCCGCTCGGCGCGTCGCCCGGCTGGCTCTCCACGGCCTCGGGCTACGCCTACTTTCGCAACACCTACGCGGGCGCCGACGGCAACGGGACCGTGATCGCGGCCGTGCCGCAAGGCGACGTCGCGCGCGTCGCGGCGGAGGTCAACGTGCCCATCGGTCGCGTCGTGTTTCGCGCCGAGGGGATCTGGATGAAGGGCGACGTCGCAGAGAACCTCCTCGCCGCGGGCGTCCCGCTGCGGGGTGTCGGCTCGCTGCGGGCCCTCGGCGGCTACGCGCAGCTCGCGTTCTGGCCCGTCGGATCGAGCGCCGTACTCTCGGACCCGGGCGTCGGATCCATGCCGCGCGTCGTCGAGGCGAACCGCACGCCGCCGAGCGGCTTCAACCTCCAACTCGTCGCGCGCGGCGAGTACGATCGCGTCGAATACCAGCCCGGCGCCACGATCGGCGTGAACCAGCTCGGGCCGAGTCAGGCCGCGGGCAGCTATACCTACTGGTCCGTCGGGCTGGGCGCCAACCTCTGGTGGACCCGTCACGTCCGATGGACCATCGACTACGTGGCGAACCACGTGGAGGGCGCCGCGGCCAACCTCCCGTCTCCGGGTCAGGGATTTCTCCACGAGCTCGGAGCCCGCGTGGGGCTCTCGCTGTGAGCGTCGCCATGTCGAACCTGCAACGCGCCGCCGCGCTCTGCCTCGCGCTCGCCTCGATCGGCTGTGACGACGAGCCCTTCGCGGGCCCCTCGTCGCCCTTCGCCGCCGAGGCCCGGCCGCGCAACCCCGACCACTTCCAGCTCGGCAACGGGTGGAACCTCCCGACACCCTTCGCCGATGTACGCAGCGTCGCCGTCAGCGCGGGGACGAGCGGCATGATGGGCTACGAGTTCCAGGATTGGATGCGCCCCGCCGGCGAGGTCGACGTGCGCGCTGACGGCAACGGCACGCGCTTCCGTCTCGCGCTTCGCGGCCTCGTCCCCGGCGGGCTCTACACCGCATGGCTCGTGCGCGTGCGCGGCTCGTCGCGGGGCCCAAAGACCAACCTCGCGCTGGGGCGGCAGTTCGACGGCCCGGCGCCCGCGAGCCTCGTCGGCACCAACGGAATCCTCGTCGGCGCCGACGGCGCCGCGACCCATGAGGTGACCCTCCAGCCGCGCTACACCGACGCGGCCGGCACGACGTACTTCGGCCTCGACCTCTGGGATGAGATCCACGTCGCGTTTCACGCCGACCGACGCGCCTATGGCTTCGCGCCGGGACCCAATCACTGGACACAGGTGGTGCTCCCGATCCGACCCCGCGACGGCTCCGCGCACGGCACCGTCGCGGCGCAGTCCCCGCCGCAGTACAGCGTCGGCAACGGCGTCGATGGCGCGACCACCTTCGCGGCGATGCGCGACGCGGCCGTCGCGGCGGGCCTGAGCGGGGCGGCGGACTACACGGAGGCGCGGTGGTCCTCGGCGGCGGGGCGCATCACGATTAACCTCGTCGACTTCGCCACGCAGGTGAACACCAACGTCGTGCTCACGGCGGAGGGACTCGTCCCCGCGGCCGCGTACTCCGCGTGGCTCGTGTCGTCGAGCGGCGCCACCTGCCCGCTCGGCGAGACCCGCGACGGGCGTGCGCAGCCGACGCGGTCGCTCTTCGCCTCGCAGCTCGAGGTCGACGCGATCGGCCGCGGCGTGATGGAGACCACCCTCTCGCCGACGTCGCAGTGCGGTGGCGGGCGCACCTTCGGACGCCTCGCCGACTGGGCCCGCGTCGAGGTCGCCTTCCACGCGGACAACACCTTCCACGGCGCGCAGATGGGACCGCAGCACTGGGTGCACCTCTCCGCGCCGCTCCCCGCGGTGCCGTAGATGTCGCGCCTCGCTGCGCTCGCGGCCGCCGCGACCCTCGCAGGTGCGTGCGCGGGCGCGCCGGACGGGGCGCCGACGGGCGCCGACATCTTCCGGGTGGCGGTCAGCGGCGCGCCGGGGGGCGCGTTCCTGAGCGCCTGGGTTCCGCCGATGGGTGGGCCCTCGTACGTGGTCGGCGGCTACGTCGCCGTCGACCCGGCGGAGGTGCCTGCAGGCGCGGCCGGGCGCCTGGTGCGCTACGCCGACGGCGCGTTCACCACCGTGTGCCGTACCCCGCGCACCCTCTGGTGGGTGCAGGGCATCGGGGACGCAGTCTGGGCCTCGGGCGAGGACGGCATCGTCCTGCGGTACACCCCGGCGGACCAGCGCTGCGCGACGCTCGACCTGGGCGGATCGTGGCCCGACGGGCTCCCCACGCTCTGGGGCTTGTGGGGATCACGCGGTGACGACGTGTACCTCGTCGGAGGCTCGGCGCGCCCCGGCGGCCCGCGCGGCGTGCTGCTCCGCTTCGACGGCGAGGGGTTCTCGCGCGTCGAGGTGCCCGAGGCGGCGCGCGACGTGAACCTCTACAAGATCGGGCGCGACCGCGACCGGATCTACGTGGTCGGCGCGCGCGCGACTCTGTTGATGCGCGACGACGCGGGCGGCGCGTGGTCGAGCGTCGTCCCCGCGGGCCTCGGCGCGGACGACGCGCTCTTCACGGTCTCGTGCGCCCGAGCGGGCTCGCTCTGTGCGGCGGTCGGCGGGGCGGGAGGAGGCAGAATCCTTCTGCGCACGGGCTTCACCTGGGAGGTGAGGCCGGAGTCCGACGGGCTCCCGGGCCTCAACGGCGTGTGGGTCGAGCACGACGAGAGCGCATTCATCGTCGGCCAGCAGGGGACGACGCTGCACTTCAACGGCCGCGGATTCTATCGGCCGCCGCGGGCCCTCACGACCGACACGCTGCACGCGGTCGCGGGCAACGGCGCGCTGGTGATCGCCGTCGGCGGCGAGATTGGAAACGCGAGCGCCGACCAGCGGGGGACCATCCTCGTAAGGGGCGACGCGAGCGCCTCCTACGCACTCGACGGAGTCGTGTATCGCGCGACGGGCGAGGTGCGCCCCCGGCTCGGCGACGCTCGGGGGCAGTGAGTGGATGAACGGGCCACGGCGGCTCGACGGACGTCCTCTACGGACGCACGCACCCCATTGCTTGATCGCGGACCCGTGCGAACCGACCCATCGCTCCGACGAGCTCACGGCGCATGGGGTCGCACCCTCTCGCGCTCGATGGAGCGAAGCAGCGACAGCCGAGACCAGGTCGAGACCGCGAAGGGCACCAGGTAGTTGAGGCCGATGCGGTACCAGGGACCGCTCGCGAAGGTGTGGTTGACGAGGCACAGCGTCGTCCCGACGACGACCGAGACCTTGAGCGCTGGGAGCACGCCGCGCGCTTCTGTCAGCGCGATCTCTCCCAGAGCGCGGCGCGGACGGAGCTGCGGTGAACCAGGATGGGACATGAGAGGTCTCCGTCGGGTGATCCACAGCTACTGGAGCGAGAGCTGGTCGATGGCCTGGAGCAGCTGCTGCGCGGAGGGGCGCGTCCGGTAGTCGGGGTCGGAGTGCGCCCAGCGGATCAGCCCGGCCCCGTCGATGAGGAAGATCGATGGGACGGCGAAGCGATGGTGGGTGCGCCCCGAGGCGGTCTCCAGGTCGATGCCGAGCGATCGCAGGCGCGCGACCTCGGCCTCGTCGGCGGTGTGCACGACCCCGAAGGCCTCGTGCGCGGCGAGGTCGGGGTCGGCCAGCACCGGGAAGGGAATCTGCCAGCGCGCTCCGGCCTCGGCCGCCGCCGTGGGGCGATCGACGGAGATCGCGAGCAGCTGGACGCCGCGACGGGTGAAGTCCGACGAGCGCGCGGCGAGCTCATGGAGCTGCACGCTGCAGAAAGGGCACCAGCCGCCGCGGTAGAACACCACGGCGACGGGGCCGTGCCCGATCCAGGTGGAGAGGGCGACCTGCGCGCCGTGGATGTCCGAGAGCTGCGTCAGCGGCGCACGTGCGCCTGGGCCGAGGCTCGCGTCGGAGACCCGGCGTCCGAGGTCGGTTTCGGCTGGGTGCATCAGCACCGGAGGTGGGCGCTGGGCCCGAGGTGCAGCGACCGGGAGCGATTGGGAGATCGGGGGAGCCTGGGCGGGTGGCGTCGCGTGCGCGCCGCAAGCGGGAACGAGTGCGGAGAGCAGGGCGAAGGGGACTCGTCGCATCGGAGGGCCATCTCGTCTTCAGGGAGGGGACCATCGGGGCGATGGCGGCCGATGGTCACTTTCGCCGAGTTCGTGAAGTCGTTACAGCCGGAGCCGCTCCGTACGGACGGCGAGCGTAACCCGCGCCCAGGCGTCGACGTATCCGCACCCGCCATGCTCCCCCGCGCGTCTCTCCTCGTTGCCCTCTGCGCCTCAGCCTGCGCGGGCCCGTCCCCTGCGCCCCCTCCCGGGGCGGTGAACAACGATGTCCCTCCCACGATCGACGTCCCGCCCGCGGTCGATGCGAGCGTCTCCTCCGACGTGCTCGCCCGCTGCGAGGCCAGCACGGCGGTCGTCTCGTTCACGACGAGCGACGGCGTGCGCCTGGAGGCCGACCTCGCGACTCCTGGATTCGCCGGTGGCCCCGGCGCCATCCTGCTCCACATGATTCCGCCCTCGAACAACCGTAGCAACTACCCTCGCGACGTCGTCGAGGCCCTGGTCGCGCGCGGCGTCACGGTGCTCAACGTCGACCGTCGCGGTGCGGGCAACTCCGACGGGGTCGCGAGGGACGCCTACCTCGGCCCGGGTGGAGCCCGCGACGTGCAGGCGGCGTTCGAGTTCCTGCGGGCGCAGCCGTGCGCGGTCGACCCGTCGCGCGTGGTGCTCGTCGGGGCCTCCAACGGCAGCGCGTCGGTCGTCGACTACGTCGTCGCGGCGGACGACGACACGCGCCCTGCGGGCATCGTCTTCCTGACCGGCGGAACGTACACCGAGGCGCAGACCCGCTACGCCGCTCACCGCGATCGCCTCGACGCGACGCCGTCGCTCTTCGTGTACTCACGCGTCGAGCGCGCATGGAGCGCAGCGCTGCAACCCGGGGCCCCCGCGCGGTGGACCTTCCGCGAGTACGACCCGGGCGCGCACGGCACCGGCATGTTCGCGCCGCAGCCGGGCGTGGTCGAGGTGATCGTGGACTTCGTCGTCGCCGCGCGCCGGTGATGGGGCACCCGCCCGGCACGACCTCCACGCCCACGCGGCGCGATGATGGCGCTCCTCTGCGACTGTCGGCGATACCGTCCGTCCAGGCCCCGGGGGACGCCCTGGCGGATGGCGCCGGCGCATCTTGTGGGACTCCGGTGTAACGATCGGCCCCCCAGCGCGACAGGAGTTGCATGTCCCCTGCGGAACGAGTTCGCGGCTCCATCGAGGTCCCAGGACACCCACGGGCGAGGACCACGAGGCATGCCTGGCTGCCCATGGAGGCGCTGATGGCCGCGGTCGCCAAGGGCGACGAGCGATCGTTCGGGCCCCTGTTCCACCTGCTCCATGGGCACATCAGGAGGTTTCTCCTGTCGATGATGCGCGACGAGCACGCGGTCGAGGACCTCACCCAGAAGACCTTCGTGAAGCTCTGGGGAGCCCGAGGGCAGTACGCGCTCGGCTCCCCGCTGAAGCCCTGGGTGCTGGCGATCGCCCGACGAACCATGCTGGACGAGATGCGCAGGAGGCGTCGATCGCGGGATCATCTGACGGACGATGGCGTGTTGCCAGAGCTCGCCACGGAGCACGAGCCGCCGGGCGCGGGCGTGTCGGAGATCGACAGCCGATACCGCGAGGCGCTGGTCGTCGGCCTCACCCGACTGACGGAGATCCAGTCGGAGGCGATTCGCCTGGTAAGCGTCGAGGACCTCTCGCTGCTTGAGGCCGCCAGCGCGGCGGGGGCGTCGGTGACCGCGATGAAGGTGCGCGTTCATCGCGCCTACAACGTGATCCGCAAGACCTATGAGGGACGGCCCCCCTCGCGGATGGGCGGAGACGACGCGACGGGCGTTCTGGCTCCTCCACGAGCTCGCGCTCCCCGCCGCCGCCCGACGAGGTGCTCGTGCAAGCCCGATTGAGCCGACGGTGGCTGGGCATCTTCGGCGCCACGATGACCGTGCTCCTCGCGTGCGCCGTCGCCTTCGCCCAGCTCGGACCGACGACGTCGCTCGGCCAGGTCCGGGCCCTCGTCGCCCGACGCTTCCCTGAGGTACGTCGCATCGACGCCGGGGCGCTCGCCGCGGCCATGAGCGTCGGCGGGGCGACCGCTCCGCTCCTACTCGACACTCGCACAGAGGCCGAGTTCGCGGTCAGTCACCTGCGCGGCGCGCTTCGTCTCGATCCTTCGCGGCCGCTGCGGGCGCAGGTGGGCGACCGGCGCGAGCGCCCGATCGTGGTGTACTGCTCGGTGGGCTACCGCAGCGCGATCGTCGCCCGCTCGCTCGCCCAGGTCGGCGTTCGCGACGTGCAGAACCTCGACGGGGGAATCTTCGCGTGGGCCAACGAAGGCCGGGCGGTGTTTCGCAACGGCGAGCCGGTGCGGGAGGTCCACCCCTACGACGCCGTCTGGGGGGTTCTCCTCCGTGGCGACCTCCGCGGCAGCGCGCCGCGACGCTGAGAGCCCTTCCCATCCGCGCCTCGGCCGCCGTCAGCGCAGCCAGGCCCCGAGGCGCGTCGCCAGCCGCCCGGAGGTGCTCCCGAGGAAGTCGCCCACCGCGACCTCCGAGGCGAGCTGCTGCACCGCCATGGACCACGTCGGGTACGCGTGGATCGTCGCCGCGAGGTCGGCGAGGGTGAGCCTTCGCTGCACCGCCAGCGCGAACTCCCCGATCATCTCCCCTGCCCTCGCCGCGACGATCGTCGCACCGAGGATGGTGCGGTCCACGGCGCATACCACCTTCACGAAGCCGTCGAGGTCTCCGTCGCACTGCGCGCGGTCGGTGGACGACATCTGCCAGTGGTGCACGCGAATCCCTTCGCCGTGGGTGGCCCGGGCCTCGGCCTCGGACGCGCCGACACGAGCGACCTCCGGGTCGAGGAAGGTCACCGCCGGGAGCACCGTCGCGATGCCTCGCGCGTTACCGGGCAGCAGCGCGTTGCGCACCGCCTGGAAGCACTGCCAGCCCGCGAGGTGCGTGAACTGCGGGCCCCCGATCACGTCGCCCGCCGCGTAGATGTGGTGGACCGAGGTGCGCAGGCAGGCGTCCACCACCACGCCCTTGTCGCTGTGCTCCACGCCGGCCCGGTCGAGCCCGAGCCCGTGGACGTTGGGCCGGCGACCGGTCGCCACGAGGAGCATCGTCCCGGAGACGTCGCCCGCGCTGGTCGAGAGCGTGATCGTCGCCCCGTCGCGCCTCGCCCCTTCGACCCTCCCCTGGAGGCAGCGCAGCCCCTCGCGAGCGAGAACCCTCTCGACGACCGCGCGCGCCTCGGGCTCCTCGCGCGGGAGCAGCTGCTCTCCGATAACGGTCACCTCCGCGCCAAGCCGTCGGTACGCCTGGGCCATCTCCAGTCCGATGGGACCGGCGCCGAGCACCAGCAGGTGCGCGGGCAGCAGGTCGTTGTCGAAGAAGGTCTCGTAGGTCACGTACCCCACCTCCGCGAGCCCGGGCACCGGAGGAGTCGCCGGGCGAGCACCCGTGCACACCACTGCCCGTCCCGCGGTGATCCGACGCTCGCCGACCGCGATCGTGTGAGCGTCGACGAAGGCCGCGGCGCCCTCGATCACCGTGATGCCGCGCTCGCGCAGCGCCTCCGGTCGCTCGTGCTCATAGACGGACGCGATGGTCGCCCGGATGCGATCGCGGACGCGCCCCATGTCGGCGCGAGGCGGCCCGGCATCGATGCCGAACCCCGCCGCGCGGCGGACCTCGTGCGCAATCCGGGCGGACTTGATCAGCGCCTTGCTCGGCACGCAGCCGGTCCATGTGCAGTCGCCGCCGATGCGGTGCTTCTCGATGAGCGCCACGCGCACCCCGAGCTTCGCGGCGAAGTCTGCCCCGGTCAGCCCGGCCGATCCGGCGCCGAGGATCGCCAGGTCGAAGACCTCGTCCTCCGGGCCGCTCAAGGCAGTCGCTCCGCGATCATCGCGGTGTAACGGACCGTCCCCGCGTCGAGGGCGCGGTCGGCCTCGCGCAGCACGCCGCGCGCGTACTTCATGTCGATGGGCGCCACGCCGTTGAGCTGCCCGCTCGCGGTCGCGAAGGCGACGCCGACGAGATTGCGCTTGATGCGTCGCAGCAGCTCGCGGAGCCCGTCGGTCGCGTCCCAGCGCTCGATCACCCGGAAGCCCGCGTCGGTCAGCGCTCGCTCATAGGCCTCTCCGGTCAGCGCGCGAGAGAGGCAGGTGCCGGTGTGCACCCACTCCTCCAGCGCCTCGGGGATGGCGCCCTCGACGGCCATGTCGGAGACGGCGATGCGCGCGCCGGGCCGGAGCACGCGACGCATCTCCCCGAGCGCGCCCGGCTGGTCGTGGAAGGTCGAGAGGGCGCACTCGCAGAGCAGCGCGTCGAAGCTCCCGGCGGTATAGGGGATCTCGTGCGCGTCGCCGCGCTGCAGCTCCAGGCCATCGGCGCTCTCTCCGCGCGCATGGGCGTCGAGCCCGACCGCGCGCACTGGCCAGCGAGCGATCAGGGCGCGCAGGCTCGTCCCTGCGCCGCACGCCACGTCGAGGACGCGGGACTCCGCGCCGAGCGAGAGACGCTCGGCCATCGCTAGGGTGAGCTCGACGCCGCCCGGGTGCCACGAGTCGCCCAGCAGCGCCCGCACGTCGGCCCGGTCATAGAACGCGGCGCAGCACGAGGCCTCGGACCCCGCCCCGCAGCGAAACGCGTACCGATGCTGCGGCACCGGGCGCCCCGGCTTGAAGGCCTCCAGGTCGCTCCAGGTCACCTCTGCTGGCTCGGCCGCTGCGGCCATCGCTGCTTTGAGCCGTGCGACGAGCTCGACCGGCTCGAGCGCGACGCGCGCGTTGACCAGCCAGGACGCCTCGCGCACGGGCGTCGGATCGAACAGCACCGTCGGCTCGTCCCCGGCGCGCACGATCGCCGCGCGCCCCCCCGAGGCGTCGAGGCTCGTGAGCTTGACGTGGGCGATGGGCGCGCCGGCGAGGCCCGCGAGGAAAGCCCGCGCGACCCGCGCAGGATCGATGGGCTCGTCGCCGACGATGCGCACGCGCGCGTTGCTCCACCCGAGCAGGGCCTCGGCGGCGGCGTAGCGCTCGTAGTCGATCGCGAGCGGGCTCGAGAGGACGTCCGGGCGCGCGGCGAACCACTCCCCGAGGCCCGCTCCGGTGACGCCCGAGACCGGGATCACCGTGAGCTCGGGGCGGAGCGCGAGCAGCGCGGGGCGGACGTCCGGGGGGCTGAGGTCGGCGCGGCTGAGCAGCACCACGTCGGCCTCCTCGATCTGCTTGCGGAAGAGGTACGCGACGTCGTCGTGGAGGAAGCCCCGCTCGACGTCGGCCACGCGCCAGGGGTCGACCACCACCGCGAAGGGCGCGAGCTGGAAGCTCTCCGGGTGCCGCTCGGCGAGGGGCGCGAGCACCGTGGCGACGAGGTCGGTGCAGCTCCCTACGGCCTCCGCGAGGGCGACCGTCGCGCCGGCCTCGGCGGCGCTGTGGAGCGCGGCCTCGAGCTCGTCGAAGCGGCAGCAGAAGCAGCCCCCGACGATCTCCTGCACGCTCTCGGCGCTGCGCCGACAGAGGGAGGTGTCCACCAGCGCGCTGCCCTGGTCGTTGGTGATGACGGCGACGCGCTCGCCGCGCTCGGCGAGGCGCTCGGCCGCGGCGCGGACGATGGTGGTCTTGCCCGCGCCGAGGAAGCCTCCGACGATGTGGATGCGCATCAGAGGAGCCCCCGCGGCCGTCGGAGGGTGTTGTACTCGCAGAGGGACACCGGCACGCCCTCGCGGTCGATCACGTGGACGCAGCAGCGCTCCACGCGGTCCTGGTCGTAGGTGTGCGCGTCCATGAAGGGCTTGATGCCGATGAGCAGGAAGTTGCGGTAGTCGGCCCAGTTCACCGTGTCGTCGCTCTCGGCCATGAGGTCGATGAGCGAGTCGACGAGGCCCGTGTCGGCCAGGCCGTCGAGCATGGATTGGGGCATCCGGTCGGTGAGCTTCTCGATGGTCTCCGCGACCCCGGGGTTCTTCCACGTCTCGAAGCGCGGGAAGTAGCGCGACACCGGGATCACCTGACCTTCGCGCACGAAGGCCACCGCGAGGGCGAAGCAGTTGGGGTGCGAGCAGGGGATGGGGCCGAAGTCCTCGGGGATGAACATCCCGCCGGTCTGCCGCGAGACCTCGTGCGCCACCTCCGAGAGGGTGAGGCGCTCGACGTGGCGCTCGTTCTCGTACCGCCCCGCGTAGAACGCCGGCTGGAGGATCAGCGTGTTCATCCTGGGGTGGTGCTCGACAAGCATCCGCACGACGTCGCCGATCTCGTGGAGGTTCACGTCGCGGGTGACGGTCATCACCGGCAGCGCGTAGAGGCCGTGCCGGTGCAGGTTCGCGACGGCCTGGCGCTTGACGGGCGAGAGGCCCTTCGCGCCGCGGATGAGCGAGTGCGTGCGCTCCTCGAAGCCGTCGAACTGGAGGTAGAACTGCAGCCGGTCGCGGCCGACGTCGAGGGCCGCGAGGCGCGCGACGAACTCGGCGTCCTTCGCGATGCGGACGCCGTTGGTGTTGACGTACACCTTCTTCACGCCGCGCTCGAAGCAGAGTGCGATCATGCGCTCGATGTCCGGGTGGATCGTCGGCTCGCCGCCGGAGAGCTGCACCATGTCGGCGTCGCGCTTGCCGTTCGCGAGCAGCGCCGAGAGCTTGCGGTCGAACTCCTCCAGCGGCATCTGCCAGGTCTCGTGCGGGCTCGAGGCCGTGAAGCAGGTGGGGCAGGTGAGGTTACAGCGCTCGGTGATCTCGAAGATCATCGTGCAGCTGTGGTTGAGGGCGCAGCAGCCCTTCGACCCCTCGGGGCCGGCGTTCCAGTAGAGGCCCGCGTCGCTGGCGAGGAGGGCCTCGTCGGCGCCGTGGGTCGGGCACTCCTTGGAGAGGTACACCCTCCCCTCGCGCTCGAAGACCCTCGCGGGGACCTTGCGCAGACACTGGGGACAGGCGCTCGTGGTGGATTTGCTGGGTGTCATCGGGCTCTGCGGTCAGTTCGCTGGAGCCTGCGGAGCGTTACAACGCAGAGGCGGGTTCGTCGCCGATGCGCGGGTCGCTCAGTGGCCGCCGCCACTGGGGTTCGCCGGCCGGGCGGCGCCGCAGGAGCCGGTCGCGCCGCACGACGCGGCCTGGCCGTTGGCGGTCGCGGGGGTCGCAGGCGTCGCGGTGGACATGGCGCCGCAGGAGCCCGCCTGCCCGTTGCCGTGCATCGCGCCCGGAGCGGGCGTCACCGCGACGGGGGCCGCGTGCGGGGTCGAGGCGCAGCCCGCGAGGGAGCCGCCGCCGAGCGCCGCGGAGACCATGAGGAGGAGGCTCGAACGCAGATCGGTCTTCATTGGGATTCACCTTCTGTAGGAGGCACGCCGATGGATGTGCGCGCTGCGCCACCGGGCGCGGTCGCACGCTGTTCGGATCGTTGCCCCGCTGGTTCGCCGAGACGGCCCCGGCGTTACGGTGATGGATCGCGAATCGCGAATTACGAGACCGCTGAAACGAATCGGGGCGCCCGGCGAAACACATCCGCCGGCAGTGTCGCCGCATGGAGACCGCGCAGATGAGCCAGACTGCTTCCATGACATCGCGTCGCCGCGTCCGATGGTTCGTGGTCGGCGGCGTCGCCCTCGCGATCGGTGGCGCCGCCGTGGCGCTCGGCTCCAAGCACACGGTCGCGCCGCGGGCAGTGCTCTCGCGGGCGGAGCTTCAGGACGCGACGTCCTTCCCCTTCTCGGACTACGACCGCCTGCTTCGCCGCTTCGTGGACGCCGAGGGTCGCGGCCTCGTGGACTATCGCGGGCTTCGGCGCGAGCGCGAGGGGCTCGACCGCATGCTGGCCTTCGTCGCGCAGGCCGGGCCCTCGTCGCGCCCCGAGCTCTACCCGACAGAGAACCATCGCAAGGCGTTCTTCATCGCGGCCTACAACGCGAGCGTCTGGCGCAACGTCATCGACCGCGCCCCGCGGAACGACATCGGCGCCGTCCGGCTGTCGTTCTTCTACAGCACCCGCTACGTGATCGACGGCGCGGAGATCAACCTCAAGGACATCGAGGACCAGCGGGTGCGCGCGGCCTTTCACGACGCCCGGGTGCACTTCGCCCTCAACTGCGCGTCGTCCGGGTGCCCGCGGCTGCCCAACGAGGCCTTCACTCCGGAGCGCCTCGACGCCCAGCTCGATCGCGAGGCGCGGCGCTTCTGCAACGAAGCCCGCAACGTGCGCGTCGACCCCGCGGCGCGGCGGGTGGTGCTCTCGCAGATCTTCGAGTGGTACGCGCAGGACTTCGTCGAGACCGAGCGCTCTCGCGGCCGGGCGGACGGCGATCGGATCACCTTCATCAACCGCTACCGCGCGGAGGGTGACCAGATCCCGCGAGGCTACACCGTGGACTTCGTCGACTACGACTGGACCCTCAACGCGCAGCGCGCCAACGGAGAGACGCCGTCGTCGTAACGCGCGACGGGGGCGCTGCGCGACGTGCGCAGCGGCCCCCGTGATGGTGCGATGCCGTCTCGACGGACCGGGTGACTACGCGGCGTGCGGGTGCGGCGCCGCGACGGGCTCGGCGTCGACGATCGCACCGACGATCGCGCCGTACACCAGGTGGGCCATCAGGCTCCCCATCGCGCCGAGGGCGGAGCCCCCGAAGAGCCCGGCGCCCATCAGGGGCATCACGACGAGCTGCGCCATCAGCCACGGCGCGACCCCGTAGAGCGTGCCGCGCAGCGCCCCATGGCCCGGCAGCCGCTGCGCCGCGACGGCGTAGCCCATCGCGAGACCCACGCCGATCATCACGTGGGCCATCCACCCCAGGGCGTCGAGGCCACCCATCACCGAGCCGAGCATGTGCCCGATGTTCATCGCCGGCAGGCCCATCCGCGGCGCCGCGAGCATCAGCATCGTCATCGCCGCCGTACCTGCCAGGCCCGCCAGCGCCGTTCGCGAAACATTGATCTTCTTCATGGTCGACTCTCCCGGTGGTGGGATCCGTTCGCCGCAGCCGCGCCGCCGGATCGTTTCTTCGCCTCCACTTCGGACGAGGCGCCCAGCCGTTACGCGAGATCGTCCTCGCGTCGAATCTTCGAGATCGGCGTAACGCCCGAGCGCTCCCGGCGAACCAGGCAGCGCTCCCCGACGGCGCCCTGACGGCGCGACGCCGGTCTCGCGCGCCGCTCCGCAGCGGCGCAACCCAGAAGCCCTGTGAGGTCTCCCGTGAAGCATCAATCCGGTTCGGCATCGGCTCTCCGCGCCTCGCACGTCGCCACGATCCGCCGCGGGGGCGCCGCGCTTGCGGTGATGCTCTCGGTGGTCGGCCTCGGGGCCGACGCCCGCGCACAGCAGGCCCCGACGCCACCCGCGGCGACCCGGTCGGCCCCCGCCGCCACGAGCGCGCCGCAGCGCTTCGACCTCCGCCCTTCGGGTCAGTCGCGCGTGCTGTTCACCTCGGACGCGCCCATCGAGACCGTGGACGGCATCTCGACGCAGACCACCGGCAATTTCACCGTCGATGTGTCGAACCCGTCGCGCGGCCTGTCGGGTCGCGTCGAGGTCGGCGCGAACTCCCTGCGCACCGGGGTCGATCTGCGCGACGAGCACCTGCGCGGCCCCAACTGGTTCGACACCGCGCGCTTCCCCAACATCACCCTGCAGCTCACCGGCACGGACATCACCTCGCCGCTCGCGCCGAACGCGCCGGTGCAGGGGACGGTGCGCGGTCACTTCACCATGCATGGGGTCACCCGCGATATCTCGGCGCGGCTCACCGTGCGCCGCATCCCGCTGGCCGGCGAATACGCGGGCATGGGCGCGATCGGCATCGACGCGGACATGCTGCGGGTGCAGGGCGAGTTCCACGTCGCGCTCACGGACTTCGGCATCAGCGTCCCGACGCTGCTCCGCCTCAAGGTCTCCAACGACATCCGGGTGCGCGTCGACCTCACGGCGTTTCGTCGCGCCGAGGCGCAGTAGTCGATGAGCGCCGGCGGCTCCGCGACGGTGTCGGGGATCGGGCTCGGGCTGCGGGCGCCGCTCGCCGACGCCGTCCTCACGCGACCGCCGCCGGCGCTCCGCTGGCTGGAGGTCTCCCCCGAGAACTACATGGCCCGAGGGGGCGCGTTCGTCCGCCACCTCGACGCGCTGATGGAGCGCTTCCCCATCGTCACTCACGGCCTCACGCTGTGCCCAGGCGCTCTGGAGCCGCTCGACGACGCCTACCTCTCGACCCTCTCGAAGTTCGTGAACCACGTGCAGAGCCCGTGGCACAGCGACCACCTCTGCTTCGGGAGCCACGACGGCCGCTTCCTCCACGACCTGCTGCCCCTCCCCTTCACGCACTCCGCGGCCGAGCACACGGCCGATCGGCTGATCGAGGCGCAGAAGCGTCTCGACGTCCTGCTCGCCATCGAGAACATCAGCTGGTACGCGCACCCTGGAGAGCCCGAGATGGGAGAGGCGGCGTTCATCACCGAGGTGCTCTCGCGGTCCGGCGCCGGGCTGCTCCTCGACGTCAACAACGTCTACGTGAACGCCCGGAACCACGGCTTCGACGCGCGCGAGCTGATCGACGCCCTGCCCCTCGATCGGGTCGTGCAGATCCACGTCGCGGGACACCTCGTGTGCGACGACGGCCAGCGCATCGACACCCACGGCGAGCCGGTGTGCGACGACGTCTACGAGCTCCTCGCGCACACGCTCCAACGAACGGGCCCGGTGCCAGTGCTCCTCGAGCGCGACCAGTCCTTCCCTACCTGGGAGCGGGTGGTCGAGGAGATCGAGCGCCTCGACGCGCTCTGGCAGCGCGCCGCCGGAGGACCCCGATGAGCCTCGACTCACTTCAGCGGTCGCTCGCGAGCGCCTGCCTCGACGCCAAGCTCTCCGACGACGTCGTGCGCGACCTGGGCGGCGCCCGGTCGGGCTGGGCGCTCTACCGCGAGATGGTGCGGCATCGCTACGTGGACACGATCGGGGAGTCGCTGCCGCGCTCCCGCGAGGCGCTGGGACCGGACGGCCTCGTCCGCGCCGTCGCTCGATGGCTCGACCGCGCGCCGCCGACCACCCGCTACGTGCGGGAGCTGTGCATCCAGTTCGCGCGGTACCTCGGCGACGACCCGGCCTGCCTGACGGCGGACGCGCCGCCGTGGGCGCTGGACCTGGTCCGCTACGAAGCCGCTGTGATGGAGACGGTCATCGCCGAGGACCCGCCGCCGAGGTCCGACCTCGTGGCGCTCTCCATGGAACTCCCCGTCGCGCTCTCGACGACGCAGCGCTTCCTCCGGCTGCGCTGGAGCGTCCACCTGCCCGCGGCGATGACGGAGCGCGCCTGCGCCATCGCCGTGTACCGAGGGCCGAACGATGCGGTCGAGGTGCTCGAGCTCACGCCCGTCGCGGGCGACCTCGTCGAGGCGCTGCGATCGCCCGGTCGCACGCTGGGCGCGGCGATTCGCGACGCGATCGAACGTCACGGCGTCGAGGTGGACGACCGCTTCAACGAGAGCCTCGCTGGGCTCCTCGGCGACCTCGTCGAGCGGGGGCTGATCCTCGGGGGCCTGGGCCCCCACTGAAGAGGCGCCCTCACCCCCCGAGCGAGCGCTGCAGATCCGCAGTCAGCCCAAGCGCGTCGAGGGGCGCGCGCCCCTTGAGCAGCAGCGAGAGCGCCGCGGCCCGCGGTACACGGCGAAGGCGTAGGCGGCGCCGATGGCGTTACGGGAGACGGCCTACTCGCCCTTGTTGCCCTCGGAGTCGACGCCCTCGTTGATCGGCTCATCGCGCAGCGCGCGCAGCACGTCGATCGTCTCCCGGAGGGATCGCTCGAGGGCGGGGCACCGTCGGCACATCATCAGGTGGAAGCGAATCGCAACCATCTTGGAGAACGGGAGCGCGCCGTCCTCGTAGTCGCTCAGCATGCGCTCGACTTCATCGCATTTTAGCATCTTCGAGGGCCTTTCTCAGTTCGTGGCGGGCGCGGTGCAGAAGCACCCGGAGGTTGCCCTCGGTGATGCCGAGCGAGCTCGCGGCCTCGGCTCGGTCCATCTGCTCGACGTCACAGGCGAGCACGACGAGACGCTGCTGGTCGGGAAGCCGGGCGAGCGCATGATCGATGACGCTCATCGCCCGCGAACGGTCGATGGGGTGCATCGCCCGCGACGGGTCGAAGGCGACCCGCTCATCGAGGCCGTCGGCAGTCTCGTCGAAGTCGCCGGTGACGCGCTCGCGCCGCTGGCGACGATAGTGATCCGCGACCTTTCGCATCAGCACGCCCGCGAGGTAGCTGCGCACCATTCCCCGGGTCGCGTCGTAGGACGAAGTGGGCTCGATCAGCGAGAGGAACGTCGCCTGGACGATGTCGTGCGCGAGGACGGGGTCACGCACAGCGCGAGCCGCGAGCCGCAGGAGAAACGGCTCGAGCTCTCGGATCGTGGCGGCGTCGAGGGGCGTTGGGGGCATCGGGAGCGGGTCCTCCTGGCTCGTCTGGTGGGGAACCGGGCGGCGGCTGGTTCCCAGCGAGCCGGTCATCGAGCGTCGGGGCGGGCATATCCTCCTTCACAGCTGTTCGCAGCCACTACCCCCGGCGTTACGGACCGCGTGGAAATTTTTTTCATCGCGGCGCACAGACGCCCCGGTCAAACGTCCCAATGCCCCGACCTTGTTGGCGCGGATCCGCCCCAGCTAGCAGATTAGCCAGAGGACGAAGACATCACCGTGGGCGCAGCTTCGTCGAGAGCTGTGGACGTGGCCGCTGGAGAGCTCGCTGGACGACGGCCGCGCGAGGGCTGTCCGGGCAGCGGGCAACGTCGTCGGCGCCCAGCAGCTACGATGGCGTCGTCCGTGGGGAAGGTGATCCGCGACCCGGTAGCGGGGGCGGGACGACCACTAACCGCCCGCGGTGGTTCGGGCGTCACTCCCTCGGAGCGCGCGCTTCCCGGAACCGAGAAGGCTTGCCGTTCAGCGATCGTAGCGCAGGCCGACCATGACCTGGCCGAAGCCACCCGGGAAGATCCCGTCGGGCGCGCGCGAGGCGATGTACGTGTTGGGTCGGCTCTGCGCATCGGTGACGTACCCCTGCACGCTCTTGACGGCGAGCGTGGCGCCGAGGCCCGACCGGCGGTGGCTGTAGCGGAGCGCCAGGTCGAGGGTCCAGTACGCGGGGATCGGGCCGTTCACGCCATCGGGCGTGGCCTCCGGGGTGTTGTCGGTGTCGGTGAAGTGCCGCGACGCGTAGCTCCAGGTGGCCTGCGCGCCGAGACCGAAGGGCGCATCGAACCCGCCGCTCAGCACCATCGTGTGGGGCACCGCGTAGGGGACCAGGTTGCCGTTGAGGGATCCGTCGGGGTCGTTGGGCGAGCGCACCAGCCGCGCATCGACGAACGTGTAGCGCGCGCTCGCGTAGACCGAAGTGCCCCAGCGCAGGGCGCGCCCGAGGTCGAAGGTGGCGGCGGCCTCGACGCCGAGGTGCCGGGTCGTGCCGCCGTTTCTGAACTCGCTCTCGTTGCCGCCCACGGTGACGATCTCGTTCTGGAACTCCGTCCAGAAGGCGGTGGCCTCGGCGCGAAGCGCCGCACCCCGCTCGACGCGGACCCCCAGCTCGGAGTTGATGCTGCGCTCGGCGGCGAGCTGGCTGTCGGTGCCCATCGGCGTGATCGCCGCCGCGATGCGGGGCGGCGCGTACCCAAGATGCACCCCGCCGAAGACCGTGACGGTGTCGCCCGCCCAGCGCAGCGTCGCGCCCGGGATGAGCGACGCCGTGCTCCCGCCGCCCGTGCGGTTCACGAGCATCCCCGCGTCGCGCCGGATCTCGCGCTCGAAGAAGAAGCTCTCGACGCGCAACCCGGGGATGAACTCGAGGCGGCCGATCAGGTTCACGCGGTCTTGTAGGTAGCCCGAGAGGGCCACGCCGCGGCGCACGTCCTCGGCGAAGACGGCGCCCGTCCGGTCGGTGGAGGTCTCGCCGAGGAGGCGCCGCAGGATCATGTCCTCGGCCAGCACGCGCACCCCGGTGTCCAGCTCGTGGCGCAGGGGACCCGTCCCGAATCGCACGCGCAGCCGCGACTCGACGCCCGCCACGCTGTAGCCGCGCGCGTTGGTGCCCATCTGGTTGCGCAGGTACACCGCGCCGCGGGGAATCGCGGGGTCGCCCGCGACGCGCTCGTAGGCGACGCCCGCGACGGGGTCGCGGTCGTAGATCTGGCGGCTCCAGTCGCGGCCAGTGGTGTACCCGTACGCCATCGTGCGGAGCTCGACGCTCGGGCCCGGGCGCCAGGTGTGCACGACGCCCGCGCCGTAGCGCCGCAGGTCGAACACATCGCCGGGGACGGGGTTCTGCGTCGGGTCGCGCTCGTACATCGAGCTCGTCAGGCCGAGGTAGGTCGCGTGGGAGGTCTCGTCGTAGACCCCGATGCGCACGAGCAGCTCCTGGCGGGCGTCGAGGCGCACCACGAGCTTGCCGAAGACGTCCGTCGCCTCGAAGCCCATCTGCCGGAAGCCCGCGCCCTGGCGGCGCAGCACGCTCACCGTGTAGCCGACGTTGCCCACGCGGTCGCCGGCCATCATGTGGCCGATGAAGAGGCCGCGGTCGCCGAGGGTGGTGCGCAGGGTGAGGCGCAGGCGGTCGGGCACCGGCGCCGTCACGTAGTTGATCACGCCGCCGATCGTCTGCGGCCCGTAGAGGATCGAGCCCGCCCCGCGGATCACCTCGACCCGCCCCATGCGCTCGATCGGCGGGTTGTAGTACATCTCCGGCTCGCTGTAGGGGGCGAGCGAGATGGGCATCCCGTCTTCGAGGATGAGGACACGGCGGCTGCGCGTCGGGTCGAGCCCGCGCACTCCGATGTTCGGGCGCAGGCCCATACCCTCCTCATCGCGCACGTAGAGGCCAGGCACGCGGCGCAGGGCCTCGCCCGCGCTGAGGGACTGTGTGCGCTCGAGCTCCCGCTCGCCCACGACGGTCGTGGCCCCGGGGAGACGCGAGAGCGCGCGCGAGGACGAGCCGACCACGGTGGCCTCGCCGCCCGTGGGCTCGGGGGGAGCGGCCGGACGGTCCTGGGCGGCGGCGGTGGAGGCGTCGAGCAGCGCGCCGAGCGCCGCCGCAACCCGAGTGGGCGCGCGATGAGCGGGACGGTGGGATCGCATCGGGGACCCTTCAGGGAGAGGAGGAGGCTCCGGGCCGGAGGAGGGGAGAGAGGATGTGGTCGCTGGCGTCGCCCACCGCGGTGCCGTGGCAGGTGTTGCAGCCCGCCATCTGCGTGGTGGCGCCGCCGCCGCCGTAGCTGTGACCCTCCGACGGGTTGAGCCCGCGCCCCAGGATGACCGGCACTCCGTCCGCACTCATGCCGAGGCGGAAGAACTCCCAGCCGACCGCGCCATTGGCGTTGTAGCCGCCGCCGCGCTTCGCCATGGCGAAGACGTCCCAGCTCTGCGGGTCGGCCGAGGTCTCGATGGTGTGGACGAGGATGGTGCCGACGGGGTAGCCCATCCCCGCCGCGGGCGGCGGGCGGTTGGCGTACGCGAAGCGCGGCCCGGCGGGGTGCTCGGGCAGCGCCACCGTCCCGACCGCGGTGCGCGGCCAGCTCTGGAAGGCGCGGAAGTCGGCGGTCAGCGCGATGAAGGTCGCGGTCGCGTCGGGGTCTGCGCCCCCGCACCCTCCGATGAGGACCAGCGCGAGGGCGGCGGCGGGCGTGCGCTTCCTCATGGCAGCCTTGGGATCGCGAGCATATCGGCGGCGAGGTTCATCTGCTGCACCAGACCGCCCTCATGGGCGTCGTCGCTCTCCTCGAGCACGAAGGTGCGGAGCTGCCCGAAGGGGCTCATCCGCTGCTCCGCGGTCGGCATGTCAGGGTTCCAGCCCTCGGGCACGGCGGGGATCGCGTCCCCCTGAATCATCGCGTAGCGGTCGGCCATGGCCACGAAGCGCGCGTCGATCGTGCCCGCCAGTGCCGTGCCGCCACGCGAGACCACCCACGGGCGGAACGCCATCCACGAGCGCCGGGCGCCCTCGAGGTTGTTGCGCAGGTCATAGAGGGTCACCTGCGCGTAGCGAGACTCCTCTTCACCACCCGCGGCCTTGTTGATCTTCTCGACCTGCTCCTCCATCGACCCGATGACGCCGCGGAAGGCCGCCGCGGGGTCGAGCGCGAGGGGCCCGAAGTCGCGCTGCATCTGCGTGACGTCGCTCACGAGGCGCGCGCACAGGCCCTCGCGAAAGTCCCTCGCCTGCGTGGCGTTCGCGGGGAACGCCGCCGCCGCGTAGCCCGGCAGCGCCCGCTCGAACGTCACGACGCGCTGCGGGTGCGCATCCGCCCAGAGGATCCGCTCGATCGCGTGCATGCCGGTGACGCCCGTGCCGTCGAAGAGGTTGTCGTCGCGCCGCCCCGGGAGCTCGGCGAGAAAGGCGTCGTAGCGCTCGTCGGTCGAGACATCGAGCCCCGCGAAGAGGACCGCGATGGCGCCCTCGATGTGCTCGTACGCGGCGCGGGCGCGGCGCCACTCCGCGCGCATCGTCTGCACCGCCGCGGCGTCGCGGGTGTTGTTCCACCCGTCGGCGTCCGCCGCCGGGGCGGCCGCCTGGATCGCCCGCGCGGCCGAGGCGAGCACCGCGAGATCCGCGGTGATGTCGTTCTTCACGGCGGACAGGGCCGCCTGCTGTGGCTCGACGGGCGCGTCCGTGGCGCACGCGGTGGCGAGCGCGGCCGCCGCGAGCAGGGCGTGAGGGAGACGGGTGAAGGTCCTGGATGAGGCGTTCATGGCAGAAGTTCTCCGGCGGGGTTCGTCACAGGCGCCCGACGTAGTCGAGCAGGAGGGCGCGGTCGGTCGGGGAGAGGCGGTCGAAGGCGGCGACGGAGTCGTTCGCATCCGAGCCGTCGCCGCCGTGCAGGCGCACGGCCTCTTCGAGGGTGCGGGCGCGCCCGTCGTGCAGGAACGAGCGGAAGTGGCGCAGGCCCATGAGCGGCGCGGTGCGCCAGTCGCGCGGCCCGGCCCCGGCCTCGGCGGAGCCGTCGGCGAGCTCCCGCCCCATGTCGTGGAGCAGCATGTCGGTGAACACCTCGGCGTTCGCCGACGAGAGCACCCTGGGCCGGGCGTCGGCGCGGGTGCGCATCGACGGCGTGTGGCAGTCGCTGCAGCGGGCGCGCTCGAAGGCGGCGCGCCCCTCCGCGGTCAGGCCCTCGCGGCGCGGGATCGCGAGCGCGGCCACATAGGCCCCGACGTCTCGGACGGTGTCCATCGTGAGGTCCACCCCGGGGCGCCCGTCGTCGGTGAGGCCGTCCGGGTTCGCAACCTCCGTCGGGAACACCGGCGAGGTGAGCCCCATGTCACCGCGGAACGCGTCGGCCGCGAAGTCCTCCAGCGTCGCCACCCGCGACTTGAGGCCGAAGCGCCCGAGCCGGCCGTCCGCGAGCCGGGGCACGCGACCGTGGACGCGGCCCACGCGCGCCTCGTCGGCAGCGACGCGCACGACCTCGGCCTCGTCGATCGCTTCCATCCAGGAGCGTCCGAAGACGGCGGGGCCGATGCGCACCGATCGAAGGAGGCGTGCGGTGCTCCCGGCGACCACGTCGATGCTGCGCGTGGCCGGCGCCACGTAGTACGGGCGGAGCACCGGGCCGTAGGGCATCGCCGCCTGGACCGGCAGGGGCGTGAAGCCGTCCTCGCCCACTTCAATCGCGCGCTCGACCAGACCCGGGCCGCGGCCGTCGCGCGCGTGGCAGCTCGCGCACGACGTGCGGATGTACACCGGCCCGAGGCCCTGCGACGGGAGGTGCTCCCGGTCGAAGAGGACGTCGCCGCGCGTGAAACCCGCCTGTTCCTCGTCGGTGAGGCCTCGCAGCGGCAGGTTCGTCGGATCTTCGCGTACCAGGCGCAGAGGAGGCGTCGCCTCGGGGTCTCCGCTGCACCCCACGAGCGCCGCGAGGGCGACGAAGAAAACGGTTGTGATAAGCACTCTCATATTTTGGAGCGGGTATCATTGCCGTCCTTCCCTCGTCAAGCGCCCAGAAGACACTTGATAGCGAGTGGGACTGCGGCGCCGCCGACCCGGTTCTGCCATCCCTGCCAGTCATCCCTCTCGCTTCCGCACCGTCGGCGAGCTGGTGGCCGTCCGCCGCGATGGCTCGCGCGCCTGGGGCTTCGGGGCCAGCGCCACCCGCACCGACTACAAGCGCTTCGCCACACACGCCGTCGGGCGCGCGGGCGTCATCTACCTCGCGGTGGGCCGGACCCTCTACGCGGTCGGGGAAGATGGCCGCCAGCGGTGGACGCTCGCCATCCCGGAGGGCGCCAACGCTTCGGCGCCCGTGCTCTCGCCCGACGGCGACCTCGCGCTGCACACCGACGACGACCGGCTGCTCGTCGTGGCGACCGAGTCCGCCGGCGCGGCCCCGTCGGCATGGCCCCTCACCGGCGGCGACGCGAGGGACGGCAACGCCAGGTGATCTTCGCGGTCGTCCCAGGGACGCCGCCGCGCTGACCGGTGGAGACGCCGGCTCCCGCTACCGGCCGTTGCCAGGGGTTGCGGGCACGGTCGGCGATGGCCTCTTCGGCGGTGACGACCACCTTTGGCCGATGGGGACGAGCGCGGAGCGGACGCCGAGGATGGTCGCGAAGCACGCCACGGCGGAGACGAGGCCGGCTCCTTCGTGCGGACCCGCGCGGCACCACAGACCGGATAGGATCTCACGCAATGACGACCCCCAGCCTGCCCCTCGTGAGCCTCGCGCGTGGCCTCCGCTTCGCGCTCCTGCTCGCTACGCTCGGCGCCTGCGGCGACCCTCCCCGCTACCCCGTACTCTCGGGGCCGCGCGACTGGCGCGCTCACCCCGCGATCGTCGAGCTCGACCAGCCGGAGGATGCGCCCGTCTACGCGGTGAGCGACGTCCACGGCGGCTACGACCGCCTCACCGCCCTGCTCGCGCGCCACGGCGTGATCGGCGGCGTGCCGCGCGATCCCGGGAGCGCGCAGTGGAGCGCGGGACACGCGGTGCTGGTCGTCACCGGCGACATGATCGACAAGGGCCCCTCCTCGATGGAGGTGGTCGACCTCGTGCGCGCGCTCGAGGCCGGAGCGCGCTCGGCGGGCGGGCAGGTGGTCGCCTCGCTCGGCAACCACGAGGCGGAGTTCCTCGTCGATCCGCTGAACTCCAAGGCCGACGCGGAGGACGGCATCGACCCGGAGCTGCGCGCCCGCCACGTCGATCCGATGGCGGTCGCCAACGGGAGCGACCCGCGCGGTCGCTGGCTGCGAGAGCGACCCTTCGGCGTACGCATCGGCGCCTGGTTCTTCTCGCACGCCGGCAACACGGCGGGCCGCACGATCCCGGCCCTGGAGGCCACCCTGCGGGCCGCCGTGACCGCGCACGACTACAACGACCCCGAGATCGTCGGCGCCGACTCGATCCTCGAGGCGCGGGAGTGGTGGACGGCTTCGGCGGGCGTGGTCGCGTCGAACGCCCGCGCCCTCGGCGTTCAGCACTTCGTCTTCGGCCACACGCCGGCCGCGCTCGGCGCGCGTGGGACCATCGCCCTCGACGGACCGGCGACGCTCGTCCGCATCGACTGCGGCATGTCGCCCGGGGTCGGGGACAGCCTGGGCTCGATGCTGCGGGTTCGCCTCGACGCGGGACGCGAGGTCGCCGAGGCGCTCACGGCAGACGGCCAGGTGCGGGTGCTCTGGCGAGCGCAGTAGTTGTGGAGTTCAGCGTCGGACGCGGCCGCCGCGCGGCAACGACCGGGGATCAGGGTCGCTCGACCCGGAAGTCGTCGAAGAGCACCTGCGAGTCGGCCTTCGACCAGAGCCCCAGCCGCCCGTTCGGCGGCGCCTCGAGGTCGCGCGCCACGCGCGGCACGCCGTCGAGCTCCGCGGTCAGCCGGCGGCCCCGTACCGTGACCGTCAGCGTGTGCCAGGTGCGCGTCGGCGTAGGCGTCGCGCGGATGGTCTCGAGGATGCTCCGTCGCCCCCGCACGACGCGGAAGAACAGCACGTTGTCCTCCAACGCGTTGGCGCGCACTCCAAGGTAGTTGCCGTTGGGCCGCACGTCGAAGGCGATACCGGCGGCCTGGTCGATGCGCCCCGCCTGCGGGCAGAAGCGCACCGTCGCGCGGAAGTCCCCCGCCACCGCAGGCCCGCGGTGGATCGCCAGCGGGAAGAACGCGAAGGCCCGCACCCCGTCGAGGAACTCCGCGTACCGGTCCCCGTAGAGCCGCCGCGCCTGGTCGGCGAGGCTCACCGAGGGGGTGCCCTGCCGCCACCGCGCGCCGTCGACCTCGTAGCCCCGCTGGCCCCCCGCCTCCGCGACGCGCCAGTCGCCGATCACCGCCTCGAAGTCGGCAGACGGCGCGCCCACGGCCTGCGCGTTGAAGTCCACCGTGAGCGCACCCACGGCTCGCCCCCCGTCGGACGCCTGCTGGGACCATCCGACCCGCAGCGCCACCAGCGCGCACACCCCGGCCACCGTCGCCCTCGCTGCCCTTCGTCGTCGCATCTCAACTCCTCCTGCGTCGCCGCGTGATCCAGAGCCCTGCTCCCAGCAGCCCGCCGGGCGCGAGCCCGTAGGCCACCACCGCCATCCACCATCTCGTGCGCCCCATCGGCACCAGCGGGTACCCTGGGTACGTCGGCTGCCACCACGAAGGCGGCGGCGCTCCCGCCGCCTCGAAGATCACCGTCACGATCTCCCGGCGGCTCGCCGAGTAGGTCTCGCCGCGATGCCCCCCGACGCGCACCACGGTCCGGCCGTAGCCCTCCTCGCCAGCCGCCTCCGCGGGGTCAGGGCGCGCGTCGAGCGGGAAGCGGATCGCCGCGTCGGGCCGAGCCAGCCGCAGCTTCGCGACGACGTCGGACTCCATCTGCCGCCGGCGCGAGTCGTCGCGGTCGAGCCACACGTCGAGCGCGATCGGGCTGCGGAGGTGTCGCAGCGCCCGCACCGCCGCCGGAGGGAGCGACGCGCGTCGGGCCTCCGTCAGGTCGTAGCCGCGCCTCCACTCGCCAACGAAGTGGAGCACCCCGACGCCCACCACCACGATCAGCGCCGCGGCGGTTGCCTTGCGCCGGGGGGAGACGTCGAGCCCCACCCCGACCCGCGCCAGCGCGAGGAACAGCGACGTCGCGGCGAGCATCCAGAGCGCGTCCGCGGGCATGAGGGTGCCGCGCTCGAAGGGCGCGAGGTGCGTGGTGAAGGACCACGGCGCCGCCCCGCCCAGCCACGCCAGCGCGGCGAAGCCGTCGGCCGCATCGATGGCCCACGACGAGAGCACGACCACTACTCCCAGCGCCGCGGCCTGGGCCAGCGTGCCCATCCACGCCGCGGCCGCCGTCCCCAGGGCGCAGAGCGCGATCATGTACAGCGCATGCCCGACCAGCGCGACGGCGGTCTCTGCGGGCGCCAGGTGCCCGCCTGCGAGTCGCCACGCCACGAGAGCGACGGCCGGACCCACCAGCAGCAGCGAGGCCGACGCCACCGCCGCGGCGAACTTCGCGGCGACGACCCGCCCGGGCGATCCCGTCATCAGCAGCAGCGGCCCGAGGCTCCGGCGCTCCTTCTCGACCGCGAGCGGGCGCGCCGCGACGAGCGGAACGAGCAGCGAGGCCGCGAGGTAGAGGCCGCCGAGGGTGGGGCGCACGATGCCCGCGAGGGGGTCGAACTCCCGCGCCATGAGCACGTTCGCGCGCACCGAGCGCGAGCCCGCCGTGTAGAGATCGACCGCGAGGATGAACCCGTGCCCGACGAGCAGCGTCGAGAGCGCCGCGACCATCCACGCGAGGCGCGCCCGGAGCGCGAGGGCCAGCTCACGCCGGAGCATCGGCACCCGTCCCCCCGAGGAGCGCCAGAAACACCGCCTCCAGCGGCGCGTCGGGCGCCGCGCTCGCTTGCGCCCGCAGCTGCGGGAGCGAGCCAAAGGCGACCACGCGGCCCGCAGCCAGGAGCATCACCCGGTCGGCGATCTTCTCGGCGTCGCTCATCTGGTGGACGCTCACGACGAGCGCGGCCCCGGCCGCGGCGACCCCCTGGAGGACGGCGAGCACGTCCCGCAGCTGTCGTGGATCGAAGACCCCGAGCGGCTCGTCGAGGACCACCACGGGGCGCTCTGCGCAGAGCGTCGTGCAGAGGGCCACGCGGCGGCGCTCGCCCCGCGAGAGGTCCCCGGCGCGCGCGCCCAGGAGGGGGGCCACGCGGAGCCGCTCGCTCAGCTGGCGGACCTTCGCCGCGGGCGTGCGATGGACCCTCGCCGCGAAGGCCATCCACTCGCGCACCGTGAGCTCGGCCGGGGCTTCGGCGTCGTCGGGCATGTACGCGAACACGGCGCTCCGCCCGGCGAGGGACGTGAGCGCCGCTCCGCCGAAGGCCACTGTCCCCCGGTCGGCGCGCTGCAATCCCGTGAGGCACTCCAGCAGCGTGGTCTTGCCGGCGCCGTTGGGCCCGATCAGCGCGACGACCTCGCCGCCCGCCGCCTCGAAGGTCACGCCGTCGAGCACCAGCCGGCCGTTGCGCCGGAGCGACAGGCCCTCGACCGCCAGCGTCAGCGCGGCCACGGAGGCTCTACCCGTGCGCCAGCGCGCGCGTGGCCCGCTCGTGCACGGCGTTCCAGCCGACGTTTCGCCAGAAGGCGTCGAAGCAGCCCGGCTTGTTGGCGCCGTAGTCGATCGCGAAGGCGTGCTCGTAGACGTCCAGCACGAGCAACGGCGAGGCGCTCCATCCCCCCCATGGCGTGGTTCTCCGTCTGCACGATCTCCAGCGTGTGCGAGGCGCCGTCGGCCACCAGCACGACCCATCCGCTGGCGGCCTTGGCGGCGCCGAGCATCTGCGCGCGGAAGCGGTCCATCGAGCCGTAGCGGTGCGTCACCATGGTCGCGAGCGGGCCTGGCGGGGACTGTCCCGCCGCGAGGTTGCCGAAGTAGAGCTCGTGCAGCACGGCGCTGTTGCGCGCGGCGAGCTCGGCGGCCTTGAGCGAGCCGTAAAGGCTCCAATACGGGCCCGACTGCGCGGGGTCGGCGCTCGCGAGCGGCGTGCGCACCTCGTTGAGCTTGCGCACCGCGCCGCCGTAGTTGTTGTCGTGGTGCGAGACCAGCATCCGCTCCGAGAGCCCCGGCAGCGAGGCGGGCGCGAAGGGCAGCGGCGCGATGGCGGCCTCGGCGGGGTTCGGGCTGAGGGGAGTCCCGGCGTCGGGACGGCGCGGCTGGGCGTCGGCCTCGCGGCCCTGGAGGAGCGTGGCGGCGGCGGCGCCCAGCGCGACGGCCCCGAAATCCCTGCGATCGATGGTGTTCATACAGCTGTCATCCTCTTCGCCTGTCGGCTGAGCGATTCATGGAGCGCGTCGAGCAGGGCGCAACCCGCCCGGAGCCGATCGTCGTCGCCCGCGTGCGTCCAGCAGATGCCGTTGAGGAGCGCGCCGACGCCCGCGGTCTCCGGGCGGTTGAACTTCGCGTCCTTCAGGTCGAGGTCGTGGATGATCTCCCCCACCGCGCGGACGCCCGTGTCGTCGATGGCGGCCCGCGTCGCGAGCACCTCGAAGGAGCAGCGGTCGCCCTCGTGGGTGAACTCCCCTCCGAACATGTCGAAGCGTAGCGCGTTCGCCTCGGCGGGTGTGTCGTCCTTGCCCAGCCACACAAAGCTCGCGTCGGCGTCGAGGAAGCGCCGGATGAGCCACGCCGTTGCGATGCGGTCGACGTGGATGCCCTTGCGCGTCGCCCAGGTGCGGCCGACGAGGGAGGCGCGGTCGACGGCGGGCAGCACGAGCGGGCTGTCGGGCGGGGCCGCGAGGCGCTCGCACTCGGCCACCCGCGCGGCGGCCTCCTTCGCGGCGGGGGCGGAGAAGAAGTCGATGGCCGCGAGCTCATCGAGGCGCTTGCGCAGCTTCGCGGTGTCCACCGGGAGATCGGACTCGCGGCGCTTCTTCTTCAGCGCCTTGATCCCATCGGCGGCCTCGTCCCTGAGCGCGTCGAACTCGGGCGTGATCGCCGCACGGAATCGCTCCTCGATCTCCGCGTCGGTGAGGCCCTCCACGACCGCGGCCTCGAAGACCGTCGCCTCGGCGCCGGCCGAGTGGAGCTCGCGGGCGATCCACTGGAAGTCCTCCAGGGTGCTGTTCGTGCGCGGCAGCACGTAGACGGAGTTCTTCACCGCGACGGCGCCGACGCGCGAGAGCTGCTTGCCGACCTTGGCTCGCAGATACGCCGGGCTCTTGGGGATCTGGTGGATCAGCAGCAGCCAGCGGGACGTCGTGGGGGTCGTCATCTCGTACTCCATCTCCTATGGCAACTGTCACACCGCCACACCGGCTGCGCATGTGGATGAAGTCCGCGGAGGCGCGGGCTCAATGGGCCGCCCCCCCGTCGGGCACGAAGAGCCGAGTGGCGACGCGGGCGCCCGACGCGATCTCGTCGGTGCCGCGGCGCGCAACGAAGTCTCCGGCGGCGAGCGCCCCGAAGACCTCCACCGCGTCGCCGGTCGCGAAGCCTCGCGTCACCGGCACCGGCTCGGCCACGCCGTCGCGGAAGCGCACCACGAAGGTGCGCTCCGTCGTCTGCACGATCGCCGACGGCGGCACGAACGCCGAGGGCGTCATGCGGCGCACCGGCCACGTCACGTCGGCGTACATCCCCGGCGCGAGCCGCCGGTCGGCGTTCTCCACGTCGGCCTCCACGGCAATGGTGCGGGTGCGCCGGTCGATGGTGCGCGAGGGTCGACGGATGACCCCCTCGAAGGTCTGTTGGGGCCACGCGCGCACGGTGAAGCGCACCGTGAGCCCGTCGTCGAGCTCGCCCGCGAGCTGCTCGGGCACCGCCACGTTGAGCCGCAGGCGCGCGATCTGCTCGACGCGAAACATCGGCGCCGCGGACGCCCCCGCCGCGGGCCCGGCGAGCGCTCCCGGGTGGACGTTGCGCTCGGTGACCACGCCCTCGAAGGGCGCTCGCACCGTGAGGTAGCCCTCCAGATCGCGCAGCGCCCGCACGCGCGCCTCGTCGCCATGGAGCGCCGCCTCCGCGAGTTCGACGTCGTGCGCGGCGACGACCCCCTCGGTCTGCGACGCGGCCCGCAGGCGCTCGAGGCTGGTGCGGTCGGATTCACGACGGGCCTCCGCCTCCGCTCGCTGCGCGCTCATCTCGGGCGCGACGAGCTGCGCCAGCACCTGGCCGCGACGCACCGACGCGCCGCGATCGACGGCGACGGAGGCGACGAAGCCGTTGGCCCGCGCATAGACCGCGACAGACTCGTACGGGAGCAGCTCGGCCTGCAGGTGCGACGTGGCCGCGAGGGGGCGGATCGCCACGGGCACGACCTCCACCGCCGGCGCCGCCGCCCGTCCCGCGTCGCGCGGGGCCTCCTCGGGGCGCACCGCAGGCGAGCAGCCCACGGCCATCATCCAGACCAGCGTTCGCGCCCGGGTCATCGTCCGTCCTCCATCTGGGCTGCCTCGTCGTCGGGTTCGAGCGAGGCGCTCCGCGGTGCGCCCGCGCGCGCCACGATCACATAGAGCGCCGGGAGGAAGACCAGCGTGGCGATCGTCGAGGCGACCAGGCCCCCGATCACCGCGCGGCCCAGCGGCGCCGACTGTTCGCCGCCCTCTCCGAAGGCCGCCGCCATCGGGATCATCCCCGCGATCATCGCGAGGCTGGTCATCACGATCGCCCGCAGGCGCCCCGCGGCGGCCGTGACGACGGCGACGGGCTGCGCGTCGCCCGCGCGCCAGCGGTCGCGCGCGAAGGTCACCAGGAGCACCGCGTTGGCCACCGAGACGCCGATCGACATGATGGCCCCCATCAGCGATTGGATGTTCCCCGTGCTGCCCGTGAGGCGCAGCGAGACCACGACGCCGGCCAGCACCGCGGGCGCGACGGACAGCACCGCGAGCGGCTCGCGCAGCGACTGGAAGTTGGCCGCCAGCAGCAGGAACACCGCCACCAGCGCGAGCGCGAGGCCCTCGCGCAGACCGGCGAGCGTCTCGCGCATCTGCTCGACCTGGCCGCGGATCGCCACGACGGTCCCGCGCGGGGGCGTGCCGGCGTCGCGCACGGCCCGCTCGACGGCCTCGGCCGCGCGCCCGAGGTCGGCGTCCGCGACGTTGGCCGTGACCCCGACGGTGCGCTGGCTGTTGTAGTGGTCGATCTCACCGGGGGCCGTGCCGGGAGCGATGGTCGCGATGTCGCCGAGCACCGGGCGCGCGGCGCCGTCGGGCATCACCGGGAGGTTCATGAGGTCCTCGGCGGAGGTCATCTGCGCCTCCGGCACCCGCACCGCGACGCGGTACGGGACGCCCGTCGCGGGGTCGGTCCAGAAGATCGGCGCCGTGAGGACGCTCGACGAAGTGGCCGCCACGATCGAGCGGCCCACGCGGTCGAGCGTGACCCCGAACTGCGCCGCGCGGTCGCGGTCGATGGTGACGTTGAGCGTGGGATAGTCGAGCGCCTGCGGGATCTGGACGTCGCGCAGCGAGGCACCCGCTGTAGCTCGGCGGCCACCCGCTGGGCGAAGCGCCGCGCGTCGGGCAGGCCCTTGGCCGAGACGGTGACGTGGATGGGCGGCGCCCGCGCTCCAGCGCCACGAGCAGCACCGCCTCGTGGGGCCCGGCGTTGAAGGTGTAGATCGCGTTGACGGGGTAGGTCCACGGCGGGTTGCCGACGTTGGCCAGGGTCATGTGGACCCTCCCCGGGCCGACCTCCTCGCGCACGGTCTGCTCGACGGCGCGGACCAGCGCGGTCGTGCGCTCGATGCGGGTGCCCGAGGGCGCCCGGATGCGCAGCTGGAACTGCCCCGTGTCCACCCGCGGGAAGAGCTCGGTGCCGAGGCCGCTCGCGAGCGGGACGGCCGCCGCGCAGAGCACCGCGTAGACGACCAGCGCCGCCCAGCGCCAGCGCACGACGACCGCGCACGCTCGCCCGTAGACGTCGCGGACGAGGTCGAAGAGACCGCGCCGCGGGGTCGCGCCGCGCGGGGCGACGCGGAGCATCAGCACGGCCAGCACCGGGACCACGGCGCTCGACACCGCGTACGAGGCGATCATCGAGAAGCCGACCGCGAGCGCGAGCGGGGGAAAGAGAGCGCGGCCGATGCCCACCATGAAGAGCGCCGGGAGGAACACCGCCAGCACGCAGAGCATCGCGAGCAGCCGCGGGAGCGTCACCTCGCGCATCGCGTCCACCACCGCGCGCCCCGGGGAGCGCGCGTGTTCGAGGTGCGCGTGGATGTTCTCGACGGCGACCGTCGCCTCGTCCACGAGGATGCCGACGGCGAGGGCGAGGCCGCCGAGGGTCATCAGGTTGATCGTCTGCCCGGCGAGGCCCAGCGCGACCACCGCCGCGAGCACCGAGAGCGGGATGGTCACCGTGACGATGAGCGCCGAGCGGACGTCCCGGAGGAAGAGCAGGACCATCAGCGCCGTCAGCGCCGCGCCCAGGGCGCCCTCGTGCAGCAGCCCCCGGATGGCGTTGCGGACGTAGACCGACTGGTCGAACTCCAGCGCGATGCGCACGTCGCCGGGCACCTGAGCGCGCATCCTGGGGAGCGCCTCGCGGAGCGCGGCGACGACGTCGAGCGTGGAGGCGTCGGCGCGCTTGGTGACGGGCATGTAGACGGTGCGCCGCCCGTCGACCATCGCGACGTTGGAGACGACGTCGGCGCTGTCCTCGACCCGCGCCACGTCGCGCAGGTAGACCGACGGCCCGGCCCCCGAGCGCAGCGGGAGCGCCTCCAGGTCGCGCGGCCGGGCGACCATCGCGTTGGTCTGGGCGATGACGGTCCGATCGCCGACGCGCACGTTTCCGGCGGGGAGCGTGAGGTTGGCGCGCGAGATGGCCGCCGCGACCTCGGCGAGGGTGAGCATCCGCTGGGCGTCGGCGACCTCGACGAGTGTGCCGAGCCCGGCGGCGTAGCGAGCGGCGGCCTGGCGCTCGGCCGAGCGGGCCAGGCAGCCGGCATCGAGGAGCGCCTGGAGGACGAGGCCCCGAGGCCCGACGCCGAGGTCGCCCAGACACAGGAGCGCAGGCGCCTCGCGACGGCGACCGAGCGCCTCTCCTCCCGACAGCGCGAGCTGCTGCGGCTGCACTTCGAGGCGGGTGAGGACTTCCGCGAGATCCGCGACCGCTTCGGCGCCTCCGAGTCGCGCGTCTCCCAGCTCCACGCCCACGCGATCTGGAGCCTCCGAAGCTCGCTCCTGGTGTAAGCGTCGAGTCCGCTCCCGGCGGCCCTACCGCTTCGGCGGAGGATCGGAAAGTGGGGACCGCTGCCGGCCCACGACGATGTCGTCCGCCACGGCGCTCCGCGCCGCGATGGTGACCGTGATGGCGTTCTTGCGGTCGTACTTGCGCAGCACCTCGATCGCCTCGTGCGGGGTGCAGCCGACCGCGAGGGCGAGCTCCTCGATCGTGAGCGCGCGCTCGGCCACGGCGCGGGCCATCGCCTCGAAGAGCTTGCGTCGACCCGCCTGCTGCATCGCGCTCGATCCTCGCATCGCAACCCGCCTCCGGGAAAGCAGTCTCGGTGAGGCGACCCGGACGCCCGTCACGGTGCCGCGACGCGCTCAGCGCCCTCAGTCGAAGAGCGTCCGATGCAACCCCACCGGCTGGATCAGCTCAGGGCCGTCGCCCGTGACCGGACCGACGGCGTAGGCGTCCAGGCGCCCCGCGGGGGCGGACACGAGCAGCCCGAGCACCTCGTCGAGGCGGCTCGCCGGTTCGAGCCAGCGGCGCACCCCGGTCGGGTCGAGCGTGACGAGCTCGCGGTCGTGAAGGCGGCGCACGAACGGCCCGGCTTCAGAGGTGACGATCGCGTGCGTGCGCAGCTCGCCCGAGGCCATGGGCACCTCCTCCCAAAGGCCCGCGCAGAAGAGCGGGCGCCGATCTCGCGCACAGAAGTAGGTCGGGCGCACTTCCCCGTTGCGCAGGGGCCACCCGTACCAGCCCGTGAGGGGCACGACGCACCGCTGCGCCTGCACGAGCGGCCCCGACAGATGCGACGCCGCGACGGCCTCCGCCCGCGCGTGGAAGGTCTTGAGCCGCCGCACGAACTCGCCGGGATCGTGCGCTCCCCAGCGCGGAACGAGGCCCCAGCGGTGCAGCCGCAGCGCGTGCTCGGCGCCCTCGCGCAAGAGCACCGGCGACTGCTGCGTCGCTGCGAGGTTGAAGCGTGGCGACCAGTCGAAGGCGTGGCGCGGCGGGATGCGGAGGTCCTGCACCTCCTCGAGGATCCGGCCGAGGTCGTCATAGTCGACGTCCAGCACCATGCGCCCACACATCCCAACATCATCTCGCGCGAGAGAGTGGCTGGCTAGCCTGATGCGCTCCACCAGAGACGTCGGAGTGTCGGAGGCGGAGGACCTCGGCAACGCCGATCTGCGTCAGTGAATCGTGAGCACGGGCACCAAAGAGAAGCGCACCACGCGCTCGGCAACACTGCCCAAGAGCGCCCGGCGGAGGCCGGTGCGGCCGTGGGTCCCGACCACGACGAGGTCGGCGCCCAGGACCGCGATCGACTCGACGATCTGCTCCCACGCCACGCCGCTGAGCAGTGACGAGGAGGCCTCCACCTGGTTCGCGCGCAGCTGCTCGATCAGCGCATCGAGTTGCGCTCGCGCGGTCTGTTCGACGGGCGTGTGCCACTCGAGACCCGGGTCGATCACCAGGCTGGTCGCGACGTGCGGCAGCGCCCACACGTGCACCACGTGGAGCTGCGCACTGTAGCGTTGTGCCACGTCGGCGGCGCGCTCTACGGCGCGGCTCGCCCCGTCGCTGAAGTCCGTGCCCACCAGCACCTTCGTGAACGGCTTGACCATGGAACTCGCTCCTTCGGGGTCGGAAGTCGACTGCCTCCGACGCGTCGAGCGTTGCATGGGATCCACGCGTGGTCTGTCGCGTGGCGCGAATGTCTCTGCGCTGTCACATTCCCGCGATTCGTTGCGATCCCCCTCCCTCAATCGACTCGCTGGACGAGACTGCCGCCATCATCGCTCCTGTCGCGTCGGGACCGGGCGCTGTTGGCGCTTCGGGGACCCGTGATGGCGGCCGGGTACGTTGGTTGACACCACGAAGGCAGCGGCGCTCCAGCCGTCTCGAAGATCACCGTCAGGATCTCCCAGCGGCTCGCCGAGGAGGTCTCGGCGCGGCGCTCCGCCACCCGCACCACCGTCCGACCGTAGCCCTCTCGCCGGCAGGGGGTCGGAGCCCGCGTCGAGCGGGAAGCGGATCGCCGCGTCGGGCCGCGCAAGCCGCAGCTTCGCGAGGACGCGGCCGCGGTCGCCGGCGGCGTTCTCCACGCCCGACACCCACCAGAGCGGGCTGTCGGCGGTGCATCGCGTGATGAAGCGCCCGCGCCAACACACGCATCACCAACACACGCCGTGATGGGGTGGCTCCGGCCTGCCATCAGCATGAGAGGCAGACCCGGCTAGGTGGCCAGGTGGACCCGTGGGACTCCGAGCACCTACGAGTCGTCGCGTGTCTCCTCGTCGAGCAGCAGATTGATTGGCGAGGCGCAGAGCTGCCCCACCGCGCGCACGGTGGGGATGGTCGCCATCTGACCGGTACTGATGTGCTTGGGCGGCCGCACCACCGTGAGCGTGAGCGAACCAAGGATCGGCGAAGACGCCGCCACGGGGCGACCGAGGCCGGAGGCATCCTCCTCGAGAAGCTCGAATCGCCCGACCTCGAAGTCCACTCCGAGCCTCAGCGTGCGCCCGATCGGAAGGTCGAAGAAGGGCTCTCGAAACCTGAGCGTGAACCGCACGCCGGCGAAGGATCGGTTCGTCGAGCAGTACAGCTCGCGATGAAGCATCGATGGATCCGCCGTAGGGACGTACTGGCAGCTCAGTGGGTTGACCCCGCAGCGCACCACGCCAGCATCCGATAGAGTGCCGCTGTTGCGCCATGCAAACCCGTGCCCCGCAAAGACGCCCTCGCATGCGCTGCGGAGCAAGGGGCAGAAACCCGAAGTCGTCGCATCGTTGCCACCGTCATTCTGTTGCGGTGAGGTGCCAGACGACTCCGAGCTGCAGGCCAGGAGGAGAAGGAAACCCAGTGCGAAGAACTTTCCTGTCATTGGTGGTTTCTGCCTTTTGGCACAAAGACGTTGAGAGCATCATCAGTCACCATCGGAAAGTGTCCGCCCGGCTACAGTCGCAAGAGCGGGTCGGTGGCGAGCAGATCGCTCATGGGCAACAAGCGAATTACGGCTCTTGGCTTGAGGCAAGGATTGGAAAAGCACTCATGACGATCTGCCTAGCTCTCTCTCTGCATCCAGCCACATGATCGCACGTGTGACCACACATGAAACCTGCAATCCACCTTATTCATCACGAACGGTCACAGCGGAAAACCGACGCAAAAGGGACTGAGCCAGGCGCTCATCATCGCACTCGACTTCCCAGAAAGTACTGTCAATAGCCCTAATAACAGCCCAGGGCCTTTCGTTAATATCAGTGTAGCCACAAAATACACCATCAATTACCTGATCGACGCGAACGGCGATGTCGACCAACTGCGCATTGGATAGGACATCCGCGTTGTCAGATGCATCGTTGAGCCGCCTCCCGCCCTCGCCGTACGCGTCGACTCCTGAAAGCCTCCACCAGAGATCCGTTCGGACGCTTCCAACGACGAGCAAGACGTCGCGGAGGTCGAACGACAAAATGCCATTAGTTGAATCCCGGATCTCAAGTACCATTTCTCACCTCTTACTCGGGCTCACGCGGAGGGTGCACACCACCTTCCCTTCGTAGGCCTGCCCGCGGATTTGCCGGGTTGACCGGCGTCCATTCGTGGGAGTGCGGCGGCAGCGGGTGTCCGGGACGAAAGCGACCATCCGGAAATGTGGGGCTCGTGAAATCGATGTCGCGTACCCGACGTCCGTCCGCGCCGAATTCACGGGCTGCATAGACCCGGTTGTTCGCAGTGTCCCATCTAAGCTCGCTGTAACGACCCTCTGCTCCTAGCGATGGGTCGGGAGTCTCTCCCATCCGAGGAGGTTGCTGTCCGTCGTAAACGCAGGTGTCGTCTGCATAGCGTGAATGTACTTCGGGTCCGCCGTTGGGCCCGCGGCCACCACGACCTCCTCCCCCTCCGCTGCCACCGCCGCCACCAGTGCGGGCGGAAGTCGGTGCATTCCCTGCCGCTCGCGTCGCGTCGCTGGCCTGATCCGCACGGTGCGACGCGCTTGACACGTCCGCCGCACGATTCCCAACGCGGGCAGCATCGTCGGTGTGCGTTGCCACCGATCGAACGGCTCCAAGTCCGTCCACCGCATGCACCGACATCCGCACCGCGCGCGGGGAAGGCACGTACGGAATGAACATCGCTCCGACCGACACCGCGACGGCCCCAGCGTTGCGCCAGCTCGGATCACGCCCAAAGTCGACTACGTCGAGGACAAGGCCGATCACGTCGATGACGGTATCCACCGGAATCCTGCCACTCGGGTCGCGGACGCGGAGAGGGCTATTCCATGAGTACGAGTACAACCCCAGGTTGGCAGGAACATATACCCCGCCGCTCGCGTTGGTGGTCAGAAAGCCCGCGAGCGCCGGGTCCGGCGAGACCCACTGCGACTGGCGTGGGTCGAACTGCCTGGCGCCGAAGTCGTAGAGCCCGGTCTCGGGATCGAGTTCCTTCGCGCTGAACCTGTAGGCCTGCCTCTCGCTCGTCACGCTCTCGTCGACCCACGGCTCGCCGAAGGGAAAGTACTCGTAGTGTTCCGTGATGGCGCCCGCGCCGTCGGTGACGAACTGCGCGCTCTGCAGGTGATCACCATGATAGTAGAAGTGGAGTTGCGTCGGCTCCGCCATACCGTCCGGGAGCACGGTGCTCGCGATCCGCTGGCTGTCGACGAACACGTGGCGGGTCGCCGCCACGCCGTTCCGCACCGTCACGAATCCGTTGAGGTACTGGGTGGTCCCGGCGGCGCTGTGTTTGTGGGTCCGTTGCCCCTCCGCGTTGTACCGGAAGTCGACCGTTGCGCCCGCGGTCGTGATGCTACGGACGTGCTGCTCCTCGTCCCAGACCAGCGAGCGGCTTGAGCCCGCCGCGCCCTCGCTCCACCCCGCCTGGTTGCCATCGGCATCGTAACTGATGGTGCGTGGGCCGACTGCCGAGGGGGCGTGCGGGCGCGAGTCGCCGTAGGCGTAGGACCAGTCGTAGCTGGTCTGGGTTTGCGTCATCGAGGCCCAGAGCGGCGCGCTGGCGATCACGTCGCTCTGGCTCTTGTGGGTCACATTGCCGAGCTCGTCGTACTGCAGCCCGAGCGTGTAGTTGCGCTGCTGGTCGGCGTGATAGATGGTCCCGTACCCGGAGACGATCTGGTCGAGATCGTCGTAGAACAGCGTCTGGTAGCTGGTGCCGTTCAGCGCCCCGGGCGTCGGCGTGGGCACCACGTTGTCGCGCCAGATCACGTTGCCGACCGCGTTGTAGTTGTACCGAAGGCGCTGCAATGGCGTGCCCGTCGGCGTGTCACTGTCCGCACCGTAGAGGCGGCGCGTGGCGTCGACATACGAGTATCGGGTCTCGATCCCGTTCCCGTACCGGATCGAAGCGCGCTGCCCGAAGCGGTCGTAGGTGATCTGGCTGACGTAGTCCCAGCTGCTCTCGTCGCGGACCGCCTTCACGCGCCGGAGGTTTGCCCCAGCGTCGTACGAATACAGGAGGAGAGCGCCGTCGGGGTAGCGCATCGACCGCGTCCGGCCGAAGCTGTCATACGCGTACTCCATGGTGCCCTCGACCGCCGACACCGTACCGATCCCATCGACGTGGTGCGTCGCCCAGACGACCTCGCCCTGCTGTCCGTAGCGGAACTGGCGCCAGCCCGAGCCGTCGGTCGTCTGCGTGATGCGCCCGGCCTGATTGTAAGGCGCGGATGGAGCACCGTACGTGTGTTCGACATCCGGGCTGTCCGGATAGTCGATCCGATCGAGCCGATGCCAGGTGCGCACGTACCGGATCAGCTTGCTCTCGGCGCGCAGGCGGGGTGTCTCCACCGCCCCGAGATCTCCCGCCAGGCCGTAGCGGTATTCGGTGCGCCCTGTGTCCGGGTTCTGCAACGAGACCATCAGGTTGCGCGAGTCGTAGGTCGCCGCAGTGATGTTGCCCCCGGCGTCAGTGACCTGGACGAGCCGTCCGAGGGGGTCGTACTGGTAGCGTGTGACGAGCGTCCGGAGCGTGCCCGCGATCGTGTTGAACTCGCGGACGGCGATCGTCTCTCCGCGGACCGTCGAGAAGTTCGTTCGGGCTCGAAGCAGGGGGTCGGTGACCGTCGTGGTGGGGCGCATCACGCCGTCCAGCACCTCGCCCCCGTAGGCCGTCGTGGTGACCGTCCCATCGGCCGCGGTCACGCGGGTGACGCGCGAGAGGATGTCGTATTCCGTGACGGAGGGGTTTGCCTCTGCCACGGCCACAAATGCCGTGGGCGCGCCCGTGTCGAAGACGCCCTGACCCACGCGCTGAATCCGCCCCCTCAGGTCGAAGGACACCGCGCCCGACACGGCCATTCCGACCTGGGTCAGACCGGCACCGCTGTCCACCTCGATGTCTCGCTTCGTCTGTAGCACCCGCCGGAGGCCGTCGACGAAGACCACGGTGTCGACGGGATCCCAGGGGTGCGCGGAGTCCTTGTTGCGAACCCGGACCCATGCGGGGAACGCCGGGGAGGTTACGGAACCAAGCGAATATTCGTAACGCACAGTGGGCTCCGGCGAACCAACGTCGGCCGGCGCGTAGACCTCGGAGACCCTGCCGAACCCGTCGTATACGATGTGCTGAACGTTGCCGTTGACGTCCCAGGTATCCGTGGGCGAGCCGAATCGAAGGTCGTACGCGGCGCTCGAGCTGTACCCGAAGGAATCGGTCACGCTCGCACGGTGGGTCCACACTGCGGGGTCGTAGGTGTAGGTCAGCGTGAACCCGGAGGGGTCCGTCGCCTGCGAGAGATTGCCGTAGGCGTCGTAGTCGAACGTCGAAGTGGCGGCGGCGCCCGCGTAGGGCGCACCCGTGTCGGGCCGCAGGCCGCCGCTGACGACCTCCGTCAACGACTGGAGGGCGCCGTCGGCGCGAAAGGCGCTCGTCCGCCGACGAAGCACGGTCCCGGAGGCGTTGCGGGCCTCCACAGAGCGAGGCCGAAAGATCCACCGCGAGAGATCGCGGAGGTAGTCGTCAACGACGTAGACCGCGTCATCCGCCGTTCCGGGGCCTCCATGATCGGATACCTGGGTGACGTTTCCGTACGCGTCATACAGGGTCTCCTTGCTCGTGGTAGCGACCACGACGCCCGGGGCGGTGACACTGTACGAGACGCTCTCTTCGCTCTGAAGGGCGGGGAAGAACGTCCCTGCAACGGTCGCCGGGGGCGCCTGCCATCCGAAGGTCTGGCGGCGGAAGGGCGTGCCGTCGCCATCCGCTTCGACGCTCTCCCACATCCTGCCGCGCCGGTAGTAGTCCTGGTTGTGGAAACGCTGGTCGACCGTCGACCCATCCTCGCGCGTCGTACGAACATGCGCGAACCCGTAGTTCTCCCGTTCGGCGCGGTCGTAGTAGCCGCTCGCAAAGTACTCGAATGAGTTCGTGTACCCATGACCTCGGCCGTCGTTGCGGGTGACCTGCGAGAGCACCCACTGGTTCTGCGGCATCTCGGCGCGGGTCGTGGGCGCCGTCGGCTCGGAAGAGGTGCCGACGTGATTACCCGACCGGGCGTACGAGAGTTCGAAGAATCCACCGAGCGGCTGGTCCACGCGTCGCAGGAGGTTCGCCGTGCCAGATTCGTTTCGGCGCACGTAGACCTCGCTCCCCGCGCGGAGGACGTGGTCGATCAGTCCGTCACCATCGATGTCGGTGAGGTCGAGAGATGTCGTGGAGCTGCCAAGGTTGACGTTCGCGGCGAGCTCGGCGACCAGGCATACGAACACGACCGGAATCTTCAGCGGGAACCCCACGCCAACGTTGGCGCTCAGGCTCGACGACATCGAGACCGCGTCGTCCGCGGGCGCCACGCCCGCCGGCCAGGCAGTGACCCCCCACGGACGGTCGACGTCGAAGCCTCCGCCGGTGTTCAGCTGCACCCGAAAGAAACCCTCGTCGGCGAGCTTGAACACCCGGTCGACGAGTCCGTCGCCGTTGACGTCGACAAGCCGCGATTGCACGGAGTTGAGAGTCTGGGCGGGGCCGCCGCCGACACCGGCGTAGCCGAACTGCACGCTGACGGTGCGGGACGACTGCCGCCCGAGCGATGTCGAGAGGGGGTGATAGTTGCCCCCAAGCGACGGCAGCGGAATGCGCGAGACGGCGCCCAGGCGGTAGCCGAGGTTGAGCTGGTACTCGACCACGACCTCGCCGCCGATATCGGCGACCCGGACGTGGTCGGGCAACCCGTCGCCGTTGATGTCTGCGAAGTCGATCGTGGTCTGGGAGGTGGTCTGGCTCCAGCCGAACGACGGGATCGAGGGCGCGGTCTCCTCGTGCCGACCACCCCCGGAGTTGTTCCCCGCCAGCACGGACGCCGCCGAGCCGAAGCTGAAGCCGCCCCGGCTGGTGGTCGTGTTGACGCGTCGGAGTGAACCGAACGCGAAGGACATCGTGTTGGCGGCGGTGAACGTGTGCGCCCCTCCCGCCTCCTGCTGGTACTGCACGCCGCCGACCCGCACGGAGTCGGGTCTCCGGTCCCCGTTGACGTCAAGGAACTCCAACTCTCCGTTCGACTCGCCGGCGTTGTCCGCACCGGAGATGCCGGGGATCGTGAAGCTCGGCCCGTCGTTTCGCCCCCGGCTCTGCCGAAGACCGGGCGCGTTGGAGGAGCGATAGCCGCCGCGCCCTGTCGCGACGAGTCGATTGTCGGCGGTCAGCAGGGCGTTGCCCATGCGCCCCGGGCGCATCACGCCCGCCCCGATGTAGCTGTCCGAGCCGACGCCGACCCAGAGATCGCCTTCCACGCCCTGGACGAGCTTGTCGCTCCCCGGGCTGCCCGAAGCGGACCACGCCCACTGCTCCACCATCGGGAAGAGGTGCGCCGCGACGAACGGCGACTGATTGTCGATCCGTTGGATCTCACGGATGACCTCCCCTTCGTCGGGGTACCGCATCTCGGCTTCGCTGAACGTGATCGAAGGGTCACCGTTCCAGCCGGCGTAGCCCCAGGTACGCCACGCGCGGTTTACGGGGGGTGGAGCCCACGGGTAGTCCGAACTGCGTTGCCAGCCACCGACAAAGGCGTCCCATCGCCGAAGCACGGGGTCACGCTCGCTTATCGCCGGGGAGGCGCGACGCGCGATAGCGCTCTCCGGGATGCGCGAGACGGGATCGCCGCCCGGCGTGAGCGAGTCGACGCTTGGCGAGAGCGGACAGAAGCGAACGTTCGTCGCGGCGTCCAGCGCGCAGGCGCCAACGTTGGTCCACTGGCCCGAAAGCCACCCCTCCTGGAAGTAGAGGCTGGTGTAACGCACCTCCGGGTTGAAGCGGATGCCCGCCGGGTCGACGTCGGGATCCGTGACGACAGCAAACACCAGTTGGTCGCCCTGACCGACGTAGAAGGGCGGCAGGCTCACGGTTGCATGGATCGGATCGGAGGCGCCGAAGCTCTGCGAGGTGACGAATTGGAGGTCGAACTCCGGGTGGCTCGTCCCGCCGGTCTGGTGCGAGGTGATCATCGTCCCCAGATCAACGGGGTTCGGACTCCACCAGGCGCTCTGGTACCACGACGGCGCCGACGACGAGCCGTTCCAGGACTGCCCCCGTCGGTATACCTTCACCGTCACAGCGGTGCCGACCGAGGGCCGCTCGAGCACCCCCTGAGCCTGGACAATGCCGGTCGTGGAGGCCGTCCAGCCAGCGAGGTCCGGATCGGCGAGACGGTGGTCGGTCGAGAGGCGGTAGGTGGTCTGTACCGTGGAGAGGGGCGTGGGAATGCACACGGGAGCCTGCGGATCGCACTCAAGCGACGCCGGGTCGACCTCAATGAACTCGATCTCCGGGTCCCACTCGGTCGTGTCTCCCCGCGGGTCCTCGAGCCCGCTCAGCCGGAAGTAGAAGCGGTCCCCGCGAGCGACGTTCAGCACCGTGAGTCCCGTACCGCACGCCCCACTGGGCACGGACCCGCCGTCCGGCCCGGGCACACAGGGGACGGTCACGCCGACGTCCGCCGTGTAGTCCCAGATCGCGGTCGTCGTCGTCCCGACCGGCCACCCGCCGGTCGCGTGGTAGATGCGGGCGCGCACGCCGTCCTCGCCCTCGACCTCGTCGCCGACGGGCCCCAGGCGCTTGACATGGCCCCGGATCACGATCGTCCCCCCGACCGGCGCGATCCATCGCACGACGTTGTCGACCGGGTGGAACAGTGCGCGGATGCGATCGGCAACCGCCCCCTGCACCTGCACCTGGCGCGGGACCGGCACGAACCCTCCGAGCTGATAGTCCGGCTCGAGGGTCGAACCGTAGCCGAACGCGTTACGCGCCTGTGCGAAGGGGTTGAGGTAGACGTCCAGCGCCTCGGCGGTCGCTCCCGGGACACTGGCCGTGACCGGGCCTCGAATCAGGTCGACTCGGCCGTCACCGTCCACGTCGGTGAACATCCGCGTCTGCGAGTTCCAGGTCCACGAGAAGTCTGTCCCGATCCCGGCGGCCTCCGACCAGGTATGCGCCGCAAACGTCGCGTCGACCGTCAGTTCGTCCGACTGCGAGAGGCTGCTCGGGCTCTGGGCTGCCGTGCTGTCGTCGAAGGCGCCTCCGGTGCCCGTCAGCCGGCCCAGCCGGATGCGGCCGCCCGGCGAGACGAGGTCCGGCAAGCCGTCGCCGTTCACGTCGGCCAGCGTGTGCCTCGAGGTCGTGCCCGAGGCGGAGACGTGGGCGCCGCCACCGGCGTGAGGGTCGCAGAAGGAAGGTCCCACGCCAACGAATGCGTTGAACCCTCCGCCCTCGGTCGCATTCGACTCCACCCGGTCATCGCCGTCGAGCCCCGTCGCCCAGGGGCTGGACGGGTCGCCGAAGCGGTAGTGGTCCTCGCTGTCGCGCGGCGCCCGATGGTAGTCGAACCGGTGCTCATGAAGCACCCCCGCGCCACCGGCACCCACCAGTTGGACGCCCGCGAGGAGGCTCTTGCCGAAGTCCCCTTCGACATACCGGAGCAGGTACGAGCGGACGATCGCTCCCCCCTCGTAGACGTGCACCGCGTCGAGTCGGCGACGGGTACGGACGTCGAAGCCTGAGCGGGCGCTGCTGATGATGTCCCCGCGGCCCTCCGAGGACTCGAATTTGATGAAGTAGTGGGCGGGCATGTCCTCCGTGCTGCCCATCACGTGGGACGTGTACTGGATCTGCTGGAGGTACAGCTGGTCCCAGCGCTCGCCCGGCGTGCCCGGGGAGGCCGCGGGCCCCTCCATGAAGCCCGAATCGGTGGCGTAGGTGTAGGTGATTCGATTTCCGAACGTATCGGTCACGTCCTGGAGCATCCAGCGAAAGATGTTGCCGTTGAGGGGGTCTTGGAGTCGCCCCTCCGGTCCGTGTCCATAGGTCGAGACCGTGCCGTTCTGGTCCGTCACCGACCAGACGTAGTCGGTCGGTCCGGCGCCGCAGCGCCGGATCCGCTCGAACGAGCCCTCGATGCGACGTTGGAAGAGCAAGCAGCCGGACCCGTCGGGAGTGGACGGCACGAGCGCGGCGCCTTGAAGGCTGTAGCGATCGGAGACTCCGTCGTATCGCGGTACCCCGAAGCGCGTGTCGATTTCGATCGCCGAGGCCTCGAGGTTCCATCCGACGCCGAGCCAGCCGTTGGGGTGCTCGCTGCTGTATGTGAGCGCGAGCTCGGGTTGCATCCCGTGGCGCCCCGGAGGCACCTCCATCGGGTACTGCAATGCCGCCGCACCGGACGAGCTGGCTTCCGGTGCTGCGATCGTAGTGACGCCCGATGCGGGATCCCCCGGGTCGAGGTTGCGCATCGCGTTCGGGTTGAACGACGTCGCCTGCGGCGTCTCGGGCGCCGCCAGGGTCGCCGAGACGAAGTCGGTGAAGTGATCGCTGCTCGCGACGACGCGGGCCCCCCGCTCGCCACGGACGCGCGGGACCGTCTGCCAGCGTGCCACAGCTTCGTTGTAGAAGAAGACGCCAACATCCGCCTCGGTCGTGCCGGGTGGCAGGTTGCCGGCCGCGTAGGGCAGAGTGAGGCGAAGCGGTTGGCGGAAGCGGAGTCCGTGCGGCCCGAGGCGGACCCCCCTCCCCTCCTGAGCCACGTTCGTCATGCCAGCGTCGAGGCGCGGCACCTGCGACGCCGTGAGCGGTCGGATCGTGATGCGAACGTCGCGCTCCACCGCCCCGGCCGGGATGTCGAGCTTCACACCGCCGTAGACCAGCGAAGCCGCGCGGTTCGCGCGAACCCATTGCCCGAACGGGGCCCCGACGTCCTCGACGAGCGCGTGCGTCCCACTCTGGGTGGGAGCGCGGGGCGCCGGGGCGCAGGCGTCCAGCGTGACGGCCGTCGCCAGTCGTTCGCCCGACGGCAGCACAGCCTCCAGGCGCAAGGTCCGCGCTCTACCTGCCGCAATCTCGAACTCGAAGGAGCCATTCTCTCGCGTCGCTCCGACGGCGGCGCCGTCCGCCGTGAGTGCGATAGGCGTCTGTGGCCCTGCGCCCCCAACAACGCCCTCGACGAACCCGCGCACGAGGGCCCGGTCACCGGTGCACTCGCCGTGGACGGGCCAGGTCACTACGAGGCGAGGTCCCTCCGAATCGGCCTCGGCGCTGGTCGCCAGATCAGCCTCCGCGACCTGTCCCGGCTGCTCGCCGACCGCGCGCAGCACGAGGCTCGCACGCGTGGCGGGAGGGGCCGGTGGCTCCAGACGTACGCGGTGCCAGCCGGCCGGGAGGGCCCGAACGGCGAGCGCCCGCCGCTCGACGCGGCCGTCGCGGGTCAGCAACATGTCCGCAGTGCCCGTCCAGGCGCGGGTGACGAAAAGGTCGACCTCGTGCACAACAGTGGGCGCCGCAAAATCCCAGGTCGGGTCGCCGTCGGGCTGCACGCGACCGAGCGACGTCGCGAGGTTGCCGTCCGAAAGCGCACGGGCCGACTCCGACGCGTCCGCCGACACGAGCGGGTCGGCGACGACGCCGACGACGCGCAGCGCCCGCACCCGGTAACCGACGGGGTCACGGTCGTCCACCGAGAGGAAGCGGACGGTATTTACTCCACGCCTCAGCCAGGAGGGGTCGATCTCCTCGACCTGAAGTCCGCCGTCGACCCCCGACACCGGCTCGTGGCCCCCCTCGATCGGGAGGCCGTTGATTGCGCGTCGCGCGGCCGTCCAGTGCGATAGCCCCCGCAGTTCGTACACCAGGAAGGCCCGGGTCCAGGCGCGCGGCTCGCCGTCCAGCGTCACCGAGAGCGCGCCGGCCTGGGGACGCCGCTCCTCGGCCTTCGTCACCGACACCTGCTCGGGCGTGCCTTGGAACTCGATCCCGACGTCGTGTTCCCCCTGCAAGAGGCGATCGGCGACGGCCCCCTGCGGCACCACCACCCGGTGCGGTCCCGCGCCCCAGAGTTCGACCTCGGCCAGCCGCGCGCCTGGGCTCGCCGGGTTCCATCGCACCCGCAACGTCTCCGCATCGACTGGCGCGCTGAACGCCAGCCGCGCCCAGCCCTGACTGCGCACCGAGATCCCGGTCGCCCCAGGGACGGCGATCTCCCGGCCGTCGACCTCACGCGAGATCGAGAGCGTGCCGGCCGCGGGGCCGAAGACGGCGACGGCTTCGACGCGTTGCGAGGTCGCGAAATGCACCCGCAGCGTGACTGCCTCCCCGCGTGTTTCCAGCGCACTCGCGGGATCGCCATCGAAGGGTGCCCAGGCTTCGCCGACTGCGTCCCCCTCAACGCGAACGTCGGCCGGCACGAGCCGCGCCGCGACCGGCCCTCCGACCGCCACGGGCGACCGCCGAGGTGCCACGACCGGCTCCTGCGAGGCGGCGTCCAGCGGCACCGCGCGGGCTGCGTCCCCAAGCGGAGAACAGGCCATCAGAGCGACCACCGCGGCGCCGATAGCACCCTGGCGACCGACGACACGGTCTCTGGGGTTCGGGGTGACAGCCGGGAAGCGATCGACCGGAGACCGAGAGGAATGACGCATGGAGGTCCTCACGCCCGAGGCGCATGAACGGAGTGCAAAGTGCCTGAGCCATTGCCGATGAGCGAGGCTCACAGATGAGACGATTACTGGACTGCGCGAAGCGAGATGGCCGCGCCGGATTGCAGCGCCATCAAGATTGACCAGGGACCGGACCGACGTGACGGATGCCGAGCCAATTTGAGAAGACGGCTGGGTCAGCAAGCACGCCACGCGAGCGAATAATTCACACGCCAAGACTTCGATGCGTGAGGCAGTGGCGTCTGCGGGAAGACTCAAGGCGCCCCACCTACTGGGTGGGCGACCTGCCCGGCACAATCAACGCCTATGTCGTCCCTGCAACAGAGACCGACGTTCTTGGGAACCAAACTCGTGGCGAGTTTTCATTCCTCATGTGGCTGACCAGCACTACGTCACTGGCCGCGATCATCCTCTTGTCCTATGGAATCCCACGGGCGTCAAGCACTCAGTGCGCGGATTCGCCTGAAGATGTGCTGACAGAGATCTGACACGCTCGTCACCTTTCCGACTCCGTTCGCGACAGAAAGTTGACGACCGGTCGGGCCGGGTGATGTGGCCAAACGTGGTAGGCCAGAAGGCCCGCACCGGGTGCAGTGAGTTGAGGCTGTCGACGTCGTGGCGGGAGCATCCTCTTCAGTCACGTCATGGAGCCGATGTCATGAGCCTCGGAATCAACTCCTCTTTCAGCGGTCGCAGGCGCGCATGTGGCGGCGCGAGCGACGTGGCCCCTTCATGTGCTCGTTCGCCATGCTGCCGGGCCGCTCGGCGCGAATCGCGAATCGCGAATCGCGAATCGCTCACCTTGGGCCGCTATAGCAACTGCCCCGCGGATCCAGGCTCACCGGACTTGTGCGCAACTGCGGGGCCGGACTGGCATATCATATCTCCAAGGCGATAATCGAGTTGAGAGATCACGTCGTCTGATAACGAGTTCATGTTGCTCTGTTGCGACCCTCGACGACCGGATTTATCCGTCTCCGCAGGAGGTTCGCCATGCTGAGCAAGTCGGTCCTTCGGGTCACCCGGATCGCCCTCGCGATCACGACGCGTGAACTGCCGCGCTACCGGAGCACGTACTCGCGCCACGACTTCACCTGGCCCCAGCTGGTGTCATGCCTGCTGGTGCAGCGTTTCCTGCGCCTGGACTACCGCGGGTTCGAGCAGCTCCTGTCCGAGTTCCGCGAGCTGCGACGTGCGCTCGGCCTGACCGACCGGGCCCCGGACCACACCACCCTGTGCCGGGCGCAGCACGCGCTGGACCGAGTCGCCCTGGGCCGCCCGCTCGACCGAACCGACCTGCTCGCGCGAAGCCTCGGCGTGATCGCTCCGCCCAACACGCGCGGCACGGCCGTCGTGCTCGACACCACGGGGCTGCGCGCGGACCGGGCCAGTCGGCACTACTGGCAACGAGTGCGGCGCGCCGGCGCCTTCCGCCGCTGGCCCAAGTCGGGCCTCCGCGGCGCCTTGGCAGACGGTCAGTTCGGAACGGGACGCGGGGTGTCGGCGTGCAAGGGCAGATGGACTGCGAAGGAGATCGGCCAGTTTGCCGTCTGGACGACGCGGATGTTCCCGCCCTGCGCCTCCAGCGCGCGCTTGCAGAAGTACAGGCCCAGGCCGGCGTTGCCCAGACCGCCCGCCTCGCCGCGGCCGCGTCGGAACTTCTCGAAGATGGTGTCGGCGTCGGCGGGCGGGATCGGCTTGCCGTCGTTGCAGACCAGGATCTCCGCCCCCCGGGCCAGGCGCAGGTCCAGCCGGATGCGCCCCGCCCGCGGGGTGTAGCGCAGGGCGTTGTCCAGCAGGTTCTCCACCACGCGCCGCAACAGCTCGCGGTCCGCGTCGACCTCCACAGGCAGGTCGGCGGGCGGCACGAGCGTCAGCCCTCGCTCGGCGAGCGGGGCCGCGTAGGACTGGGCAACCGTCCGCAGGAAGGCCGCCACCTCGACCCGCTCCAAGCGGAGCGGGAAGGTCGCCGACTCCAGGCGCGAGATGGCCAGCAGGTCGCCGATCATGTGATGAAGGCGGTAGGCCGCCGTGGAGGCGTCGTCGAGCGCCTCCTTGAGGTCGGACTGCGACGGCAGGAGGCCTCCCGCGGCATACCCGACGTTGCCCACCACGACCGACAGCGGGTTGCGCAGGTCGTGGACGATGAAGTCGGTGAGCTCGCGCTGCGCGCGCTGCGCCGCCTTCAGCTCGGCCACCTGGACCTTGAGCTCGTCGCGCGACGCCTTGAGCGCGAGGAGCGTGCGTACGCGGGTCAAGAGGATGGCCTCGTCGATGGGCTTCTCCAGGAAGTCGTCGGCCCCAGCCCGAAGCCCTTCCAGCCGACGCTCCCGATCGGAGTGGGCCGTCACCAGGACCACTGGGACCTCCCCACCCACGGGGCAGGCGCGGATGCCGGCCAGGACGTCCAGGCCGCCGAAGCCGGGCATCACGAGGTCGAGCAGCACCAGGTCCGGGCGCTCGCGCTCGAAGATCGCCAGGGCCTCGCGCCCGTTCGTCGCGCGGAGAAGTTCGTGGCCGAGCGGTTCGAGGAGCGCGCAGAGCGCCAGAAGGTTCCGCGGCTGGTCGTCGATGAGAAGGATGCGTCGGCCGGTCGTCCTCATGGGAACATCCATCGTCTGAGCGCCAATCTGCGCTCCGCACCGCGCGATCCACAGGGCAGGGGCGTGGGGACGACGGTCGATTCCTCTCACTCCCAGCGCGGTTGTGGGGAGCGGTCGGCGCTTGTCGGTGTGGCCCGAGCGCGCGGACCGGGCCGGCACCGGGCCCTGCGTGCGGCGCTACTGCGAGACGGCCTCGACGAGGGCGCAGAGCTGCTCGGGGTGGAAAGGCTTCTCCAGGCACGGGTGGGGCGCGGCCGAGAGGAACGCCTGCGCCTCAGGCGTGTGAGCCCCGCCGGTCACGAAGGCGAGCCGCGCGGCCGCCTCCGGGAAGTGGCGCACGAGCGCGGCGTAGAACGCGGGGCCGGGCATCACGGGGGAGCTCAGGTCCGACAGGATCACGTCGAAGGTCCTCCCCGCCGCCAGCAGCGCGAGGGCCTCGGGGCCGTGCGCGACGGCCGTGACGTCGTGGTGCCGCAGGACCCGACCCATCGTCAGGGCGACGGCGGACTGGTCGTCGACGATGAGCACCCGCGTCCGGGACCCACCTGGGCCCCCCGGCACGGAGACTGGGACCGCGGGCGGCTCGGGCACGAGGCGGACGACGCCGTAGATGAGCTGCCGCGGCACCGAGGGCACGCACTGCCACTCCAGCCGCCGGTAGGCGCCATCCCGGCACCGGTACCGGTTGGAGAAGTGGGTCAGCGTCGCCCCGCCCTGGAGGGTGTCGCCCGCGGCCACGGTGGCCTCCAGGTCGTCGGGGTGCACGAACGACAGCCAGGGCTCCGAGCAGAGTTCTTCCGTCGTCCAGCCCAGCGCTTCCGTCCAGGCCGGGTTCAGGCGCTGGAAGCGTCCGTCGAAGCCCGCCACCACCAGCAACTCGTCGGCGAGCGCGAAGAAGACGTCGGAGGCTCGGAGCCTGTCCAGGTCGTGTCCACCCATGGCGACAGCACGCTACCACGCCGAGTGGAACGTCCGCTGGGCCCCGGGGCCGACGACCTCCGAGCGCCGCTCCTGGCATCTCTCGGCCTGGAATGGCCGAATGATGAACAGCGTCTCCCCACCCACCAGTGCCCCGAGTGACCGCGACGATTCTCCCGTACTGCTCGTGGCGCGGGGCGCTTGTGGTTGGCCCCACCCACGACCCAGCCGCCGTGGTGCAGCCGACCGATCGCGGACCTCCCTCGAGAGCAGTTGCAGCGCCGCGAGGTTCGCCACGCGGATCACCGCGCCTCGGGCGGTGAACAGCAGCGGGTGACCAGCAGCGGGTAGAGCGCGAAGTCGAAGACCTCCTGGTACTGGAGGTGCTCCGTGCCCGAGGCCACCTCGCGCTCGGTGCTCTGGACGTCGAGGTCGCGGACTTCCCGAGCGGGCTGCGTTTCCCGGCGTGTGGACGCCCATTCCCGGAAGGACCGCTAGGGCCTTACACGGTTTGGTATGGCCGACCGATGAGTGACCCCACATCCCCTCGTCGATGTTCCGAGTGCCAGAGCCTGATGGAGGGCAGTGATGTGGGGCAGCAGGATCACGACGCCCCCAACGCGCCGACCCAGGCGCGGAACCTGGCTGCGGGCAGGGTGGCTGGGAAGCGCAGTCGGCGACCGTCGGGGAACACCACCTCGCAGGCGGGCTCGACCTCCACAGAGATGGGCACCAGGCGCGGGGTCGCCGCGGCGGCCTCCTGCGCGGTAAACGCTGCAGGGCCAGCAGCACGCGCTCCTGGTCGCGCTTCAAGAGGCGTGGCGGACCGCCACCATGGGGCGCCGGTGCCAGGTCTCCGGTACGACGCCGACGCGTCAGGTAGTTCTGC
>SCUS01000172.1 GCA_004297725.1 Myxococcaceae bacterium | reverse complement strand
CTGCCAGCACGATACCTCCCTGACGGCGGGGACGGTGATGCACAAGACGAAGCAGCCGCTCCACGTCTGGTTCTGGGCGGCGTACCTCGTCACGACGCAGACGCCGGGAATGTCCGCGCTACAGTTTCAGCGGCAGTTGGGTATCTCCCGCTACGAGACGGCCTATCAGCTATTCCAGAAGCTTCGTGCGGGGATGGTGCGACCCGACAAAGATCGCATCGGGGATGAGTTCTCCGTCGAGGTCGACGAGGCGTTTGTCGGCGGGCGCACCAAGGGGAAGGGGCGCGGCAACACCGATGCTCCGCTGGTGATTGCCGCCGTCGAGGTACGGACGCGCGTGCATCCCAAGAAAGGGCGACTGTCCTTCTATGCGGGGCGCTTGCGGTTGCGGCACATCGTGTCGCGCGAGCGGTTGGAGTGCGAGGATTTCGTGAAGGACTCCATCCTACCGGGGTCGACTGTCCGCACGGATGGACACAACGGATACGATCGCCTCGCGCGCATGGGGTACGTCCACGACTCGCTGGTGTTGGGTGGCGACCCGGAACTCACGGATCAGCACCTCCCGATGGTGCATATCGTCTTCTCCAATCTCAAGACGTGGCTGCGCGGGACGCACCATGGCGTGAGCGCGCAGCACCTCCAGGCGTACCTCAACGAGTACGTCTTCCGGTTCAACCGGCGCTTCTACCCGATGACGAGCTTCGCGTCGGTGCTGGGCATCGGGAGCGTTCGCGTAGGGCCGACGTATGAGGGGCTCTATGGCGGGGAGTACATCCATCCGAACCCGGAGCGTCCGCGACGACTGCGGGTGTCCAAGGTGAGCGATGCCACGCGGCGACGGATGTCACTGCAAGCGAGGCGCGATCAGTAGAAGCCCGCTTTGCGCTTGTTGCAGACGGGCAGCGCGCCCGTGTCTTCGTGGAAGTGATGAATCACAACGTACTCGGTGAGCATGATATGGACGTAGACGAAAGACTCTCGCTCGACGTGGTGGATCTTGGCGCGGTCGCGGAGATGGTTCCGCAGCCGCCCGCGGAGGTCGCGCCCCGCTTCGGTGCCGCCAAGGTAGACGATGGCCGTCCCCTCCGGGTTGACGATCGCGTAGATCAACCGCATGAGGTCGTAACTGTCCGTCGAGAGCACCTTGGCGATGGTGCCCGCATCCTCGAAGCCATGCTCCCGCAAGAGGGCGGCGTGGCGAGGGTCGAGGGTATCCGGGAGGGTGAGGTCCGCGGGTTCGTCGCGGGGAGGCGTGGGGGTGTCCATCGCAGGAGCGTGCGGCGGACCGATGGGGAGGCGCGAGTTTCTGGCGCGGGGAGTGTGCTGTGAAGTACCCGGTCGGATACGAGATCGTGTGTCCCGATGGGAGGGTGCGGAACTACCCATACATCAATCGCGACGACGCGGAGGGCGATGCGCGCGGCGACTCCTACCACCACAGCATGAAGGCGTTTCGCGGTCGGCCCGCGGCATGGTCGAAGCCGTGTTGCCCACAGGGCAAGCACACTGTCAGGCGTCAGCGGTAACGCTTGTTCAATGGGCAGCCCACGACACAGCACATTACACCGTGCCCGCGGTGCCCGCCCGGGCGCGGTGGGTGCTTGGCATTGTCGAGTCCACCAAACCCACCGTAGCGGTGAAACTCAACACACTCCGCACGGAACGCCGTGAGTTCGTTCGCAGTCCTGCGAAACCGGAAGTGCGTGTAGTCGCCGTGCCGATCCATCGCCTTGATGAGACGGTCGGAAATGTTGCTCTTGGATCGTCCGACGTACGCAACGACCTGCACCCCGTCCAGCGTGGCGATGACCCAATAGACTCCGCACGCGCGCCACGTCTGGCGTTCCGCGTTCTCTTCGGTGAGACGGTGCATCTGACCGCCGCGGCTCTCGGGTTTGTAGCGCCGGAATCGTTTGATATCAGCCATGGCCTCTCCCTGCGGACAGACCACGCCCCTCGCGCGGTGTCCGCTGTCTTCGCCGCGCGCTGTGCTCGGCGGGGAGGGCGACGGGAGGTCGGATGCGGATATTCATTGACAGCACCCGACGAGTCAGTCTGCGCGGGCGCGTTGTGGTAGGGGTGGAGCATGGCCCATGCGGAGTGCCCACGGTGCGTGGCGGAGCGACGGGCACTCTGCGCTGGCCGAGCAGTGAAGCCCTCCGCGGCCACCGCGCTCTCTGCCTTCGGGGCGTTCTGGTTGGCGATCCTGGCCGACGCCCAGGGTCCGTGGCCCGTGGACGGGGCCTTGGTCTACCCGCCCGCGTTGCTGTCACTCACGGCCGCGTGTGCATCGCTGGCATCCAGCGCCCTCGCGCGCCGGTTCGCCCGCCGAGCGGACACGCCCCAACCGGAGCCCGAGTCCGACCCGCTGGCGACCTACCGCGAGGGCGGGCCAGTGGAGTGCCCGCGGCACCCCTTCGCTCGGCAGGGGTGCACCCGGGCGGTGCCAGCGCGGCCCGGGGCGCCGTCCGATGCCCCGGGCTAGCTGCGGCGCGTCAGGGTTTGACGCGGGCCGTCATGCCCCGGGCGGGGCAAAACCGCGGTTTCAGCCCGCGAAATCACACGGTTTTTCCGCTTGGGTGGTAACCGGATAGGCATGGTACGACCTTGCGTGCTTTGCTTGCGTGGGCAATGATGTCGTCGCTTCTGGGCTCGATCTGGCGTGCGCCTGCGTTGTCTGACCGCGCCTGACGGGGTCGCGTCAGGGCTCGGACATTCGAAGGCTACGGCGTCGGGAGCCGGTGGCGGACAGGGTCGAGGCGGGGGGGATCGATTCGATGCAGTCAACGGGAGACGTGTTGGGATGGGCAAGCCATTAAGGGTTCTCCTCGTTGAAGACAGTGAAGATGACGCGCTGCTGCTGATTCGGGAGCTGCGGCGCGGTGGCTACTCCGTCGAGTGGGAGCGCGTCGACACCGAGGCTGACTTGCGCATAGCGCTGGCACGGGCGCCCTGGGACATCGTCTTTTCCGACTTCCATATGCCCGCCTTCAGCGCGCAGGGGGCCTTCGCCGTGGTGCAGGCCCACGTGCTCGACGTGCCCTTCATCATCATCTCGGGCACCGTCGGCGAGGAGACCGCCGTCGCCGCCATGCGCGAGGGCGTGAACGACTATCTCATCAAGGGATCGCTCGCCCGGCTCGTGCCCGCGGTCGAGCGCGAGCTCAAGAAGGTCGCCGACCGGCGCGAGCAGCGGGCCCTGGAAGACCGACTGCGGGAGACGCGGGCGCAGCTCGAGCAGATCGTCGCGGCGATTCCCGACGTGTTCTGGTCGGCGCGGGTGGTCGACCGGCGGCCGATCATGGTGTTCGTCACGCCCTCGTGCCGAGGCGTGCTGGGGGAGGAGGCCGAGACGCTCCTCGAGCGCCCCAACCTCTGGATCGACATGATCGACGAGGTCGACCAGCCCGAGGTTCGCGTCGCGCTGTCGCGCGCCATCGACGCGGCGACCCCGGCCACCATCGCGTACCGCGTGCGCGTGAACGGCGAGGTGCGCTGGATCGAGAACGCGGTGGTGCCCATCGTCGAGGGCTCCCGGGTGACCGCGCTGCGGGGCGTCGCGCGCGACGTCTCCGCGCGCCGGGCGCTGGAGGAGCAGCTCATGTTCGCCGACCGCATGGTCTCGATGGGGACGCTCGCCGCGGGGGTGGCCCACGAGATCAACAACCCGCTGGCGGTGGTGCTCGCAGGGATCGAGTTCGCGAGCGAGGCGCTCGACGGCACGGGCCACGGCGGGGCGCTGTCGCACTCCGAGGCCCGCGAGGCGCTGAGCGACGCCAGCGAGGGCGCCGAGCGGGTGCGCACCATCGTGCGGGACCTCAAGCTCTTCTCCCGGGTCGACGACGAGCGCAGCGAGGCCGTCGACGTGCGCGCCGTCTTCGAGTCGTCGATCAGGATGGCGTGGAACGAGATCCGCCACCGGGCGAGGCTGGTGCGGGTCTACTCCGACGTCCCGCTCGTCGAGGCCAACAACGCGCGCCTCGGGCAGGTGTTTCTCAACCTCCTCATCAACGCCGTGCATGCCATCGACGAGGGGCGGGTCAACGACAACGAGATCTGCGTCACCATCTCGCTCGACCCGCGAGGCCGCGTGGCCGTCGAGGTGAGCGACACCGGCTGCGGGATACCGCCCGATGTCGCCGGGAGGATCTTCGAGCCCTTCTTCTCCACGAAGCCCATCGGCGTCGGCACGGGCCTCGGCCTGTCGATCTGTCGGCGCATCCTGGAGCGATTCAACGGCACCATCGACGTCCGGAGCGAGCCGGGGCGCGGCGCGACGTTTCGCGTGCTCCTGCCGCGGGCGGTCGAGCGCGAGGTCTCCGCGCCGCCGGTGTCGGTGCTGCCCGAGCAGGCCGCCCTCCGCGCGAAGGTCCTCGTGGTCGACGACGAGCCCTCGATCGGCATCATGATGTGCCGCACGCTCGCCGACCTGTGCGACGTCCGCTCGACCACCCGCGCCGCCGAGGCGCTCGCGTGGATCGCCGAGGGCGCCGACTTCGACGTGGTGTTCTGCGACCTCATGATGCCCGACTTCACGGGCATGGACCTGCACGCCGAGCTGCAGCGCGTCGCGCCATCGATGACCGACCGGATGATCTTCATGACCGGCGAGGCCTTCACTCGGCGCGCGCGCACCTTCCTCGATTCGGTGCCCAACGCGAGGCTCGAGAAGCCCTTCGACCTGCGCACCCTCCGGGCCCTCGTCGAGCGGCGCGGCCAGGAGGGCGTCGCCGATGCCGCGCACACGCCCGCCTGAAACCCCGGCGACCGCCTCACGGTTCTTCCCCGAGCGGCCGATACACACCTCCGACCTGTGAAGGCGCCATCGCGGCGCGAAGGAGTGTGTCGTGGGTCGCAATTCGATCGGAGCGCTGGCGGGACTCTGGGTGCTGATGATCGTCGCCGGGATGGTCGTCCTCACCCGGCACGTGTCGATCGCCGGGGCGGACGTCGCCACCCTCGCCCGCTGGCCCGCGCGCAGCACGATCGCCCGCGAGCCCGGTCGCAGCACCCTCCTGTGCTTCGTGCACCCGCGCTGCCCCTGCACCCGCGCGACGATCCGGGAGCTCGAGCGGGTGGTGTCGCGCGCCCCGGGCGCCGCGGTGCGCGTGGTGTTTCGAGACGACCCGGACGGGGACGTGACCTCCGCGCCCACGTGGTCGATGGCGGCGCGGATGGCGGGCGCCCGGCGGGTGCTCGACCGCGGCGGGCTCGAGGCGCGCCGCTTCGGGGCGACGACCTCGGGGCTGGTGCTCCTCTTCGACCCCGACGGGGCGCTGCGATTCCGGGGCGGCGTGACGTCGGGCCGCGGGCACGAGGGGGACAGCGTCGGGGCCGAGGCGCTGGAGGCTGCGCTGCGCGGTCGCCCGGGCGCCCCCGCGTGGGCCCGGGTCTTCGGCTGCGGGCTCGTGGAGCGATGACCGCGGTGATGGGAGCCCGCGCGGCGGCGATGTGCGAGACGCCGAGCCCGAGCGAGGAGGCGCGGACGCGCGAGCTCTACCGCGAGCACGACGACGCCGTGACGCAGCGCACCGACCGGATGTTCGCGGCGCTGCTCGGGGCGCAGTGGCTCGTGGCGATCGCCCTGTCCCTCGCGGTCTCACCCTACGCCTGGGAGGGCTCGCAGCGGGCGGTGCACCTGCACGTGTGGGCGGCGATCGCCCTCGGGGGGCTGCTCTCCGCGCCGCCGATCGCGATGGTGCTGCTCAGGCCGGGCAGCGGAGTCACCCGGCACATGATCGCGGTCGGCCAGGCCGGCTTCTCCGGGCTGTTCATCCACCTCACGGGCGGGCGCATCGAGACGCACTTCCACCTCTTCGGGTCGCTGGCCTTCCTCGCGTTCTACCGCGACTGGCGGGTGCTGATCACCGCCTCCGCCTTCACCGCGGCCGACCACGTCGCGCGCGGGCTGCTCGACCCGATGACCATGTACGGCGTGGCGGCGCCGACGCTGCTGCGCTCGCTCGAGCACGTCGGATGGGTGCTCTTCGAGGACGTCTTCCTGGTCACGTCGTGCGTCCGCGGGCAGCGCGAGATGTGGGAGATCGCCGCGCGTCAGGCCTCCACCGAGGCCGTCACCGAGCAGCACGCCCGGTCCGTCGAGGCCGTCGAGCGGGAGGGCGCGCTCCTCGCGATCGCCACCGAGGCCAGCCGCTCGAAGAGCGAGTTTCTCGCGAACATGTCCCACGAGATCCGCACGCCGATGACGGCGGTGAACGGCTACGCCGACCTCCTCCTCGACCCGGGCATCACCGCGAGCGAGCGCATCAGCCACGTGCAGACCATCCGCCGCAACGGCGAGCATCTGCTCTCGCTCATCAACGACATCCTCGACCTGTCCAAGATCGAGGCGGGGAAGATGACCGTGGAGAGCGTGCCCTGCTCGCCCAGCCAGATCATCGTCGACGTGTGCTCGCTCATGCGGGTGCGCGCCAAGGACAAGGGGCTCGCCTTCGAGGTGGAGTTCCAGACCCCCATCCCTGCGACCATCATGAGCGATCCGACCCGCCTCCGGCAGACCCTGCTCAACCTCGTCGGCAACGCGATCAAGTTCACGAGCCGCGGCAGCGTGCGCATCCTGGCGCGCTGCGAGGGGGCGGCGACGAGCTCCCCCACGCTGACCCTGGAGATCGCCGACACCGGCGTGGGGCTCACCCGCGAGCAGCTGGCGCGGCTCTTCCGGCCCTTCGAGCAGGCGGACAACAGCACCACGCGGAAGCACGGCGGCACCGGCCTCGGGCTGGTGATCTGTCAGCGGCTCACGCAGATGCTCGGCGGGGACATCACCGTGCAGAGCCTGCCCGGGCGCGGCAGCTCGTTCTACATGACCGTCGGCACGGGCTCCCTCGACGGCGTGAAGATGTTCGTCGGCCTCACCGAGGCGGAGATCCCCGAGGGGGGCGGCGACGCGCCGAGGGCCCGCGCGTCGGCCGAGCCGCTCCGCTGCGCCGTGCTGCTGGCCGAGGACGGGGTCGACAACCAGGTCCTGATCTCGACGCTGCTGAAGAAGGCGGGCGCGTCGGTGGTCCTCGCGGAGAACGGCCGCGTCGCCGTCGAGCGCGCGCTCGCGGCGGCGGTGTCGGGCGCGCCCTTCGACGTCATCCTGATGGACATGCAGATGCCCGAGCTCGACGGCTACGGCGCCACGGCGGAGCTGCGGCGCAAGGGGTACCGCGGGCCGATCATCGCGCTGACGGCGCACGCGATGGCGGGCGACCGCGAGCGCTGCCTCAACGCCGGGTGCGACGACTACCTCACCAAGCCGATCCACCGCACGCGGCTCATCGAGACGGCGCGCAAGTGGGTGGAGAAGCAGCGCGCGGAGGGCACCGTCGTCCTGCGCCGACCGGTGCCGCCGACCGGGGCGCCCGAGCGGGCCCTCTCGACCCTCCCCAGCCCCGAGCCGGCGCCCGCGCCGCCGTCGCTGACCGCCGCCAGCACGTCGGAGGAGCCCCTCTTCTCGGAGTTCGCAGGCGACGTCGACATGGCGGAGATCATCGACCTCTTCGTGGACGAGCTCCCCGGTCGGATGGACGAGCTGCGCCGCGCCATCGCAGACGGCGCGACCGCCGACGTGAAGCGCCTGGCGCACCGGCTCAAGGGCGCTGCGGGCGGCTACGGCTTCGGGCCGATCACCGCCATCGCCGGCGAGCTGGAGCTCGCGATCGGGCGTGGCGAGGGCGCGGCCGAGACGCAGGAGATCGTCGGACGGCTGCTCGCGATGTGTGCTCGAGCGCGGCATTGCGAGCCCGTCGCCGAGGCCATCTGAGCTCGAGACAGGAACCACCCCGCCATGCAGACCATCCTCGCGATCGATGACTCTCCGGAGATCCACGCGCTGCTCGACGTCCGGCTGCGGCCCGAGGGCCTGCGCATCGAGCACGCCCTGACGCCCGCCGAGGGGCTCGCGATGGCGGCGACCCGGCAGCCCGACCTGATCCTGCTGGACGTGGAGATGCCGGGGATGGGCGGCATGGAGGTGTGCTCGCGCCTCAAGGCCGACCCGCTCACCTCGATGGTGCCGATCATCTTCCTGACGGGCGCGGAGTCGGTGGACGTGAAGGTCCGCGGCTTCGACCTGGGCGCGGTGGACTACGTGACCAAGCCCTTCGACGCCGCGGAGCTTCGCGCCCGGGTGCGCGCCGCGCTTCGCACCAAGCGCTTCCACGACATGCTCGCGGCCCGCGCGCAGCTCGACGGCCTCACCGGCCTCTGGAACCGTGGGTACTTCAACCAGCGGCTCTCCGACGAGGTGCAGGCGGTGCGCCGCTACGGCCGCAGGCTCTCGCTGGCGATGATCGACGTCGACCACTTCAAGCGGCTCAACGACGGGTACGGTCACCCCTTCGGCGACCTGGTGCTGCAGCGCATCGGCGAGGCGCTGTCGGCGTGCAGCCGGATGACCGACTCGGCGTGCCGGTATGGCGGCGAGGAGTTCGCGATGATCCTGACGGAGACGACGGGCGACGGTGCGATGCTCCTGGCCGAGCGGGTACGCCAGACGATCGAGGCGCTCGACTTCCGGCCCAGGGGAAAGCCGGTGCAGGTGACCGCGAGCGTCGGCGTGGCCGACGCGGCCGACGTGGGCCCGTCGACCTCCGCGACGGCCGAGCTCCTGCTGCAGCGCGCGGACGAAGCGCTCTACCGGGCCAAGGGCGGCGGTCGCAATCGGGTGGAGCGCGCGTAGTCGACGCGCCGAAGGGGCCGTCACCGAGCCGGGCGGGACCAGACAGGCGCCGAGGGCCGTGCGGTCCGCGTCCGCCCGGCGCCCCCGTGGCATCGGGCGCCCGGTGCATCGATACTGTGCCGATGACCGTCCCCGTCGACCTCGGTGCCGCGCTCTCGCGCTTCAGCGACCCGTGGCAGCCGCGCACCATCGCCGTCCTCAATGACTACGACGTCCGCGTCGCGAAGACCCTCGGCGAGTTCACCTGGCATAGCCACCCCGACACCGACGAGCTGTTCCTCGTCGTGAAGGGGTCGCTGACGATCCGGATGGAGGCGGGCGACGTCACGCTCGGCCCCGGCCAGCTCTACGTCGTACCGCGCGGCGTGCGGCATCAGCCGGTGTCCAGCGAGGGCGCCGAGATCGTGCTCATCGAGCCGAGCGTCACCGTCAACACCGGCGACTCGCCGGGCGCGCTCACCGCCGAGCGCCGCGTCCTGTAGTGCCCCGTCGCGCGCCACCGTGAACACCGCCAGCCCTCCCCCCTCCGTCGCCTTCCTCACGCTCGACGACCGCAGCGCGTACGTCATCGACGACGAGCTCGCCATCGCCGAGCTCCGCGCCCGGGCCTGGCGCGTCGAGGAGATCCCCTGGCGCCGCCGGGGCGTCGACTGGGGCGCCTTCGACCTCGTGGTCATCCGCACCACCTGGGACTACCAGCACGACCTCGAGGCCTTCCTCGACGCCCTCTCCGCCATCGAGTCCGCGGGCGTCCCCCTCGCCAACCCGAGCGCCCTCGTCCGCTGGAACGCCCGCAAGACCTACCTCCGCGACCTCGCCGCGCGGGGCGTGCGGGTGGTCCCGACCCGCTGGGGCGTCGGGCTCTCCGCCGAGGGACTGCGCTCGCTCTGCGACGCGCTGGGCGACGGCGGCTGCGTGCTCAAGCCGACGGTGAGCGCCAACGCGCACGACACCTGGCGCCTCCCTCGCGACCTGGCCCCCTCCGTCGCCGCGGAGCTCGCCTCTCGCTTCACCGACCGCGAGTGGATGGTCCAGCCCTTCGTGGCCTCGGTGCTCGACGAGGGCGAGTACTCGGTCTTCTACTTCGACGGCTCGTACAGCCACGCCATCGTGAAGCGCCCGAAGTCCGGGGATTTCCGGGTGCAGGAGGAGCACGGCGGGCTCATCGCGGGCATCGATCCCGACCCCTCGCTTCGCCTCGCCGCCGACCGGGTGATGGCCGCGCTCGACCAGGCCCCGCTCCAGGCGCGCGTCGACCTCGTGCGCCTCGACGACGGATCGCTCGCCCTGATGGAGCTCGAGGCCATCGAGCCGTCGCTCTACTTCCGCACGCACCCACGGGCCGCGGAGCACTTCGCCGACGCGCTCGCCCGCTACCTCTCCCGCCGCTGAGCCGCCGCTCAGAACACCACGGTCGTCGGCACCCGGCGGTTGGTGGCGGTGCCGTCGCCGAGCTGGCCGAACTCGTTGTCGCCCCAGCAGCGCAGCTCGCCGCTGTGGAGTCGGGCGCAGGTGTGCGCGTCCCCGAGGGTCACCTCGGCGACCCCGCCGAGGCCAGGGACGACCGTGGGAGAGCGTCGGGTGCCGTTGGTTCCGTCGCCGAGCTGGCCGGAGCTGTTGCGGCCCCAGCAGCGCAGCGTGGCGTCGGTCATCCGCGCGCAGAAGTGGCCGCCGCCGCCGGACACCGAGGCCACCCCATCGAGCCCCGCGACCCTGACGGGCGTCGAGCGGCTGGTGATGGTTCCGTCTCCGAGCTGGCCGTACTCGTTGCGCCCCCAGCACCAGACGGTGCCGTCGCTGCGCGCCGCGCAGGCGCTCGACAGCGACACCGCGAGCGACGTGACGCCGGTGAGCCCCGTCACCGCGACCGGGGCGTTGCGCTGCGTGAGGCTGCCGTCGCCGACCTGGCCGTAGTCGTTGCCGCCCCAGCAGACCACCGTGCCGCCGGCGCGCCGCGCGCACGACGTGACGTTGCCGAGGTCCACCTGCGCCGCGTCGGCGAGGAGCGAGACCAGCGTCGGGGTCGGCCTCGGGTTGATGGTCCCGTCGCCGATGGCGCCCACGGCGTTGTAGCCCCAGCAGCGGAGGCTCCCGTCCGCGCCGCGAGCGCAGGCGTGGTAGTCCCCCGCGACGACCTCGGCCGCGCCCGACAGCCCCGACACCGTCGTGGGCGTGAGGCTCCCGGAGTCGGCGCCATCGCCGAGCTGCCCGTACTGGTTGCGCCCCCAGCAGCGCGCTCCGCCGCTCGCGAGCCGCGCACAGGAGAACTCCCTCCCTCCGCTCACCTCCGCGGCGCCGACCAGCCCGCTCACCGGCGTCGGTCGGGAGCGAGCCGCGGTGGTGCCGTCGCCGAGCTGCCCGTAGTCGTTGGCTCCCCAGCAGCGGACCTCGCCCGACGGAAGCCGCGCGCAGGTGTGGGCACGGCTCGCGCTCACCTGACTGACCGGGGTGGGCACCACGACCGGAGGCACATCGACGACCGGAGGCACATCGACGACCGGAGGCACATCGACGACCGGAGGCACGTCGACGACCGGAGGCACATCGACGACCGGAGGCACGTCGACGACCGGAGGCACGTCGACGACCGGAGGCACATCGACGACCGGAGGCACATCGACGACCGGAGGCGCGTCGGTGACCGAGGGCGCATCGACGAGCGCAACGACGTCGGTGACGGCCGCGTCGATGGGGAGCGAGGTGTCCGTGGGCGCGGGTGCGTCGAGGCCGGTGGGCGCGTCGGCGTCGCCGGCGGCCGGCACGTCGGAGAAGAGCCCGCTGACCGGGAGCGGCGCGCAGGCGGCGAGCAGCGAGGCGACCAGCGAGAGGCGGGCGAAGGGGACCATGAGCGATGTACTCCGGGCGGAAGAGACGGAGACTGACTCACCCCCGAGCGGGCAGCACGCTCTCGAAGCGCTTCGACGAGGCCTCGCTCACGGCCAGGCACACCACGGTCTGATCGTCGGCCTGGGGCGCGTCCTCGACGAACTTGTCGAGGTCGCCCAGCACCGCCTCGAGCACCTGACGCGCCGAGCCGCCGGAGCGCTCGAGCACCGCGTGAAGCCGCTCGACCCCGTAGAACTCGCCCGCCATCGAGCGCGCCTCGATGATGCCGTCGGTGTAGAGCACCAGCACGTCGCCGGGCTGCAGCTTCACCTGCGCCTCGGCCACCTCGACGCGCGCCTCGACGCCCACCGGGAGGCAGCGCGCCTCGGCGTACTCCAGCGGGGTCACCCGGCCGCCGCGCAGCAGCAGGGGTGTGGTGTGGCCGGCGTTCGAGAAGCGCAGCACCTGCTGCGTCAGGTCGAGCGACAGGAACACCATCGTCACGAACATCCCGTCTTCGGCGACCTCCGAGAGCGCCCGGTTGACGCGCTGGATGATTCGCCGCGGGTGCGACTCCACCGGCGCCGCGAACCTGATCTCGCTGGTCACCCGCGCCATGAAGAGCGCGCCGGAGATGGCCTTGCCGGACACGTCGCCGACCACCATCGCGAGGCGCGTCGGGTCGAGCCAGAGGAAGTCGTAGAAGTCCCCGCCGACGTGGAAGGCCGGCTCGTAGTGCACGGCGAAGTCGAGCCCCGACACCTTCGGAGGCTCGCGGGGCAGCAGGTTGCGCTGGATCTGCCGGGCGAGGCGCAGGTCGTAGTCGAGGCGCTCTCGGGCGAGCAGGCGGTGGTGCAGCCCGATGAGGTGCAGCGCGATGCCGGCCTGGCTGGCGAGGCCCTGGAGCAGGTCGAGGTCGTCCTGGGTGAAGTACCCGAGGGCCGTCTCCGCGTCGACGTGCAGGATGCCCAGGTGCTCGCCGCGGAAGGACAGCGGCGCCCCCATGCGCCACCCCACGGCCCCCTCCTCCAGCGGCGGGACCGTCCCATCGGGCATCGGCAGGAGCAGCGGGTTCTTGATGACCAGCGTGTCCATCGGGCCGATGGGCGTGTCGGTGGTCGCGCGCAGCAGCACCGAGTGCCCCTGGCGCAGCACCCGGTCGACCACCTGCTGGGAGATGTCCATGGTGGGCTGGGCGCCGGGGGTCTCGCGCCCCTTGCGGCGGCGCGCGGCCTGCGTGCGGAGCTGCCGCGAGCGCTGGTCGAAGGTCACCGCGGCCACCGCCGAGGCCTGCGGGAATACCTCCAACAGTATTCCGCAGACCTTCTCCAGCAGCGCGTTGGCGTCGAGCGTGCTCGCGACGGTCTCCGAGATCCGGTACATCGCCTGGAGCTTGCGCTCGAGCCTCGCCGGGTCGATGGGGCGCCCGGAGGGGCTCTTGCCGGTGCCGGGCGCGAGGCCCTGCTTCAGGTTGAGGCCGAGGTGCGCGACCTCGATCATGTTGAGCGTGTGCTCGGCGGTGTCCTGGGTGATGCGCACCGAGGTGCTCTCGGCCTGCGCCACCATGTCGTCGCTCAGGTCGATGCGGAAGCGCGACGCGCCGATCTCCACCTCGTCGCCGTGCCGCAGCCGCGAGCTCCCCTGGATGCGCCGGCCGTTGACGAAGGAGCCGTTGCAGCTCCCGAGGTCTTCGAGGGCGTAGCCGTCGCCCTCGCGGCGGATGCGCGCGTGCCGGCGCGAGATGCGCTGGTCGGGGATGCAGATGTGGCAGTCGAGCCGCCGGCCGAGCAGGCACTCTCCTGCGTCAAGGCGGTAGACCTTGCCGACGTCTTGCGGGCCGAGGGTGACGATGCTGGCCACGGCGCGGTCAGAACCCCTTGAGTGCCTCGTCGGCCGTGGGGAAGATGGGCAGCGCCTGGTCGAGCCGGAGCATCGCGAAGATGTCCTTCGGCTGCCCGGCGACCCCGGCGACCCGCACCGCGCCGCCGAGCGCCCGGAGGCGCTTGAAGAGCGACACGATGATGGCCACCCCGGAGCTGTCGATGACCTTCACCGCGGACATCTCGAAGACCACCTTGATGCCGCCGCGCTCGACCAGCTGCTCCACGAGGAGGCGGGCCTCGGGGACGGTGAGTGCGTCGAGGTTCTCTTCCTGCACCCGCAGGACGACCACGCCAGCCTGCTCGGTGAGTTCATGCTTCAGCATCGGGGATCCCCATGGGAGGTCGCGGACGATACCGCCGCGCATTCGGAGAGAGTCTTGGTCATGGTGAGGAGGTTCTTGTCCTGACGGCGCTCGTAGGTGACGGAGGACATGGCGTTGCGGATGATGAAGAGCCCCATGCCACCTTCGGAGAGGCTGTCGAGCGCGGGCACCTGGTCGCTGGCTCCGGCGTCGTCGAAGTCGAAGCCGGCGCCGTGGTCGATCATGCGGAGGACCACCTCGTCGTCGTCGACCAGGAGGACCACCTCGACCTCCCCCGGGGTGACCGCGTAGGCGTGCTCGACGATGTTGTTGAAGGCTTCGTTGTAGGCACTCATGAGACGCCACTCCAGACCCGCGCAGCCAGCGTCGCGTTCGACGCGCAGGCACACGGCCCGGACCATCGACCCGACCAGGTCGCGAAACCGCAACTCGCCCGGAACGCTGGCTGTGAATTTCAGCGGCAACGATTCACCGTCTCTCAAGCCTGGAACCCTACCACCGATGCGCGAGGGGGTGGAACGCCCAATCTCAGGGGCGCACGGTGCAGATGCGCTGGCCCATCGAGTCGGCGGTGACCAGGCAGGCGCCGTTGGTGAAGGGGCACTCGGAGTCCGTGGTGCAGCGCAGCAGGCACACCGGGTCGCCGTTGTTGAGGCGGACGCAGGCGCTGTTGGCCGGGCACTCCGAGGAGGCCGCCCCGGTGGGGGTGGTGCAGCGCGAGGTGCAGAAGAGCGCGGTGCGCCCGGACGGCGCGGTGGTCGACAGGCAGAGCGAGGTGTCTCCGCCGCAGAGCACGGTGCGCGAGCAGTTCTGGTAGGGCGGGTCGTTGGCGCAGCCGAGGGCCGCAGACAGGCAGAGGGCGGTGAGCAGCAGGCGCATGGCGGGCGGCACCCTAACACCAACCCCAGACCCTTCGCGATGGCCTCCGGGGGTCTGATCGGGGGGGAGAGAGAGATCTCAGCCCGCGGCCACGGCGGGCGGCGCGGCCGACCCGAGGCCCTGGAGCACGTCGCGCAGGGCGTCGAGCATCGCGTGGTCGATGACCGTGGCGGAGGCGCCGAGGTCGACCCTCAGCCCCTCGGCGTCGGACCAGGCGAAGGCCCCGGGGATCGCCAGCATCGCCGCGCGCACCTCGCGCCCCAGCCTCGCCCGGGCGGCCTCGGGGTCGTCGCAGCGCACCTCGAAGACCGCGTCGAAGTCGTCGTCGCCGGTGGTGAGCTCCGAGGGGAGCCCCGGCACCGGCACCTCGCGCTCGCCCTTGCGCGCCAGGGCGATGCGGGGGGTGTTGGAGAGGGAGGGAGCGTGGGCGAGCGGCCTTCCGCCCCACGGTCCGTCGAGGGCGCTCACCCGGATGGTGTACGCGATGGGCCCGACGCGGCCGTGCAGCGTGGGCACCCCCTGGGCGTCGACGGCGAGGCGCAGGTCGCGGCGCTGCATCACCAGCGACTCCCAGTGCGCCGTCACGACGCTGCGATCGGAGGTCCGCCGCTGGAGCGCCGCGCGGTCGAGCAGCGCCCGGACCGCGACGGTGAAGAGGGCGAGGAGCAGGAGCGCCGCCGCGAAGATGAGGGGGTCCATGGCCAGCGATAGGGGTAGCACGACCCGGGACCTTCACACTGCCCCCCTGCGCCTGGGCGTTGTTTGCTCGCGGCGAGGGCGACATGGTACGCGGCGACTCCCATGACCCGCTCGGCCACGGTCACCCGCACCACGCGCGAGACCTCCATCTCGGTGACCCTCGACCTCGACGGTCAGGGCGTCGGCGACATCCAGACGCCCATCCCCTTCCTCAGCCACATGGTCGACCAGCTCGCGAGGCACGGGGGCCTCGACCTCACGGTGCGCGCCGCCGGCGACGTGGAGATCGACGGGCACCACACCACCGAAGACCTCGCCATCGTGATCGGCCGGGCCGTGGAGCAGGCGCTCGGCGACCGCCGCGGCATCCGTCGCTACGGCGAGGCCACGCTCCCCATGGACGAGGCCCTCTGCCAGGTGGCGCTCGACCTCTCCGGGCGCACCTACTACGTCGACCGGCTCAGCCTGCCGAAGGCGAAGCTGGGCACCTTCGACACCGAGCTCGCGGGGGTCTTCTTCGAGGGCTTCGCGCGCGGCGCGATGTGCAACCTCCACGTGCGGCGCATCGAGGGAGACAACCTCCACCATGTCATCGAGTGCTCCTTCAAGGCCCTCGCCAGGGCGCTGCGCGACGCGGTGCGCATCGAGGGGTCGCTGCTGCCCTCCACCAAGGGGACGCTGACCGAGTGAGCGACCGGGCGGCGATCGTGGTGGTGGACGTGGGCCTCGGAAACCTCCGCTCGGTCGAGCGGGCCCTGCGCGCGGCGCTGGTGGCCGATGGGCGCTCGCCGGAGATGGTTCGGTGCACGAACGATCCGGGCGAGCTGCGCGAGGCGGCGGCGCTGGTGATGCCCGGACAGGGAGCCTTCGGGGACTGCGCGACGGCCCTGCACCGGCACGGCGGGGCCCTCGCGAAGGCCGTAGGAGAGCACCTCGCGGCGGACCGGCCGTACCTGGGCATCTGCCTGGGGCTTCAGGTGCTCTTCGAGTCGAGCGAGGAGGCGGGCGGGGCCCACGGGCTCGGGGTCTTCGAGGGCTCGGTGCGGCGCTTCCGCGACGGGATGACCGACGCCCGGGGGGCGCGCCTCAAGGTGCCCCACATGGGGTGGAACCAGGTGATCCCCCGGGACGACGCGGCGGCCGCCTGGCTGGGTCGTTCGCACTGGTACTACTTCGTCCACAGCTACTACGTCGTGCCTTCGACCTCCTCGTCGGGATGCATCGCGGGGGAGACCGAGCACGGCGACCGCTTCGTGAGCGCGGTCTCCCGGGGGCGGCTGTGGGCGGTGCAGTTTCACCCCGAGAAGTCGCAGTCGGCGGGCATCGGGCTGCTGCGCTCCTTCGTGCGGGGGGTGCCGTGATCGTCATCCCCGCGATGGACCTGCTGGGCGGCCGCGTGGTGCGGCTTCACCGCGGCGACTACGACAAGGTCACGGTCTACGGCGACGACCCCGCGGCGGTGGTCGCGGGCTACCTCGACGCGGGCGCGACCTGGGTGCACCTGGTCGACCTCGACGGGGCGCGCGACGGCCGCGCCACGCAGGCGGCGCTGGTGGGCTCGCTGCTCGCCCGCTTCGGCGCGGCGCTGCGGGTGCAGGTGGGCGGAGGCATCCGGACCCTCGAGCAGGTGCGCGCCTACCGCGAGGCGGGCGCGTCGAGGGTGGTGATCGGCACCCGAGCGGCGGAGGACCCGGGCTTCGTGAGCGAGGCCAGCGCGGTGGTCGACGTCACCGTGGCGGTCGACGCGCGAGACGGCAAGGTCGCCACGAAGGGATGGACCGAGGCCACCACCATCGACGCCGTCGCCCTCGCGAAGGACTGTGTTTCCCGCGGAGCGCGCGCGGTGCTCTACACGGACATCGCCCGCGACGGCACCGGCGAGGGGCCCAACGTGGAGGCCACCGAGCGGCTGGCGAGGGAGGTTCCGGCCGCGCTGGTGATCGCGAGCGGGGGCATCGGCTCGCTCGACCACCTGAGGGCGCTCGCGGCGAGGGAGGTCATCGGCGCGGCGGTGGTGGGTCGGGCGCTCTACGAGGGCGCGTTCACGGCCCGCGAGGCCCTCGGCGTCGGGAGTGGTGCTTGAGATGACGGTCGCCCGGCGGTTGATCCCCTGCCTCGATGTGAAGAACGGCCGCGTGGTGAAGGGCGTGCGCTTCGTCGGGCTGCGCGACGCGGGCGACCCGGTGGATTGTGCGAGGGCCTACGATCGCGCCGGGGCCGACGAGATCACCTTCCTGGACATCACGGCCTCGCACGAGGCGAGGGACATCCTGCTGGACGTGGTCGAGCGCACGGCCAACGAGGTGTTCGTGCCGCTCACCGTGGGCGGCGGGATACGCACCCGGGAGGACGTGGACGCGATCCTCCGGGCGGGGGCGGACAAGGTCTCGGTGAACAGCTCGGCGGTGACCCACCCCGCGCTCATCGAGGCGGTGGCGGGAGCCTACGGTCGACAGGCGCTGGTGGTGGCCATCGACGCGCGGCGCAGGGACCCGAACGACGCGAGCGCGGGCTGGGGGGTGTTCACCCACGGCGGCCGGGTGGACACCGGGCTCGACGCGCTCTCCTGGGCGCGCGAGGTGGATGCCCGGGGCGCGGGGGAGATCCTGCTGACCAGCATGGACCGCGACGGCACCGGGCTCGGCTACGACCTCGAGCTGGTGCGGGCGGTGGTCGAGGCGGTCGGGTGCCCGGTGATCGCGAGCGGCGGGGTCGGCACGCTGGAGCACCTCGCGCTGGGGGTGCTGCCCCTCTCGGAGGGAGGCGGCGGGGCGGACGCGGCGCTGGCGGCGACCATCTTCCATGACGGTCACTTCACCCTCGGACAGGCTCGGGACTACCTTCGCTCTCGCGGGGTCGTCGTGCGCGACGACGCCACGCCGGAGGACCGATGAGCGACGCGGTGGCGATGGACGATCTGGTGGAGGCGATGTCCCATCGCGGCACCCCCATGACGCCCGAGAGCGCGCTGTTCATCGTGCTCCAGGCGGTGGAGTCGATGAAGGACCGGCGCGTGGTGCTCGACGCCGGGGGCATCGAGGTCGACGAGCACGGGGTCGTGAAGATCAACGAGCTGTGCTCCCCCGCGGTGGACGACCGGGAGGCCCAGGAGGGCGTCGCGACGCTGCTGGAGACGGCCCTGGTGCCCGCGCCCGCGACGGTGCTGGAGCTCACCGCGAGGCTGCGCTCGGAGACGGTGTTCACCCACTCGGCGCTGGCGGCGGAGCTCGCGGCGGCGCTGGTCCCGCTCAACCGGGGGGCGGCGCAGCGGATGCTGGGGAGGCTGGTGCGGGAGCACCACCGGCCGGTGCGCCCGGAGGAGAGCGACGACGAGGCGGCGGACGCGGACGAGAAGCTCACCCGGGGGCTCGACGAGCAGGGCCAGAGGCCCGCGCCGAGCGCCGACGCCACGGAGCCCGACGCCACCGTGCGAGACGACTGGGATCGCCCGGTGAAGAAGAAGGGCCCGAGCACGCTGCAGGCCCTGGTGGTGCTGGGGATGTCGACGGCGCTGCTGGGCGCCGCCGCGGTGTTCTTGTGGAGCCGGCTGCGGGGCTGAAGGATCAGAGCGGGAGCAGGTAGACCACCGAGTCGTCGTTGGCCGTGGTCGCTCCCGCGGACACCCCGACGCCTCGCGCCCCCACGATGGCGACGTGGGTGCGCGCGGGGTTGAGCGCGACCGCCCAGAAGAAGTCCGACGCCCCGCCGAAGTCGTAGGTGCGCAGGCCGCGAGGGGCGAAGGTGGTGTCGGGCTGTCCCGCGGAGCTGAGCATCGCGACCATCCCGTCGACGTTGGCCTCGGAGGGGCGGCCGCCGCCCACCATCAGGATGCGGTTGTCGGGCAGCGCCACCAGGGCCCGGGCGTTGTCGTTGAAGCGCGCGAGGTCGAGCCGGGCCACGCCCGCGGTGCCCCAGGTGGGGTCGAGCGTCCCGGCGGCGGAGACCCGCAGCGAGAGCCAGTCGAGGCTCTCGCTGGTGCTGTTGCGACCGTAGCCCGCGGTGACGAAGGACGAGCCCTGCAGCACCGCGTCGTAGGCCTCGGTGACCGCGGCGAGCACCGTCGGGGCGAAGATTCCGGCCACCCCGAAGGTGGGGTCGAGCTGGCCCGCGGAGGTGAGCTTGAAGAGCACCGGCTTCACCACGCCGCCGTCGTCGATGTAGCCCGACGCGACGATGCCGCCGTCCGGAAGCAGCGTCGCGGTGCGAGGGTTGGCCGTGCGCTCGTTGACGTTCACCGTGGCGACGCCGTTGGTGCCGAAGCTCGCGTCGCGCACCCCGTCGGCGCTGAGGCGGACCACGGTGAAGTCCGCCACGGTTCCGCCGGTGCGCCGCTGCGCGCCGGAGACCAGCAGCCGGCCGTCGCTGTAGGCGGTGAGGCCCCAGGCGGCGTCGGCCACGTAGCCGGTGCCCACCACCTGGCCGTCGCTCAGGTCGAGCGTCACCACGCCGTCGACGCCGAAGCCGGTGTCGCGCGTCCCGTCGGCGTTGTAGCGCAGCAGGGCGATGTCGCGGTCGCGCGGGTCGGCCCCGGCGGCGACATGCTCGACGCTGGCCACCACCACGACCTTTCCGGAGGGCTGCACCGCGACCCCGCGGGCCACCTCGCCGCCGAGGCCCACCGCCACGTTGCGGCGGGCGTAGCCGCCCTGGCCGAAGGTCGTGTCGAGCTCGCCCGTGGCCGTGAAGCGGGCGACCACGGTCTCGAAGTCGGCGGTCGCCGCGACGTTGCCCTCGGAGACCACGCCCGCCGCGTAGAAGCGCCCGGAGGGGTCGAAGGTCACGCCGTAGAAGCGGTCATGCCCGGTGGCCGAGACCGCCAGCACCCTCGGCACGGCAGCCCCGCCATCGGCCGCGGAAGCGTCGGCCACGCCCGCGTCGGTGATCGAGTCGGAGTAGTTGCAGCCCGCGGCCAACAGCAGGGCCAGCGAAGCCGAACGCAGAGAAACGCCTGAATGGAAGTGCAGCGAGCTCATGGGACCGCTCACTACCACAGGACAATCATAACTGTGAATCCCAGAATCATTTTGTAGCCGGGGGCATGGGGGGGCTCCTGGGCGTCGGTCGACGCTCCCTCGAGGGGCGTTGGAGGGTTTCTGGAGGAGGGAGGGGGGGGTCGCTACTCGTCGTCGCTGGCGCGTAGCGCGGCGAGCACCGAGAGGTCTTCGAGCGTGGTGGTGTCGCCCTGGGTCTCGCCGCCGCCGGCGATCTCCTTCAGCAGCCGGCGCATGATCTTGCCGCTGCGGGTCTTCGGGAGCGCGTCGGCGAAGCGCACCATGTCGGGCCTGGCGAAGCGCCCGATCTCCGAGGCCACGTGCTCGGCGAGCACCTGCTTGAGCTCGCGGGTGGCCGCGAAGCCCGGGCGCAGCGTCACGAAGCACACCAGCCCCTGGCCCTTGAGCTCGTCCGGTCGGCCCACCACCGCGGCCTCGGCCACGGCGCGGTGACCCACGAGGGCGCTCTCGATCTCCGCGGTGCCGAGTCGGTGGCCCGCGACGTTGAGCACGTCGTCGACGCGGCCCATCAGCCAGAAGTACCCGTCGTCGTCGCGGCGCGCCCCGTCGCCGGTGAAGTACACCCCGGGGATCTCCGTGAAGTACTTCTGGTACCGCTCGTCGTCGCCGTAGATGGTGCGCGCCATCGAGGGCCACGGGCGCTTGATCACCAGGAAGCCGCCCTCGTTGGGGGCGCAGCGGGTGCCGTCCTTGCGCACCACGTCGGCCTCGATGCCGAAGAAGGGCAGCGTCGCGCTCCCGGGCTTGGTGGGCGTCGCCCCGGGCAGCGGCGAGAGCATGATGGCCCCGGTCTCGGTCTGCCACCAGGTGTCCACCACCGGGCAGCGCGCGTTGCCGATGACCCGCTGGTACCACATCCACGCCTCGGGGTTGATGGGCTCGCCCACGCTGCCGAGCAGCCGCAGGCACGAGAGGTCGGCCTTCATCGGCCACTGCTCGCCCCAGCGCATGAAGGCCCTGATCGCCGTCGGGGCGGTGTAGAAGATGGTGACGCCGTAGCGCTCGCAGAGCTGCCAGAGCCGCCCCTGGTCGGGGAAGTTGGGGGCGCCCTCGTACATCAGCACGGTCGCGCCGTTGAGCAGCGGGCCGTAGACGACGTAGGAGTGCCCGGTGATCCAGCCGACGTCGGCGGTGCAGAAGTAGGTGTCGTTCTCCCGGAGGTCGAAGACGTACTTGCTGGTGACGTGCGTGCCGACCATGTAGCCGCCGGTGGTGTGCACGATGCCCTTGGGTTTGCCGGTGGTCCCAGAGGTGTAGAGGATGAACAGCGGGTGCTCGCTCTCCACCGGCACCGGCGTGGAGTTGGCGTTCACCGCCTCGATGACCTCCTGCCAGTAGTGGTCGCGGCCGGGCTCCATGTTGACCCGCTCGCCGGTGCGCTTGAACACCACCGTGTGCCTCACGCTGGGGCACTCCGCGATGGCCTTGTCGACGATGGCCTTCAGCGGCACCACCTGGCCCCGGCGCCACGACCCGTCGCAGGTCACCACCAGGGAGGCCTTGGAGTCGTTGATGCGGTCGCGCACCGCGTCCGCCGCGAAGCCGCCGAAGATCACCATGTGCGGCGCGCCGATGCGGGCGCAGGCGAGCATCGCCACGGCGATCTCGGGCACCATGCCCATGTAGATCGCCACCCGGTCGCCGGTGCGTACGCCCAGCTTGCGGAGCACGTTGGCGAAGCGGCACACCTCGCGGTGAAGCTGATGGTAGGTGAGCGTGCGGGTCTCGCCGGGCTCGCCCTCCCACAAGATCGCGGCCTTGTTGCGGCGCAGCGACGACAGGTGCCGGTCGAGGCAGTTGTAGGCGATGTTGGTGGTGCCCCCCACGAACCAGCGGGCGTGCGGCCGCTCGTCGACCAGGATCTCCCTCGGCGGCGCGAACCAGTGAAGCGCGTCGGCCATCTCGCCCCAGAAGGCCTCCGGGTCGTTGAGGGATTTCTCGTAGAGCGCGCGGTACTGCTCCATCGAGCGGATGTGCGCGTGCTTCGAGAACTCCTCGTCGGGCGGAAAGACCCGGGACTCCTTCATCGTGCTCTCGATCGAGTTGGGGTTCATGGCCGTGAATGATAGGCCCATCCCCGGCGACATTGACACTCCGACCCCTTTGGCTAGTGTCCCGCTCCCCGAGGGGCCGCGGGCAGCACGACCCAACCAACCGATACTCCACGAGAAACGGATGATGGCAGCCCAGCCCGACGCCTCCCTCGAGGCCCTCCTCGAGGCCTCCCTCACCTCCCCCGTCTACGAGGTTCTGCTCTCGCGTGTGGAGCCCTCCGAGGCGCTCGGCCTCGCCCTCCGCTGCGTGCGCTCTCTCGACTCCCGGGAGCGCTACCACCACGAGGCCGCCGAGGCCCTCGCCCGCCTCGCGGTGCGCCACCTCGCGGTCGACCGAGACGCCGCCCTCGCCTGGCTCGACGTCCTCGCCTCGGTGCGCGGCGCCACCGCCGAGTGGGTCGCCGCCAGGGTGCGCTCGGCCGTCGGCGACCACGCCCCCGCGCTCGCCGCCTGGGACGGGGTCATCGAGCACGCCGTCGGTCCGAGGCCCGCGCGCTACCTCGCCCGGGGCCGGGCGCGCCTCGACGCGGGCGACCCGACCGGCGCCTCGGCCGACCTTCGGGAGGCCCTGCGCGACCCGTGCAGCCACGACGACATGGAGCGGGGGCACAAGCTCTGGAAGCGGCTCCAGCGCCACCCCCTCCCCTCGCTTCGCAAGGCGCGCATCGCCCTGCTGGGCAGCTTCACCACGCGGCTCATCAAGCCGCTGCTCGAGCTCGCGGCCTTCCGCGACGGCGTCGCCGCGGAGGTCTACGAGGCCGAGTACGGGATGGTCCACCAGGAGGTGCTCGACCCCTCGAGCGGGCTGCGGCGCTTCCGGCCCGACATCGTGATCCTGGCGACGAGCTGGCGCGACGCCAACCTGCCCCCGCTCAGCCCCGACCCCGACGCCGCGGTCCAGTCCGCGGTGGCCCCGCTGCTCGGGCTCTGGCGGGTCATCCGCGACGAGATGCGCGCGCACGCCGTCCAGCACAACTTCGACGTCCCGCTGGTGGACAGCTACGGCCACCTCGGCGCCTCGCTCCCCGGCGGCCGGGGGAGGGTGCTGCGCAGGGCCAACCACGCGCTCCTCGACGCCGCGGGCACGGGGGTGTCCATCCTCGACTTCGACGGCGTGGCGGCGGAGTTCGGCAAGGCCGCGTGGAGCGACGAGGGGCTCTGGTACCGCGCCAAGCAGCACCCCGCCCCGGCGGCCATTCCGCTGCTGGTCGACCACTACATGATGCACGTGCGCGCGGTGCTCGGGCTCACCAGGAAGGTGCTCGTGCTCGACCTCGACAACACCCTCTGGGGAGGCATCGTCGGCGAGGACGGCGTCGAGGGGCTGAAGCTCGGGGTGACCGACGCCGAGGGCGAGGCGCACACCGACCTGCAGCGCTACGCCCGCGAGCTGCGAGACCGGGGCATCGTGCTGGCCGTGTGCTCCAAGAACAACGAGGCCGACGCCAGGGAGCCCTTCGAGCGGAGCGCCGAGATGGTGCTCAAGCTCGACGACATCGCGGTGTTTCGCGCCAACTGGCAGGACAAGGCCACCAACATCCGAGACATCGCCGCGGCGCTGGAGCTGGGCACCGACAGCTTCGTCTTCCTCGACGACAACCCCACGGAGCGGGCGTGGGTGCGCAGCCAGCTCCCGGAGGTGATGGTCCCGGAGATCGGCAGCGACGCCGCGAGGTACCTCACGGTGCTCCACCGGCACCACGCCTTCGACGCCCTCGCGCTCAGCGAGGAAGACCGCCTGAGGGCCGCCGACTACGCCGCCAACGCGCGCCGCTCGGAGCTGATGAAGAGCGCGGGCGACCTCGAGGAGTTCATCGCCAACCTCCAGATGTCGGCCACCGTGGCGCCCATCGACGAGTTCAACCTCCCTCGCGCCGCGCAGCTCGTGAACAAGAGCAACCAGTTCAACCTGACGACCCGGCGGTACACCGAGGAGCAGCTGCGGGCGGAGTCCGAGCGGCCCGACACCGTGGTGCGCACCTTCCGGCTGCGAGACCGCTTCGCCGACAACGGGCTCATCGGGGTGATGATCGGCCGGGCGCTGCCCGAGCGGTCCACCCTGGAGATCGACACCTGGCTCATGAGCTGCCGGGTGCTCGGTCGGCGCGTGGAGGAGTTCATGGTCGGCGTGATGATGCAGGCCGCGCTCGACCGGGGCCTGACCCGGGTCGTGGGCCGCTACCTCCCCACCGCCAAGAACGGGCTCGTGCGCGAGCTCTATCCCCGCCTCGGGTTCAGCCCCATCGAAGGCTCCGGGGCGCCCGGCGAGACGGCGTGGGAATACCGCCTCGACCTCCTGCCGGTGCTTGCCAACCGATTCATTCGCGTGGAGTGATCCGCGCTCGCTCGACGAACCCCTACGCCTCCCCCCCGACCACGGACGCCGCCATGGATGCCATCACCGAGAAGCTCACCCGGATCTTTCAGGACGTCTTCGACCTCGACGCCATCACCCTGCGAGACGACATGGCCGCCGCCGACGTCGAGGAGTGGGACTCGCTCAACCACGTGAAGCTCGTGGTCGCCATCGAGAGCGGCTTCGGGGTGAAGTTCTCCACCCGGGAGATCACCGGCTGGAAGAACGTCGGCGACATGAAGCGCACCCTGCAGTCCAAGCTGAAGTCCTAGTCCGATGTCCGGCGACGCGCCGCGCTGGACGTGGCCGCGCATCGTGCGCCTGGCCGCCTTCACCGCCCTCACCATCGCGGTCCTCGACGCGCTGCTCGCCCCGGTCGAGCGCCGCCTGGAAGCCCGACTGCTCGACGGGGCGCTGCGCAACGCGCCCGGCATCGCCGCCGCGGACGGGTCGCGGCGGATGATCTTCTCCACCCCGGAGCCCGCGCGCCGGGAGGCCGTCGGCATCGCGGGGTCGTCCATCACCTACGGCGCGGGCGTCTCCGACGACGAGACCGTGCCCGCCTGCGTGGCCGCGGCCATGCGGCGCTCGGGCGACCTGCGCCCGGTGTTCAACATGTCGCAGGCTGGCGGCGGCCCTCGCGACGCGCTCCCGGTGGCGACGGCGCTCGGGACGCACCCGCTGCGGATGCTGCTGGTGGAGTTTCAGGGACACAACTTCGCGAGCGGGCAGACGCACCCGCCGGACGAGATCGGCGACGACGAGCTCCCGATGCTGCTCGCGGGCAACGCCGCGCAGGAGCGGATGCTCGACGCCGCGCGGATGACCCCGAGCTTCCAGCGCAGGGTCGAAGGGGCGCTGGCCGAGGTGGCCACCCGCTCCTGGCGGGCCTACCGCATCCGAGGGCACCTCTGGATCGACGATCAGTTCCAGCCCATGCACGTCGCCTGGACGCTGCGTCGCGGGGCGGCCGCGGCGGGCATCCTACCGAGGAGGTTTCAGGGCCAGAGCACCAACATCGGCAAGCTGCCGTGGCGCCTGGCCTACCGCGACGGTCAGGTGCCGAGCGCCGTGCAGCGCATCACCCTCACCGGCTCCGAGGTCGATGAGGAGGCCTACCGCTCGCTCACCCTCCTGGCGCGCCTCGCGCGCTCGGCGTCGGTGCCGCTGGTCTTCTACGAGTCCCCGGTGAACCTCCCCTTCCAGCGGGCATTCCATTTCATGTCCGAGGAAGACATCGCCCGCCTCCAGGCCTTCCGGGCGACGCTCATCGCCCGGATGCGCGCGGACGGCATGGAGGTGCTCGACGCGCCGGATCTTCCGGACGACGCCTACCTCGACCGCTCCCACCTCACGCCCTCCGGGGCCCGCGCGATGGCCGAGCATCTCCACCGATATCTCTCCGCCGCTCTCCCCCCGCTGAGGCATCGGCCATGAACCTCCTCAGCTGGACCTTCCTGGTCTTCTCGGCGCTGAGCGTGGCGCTCTACCAGGCGCTGCCGTCGCCCCGGATGCGGCAGGCGGCGCTGGCCGGGGCCACGTTGGTGTGGTTCGCCTTCGGCGTCTGGTGGCACGCCCTCGTCGCGGTCGCGATGGCCACGACGACCTGGCTCTTCGGACGATGGATGATGTCGCGCCCGGAGGAGAGGCGCGGCGTGGTGTGCGCGCTGGGCGTCGCGTCCTTCATCGGGTACTTCGTGCTCTTCCGATACCTCGCGCTCTGGTCGGGCTTCGACCCGGCGACGGGGTCGGGGCTGCGCTGGTGGATGCCCAACCCCCTGCTCGCGCCGCTGGGCCTGAGCTTCATGATGTTCGAGGGCATCGCCCACCTCGCGGACCTCTACCTGGGCCGCACCGAGGAGCCGGGATCGTGGTGGAGCCACGTGGTCTTCGCGCTCTATTTCCCCACGCGGGTCATCGGCCCGATGCGCCGCTACGAGGACTTCACCCGGGACGTCGACGCGCCCGAGCGCCTCGCCCCTGGCGACGCCGCGTGGGCCGTGCGGCGCATCCTCTGGGGCGTCGGCAAGAAGGCCATCCTGGCCAATCCCCTCGGGGCCTTCGCGCTCTTCAACCTCAACCCGGCGCTCATCGCCGCGGGGGCGCGCGCCCCGCTGGTGCTCGGCGCGTGCATGTACTGGCTCTATCTCTTCTTCGACCTGTCGGGCTACAGCGACATCGTCATCGGGATCAGCCGTCTCTTCGGGGTGAAGGTCCCGGAGAACTTCAACCGGCCGTACGTCGCGGACAACATCAGCGACTACTGGCAGCGATGGCACATCAGCCTGTCGTCGTGGGTGCGGGACTACGTCTTCAACCCGTTGGCCATCCGCTGGCGGGGGTGGACCTACGGGGCTCCGATGGGGGCCTTCTGCAGCATGGTGATCCTCGGGCTGTGGCACGGCCTGGAGCTGCGCTACCTGGTCTTCGGCCTGTGGCACGGGGCGCTGCTCGGGGGCTACATGGTCTACCGCCAGCTCTTCGGCCGGAAGCCCTGGGCGAAGCGGCTGGCGAAGTCGCGGGCGTGGTCCTTCGCGGGGTGGTGCTTCGTGGTGCTCAATGCGGTGCTGACCCACGTGCTCTTCGCGGTGCCGACCGCGGCCATGGGGCTACAGTGGCTGCGCGCGGTGACCGGGGTATAGGGGATGTCCAATGAACCATCGTGAGCTCATCGGAGACATCGCGCGGTCGGTGGGCCTCGGGGTCTTCCTGGTGGGAGTGGCGATCTTCCTCCAGGGGCCGGGGCTGAAGTTCATCTACTTCGCGTTCTGAGCGTCGGAGAGGTCGACCAGCACCTCGCGCGAGGCCCCTCCCCCCTCGAGGAGCCTTCGCACCAGGCGCGCCGCGAAGTCCTCCGGCGCCAGCGCGTCCTGGCGGCCCAGCGGGGTGTTCACCAGCTCGGTGAGCAGCTTCGGCGGGCGCACCACCATCACCCGAGCGCCCGGGTGCTCCACCGCGGCGACCCGGGCCAGCGCCTCCACCGCGCACTTGGCCGCCACGTAGTGGGGCCACTCCGCGGGCGGATCTTCGACCGCCGACGAGGAGATCACCACCGCGCTCCCCTGGACCGAGGCCACCAGGTCGAGCAGGTGGGAGAGCGGCACCGCCACCATCGCCACGCTGCGGGCGACGTGCTCGGTGATGCGCTGCGCCGACGCGGGCTCGAGCCACAAGGGCCGCAGCGAGGGGCACGCGTTGCAGACCAGCAGGTCGAGGCGCCCGTGCGCGGCGACGATGACCTCGCGCGCCTCCGCGGCCCAGCGGGCGTCGCCCGCGTCGCCCTGCATCGGGATGAAGCCCCCGGGGGTCGAGGCGATTCTCGAGGCCAGCGCCTCGGCCTCGGTCGACGAGCTGAGGTAGGTGCCGATCACCGTGCACCCGTGCAGCGCCAGCGCGTGGGCGATGGCCGCCCCGAGGCCCCGGCTCGCGCCGGTCACCAGCGCCACCTTGCCGAGCAGTCGCTCGGAGCGGCCAGCCGCGGACTCGATGGCGTCGGGGCTCAGGTGCGGAAGCTCCTGCCGGGCGAAGGCCGTGAGCTTCGCCCTCGCCGCGGAGACGCCCTCGATGGAGGTCGAGAGGCTCATCGAGAGCATCCCGAACTCCGGGTGCACCGAGTCGAGGGCCAGCGACCAGTCGACCGGGGCCGTGGAGAGCGAGTGCTCCGCCTCGAAGTCGAGCGAGAGGTCGGAGAAGAGGGCGCGGCGCCCCGGGAGTTCCATCCCCACGAGGTAGCTGGCGAGGAGGAGGGCCTCGGCGTGGCGGGGCCCCACCCCCCGCTCGGCGAGCTCGTGGCGGACCATCAGCATCGCCAGCGCGACGGGCTCGGCGGAGTAGCGCCCCTGCATCGCGATGCCCGGCACCAGCGCCTCGTCGGCGTGGTCGGCGGACTCCGTGCGGGCGATGAGCGGCGCCGTCCACTGCGGGGCGTCGGGCACGTCGCCGTCGCGGTAGCGCGCGGTCAGCCGCAGCACCACCCGCCGCCCGTCGCGGAGCTTCACCTTCGCCCGCTCGGGCGACGACTCGTCGACGTCCACCGCGTAGTCGACCCCCACGAACATCGGCCCGGCGAACTCCACCGAGAGCTTCGCGAGCACCCGGCCCTCCCTCGGCTGCAGCCGGCCCAGCGCCGCGAGGGCCCCGAGGACGCCGAACACCACGCGCTCTCCGAAGGCCGTGCGCCGGGCGTACTCGCCGGAGCGGTGCAGCGGGTTGACGTCGTGGCTGGCGGCGGCGAAGAGGTCGAGGTCCCCCTCGTCGAAGCGGACGGACGCGGCGGTGGCTCTGGTCATCGAGGGCGGGTCATAGCACCAGCGATCTCGCTTCGGCAGGGAGCGCCCCGCGGGATACAACCCCTGACCCGTGAGCTCATCCCCAGGCGGCGTACTCCTCGTACTTCATGCGCACCTCCCCTATGTGCGCCACCCCGAGCACGACGACCACCTGGAGGAGCGCTGGCTCTTCGAGGCCATGCTGGAGTGCTACCTCCCGCTCGTCGCCGTGCTCGACGCGCTCTCGCCGTACAACCCCGCGCGGCTCACGCTCTCGCTCTCCCCCTCGCTCGTCGCCATGCTCGACGACGCCCTGCTGCGCGCCCGCTTCGAGCGCCACCTCGACCGCCTCGACGCCCTCTGCGTCTCGCTCCGCGACGACGAGCTCCCCCGCCCCGCCCTCGACGCCCACGTGGCCGCCCTGCGCCACGCCCGGCTTACCTGGTCCCGTATCGGCGGTGACCTCCCCGGGGCCTTCGCCCGCCTCGCCCGCGAGGGGCGCCTCTCCCTCTGGACCACCGCCCTCACCCACGCGCTGCTCCCGCTGTTCACCGCGCAGCCGTGGTTCATCGACGCGCAGGTGGCCCTCGCGGTCGCCACGCACACCCGGCGCTTCGGCGCCGCCCCGGAGGGCTTCTGGCTGCCCGAGTGCGGCATCGCGCCGGGCGTCGACGTCGCCCTCGCGGACCACGGGCTCTACGCCACCGTGCTCGAGTCGCACGCGCTGCTCTACGGCCACCCGAGGCCGCCGGACGCCACGGCGCGCCCGGTGGTCACCCCCGCGGGCGTCGCCTGCTTCGGCCGCGACGTCGACGCCGCCGCCGCCGTCTGGAGCCGCGAGGCAGGCTATCCCTCCAACCCGATCTATCGGGACTTCCACGAGGACGTCGGGTACCGCGCGCCGCTCTCCCGGCTGAAGGACTTCCTCGCCGCGGACGGGTCGCGCAGCCCCACCGGCATCAAGCTCTGGCGCGTCACCGACCACCAGGGCTCCCCCAAGCAGCCCTGGAACCCCACCCTCGCCCGCTCCCTCGCCCTCGCCCACGCGCGAGACTTCGCCGACCGGTGCGCCCGCCGGCTCGACGCGCTCTCCCAGCGGGGGGTCGCCGGGCCCGTGATCGTCGCCCCCTACGACGCCGAGCTCTTCGGGCACTGGTGGTTCGAAGGCACCACCTTCCTCGCGGGGCTGCTCGCCGCCCTCGGGCCGAGGGCGATCACGCCGACGGATTACCTGTCCCGGTATGGCTCGCTCCCCAGGGTGGTTCCCAACGCGAGCACCTGGGGAGAGGGAGGGCACCTCGCGCGCTGGGTGCACCCGAGCACCACGGGGATGCTCCGGGCCGTCGACGACTCCGTGCGCGCGCTCGCAGCGTCCGCGGTGGGCCCCGCCGCGCGCCGCCAGTGCCTGCGCGAGCTGATGCTGATGGCCGCCTCGGACTGGCCCTTCCTCGTGCGCGGCGACACCGCGGCGGACTACGCCCGCTCCCGCGTCGAGGACCACCGCGCCGCCTTCCTCGCCCTGCTCTCCGGCGCCGACCCTGCGGCGCGCTCCCGGCGCTACGGCTGGCCCGCGGACGACGTGCTCGATGACGTCCTCGCGGGAGCCGTTTGGTAGAAGCGAGGCGCTTCGGGTATGGGTGTCGCGCTCGCGCGACGACGGTGCTCGCGCGCAACCCTCAAGGTGTGACGATGGCCCTGCGATTGGATGGTGCGTTTACGGCGATGGTGACCCCCTTTCGTGGGGGCGCGGTCGACCTCGCCACGGTGGCTTCGCTCACCGAGTGGCAGGTGACCGAGGGCATCGGGGGGCTGGTTCCGTGCGGGACCACCGGCGAGTCGCCCACGGTGACCGCCGCCGAGGCGAAGGAGATCATCGCCACGGTGGTGCGCGTGGTGAACAAGCGCGTCCCCGTCATCGCCGGCACCGGCACCAACGCCACCGCGGAGACCATCGTCCGCACCAGGGCCGCGCAGGAGCTCGGGGCCGACGCCGCCATGGTGGTGATGCCCTATTACAACAAGCCCTCGCAGGCGGGCCTCGTCGCCCATGTGCGCGCCGTCCACGACGCCACCGACATCCCGCTGGTGCTCTACAACGTCCCCACGCGCGGCACCGCCGACCTCGCCGCCGAGACCATGGTCGAGATCGCCAGGCTCTGCCCCCGGGTCATCGCCTTGAAGGAGGCCACCGGCAACATCGTCCGCGCGCAGTCGATCATCGCGGCGCTGGGCGACCGGCTCACGGTGCTCTGCGGCGACGACGGGCTCACCCTCGGGATGATGGCCTGCGGCGCGCGGGGCGTGATCTCCGTGGCCAGCAACGTGGTGCCCGCGGCGGTGCAGGGGGTGGTGAGCGCCTTCCTCGCGGGCGACCTCGCGGAGTCGCGGCGCCGTCAGCAGGCGCTGCTGGGCGTGTACGACGCGATGTTCGTGGAGACCAACCCCGGGCCGGTGAAGGCCGCGCTCGCGTGGATGGGGAAGATCCCCGCGGAGATCAGGCTGCCGATGGCCTGGCCGGCGGAGGCCTCGGTCGCCAAGACCGTCGCCGCGCTCAAGGCCTACGGCCTGCAGGCGGGCTGAGGCGGCGCCCATGCTGACCGTCGCGATCGCGGGCGCCTCCGGGCGGATGGGCCGGCTGCTGCTCGAACAGGTGGCGGCCTCGGAGAACACGAAGCTGGTGGGCGCGCTCGAGCACGCGGGCTCGCCGGAGCTCGGGGCCGACGCGGGCGCGCTGGTGGGCCGGCCGTGGGGCGTGCGCATCGTGAGCGACCCGGTGGTGGCGCTCCAGGGCGCCGACGTGGTGATCGACTTCAGCAGCGCGAGCGCGACCCCCGGGGTGGTGCGCGCGGCGGCGGCGGCGGGCGTGGCCTGCGTGGTCGGCACCACCGGGCTGAGCGCGGAGGCCGAGGAGGCGCTGCGCGAGGCGGCGAAGAAGATCCCGCTGCTGGCGGCGCCCAACATGTCGCTCGGGGTGCAGGTGCTGGCGCACGCGCTCGCCGAGACCCTGCGGCTGCTGGGCAGCGACTGGGACGTGGAGATCATCGAGACGCACCACCGCGCCAAGAGGGACGCCCCCTCGGGCACGGCGCTGCGGCTCGCGGACGTGGTGATGAAGTCGCGAGACCTGACCCACGACGACCTGAAGCACGGCCGCCACGGCGCCTCGGCGCAGCGCACCCTGAGCGAGGTGGGGATGCACGCGGTTCGCGGCGGCGACGTGGTGGGCGACCACACGGTGCTGCTCGCGGGCGCCGGCGAGCGCATCGAGCTCACGCACAAGGCGACGAGCCGGGCGGTGTTCGCGGCGGGCGCGCTGCGGGCGGCGCGGTGGCTGAAGGGCCGGGCGCCGGGGCGGTACACCATCGGCGACGTGCTCGGCATCGCGGGCTGACGGGCTGACGGGCGATGCCGCTGCTGGCGTGGATGTGCTGGAGCGTCGCGCTGGGCCTGCTGGCCGCGGTGCTGGGCGCGAGGGAGCTGCGGTCGTCGCCGCGGGGCGTGACGCAGCTCCGCAGCTTCGTGGCGCTGGCGACGCACGAGGTGGTGGTGGCGGTGCCGGTGACCTTCTGGGTGCTGGCGAGGCACACCGACTGGGCGCTGAGCTACGCGGCCGACGGGGCGAAGGTTCCGTCGGCGGCGCTGCTGGTGGCGGCGCTCTCCTGCGGGGGCCTCGCGCTGGGGGGCTTCGCCGCGGGGGCGTGGTGGATACGCGCGCACCAGCCGCGGCTGCCGAACGCGGTGGCGCTGGGGCTGCTGGGCCTCGGGCTGCTGGGCTGCGTGGTGCTGCACCACCGGGTGGGCCTCGTGGGCTCGACGGTGCAGTACCGCGGCGGCTTCGGGCTGTCGCCGCTGGTGGGCTCGCGGGTGCTGGGCACCGTGGCGGTGGCGGGTCTGGGTTACCTGGTGGCGTATGTCCACCTGGCGTGGACGCTGCGCTCGCGGCTGTAGCGGGTCCATCGCCGGCCCCCCCCTCCCCCAATGACAGGCATCGAACTCATCGGCTACGTCGCCGCGACCCTCACCACGGCGAGCTTCGTCCCGCAGGCGCTGCTCATCTACAAGACCCGCAACGTCGCCGACATCTCGCTGGGGATGTACGGCGCGTTCACCGTCGGCATCGCGCTCTGGCTCGCCTACGGGCTGATGCTCCGCGCGTGGCCGATCGTGGGCGCCAACCTCGTCACCCTGGTGCTGGCGCTCGCCATCCTCTCGATGAAGATCCGCTACAGCGGGGACGATCGCCGGGAGTGAGCCCGCGGGTCATCGCAGCCCCGTCACCCGGAGCAGCCGCCCCCTCGCGCCGAAGTCCACGAACTCCGCGATGAGCAGCGCGCCGTCGGCCGTCCTCGCCATGCCGCCCGGGCGGCCGATGCGGTCGATCACCACCTCGCTCGTCGCGTCGGCCCGCTGGCGCAGCACCCGCCCCGCGTGGTCGCCGACGAAGAAGCCGCCGGCCCCGTCGGGCAGCAGCCCGTACACGTTGCTGAGGTCGGTGGTGACGACGGTGGAGGTCCCGACGGTGCCGCCGCCCGGGGCGAAGCGGCGCACCGACGAGGGGCTCTGCCACTCGGCCACGAAGAGGGCCCCGGAGGCGTCGACGAAGAGCCCCTCAGGGACGTTGAGCCCGGTGGCGAAGCGGGTCGCCTCGCGGGTCACCGGATCGATGCGGGTGACGCGCCCTGTTCCGAAGGGGCCGAGGTTGTCGAAGGAGGACGCGTAGACGGCGCCCGAGGCGTCGAGCGCGAGGTAGGTGACGGCGCCCAGGTCGCCCGCGAGCAGCGTGCGGGCGCCGGTGGAGCGGTCGACCAGGGAGACCGAGCGGGCGGCCTCCTCGCCCACGAGCAGCGCTCCGTCGGCGGCCTCGCGGAGCCCGATGGGAGCCATCAGCCCGGTGGCGACCGCGACGAAGCGATCGCCGTCGAGGCGGACGATGGCGCCGCTGCCCATCTCGGTGACGTAGATGGCTCCGTCGCGGGTGACGCAGACGTCCCGAGGCGCGGCCAGCGCGCCGCCGAGCACCTCGCAGGAGAGGCCGGGAGCGAGCGTGGCGCCAGGACAGGCCAGCAGCGGACCGACGTCCAGCGCGGCGTCGGAGAGGGCCACCGCACCGACGTCCGTCGGGATGCCCGGAGCGTGGGAGGGGTCGGAGCACGCGGCGAGCAGCGCGAGGAGTGCAGCGGGGATCGAGAGGCGTGGGCTCAATGGGGAGTGATGGGACGATGGCGCGCCGGGTCAGATGCCGGTGCAGATGCCGATGCGGCAGGGGCCCGCGCGGCAGGAGCCCTCGCAGCAGACCTGGAGGTATCCGCCGCAGGGAAGACAGCGGCTGGGAGCCAGGAACTGGGGCTGACAGCTCAGACGGTCGATGCACCGCATCGGGCCCGTGCAGCAGCCCTGGTTCTCGGCGCCGCAGGTCGGGGTCACCGGGACGTCCGTGCCCCCGACGTCCCTGGGGACGACCACATCCGGGAAGCCCGCATCGACCACTCCGGTGTCCACGGGGCCCGTATCGACAGGGCCGGTGTCCACGGGGCCCGTATCGACAGGGCCGGTGTCGATCACTCCAGTGTCGACCACGCCCGTATCGATCACTCCGGTGTCGACCATGCCGGTATCGATCACCCCGGTGTCCACGACGCCAGTGTCGAGCTCGCCCGCGTCGGAGCCGAGGTCCACCGGCGGCATCGGCTGGTCGATGGGCGTACCCACGTCCGGGGTGACGCCCAGGTCGATGGCGGCGTCCAGGGTCGAACCCGGGCCGACGCGCACCTCGGGGTTCTCGAGCGCGCACGCTCCCAGACCCAGTGCCAGCAGCATCGGCGCCACGAGAGTTCTCGCCATCGACTGCGTCTCTAATCCAGCTTGGCGCTGGATGCTACGGGGGGATGCGGGCTGCGCCATCCGCGCTCAGTACGCCACGTAGGCCGGGCGCTCCCGCTGCACGAAGACCTGCACCGTGGGGCGCTGCCACACCCGCTCGACGTAGGCCCGCACCCGCTCGGGCACCACGGCGCCGTTCATGATCAGCCGCTGCAGCATGAACGCCAGGTCGGCGTCGGCGATGCTCCACCGCGCCCCGATGTGCTCGCCCCCATGGGCCAGCAGCCGCGTCGTCACCTCCAGCAGCTTCGTCGCCGCCCTGGCGCCGTCCGCGCTCAGCACCGCGTCGGTGCGCTCATAGAACATCGTCGCGCTCGACCGCTCCTGCCGGATGGGGAGCGTGTCGTCGCTGCGGATCCATGACATCACCTGCCTCGCGCGCGCCCGCTCCCTCACGTCCGTGGGCAGCACCCTCGGGGTCTCCGGGAAGGCCTCCTCCAGGTACTCGACGATGGCGCTCGACTCGGCCACCACGAAGTCCCCGTGGCGCAGCGCAGGAACCCTCGCGGTCACCGAGCCCGACGCGAAGACCTCCGTGCGCTGCTCCGCCCGCTGCAGCGCGACGCTCACCTCGTCGTAGGCGAGGCCCTTCTCCCGCAGGGCCACGTCGCAGGAGAACACGTACGGGCTGATCCAGAACTCGTCGCGGTAGAGGGTGAGGTCGCTCATGCGGGCGAAGGTATCGCCATCGCGGGCGTCGTCCCAGCGGCAGCGCGCGAGCGTCGCCGCCCGGTCGGCTTGAGGTATCGTCGGCCCCCGAATGGTACCCAGCGCCGCCATCGATCCGGAGCGCGGCCGCCGCATGGTCGGCCTCGTGCTCTACGTCCTCGGCACCGTCCTCGGAGGGCTGCTCCTGCACGCCGTCTTCCTGATCCCTCCGCTCTTCGGCAGGGACCCCATCGGCGCGTACACCGCCATGGCCTACGGCGCAGCGCTCGCCTTCCCCGCGGTGCTCGTCTACATGACCGTCCCCCGGCTGCTCGACCGGTACGACCCGGAGCCCGCGTGGGCCCTCGCCATCGCCTTCACCTGGGGCGCCCTCGGCGCGTGCGGCTTCTCCGCGCCCATCAACAGCGTGGTGTCCGCCGTCGCGGGCGAGGCCATCGGCGCCGCGGTCTGCGCCCCCATCGTCGAGGAGTTCTTCAAGGCCCTGATCCTCTTCGGGATGTTCTACTTCTGGCGCCGGGAGTTCGACGGCGTCATCGACGGGATCATCTACGCCACCTTCGCCGCCCTCGGCTTCGCGGCCGTCGAGAACGTCGTCTACTACGCCCGCGCGGGCACCGGCTCCGCCAGCGTCGACCTCACCAGCGTCTTCATCCTCCGCGGCGTGGTCACCCCGTGGGCGCACCCCCTCTTCACCTCCATGACGGGCATCGGCTTCGGCCTCTCCAGGGAGAGCACCGGCCCGTGGGCCCGCTGGCTCTATCCCCTCCTCGGCTACGCCGCCGCCGTGCTCCTCCACGCCATCTGGAACGGCGCCGCCGTCCTCTCCACGGCCATGGAGGTCCCGCTGGTGCTCTTCCTCCTGCCGCTGTGGCTGCTCTTCGTGGTGGGCTTCCTGGTGATGGTGCTCGCCCTCGCGCTGCGCCGCGGGCGGATCATCCGCGAGTACCTCCAGGACGAGGTGCTCATCGGCACCCTCAGCCGCGACGAGTTCGCCCTGGTGGGCTCCGCCTTCGGACAGTTTCGCGCCCGCTCCGGGCCGCAGGGCAAGCTCCGCGGCGAGCTCATCGCCACCGCCGCCCGCCTCGCCCTCTCCAAGTGGCACGCCACGCGCGCCATGAAGGGCCAGATGCGCACCATCAGCTTCGACTTCATCGTCCCGCTGCGCGAGCGCATCGCCCAGCTCCGCGCCGAGCTCGCGCGACGCTAGAACGCCCCCCATGAACTCAACGTTGCCCTCATCTCCACGAAATGCCGCCCACTCCGCGGTTGCGGACGGCCCTTCGGGCCTGCAACCGCTGAAGTGGGAGCCTGGGGTTGATCGTCCCGCCTTCGCGGGACTCTCTGCAGGCGCATCGAGCGCTGGAGCGCTCGATGAAGAGGACGTAGGTGCTCACGCGCAACAGCAGGACAAGGCGCTGAGCGTTGCATGGAGTTCCATCGCGGCGGTCGATGACCTCCCGACGGTTGCGCCAGCAACCGGCGCTCCTTCAGCAAGCCCTGCGAAGGCAGGGCGCTCAGGTCCAGGCTCCCACTTCAGCGGTTGCAGGCCCGCTCGGGGGCCGTCCGCAACCGCGGAGTGGGCGGCGTTTCCCTAGAGACGAGAGCAACGATGAGCCCGATGAAGACCTGGCAGAAGATCGTCACGACCTCCTTCGCGCTCACCACCGCGGCCTTCGCGCTGGCCTGCGGCCCCGACGACCCTCCCGACACCAGCCCCGACCTCTTCCGCGTCGCGGTCAGCGGCCTCGCCGGGGGATCGCTGCTCTCGGTCTACGGCGACGCCCGCACCGGGCGCGCGTACCTCGCGGGCGGCTACGTGGGCGTCGACCCGTCGCGCCTCGAAGGCCGCCCCGCGGGCCGGCTCCTGGTGTACCGCTCCCCCGGCAGCTTCCTCACCGTCTGCACCGCCGACGCCGTGCTCTGGTGGACGGCGCCGGTCGACGGCGTCGCCTGGGCCGCGGGAGAGCGGGGCCGCGTGGTGCGCTACCGCGAGGGCGAAGGGTGCGAGGTCGTCCCGACGGGGCTGAACCTCCCGGAGGGAGAGCCCACCTTCTGGGGCTTTACCCAGGCGGGTAACGACACCTGGTTCGTCGGCGGATCGGCGCTTCCCACCGGCCCGAAGGGGGTGCTGGTGCGCTACGACGGGAGCACCTTCACGCGGGTGGAGGTTCCGCCCGAGGCGCGCGACGTGAACCTCTACAAGATCTCCTCGCGGAGCAACGGCGAGCTGGTGGTGGTGGGCGAGCGGGGCGTGTCGTTTCGGCTGCGGGGCGGGGTCGCGACGATGGTGCCGACGGGGCTCACCGGGGCGGACAGCCGGCTCTTCACCGTGAGCTGCCACGGCGACGACTGCTGGGCCGTCGGCGGTCAGAACACCGGCGTGGCGCTGCGCGGCGAGACCGTCACGCTGCCCGACACGACCCGCGAGTTCCGCTGGCAGCCCCGGAATTTCACCGAGGCCCGAGGATGGAACGGCGTCTGGTTCGCCGACGCGGACAACGCCTTCCTCGTCGGGGTGGGCGGGCAGACGATGCACACCGACGGGTTCCGGTCGTTCATGGCGCGCTCCCTCACGCCCGCGACGCTGCACGGCGTCGGAGGCTGGGCGCGCCCGGACGGGACCAGCACCGTGGCCCTCGCGGTGGGAGGCGAGCTCGACACCGCGGACACCACCCAGCGCGCGGTCATCCTGCTGCGCGGCGACGACAGCGCGGCCTTCACCGTCGACGGGACGCCCTTCGTCCCCAGCGGAGAGCTGCGCCGCTCCCTCGGCGGAGCGGGGCAGTAGTGCGGCTCACCTCCCGCTCGCTGCGCCGCTACCACGGCGCGCTGGGCCGCCCATCGGGCGCCGTGGGGCGGAGCTCGGTGGAGCGCTCGGGGCTGCTGCTCACCCTGGTCGACGACGAGGGGCACACGGGCCGGGGGGAGGCCTCGCCGCTGCCGGGGCACTCGACGGAGACGCTGGCCGCGGTGACGCAGGCGCTCATCGACGTGATCCCGCGGCTGGGCGAGGCGCAGGACGACGTGGCCGAGACGCTGCGGAGGTTTCCTTCGCTGGACGCGCTGCCGTCGGCGCGCTGCGCGGTGGAGGTCGCGCTGCTCGACCTGTGGGGGCAGCGCCGTGGGGTGTCGGTGGCCGCGCTCGTGGGCTTCGATGCTCTCCGGTTGGCGTGCAACGCGCAGCCCGGGGCGCTCGTCGACGAGGACATCGGGGAGCGCTGCGCCGCCGCGGTGGCGAGGGGCTTCGGGGTGCTCAAGCTGAAGGCCGGGTCCATCGATTTTACCGAGGAGCGTAAGACCCTGGAGGCGCTGCGGGCGCGCTTCCCCGGGGTGACCTGGCGTCTCGACGTCAACGGGGCGTGGACCCTGGACGAGGCGCGCCGCCGGCTCGACGCGCTCGACGGCCTCGGGGTGCAGTATGTCGAGCAGCCCTGCGAAGGGGCGGAGGTGTTCTCGCTGGGCGAGCGGGCGGTGCCGTGGGCGGCGGACGAGGCGCTGATCGACCCCATCGCGAGGCAGCGCTTCCTGGAGGACCAGGACGCCCGGAGGGGCTGCGCGGCGGCGGTGCTGAAGCCGATGGCCCTGGGGTGGCTGGCCGCGAGGGAGGCGGCGCTGGCCGCGGGCGCGCTTGGCCTGGGCGTGGTGGTGACGCACCTGCTGGACGGCCCGGTGGCGCTGGCCGCGGCCTGCGAGCTGGCGCGCTCGCTGCCGGGCGCGTGGGCCTGCGGGCTCGACCGGCACGCGGGCCTGGACGCGTGGCCGGAGGTGGCGGTGCCTCAGGCGGAGGGTGCGTGGGTGCGGCGCGCGGAGGGGGCGGGGCTGGGCCTCGGGGCGCTGGGGTGAGCGCCAGCCCCTTCGCGCGGGTGCCGCCGCGGAGGCACGGCGAGGTGGCGCTCATCGCCGATGGGCGGGCGTGGACCTTCGGCGAGCTCGACGCGCGCATGGGCGGCTTCGTCGCGGCGCTGCTGGCCGCGGGCGTGCGCCGCGGAGACCGGGTGGCCCTGCGAGGGAGCAACCGCGCGGAGACGGTGGTGGCGCTGCTGGGGATGGCCATCGCGGGGGTGACCGCCGTGCTGGTGCACCCGCGGCTGACGACGGGGGAGGCGCAGGCGCTCATCGACGACGCGGAGGTCGCCCTCTCGCTCGACGACGCCGGGGTCGACGCGCTCCTGCTCGATGGCGTGACGCGCCGCTGGCCCGCGACGCCTCGCTGCGCGCTGAGCGCACCCCTGGCGATGATCTACACCTCGGGCACCTCCGGGCGACCGAAGGGCGCGGTGCTCACCCACGGGGCCTTCGCCGCCAGCGCCGCCGCGAGCGAGCGCAACCTCGGCTGGGAGCACCCCGACCGCTGGGTCGCCGCCCTGCCGATCGCCCACGTGGGCGGGCTCTCGGTGCTCACGCGCTGCCTTCGCGCGGGGCGCCCGGTGGTGCTGCTGCCGCGCTTCGACGCCGGCGCCGTGATCGACGCCGTGCGCTCGGGAGGGACGCTGGTGTCGGTGGTCCCGACGATGCTGAGGGCGCTGCTGGAGGCCGACCGTGACAACGTGCTGGCGAGGGCGAGGGCGCTGCTGGTGGGCGGCGCGGCGTGCCCGCCGGAGCTGCTGGCCGAGAGCGCGGCGAGGGGCGTGCGGGCGCTGGCCACCTACGGCATGACCGAGATGTGCTCCCAGGTGGCGACGCAGGCGCCGACCCGCGAGCCGGTCGCGCAGCGCGGCGTGGGGAAAGCCCTGCCCGGGGTCGAGCTGCGGCTGGTGGACGACGAAGGCGCCCTCGTCGCGACCGGCGCGGTGGGGCGCATCACCGTGCGAGGTCCGATGCGGATGCGGGGCTACTGGGGCCACCCCCCGCTGGCGGAGCAGGAGTGGTTCGACACGGGAGACCTCGGGGCGCTCGACGAGGTCGGGGTGCTGTCGATACACGCGCGGCGCACCGACCTGATCGTGACGGGCGGAGAGAACGTCTACCCCGTGGAGGTCGAGCAGTGCCTGGAGTCGCACCCCTCGGTGGCCGCGGCGCTGGTGTTCGGAGTACCCGACCCGGTATGGGGGCAGCGCGTGGCGGCGGCGGTGGTGGCGCGGGCGGAGGTGGCCGACGAGGCGGCGTGGCGCGAGGCGCTGTGGCGGCACGTGACGTCCCGGCTCGCGGGCTTCAAGCGACCGAGGCTTCTGGCGAGGGTGGACGCCATCGCCGCGCTGCCGAGCGGCAAGCCCGACCGGGCCGGAGCGCCCGCGCGCTACGGAGCGTCGGTCGGACCGTGGGGAGACGGTGTATCGTCGCGCGCCTGAGGCATGGCAGCACTTCTTGATCCTCGCGCGGTCGCCCGCTTCCGCCGCAACCGCGGCGCGCGCTTCGGGCTCGTCCTGGTGGTCCTGGCGATGGCCGCGGCGCTCTTCGCCCCGGTGCTCTCGCCGCACGACCCCGACATGCCCTTCAAGTCCCGCACGCTCACCACCCGGGGCGTGCCCATCGGGCCGACGTGGGAGTTTCCGCTCGGGGCCGACGTGGTGGGCCGCTGCGAGCTCTCCCGCCTGCTCTACGGCGCGCGCGTGTCGCTCACCGTCGCCTTCGCGGCCACCGCCCTCATCGTCCTCGTCGGCACCTTCATCGGCCTGCTCTCGGGCTACTTCGGGGGGTGGACCGACACGGTGCTGATGCGCCTCGTCGACGCGCTGCTGTCCTTCCCCTTCCTGCTGGTGGTGATGACCCTCAACAAGATCATCGACGAGCCCGACCTCTGGGTGATCTTCGTGGTGCTCGCGGCCCTCGCGTGGCCCTCCATGGCCCGGCAGATCCGCGGCAAGACGCTCCAGCTCAAGGAGCTCGACTACGTGCTCGCCGCGCGCGCCCTCGGCGCCTCGCACTTCCGCATCATCAGCCGCCACCTGCTGCCCAACGTGATCCCGCTGGTGATCGTCATCGCCACCTCGCAGGTCGCGGGGATGATCGTCGCCGAGAGCTCGCTCTCGTACCTGGGCGTCGGGGTGGTCCCGCCCGCGTCGTCATGGGGCTCGATGCTGCATCAGTCGGAGTCGCTCACCCGCGCGGTGCCCCGGCTCACGCTGGTGCCGGGGCTGGCGATCCTGCTGACGGTGGTGGGCTTCAACCTGCTGGGCGAGGCGCTGCGCGACGCGGTCGACCCGCGCGGGTAAGGACCGAAGACTCCGAAGGTCAGCATGAACCGTCGCGAGCACCCCGAGGCGAGGGAGGCCGCGCGAGACATACGCGGGGTATTTCGAGCGCGGCCGACCGCTGCATCGGGGGGCGCAGCAGGTTCATGCTGAGCTTCTCAGAGCGGCGTGTAGCTGGAGCAGGCGCCCGCGTAGCCGCGGCGCGACGAGGCGATGCTGTTGTTCATCACCCAGCCGATGCTCGCGCACTGGTACCAGTCGCGGTCGAAGCGGCTCTGGAGGCACGCGCCCACGCGCATGTCGCGGCCGAGCGTGCCGCTGTAACAATGGCCGGTGCCGGGGTCGGGCGTCGTGCCGCCGCCGCCGCTGAGCGGGTGCTGCGAGGAGCACGCCCCGCGGCTGCCGCGGCCGGAGTACCAGCTGCCGTTGTCGCACTGGTACCAGGCGCTATCGAGGCGCGACTCGACGCAGGTCTTCTCGGCCACCTCGCGCCCCAGGGTCGAGGAGTAGCAGCGCCCGCTGGAGGTGCCGCCGGAGAAGGAGCCCTGCGAGCCCGCCGGGCGCTCCCAGTGCCACGGCTCGCTCGGAACCGTGCGGCGGAAGCCGTAGCGCGACGCGTTGCGCGACATCCAGTTGTAGACCCCGGCGCTGCTGGTGTTGAGGTCGAGCGCGAGGCCGCTCTGGTGGTTGGAGTAGCCCGGCCGCGCCGCGAGGTTGCCGCGGCCCGCGAGGTAGAGGTTGTAGAGGTAGCGCTGCTGATCCATCGTGCGGAAGCCGCTGACGATGGAGATGCGCACGCCGCTCGACGCGGCCGCCGCGCGCATCGCCCCGAAGGCCTGCGCCGTGCGGTACTCGACCAGCTTGCCGTCGACGGAGACGACGCAGATGTTGGCGCGGTTGCCGTGGCTGTACCCGGCCGCCGGGCGACAGCCCCCCACCGCGTCGACGGCGGTGCCGGTGCCCTCGGCCGTCATGGTGAAGCCGCTGCCCTCGAGGGGCGGGGCCAGCGTGCCGACGTCGCCGTCGGTCTCCGCCGTGGGCTCGGTGTAGTCGTTGCCCGGCTCCGCCACGCCAGCGGCCTGCTCGGCCTCGGTGATGTCCGTGTCCGGAACGAAGCCCGCCATCGTCGTGACCGGGGTCGCGGCGTCGTCGGTGTTGGGCGCGCAGGCCACCATCGCGATCGCTGCCGCCAGCATCCAGCGGGGAGAGGTCTCGGTTCGGGTCGGGCTTCGCATCACGGTCTCCATGAGTGGTTGGGAGAGAGGCTCTGCAGTACCCGGGCCACGGAGGGGAGAGCACGCTTCGCCCTGTTTCCAGGGGTGCGAGCCATCACCGTCCCCCCCCTGGCGGGTGGGAGAGCGTTGACCATTCCCGCCCCGCGCATGGGACTCCATTGACCACAGGCACCATACGCCTTGCCTCGGCGGAGGCGGTGAAAGTACCGTTCTCCCGCGACGGCCCCGCCGCCGACCACCCGAAGGAACGATACCCCCCATGCCCGTCATCAACGCGCACATCACCGGCACCGTCTGGAAGATCGAAGTGAAGCTCGGCGACGTCATCGAGCCCGGCACCGTCGTCGCGATCCTTGAGTCGATGAAGATGGAGATGCCCGTCGAGTCCGAGGAGGGCGGCACCATCACGGTGATCCACGTCTCCGAGGGCCAGGCCGTCAACGAAGACGCCCCGCTGGTCACCGTCGGGTGACGCTCGCCCGGCGGCTGTGGCGCTCTCCGGCGCTGCGGTTCCTCACGCTGGGCGCCGCGCTCTTCGGCATCGAGTCCCTCGCCCGCTCCACCCCGCAACCCTCGCTCACGGCCCCTCGCGCCACCGCCCGCGCCCTGCGCGACGAGCTCCGCGCGAGCCTCCACCGGGAGCCCTCCGCCGCCGAGCTCCGCGCCCGCCTGGAGTCCTGGGCCGACGACGAGCGCCTCTACCGGGAGGCCCTCGACCGCCGCGTCTGGGAGGGCGACCCGGTGCTCCGCCAGCGCCTCGTCGAGCGCGCCGCGTGGATCCTCCGCCACGAGGCCGCCGCTCCGGATCCCACGCCCGACGAGCTCGCCCGCACCCTCGCCCGCCACCCCGAGCGCTACCTGGTCCCCGCCCGGGTGAGCTTCACCCAGGTCTTCGTCTCCCTCGCCCTTCACCCCTCCGACGCGCCCTCCGTCATGGCCTCCCTCTCGGAGCGCATCGCCCTCGGCGACGACCCCTCCTCCCTCGGCGACGCTCCCCCCTTCGGCCGAGAGGCCATCGCCCGCAACGACGCCAGCCTCGCCTCGGAGTACGGCAGCGCCTTCGCCGAGGCGCTCCGCGAGCTGCCCGTGGGCGCGTGGTCGCCTCCCCTCGAGACCCGCTTCGGCGTCCACCGGGTGCGGATCACCGCGAGGGTCGCGCCCACCACGCTGACCGTCGCCCAGGCGGGGCTACGCCTCGTCGCCGACTGGCGCGACGACCAGCGCGAGGCCCTCGACCGCGGCGTGCGCGACCGGCTGCGCGCCCGCCTCCCGCTGCGCCTCGAAGGCGAACCCTCGCGATGAGGTTCCCGCTCGCTCTCGCGCTCGCGACGCTGCTTCACGCCGGGGCCGCGCCCGCCCACGGCCGTGACCCCGAGGTGGTCACCCTGGAGGAGGCCCGCGACGCGACGGTCACCGTGAGCGTGCGCGTCGACGACGACCCCTCCCGGGTAGGGGCGGCGTGGTCCTTCGCGCTCTCGGCGCGGTGCCGTGTGCTCGACGCCCCGGCGAGGGCGCCCGAGGTGCGAGGCGAGCGCTGGCGGTGGCGCGTCGACTGCGGCCCCTCGGGCCTCGACGGGGTCACCGTCGACAGCCTCGGATCGGCCCACGAGACCCTGGTGAACGTGCGCCGCCGCGACGGGAGCTCCCTCGCCCGCACGCTCCGCCCGTCGGCTCCCGCGATGGTGGTCCCCGACGCGCTCTCCGCCCCGGCGCCCTGGTGGATCACCGCCCGCGGCTTCGTCTCCCTCGGCGTCTCGCACCTCGCGACCGGCCTCGACCACCTGCTCTTCCTGGCGCTGCTGCTGGTGCGGGTGCGCTCCTGGCGTCGTCGCGCCGTGGCGGTGTCGTCCTTCACCGCGGGCCACGCGCTCACCCTCTGCGTCGCGGCGCTCACCACGGTCCCGGTGTCCGCCGCCCTGGTCGAGGCCCTCATCGCCGGGAGCATCTGGCTGCTGGCCGCGGACACCTGGCGCTCGCTCTCCGAGGGCGATGGAGTACCCGATCGGGTAAACATCTGGGCGCTGCCGGCGGCCTTCGGGCTGGTGCACGGGCTGGGCTTCGCGGGCGCCCTCCGCGCGGCGGGGATGCGCTCCGGGGAGCGGGTGCTCGCGCTGGCGTCCTTCAACCTGGGCATCGAGCTGGCGCAGCTCGCGGCGGTGCTGTCGGCGGCGACCCTCGGTCGCCTCGCGGCGGGCCGGTGGGCGAGCGGGGCGAGGGTTGTGACGGCGCTCTCGGGCGTGGCGGGCGGGTGGTGGCTCACCGAGCGGGTCGTGGCGCTCTGCCAGGGATGACGGCGGGAATGCGAGAGCGGGTGAGCGGCGTTGCGCAGGGAGTGACGAAGCGTGCGAGGCGATGGTCCCCCTGGGTGGCCCTGGCGGTGGCGCCGTGGGTGTGGCTGCCCGCGCGCGACCGGGCCGTCGCCCCGCTGGCCACGAGCGCGCGAGCGCCGGAGGTCACGCACATCGAGCCCGAGGGCGCCCGCTGCGACGGGGTGCTGATCGCCGACGAGTGCCTGCACCCGCGCTGCGCGGTGGGGGAGCTCGACCTGGACGGGTTCTGCCTGCCGACCGCGGGGGCGGTGGTCGACGAGGGCGCGATGGTGGCGACCAACGTGCACACCGAGCGCACCGGGCGGCGGGTGATCTACGAGCACATCCCTCGACGGCCCGACGTGCCCGAGGACTACGACCGCTTCGTGTACCCGGTTCCGACTGCGGGCGGGCGCGCGGTGTCGTCGGGCTACGACCTCGACCGCCCCGACTCCCAGCAGCGGCGAGGCGCCGGGCTCAGCGCCACCGGCCACGGCGGGGTCGACCTGCCGCAGCCGAGGGGGACGCCCGTCCGGGTGGCGGCGCTGCGCGGCGAGCAGGGCGACCCGGAGGTGGTCTACGTGGGGCGACTCTTCGGGACGACGGTGCTGCTCCGCCAGGTGGTGCGCGAGGGCGACACGCTATGGACCTACCTGATCCTGTACGGCCACCTCGACGCGGCGGCGCAGGGGCTGACGCGGGGGATGTTCGTGCGGCCCGGCGCGGTGGTGGGCTTCGTGGGAGACACCGGCGCGGAGGGCTACGTGCACCTCCACTACGAGGTGCGGCGGGTGCGCGCGGGCATCGACGTGATGAGGGAGGACATCGCTCGGGTCACGGAGCAGGAGGTGAGCGTCCCCTGCGACCCGCGCAACGTGCTGCCCTGGCGGTGAGGGCAGCGGGGTGGGGGGTCAGCGCACGACGCCGACGGTGAAGAGGTAGTTCGGGACGGCGGCGTTGTTGTAGCCGTTGACGCAGACGACGTAGCGACCCGCGGCGAGGCGGGCGAGCTCCGGGCGCACCGTGGGGTCGATCACCGCGCAGCGGCCGCGGCCCGCGGAGTCGTCCTCGAAGGAGATCAGCCGACCCATCGGGTTGAACACCGTGAGGAAGGGATCAGGTCCACCCGGCGCGCAGGTGGGCGTCGCCGGGAGCTGCACGTCGGCGAAGATCGACGCGCCCATCGGGAGGTCGACCCCCACGCAGTCGCGGCCGCCGGCCTCGACCGAGCCCGCGAACACCGTGCTGGCGCTAACGGTCGGCGACGGCGCCGTGATGCTGTTGTTGGGCTCCGTCTCCATCACCTGCATGGCGCAGGTGCCGGCGGTCGCGCTGCTCGGGGCGCACGCGGTCATCGCCGGGCAGGAGGTGACCCGGCCGGTCCAGTCGCAGGCCATCGCCGCGGTGGACGCCCGGCGGCACCAGCCCGCGCCCGAGGTCGTGGTGCAGGTGAGGCCCGCGTCGCAGCGCGTCCCGCTGGTGCGGCAGTCGGCGCCCGCGGCGGTGCCGTTGGCCGTGCACGCGCCCACGGTCTGCCCGGCGGTCGCGAGGCAGCTCGAGTTGGTCGCGCAGAGGGTCGACTGGTTGGCGGCGTCGCACATCGCGCCGGCGCTGCTCAGCCGCTCGCGGCAGTAGTCGTTGGGCGTCCCGGTGATGCAGGTGAGCCCGCTGTCGCAGCGCGTGCCGCTCGGGCGGCAGATGCCCCCGCGAGCGCCGAGGGCCACGCAGGTCCAGCCCACCGGAGACGAGACGCAGCCCGAGTTGGTCGCGCAGAGGTTGCGCTCCCCCACCGGGTCGCACGCCGCGCCGAGCTCCACGCGAGGGCGGCAGCGCGAGGTCGTCGACGACGCCGTCCCGCTGCAGATCAGGCCCGTCTCGCAGGCCGCCCCGCTGGTGCGGCACCGGGCGCCGTCGTTGCCGTCCACCACGCAGGTGCCCGTGGCCGCGCCGTAGTACGCCGCGCAGGTTCGCCCCGTCTGGCACACGGAGTTGATCCCCGCCGGGTCGCAGGACGCGCCGTCGGCCACCACCTCGCGGCACACGCCGCTGCCCGTCATGGTGCTGCAGGTGAGCATCGCGTCGCAGCGCGGCGCGACGACCCGGCAGGTGCCGCCCCGGGCGCCGTCGGCCACGCAGGTGCTCGACCCGTTGGCCGTGACGCAGGTGCTGCCCGTCGCGCAGAGGCTGGTCACCCGCGCCGGGTCGCACGCGGCCCCGACCGCCACCGACGCGCGGCATCGCGACGCCGTGGAGGTGGCCGAGCCGCTGCACGCGAGGCCCATGTCGCAGGCCGTCCCGGTGGCGCGGCATCGACCGCCCGCGGTGCCGTCGGCGATGCAGGTGCCGGCGGTGGTCGAGCCCGCGTCGGCGATGCAGGTGAGCGCGTCGGCGCAGGGCGGCGGGGAGCTCACCCGCGGGTCGCACACGGCGCCCGCCATCCCGGGCACGAGCTCGGTCACGGTGAGGGCGAAGGTGCCCGTCGGGGTGCCGGAGGGGCGGTAGCCCGCGACGACGATGTAGACGGCGGTGCCCGCGGTGACGTTCGCCGAGGTGGTGAAGGTCGAGGCGAGCGTGCGGGGCGCCGAGCCGCTGTCGTCGTTGCAGCCGAGGCCGGCGTTGCCCGTCGGGAGCGACGAGCACGCGGGCTGCGCCCAGACGACCGTGTCGAAGCCCGCGGTGGTGCCGTCGTTGTTGGTGGAGACCCGCAGTCGGGAGGTGGCGCGCGGGGTGTACCGGAGCACCACCTCGTGGCCGATGGACGTCGCGCTGCCGCACGCCGGGCGGAGCGGGGCGGTGCCGCCGACCATGGTGTTGCTGCCGGTGTAGCTGGTGGTCAGACCGGCGAGGGTGCCGGCCATGTTGAGGTCGATCACCGAGCCCATCGCGCAGGGGTCGTAGGCCGGGCCCGTGTCGGCCGGGCCCGTGTCGGCCGGGCCGGTGTCGCGGACGCCCGTGTCGCGGACGCCGGTGTCACGGACGCCGGTGTCACGGACGCCGGTGTCGAAGCGGGTGCCGCTGTCGAAGCCGGTGCCGCTGTCGAACTCCGGGACGTCGACCCTGGGGAAGCCCTGATCCTCCGGGAAGCCGCGGTCGGGGGTGACGCCCAGGTCGGGGAAGGTCGGGATGGGGCCGGCGTCTTCCATGAGCATCTCGCCCGCGTCCTCTTCGGGCATCGTGTCGAAGGGCGACTCGTCACCCCCGCACGCGGGCAGGAGAAGAGCCAGGGATACCGGGAGCCACCGTCGATTGGACCACATCACACGCACCTCGTTGAGTGGCCCGGCGGCTCGCACGGAACCCGCCGGGCCGTCAAGGGCGCGGACGCCGCACCGTCAGGGTACGGCGGTGAAGGCCGGGGCGGTGGTGCCGCTGGTGGTGGTCGATCCTCGGACGGTGATGCGCCCGACGCTGCCGTTGCCGCCGGCCGTTCCGCAGTTGCCCGGGTCGTTGCCGCCGACGCCGCCGCTCGCGGTCACCAGCGAGGCCCCGAGGTTGATGCCGCCCACGCGCAGGTAGATCGCTCCTCCCGCGCCGCCGCCGCCGCCCCCGGAGCCGCAGCCCGCGTAGTTGTACTCGTTGTTGCCCGTCTGCCCGTTGGAGCGGATGGCCCCCGGGCTCTCGACGGAGATCGCCGGCGAGGCCACGTAGATGATCCCTCCGCCGTTGGCCCCGGCGGAGCCGTAGCCGTCCTCGTCGGCGCCGCCGTTGGCCCCGGCCCCGCCGAAGAACATCGTCGTCTGCGCCGCGACGCCCACCGCCAGGCCCGCGTTGCCGCCCGGCTGGCAGACCGCTCCGCCCGCGCTCCCGGCGAGGCCTCCGCTCGCGTGGCCTCCCCCTCCGCCGCCGCCTGCCCAGCAGCACTCGCAGCCCGTGCGCCCGCCGCCGCCGCCGCCGTTGCTGTTGGGGATGGTGTTCTGCGCGCCGTACCCGGCGGCCCCTTCGCCCTGCTCGCCGGCCCGGTTGTTGGAGCTCACCCGGGGGTGGCCGCGAAACCCGCGCTCGCTCATGACGATGGCGCCGCTCATCACCCGCACGCTCTCTCGCGCGGCGAAGGCCAGGATGCCCCCGGTGTTGCCGTCCCACGCGGGCGCGACCAGCGTCGCCCCGGTGAGCAGCACGGTGCTGTACTGCGGCATCACCACGGCCTGCGCGCGGTTGGCCCCGGCGCTGCTGTAGGCCGCCGTGAGCGGGGCCTCGACGGTGGCGCGCGACCCGGCCAGCGCCACGATCTGCCGCACCTCCCAGCTCCCCGCCCCGGCGCCCTGCGTCTGGTGCAGGAACACCATCTGCCCCACGGAGAAGCCCGTCGGCGCGGTCAGGTCGACCGTGGTTCCCCCGGCCGCCGCGGTCGCGGGCGAGCGCACGACGTTGATGGTGACGGTGCCCGAGGTGGGCGTGAGCGCCGCGTCGGCGCCGCTGCCGTAGGGCCCGAGCACGCACGCGCCGGCGGTGCAGGTGGCGCCCGGCAGGCACGCGCGCCCGCAGGCCCCGCAGTGGGCGTTGCTGGTGTTGAGGTTGACCTCGCAGGCGTTGGCGAGGCTCCCGTCGCAGTCGCCGAAGCCGGCGTTGCAGCTCTCGACGGCGCAGACGCCGACGCGGCACGAGGCCGTGGCGTTGTTGCTGCTGCACGCGCGCCCGCAGCCGCCGCAGTTGCGCAGGTCGGTCGGGGTGTTGGACTCGCAGCCGTTGGCCGGCTCCCCGTCGCAGTCGGCGTAGCCCGCGAGGCAGGTGACGCCGCAGACCCCGGTGACGCAGACCGGCGCGCCGTTGGGCCTCGCCGCGCAGGACGTTCCGCAGGCGCCGCAGTGCGCGAGGTCGCTCCGGGTGTTGGCCTCGCAGCCGTTGAGCGCGTTGCCGTCGCAGTCGGCGAAGCCCGCGGCGCAGGCGGTCACCGTGCACGCGCTGGCCGCGCAGGCCGACGTGGCGTTGGCCAGCGAGCAGGCGTTGCTGCATCGGCCGCAGTGCGAGGCGCTGACGCGGGTGTCGACCTCGCAGCCGTCGGAGGGGTCGCCGTTGCAGTCCGAGAAGCCGGTGACGCACTCGTAGGCGCACGCCCCGGCGGCGCAGCGCGCGGTGGCGTTGGGGCGCGGCGCGCAGGCCATGTTGCAGGCGCCGCAGTGCGCGAGGTCGCTCTGGGTGTTGACCTCGCAGCCGTTGGTCGCGCGGGTGTCGCAGTCCGCGAAGGGGGGGGCGCAGCTCGTGATGGCGCAGTTGCCGTTCATGCACGCCGGGACGGCGTTGGGGAGCATGCAGCGGGTGTCGCATCCGCCGCACGCGGCGACGTTGGACTGGATGTTGACGCACGCGCCGGAGCAGCAGGCCTGGTCGGCGGGGCAGCCTCGGGTGGGAGAGCAGCCGGTGACGCAGAGGTTGCCCACGCAGAGGTTGCCGAGGGGGCAGTCGTCGTTGCCGAGGCACGCGACGCACTGGCGCGTGGTGGTGTCGCAGCGGGCGGTGGGGGAGGCGGCGCCGCCGTCGGCGCCGGCGGAGCGGCAGGCCTCGTCGGAGCGGCAGCCCGGGGCGCAGGTGCTGGTGGCCGCGACGCAGTACTGCCCCGACGGACAGGTGTCGGCGGAGGCGAGGCACTGCACGCAGCGACCCGAGGCGACGTCGCAGACGCCCCCCTCGGAGCGGCCCACGCACTGCGCGTCGGCGGTGCAGACGAAGGGCACGTCGACCGGCACGTCGGGAACATCCGGCGCGTCGACCGCGACGGGCACGTCGGGGACATCGACGCCGAGGTCCATCGGGCCGAGGTCGGTGGGACCGAGGTCGGTGGGACCGAGGTCGGTGGGACCGAGGTCCGCGCTGGCCGCATCGGGAGGGCCCCCGACGACCGAGTTGCCATCGGTGCACGCGAGCGCGAGGCTCACGGCACCCACCAGAAGTCCGAGCTGTCGATGCCTCATCGCGCGAGGATCGCACGACTCGGGCGGCGCCCGTGAAGCGCTTTGAGGGAGCGGGATCAGGCGGTGGGGACGACCACCGGCGGGTTGTGCATCTTCTTGGTGATCACCGGGCTGAGGGCGATGAGCACGGCGCCCGCGGCGGCGGTGACGCCCACGATGGTCGCGAAGAGGGTGAACTCCCCGAGGCGCTCGGAGTAGCTCCCGATGAGCCCGGCGAGGTAGTTGGCGACGAAGCTGGAGAGCAGCCAGACGCCCATCATCAGCGAGGCGAAGCGGGCGGGCGCGAGCTTGCTCACCGCGGAGAGCCCCACCGGCGAGAGGCAGAGCTCGCCCACGGTGTGGAAGAAGTACGCGCCCACGACCCAGAACATCGCGGCCTGGCCGCCGTCGGCGGTCTGTCTGGAGGCGCCGAGCATCAGCACGAAGCCGAAGGAGAGGAGCAGCAGCCCGATGCCCAGCTTGGCCGGGGTGGAGGGCTCCCGGCGGGCCTTGGCGAGGCGCACCCAGAGCATCGAGAACAGCGGCCCCAGCAGCACGATGAACATCGGGTTGATGGACTGGAACCACGTCGTCGGCACGACCATCCCGAAGAGGTGACGGTCGACCTTGGTGTCGGTGTAGAGGGTCATGAGGCCGCCCGCCTGCTCGAAGGCGGCCCAGAAGAAGATGTTGAAGAACGCGAGGGCGAAGATGACGCCCAGCCGGTCGCGCTCGACGGGCGTGAGCTTCGCGGTCTCGGTCTGCACCTCGCCGGGGGCGCGGTAGTCGCCCTCCCCCGGGGGCCCGAGCTTCTGCGCGCCGCGCGGCGCCGGGACCAGGCCCACGTCCCCGAGGAGGCGCTTGTTGAGCGCGAGGAAGGTGAGGAGCCCGAGGCCCATGCCGACGCCCGCCGAGCCGAAGCCCCAGTGCCAGCCGAGCTTCTCGCCGAGCGTCCCGCACACCAGCGGCGACAGGAAGGCCCCGAGGTTGATGCCCATGTAGAAGATGGTGAAGGCCCCGTCGCGGCGCGCGTCGCCGGGGGGATAGAGCCCGCCCACCATGGTGCTGATGTTGGGCTTGAAGAACCCGTTGCCCACGATGAGGAAGGTGAGCGCCGCGAAGAAGGCCACCTCGCCGGGCACCGCCATCAGGAAGTGCCCGATCATCATCAGGAAGCCGCCGAGCACCACCGCGCGCCGCTGCCCGAGGTAGCGGTCGGCGATGTAGCCGCCCGCGAGCGGCGTCAGGTACACGAGCGCGGTGTAGGTGCCGTAGATCTTGAGGGCGGTCGCGCGGCTCCAGTGGAAGCCCCCGTGATCCGCCGCGCCGGTCATGTAGAGCACCAGCAGCGCCCGCATGCCGTAGTACGACATGCGCTCCCACATCTCCGTCGCGAACAGCAGGTAGAGCCCCTTCGGGTGCCCCTTCTTTACCACCTCGGTGACCGGCGCCTCGGACGTGCTCGCTGTGCTCATGCGGCGCGCATCCTAGTCGAAGCGCTCCCCCGATGGCGACGATCGCGCACCGGGGAATCTCCCGAGAAACGACCGGGAATCAGGGATGGAGGGGGGTTGGGGATGCGCGGCGATCGGACGCCGCCGCGCTCAGGCGGGGATCAGAGGCCGCTGACGTTCAGGACGTACGCGCCGCTGTTGGTGCTGTAGCCGTCGACGACCACGTAGTAGGTCGTGCCCGCGGTGGCCGCGAAGGCGACCCGCGACTGGAGACCGAGGCCCGCGGTGTCGTCGTTGCAGCCGAGGGTGCTGCCGCCGCAGGTGTTGCCCACGTAGAGCACCGTGTCGTAGGCCGAGCCCGAGGTGTCGACGGTGATGGTGCCCGAGCGGGTCGCGGTGATGGCGTAGACCACGTCCGGCGCGGTGTTGCTGTTGCACGCGCCGCTGTAGTTGGCGGCGCGCCCGGCGGTGGTGCCGATGTAGCGCCCGTTGCGGGTGATGGCCGAGGGGCTGGCGCAGGTGTCGTTGTTGAGCGCCACCGACGAGGAGGTCAGCGTGAAGGCGCCGCCGCCGTTGGTGGCGTAGGCGTCCTGGACGATGAGGTAGGTGCCCGCCGGGGGGTTCACCAGCTGCACGGTGCTGCGCGAGGTGGAGCCGTCGTCGTCGTTGCAGGCGACCTCGTCGCTCGTGGTGCAGGCCGCGGCGTTGTGCACGTGCAGCACGCCGTCGAAGCCCGTGGTGTTGGAGGTGAACGTGTACGTGCGGGGCGAGCCGTCGAACACGACCGAGTAGGTCACGTCGCGCCCGGGGCCGCCGGCGCCGCAGGTCGAGGTGTGGTTGTTCTGCGCCGTGGCGGTGTTGCCCATCACGGTGCCGCCGACGGAGTAGGCCGCCGGGGTCGCGCAGGTCTCGTTCGAGGCGCGGCAGGCGCCCGAGGCGCAGGTCGTCGGGGCCACGCACGCCGCGCCGCAGGCGCCGCAGTTGGCGCTGTCCGTCGCGAGGTTGCGGCAGGTGCCGCCGCAGTTGGTGAGGCCCGCCGGGCAGGAGGGCACGCAGGCGCCGGCCACGCAGGCGGTGGTGCCGCCGACCGGGGCGGCGCATACGGTGCCGCAGGCGCCGCAGTTGCTGGCGTCGGTGGCGACCGCGCGGCAGGTGCCGCCGCAGTTGAGCTGGCCCGCCGGACACGAGCGCACGCAGGCGCCGGCCACGCAGGCGGTGGTGCCGCCGACCGGGGCAGCGCAGACGGTGCCGCAGGCGCCGCAGTTGGTGGCGCTGGTCTGGAGGCTGACGCAGGCGGTGCCGCAGAAGTTCTGGCCCGTCGGGCAGGTGCCGAAGGTCAGGCTGAGGGTGTACGGGCCCGCCGAGCCGGCGCCGTAGCCGTCGACGTAGAGCGAGTGCAGGCCGGCGCCGCTGGCGAGGGTGCCGGTGATGGTCGACTGCGCGCCGCAGCCGTCGTCGTTGCAGATGTTCGCGGAGCGGGCGGCGCTGCGCTGCTCGAGCACGGTGTCCCAGGTCGCGGCGCCGCAGGTCGCGGCGTTGAACTGGGTCGCGGCGAAGGTCGGGCAGGTCATGAACCAGTAGCTGGTCTCCGGACCGGCGGCGCTGGTGCAGCTCTGGGTGAGCACGCCGGTGCCGCTGGTGGTGCCCATGAAGGTCTGGGTTCCGGCGGAGAGCGAGGTGATCTGCGTCACCGCGCCGCTGCCGATGGGCAGGTGCTGGAAGTGCAGCGTGAAGGGCCCGCTGTTGGTGCTGTAGCCTGACACCACCACGTAGTAGGTGCCGGCGTCGAGCACGCGCGCGAGCTGCGACTGGGTGCCGCCGCAGCTGTCGTCGGTGCAGGTGCCGGTGATGGTGCCGGTGCCCGAGGCGGGCGCGAAGGCCAGCTCGGTGTCGTAGGCGGTGCCGAAGGTGTCGACGTAGACGACCTCGCGGCGGGCCAGCGTGAAGCGGTAGTACACGTCCGCGCCGCCGCAGCCGGACTGGTTGGTCGCGGAGGTGGTGGTGCCCATGATCGTCGACGCGGGCGTCGCGAGGCTGATCACCACCGCGCCGGTCGGGAGGTCATTGGCCGGAGCGCCGGTGACGCAGGCGCCCGCGGTGCAGGTCTGGCCCGCGGTGCAGGTGCGGCCGCACGCGCCGCAGTTGGCGACGCTGGTCTGGGTGTCGATGCAGGCCGCGCCGCAGAGGGTCTGGCCCATCGGGCAGACGCAGGCCCCGGCGGCGCAGCTCTGGCCCGACGGGCAGGTGCGACCGCAGGCGCCGCAGTGGGTGCCGCTGGTCTGGGTGTTGACGCAGGCGTCGCCGCAGAGGGTCTCACCCGCTCCGCAGTTGCGTCGGCAGACGCCCGCCGCGCACGACTGGCCCGTCGCGCAGGCGGTGCCGCAGGCGCCGCAGTTGGCGTTGCTGGTCTGGGTGTCGACGCAGGCGTTGCTGCACTCGGTCTGACCCGCCGGGCAGACCAGGCGGCAGGCTCCGGCGACGCAGCTCTGGCCGGTCGAGCACGCGTTGCCGCACGCGCCGCAGTTGGCCGCGTCGGTGAGCGTGTCGACGCAGTTCATGACGCCCGCCGCGGAGGTGCAGACCGTGCGAGGCGCCGCGCAGGTGAGCGCGCAGCGGCCCGCGGAGCACATCTGCCCGGCCGGGCACGCGGTGCCGCAGGAGCCGCAGTTGGCGGGGTCGCTGTCGAGGGTGGAGCAGACGTCGCCGCAGAGGCTCTGGCCCGCCGAGCAGCTCCGTCGGCAGAGGCCGACCTGACAGCTCTGGCCCGCCGCGCAGGCGACGCCGCAGGTGCCGCAGTTGGTGTTGTCGGTGTTGGTGTCGACGCAGCCGGTGCCGCAGAAGCTCTGGCCCGAGGTGCAGGTCGGGACGTCCGGCCGGGGGCCGGTGTCGTCCGCGGGGGTGCCGCTGTCGACCGCGCCGCCCGTGTCGTCCGCGGGGGTGCCGCTGTCGACCGCCGCCCCGGTGTCGTCCGCGGGGGTGCCGCCGTCGACCGCCGCCCCGGTGTCGTCCGCGGGGGTGCCGCTGTCGACCGGCTTGCCGGTGTCCTCGGTCGGGGTGCCGGTGTCCTCCGTCGGCGTGCCGCTGTCGACCGCGCCGCCCGTGTCGTCCGCCGGCGTGCCCGAGTCGCTGCCGAGGTCCGTGGCACCGCCCGTGTCCTTCACGACGGGAACGTCTGTGTCGACGGGGGTGTTGTTGACGTTGTCGCTACATGCCGCCGCGAACAACGCGGGGACGAGCCACCAGAGTTTGTTCTGTGACTTCAAGGGTACTGCTCTCCTACGCAAGGTGGCGCAGAAGGGCGGGTACCCTCGCGAACCATCGCGGTCACCCACCAGCCTCCTCGCGCCAGCATCGGGCAATGAACCAAACCCTGCCCCCCGTGGTCAACCGCCCGCGGCGATATCCAGCGGATTGGCCTCCGACGGAGGGACGGCGGTCATGCCGTCGCTGTCGAGAACTTTCAGCGCGCGGGCGCGTTGCGGGAGAGCCCCGCGTCGACGGGCCAGGTGGCCCTCGCGTCGAGTCCGGCGCCGTCGAGGCGGCCCCGGCGCAGCGACACGGCGCCCGCGTAGGCGATCATCGCCGCGTTGTCGGTGCACACCCTCGTGGGCGGGACCACCAGCGTGACGCCCGCCCTGGCGCAGGCCTCCGCCGCTCGGGCCCTCAGGCCCCGGTTGGCCGCGACCCCGCCGCCGAGCACCACCCTGGGTACGCCCTCGAGCTGCGCCGCGAGCAGGAGCTTGCGCACCAGGGTCTCGACGATGGCGCGCTGCACCCCTGCGGCGAGGTCGCGCAGGGCCTTCTCGTCGGCGGGCTGGCCGTGCTTCGCGAGGTGCTGGGCCACGCTGGTCTTGAGCCCGCTGAAGCTGAACTCCAGCGAGCGGCCTCGCATGGCCTGGGGGAAGGTCACGGCCTCGGGGTCGCCCTGCGCCGCGAGCCGGTCGATGACCGGACCGCCCGGGTAGCCGAGGCCCAGCATCTTGGCGACCTTGTCGAAGGCCTCGCCCGCGGCGTCGTCGCGCGTGGCGCCGAGCTCTCGGATGGTGGCCGCGTCGTCGCAGCGATAGAGGGCCGTGTGCCCGCCGGAGGCGAGCAGGGCGATGAAGGGGAAGATCGGCTGGGCGTGCTCCTCCCCCTGGACGCGGGTGAAGGGCGCGAGCAGGTGGCCCACCAGGTGGTTGACGCCGACGAGGGGGAGGCCGCGAGCGAGGGCGATGGCCTTGCCGGCCTGCAGCCCGACCAGCAGCGCGCCGATGAGCCCGGGGCCCGCGGTGACCGCGACGGCGTCGATGCTGTCCCATCCGCCGCCGGCGAGGACGGCCTCTCGCACCACCGGGCTGATCACCCGGAGGTGGGCGCGCGCGGCGATCTCCGGGACGACCCCCCCATAGGGAGCGTGCTCGGCCACCTGGCTGGCGATCACATCGGAGAGCACCCAGGCCCCGGCGCGGTCGAGGCGCACCACCGAGGCGGCGGTCTCGTCACAGGAGCTCTCGATGCCGAGCACCGTCAGCGGCGCGTCGTCCGACGGGAGCGGTCGGGTCGGGGGGAAGGGCATGGGTCCGCCTGGGGTGACGCTTCTTGTGGTGTCGGCGTCGGGTGTGGTGCGATGCTCCGCGGTGAAGTCCGCGGGGCGCGCCGGTGCGTGCCACAGGTTCCGCGGCGTCGACAAGCAGGCGAGTCATGGCCGAAGCAAAGTCCCCGCGCAAGAAGACCTCCACCGCGAAGCCCGCGGCGAGCACCACCAGGAAGCCCGCCGCCAGCAAGGCCGCACCCGCGAAGAAGGCAGCCCCCGCGAAGAAGGCAGCCCCTGCGAAGGCAGCCCCTGCGAAGGCAGCCCCTGCGAAGAAGGCCGCGCCCGCGAAGGCGGCCCCCGTGAAGGCGAAGCCGACGCTCACCCGCGCCGAGATCGAGCAGAAGAAGGAGAAGAAGAAGAACGCCGCGCTCCGCGTCGCGAAGAAGGCCAGCGGCCCGCGCCCTGGCACCGCGAAGGCAGCGCCTGCGAAGAAGGCGGCCCCCGCGAAGGCGGCCCCCGCGAAGGCGCCCCCCGCGAAGAAGAAGCCCAAGACCGACTCCGCGCCGAAGCCCAAGCCCCGCAAGCGGCCTGAGCTTTCGGCCTCGACGCCGGACGCCGCCGCCCTCCGCCGCGACGGCGCGCGCGAGCTGGCCAAGCTCATCGCCGCCGCCGGCCTCGACAAGAAGGCCGAGCGCATCGAGATCCTCGATATCGGGGAGAAGGTGGACTACGCCGACTTCCTGGTGCTGATGTCCGGCCGCAGCGACCGGCAGGTGCGCTCGGTCGCCGACGGCGTCATCGAGTCGCTGAAGGAGAAGGGCCACCGCCCGACCAGCGTCGAGGGCATGCAGCAGGGGCAGTGGGTGCTCGTCGACTACAGCGACGTGATCGTCCACGTCTTCGTCGACGAGGCCCGGCGCTACTACGACCTCGAGGGGCTCTGGATGGACGCCACGCGCGTGCCCTTCGAGGGGGCCTCGCACGCCGACGGAGCCGCCCCGACCACGTGAAGCTGGTGGTCGCCGCGGTGGGGCGCGTGAAGGAGCCCGAGCTCCGCGCGCTCCTCGACGAGTACTACGGCCGGGTGCGTCGCTACGCGGAGCTCGCCGAGGTCGAGCTCAAGGACGACCGGGAAGACCGCGTGGTGGCGCAGTTCGAGCGCTGCCTCGCGGCCCAGGGCGAGCGCGCCGAGCTGGTCACCCTGGAGATCGAAGGGAAGACCCTGTCGTCCGAGGCCTTCGCCGCGAAGGTCGACGACGCCATGCGCCGCGCGGTGGTGCCGGTGTTCGCCATCGGCGGCGCGGAGGGGCTCCCCCCCGCGGTGCGCGCCAGGGCCCGCTGGCGGCTCTCTCTCGGCGCGATGACCCTGCCCCATCGGCTGGCGCGGCTGATCCTGGCCGAGCAGGTCTACCGCGCGTTCTCGATCATCCGCGGCGAGCCCTACAACAAGTAGCGAGAGGGCTCAGCGATGGCGGCGGCGGCGGCGGGCGGCGTCGCTCGGCGCCGCGGGGGCGTCGGCGCTCACCGTCGCGGCGTCCTGCGAGGGGGCGGCGGGCGCGTCGGCAGCCGGCGCGGCGGTGGCGTCGGTGGGCACGTGCGCGTCGCTCGCCGGGGCGACGATGGCCGGGCCGACGTCGACGACAGCCGGGCCCACGTCGAGGGGCGCGGAGGCGTCGACCACGGGGACGAAGCGCACCGGGTCGCTGATGCTCACGGTCGACGGCGGGGGCGGGATGACGCGCTCCTCGCGGGCCCCGGGGACCCATCGGTACCAGAGCGTCGGAGCGAGCGCTCGGAAGGCCACGACGCCGAGGGCGAGCACCGCCAGCGCCATGAAGACGTAGACCCCGCGGCTGCGGGAGCGGCGCTCGGCGTGCACCTCGTCCATGAGCACGTCGCGCTTGGGGGTGAGGTCGGTGCGGAGCTGCGCCCAGGTCTCGTCCGAGGGCGGGGGCTTCGGGGCCTGGAGCAGCACGATCGGCGGGGCGTCGAGGGGAGACTCCAGCAGCACCGAGGGCTCGGGGATGGACACCCGCGGCTCCTCCGGCGGCGGAGGGGAGCGGCGCGGGGTGGACGGCGGCGGCGACGGGCGCGACGGGGAGTGCGCCGGGCGCATGGTGGGCGGGGCGTTGCCGTCGTCGTCGAAGAAGTCGTCCGCCGGGGCGACGTGGGCGTCGTTGTTCTCCTCGCCGCGAAACGGCACCGGGACCATCACCGTGGCCTCGCCGCGGTCGAGGTACTCCGGGTCGTCGGGCGAGAACTCCGGGGCGCTGGGCGACGGCGGCCGCGGCACCCCTCGGCGCAGGTCGAAGACCGGGGTGTCCTGGGAGAGCATCCCCGAGGTGCGGGAGATCGAGCTGCGCGGCGCCGTGGCGGGGATCGGCGCGTTGCGGTTGTCGTACCAGGCGGTGAGCGCCTCGGCCATCTCGCGCGCCGACTGGTAGCGGGCCTCGGGCTTCTTCGCGATGGACTTCATCACGATGCTCGCGAGCCGCGGGTCGAGCGAGGCGTTGCGCTGGAGGATCTGGATCGGCGCCTTGTTGAGGATCTCGCTGATGAGGAGGTTGTAGTTCTCCGCCTCGTAGGGGAGCCCGTTGCAGAGCACGGCGTAGAGCACGGCGCCGGTGGCGTAGAGGTCGATGCGGGCGTCCTGGTCGCGCGCCCCGGCGGCCTGCTCGGGGGCCATGAACTGCGGCGTCCCCATGACGGTGCCGGTGCGGGTGAGGGAGTTGAGCTCCTTGTCGTCGCGCAGCTTGGAGATGCCGAAGTCGAGCACCTTCACCCGGCGCTTGCCCTCGTCGTCGGTGCTCAGGAAGATGTTCTCGGGCTTCAGGTCGCGGTGGATGACGCCCTTCTTGTGGGCGGCCTCCAGGCCCGCGAGCACCTGCCGGATCACGTCCACCGCCTCCGCCGGGTCGAGCCTCCCCCCGGCGTTCTCCACCACCGTGGCCAGCTCCTGCCCGCGCAGGAGTTCCATGGCGATGTACGGCCCGAACTCCGTGGTCACCCCGAGGTCGGTGATGGTCACCACGTTGGGGTGGTCTATCTGCCCCGCGGTGCGGGCTTCACGCTCCACCCTCGCCACCAGGTCGGGGTACACGGTGTACTCCGGGAGCAGCATCTTCAGCGCGACGAGGCGGTTGATCTTCGTCTGCTCGGCCCGGTAGACGACGCCCATCCCGCCGACGCCGATGATCCCCTCGATGCGGTACTTGCCCTCGATGGACGTGCCCGTCGGAAGCAGCCCTTGCAGCCGCCGATTGGTGTTCGGACAGACAAAGGTGCCGTCCGGGTGGTCGCTTCCACAGAATGGGCAGGCTACCGCGGGCACAGGGAGGCTCACGTTACCGAAAGTCCCGGTTCATCACCAGAAACCCCGCGACCCGCGGCGCTTCTCAACTCGATGGACATCGACCTCATTCGTCACACCGATCGGCCGACCGTTTGCCGCCAGTGGTGCGCGGGATTGGTACCAGAAGCCGCAGCGCTTTCTCAATGTGTGTCGCGACCCGACGTGCCCGCGGGATCGTTGCCACCTCCCCGCCCCCGAAGCGTGACGCGGGCCACCCCGTCGATGACGCACTGCCCCTCCTCGCAGCGCACCCGCTCCCCCGCCCTGCCCACGCCCGGCCCCGAGGCCGCGCCGCGCAGCGTCCCGGGCGGCATCTGCACCCCGCGGGACCACCCCAGCGGGGAGACCACCGCCGCCCCGGAGGCCCCCACGCACACCCCGAGGTCGCCCTCCACCCCCAGGTCGTCGGCCTCCATCGGGAGGGCCTCCATGGTGAACGGTCCGCTCAACGGACCCCTCACCCAGCTCGTCCCCGGGCGCTCCGCGGTGCCCGTCCGCACCAGACCGACCAGCATACCCGATCGGGTAAAGCCCGCCCGGCGCCAGCGCGCGGTGGGCTCCGGCAGGGTGAGCACCCTGGCGACGCCCTGGTCGATGTCGTAGCGCACCACGTCGAGCACCCCGGAGGGCGAGGACTGCGCGATGAGGGCCACGCCGTCGTAGACGTCGAGCAGGTCGCCGGCGCCGGGGTAGCGCCACTCCCGCCACGAGCGCTCCGGGGTGAAGGTGCAGCCGACCACCTCGGGCTCGCTCTGGTTGCGCGGGGCCTCCGCCTCGGGGGTGCAGTGTCCCGGGCGGGTGCGGCTGCGCCCGTCGGCGCTGGCGATGGCGCCGTCGTCCCCGGCGGGAGGGAGGGCAGCGGGCTCGATGCGCTCGGCGACCAGCGGGGCGAGGGCGGGGCTGGCGGCGGCGTCGGGGCGGGCCCATAGGCGCTGGGGGCCCGCGCAGGCGGAGACGGAGGCGAGCAGCAGGAGGGGGCGCATGGCGGCAGCAACGCCCGGGCGCGGCGGATGTTTTCCCCGATCGCGGGTCGTGGTAGGGCAGCGACGATTTTCGTCCCAGGCGTTCGCGATGGAGGACAGCATGTACGGCTTCGATATCACCGAGGAGCAGAAGGGTCTCATCGACACCACCCGGCGCTTCACCCGAGAGCGGATCATCCCCGTCGCCGGGCAGTACGACGAGGAGGAGAAGTTTCCTGAGGAGCTCTTCCACGAGGCGCACGCGCTGGGGCTGGCGAACCTGGAGGTTCCGCAGGAGTACGGCGGCATGGGGCTCTCGTGCCTCGACCACTGCCTGGTGCTCGAAGAGCTCTCCTACGGCTGCGTGGGCATCCAGACCGTCTTCGCGGCCAACATGCTGGGCTCGATGCCCATCATCATCGCGGGCACCGACGAGCAGAAGCAGAAGTACCTCACCGGGCTCATCAACGAGCCCATCTTCGCCGCCTACGCCTGCTCCGAGCCCGACGCGGGCAGCGACGTCGCGGGCCTCAGCACCCGCTACGACAAGGTCGGCGACGAGTACGTCATCACCGGCCAGAAGCGCTGGATCACCAACGCCCACGCGGCCCGGTGGTTCACGGTGCTGGCGACGAAGGACAAGGCCCTGAAGCACAAGGGCATCACCTGCTTCGTGGTCGACGCCGACACGCCCGGAGTGAGGATCGGCCGCCACGAGAAGAAGCTCGGCCAGCGCGCCAGCTACACCTGCGACATCCTGCTGGAGGAGGTGCGCGTCCCGGCGAGCGCCGTCATCGGCGGCGAGGGCAACGGCTTCAAGGTCGCCATGAAGACCTTCGACCGCTCGCGGCCGTGGATCGCCGCGGGCGCGACGGGCGTCATCCGCCGCGCCATGGACGAGAGCGTCGCCTACGCCAAGGAGCGCAAGACCTTCGGCGTGCCCATCGGGCAGCACCAGGCCATCCAGATCATGCTCGCGGACATGGCCGTGAAGTACGAGGCCACCCGACTGCTCTGCCACAAGGCCGCCTGGAACATCGACCAGGGCAGCATCGACTCCGTCGTCAGCGCCTACGCCAAGGTCTTCGGCGCCGACAGCGCGATGGAGGTCACCACCGACGCGGTGCAGATCTTCGGCGGCTACGGCTACACCCGCGACTACCCCGTGGAGAAGCTGATGCGCGACGCCAAGCTGCTCCAGATCTACGAGGGCACCTCGCAGATCCAGCGCATGGTCATCGCGCGCAACATGCTCGGGCGCTGAGCCGCTCTCCCCTCCCCGTTGTCCCACGCCGCGCTCGCGCGGTAGCGTCGTCGCTTCGATGACACGCTCCTCCGCGCTCCTCGCCCTCTCCCTCCTGACCACGGCCTGCGGCGCCAGCACCGGGCTCCGCGAGGGCGACGCCGGGCCCGATGTCCCGGTGCTCGTCGACCGCCCCGTCAACGCCTCCGTGGGCGCGTGGGAGCGCTGCTTCGAGGGCGACTCCTGCCGCGACGGCACCGCCTGCCTTCCCACCGGCTACAGCGCCGACGGGGTGCCCGCCCGGATGTGCACCCGCGCCTGCTCCCGCGCCTCCGCGTGCCCCGTCCGGGGAACCCACTCGACCTTCCCGGTGGGCTGCGCCACCGACACCCCCGAGACCGGCGTGGGCCAGTGCTACGAGGTCTGCGAGACCACCGCCAACTGCGGCCCCGGCACGCAGTGCGTCGCCCGCTCGGGCCTCCCCTTCCAGCTCTGTCTGCCCGTCGGCGCCGCGCGCTGACCCCTTTCGCCCTTGCCCAACGGAGTCCACGTGATGCGCCTCGCGATGACTGCTGCCTCCCTCGGTGTCCTGTCGGCCCTCGCGGGCTGCGCGAGCGACCCTCCGACGGTGTTCACCCCGGGGCGAGACTCGGGCACCCCCGCCGTCGTCGACGCGGGAACCCCTCCCGGTGACCGGGGGGTGATCCCCATCCCCATCCGGGACGCGGGGCCCTCGTCCAACTGCAGCGAGGCCGCGCAGCTCGTCTACGTGCTCTCCGACCGCAACGACCTCTACAGCTTCCGCCCCAACCTCCGGCAGTTCACCCGCATCGGGGCGCTGCGCTGCCCCACCGCCGCGTCGCCCAACTCCATGGCCATCGACCGCGACGCCGTCGCCTGGGTCAACTACGTCGAGTCGGGCCTCGGCGACTCCGCGGGATCGATCTACCGGGTGAACACCACCGACGCGAGCTGCACCGCCGCGGCGCCCGTTCGCATGCCCGCGGGCTGGTTTCGCCTGGGCATGGGCTTCTCCACCGTGAGCGCCGACAACACCGCCGAGACCCTCTTCGTCGCCGCGACCGGAGACCCCCTCGGGGGAGGCAGCCCCGGGCTCGGCAGCATCGATCCCTCGCGGGGATTGCTTCACGTCATCGGCAGCTTCAGCGGCGCCTTCCGCGGACAGAGCGCCGAGCTCACCGGCACCGGCGACGGGCGCCTCTACGGCTTCTTCACCACCACGCCGGTGCAGGTCGCCCAGCTCGACAAGGCCACCGGGGCCATCATCGAGTCGACGCCGATTCCTGGCGTCGAGACCCCGCAGGCGTGGGCCTTCTCCTTCTGGGGCGGGGACTTCTACCTCTACACCGCCCCGTCGGCCCTCGGCGGACGCACCACCAACGTCACCCGCTACCGCCCCTCCGACGGATCGATCGACACCGCCTACATGACCAACATCGGCTTCCGCATCGTGGGGGCCGGCGTGTCGACCTGCGCGCCCATCGCGCCGCCTCCGTAGCCGCGCCAGCGCGGCCTGGGGCCGTCAGCGAGGATATCCCCGGTACGAGCGCGAGGTCGGCGACGAGGAGTCCCCGGTACGACCGCGAGGCCGTCAGCGAGGATATCCCCGGTACGACCCCGAGGTCGTCAGCGACCAGAGCCAGACCCCAGCCCGTAAGGGCGGGGGAGCGACCTACCACGCCCTCCCAGCGCGGCCTCGCCCGGAGGGGAGCGACCGACCACGTCCTCCCAACGCGGCCTCGCCCGGAGGGGAGCGACGTCATCGAGTGGGGAATCGACGATGCCGCTTCTCAGATTCGGAGCCCGTCGCCAACGAAGCCGCGCTGGGAGGAGGTGGTCGGTCGCTCCCCTCCGGGCGAGGCCGCGTCGGGAGGACGTGGTCGGTCGCTCCCCTCCGGGCGAGGCCGCGCTGGGCTGATGTGGTAGGTCGCTCCCCTCCGGGCGAGGCCGCGCTGGGCTGATGTGGTAGGTCGCTCCCCCGCCCTTACGGGCTGGGGTCTGGCCCTGGTCGCTGCCAGCCTCGCGGTCGTACCGGGGATATCCTCGCTGACGGCCTCGCGCAGCCTCGAGCCCTGCCCCGTAGTCAGGTCGGCGTGGGCAGCGTGCGCGCCCCATCGAGCGTGAGCCCGCCCGCCTCGGTGCGACGGATGCGCCACGCGAGCGCCGGAACACCCAGCGCCGCGCCCAGGTCATGGGCGAGCGAGCGCATGTACGTCCCGGCGGAGCAGCGCACCCGGAGCGAGGCCACCGTGAGCCGCGCGTCGGGGCGCTCGGCGGCGAGCTCTCGCCAGCGGGCGCTGATGGCCTCCTGGCGGAAGTCGCCGCGCACCAGGGCGATGCGAGGCAGGGCGCGCTCGCAGGCCGCAGCGAGCTCGAGGGAGCCGACGCCGAGGAGGGCGATGGCGTGGAGGGTCCGCGACGCCACCGGGCGCTCGACCGCGACGCCCGCGCGGCTCGACGCGATGAGCGACACGCCCCCGACGCGGGCCTGCGAGAAGGGCGGATACGCTTGCTGGCAATCGCCCTCGAAGCGTGAGCACGCGAGGGCGACGGAGGGAGCGTCGAGGGTCGCGTCGACGGGGGCGGAGAGCATCCCGAGGGCGTCGAAGGAGTCGCTGCCCAACCCGAGGAGCACGTCGATCTCGTAGGTCTTGGACTGGCCCCGGAGACTGTGGACGGCGCGGTTCTCGTCGCCCACCAGCACCGTGAGCAGCCCTTCGGCCATCGGGTCGAGGCGGCCGGCGTGGCCGAGCTTCACTCCTCGGAGCGAGGGGTCGCTCTCTCGGAGGGCGACGAGGCTCTGGGCGGCGGTGGGTCCGACGGGCTTGTCGAGGGCGAACATCGCGGCGCCGGTTGTAGCGCGTTGAGCAGGCTCTGCTCGATCGGCGCGGGAGCCGCGCTTCGAGTCAGCGCGCGCAGCAGAACACGTTGGCCTCGCCCCCAGGGGAGGCGACGCAGTCGTCCGAGGGCGCTCCTCCGGGGCAGTCGTGAGGCACGGGCGTCGACGGGACGCTGGTGCAGATGGTCGCGGCGATGTCGTCGGGGATCGCCGAGTCGGGCAGGCAGCGGTCGGAGGGCGGGGCTTCGGTTCCGGCGTCGGAGGCGGGGCCCTCGCCGGCGGTGCACGCCTCGAGCGCGGCGGCCTGCGCGTCGCAGCCCTGCACCTCCGCGCCGTCGTCGGCGCAGGTGAAGCGCGCGCTCGCGGCGCAGGTGAAGTACGCGCCGGTCTGCGCCGAGCAGCGCGCCGGGAGCCCGTTGGCGAAGGCCTGGCAGGCCGCCACGCAGCCCTCGTTGTAGGGGCCGCAGCTGGCCGCGCGGGCGTTGGCGCACATGGCCGCGCAGCGTGAGGCGGGGCTCGCTGGAGGGGGCGTGGTGGTGCTGCCGGCGTCGGGGGTGCTGGTGGTTCCGGCGTCGGCGCGGGTGGTGGTGATGGGCCCGCCCGCGCTCGCTCCGCAGGCCGGGAGCGCGGCCATGGCGCTGGCCAGGGCGAACGCGCGGACGAGGGAGAGGTGCTCGAGACGGATGTACTGCTTGCTCATGGCGTGACCTCGCGATGACGGCGCCGCGAGCACCGCGCACCACGCGCGGCTCCGTCGGCCCGCCTCACCGCCCCGTCGAACGGCGCGCGCCAGGCGGCGCCGCGATCGGGACGTGACCGACGCTTGAGCAGCAGGCGTGCCATCGACGGCGGGGGCCAGACGTCTGGCCCCCGGGGGCTCAGCGTATGGCCCTCGGTACGACCGCGAGGCGTCGGCGAGGATATCCCCGGTACGACCGCGAGGCGTCGGCGAGGATATCCCCGGTACGACCGCGAGGCTGGCAGCGACCAGGGCCAGACCCCAGCCCGTAAGGGCGGGGGAGCGACCTACCACGTCAGCCCAGCGCGGCCTCGCCCGGAGGGGAGCGACCGACCACGTCCTCCCGACGCGGCCTCGCCCGGAGGGGAGCGACCGACCACGTCCTCCCGACGCGGCTTCGTTGGCGACGGGCTCCGAATCTGAGAAGCGGCATCGTCGATTCCCCACTCGATGACGTCGCTCGTCGCGGCGAAGACGCGTTGGGAGGACGTGGTCGGTCGCTCCCCTCCGGGCGAGGCCGCGCTGGGAGGGCGTGGTAGGTCGCTTCCCCGCCCTTACGGGCTGGGGTCTGGCTCTGGTCGCTGACGGCCTCGCGGTCGTACCGGGGATATCCTCGCTGACGGCCTCGCGGTCGTACCGGGGATATCCTCGCTGACGGCCTCGCGGTCGTACCGGGGATATCCTCGCTGACGGCCTCGCGGTCGTACCGGGGCTAAGACGTCGAGCCCCCGGGGGCTCAGCGTATGGCCCTCGCGGCGCCCCTCAGAAGGTCAGCTTGAACCGTCGCGAGCACCCCGAGGCGAGGGAGGCCGCGCGAGACATACGCGGGGTATTTCGAGCGCGGCCGACCGCTGCATCGGGGGGCGCAACAGGTTCATGCTGAGCTTCTCAGTGATGGTCCTCGCCGAGGGCGTAGCGGCCGAAGAGGTTCACGTAGCGCTCGTCGAAGCGCACCAGGGTGATGTCGTCGAGGGGCACCCGGGTGAGCCCGCTCTCCCGCATCCCGTTGACCTGGATGTAGTGGAGCGTCGCCTCGTCGCCCTCGACGCCCGCGAGCTCGCCCAGGAAGAAGTCCGCGCCGTCCGGGCGCTCGCACTCGATGATCGCGTAGCGGTAGTGCAGCCGCACCGCCTCCAGCACCGAGCGCCACGAGCGCAGCGGGATCGCCTTCACCGAAGGGGCCTCGTCCAGCGCCCCCTCGGCGCGCAGCACCCGCTCGAAGAAGCGCTCGGCGTCCGTCGAGTGCACCGCGGTGACGTCCCTCAGGCGCAGCACCGCGAAGCCGTTGACCGCGAACTCGTGGAGCGAGCGCACCAGCAGCAGCTCGTCGCCGAGCGCGAGGGGAAAGCCGTTCCAGGTGGGGTGGGTGCCCGCGTCGCGGACGATCTGGACGTTCTCGTCCCGGTCGATGGCGCGCTGGAGCGCGTCGGTGATCCCATGCAGGTCGGCGCCCGCGTCGTGCTCGTCAGCCATCGTCGAGTTCACCCTACACGCTGCAAGCCGCTGTAGCATCCGCGGCCGATGAGCCTTGCCCTACCGCTCGCCCCCGGCACCGTCGTGGCGACGGACTACCGCGTCGAGGAGCAGATCGCCCGCGGAGGCATGGGCACCCTCTACCGCGTGACCCAGCTCTCCACCGGCGCCGACCGGGTGCTCAAGGTCATGCACGCCCGGCTGCTGCGAGACCCGCGGGGCAGAGAGCGCTTCCTCCAGGAGGCCCGCGCCAGCGCCCGCATCGACAGCGACCACGTGGTGCAGGTGCTCGCCGCGGGCTTCGACGACGAGGGCGTCCCGTGGATCGTCATGGAGCACCTCCGCGGCGAGGACCTCAGCCACACCCTGAAGCGCCGAGGAGCCCTGCCCCCCGCGGAGGTGCTGGAGGTCTTCCGCCAGCTCGGGCACGCGCTCTCCGCGGCGCACCGCGCGGGCCTCGTGCACCGCGACCTGAAGCCCGACAACGTCTTCCTCTGCGTCGCCCGCAGGGAGGGCGTGCCCTTCACGGTGAAGCTCCTCGATTTCGGCATCGCCAAGGCCCTCGACGAGTCCTCCGAGCAGGGCGCCCCGATGCGCCAGACCTCCGCCGTCGGAACGCCCCTCTGGATGGCCCCGGAGCAGGCCCAGCGCGGCGAGGTCACCCCCTCGGCGGACGTCTGGTCCATGGGGCTGCTGGCCTTCAAGCTGCTCACCGGGCGCTCGTACTGGCGCAGCGGCAACATCCCCGAGGCGCCCGTCGAGCGCGTGCTCCGCGAGCTCTTCGCCGAGCCCATCGACCCCGCCAGCGAGCGCGCCCGCGAGCTCGGCGCCTCGCTCCCCGCCGGCTTCGACGCCTGGTTCGCCCGCTGCGTCGCGCGAGACCCGCCGCTCCGCTTCCGCGACGCCACCGAGGCCCTCGGGGGGCTCATCCCGGTGCTCCTCGGGCCGCAGCCCACCGCCGCGTTCTCCACCGTCGACAACCCGCGCCGCTCGGCCGTCCCGCCCACCGTGGCCATGCCCCTGGTCGTCACCGGCGCGCCCCCGTGGCCCTCGCCCTCGATGCAGGGCTCGGCCCCGCCGCCGCCATACCCCCCGATGTATTCGTCGCAGGGCACGCCGTACCCGCCGCCCTTCGCCCCGGAGCCTCCGCCCCCTCGCCCCTCGCTGCTCGGCGCCGCGGTGGTCGGGCTGCTGCTCGGCGGAGCCATCCTGGTGGGAGGGTGGTTCGCGCTCTCCCACTACCGCGACGAGCACCCCTCGGACGCCGGGCTCACGGCCGACGCCAGGGCCTTCCTGCCTCCTCGCGCCGCGGACGTCCCGCCGGTGCGACGCGTCTCCGCCATGGAGCTGAGCCCCCCGGTCCCGACGGTCTCCGCGGGCTTCGCGCACACCTGCGCCCGCGCCTCCAACGGCACCGTCCGCTGCTGGGGCTGGAACCAGTTCGGACAGCTCGGCGACGGCACCCTCACGCACCGCTCCACGCCCGTCACCGTGGTCGGCCTCGACCGCGTCGTCGAGGTGGTGGTCGGCCACGCCCACTCCTGCGCCCGCCGCGACGACGGCACCGTGCGCTGCTGGGGCCTCAACAGCTCCGGACAGCTCGGCAACAACACCCGCCGCAACAGCGGGGTCCCGGTGGCGGTGTCGGGCATCACCGGGGCGCTTCAGCTCGCGCTCGGCGAGGGGCACACCTGCGCCCGGCTGGGCGACGCGACCGCGCGCTGCTGGGGCGACAACACCCACGGCCAGCTCGGCGACGGGACGGCCACCTCGCGCCCCTTCGCGGGGGCGGTCCCGGCCCTTGCGGGGGTCGAGGAGGTCGAGGCGGGCAACCTGCACACCTGCGCCCGGCTCGCCGACACCACGGTGCGCTGCTGGGGCGCGAGCAACTTCGGGCAGGTGGGCGACGGCTACGCGGAGACCCACTACCGCCCCGCCGCCGTGGCGGGCCTGCGAGGCGCCGCGGCGCTGGCGCTCGGCCCCTACCGTAGCTGCGCCCGCCTCGACGACGGATCGGTGCGCTGCTGGGGGCGCAACGACACGGGCCAGCTCGGGGACGGGACGCGCCTGAGCCGCACCACGCCGGTGGCGGTGATCGGCCTCGCGGGGGCGCTCGACCTGAGCCTCGGGGCCTTCCACGGCTGCGCCCGGCTGGTCGACCACACGCTGCGCTGCTGGGGCAGCAACGCCTTCGGTCAGCTCGCCGACGGAACCGCCGTCGACCGGCCCGCGCCCACCCCGGCGAGCGTCACCGGCGCGGTGTCCGTGACCGCGGGCGAGGTGCACACCTGCGCCCGCACCGAAGACCGCGCGGTGCGCTGCTGGGGCGGCAACGGCTTCGGCCAGATCGGCGACGGCGCCACGGTGAACCACGGGGTCCCCTTCGTGGTGCCGGGGCTGTAGGGGGGACGCCCCTCCCCTCCGCGGCGCGGAGGGGAGAGAGAGAGGGGACTTCAGCGGACGAAGAGGTAGCCGAAGAAGGCGTTGTCCCGGTCGCCCGCGTCGCCGCCGCAGGTCGAGATGTTGCCGCAGGAGACGTCGCCCCCCGCGCCGCAGCGGTTGAACTGGCCGCCGAAGCCCAGGCGGGAGTCCGCGGTGCCGCAGTCGTTCTCCTGGTTGGTCACGATGCCCAGGCGCACGGCCTGGAAGTCGCCGCCGCTCACCATGTTGAAGCCCTCGGCGTTGCAGAAGGGCTGCAGCGAGGGAGAGCCCACGAGGGTGCGCCAGGCGTTGCGGCCCAGGGTGGTGGGGCGCGCAGGGCCGGCGAAGATGGCGTTGAGCGGGCCGACGTTGCTGCTCGACACGGGCACCACGAGGTAGCGCGGAGAGCCGTCGACCATGCCCACCCGAAGCTGCTGGAAGGGCAGCGTGAAGAAGCCGCGGAACTTCGCGGGCGTCGTCGAGAGGTCCGTCGAGGCCTCGTTGAGCACGGAGGTGCTGGTCCAGATCGCGGAGCTGTAGACGAAGCCCGGATCGCGCCCGGGGACCTTCATCACCAGCGTCCAGCCGCCGCCGTCGCTGGTCATGTCGCAGTAGGCGCGCCAGTTGGTTCCGCCCGCGCTGAGCGTGTAGACCCCCGTCGGCGCCGCCCTCGGGATCGCGTTGCAGCTCGCGTACACGCACGCCCCCGCGGTCTCGCAGCCGTTGGCCGGGTTGTAGTCGCAGTCCGAGAAGCCCGCGTTGCAGGTGCCCATCGAGCAGGCGCCGCCGCGGCACACGCCCGCGGCGTTGGCGTAGGTGCAGGCGCGGCCGCAGGTTCCGCAGTGGGTGGCGCTGCTGCGCACGTCGACCTCGCAGCCGTTGGCCGCCATGGCGTCGCAGTCGCCGTAGCCCGTGTCGCAGGCCGCCACGGTGCACGCGCTCGCCGCGCATCCCGCCGTGGCGTTGGCGAGGGCGCACATCCGGCCGCAGGCGCCGCAGTGCGTGACCGTGCTGGTGGTGCTGACCTCGCAGCCGTTCTCGATGGCCCGGTCGCAGTCCCCGAAGCCCGCGTTGCAGGCGATGCCGCAGGCGCCCGAGGCGCAGGTCGAGCTGGCGTTGGCCCTCGCGGCGCACGCCATCCCGCAGCCGCCGCAGTGGGCGACGGTGCCGGTGACGTCCACCTCGCAGCCGTTGCCCGCGCTGCCGTCGCAGTCGCCGCGGCCCGCGTCGCAGCCCGCCACGCGGCAGACCGACGACACGCAGCTCGCGGTGCCTCCGACGGCGGTGCACTCGCGGCCGCACGACCCGCAGTTGCTGGTGGTGGTGCGGGTGTCGACCTCGCAGCCGTCCGCGGAGACGGCGTTGCAGTCCGCGAAGCCCGCCACGCAGGAGATCACGCAGGCCCCGGCCACGCAGCCCGGGAAGCCGTTGGGCCGCGCGGGGCACTCGTTCATGCAGCGGCCGCAGTGGGTGGTGGAGGTGCGGACGTTGGTCTCGCAGCCGTCCGTGGGGTTGCCGTTGCAGTCGCCGAAGCCCTCGTCGCAGGCCGACACGGCGCACACCCCGGCCGAGCAGCTCGCGGTGCCGTTGGGGGGGTTGCACGCCCGGCCGCAGGCGCCGCAGCTCGCGGTGCTGGTGGCGGTGTTCACCTCGCAGCCGTTGCTGGCGTCGCCGTCGCAGTCCGAGAAGCCGGCGGCGCAGGTGAAGCCGCAGGTGCCCGAGGCGCAGGTGCTGGTGGCGTTGGCGCGCGCCGGGCAGGCGCGGCCGCAGGCGCCGCAGTGGGCCAGGTCGGTCTGGGTGTTGGTCTCGCAGCCGTTGGCGCCGCTCGTGTCGCAGTCGCCGAAGGGGGCGTTGCAGGCGCCGACGCCGCAGGTGCCGTTGAGGCAGAGGGGCATCGCGTTGGCCACCGAGCAGCGGTTGTCGCAGCGGCCGCAGTGGGCCAGGTTGGTCTGACCGTCGACGCAGGCGCCGGAGCAGCACGACTGGCCCGACGGGCACCCGCGCTCGGGGGTGCAGCCCATCACGCAGACGCTGCCTACGCAGAGGGTTCCGGAGGGGCAGTGCTCGTTGGTGACGCACTCCACGCAGGTGTGGGCGGCCACGTCGCAGCGCGTGCGGGGCGCGACGCCGCCGTCCGTGGGACCTCCCGAGGCCATGCACCCGTCGTCGCTGCGGCAGCCCGGCTCGCAGGTGTTGGTGGCGCCGTTGCAGTGCTCCGTCGCGGGGCAGGTGTCGCTCGAGGCGACGCACTGCACGCACATGCCGGTGGCGGTGTTGCAGGCCCCGCGGCCCGGGTTGGTCATGCAGTCGGCGGCGCCCATGCAGCGCGGCGGACCCATGTCCGCCGGGGTGTCCATGGCGACGTCCATGGGCACGTCCATGGCGACGTCCATCGGTGCGTCCTTGGGAGAGCCGACGTCGACCGGGGCGTCCGTCGCGGCCTCGGCGGCGAGGTCGTTGGCCACGGCGGCGTCCACCGCGCCTCCGACGACGCTCTGGCCGTCGCTACAGCCCGCGAGCGCCGCGCCCAGCGCGGTGGCCCAGAGCACCAGGGACCATCGGTTGATTCGAGTGTTCATCATCGCGCAGGCTATCAGCGGCAGCGCGAGCGAAGCGAGGTATCGACGGACGGCGGTCATGCGGCGGCGCCGTTGCCCCGGCGCCCGGTCTCGCGGCATCCTGCGGCCCCCCTACGATGCGCGCACCCCGATTCACCGCCGTCTTCTTCGACCTCGACGGCACCCTCGCGGACTCCGCGCAGGACATCACCCTGGCCCTGGAGTTCGCCTTCGCGGACGTGGGCATCCACACCGAGCACCCGATCCACCGGCTGGTCGACGGCTCGCCCCTCGAGGCCATCTTCGCGCTCGCGGCGCCCGACAGCACCAGCGCCCAGTTCGACCGCTTCGCCCTCGCGTACCGCGCCCGCTACGAGACCCTCGGCCACCAGCACACCCGGCTCTACCCGGGCGTGCGCGAGACCCTGGAGGCCCTCTCGCTGCTGCAGCCGACGCCCTGGCTCGCGGTCGCCACCGCCAAGCGCAGCGCCACCGCCCGCGCGGTCTGCCAGCACCTCGGCATCGAGCAGCACTTCCGCGCCATCGAGGGCACCTCGGGCACGGCCATGCCCCCGAAGCCCGCGCCCGACCTGGTCCACGCCCTGCTGCGCCGCGCGGAGGCCCCGGCGGACCGCTGCCTGCTGGTGGGCGACACCCTCCGCGACGTGCTCGCCGGCAAGGCCGCGGGCGTGCGCACCGCCGCCGCCACCTGGGGCCACGGGCGGCGCGAGGAGCTCATCCGGGCGAGGCCCGACCACGTGCTCGAAGACCTCGAAGACCTGATCCCGCTCTTCAACGACGCGTGAGCGCTGCGCGCCGCGACGCCGAGGGGGTCGACCTCGCGAAGTACCTCGCGGAGTGCAGGGCGATGGTGCTCGACGAGATCCGCGCGATGGTGCCGCAGGGCTCGCGCGCCTCGCGGGTGCTCTACGACCTGATGCTCGACTACCCGATGCGAGACGCCAAGGGGCTGCGCCCCGCCCTCTGCGTCGCCGCCTGCCGGGCGCTCGGAGGGCCGCTCGAGGGCGCCCTCCCCAGCGCCGCGGTGCTCGAGCTCTACCACAACGCCTTCCTCATCCACGACGACGTGGAGGACCGCTCGGAGAAGCGCCGCGACGCCCTCACCCTGCAGCGCCTCCACGGGGTGCCCATCGCGGTGAACGTCGGCGACGCCATGCTCGCGCTCGCGCTCCAGCCGCTGCTCGACAACATGCACCGGCTCGACATGGGCCGCGCGCTGCGCATCCTGGAGACCGTCGCGGTGATGGCGCGCGAGTCCGCCGAGGGCCAGGCCGTCGAGCTCGACTGGGTGCGCCACGCCCGCTGGGACCTCACCGACGACGACTACCTCGCCATGGTCGACCAGAAGACCGGCTGGTACAGCTTCATCGCCCCGATGCGCATCGGGGCCATCGTCGCAGGAGCCTCCGCGGAGGTGCTCGCCGCGCTCCATGACTTCGCGGTGGCGCTCGGGGCGGCCTTCCAGATCCAAGACGACGTGCTCAACCTCCAGGGGCGCGAGGCGGACTACGGCAAGGAGATCGCCGGCGACCTCTGGGAGGGCAAGCACACCCTCATCCTCCTGCACGCCCTGCGCTCCATGGACGCCGCCGAGCGGGAGCGGGCCCTGGAGATCCTCGACCGGCCGAGGCCCGACACCGTCGACCCGGCGCGCGACGACCTCGCCGGGCGGCTGCGTCGGATCGTCCCCGCGCTGGCCGAGGAGGGCCACCTCGACGCGACGGCGAGGCAGAGGCTCGACGCCCTGCTGGCGGACGTCACCCGCACCAAGACCCGCGATGATGTCGAGTGGCTGCTCTCGCAGATCGACCGCCACGACAGCCTGAACTACGCCCGCGAGGTGGCGAGGGCCCGGGCCTCCGCCGCGGGCGCGATGCTCTCGTCATGGTCGTGGATGAAGCCGAGCGTGCACCGCGCGGTGCTGCAGTCGCTGGTCGACTACGTGGTCGAGCGCGAGCGCTGACGGCGGCGGTCCTTGAGGCCGAGCAGCCCGAGCAGCAGCGCGCCCCAGGCACCGCCCCGCCCGCCGACCTGACCGGCCCGGCAGCCGCAGCCGTCGTCCGTGGCGGTCGGAGGAGCGCCCGTTCCGCCGTCCTCCGAGGCGAAGGTGCCGCCGTCGTCGGGGATGAAGGTGCCGCCGTCGGCGCCGCCCCAGCGGCCGCACTGGTTGCGCACGCAGGTCGTCCCGATGGGGCACTGGAAGGAGGCGCAGCGGTCGGCCACGCAGGCCCCGTTGGAGCGCTCGTCGCAGAACTGCCCCTCCGGGCAGCTCACGCCCGCGCAGATCGGCACGCAGATGGGGTTGCCGTCGAAGAGGCGACACGAGGTGCCGCCCGTGGCGCAGATGAAGCCGAGCTCGGGGTGGAAGGAGCAGCGCTCGCGATAGCAGACGCCGGCGACGCAGGCGCCGCCCTCGCACACGCAGCCGTCGGTGGAGACCGCGGCGTCCGAGGAGGGCGCGACCGCATCGACCCCGGGGGGAACGTCTCCGACCACGGCCCCGTCGAAGACGACGACCGGGGAGTCCGTCGGGGTCATCGGGACATCGGTGCCCGGAGGGACATCGGTGCCCGGAGGGACGTCGGTGCCCGGAGGAACGTCGGTGCCCGGAGGGACGTCGGTGCCCGGAGGCGCATCGAGCGGCGGCCGGACATCGAAGGAGGCCGGCACGTCGCTGCCCGGAGGAACATCCCTGGACACCGGGACATCGGAGCCCACCGGGACGTCCATCGACGCGGGGATGTCCGTCGGCGGTCGCACGTCCACGGAGACGGGCGCGTCGGTGGGGACGCCGAGGTCCATCGAGGCGGGGACGTCCCTGGAGACGGGCACGTCGACGCTGCCCGCGTCGGTCACCCCGGCGTCGGTGGGCGTCACTCGCACGCAGGTGCAGGTTCCGCCGCAGGAGACCCAGCCGGATCGGGGGCACGACTCCGCGCGGGTCTCACAGAAGGGCGCGTACCCGGCCTCGCAGCCGGACGATCCGGGCTGCACGCACTGCCCCGGGTACTGGTGGCAGCCGCTGTTGCAGGAGCACCGGCCCTGAGCGCTCGCCACCGACGGGAGCGACGCCACCATCGCGAAGGCGAAGAGGGCCGCGAGGCCGGAGGCCCACCCGAAGCGGGAGCACGAACGATGGATGGAAGTGTTCATGGGTTGGGACACCGTCGGCTGGTGAAGATGAGGGAGAAGGTCTGCGACGCGGTGGTGCTGCGGCCGCACGCGTCGACGGCGGTGAACTCCACCCGCCAGGTGCCGCGGATGCCGAAGACCGAGAGCGCGGGCGCGCCGGCGGAGGGGCCGCCCACCTGACGACGGAAGACGTAGGGAGCCGAGGAGAGCGAGGCCGCCGGAGGGGCCTCGAGGCCGTCGGGGGTGATCCATCGGGCCCCCACCGAGCGCACCGGGGAGGAGGCCGTCACCGAGGCGGTGAAGTCGAAGAAGACGGGCAATCCCCCGGTGGTGCAGGTCTCGATCTCCTGCCCGCTGGTCGGCGCCGCGGGCGTGACCACGGGCCCCGCCCCGGTGCAGCTCGAGACGTCGACGGGCACGTCGCGGGGCACATCGGCCGCGGGCACGTCGCGGGGCACATCGGCCGCGGGCATGTCGGCCGCGGGGACATCGCGGGGCACATCCATCGCGGGCACGTCGGCCGCGAGCACATCCATCGCGGGCACATCGCGGGGCACGTCCATCGCGGGCACGTCACGGGGCACATCGATCGCGGGCACGTCGGTGGAGGCTCGGCTGTCGCCCGCGTCCGCAACGTCCCTCGCGGCGGGCACGTCTGCCGCGCCCGCATCGACGCCGGGGACATCGAGGCGCGGCACATCGGCGCCCGCATCGATCTCGGGCCGATCGTCGGCGACGGCCGCGTCCGTCAGGGCTCCGTCGCGCGCTCCCGCGTCGGGGACCACCGCGTCGGGGAGCGCCGCGCGGTCTTCGAGCGCCCCATCGACGAAGGGAGCGTCCTGGCCGCCCCGATCGTCGACGATCGCATCCTGGGTCACCTGCGCATCGCCCTCGGTCATCACCTCGTCGCCGCAGCCTGCCAGCAGCGCAGCGCACAAGATCACGACGGCTCGTCGTCTCGACATCAACTCATCTCCGGATCGCTGCTGGAAGAGCAATAGGGGTCGTACAGCGACGCTGCGTCCTTCCACGTTCCGCTCGGATGTACCAATCCCCTTTGAATTAAGCCATTGTGCGCATTTCGCACACATCGGTAAGCGTTGTGCACCCAGGGGTGCGGCTGTAAGGGTGGAATGGGGATGGACGAGCGGCGTCGGGCGACGGCACAGTCCCCCCCACGAAGGACGATGGCCCACCCCGAGTGTCGTCGCGGCAGCGCGCCGCTCCCGAAGCGCGAGACCCGCCAACATCAGCTCGCAGCCGCGATCGTGCTGGGCCTGCTCGGATCGGCCGGCCCCGCGCTCGCGCAGGAGAGCCCCGCCACGGCCGAGGCGCGGGTCCACTTCGACCGCGCGGTCGGCCTCTTCGAGTCCGGTGACGCCCGCGGCGCGCTGGCGGAGTTCGAGCGCGCCTACCAGCTCACGGGCCGCGCCTCGGTGCTCTACAACATCGGCGCCTCGTACCAGGCCCTGCACGACTACCCCCGGGCCATCGACGCGCTCCGTCGCTACGTGGCCTCCACCGAGGGCCGCAGCACCCCGCAGCGCGACCTGGCCACCCGGGCCCTCTCGCAGATGGAGCCGCTGGTCGCCCGCCTCCGCGTGGTGCGCGAGCCCGCCGACGCGACGGTGCTGCTCGACGGCCGCGCGCTGGAGTCCGACCGCGCCACCGTCGGTCCGGGCGCCCACGTCCTCACGGCCAGCGCCCCGGGGCGAGAGTCCCGCCAGGTCGAGGTGACGGTCGTCTCGGGCGACGAGCGCGAGGTGACCCTCTCGCTGCCCCTCCTCGCGCCGACCACGCCGCTCCTCACGCCGCCGGTCGTGTCGCCGCCGACCGTCCCTGCCCCCATCGTGGCCGCCGATCGCCGGCTGTTCTGGTCGATGGTGGTCACCGGAGGAGCGCTCGCCCTCGGGGCCTCCATCACCGGCATCGTGGCCATCGAGACGCAGCGCGACTACGCCTCCCATCGGGTCGGCGACCCCGACGTGCAGGACCTCGCCAGCCGGGGCCGGGCCCTCTCATGGACCGCCGACCTGCTCGGCGTCGGCGCCCTCGCCGCGGGCGCCACGGCGCTGGTGCTCGGGCTCCGTGTTCCCTCCCGCAGCGGGGCTCCCGCCGTGCGGGCCTTCGTCGCCCCGACCGCGGGCGGCGCGGCGCTCACGGCCTTCGGGTCGTTCTAGACGCTCACGGTTCGAAGTCTCGCGACACCGGCAGTCGATCGACCCCCGACGAGGCGCGCGGCGACGAGCTCGGGCGGTGGGCTCGCACCGAGGCGCGGCGGCGAGCCGGCGGACCCGCGTCGACGACCGCCTCCACCGCGAGCGCCAGGGGCGCCTCCCTCGCCGGGACCCTCGGCGGCGATCCGGCGTCGGGGCGCAGCGAGGGTGCCGCCCGCGGGGTGACGGCGACGGCCCTCACGGGGGACTGCGTCGATCGGGAGAGCCACCACGCGCCCGCGCCCACGGCCAGGAGCACCACGAGGGCGGCGCCCAGCACCTCGATGGGGAAGCCCCGCTTCGGCGCGGCGATGTAGGTGGGGGCCGCGCGCAGGGCGCGGCGCGTGGAGACCACCACGGCGTCCTCCTCGACCTTCGCGGGCGGCTCGTCCACCACGTCGATCGAGGCCGCCCCATAGGGGCGCAGCGCGTCGAGAAACTCCCTCGCGCTGGAGAACCGCCGGTCGCGCTCCCGCTCGAGCGCGCGCAGCACCGCCGCGTCGAGCCCCTCGGGGACGTCTTCCTCGAGCAGGCTCGGGCCCACGGGCAGCGACGACCCCCGCACGATCTCCAGGAACAGCTCCCCCTGGTTGGCGCCCTCGTAGGGGAGGCCCCCGGTGAGGAGCTCATAGAGCATCACCCCGACCGCGAAGAGGTCCGCGCGGTGGTCGATGTCCCGCCGCCCCATCCACTGCTCCGGGGCCATGTACGCCGGCGTCCCCACCGGGACCCCCTCCTGGGTCGTCTGCTCCAGCGTCGCGCTCACCCGGCGAAACTTCGACACCCCGAAGTCGAGCAGCTTCACCGACTGCTCCCCGTCGCCCTCCCGCAAGAACACGTTCTCGGGCTTCAGGTCACGGTGGATGATCCCCTTGGCGTGCGCCGCGGCGAGCGCCGAGAGCACATACCCGATGATCCGGCAGGCCTCCTCGCAGGGGACCATCTCCGGCCTCGCGAGGCGATCGGCCAGCGTCTCGCCCCGCAGCAGCTCCATCACCAGGAAGGGCTCTCCCAGGTAGGTGCCGGTGTCGAAGACCTCGACGATGTTGGGGTGCCCGATCTCCGCCGCCGCGCGCGCCTCGCGGGCGAAGCGCTTCACCGCGTCGGGCATCTTCGCGACGTGGGCGTGCAGCACCTTGATCGCCACGCGCCGCCCGAGCGCCGTGTGCTCGGCCTCGTAGACGGCCCCCATCCCCCCTTCGCCCAGGCGACGCAGGATGCGGTACCGACCCTCGAGCTCCGCGCCGTCGTTGATCATCCGCAGGGCCTCTAAGGGCACCGCGCGGCGCACGCGCCGTTGCAGCACCGCGGCGTGCCGGGGCCGCAGCTCGCCCCGCAGGAGCCGCAGTGCCGAGGGTCGGTGAGCAGGTCGGCGCACTGCATCCCGCAGCCGACCAGCGGCGCCCGGCACCCGCCGCCGCGGCAGAGGCCGTCGGAGCAGTGGGTGGTCCCCAGGCACGCCTGGCCGCAGGTGCCGCAGTGGAGGTCCGTCACCAGCAGGTCGGTCTCGCAGCCGTTGGCCGGGTTGCCGTCGCAGTCACCACGACCGGGCGAGCACACGCAGCGACCGTCGCAGCTCGCGTCGGCCATGGGGGCGTCGGCCGCGCCGTCGGCCTGCGAGTCCGCGCCTCCGGCCGCGTCGAGGGCGCCTGCGTCGATCGAGGGGAGCAGCACCCCGGGGCCGAAATCCAGGGCGACCGTGCAGCACGGAAGGAGGAGCAGGCCCAGCACCGCGGCGACGCGCTCAGCTCTCACGGACGCTCACCGGCTTGGGCTTCAGGCCGTACCGCTCCATGCGGGTGATGAGGCATCGGCGAGAGATGCCCAGCTCCCTCGCGGCCCTCGACTGGTTGCCCCCGGCGCTCGCGAGCGCCTGCACGATGGTGCGTCGCTCGGTGTCCTCCACCCTCGACCGGAAGGCCGAGGGCTCGTCCGTGGGCGTCACCGACCCGAGCATCACCGCCGGGGTCAGGCCCAGGTGCTCCAGCAGGATCTCGTCGCCCTCGGCCAGCGCCATGCCCCGCTCGATGACGTGGCGGAGCTCGCGCGCGTTGCCCGTCCAGGCGTAGGACTCCAGCGCGGCGGCGACCCCGGGCCCCAGGGTCCAGCGCCCCCCGCGGCTCGCGAGGATCTTCTCCACCATCGGCAGGATGTCCTTCGGCCGGGAGCGCAGCGGCGGGACCTGCACCGTCACGCCGTTGAGGCGGAAGTAGAGGTCCTGCCGGAAGCGCCCCTGCTCGACCTCCAGCGGGAGGTCGCGGTTGGTGGCCGCGACGACGCGCACGTTCACCGGCACCGGCTTCGTGGAGCCCACCCTGCAGATCGACCGCTCCTGCAGCGCGCGCAGCAGCAGCGCCTGGTTGGCCAGCGAGAGCTCGCCCACCTCGTCGAGCAGGAGCGTCCCTCCGTCGGCGCTCTCGAAGACCCCGATCTTGCGGGCGTCGGCGCCGGAGAAGCTGCCGCGCTCGTGGCCGAAGAGCTCGCTCGCGGCGATGGACTCGGTGAGCGACGCGCAGTTGATGGCCACGAAGGGCTTGCGCGCCCGCGGAGACTCCCGGTGCAGCGCGCGCGCCACCAGCTCCTTGCCGACGCCGGTCTCGCCCTGCACCAGCACCGGCAGGTCGCTCGCGGCGAGGCGGCGCACCAGGGAGAAGAGCCCCACCGTCGCCGGGTCGACCGCGACCACCTCGTCATCTGCCCCGGGCGCCTCCGGAGCCACCGGGCGGGGAGCGTCGCTCAGGGTGAGCAGCACGATGATCTTCGTGCTGCCGATCTCGATGCGCTCGCCGTCCTCGACCGCCCGCACGCCGCGCACCTGGGCGCCCGCCACGAAGGTGCCGTTGCTGCTGCCCTCGTCGCGCACCGTCACCGAGCGCCCGTCGAAGGCCAGCGTCGCATGCACCCGAGACGCCCGATGATCCTCGAGCGGAACCTCCACGAAATCCGCCCGGCCGATGCGCACCGCCGCCCCCGCGGGGAGCACCACCACCCGCGGGCTGCGGTCGTGCTCCGCCACCAGGAGCCGCGCGGTCGCCCTGCAATCAGCGTTCGCGGCCAGGAAGGCAGAGGTATCCGTCGGGTGCTGACTCACGCCCGCGCAGCATACCAGCGCTCCATGGCCGGGGCACGACGCCCGCACCCCCGTCAGAGACTTGACAGGTTCTCGACGGAGGGGGGCCAATGGCTGCGGGATGAAGCACTGCCCTCGCTGCCAGGCTCGGTACGACGACGCGTCCACGCACTGCTCCCTCGACGGGGCCTCGCTGGAGGCGCCGCCCGATCCGATGGTGGGGCGCACGCTGGCGTCGCGGTACAAGATCCTTCGGCGCGTCGGGGCCGGGGGGATGGGGCAGGTGTACCGGGCGAGGCACGTGATCCTCCGTCACGACGTGGCGCTGAAGCTGCTGTCGTCGGAGCTCACGCGCGACCCGGTGATGCGCGAGCGCTTCGTGCGCGAGGCCCAGGCCACCAACCTGCTGAAGCACCCCAACATCGTGGACATCTGGGACGTCGCCGAGGAGGGCAACCGGGTCTTCCTGGTGATGGAGTTCCTGGAGGGGGAGAGCCTCGCGCAGCGGATGCAGTCGGGTCCGCTGGGGGTTCGCGAGGCGGTGGAGGTCGCCATTCCGGTGTGCCACGCCCTCGGTCGGGCCCACTCCCTCGGGGTGGTGCACCGCGACGTGAAGCCCGAGAACGTCTTCCTGGTGCGCGACCCCTCCGGCGCGCTGCGGGTGAAGGTGCTCGACTTCGGCATCGTGCACATGCGCGGCGAGGTGCGGCTCACCATGCCCGGCGAGGTCTTCGGGACGCCGGAGTACCTCGCCTCGGAGCTCGCCCGGGGAGAGCCCTGCGGCCCGGCCAGCGACCTCTACGCCCTCGGGGTGATGCTCTACGAGATGGTCACCGGCGCGCTGCCCTTCAACGGCACCGTGCAGCAGCTCATCGATCACCACGCGCGCACCGCCCCGCCCGCCATCCGGGCGAGGATGCCGTCGGCCCCGGAGGCCCTCGACGCCCTGGTGCTCTCGCTGATGCAGAAGCGCCCCGCCGAGCGCCCGCGCAGCGCCGCGGAGGTGCTCGACGCGCTGGCCAGCATCCTGGAGCAGGAGACGACGGCCATGGCCCCGGCGGGACGCCCTTCGGTGAGCACCCCGGAGCGCGACGGAGCGGAGGAGACCACCCTGCCGGGCCTGAGGAAGAGCGTGCCGTCGTCGGTGTCGATCCCGACGCTGCGGCAGCGGGTGGCGACCTTCCAGGCGGCGGCGGAGGCGGCCTTTCCGAGGGGAGAGATGCCCGAGGCGATGCGAGAGCAGCTCCGGCGCTTCCACGCCAACGTCGAGCGGCTGCGCGTCCTGGAGGAAGACCGCCGGGGGATGATGATCGAGCTCACCGAGCGGGAGCGCCGGCACCAGCGGGAGCGCGACGAGCTGCTGGGCGAGCTGCGGCAGATCCTGGTGGAGCACGAGGGCGTGGCGAGCCGCGCGCAGGCGCTGGAGACGCGAGAGCGGGAGGCGAAGCGCGACGAGGCGGAGGTGCTGCGCTCGCTGGCGCTGGCGTGGGACTCGGCGGGCGCGCCTCCGGGCGACCCGAGGGAGATCACCGTGGAGCGGGCGGTGAAGCTGGAGGAGCTCGGGGCGCTGGCCTCACGGTGGCGCGCGGTGCGCTCGGTGCTCGACGGCGTCGGCAGCGGGCGCACGGCCCAGCAGCGGAGCGCGAGCGCGCTGGAGGAGCGGCGCGACGCGGTGCAGGCGACGCTCGACGCGCTGGAGGGCGAGAGCCAGGCGACCTCGCAGCGGCTGCAGCTGCGGGCGGTGTCCGTGGGCGCGGAGATCGCGACGATCCTGGCGGCGCTGGGCGACGAGGGCGACGCGGTGAGGGCGATGCTCCGGGCGCACCCGGTGGCGAGCGGCCTGCTGCGGGGCCTGGAGCAGTACGGCAACGAGGCGTAGCGGAGGGCGACGGGTGGGGTGATCCGCGAGGTGGGCGTCGGCGAGGAGTCCGACGGTACGACCGCGAGGCCGTCGGCGAGGAGTCCGACGGTACGACCGCGAGGCCGTCGGCGAGGAGTCCGACGGTACGACCGCGAGGCCGGCGGCGAGGAGTCCGACGGTACGACCGCGAGGCCGGCGGCGAGGAGTCCGACGGTACGACCGCGAGGCCGGCGGCGAGGAGTCCGACGGTACGACCGCGAGGCCGGCGGTAACCCGAGCTAGACCCTGAGCGTTAGCGAGGGGGAGCGACCTACTCCGCTGCCAGCGCGGTTCTCCGAACGTGGCGGTTCTCGTCGAGATCACCGGGGATTCCGGACGCGTACTGACGACGGTAGAGGGCTCTCCCCCTCGCTAACGCTCAGGGTCTAGCTCGGGTTACCGACGGCCTCGCGGTCGTACCGGGGACTCCTCGCCGACGGCCTCGCGGTCGTACCGTCGGACTCCTCGCCGACGGCCTCGCGGTCGTACCGTCGGACTCCTCGCCGACGGCCTCGCGGTCGTACCGTCGGACTCCTCGCCGAC
>SCUS01000021.1 GCA_004297725.1 Myxococcaceae bacterium | reverse complement strand
CGTCCCCGAGGGCTCCCTCCACGGGGACGCGCGCATCCGCATCCGGGTGCGGCCCGAGGGCGAAGGGCAGCCGCGCAGCATCGAGGCCCCCTTCCTCGGGCCGAGCCGTTAGGCGCTCGCTCATCTGCGCTCCCACGGCGGGGCGCTCGTCGCTATCCTCCGCGCCGATGTCCAACCCTCTCCTCGATCGTTCTCTATCGGCTGCCGACGCCGTTCGGCTCATTCCATCGGGCGCCCGCATCTTCGTTCACGGCGCGGCCGCGACGCCCACTCCCCTGCTGGAGGCGCTCGCGGCGCGCGACGACCTCCACGGCGTGCGGCTCTACCACCTGCACACCGCGGGGCCGTTTCCGTTCACCGCGCCGAGCTTGAAGGGCCGCTTCCGCTCGGTGTCGCTCTTCGTCGGTGAGCCGCTGCGCAGGGCCGTGGCCGACGGCGACGCGGACTTCATCCCGGTGTTCCTGGCCGACATCCCTGACCTGTTCAGGTCCGGGGCGATTCCCCTCGACGTCGCGCTGGTGCAGGTCTCGGCCCCCGACATCCACGGCCTCTGCTCCCTCGGGACCTCCGTCGACACCGCCCTCGCCGCGGTGCGCTCGGCGCGCCTGGTCATCGCCGAGATCAACGACCGCATGCCTCGCACCCACGGCCCGGCCTTCGTCCCGCTCTCGCGCTTCGACGCCTTCATCACCTCCTCGCGGCCGCTCCCGGAGCACGTGCCCGCGGTGGAGTCCGACGTCGAGCGTCGCATCGGCGAGATCATCGCCGACCTCATCGAGGACGGCTCCACGCTGCAGATGGGCATCGGCGCGATCCCCGACGCCGTGCTGTCGCGCCTCGGAGGCAAGCACGACCTGGGGGTGCACACGGAGATGTTCTCCGACCGCCTGGTCCCGCTGATCGAGGGCGGCGTGGTGACCAACCGCCACAAGGCCGTGCACCCCGGTCGCACGGTCACCAGCTTCATCACCGGAACCAAGAGGCTCTACGACTTCGTCGATGACAACCCGATGGTGGAGTTTCACCCCTGCGATCGCACCAACGACACGGCGCTCATCGCCAAGAACGAGCGGGTCGTGGCGATCAACTCCGCGCTCGAGGTCGACCTCTCCGGCCAGGTGTGCGCCGACTCCATCGGCCACCGCATCTTCTCGGGCATCGGCGGCCAGATGGACTTCATCCGCGGCGCAGCGCGCTCCCGCGGCGGCAAGCCCATCCTGGCGCTCCCCTCTACCGCCGCGCGTGGGACGCTCTCCCGCATCGTCCCCACGCTCAAGCCCGGCGCCGGCGTCGTGACCACCCGCGGCCACGTCCACTGGATCGTCACAGAGTACGGCGCCGTGAACCTCCACGGCCTGACCCTGCGCGAGCGCGCCGAGGCGCTGATCGGCATCTCCCATCCAGACTTCCGCGCCGAGCTGACGCGAGAGATTCTCGCCACGCGCCACTACGTGCTCGGCTGAGCGCCCTCGTCGAGTAGCGCCGCCACTCCATCAGGCTGTGCCCTCGGGACCTCCCGATCGGGCACCGCCCTGATGTCCGTGGCGCTGATTCCCCAAATGCAGAAACGCGCACCCGGCGGTCAAGCCAGGTGCGCGTTTCTTGGTGGTTGCGGGGGCAGGATTTGAACCTACGACCTTCGGGTTATGAGTCCTCGTCACGTTGCTTTGCCAGCTCTGTTGTCCGTGCCCACCTCCAACATGGCCCTGCCTGAACCCCTGTCAACCTTGTCATCCCGGCCATCCTCGCTCAACCTGTGGCCCAGCCGATGGCCCAGGCAACGCGACCGACGACGGGTGCCCCCGAGGCTCCAGCCGAGGATGGGCAACCAGTGGACAGGGTTCGGGGTCCCAGGGTCGAAGCACTCCGCCTCGCCCTCCTCCATCTCCTCGACCTCGCTGACCGCTTCGAGGCGCGGGACACCTCCATCACCCAAGGGGAGCTGAACCTGCTGCAATCGATCACCAGCGCGGCGCTGTCGAGCATCACCAACGAGACCGCGCGGTTGGTTGTCGCTGAGAGCGCCGTACTGACCGACGTTGTGCGCCGGGCGACTACCCGGATTCGTTCGGAGGCTGAGCCCAACCGAAACGAGTTGTTGGAGTGGTTGGCCAGGGCGTTCGACGGGCTTGGGTACATGCCCTCGGACGAGCTGCTTGCGTCACTGCTCCCCGACATCGCCGCGATCAAGAAAGCTGGCGGCTCGGCTCGTACAGCGTGGGAGCGGGCCGGCAAGGCGTTCGGAAAGAGCTATCGCACGATGCTGGAGAGAAGCAGCCCCGAGGCGCTCCATGAGGCCCGCCAGTTCCTCTACCGGCGGGAAGGGTCGCGGCGACTCGGAGTGCGCCGCTACGTCGGCCGGCTCGTCGACGCTCCAGTGTTGCAGGGCGAGGCCGAAGGGCTTGTACGTGGCCTTGAGCGCGGTGTGCGGAATCCGGCGTCGTCATGGGAGCAGCCCGCGAAGTTCGAGCCCTACGAGGGTCCCGACTTCTCGGCCCCAGATGAGCCCTCTGCGGCCGACGATGGCGAAGACTCCGACCCCCCGAAGCCGGGGGTGTTCTAACGGTAGGCGTTCACGAGGGTCGGGGTCGTCCCCAGTTCGAGCGGACCACGTGGACCGCTCCTTCCCGGGCCGTTGGAGAGGTTGCAGGGCTCTTCAAAGGCCCGTCTGCGCGAAGCGATCCGTGAACGCGCGGTTGAACTTCGCCACGAAGCCATGGCCGTCGGGGGGTACCTCAAAGCACGCCTCGAAGGTGCGCGGAAGCCCCGGGTTCAGGGTGTCCCCCATGCCCAGCGTGTTCACGGCCATGGCGCACGCCGGGGACGGCTCGTAGCTGCTACCTCCGACGAGCACCGCGTCAGCGAAGCTCAGCGCCTGGATGGCCTCATGCGTGGTGTTTCGGACCCGGTACTGGAGGATGAGCAGCGTCGAACCTTCCGGGGCCTCGTGGCGCATGTAGTGGTGCGACACGCGGCGCGTCAGACGCGCGCCCAGGACCGTCGCTTCGAGCCCGGCCACGGAGACCGTGGTGCCCACGGGTACGGCGTCCTCTGCGCTCTCACCCGTCGCGGCCGGCGCTGTCGCCGGAGGAGGCGTTGGCTGCTCTGCGGCCGGAGCAGGTACAACGGCAACGGGCTCCCGCGTAGGCTCCGCAGCCGCCATCGCAGGGGCCGCGGCGTGGGTGGGTGAGGGCGTCGCACTGGCGGCGGCCGGCGTGGCGCTCCCAGCGGGCGGTGTGTCGCCCTTTCCGGCCGCCATGCCGAGGATGCAGACGCCACCGATCAGGCCGACCACGATGAGCATCACCTTGCTCGTGGAACGCTTCGGGGGCGGGGGTGGGACGGCAGGGGGATAGTAGCCAGGGGGTGGTTGCTGGGGTGGGTACATGACTCGGCGCCTCCTCGCGCGGCGCACATCCTTACACAGTGTAAAGGACGCAGGGAAGACGGACCCGTACCCCGCGATGAATGGCTCGTGCGGTCGGATCAGCAGTTCTGGCGCAACGGCTCGGAGCGCGGATCCGGCGATTTCGACGCTGTGTAAACATGTCCCAGCAGGATCTCGCGCTGGCTGCGAACCTCTCCCCGGGCTTCGTGGCGCTGGTCGAGTCTGGCCAACGGCAACCGTCCCTCGGCGCCCTGGTAGCCTTCGCAGGCGCCCTGCACCGGGACCTGTTGGAGTTGATGGTGCTCGACCCCAGCGACGCCCGCGGCGACCTTCTCGACGCCATCCGACGTGAGGACTGGTCCGCCGTAGACGCGGCGTTGGTGAAGCTGGGCCGGCCGCCACCTACCGTTCATGTGCCGCGCAGCGGCTGACTGCTCACGGCGAGGACACCCCCCAGGCCCCCGGTGTCATTTATCGGCCGCGCAAACTGACGTTCGCCCACGGGCAGGGCGAGGGACCCGACCTCCACTCGGAGAAGTAGCAGGTCACCTTGAGGGTGAGCATGGTCGCGGGATCGCGCCCTGGCGGAGAGGTTGCGACAGCCGGGGTCGGGGGTTCAGCGGCGCCGTCCACCAGGAGCGGCACCAGCCAGATGATCCCGGTCGAAAGACTACTGGCAGGGCGGCGCAACGAAGCCCGCGGGCCAACGCGTCGTCGCAGAGCACAGCACGCCGCTGAGGGTCGCGCCCCGGAGGTTCGCCCGGGCGAGAATCGCGTTGCGGAGGTTCGTCCGGGTGAGGAGCGCGCCGACGAGGTTTGCACCGGTCAGGTCGGCGCCTTGGAGGTTCGTCTGGGTCAGGTTGGCACCCTGGAGGCGAGCGCCGCGGAGGTCCCCTTGGGTCAGGTTCGCATTGCTGAGATTCGCCCGGGTGAGGGTCACGCCGTGGAGGTTCGCGTGGAGGACGGGCGCGCGCTGGGCGTTGGCGACCAGATAGGTGATCGCGGGGCCGCTGAAGGTCGCGCCGGTGAGATTGGCGTTGGTGAGGTCGACGCCCATGAGTATCGCGCCGGTGAGCGTGGCGCCTGTGAGGTCAGCGCCCCGAAGGGTCGCGCCGTGAAGGTCGGCATAGGTGAGGTTGGCGCCCGCGAGGGTGGCGCCCACGAGGTCCGCTCGGGCGAGGTTCGAGTAGGTGAGGGTCGCGCCCGTCAGGTTGGCCCGGGACAACCGTGCGCCGGCAAGGTCGGTGTTGGTCAGGTTGGCGCGGCTCAGGTCGGCTCTCGTGAGGTTCCTGTCCCTGGCCGTCGCGCGCGCAAGGTCTGCGGGAGTGAAGGCCATGGCGGTGGACGTGGCCAGCACCGCCGCTCCGAGAAAGGGAGAGCCCCTCCGCAGCGTCGCTGGCCTTGTTGCTGGGGTCCCCATCGTGTTCGGACGCTACCACGGCAGCCCCTGCTCGCTGAGCAGTGGCCAGGACCGCTGCGACCTCATTGCCCGCGGCCATTGCTGGGCCTCTGGGGCGATCCAACGGCCCAAGAGGGACGGCTCTCAGGGAGCACCTCTCAGCGTCTTGCCGGCGGTCTCGATCGCCCGGATGACCCCAACCAGCGCGCTCACCTGGGGGTCTCCCGACGCGGCGAGCATCGCGGTGTCGAAGGCCATCTTGGTACCGATCGGCTGGGCAGTGCTCCAGGCCGACCACGGCCCCGCACAAGCCAGCGCGACCGCAGCACCGAAGAGCTCCCGGTGCGCGTCGTCCAGTCGCCCAAGGGCACGCTGGACCCCATCGTTCACCGCCACCTTCTTCGCCTTCACCTCCGCGAGGTCGATCACCTTGGGTGACTTCGACGGGCCCACAGCCTTCGAGCTGGTGGACGACACGTGCCGGGCCCTCGCGAACCGGTGCACGAATGCTTCTTGGCGCAGGTTCTCGATGGCACCGGGCCGGACGAATCGCACCGCGCGGATCGCGATCTCAGCACGCACCCCGAGGGCGATCAGGATGCAGGCCGTCACGGTGCCGGACCGGCCAAGACCGGCTGCACAGTGGACGGCGACGGACCTCCCCTCGCGCATGGCAGCGACGACGCGGTCGACCAGCTCTCGCGCCGGTCCCATCCTCGGCACCCCCCCATCGGGGATCGGGAGGTGATCGACCACGAGGCCACGCCGCTCGGCCTCGGCAGTGAGCTGGCGCGCGCCGATGTCGAAGAGCTCGCGGGGCTCGACCAGGCAGACCAGCATGTCGATGCACTCGACCTCCACCAGGCGTTCGAGGTCGACCGCGAGGTCGCGCTTCCACAGAACCCCCGAGAGCGCGCGTTGGCGCCGGCCCGGGCACATCGTCATGCCCAACCGGCCGGGGAGCCCAGGCACGGCGGCAGACAGGGAGGAGACCCGGAGCGGGTCGGTGAAGGTCGTCCTCACCATGGATCCCACCTCGCTCAATCGGCCGCCGCGTGTGTGGGGGTGCTCTTCGTCTCGCTCATGTTCATCGTCGACCTTCGCCGTCATGGTCGCGGGGGCCCAGCGACCTTGCACTGCGGCCGTTGTCGTCGAGCGCCCGCGCCTGCTTGACGATCGGCTTGCAGCACATGGAAGGTGTGTCCCGAGCCCGGTCCTGTCGAGCCGATCATCGGCGTCGTCCGATCAAAGTTGGCGTCATCTCTCGCCCTACCAGCACGCGACAGGTGCGGGCGTTCCGGGTTCCGACCCATGGCGCCGAACCCCGGGCGCACGTTCGCGGGCGTTGAGCACGCTCGGGACCGCGGGCGCCACCCCCCCTGGAACCCGGTGTCATTTCTGTGGAGCGCAAACCGACCGTTGCCACCGGCCCAGGGAAGGATCCCCGATCGACGCTCGGAGAAGGTGCTCTCGCTGGAGCGGACCACGTGGTCCGTGGGCAGCGTCCCGCTCAGCACTCCGGCTCCGTTGCAGCGGACCATTTGGTCCGGTTGAAACACTCCACCCTTCTCCCACGCCGCAGTGGGCTTCGATCCGCCCCCGGGTCGCCGCTGCTCCAGGCCCCTGCACCCGCTCCGCGTCCCTCCGGCAGCTAGAAGATGTCGAGGACAAGATGGTCAACGTCGAGGTCGGAGAGCGCATCCTGTCGGGCCTCCACGGGCTCCGGGATGCGGTCGTCCTCGTCGTCGTCAGGTGGGGTGCATTCCGGCTCATCCAGGTCCTCCAGCGGAGCCTCCAGGCCGGCGTCGATCAGTTCGTCGTCGACCTCCTCCAGGACCTCCTCCTTGTAGACCGGAAGGTCGGCATCGGGGCTGCACCACAGGCCGAGAGGCCACCGGATGATCGTTCGCACCCCGCGACTCCCTTCGATGAGCTCCTGGAGGTACTTCGACGGCATGGTCCCTGGCGGTGGTGCCCAGGTCTCTGGCTTGGTCATGTACCGGAGCAGCTTCTTCCTCTTCTTGCGATCGACCATCGGCCTGTCGCGCTGGACCTTGAAGCTTCCACGCCCTCTCAGGAGGGCGCGCCAGTCAGCGTCGATTGCCCGCTCCTCTGCGTCGCTGACCGTCATGTTGACGATGATGTGGCCATGCACGAGCCACCCGGGATGGTCGTTCTGTCGCTTCACCTCCAGCGTCCCAGCAGCCCAGACCATTCTCGCGGCGCTCTTCTTCTTCCTCAGCGCCGTGATGCACTTGCGGAAGAGACTGATAGCCGCGCGGAGTCCCGAACGTGACGGCGTGTTGTAGGTCCAGAGGGTCAGGGTGGGGCTCTCCATCATCCGCACGTACTCGTCGAGCCCCCGCGCGAGCTGTCGGCCTACCTTCGCTGCGCAGTTCGGGCAGCAGCGCAGCCGACACCACCGCGGCTTGTGCCACCGGTTCGGGACGCCGCACGTTCGGATCTTCTCCGCGGCCCGGTCCATACCGAGGGCCTTCAGCTCCATGGCGCGAGCCTCCAGCGGATCGTGCGCGGCTGTGCGGCGAATCTCCTCCATCTCGAGGGCCGTGGCTTCTCGATCCTGGCGTTGGGCTTCGCGCTGAACAGGGCCTGCTTTCTGGGATGTTTCTACATTCGGTGCCTTCTGTTCGGGCGTGAGGTTGAGCTGCCTCAAGAGCCGTTGGACCCTCGTCGAGAGACCCTTCCTGCTGCGACACTTGGACGTCACGAAGTGCGTCCGCGGGCGCTGAGAGGTGCCACGGTGTGCGACCCGATCCACGCCCTCAGTGCCTGCCGGCTGAAGCGCACGAAGCGCGGACCGATGCGTACGTGGGGCACCCGCTTCGCGTGCACGAGGGAGTACAGCGTCGAGACCTGCACCCCGAGGAGGTCGGCGGCCTCGGGGTAGGTAACGAGGTCGAACTCCGTGGGCTCCACCAGCTCGACCCGCGGCGCTGGGGTGGGAGGCCGGCCACTGCCGGGAAAGCCCGGCACGTCCTCGTGAGACTCTTCTTGGGGATGGGTCGGACCTGTGGTGTGGAGGCGATGGGGCTTCTTCGTTGGCATCGTGGGCTCTCCTTGCGGTGCCCACGATGGATCGTTCCGGGAGGGGATCTAGTGCAGCGCCGCCCCCGCGCGCTGCACCAAGACGGGTGGGGTGCTCAGCCCGTGCGCCGGGGCAGCTCGATGACGACGCCCGGCCCGGTGCCTTGGGCGGGCCCGAAGCGCGCGAGGTCCCCGGCGAAGGCGTCGGGAGCGAGGTGGGCGTAGCGCATGGTCATGGCCACCGACTGGTGCCCGAGGATCCGCTGGAGCTTGAAGATGTCGCCGCCGGCCATCACCCAGTGCGAGGCAAAGGTATGCCGCAGCCCGTGGAACGTGATCGCCCGCACCATCTTCCCGTTCCGCTCGACCTCCGCGATGCCCGCGCCCTTCAGCACGCGGTGCAGCACCTCCTGGAATGGCCTCGCGCTCTTGCCGAGCATCGTGCCTCGCTCGCTCGTGAAGAGACGCACTCCAGGGCCGCGGAGCTTCCAGGCGGCGAGGGTGGGCAGGAGCGCGTCGACGAGTGGAACGTGTCGCACGACCCCCGACTTCGTCGGCCCGTCGAACGACTTGGACACGGTGATGATGCGCCGGGAGAAATCCACGTCGTCCCACCGGAGCGCGGCGAGCTCTCCTGCCCGCAGCCCGGTGTGGATGGCCGTCGCATACAGCGCGTGGATGTGATCACCCTCGCTCCGGGCAGCGCCGAGAAAGAGGGCGAGCTGCTCCTTGGTGCGGAGGTAGCGGAAGTCGGCGTCCGCGGTCTTCACCTTGGGCTTGCGGATGCGCGGCGCCTTCAGCAGCCAGCCCAGCTCCACAGCGGCGTTGAGCATGGAGATGAGCAACGTGAGGACGTTGGCGACGGTCTTCCGGTGCTTCGTCGCCAGGGTCGCGACGAGGGCATCGACCGCGTGCACGCCCAGGTCCCGCAGTCGCCTGTTGCGGAAGGCAGGGTGGAGATGCTTCTTGATGATGCTGATGTCGTTCTGGCCCGACCGCTTCTGGGGCACCCGGTGCTTGATCCAGTAGTCCTCAAGGTCGGTGAACTTCATGTCGGGCGGCGCGGGGGCCCGCAGCCCCTGCTTCACCTCGTCGACCTCGTGCTCTCGGGCACGCTGTGCGCGCATCGCCAGCGGTCGGGTGTCGTAGACGGCGCTTCGGCGCTCGCCCTTCTCGTCGATCCACCGGATGCGCCACTTCTGCCCATGCTTGATCGGCCTCGCCATGTCCCAGCTCCTAACGCTGGCTTCACGACGTGACTGGTGCAGTCCCCGCGGTCGCGGCTGCACCTCCTGGATCTACCCCCGGTCGTCCCCTCCCCCGCCACCGTGGCCCAACGAGTGGCCCAAACGCAAAAACCGGAGGACCCGCATCGCTGCGAATCCTCCGGTTTCTAGTGGTTGCGGGGGCAGGATTTGAACCTACGACCTTCGGGTTATGAGCCCGACGAGCTACCAGGCTGCTCCACCCCGCGTCAGGGATGGCCGCTTCTATCGCCCTCCCCTTCGACCGTCAACGAAAATGTTCACTTCGTCCCGCGACGACCTCCACGGCCTCCGCTCTTGGGCCCAGCCCCGCCTCGATCTGAGTGCGTAGAGGCTCCCTGCTTCGGCGCGCCGCGCCCCGCCGGAGCCTTGTTCTCCCGACGCGTCGTGACCGCCGGGGCCTTGGTCTCCCGCCGCGTGCCGGGCGCCGGAACCTTCGCGCTGCGCGTGGTGCCGGACGCCGCCTCTCGGGCGCGGCTCACGCTCTCGCCGACCACGCGTCCCGCCTGTCCGCCCGGTCGCTTGACCACTCGCTTGCGCACGGGCGCAGGCGCGACCTCGGTCTCCTCCTCGACCTCCTCGGGATAGTCGCCGTCGTGGCCCTTGGCGAAGGCGGCCGCCTCCGCAGCGCGCAGGTACTCGCGGCGCAGGAGCGTGACCTCGTCGTCGGTCAGCGTGCGCTTCTCGCCGGGACGCAGCCCCTCCGCGGTGATGCCCGCGAAGGAGATGCGAGCGAGGCGCATCACGAAGAGCCCGACGGCCTCCGCCATGCGGTGGATCTGCCGGGTGCGCCCCTCACGCAGCGTCACCTCCATCCACGTGGCGCCGTCGTTGATCGGCTCGCCGCGCTCGTCGGACACCATCGACGGCGTGTGCCTCAGCAGCTTCACATCGGCCGGCAGCGTCTTGCGAGGCGCCTCGCCCGGGTCGCTCTCCGACGGCGCCAGCATCACGCCCTCGCGGAGCTTGTCGAGCTGAAGGTCCGTGACCACCCCGCGCACCTTGCAGACGTAGACCTTCGCGACCGCCTTGCGGGGGTGCAGCAGCGCCTGCGCCAGGGCGCCGTCGTTGGTGGCCAGCATCACCCCGGAGGTGTGGAAGTCGAGGCGCCCCACCGGGTACACGCGGGCAGGAAGGTTCTTGAGGATGTCGGCCACCGTGGGTCGACCCTCCGGGTCGCTCAGCGTCGTCATCACCCCGCGAGGTTTGTGCATCACGACGTGCACGAGCGGCTCGGAGACCAGCCGCTTGCCGTCGAGCTCGACCTTGTCGCGGCGGGGGTCGACCCGCACTCCCATCTCCGTCACCACGCGGCCGTTGACGCGAACGCGCCCGGCGGTGATCAGCTCTTCAGCGTGGCGGCGCGAGGCCACTCCGGCGCGCGCGAGCACCTTCTGAAGGCGCTCTCCTTTGGTTGTCGTCACGGGGTCACGCTCGATGCTGCCGACGGCGTAGCCGGGGCGGGTGCTGGGGCGGGTGCGGGTGTGCTCGGAGTCGCCGTCGGCGTTCCGGGCGGCGGGGCGGGCTGCGAGGAAGGCTGCTGCGCGCTGGCCTGGGGGCGCTGCGGAGCGAGCCGGTCGATGCGGTCCCAACGGTCGGCGCGGCCATCGTGGTCGTAGTCCCAGCCGATGCGGACGATGTTGCCGTGGGTGTCGAAGAACTCCCAGTAGTCCGCGTGGAAGTCCGGGCTGCTGTCGGCCTGAAGCTCCCGCTCGGCGCGGAAGGCCCGGTGGTCGCGGAAGTAGAGGCGCATGTCGACCATGCCGTCGGAGTTGGTGTCGAACTCCCTCCGCACGACGTCGCCGCCCTCGAAGTAGGTGATCACGTCGATGCGACCGTCGAAGTCGCGGTCTTCCTCTTCACGCAGGGTGCGCCCCTCGTCGTTGTAGAAGCGGAACACGTCCTTGCTGCCGTCGTGGTTCAGGTCGACCTCGCGGCACACGAGCACGGAGTGCACCTCCGAGGCCTCGCCCACGGTCTGGAAGACCTTCCTCACGTCCGGCACGCCGTCGCTGTTGGTGTCGTACTCGCTCGACGACCGGCCGGGCCGCGTGGCGTCGCACCGGCTCCGGTCTTCATGCGCGGTCGAGGTCTGCATCCCCGTCGCACGGCGCACGACCAGCCGACGCGCGCTCGTCCCCGTCGACGAACACCCCAGCGCCACGAGCGCCCCGATGGCTGCCCACTTCTTCATCGCCTGCCGCCCTTCTGAGCGCCGCCCGCTGCCCCGCCGTCGACCGCCGAGGTCGGCTGCGGCGTCGGGGTCGTCGGGATCGCACTCACCACCGTCGAGCCGCCATCCGCCGACGGCGCTGGAGTTCCGGCGTCGTCCTCGTCCGGGGTGCCGTCGCGGTTGGCGTCCGTGGCCGAGTAGGTCACCCGGCCCGTGTCGTCGAAGCGCTCCCAGGTGTCGACGCGGCCGTCGCCGTCGGCGTCGCGGCGAAGCTCCACCACCCGCCCTCCCCGATAGTTGCGCCACGTGTCCGTGAGCCCGTCGAAGTTGGTGTCCATGACGTCGCTCGTCAGGACGCCCGCCGCGAAGGTCGCCACCACGTCGACCCGGCCGTCGAAGTCGTAGTCCTCCTCGACCCTCGTCACCTGGCCGCTCCCCGGGTCGAACCATCGGTAGATGTCCACCCGGCCGTCGAAGTTCGCGTCGGTCTCCCGGCACCGGGGCTGTCCGCCGGACATCTCCGTGCGGATATCCACCTGACCGTCACCGTTCACGTCCAGGGACGAGATGTTGGTGCCCGTCACGCAGTCCTCGTGGGGCATCGGCGCGCTGCGAGGCTCCCGCTGCGCCGCCGCGCTCTCGTTAGAACGGCGCCCCGCCCCGGACGTCGCGTCGCCCGAACAACCAAGCAACACCACCGCGACTGCCGCCGCCGCCACCCGTACCCGCTCCGTCATGCACTCGCTCCGTCCACGTCGCAGACCCCATCGGCCGCGCTCATCGCGGACGCCTTACTGTAAAGACCCCCGTGCACCCAGGGCAAGCGCGCCTGCCATTCCCCTCGAAGTCTTGCAAGACTCTCCTGCCAGAGACCTCTTACAGGGGCAAAGCCTGGAAAATACTGCACCTGACTTGCGACGATGGAAGATCGCGTTGACGGTGCACCTACCCGCATCGTAGGGTACAGGCATTGGTAACCCGTTCCCTGGGTGGTGGAGATGTTCATCGTGGACGAAAAGCTCGGAAGCGCCGCGATCGCAAACCTCACCCTCAACAAGGATGACGGTTCACCACAGCAACCGATCGCTGCGGGACGAAGGGCCATGCCGCGCAAGAAGGTCTCGACGACGATCTACATCGAGCCCGAGCAGCTCGAGCTGCTGAAGCTCCTCAACGAGCGCACCAAGGTGCCCATGGCGGAGTTCATCCGCGAGGGCATCGACATGGTGTTGCAGAAGCATCGCGAGAAGCTCCCCGGCCAGCTCCCGCTCGTCGACAACGGGCCGTCTCGTCGCCCGACCTGATTCAGTCGGTCACTCACCCTCCGCGGAAATCTGCTAGGACGCCGGTCGGCTGAATATGTCGACTGAACCGCAGCACATCCGCAATTTCTCCATCATCGCGCACATCGACCACGGCAAGAGCACGCTGGCCGATCGCATCCTCGACTTCACCGGGGCCCTCTCGGCGCGTGAGCGCGTCGAGCAGTTTCTCGACAAGATGGACATCGAGCGAGAGCGCGGGATCACCATCAAGGCGCAGCACGTCCGCCTGCACTACACGGCCGACGACGGGCAGCTCTACCAGCTCAACCTCATCGACACCCCCGGACACGTCGACTTCACCTACGAGGTCTCGCGCTCGCTCTCCGCGTGCGAGGGCGCCCTGCTGGTGGTCGACTGCACCCAAGGGGTCGAGGCCCAGACCCTCGCCAACGTCTACCTGGCCGTCGAGGCCAACCTCAACGTCATCCCCGTGCTCAACAAGGTCGACCTCCCGAGCGCCGACCCCGACCGCACCCGGCAGGAGATCGAGGACGTCGTGGGCATCGATGCCACCGAGGCCGTGCTCGCCTCGGGCAAGACCGGCATCGGCATCAAGGACATCCTCGAGTCGATCGTGAAGAAGGTGCGCCCGCCGGTGGGCGACCCGAAGGCCCCCCTGCGCGCCCTCCTCTTCGACAGCTGGTACGACAGCTACCGCGGCGCCGTCGTGGTCGTGCGGGTGATGGAGGGCACCCTCCGCAAGGGCGACAAGATCTACCTGATGGCCACCCAGCGGGAGTACGAGGTCACCGAGATCGGTGTCTTCACCCCGCACCCGATCGCCCTCAGCGAGCTCGGTCCGGGCGAGGTGGGCTTCCTCGCGGCCAACATCCGCTCGGTGCACGACACCAAGGTCGGCGACACCATCACCCACGCCAAGAAGCGCGCGACCGAGGCCCTCCCCGGCTACAAGGAGGTCAAGCCCATGGTGTTCGCGGGCATCTTCCCGACGGACAGCGTGGACTACACCGCCCTGCGCGACGCGCTCGAGAAGCTCCGGCTCAACGACGCCTCGTTTCGCTTCGACCCCGACACCTCCGACGCGCTCGGCTTCGGCTTCCGCTGCGGCTTCCTGGGGCTGCTCCACATGGAGATCATCCAGGAGCGCCTGGAGCGCGAGTACAACCTCGACCTCATCACCACGGCCCCCAGCGTGGTGTACCGGGTGCGGCTGCGTAATGGCGACACCATGGAGGTCGAGAACCCCTCGCGGCTCCCCGACCCGGGGCGCATCCTCGCCATCGACGAGCCCTTCCTCAAGGTCACGCTCCACACCCCCGCCTCCAGCGTCGGCACCATCATGCAGCTCTGCCAGGACCGTCGAGGCACCCAGATCGGGATGACCTACAACGGGCCCGAGCGCGTGATCCTCACCTACGAGATGCCCCTCAACGAGGTGCTCTTCGACTTCTTCGACAAGCTCAAGAGCGCCTCCAAGGGCTACGCCTCGATGGACTACGAGCTCATCGGCTACCGCGAGGGCGACCTCGTGCGTGTCGACATGCTGGTCAACGGCGAGCCCGTCGATGCGCTGAGCGTGATCCTCAACAAGGAGAAGTCGCACAAGCGCGGTCGCGACCTCGCCGCCAAGCTGAAGGAGGTGATCCAGCGGCAGCAGTACGAGGTCGCCATCCAGGCGGCCATCGGCGGCAAGATCATCGCCCGGGAGACCATCGGCGCCATCCGGAAGAACGTCACCGCCAAGTGCTACGGCGGCGACATCTCGCGCAAGCGCAAGCTGCTCGAGAAGCAGAAGGAGGGCAAGAAGCGCATGAAGTCCGTCGGTTCGGTGGACATCCCGCAGGAGGCCTTTCTGGCCATCCTCAAGATCGAGTGATAGGCCGCCCGGTCATTCCCCGCGCGAGGTGTCGATGAGCTCCCCCACAGTGCAGGATCGGGTCTGGTACGCGGCCTGGTATTTCGTGATCCCCGCCGCGCTGGCCGTCGCGCTGGTGCAGTCCCTCGCGCTCCTCCACGTGATCGACGACGCGGCGCCGTGGCAGTACCTCCTGGCCTTCGCGGTGCTCGAGGTGGTGGTGCTCGGCATCCGCGACCGGGTCATGGGCGCCCGAGGCCTCGGGGTGATGGACCTCCGAACCATCACCTCCGAGGCCCGCGAACTCCAGAAGGAGCTCGAGCGACTCTCGAAGAAGGCCAAGGTGCAAGGGCCCGCCAAGGCCGCGCTCACGGGCGCCAGCGCCGCCATCGACGACGCCCTCGCCGCCAGGGACGCTCCGGCCGCCGCCAAGGCCGTGCGCGCCCTCGACGTCGCCATGGAGCAGCACCTCTCCAGCGTGCGCAAGGGCACCACCCGGGAGTACGTCGAGGCCATCGGCGTGGCCGTGCTCGTCGCCCTCGGGGTGCGCGCCTTCGTGGTGGAGGCGTTCAAGATCCCGTCGCCGTCGATGTATCCGACGCTCAACGTCGGGGACAACATCTTCGTCAACAAGTTCATCTACGGCCCGCTCGTCCCCTACTCGCAGCGGAGGCTCTTCCAGGGGGCCACCGTGGCGCGCGGCGAGGTGGTGGTCTTCGTCTACCCGCAGGACCCGGCCAAGGACTTCATCAAGCGGGTGATGGGCCTCCCCGGCGATCGCATCTGGGTGCGCGAAGACGGCTCCGTCGAGGTCAACGGTCAGCCGCTCTCCCGCTGCGAGGTGGGGCCGTGGCGCGGCGACGACGGCGAAGGGGTGACGCACGGGGAGGTTCCGCCGCGGAGGCTCTTCCGCGAGACCCACGGGCAGTACAGCTACCTCACGCTGCTCTCTCGCGACCCGGCCGAGCGCGAGTCCAACATGGCGGAGTTCTGCGTGCGAGCGCCCTGCACCGTGCCCCCGGGGCAGGTCTTCGTGATGGGCGACAACCGCGACAACAGCTACGACTCCCGCTACTGGGGCTTCGTCCCGATGCGCAACATCAAGGGCCGGGCGATGCACATCTGGTGGTCCAACCTCCCGGGCGCGGGCTTCGGCTTGCGGTGGGAGCGCTTCGGTCAGAGCATCCTCGGCGAGCCCACGGTGCCCCCGGAGCTCACCAGCGGAATGCGCGCCTGCCAGCGCCGCGGCAACTGATCCATCGTCCCTCGACCCATCGGGAGGAGGCCTTCCCATGCGCCCATCGTTCGCCCAGTGGCTCCTGTGCCTGGGGCTCGCCGCCTCGTGCAAGCCCGCCGACCCGTGGGCGCCCTGTCGCGAGTCGTCGGTGGACTTCTCCAGCTCCCTCCCGCGGTGCACCACCCCGGGCTGCCTCGCCTGCGCCTCGCAGCTCGACGAGACCTGGCGCGCCCGGCGAGAGCCCAGGCCCCGCGCGGAGTTTCGCCTGAACTTCATGCGCGCCTCGGCCGATGCGCGCGACCGCTTCATCGAGAAGTCCCGCCCGGAGGGTCCCTTCGCCTACGAGCACTGCACCGCAGGGACCGTCCGCGGCGCCACCTGCTCCATGTACTCGCCGACCTGCGTGGAGGTCTTCGCGAGGGCGCTCCGCTCGGGCCAGACGCCGGTCGCGCAGCGCACCCAGATGAACCTCGCCGTCGACCGCTCCTGCGAGGGCCCGAGGAGCGCGCTGCTCGAGCGCCTCAAGACCTGCGCGCCGGACCTCGGCCCGGGGGCGTGCTCCTCCGACGCCTGCCGCGACTGCACCGTCGGGCACATCGCCGCGCTCTCGCTCCTCGCGCCCACCGCCGATCAACCCGATCGCGCGGAGGCCTTCCAGCGCTTCATCCGCGAGACGCCCGAGGCCGTCGCTCGCGCCGCCGCGGAGGCCTTCGGCTCGCCCGACGCCCCGGTCGACCTCGACCCCGTGGTCGTGCGGCGAGGGCTGCGCGCGTACTGCGTCGACCTGCTCGGACACAGCGCGGCGCCGCTGCCCTTCGCCTGCCACGCGCAGGTCGCGATGCTGCTCACCCACCCGGAGTACACCCGCGAGTTCGCCCAGACCTGGGAGGCCATGCGACGCGCTCCCTACCCCACCTTCCAGCCCGTCTTCGATCGGGTGCTGGGGGCGGTCGCCCGAGAGGATCACCCGGGAATCATGGTGCTCCAGCAGATCGATCGGCTGCCGCCCGCCGCGGTGGTCGATGGCTACCGACGCGCGCTGAGCCTGCCGGGCATCACGCCCGCCGCCGCGGCCGCGCTGCGAGAGCGCCTCGATCGCATCGGCAACGTGCCCGCAGCTCCGAGCACCGGGACGGCGCCGCCGCCACCTCCGAGCGAGCCATCCGGAGGCGGCGGAGCGGCGGTCTGAGCGTCGTGGGCGACTGGCACGGTGGCTGCTCAAGGCCATCGCGAGGTCCCCTCCATGAACACTCCTTCTCTCGCTGCTTCCCTCGCCCTCATCGCCTCCCTCACCGGCTGCGGAACCCTCTTCTCCGCCCGCGCTTCGGTGTCCCCTCAGGGCGCCTCGGCGAGGGTCGGCGTCGACGGCCGCGTGGTCGCCGCGGCAGGAGCGGTCGCCGGAATCGCCTCGGCCCTCGCCTCCAGTGGGTCCATCGATTCACAGGCGGGGGTGACCGCCGGGGTTCACGCTCCGTCGCCCTCGGCGACCGTGAACACCTCGGGGGGCGGCGAGCTCGCCACCAGCACCAGCACCAGCACCAGCACCAGCACCAGCACCACTTCCTCCACGACCACCAGCAGCGCCACCGTCGGCACCGCGGCCCGGGCCTCGGGTGGCGCCAGCACGAGCATCCAGATGGGGCGCGTGGGATCGGTGACCATCGAGCGCATGACCACCGTCGGCGAGGACGACAACGTCATCGCGGGAGGGTCCATCACCCTCGACGGAGCGCCGATGGTGGAGGGCGGGCTCGTCATCGTCGATGGGGCCATCGAGCTCGTCGGAGTGCCGGGCGCCACCCCCCGCAGGACCACCACCACCACCACCACCACCACCACCACCACCGGCCGCACCGTCGTCGCGGCGCGAGGGCGGACGGGCGTTCGGGTGCGTGCCCAGGGCGAAGGATCAGCCCGCTGGAGCGTCGGCGGCGGCGTGGTCGTGGTGGCCGATCGGGCGGGGCATCGCTGGCGGCTGCGCATCCAGGGCGGCGACCTCGCGGTGCGCACCGAGGGGGCCAACCCCGAGGGGCTGGCGGTGTGGGTTCCGACCGACGGGGCGCTGCGGGTCGAGGTGACCGCCATGGGCGACGCGCGCCTCGCGCTGGAGGGCGACGCCCCCTCGGTGGCGGTCTCCACCGGCGGCAACGTGGTGCTCTCCACCCAGACCATGGGCGCGCTCGATGAGCTGCTCCGCGTGGCGCCCGCCGGGAGCGACGACGCCCTCCGCATGGCCGCCGCGGTGCAGGTCGCCCTCCGCGAGGCCGAGCGGTCCGAGCCGGCGTTCTACAATGTTCCGATTCGCGGGCGCTCGATCGTGCTGGTGGTGGACGTCTCGTACTCCATGCGAGAGCCCGACCCCCGCGCGGTCGACCTCTCCATCGCCCCGGGGCTCACCCCCACCAAGCTCGACGTGGCCCGCGCCGAGCTGGTGAAGGTGCTCGGCTCGCTCCCCGCCGACGTCGCGGTCAACGTCGTGGCCTTCAGCTCCAACGTCACCACCCTCTGGCAGAACCCCAGGCTCATGGACCGCGACGGGCTCTCCGAGGCCATCCGCTGGATCGGCGCGCTCCAGCCCCGCGACGAGACCGAGCCCGTCGCCGCCCTGGAGGCCGCCGCCGCCATGCAGCCCGAGCAGATCGTGCTCCTCTCCGACGGCCGACCCACGGACCGCGAGACCATCGCCCGCGCCCTCCTCGGCCTCGCCGATGGGGTCTCGTCCCGGATGCGCCTCGACGTCGTCGGCATCGGCCCCGACCAGGACCGCACCTTCCTCGCCGCCCTCGCCGCCCGCGGACGCGGCGAGCTACGGCTGCGCTGATCCGTCGCGCCAGGCCGGGCGCAGCCGCCCCCCGATCGTCGCCAGGAAGCCCCCCTCCACCGCCGCCAGAGACTCCACCACCGGGTCGACCACCGCGGCCCAGCGCCCCCGCAGCTCGGGCAGCGCGGCCTCCAGCTCGGCCCCCCTCGCCCGCAGCGTCACCGGCGCGTCGGTCATCACCCCCGCGCGCACCAGCATCGCCCTTCGCGCGGGCTCGATGAAGTTGCGGTCGACCTGCGCCAGCGACTCCTCGAGGCCCGCCAGCACCTGGCCCGCGTGGCTCTCGAAGGCCGCCTGACGCCGCACCGACAGAGAGCGCAGCGCCTCCTCGTGCGCCGCTCCGGACTGCCGCAGCGCCACCGCCAGGCCCGACTCGGTGCGCGCCCGCTCGGCCGCCAGCTGCTTCAGCTGCACCGCGGCGCGGTCGGCGTCCTCCTTCACCCGGCGCGACTCGGTGGTCATCCGCTCGACGCGGGCGCGCAGCTCGTTGCGGGCGGCCACCGCGGCCGCCAGGAGCTCCTCCGCCTGGGTCGTGTGAAGGCGACGCGCCGGAACCGACGCGCCGAGCTCCTTCTCGACGTCGAGGAGTTCCTTGAGGCTCTGGGCCTCGCGGCGGCGGCCCTCTTCGAGCTGCTGGGTGAGCGTGGTGATGGTCGCCTGCTCGGCGCTCGCGCGGGCCCGCAGCCGGGCCACCTCGGCGTTCATCTCCACGATGCGCTGCTGCCGCTGCTGTAGCTCCCCGCGCAGGTCGTTGACCTCGTCTTCGAGCTCCAGGTGCTTCTTGCGCCAGTCGTCCTTGCCGAAGAGCGCCGGCTCGTCGCCGCGGTGCTTCGTCAGCGCCGCGTCCTTCACCTGTACCGCCTGCGCCCACTCCGTCGCGTCCGCCTGGACGGCCGCGATCTGCGAGAGCACCCGCTCGCCCTCGGCCTGCACCGCGGCCATCGCCTGCGTGTGCGCCTGCCCCTCGGCCTGGATCGCCGACAGCGCCGCGCGCGCGAGGTCGACCGAGTCATGACGGGTGCACCAGCGCAGCACCAGCTTGGCGGTCTCCACCTCGGTGAGCAGCTCGACCTCGCGCTGCACCATCGCCGCGACCTCGCCGTCGACCCGGCGGAGCTGCACCCCGAGCTCGTCCTGGGCGCGCAGGAGCGCGGCCTCCTGCTGGGCCTGGGACTCCAGCGCCTGCCGTAGCTGCTGCACCGCGAGGCTCTCCGGCACCGGCGAGGTGATGAGGTCGTCGGGGAGGTGCGCGGCGAAGGGCAGCGCGTCGGGCCACGACGGCGGCACCTCGCAGCGGGCCACCTTGGAGAGCGCCGCGATGGCGTCTCGCAGCACCGGGAGCGCCTTGCCGTAGAGCCCGCCCACGCGGGCGACGTACTCCTGGTAGAGGGCGTCGGCGGTGTCGAGGCGCGAGAGGTCAGGGCGGCGCGTGGCGCGGACGGCCTCGAGCAGGCGCTTGCAGAGGTCGCGTAGCTGCGCGGCCTCGGGCTCGAACTGGCGCAGCAGCTCGGCCTCCTGGGCGCGGCTGTTCTCGAGCTCGGTGCGCTCCATCGACTCGGCGGCGGCGCTGACGCGGGCGGGCGCTGCGGCGAGCTGTTCGAGGCGGGTGAGCTGGCGGGTGAGCTCGGCGCGGGCGGCGGTCACCCGGCCGGCGAGCGCGCGGAGGTTGGCGTCGTCGTCGCCCTGGAAGGCGAAGCGGCCGGGGACCTCGTAGACGTCCGTGATGCCCTGGAGGGCGTCCGGGTCGCGGGGGCGCCAGAGGCCGTCGGCGCTGGGGATCGACGGCGCGGCCGAGGCCTCGGTGGCGAGGTGCGCCGCGAGGTCGGCGAAGGGCGCGAGGCCGTCGGAGAGGACGCGCTCGCCGAGGCCGAGCACCGTGAGCGCGGACTCGAACTCCGCGAGGGCCGAGAGGTAGGCGCGGACGGCGGCTTCCCGAGCTGGGCTGGTGGACATCGGCGGGGGTTATACCAGCGGGGCGCGCGGGAGACCTCAGCCCGTCGGGGCTCAGTACCTCACGTTGTCGATGGTGACGTCGTAGCCCGAGGTGGCGCCCGGCGGGTGCACCTCGTTGAGCTCGCAGCGGGTCTCGCCCGCGGCGTTGACTCGCGTCGTGACGTCCACCGCGCGCCACATCGCGCCGCGAGCGAAGCCGCCGGTCGCCGCGAAGCCGGTCACCAGGTCGGGCGCGGCGCCGTAGGTGCCGTAGAGCCTGCCGTCGCAGTAGATGTTCACCACCGGGTGGGTGAGGGTCCCGGTGAAGTTGTGGGCCATCACCCGGAAGGTCTCGCCGTCGCGGGGGCGGTCGATGTTGATGTTCTCGGGGGTTCCGCGGGCCTTGGAGAGGTTGTTGTCGATGTCGAGCCGGGGGTTGGCGCAGAAGCCCAGCGCCCGCCACTCGGCGCCGTGAGGGCCGTCCTGGCACTCGCTGAGCGGCGACGGCAGATAGCCCCAGTTGGCGCGAGGCGTGGGGGCGCCGCCGGTCTCGCCACGGATCACCGCCTCGCAATTGGCCCAGCTACAGGCGTCCTGCGTGGGCTGCGCGGCGCCCACGGCGGGCCACCACGGGGCGCGGCTGCCGGGGCGGTGGAGGTAGAGGTCCACGTCGACGTCGTTGCTGCGATCCCAGCAGAGCTCGACGCGAAGGCCGGGGCCCGCGATGTGGACCACGAAGGTGCATGACAGCGTGCTGCCATCGGGGACCGTCACCGTCAGGGTGACCGTGTAGTCGCCGGAGAGCGAAGGGCGGAAGACCGCGTCGCGCTGGTTGGGGGTGCTGAGCGTGAAGCTGCTCGTCGCCACGAGCTGATCGCAGGGACCTCCCTGGATGGTCCATCGCCACGAGGTGGCGCGGCCGCCGAAGAACAGGGCGCCGCGCAAGGGGTACTCCCCGAAGGGGTGGCCATCGGGGACGCGAGGATCGCCCGGTCCGGGGCACAGGATGGGGCAGCCGAGGTCGGTGGGGCAGCCGGTGCAGGTGTTGTCCTGGCCGTTGCAGATGTCGGGCTGCGGGGAGATGCCGCCTTCGCACTCGGTCCATCGGCCGATGGCGAGGCAGCGCTGGGTGCCGTCGCGGCAGGCGCCTACGTCACGGCGGCCGGGAGGTCCGTCGAAGCAGGGCTGCACCGCGCCGGGAACGCAGGGGCAGCCGTCGTCCGAGCGGCCGTTGCAGTCGTCGTCGAGCCCGTTGGCGCAGAACTCGAAGCGACCGCAGAAGTCCCGCACCGGCATGCACGCATCGGGGACATCGGGGACATCAGGGACATCGGGGACGTCGGGGACGTCGGGGACGTCGGGGGCGTCGGGGACATCGGGGACATCGGGGACATCGGGGGCGTCGAAGACGTCGGGGGCGTCGAAGACGTCGGGGGCGTCGAAGACGTCGGGGGCGTCGAAGACGTCGGGGGCGTCGAAGACGTCGGGGGCGTCCACGATGTCGCTCGCGTCGACGACATCGGAGGCGGCGTCGATGCGCTCATCGCGGAGGCCCGTACGCGCCCCACAACCCGCCAGAACCAGGGCCACGATCGCTGCTCGCCTGGACATCGCGGCGACGCTATCACGCACCCGTCAGACAGCGCGCCAGGGAGCGCGGGAGCATCACCCCATCAGGTGCACGAAGAGCCCGCTCCGCAGCTTGGGCTCGAACCACGTGCTCTTCGGGGGCATCAGCCGACCCGCGTCGCTCACCGCGAGCAGCTCGCCGATGCGCGTCGGGTACATCGCGATCGCCAGCGACCAGCCCTCCTCGCGCACCCGGCGCTCCAGCTCGTGGGTGCCTCGGATGCCGCCCACGAAGTCGACGTGGTCGTCGCGTCGAGGGTCGGTGATGCCGAAGATGCGGTCGAGGACGAGGTCCTGGCAGAGCGAGGCGTCGAGCGAGGCCACCGGGTCGGAGGTGTTCCAGAGGCCCTCTCGGACGGTGCCGAGGTACCAGCGGCCGCCGACGTAGAAGCCCATCGACTTCGGTGACGGAGGCGACGCCGTCGCGGCGGGCTCGAGGGCGCAGACCTCCCCCAGCGCGGCGAGCAGCGCCTCCGGGGAGCGCCCCTGCCGGTCGCGCACCAGCCGGTGGTACGCCAGGATCTGAAGCTGCTCGTCGGGGAAGAGCACCGCGAGGAAGCGGTCGTGCTCGCCGGGGGTTCCGCGGCGCTTCGCGTGGACGCGCGACGAGGCGGCGCTTCGATGGTGGCCGTCGGCGACGTAGAGCGCGGGCACCTCGGCGAAGTGCGCCGACAGCGCGTCGGACTGCTCCTCCGTCGGGACCCACACCGTATGCCGGATGCCGTCGTCCGTGGTCAGGTCGGTGTCGGGGGCGAGCGCGGTGATGGCCGAGACCAGCGCGTCGATCGCCGGATGCGCCCGGTACGCCAGGAACACCGGCTCGTCATGCGCGTCGAGGACGTCGATGTGGCGGGTGCGGTCGTCCTCCTTGTCCGCGCGGGTCTTCTCGTGCTTGCGGATGATGTCCCGGTCGTACTCGTCGACCGAGACGCAGCCGACGAGGCCCACCTGGCGGTGCGCTCCCATGGTCTGGGCGTAGACGTAGATGCGCGGGGAGGCGTCCTGGAGCAGCACCCCGCGGTCGCGCAGCTCGGCGAGGTTGCGCGCACCCTGGGCGTAGACCTCGTCGGCGTGCTCATCGACGCCAGGGGCGAGGTCGACCTCGGGGCGGGCCACCCGGAGGAAGGAGTCGACGTTGCCCGAGGCGAGCGCGCGGGCCTCGCGGGTGTTGATCACGTCGTAGGGCGGAGAGGCCACCCGGGCAGCGAGGCCAGGGGGCGGACGAAGCGCGCGAAACGGTCGTACCAGGGCCATGGCGGGGGGTCTCTCATGGGGCGATGGCGGGTGTCCATCGGCGCGGGCGGATCACTCCCCGGGAGCGACCGCGCAGCGGGAGAGCGCCTGCGCCACCTGCGTGCGGAGCCCCGCCTCGGCGTGCTCGGGCATCCCCAGCGCCGCGCTCGCGGCCGCGTCGCAGGCGCCCCTCGCGGCGAGCCGCCGGGTCAGCCGCACGGTCACCTCCGCGCGCCGCAGCCCGTTGGGAAACTCGCCCAGGTACTCCCTCGCCGCGCGCTCGGCGCCCGGGTCGCGCGTCGCGTCGAGCGCCAGCACCAGCACGTACCGCGCGTCCTCGCGCCGAGGGTCCCTCGCCGTCGCCGCCGCCAGGAACCTCTGCAGCGCCCTCGCCGCCTCCCCCGGCTCGCCCCGCACATAGGCCAGCGCGCCCGCGCGGAAATCCCTCGACGCCGCCGTCCCCCCCGCCTCCGACGGGGTCCGCGGCGCCTCGACGCGCGGCGCCGGCGTCACCGCTCCGGGCTCCGGTGCCGGCGCCCGAGGCTCCATCGGGTCGAGCGTGGCCGCCGCCGGAGCGACCGCCGCCGGCTCGGTCACCTCCAGGGTCGAGCCCGGACCGACCAGGCGCTCGGGCTGCCCTGCGCGGCGCACCGCCACCAGGCCCTCGGTCACCCTCACCCTCCGCAGGTGACCCTGGTGGGCGTCGACGGCGAAGCGCGTCCCCCGCACCTCGACCTCCGCGTCGGTGAGCGCCACCACGAAGCGCTCCGAGCGCCGGCGGTGCTCCACCGCGAGGTGGATGGTCCCCTCGGTGAGCGCGATGCGCGTGTCGGACCCGGCGCGCTCCACGCGATACACCGCCGCGCGCTCGGGCCGAAGCGTTCCGGCGCCCGCGAGGTCGATGCCCTCCGCCGCCGTTCGGGGCGAGGCCGACCGCGGCCGGAGCATCGCCGCGCCCAGCACCACCAGCGTCACCGCCGCGGCCACCGCCAGCGCCCGTCGCACCGCCGTCGTCGTCGAGCGACCGTGGCCGCCGAGCGAGGCGCCCGCGATCACCTCCGCGCGCACCCGCTGCGCCGCCTCCGCGTCGATCGACGGCTCCGGGAGCGAGCGCGCCATCTCCCGCAGCGACCGCAGCGAGCGCTCCATCGCCCCGCACGCCGCGCAGCCCCGGGCGTGGGCCAGCGCCTCCGCCGCGTGCGCCGCCTCGAGCCGCTCGTCGATCGCGGCCTCGACCTCCCCGATGCGGGCGCACCCGCGGGTCACCTGGGAGCTCATCGCCCACCCCGCGCATCGAGCGCCGCACGCAGGGCGTTGCGGGCGTGGTGCAGCCGGGTCCAGACCGTGTTCACCGGGACCCCCAGCGCCTGGGCGATCTCCTCGCCCTTCATCCCTTGGACCTCGTGGAGGATGATCACCTCGCGCTGGGCGTGCGACAACCCGCCGAGGGCCGACTCCAGGGCGGAGAAGTCCTCGCGGTCGCCCGCCCTGCGCTCCGGGTCGATGTCCCCCTCCGGGATGTCGAGCTCGTGGGATCGCGCCTGCCAGAGCCGCCACCGACGCACCAGGTTGCGGCGCTCCCGGCGGGCGATCTGGAGCGCGACGCCGATGACGAACGACCGCGCCGAGGCCAGCGGGTCGTAGTTGTGGGCCGCGCGGGGGAGCGCGAGGAAGGTGGTCTGCACGAGGTCGTCGAGGTCGACGCGCGTGCCCCGGAGGCGGGCGAGCACCGCGTAGACGTCGCGGTGGAAGCGGTCGAAGGCCACGCCGAGGGCGTTGACGTCCCCGGTCGCCACGCGCTGGAGCAGCACGCTGTCGTCCTCGGGAACGAGGGTGAGCAGGGGTCGCAGCACGCGAGGGCTCATCGCCGCGGCTCCCAGGCGAGGCCGAGGGAGAGGGCCGCGCCCGGACCGATCCCGCTGCCGAGGTCGAGGTAGCCTTCGGTGCGGACGAAGGTGGTGAGCGTTCGCGTGAGCTGCCACCCGAAGGAGGCCTCGAGGCCCACGCGAGGGAGCCAGCCGGTGTCGGTGCCCGCGGCGGAGTGGGAGACGCCGCCGAAGCCGCCGAACTCGCCGCGCAGCCGGCCGGACCCGAGCCGGGCGCGAGCCGAGAGCACCGCGCTGGACTCGATGCGATCGCGCCCCGGGCGGGGCTGGATCGCGTTGGCGAGGCCGGGGTGGCGGTCGTCGTCGAGGCTCACGGCCACCGAGGCGCGGGCGCCCAGGGCGAGGCGAGGCGTCGCGAGGCCGACCTCCACGCTGGCGCGCAGCAGGGCCTCGTCTTCGTACTGAAACCCCAGCCCCCCCGTTGCGGAGAGCAGCAGCGACCAGCCCGACGGGGCCCGCCGTGGCGCAGGCGCGACGGGGGGAGCGATCGCTGGCGGGCGGAGGCCGAGGAGCGGAGGAGCGGGCGCGACGGGCGCGGGGACGACCGCCGGAGGCGCCTCCGGGGCCTCGGGATCGGGCGCAGGGACGGCGAGCACCGAGAGCAGCGTCGGCAGGACGTCTTCGAGCGACTCCAGGGTGCGCACCGCGATGCGACCGTCGTCGAGGGAGATGTGCACCGAGAGCTCATGGTCGCTCCAGTCGAGGCGAGCGCGGGAGGGAGAGCAGGGCGAGGCGGGGGGAAGGCTCGCGGCGGCGAGGTCGAGCGCCCGGCGGAGCCGCTGCGCCATGCGGGGGGGAATGCCCTCGCCGAGCTCGACGGTCGGAGCGCAGACGGCGGTCGGCGCGGTCTGGGCCCACGCGGCGCGAGCCCCGAGCAGGAGCGGCAGCGCAGCGACGAGTGAAGGCATGGGCGACCGGCGCATCGGGTGGCTTCTCCTGCCATGCGTCGCCGCCGCGGACGAGAACCTTCATCGGGCGTCGTCGATTGATACGAGGGTGAGATTCGTCATCACCGGATGAAGGCCCTCGCCCCGCCGGGACCAATGGGGGGTGCGCGAGGCTGCCCCCGGCAACCTCACACCGCAGAGAGAGAGCCGAGGAAACCGATGATGCGATCGATCGTCTTGCTGAGCGCGCTCGCCGTAGCGGGCTGCCACCACCATGAGCGCGAGGACTGCAGGGACCGCCCGTCCCACAGCGACCACCGCGATGCCAGGCACCAGGGAGATCGCGGGGACCGCGAGGACTGCGAGGACCGCGACGGCCGCCACGACGGCTCCCGCGGGGAGGTCGACGCGAGCGCCGCGGTCGGCGAGGCGGCGGTGCCGGGCTCTGACGCCGCGGCTCCGTCGGTCGACGCGGGCGTGAGCGCCGGGTGCCGGCTCGATCGGGACTGCGCCGTCGCGGGAGCGGGGCTCGTCTGCGACCTGCGCTCGGGCTCCTGCGTGACGCCGTCGCAGTGCCGCTCCGACTCGGGCTGCGCCAGCGGAGAGCGCTGCCTCGCGGGCCGCTGCCTGGGCGGCGCGGCGGTGTGCCAGTTCGCGAGCGACTGCGGCGCGGGGCGGGACTGCGTCGACGGCCGATGCCTCTCGCCGTGTGGCGCCCTGACGGCGTGCCCCTCGACGCAGTCCTGCGTGGGCGGATACTGCGATCAGCCCTCGCAGCCCGGGAGCCAGTGCGCCCGGGCGGCCGACTGCGCGGCGGGATCGGTCTGCGCCGACGGCCGCTGCGTGGCGGGCTGCGACGCGACGCGCGCCTGCGGGGCGGCGGAGGTCTGCGTGCTGGGCTTCTGCCAGGTGGACACCGCGCCTCGCAGCTTCTGCGTGCGCGACTCGGACTGCGCGGCCGGGAGCGTCTGCCACCGCGGGTCGTGCCGCGCCGCCTGCCCGGGTGGCACCGCCGCCGAGTGCCTTCGGGTCGACGTGGCCTTCGACACCTGCGGCAGCGACCGGCTCTGCACCAACCCCCTCGAGCTTCGCCCCGAGTGCGCTCGCAGCGCCGACTGCGCCTCGCCGGCCCTCTGCATCAACGCGCGCTGCCGATAGAGGCTTGCGCGGCCGACGCGGTGCGGTGGAGTGTCTCGTGGTGCTGCCCTACGACCACGCCGAGATCGTCGCCGCCGCGGAGGAGGCCTGCCGTGAGCTCAAGCTCGACCTTGTGCACGCGGGCTCGGTGCAGGCCTGGCTGTCCGAGCCCGAGAGCGAGTGGCCTCCCTGCTGCGACCGCGGCTGCGAGCCCTGCGTGGTGACGCTCGGCGCCGCGGCGCGGAGGGCGAGGAGCATTCTGGAGGCGGGTCGTTGGAAGGGCGTTCCATCGGTCGAGGGGTGAAGGGTATCTTCGAGGCAACCATGTCGACCCCGCTCTACAAGTGCGCCAACTGCGGCGCGATCATCCACCGCCTCAACCTGCGCTGCGGCTACTGCAACCACTGGAACGTCGATCCGGCCAACCCCCAGGATCCGCCCTCGGCTGCCTCCCCCCCGGCGCGCACGCCCCCGGCGCATTCTCCCCCCGCCGTGCAGGCCCCGCCGCCCGCGCCCGCGCCCGCGCCCGCGCCCGCTCCGGTGGCCGCCGTGGCCCCGGTGGTCGCGCCCGTCGCGGCTCCGCCCGTCGCCCAGACCCCCGCCAGGCCCGCGGCGCCCTCCGCCGTCGAGGCCCCGAAGCGCCGTCTGTTCGGGTCGAAGCCCGAGGTCGCTCCGGCCCCTCCGGCCCTGGAGCGCCGCGGGGGCGCCGGTCCGTCGAAGCCCTCCATCGCGCTCTCTCCCAAGAGCCGGGTGCTGCAGTCCGTGATGGCCCAGCCAGAGGCCTCGTCGGCGTGGGAGAAGGGGCGCAAGAGCTTCAACAGCCGCTCCGCCCCGTCGGGCCGCGACGAGCAGGACTCGCTCGCCCGCATCCAGGCCGTGATGGCCGTCGCCTACTGGGTGGCCACCTCGGACGACGAGGAGGAGATGGACAGCGACGAGTACGACGCCATCGTGGACACCTTCGCCGAGCTGCTCGGCGAGGACGTCGACGAGGACGAGCTGGAGAGCACCATCGCCGCCTGGGACGAGGCCATCGAAGAGGACGAGGAGGCCTTCCTCGAGGAGGCCGTCGGGGCCATCGGCCAGGGCCCCATGCGGCGCCAGGCGCTGGAGATCGCGACCGTCGTCGCGGCCGCCGACGACGACCTCTCGGACATCGAGGAGGAGGCCCTCGGCGAGCTGGCCACCGCCCTCGGCTTCGCCGACCGCGAGAGCGAGCGCATCATCGAGAAGGCCCTGGAGAGCCTGGAGGAGTAACCCCCGGCGCTTTCCCCGCCGCCCTTCGGTGGTAGCCTCCGGCGTCGATCCCTGTACCTCCCCCACTCATCGGATCGATCGCTGGAGGCGCCCGATGTCCCTTCGCACCACCGTCGTCACGTCCCTCGCCCTCGGCGCCCTCTGCCTCGGCGCTCCGGTGAGCGCCCGGGACCCCGCCACTCGGGCCCCGAGCGCCTCGCCCGCCTGGCGCTCGGCGCAGAGCCGGGAGTGCCAGACCTGCATGAGAGAGCAGTGCGCCACGCCCGCGTCGGCCTGCCGCACCACCTGCGAGACCACGCTCAGGCTCCGCCCCCCGATCGAGTTCGAGCGCTGCGAGACCGCCTGCGTCCAGCGCTACCGGGCCTGCATCGCCACCTGTGCGCCCTGCGGCGGAGCCTATATCGCCCCGGCCGGGGTCGAGCCCTTCCGACCCGATCCCAACGCCCCGAGGGTGGTCACCATCCCCCGCCCCCGCCGCCGCTGATCCGACTCCGACGGAGGGAGAGCGGGGGCCTCGCCACCACCCTCCCGACCGCCGACCGAACCCTCACCTCCGGCTGCCGCCGCTGCCCCCGGATCCCCGCGGCGAGGATCCGCTTTGGGAGTGGCCCAGGTGCTTCGCGACGATCTCCTCGACGCGCCGCTGGACGATCTCCTCCACCCGCTCGGCCACCAGCTCCACGATGGTGTCGATGAGCCGCTTCTCATCGGAGAACGCGAGGTCGCGTCGAGCGCTCGAGCGCTCTCCGGCAGCGTGCTCGTGCGGGGCGTCGCCGTCCTCGTGATGGTGGTGCCCCTCGCCGTGGTGGTGGTGCGGAACCTCCTCCCGGTGGTGCTCGTGGTGATGCCCGGACTGCCCTTCGACGGCCTCGTGCGAGTGGTCGTGCGAGTGGTCGTGCGAGTGGTCGTGCGAGTGGTCGTGCGAGTGGTCGTGCGAGTGGTCCGGCGCCGCGCCGCCCGTGCTGGCCGGACGTCGGTAGAAGGGATCGCCAGCGGGGGACTTCGGGCGCGGCGGGCGGTGAGCGATGGGTTGCTGCGGCATGGTGGGCCATCGTACCCGCTGCGGCGGAGGATCGTCGAGCGCGCCCGGAGACCCGCTCAGCAGCCGCGGTGCGAGGTCGTGTCGCTGAAGATCTTGCCCGGGTTGAGCAGCCCCTTCGGATCGAAGGCCAGCTTTACCCGCCGTTGTAATGCGATGAGCTCCGGGCCCTGCTCCCAGGCCAGGTACGGCGCCTTGAGCACCCCGATGCCGTGCTCGCCGGAGAGGGTCCCCCGCAGGTCGAGCGTGGCCTCGATGAGCCGCTCGATGGCGCGGTGCACCCGAGGGCGCTCGTCGTCGCGGTCCCAGAGCAGGTTGACGTGCAGGTTGCCGTCGCCCGCGTGGCCGTAGGTGGGCATCACCACCCGCTCCTGCGCGGCGATCACCTGCACCCTCGCGATGAGCTCCGCCACCTGCGCCCTCGGCACCACCACGTCCTCCGAGAGCTTGTGCGCCGCCCGCCTTCGCAGCGCCCGCGACATCACCCTCCGCACCGCCCAGAGCGCCGCCCGCTCCGCCGGGTCGACCGCCTCGTGCGCGCTCACCGCCCCGGCCGCCACGCAGCACTCCCCCGCCCTCGCCGCCTCGCGCGCCACCGCCGCCTCGTCGAAGCCGTCGAGCTCGATCACCAGCGCCGCGCCCGCCCCTTCGGGCAGCACGCCCGGGTCGTCCGCCCGCATCACGTCGCAGCAGATCGCGTCGAGCAGCTCGATGCACCGCGGCCTCGCCCCGGTCGCCAGCAGCGCCGCCACCGCGCGCCCCGCCGCCACCGCGTCGGCGAAGACCGCCAGCACCCCCCGCACCGCCGTGGGCAGCGCCGTGAGCCGCACCGTCACCTCGGTGAACACCCCGAGCGTCCCCTCGCTCCCCACCAGCAGCCCGACGGTGTCATATCCCGTCACCCCCTTGGCGGTGCGCCGGCCGTGCTGCACCAGCGCTCCGTCCATGTGGGCGCACTCCAGGCCCAGCACCCAGTCGCGCGTCACGCCGTATTTCACCGCGCGCGGCCCGCCCGCGTTCTCCGCGACGTTGCCCCCGAGGCAGCACCACTCCGCGCTCTGCGGATCGGGCGGGTAGAAGAGTCCCTCGCGCTCGACCGCGGCGTGAAGGGCGCCGGTGCGCATCCCGGCGCCCACCACCGCCACGCCGTTGGCCCGGTCGATGTCCTTCAGTCCGTCGAGCCGCGAGGTGTCGAGCACCACGCTCGGCACCGTCACCGTCGCCCCGCCGGTGCGCCCGGTGCCCGCCCCCCGAGGGACCACCGGGACGCCGCGCTCGTCGCAGGCCCGCAGCGTCGCGGCCACGTCCGCGGCGGTCTCCGCGCGCACCACGCAGGGGGGCACCACCGACGGGGCCTCGCTCTCGTCGCGGGCGTAGGCGGCGCAGAGGTCCGGGTCGGTGAGGACGCGCGACGGGCCGAGGGCCCGCTCCAGGTCGAGGGAGACGCGTTGCGCTGGGGTCATCGGCGGTGGGGACTCCGTAGCGCCCGACCGCCGCGGCGGTCAGTTCTGGTTGGCGCGCAGCTTGGGGAAGAAATCCCCGGTGAGCACGGCGTACTCCTCGGGCGAGTCGCACTCCATGAACATCAGCTCGTGGAACACCGACGGGCTCACCCGGTCGGCCAGCATCATGCGCTGGGTGATGTCCTCGTGCTCCGAGCGGGCCTTGGCCGTCGAGTACTTGATGCACCAGTCGGTGGCGGCGCGCACGAGGCCGTGGTCGCCCGGCTCCCAGAGCACCATGCCGGTGGCCTCGCCGTAGCAGCTCATGCCCGGGAGCAGCGACTTGCCCGCGGTGGTGTCGAGCAGGCCCTTGCCGTGGGTGAGCGCGCGGTTGTCCTTGCCGAACACCATCACCTCCTCGTTGGACTCGCGGAAGTCGCCGCACACCAGCGTGCGCGAGCGGCCGTCGCGGGAGGGCGCCCCGAGGGCGTGCAGCACCCCGGCCTCGTAGAGGATGTCGGCGTCCATCATCACCACGCGCGCGTGGCCGTCGAGGATCTCGTGCTCGCTGTGGAGCGCGAACCAGAACGAGTGGCCGCTGCCGGAGGTGGTGAGGTCTTCGGTGGGGTTGAGGATCCAGTGGACCCGGCACCCGCGCGGGCCCTTGAAGGGGCGCTTGCTGGTGACCTGGTTGCCGACGAGGAAGATCTCGCGCACGCCGATCGCGGCGAGCTGCTCGATGTGCCAGTCAATGAAGCACGGACCGTCGGGGGTGCCGTCCAGCGAGAGGAAAGGCTTGGGGGTCTGCGAGGCCCTGGCGATGCGGTTGCCCTGGCCTGCGGCGAGAATCACGGCCTTGTCGATCATCGGGATTGAGCTCAGTGGGGAGAGGCGGTCATGGGTTGCGCGTGCAGCAGTCGGTTGCTCGCGGTCACTGTCGTCGCGAGGATCACCACACAATACGCGCTCGCGGCGAGAAATCCCTCCAGCGGCCTCGTAAGGAGGGTCGCCGCGGTGAGGATCAGGATGCCCGTGTCGCCGCCGGAGAAGCCCACCCGGAGCAGCGTCGAGCGAAGCTTCGGGTCGCCCTGCGCGGCCATCGCGCGCAGCCGTTCGGCCGCGGGGTGCGAGGTGCCCTCCGCGACCTTCACGGTGCCGGAGGCGACGCGGGCGCGCAGCGGGCCTAGCGCCGACGGGTTGAGCAGGCGGATCTGCAGGTCGGCGAACCACGCCGAGAAGCGGATCGCGGGCCCTCGGGTGCGCTGCGCCTCGAGCTGCACCTTCACGTACTCGTCGTCGACCTCGTCGCGCCCCTCCAGCAGGATGGACGTGAAGCGCCGCTTGTAGAGGTCCCAGCAGAAGGTGCAGAGCGCGCAGAGGGCCGCGGTGATGAGCGAGAGGGCCATCGCCCGGGGGAAGCCCAGGGTGCGGGTGAAGGCCACCCAGGAGCCCAGGACGAAGGCCGCGAAGCCGAGGAAGTCGCCGACCTGGTCCATCGCTCGGCCGTAGGGAGAGGCGGTGCCGCGGGCGCGGGCGAGCACCCCGTCGAAGCAGTCGAGGATGGAGCGGACCTCGAACATCAGCCCCGCGGCGACGAGCATCGAGGGGCGGCCGGTGCTGATGAGCGCGCCGGCGCTGATGCCGAGGAGGGTGTGCCCGATGGTGACGTGGTTGGGCGTCAGCGGGGTGCGGAGCGCGGCCTTCACGATCGCGTGACCGATGGGGTAGCGCCAGAGGCGGTCCGCAGGGTTCACGGTCAGTTCGAGCAGCCTCTTCGCGGACTCCATCCGGATGTTGGGACTCCCTCCGTCGGGCATCGGGTTCTGAGCTCCTCTGACCCGGGTCTTAGCCCGGACGCTTGAGCAGCGCTCGCAGCCCGTCGAGCAGCTCGGCCATGTCCTGCTCTCCGAGCGCGCCCATCACCGCGATGCGGAACATCTTCCCCGCGTAGGGCCCCTGCCCCGCGTAGATGATGAACCCGCGCTCCTTCAGCCCGTCGTGGAGCTTGTCGTAGGTCGTCCACGCCGGCACCGCGAAGGCGGTCAGGATCGACGAGCTCGCGGTCGCCCCGTCGGTCAGGAAGAACTCCACCCCGAGCTCGAAGAGCACCTCGCGCACCGCGCTCGCCCGCCGCGCGTAGGTCGCGTGCCGGGCGCGCCAGCCCCCTTCGTCCTCGAGCTCCTTCAGGGCCTCCTGAAGCGCGTACATGCAGTGCACCGACTGCGTGAAGGGAGAGGCGCCGGTGCGCTGCTCCTTCCAGTGCCGCCAGAGGTCCAGGTACACCGAGGTGGCGCCCGAGGCGCGCTCCGCGAAGACCCCCTCGCGCGCCAGCACGAAGGAGATCCCAGGCACGCCGTGGACGCACTTGTTGGCCGTGGCCGCGACGGCCTCGAGGTTCCACCCCTCGAAATCGATGGGCTCGCCCGCGAAGCTGCTGACACCGTCGAGCAGCATCGGCTTCCCGAAGCGCTTGCAGAGCGCCCCGAGCGCGGCGACGTCGTTGTCCCGGCCGGTGGTCGTCTCGTGCTGCACCGCCAGCACGTGGGTGATGCTCGCGTCCGTGGAGAGCGCCCGCTCGACGCCCCCGAGGTCCATCGGGGCGACCCACTCGGCGCCCACGGTGGTGAAGCGCTTGCCCTGCGCGGTGAGCATCGCCGCCATCCGGTCGCCGTAGACGCCGTTGGCGACCACCAGCGCGTGACCGTCCTTCGGCACCAGCGACCCGACCATCGCCTCCACCGCGGAGGTCCCGGAGCCCGTCAGCAGGATCGCCACGTAGCGCCCCGCGCAGCCCTCGTAGATGCGCTCGATGCGGCCTCGCACCTCCATCGCCAGCGCGTAGAACTCCGGCTCGCGATGGCAGAGGTCGGGCCGCTGAAGCGACGCCCGCACCCGCTCGGTGAGCGTCACCGGGCCCGGGTTGAGCAGCCGCATCCGTCGCTCGGTGGTGCTCATCCCTTCGTCTCCTTCAGCCATCCGCGCATCCGGTCGATGACCTGCACCGGGGTCTCCTTCGGGCGAGGCAGGTCGCCCTTCTCCCCGGGCGCCGTCTTCACGTGGATGAAGGTCAGCCCCCTGGCGTTGACGAAGGCCGCCTCGGCCTCGGCCAGCGAGTGCGCGCGCACCACCGTGGGGTAGCCGCACGCCAGCGCCACGCCCGCGAGGTCGACGGAGTGCGACACCGTGGACTGGCCCCCGGTCGAGTCGTGCACCTCGTTGTCGAGGAGCACGTGGATGAGATTGTCGGGCCGCTCGTAGCCGAGGGTGGCGAGCGCCCCGAGGCGCATCAGCGCCGCGCCGTCGCCGTCGAGCACCACCACCCGCCGCTGCGGCTGGGCGATGGCGAGCCCGAGCCCGAAGGAGCTGGCGCAGCCCATGGAGCCGACCATGTAGAGCTGGCTGGGGCGGTCATCGAGGGCGTAGAGCGCGCGCCCGGTGAAGCCCGTGGTGGCCACCAGGGCGTCGGTGGGCCTCACCTTCGCCTGGATCATCGCCAGCACCTCGCGGCGCGTGGGGTACGAGGCCTGCGGGCCCCACGGGCCGACGGACCCCTCGGTCACGGGCTTCGGCGAGGCCTTCGTCTGGAGCTTGTAGTCCGCGACGGAGTCCTTGCGCATGATGAGCCCGTAGGGCGTGCGCTTCTCGGTCATGTGGGCGACCGCGCGGCCCATCACCGCGTCGATCTCCGAGACCTCCGTGGGGAAGTACTCCCAGGGGATCTGCATCAGGTCGAAGAGCCCGCCGGTGATCTGCCCCATGAGCTCGTGCTGCGGCTCGTCGTGCGCGCCGCCCGGCTCTCCCCGCAGCGTGGTGATCACCAGGGTGGGCACCTTGAAGATCATGTTGAGCGAGGTGAGCGGGTTGACGGTGTTGCCGAAGCCCGAGTTCTGGAACATCACCACCGAGGGCTGCCCGCCCAGGTCGGCGCCCGCGGCGATGCCCACGGCGTCGCCCTCGTTGGTCGCCCCGACGTACCGCAGGTCGGGCGCGTCGATGACGTAGTTGATGAAGGGCTTCAGGTAGGAGCAGGGCACGCCCGTCCAGAGCGTGAGGCCGTGCTTCTTACATGAATCGATAAAGCTCGACGCCGGGATCATCGCTTTGGCTCCGTCTCTCAGAAGGCCGCGCCGACGACCACGTCCTCGACGCTGTCGACGTCGAGCCAGTGGCCGGTGGTGTAGATGACCCGCACCTTCGCCCCGTCGGCGACGAGGAGCTGGAGCAGGTCGGGCAGCTTCATGGTGCCGAGCCGGGCGGGCTCCGCGGCGAGGGCCTTGAGCTTCTCGCGCACGAGCTTCGTCCCCGCGGGGGAGAGCTTCACGATGCCCATCCACTCGCCGTGCACCGCGTCTTCGCGCTCGGGGCGGAAGCCCTTGAGGGTGACGACGTTCTGGTACGCGCGCCGGGAGTTGGGCTCGGAGTTGCTGACGAAGTCGGCGTTGCGCCCGCGGTTGCGGCTCTCGGCGTGGTTGGAGTCGACCATGATGACGATGTCGTCGTCGGTGTCGATGAGCTCCTGGAGGATATACTTCTTCAGCAGCACATCGCCGTAGGAGACGATGACGTCGCCCTCCAGCGCCTCGGCCGCGGCGGCGAGCGAGCTCACCTCCTGCGTCGTCGCGAACTGGTCGTTGTCGAAGTACTTCACGTTGGGGAGGTTGACCGCCTCCTTCTTGTAGCCGCGGACGACGGAGAGTTCCTTCACGTTGACCGAGCGGTAGGTCTCCAGGATGTGGGCGAGCAGGGGCTTGCCCGCCAGGCTGACCATCGCCTTCGGCCGGTCGCGGGTGAGGTCGCCGAGCTCGGCGCCCTGCGAGGCCGCGAGGATGACCGCCTTCACCGAACGCCCGTGCTTCGGCAGGTAGCGCTTCTCCGCCTGCTCCAGCTCGTTCTCGCCCTGGAGGCGGAACACGTCCGCCAGCGGGGCGACCTTCTCCTCGACGCTGAGCAGGGTCTGCTCGGTGAAGATGGTCTTCGCCGTCGCCTGCATCGCCGCCAGCGAGGAGCGCATCAGGTGGTTGGCCCAGATGACCACGGAGACGCCCGCGTCACGGAAGACCTCCGTCGGGGTCTGGTAGTACTTGGTCGGGACGATCACCACCGGCAGCCGGTTGCCCCACTCCTTCAAGAACGCGAGGATCTCCACGGGGGAGCGCAGCGCGCTGTGCATCAGGATCGCGTCGGCCCCGGCGAGGCGGTAGGCCTCGGCGCGCTTCATCGCCTCGTCGATGCCCCAGCCCGCGATGAAGGCCTCGACGCGGGCGACGATCACGAAGTCGTCGTCGGACTGCGCGTCCTTGCCCGCCTTGATCTTGCCGGCGAACTCGTCGATGCCCGCGAGGGGCTGCGCCGCGCCGCGGATGAAGCTGTTGGTCTTGGGGAAGATCTTGTCTTCGATGCACACGCCCGCGACGCCGCGCTGCTCGAGCTTGCGCACGACGCGCTGCATCGTGTTGAAGTCGCCGTAGCCCGTGTCGCCGTCGAGGAGGATCGGCACCGTGGTGGCGTCGCTCATGAACTCCGCGACCTCGAGCACCTGGGTCCAGCTCGCCTCGTTGTGGTCGCGCACGCCGAGGGCCGCGGAGATGCTGAGCCCGCTGCCCCAGATGCCCTCGAACCCGGCCTCCTCGGCCACCTTCGCGCTCAGTCCGTTGTGGGCTTCCATCAGGAAGGCCATCTCCTGGCGCTGCACCATCCGCTTGAGCTGCGTGGTCTTCTTCGGCTTGGATGTCATCGGAGTCTCCGTTCGGTTCGCCAAAACCCCGCGTCGGCCGTTCGATGGGCCGCGCGGGAGGCTCGAGGTTTTGCACGGCTCGCGCCGTCGGGGGTCGCGGGCTTCTCACACCTCCCCCCGACCCTCGTCAACTTCGCCCTTGGCGCGCTGCGTCGGAGTGACACCCCGCGAAGCGGCCTACGCACCCTCCCGTCACGCGGTCGCGTCAGGCGACTGGTGCTGTCAGCCGGTGGCCGCTGCGGTGTCCGCTTCGCCATCGCCCGCGGCGAGCGAGCGCACCTTCGCCGCCTGCGCGTCCCACTGGAAGCGCCTCGCCCACGCCGGACCGCGCCGCCCCATCGACGCACGGCGCACCGGGTCGCGCACCAGCGCGGCGATGGCGTCGGTGACCTCGTCGAGGGAGCCGCCGTCGACGAGCATCCCGCAGCCTCCGTCTTCGACCGCGTCGACCACGCCCCCGGAGCGCCCGCCGATGACCGCCAGCCCCGCCGCGCTCGCCTCGAGGAACACCATCCCGAAGCCCTCCACGTCGTCGTCTTCGAGGGTGCGGTTGGGGTGCACGAACACGTCCGCCGCGGCGTAGTAGCGCGGCAGCGCGTCGCGCGAGACCGGCCCCACCCAGCGCACCACGTCGTCGAGCCCGAGGGCCGAGCAGGACTTCTTGAGCTCGTCTTCCAGCTCTCCGTCGGAGAGCACCAGCCATACGAGGTCTTGTAAGAGCCCGAGAGGGCGGAGGCGCGCCAGGGCGGAGAGCACCGTGTCGTGCCCCTTGCGCCGGGTGAGCCTGCCGACGGTGAGCAGCACGGTCTTGCCCGCGAGCCCGAAGCGCTCGACCAGGTCGGCGGTGTCGAAGGGCCCCGCGAAGGCCTCGGCGTCCACCGCGGGGTTGATCACGTGGAGCTTCTCCGCCGGGGCGCCCGCGAGCAGCGCCCTCCCTTGCGTGAAGGTGGAGTTGGCGAACACCGCCCGGGCCCGGGCGAACACCTGCGGCATCAGCCGCTTCTTCACGGGGTAGCGAAGGAAGAGCGAGACCTCCTCGCCGTGCACCCAGACCGTGTAGGGGATCTTCAGCGCCCGCCCCACGGCCATCGCCACCAGGCCCTCGGGGATCACCCTCGCGGCGTGCAGCACCTCGACGCGCTCGCGCCGGCAGACCTGCAGCGTGGCGGCCAGCATGCGGGCGTACTCCAGCGCCGACTCGGGCTTCATCCAGGGGTAGCGCGTGTCGTCGAAGCGCGTCACCGGCCGGGGGTAGCTCTTGTCGTGCGAGGCGCTGCCCGGCGGGCCTCCCGCGATGATGTGCACCGCGTCGCCCGGCGGCATGTGCTGCCCGTAGATGGCATCGAAGAGCTGGATCGATCCGCCGATGGCCGGAAACCACTGCTCGGTCAGGAGTGCGTGTCGCATCGCGAACCGTTATACCCGATCGCCCATGCGGACCGAGGTCATCGCGGTCGACCCCCAGCGCCCTGATCCCGCGGCCATCTCCCGCGCCGCGGAGGTGCTTCGCGCCGGCGGCCTGGTGGCCTTCCCCACGGAGACGGTCTACGGCCTCGGCGCCCGGGCCGACTCCGACGAGGCCGTGCGCGGGGTCTTCGCCGCCAAGGGAAGGCCGTCGTTCAACCCGCTCATCGCCCACGTCGCGACCCTCGAACAGGCCCGCGCTCTGGCCGCTTCGTGGCCTGCGGTGGCCGAGCTGCTCGCCGCGCGCTTCTGGCCCGGTCCCCTCTCCCTGGTGCTCCCCCGATCGGGCTTCGGGGTGTGCGACGCCGCGACCGGGGGAGGCCCCACCGTGGCGGTGCGCGTCCCCTCGCACCCGGTGGCCCGGGCGCTCCTCGCCGCGGTGGAGTTCGCCGTCGCCGCGCCGAGCGCCAACCGCTACCAGCAGCTCTCTCCCACCACCGCGGCGCACGTCCTCAAGGGGCTCGACGGCCGCGTCGACCTGATCCTCGACGGCGGCCCGACGCCCTATGGCATCGAGTCGACGGTGGTCGACGTCACCCGCGATCCGCCGCGGCTGCTGCGGCACGGATCGCTCGCCCACGACCTGCTGCGCCTGGCCATCCCTGCGCTCGTCGTGCTCGACGCGCCCGTCGAGGAGACCGGCGAGGCGCTCCCCTCCCCTGGGATGGTGCGTCGGCACTACGCCCCGAGGGCGACGCTGCGGAGGGTCCCTTCCGGGGCGGTCGAGGCAACGGTCGAGGCCGCGCTCCGGGAGGGCGCCCGGCAGGTGGGCGTGGTGCGCCTGGAGGGCTCTCCCGGGACGCCGCGCGAGTCGGTGGTGGCGCGCTCGCTGCCGCGCGACGCGGAGGCCTACGGGCGCTCGCTCTTCGCGGTGCTGCACGCGCTCGACGACCTGGGGTGCGAGCGCATCGTGGTGGAGGACGTCCCCGGCGACGACGCCTGGGCGGGGGTGAGAGACCGGCTGGAGAGGGCGGCCGAGCCGGCCTGATCAGCGCGGTCACCGGGGCTGTCGTGACCAGCACACCCCGGTGACCTCAGGGACCGATGCCGCAGCCTCAGATGGTGAGCTCGCCCTTCGGAAGCCCCGCCCGCCGCCACGCGGCGCGCACGGTGTTCTCCAGCAGGCACGCGATGGTCATGGGCCCCACGCCCCCGGGCACCGGGGTGATCGCCCCGGCGTGGCCGACCACGGCGTCGTAGTCCACGTCGCCCACCAGCTTGCCCTCGGCGGTGCGGTTGATGCCCACGTCGATCACCGCCGCGCCAGGCTTCACCCAGTCGGCGCCCAGCATCTTCGCCCGGCCCACCGCGGCCACCAGCACGTCCGCGCTCGCGCAGAGCGCCGGGAGGTCCTTCGTCCTGGAGTGCGCCACCACCACCGTCGCGCTCCGTCGCAGCAGCAGCGCGGCCATCGGCTTGCCCACGATGTTGCTCCGCCCGATGACCACCGCGCGCGCTCCCTCCAGCTTCACGCCCGCCTCGTCGAGCAGCCTCATGCAGCCCCACGGGGTGCACGGCACCAGGCCCTCGCGCCCAAGCCAGAGGGCCCCGACGTTGCTCGGGTGGAAGCCGTCGACGTCCTTCTCGGGCACCACCCGGTCGGTCACCGCCTGCTCGTCGAGGTGCTTCGGCAGCGGCAATTGCACCAGCACCCCGTCCACCCGCTCGTCGACCATCAGCCCGTCGAGCAGCGACAGCAGCGCCTCCTGCGTCACGTCCACCGGCAGCCGGTGGATGGTGCTGCGCATCCCGGCCTCCTCGCAGGCCCGGCCCTTGTTGCGCACATAGACCTGCGAGGCCGGGTCGTCGCCGACCAGCACCACGTCGAGGCCCGGCGGTCGGCCCACCCTCGCCGAGAAGCCCGCCGCCGCCGCCGCCACCCTCAGCCGCAGCGCCGCCGCCACGGACTTCCCATCGATCACGTTTGCCATGATGGGGTGGGATCCTACGACCGAACCGAGCCCCCGCAGACCGGAGCGTGACAAGGGCACACCGATTGCTGATCATCCGCGGCATGCGCGCAAGGTACCGCTTCGTACTCCCCCTGCTGGCCGTGCTCCTGGGTAGCTGCAGCGGCGGCCCGGTCGACCCGGCGACCTTCGCGAGCGCGCTCACCCTCGACGACGCCATCACCCGCGCGTCGGCCGCCTATGAGGTTCCGCGCGACCTGCTCGCGGCGGTGGCGTGGTCCGAGACGCGCTTCGGCAACCCGGTGGTCGCCGACGATCACGAGCACCCGGCCGACCGCGAGGCCGACCACGAGTCCCACGGTCAGCCCGAGCTCGGCCCGCTGCACCTCCGCGCCACCGGGACGCTCGACACGGTCTCCCGCGCCCGCACGCTGCTCGGCGTCGGCGAGGAGGCCCTCCGCAGCAACACGGGCCTCGGCGTGGCGGGCGCCGCGGCGGTGCTGGCGGAGCTCGGCGCGCAGACCGGCGCCGACCCGGATGACCTCGCCACCTGGGCCGAGGCCGTGGCCCGCTACTCGGGCCTGCGCGACCGGGTGATGCAGGTCTCCTACGCCTCGCAGGTCTTCGCGACGCTGCGCTCCGGCGTGACCGAGCGGTCGTTTACAGGAGAGCGTATTCGCCTCGCCGCGCACCCCTCCCTCCCGGCCGCCGAGGAGCGCCTCGGGGTGCGGCAGGCGGTGTCCGAGAGCGCGGACTACGGCCCCGCGCGCTGGGTGCCCGCGTCGACGAGCAACTACACCCGAGGGCGCTCCGGGGGGAGCATCCAGTACGTGGTCATCCACACGATGCAGGGCTCCTACGCGGGCAGCACGTCGTGGTTCCAGAACCCCGCGGCGGGGGCGTCGGCGCACTACAACATCCGCTCGTCGGACGGCGAGATCACCCAGATGGTCGCCCACGGCGACACCGCCTGGCACGCCGGCAACTGGAACATCAACCAGCGCTCCATCGGCATCGAGCACGAGGGCTACGTGGCCGATCCGGGCCGCTGGTACACCGAGCGGATGTACGTCGCGAGCGCGCGCCTCACCCGCGCCATCTGCGACCGCTACGGCATCCCCATCGACCGCGCGCACATCATCGGCCACTACCAGGTTCCTCGCAGCGGCAGCGGGGCGCCGTGCTCGACGAGCGCCACCAACTGCGGCGGCGCGGGCGGCCACACCGACCCCGGCAACGGCGGCGCCGGCTGGAACTGGTCGCACTACCTCGACCTCGTCCGCGGCGGCGGCAGCGTCACTCCCCCTCCTCCCCCTCCCCCGGCGACCCCCGCCTACGCGGCCACCTTCGTGGGCGCGAGCTGCCCCACGGCCGCGACCTCGGGTGACCGCCCGGTGGCCTGGTTCGAGTTCCGCAACACGGGCACCGCCACCTGGGCTGCGGGGAGCACCCGCCTCGGCACCACGGGTCCTCGCGATCACAACGGGGTCTTCTTCGACATGGAGAACTGGGTCGCCCGCAACCGCCCCTCCGGGGTCGACCGCGCCACGGCGCCCGGCGCGGTGGGCCGCTTCTCCTTCGTGCTGGGCATCCCGACGGTCACCGCCGCCACCACCCTCGACGAGACCTACGGCCCGGTGCAGGAGGGCGTCACCTGGTTCGGCGGAGAGACCGCCGCGCGCTGCTCCGTGCGGGTGAGCCCTCGCGCCGTGACCCCGCCGCCGGTGGTCGACGCCGGCAGCCCCGCGCCCGTCGACGTCCCCCCGGTGATGCCCGCCGACGCCGGGAGCCCTGAGCCCGTCGACGCCGGCAACCCCGCGGCCCTCGACGCCGGGAGCCCGGAGCCCATCGACGCCGGCAGCCCGGAGCCCATCGACGCGGGGACCGAGCCTCCGACCGGTGACGATGCCGGTGTCCTCGGCGACGAGCTGACGGAGGTGTCCGGCTCGCTCGAGGGCGGGTGCAGCACCGCGCCCTCCAGCGGTCGCGCGGGCGTCCGCGGTGGCCTCGGCCTCGCTGCGCTGGCCCTGGTCGCCAGCGTCCGCCGTCGCCGCCGCGCGTAGCCCGACCCGCGAACCACCCCCCTCAGGTCGCTGGCGCGTCCGCCCTCGCCACCATAGCTTCCCGCCCATGAAGAACCTCAAGCTCGATGTCTGGTCGGACGTCGCGTGCCCCTGGTGCTACGTCGGCAAGCGTCGGCTCGAAGCCGCCCTCGCGGAGTTTCCCCACCGCGACGCGGTGAGCATCACCTGGCACTCCTTCGAGCTCGACCCCTCGGCGCCCGCGGTGCAGCCCGCCGGGCACAGCTACGTCACGCTGCTCGCGAAGAAGTACGGCCGCTCGCTCGCCCAGGCCCAGGGGATGCTCGACAACATGACGAAGGTGGGCGCCGAGGCGGGGCTCGAGCTGCGCTTCGACAAGGCCCACACGGGCAGCACCTTCGACGCCCACCGGCTGCTCCACCTCGCCGCCGAGAAGGGCGTCCAGGGCGCCATGAAGGAGCGCCTGCTCCGCGCCCACTTCACCGAGGGCGAGGCCGTCAGCGACCGCGAGACGCTGGCGAGGCTCGCGGCCGAGACAGGCATCGACGAGTCCGAGGCGCGGGCGATGCTGGCGAGCGACCGCTACGCCGACGAGGTGCGCGCCGACGAGCGCAACGCGCGTGAGATCGGCATCACGGGCGTTCCGTTCTTCGCGGTGGCGGAGCGCTACGGGGTCTCGGGAGCGCAGCCGCCGGAGGTGCTGCTCGAGGTGCTGGAGAAGGCCTGGAGCGAGCTCTCCGAGGCGCCCGAGGCGGTGACCGGCGACGGGTCTGTCTGCGGCCCCGACGGCTGCGTCTGAGTCACCCTCCCCGGCTGCGGGCCGAGGTGTAGATCGTCGGCCCGCGCAGGTTCTCGTCGATGCTCAGCGGGTGGCGCACCGAGGGGTGGGCCCGCTGGGCGCAGTTGTTTCTCTCGCAGCTACGGCAGGTGACGCCCACCTCGATGGCGATGCGGTCGCTGCTCAGGTCGACGCCGTCGGCGTAGACGAGCTCGCTCGCGTGCTCGACCTTGCACCCCAGGCCGATGGCCTGAAGCGGGTGCTGGTGCAGGTAGCCGGAGGCGTCCTTCTGCACCGTGCGGGCGAGGCAGAAGTACTTCTGCCCGTCGGGCATCTCCGACACCTGGATGCGGATCATCCCCGGGGTGTTGAAGGCCACGAAGACGTTCCACTTGGGGCAGGCGCCGGAGAAGCGGGCGAAGCCGATGCCCGAGGCCGAGAAGCGCTTGGAGATGTTGCCCGCCACGTCGATGCGCATCATGTGGAAGGGCACGCCCTCGGCGCCCTGGCGTCGCAGCGTGGTCACCCGGTGGCACACCTGCTCGAAGCCCACCCGGAAGCGGCGGCTCAGCACGTCGAGGTCGTAGCGCTCGTCCTTCGCCGCGCGGAGGAAGCTCGTGTAGGGCATCAGCACCGCCGAGGCCACGTAGTTGGCCAGCGCGACCCGAGCGAGCGCCCTCGACTCGGGCGAGGTCAGCAGCGGGTCTTCGCAGATGCGGTCGAGCTCGGCGCGCGCCTCCAGCAGCCCGATCTGGTGCGCCAGCTGAAACGACCGGCTGCGCGTCGGCAGCAGCTCCGAGAGGTAGAGCCGACGCATCGCCGGGTCGTAGCGGCGCAGCGTGCCGCGCTCGTCCACCGAGCGCACCACCGTCACCTCGATGCCGTGCGTCCGCTGGAGCCACTGGGCCAGGCCCCGGAACATGTCGTCGGTCTCCAGCCTCGCCTCGCGCACCAGCCGCTCGGCCTGCGCCTCCAGGTCGGGGAAGTGGTTCATCCTCGCCTGGATGAGGTCGTTGACCTCCTCGGTGGGAGCGCGAGACAGCGTGATCGCCCCGGCCTCGTCGTCGTGCATCCTCGCCGCCAGCGTGTCCGTCGACTCCCTCGCGCTCTTGTACGCGCGGTAGAGCGACAGCACCGCCTGCGCCGCGTTGGGCGCCGCGGCCACCAGCTCTCGCACGTCGGCGTTGGTGAGCCCGTTGGGCTCGAAGAGCGGATCGCCGAACACCTCCCGCAGCGCCTGCTCGGCGCGCGTGTCGACCTCCGACGAGAAGGCCCCCAGGTCGACCCCCAGCTCGCTCGCCACCCGCAGCAGCAGCGTCGCCGGCAGCGGCCGCTTGTTGGCCTCGATGAGGTTCAGGTAGCTCCCGGAGATGCCCAGCCGCTCGGCGAGCTGCGCCTGAGACATCTCCCGCTGCCTGCGAAGCGCCCTCACCTTCTCCCCGAGCCGCGCCAGGTCGCCCTGCTTGCTTGCCTTCCGTAGTGCCATCGATGGTCAGCGATCTTTACCAGTCAACACCTGCCATTGACAAACATTGACAATCGAAACCATCTATTTTCCCCGAGGCACTTGTTGATATTGACCGATTGACTAACACTGTTCTCGCCATGACGAGCACTGGTTTGACGATCGGGGGAGCGATGGAGCCGGGCTTCGAGACGGTGCTGACGCCTGCGGCGCTGGCCTTCGTCGAGTCGCTGGTGAGAACCTTTTCGGGGCGGGTGGACGAGCTCCTCGCGGCGCGCCGCGCCCGGGCGAAGGGCTTCGAGACGGCGGAGGGCTGGGACTTCCTCCCGGAGACGGCCGCGGTGAGGGCGGGCGACTGGAAGGTCGCGAAGCTCCCGGCCGACCTGCTCGACCGGAGGGTGGAGATCACCGGCCCGGTGGAGCGCAAGATGATCATCAACGCCCTGAATTCCGGGGCGAACGTGTTCATGGCCGACTTCGAGGACGCCAACTCCCCCACCTGGTCGAACCAGATCACCGGGCAGATCAACCTCATGGACGCGGTGCGCCGTCGCATCGAGTTCACCGATCCGAAGTCGGGCAAGGAGTACCGGCTCAACGCCAACCCTGCGGTGCTCTTCGTGCGGCCGAGGGGGTGGCACCTGAGGGAGCGGCACGTGCTCGTCGACGGGAGGGACGTCCCCGGCGGGCTCTTCGACTTCGGGCTCTTCTTCTTCCACAACGCGAAGGAGCAGCTCGCCCGAGGCACCGGCCCCTACTTCTATCTCCCCAAGATGGAGCACCACCTCGAGGCCCGGCTCTGGAACGACGTGTTCCTGTTTGCGCAGGAGGCGCTCGGGGTGCCGCGAGGGTCGATCAAGGCCACGGTGCTCATCGAGACGCTGCCCGCGGCCTTCCAGATGGACGAGATCCTGTACGAGCTGCGAGAGCACTCCGCGGGCCTCAACTGCGGCCGCTGGGACTACATCTTCTCGTTCATCAAGAAGCGCGCGGCGGACCCGACCTCGCTGCTCCCCGACCGCGGTCAGGTCACGATGGACAAGGCCTTCCTCAAGGCCTACGCGCAGCTCCTCATCCGCACCTGCCACCGCCGCGGGGTGCACGCGATGGGCGGCATGGCGGCGCAGATCCCGATCAAGGACGACCCCGCGGCCAACGAGGCGGCGCTCGCCCGGGTGCGCGCCGACAAGCTGCGCGAGGTGAGCGACGGCCATGACGGCACCTGGGTGGCGCACCCGGGCCTCGTGGCGGTGGCGAGGGAGATCTTCGACGCCCACATGCCCACGGCCAACCAGATCAGCCGGCTTCGCGAGGACGTGAACGTCACCCGCGCCGACCTGCTGGTGCCCCACACCGGCACCCGCTCCGAGGCGGGGCTCCGTCACAACGTGCGGGTGGGCATCCAGTACATCGAGGCCTGGCTGCGCGGCAACGGCTGCGTGCCGCTCTACAACCTGATGGAAGACGCCGCGACCGCGGAGATCGCCCGCGCCCAGGTGTGGCAGTGGGTGCGCTACGGCGTCGCCCTCGAAGACGGCTCGGTGGTGACCGCCGCGCGCCTGCACACCGTCATCGACGAGGAGATGGCCCGCATCGCGACCGAACAGGGAGCGGCGCGCATGGAGCGCGGTCGCTTCGCCGACGCCCGCAAGCTCTTCGAGGAGCTTTCGACGGCGCCCACCTTCGAGGAATTCCTGACCCTGCCCGCGTACCAGATGCTCGGCTGATTCGAGCCTTCCACCCAGTGACCAGAAACTCCCTCTCGACAAGGAAGAGACACCGATGAGCAACGACCAGTTCAGCCCCACCGAGTACGTCAGCAACACCGCCCCGGGTCGCTACGACGGCATCACCCGCACGTACAGCATCGCGGACGTGCAGAAGCTCCGTAACAGCATCCGCATCGAGCACACCCTGGCGCAGCGCGGCTCGCGCAGGCTCTGGGACCTCCTTCACACCGAGCCCTTCGTGAACGCCCTCGGCGCGCTCACGGGCAACCAGGCGATGCAGCAGGTGCGGGCCGGGCTCAAGGCCATCTACCTCTCCGGGTGGCAGGTCGCGGCGGACGCCAACAACGCGGGCCAGATGTACCCCGACCAGTCGCTCTACCCCGCGGACAGCGTCCCGGCGGTGGTGAAGAAGATCAACCAGGCGCTGCAGCGCGCCGACCAGATCGAGCACTCCGAGGGTCGCCATGACCGCGACTGGTTCGCGCCCATCATGGCCGACGCGGAGGCCGGCTTCGGCGGACCGCTCAACTCCTATGAGCTGATGCGCGCGATGATCGAGGCGGGTGCCTCCGGCGTCCACTTCGAGGACCAGCTCGCCTCGGAGAAGAAGTGCGGCCACATGGGCGGCAAGGTGCTCGTGCCGACGTCGCAGTTCCTTCGGTCGCTCACCGCGGCGCGCCTCGCGGCCGACGTGATGGACGTCCCCACGGTGCTCGTCGCCCGCACCGACGCCGACAGCGCCAAGCTGCTGCTCTCCGACGTCGACGAGCGCGACCACGCCTTCATCGACACCAAGCTGGGCCGCACCGCCGAGGGCTTCTATCACCTCAAGGGTGGCATCGAGTGCGCGATCTCCCGCGCGCTCTCCTACGCCCCGGTCGCCGACCTGCTCTGGTGCGAGACCAGCACCCCCGACCTCGCCCAGGCGAAGCAGTTCGCCGAGGGCGTGCGCAAGAAGTTTCCGGGCAAGATGCTCGCGTACAACTGCTCGCCCAGCTTCAACTGGAAGAAGAACCTCGACGACGCCACCATCGCGAAGTTCCAGCGCGAGCTCGGGGCCATGGGGTACAAGTTCCAGTTCGTGACGCTGGCGGGCTTCCACACGCTCAACCACTCGATGTACGCGCTCGCCAACGACTACCGAGAGCGCGGCATGGCGGCGTACTCGAAGTTCCAGCAGGCGGAGTTCGACGACGAGAAGATCGGCTACACCGCCACGCGCCACCAGCGCGAGGTGGGCACCGGCTACTTCGACGAGGTCGCCCAGGTGATCTCCGGCGGCAAGGCCAGCACCCTCGCGCTGCACGGCTCCACCGAAGAAGCGCAGTTCTGATCCGCCGTTCCGCGGGATGAATCCCGCGGCAACGATGTTCTCATCAGGCAAGAGATCCGAAGTCCGCAGCGGACTCCCGTTGGTTCCAGAGCGACCCATCGTTGCCGCGGGATGAATCCCTTTCCCTTCTACACATCTCGACGCCCATCGTGCCTGGGGTACGGCGTGCGGCCTCTTCCTTGGCGTGCAGCGCCTGACCCCAGGCAACATCAGGTGGTCACCTTCGCGCGACGCGAAGGTTGCAGGGAGAGGCGCTGTCGCCGTCGTCGCACGGCCCGCCCGGCAGACCGCCGCGCCCGCCCTCACCGTCGCCGCGCTCGCTCCGTTCCCCTTGCAACCTTCGCGTCGCGCGAAGGTGACCACCTGCCCACGTGATGTGCATCAGCGTGCGAACCCGCTGGAGTGCCGCCCACTCCGCGGTTGCGGACGGCCCGCGAGCGGGCCTGCAACCGCTGAAGTGGGAGCCTGGAGATGGGCGTCCCGCCTTCGCGGGACTCTCTGCAGGCGCATCGAGCGCTGGAGCGCTCGCTGAAGAGGACGTAGGTGCTCACGCGCACCAGCAGGACAAGTCACTGAGCGTCGCATGGAGTTCCATCGCGGCGGTCGATGACCTCCCGACGGTTGCGCCAGCAACCGGCGATCCTGCAGATAGCCCGGCGAAGGCCGGGCGGTCAGCG
>SCUS01000171.1 GCA_004297725.1 Myxococcaceae bacterium | reverse complement strand
CAGAGGGGAAACCTCGCCGACTGGCGCACGAAGTGGCTCTGCCCCTCTGCTTCGCGGCTTGCCTCGCACCACGCCTTCCAGAGTCCCTCATCGGTCTGCGGAAGCGCCGCGATGAGCTTCTTCCTCAGCGCAGCGTTGGTCGCCCCCGCGATCGCCTCGTTTCGTGACGCGAAGAACTCCTGTTCCTGGATCTTCACGCGTTCCCACGGTGGATTCCCCAGCACCACGTCGAATCCGCCTCGTTTGAACACCTGCGGAAACGCCATGTGCCAATGGAAGAAGCAGTACTGCCCCGCCAGCGCCTTCACCGTCTCGGTCGTCAGGGCCGGCGCGTGTCCCTGCCCGTCGCGGATCTGCCGCCACAACCCGTTGGTGGGAGCGGCGTCCAACACCGGCCCCTCCCCCGTTTTCGGCCACACGAACGCCGCGCACCACGCATCCGCGACGAAGCGCTGGTGCCGGAATGCCTCGGACGCGCGGATTGCCTCCCACTGCGCTGCCCGCTTCTCGACGGCTTCGAGGTCCGCGTCGGGACTCCTCTCCAGCGCCTCGACCGCGTGGACGACCTCCTCCACTTCGTTCGCCGCGGGCTTCGACCAGAGCGCCTCGAAGCCCTGCTGTCCCTTCGCCTCGGACTTGTTGCGCTTCTTCAACGCGCTGGCGACCTTGCGGTCATCCCCCTCGATGGGCTCCCAGGCCGCGTCGGGAATCCCCTTCTCCATCAGTTCCGGCGTCGCGCCCAGCAGGGCGTTGCCGACCTGCAGGTGCGAGTCGAGGAACGACAGGGCCAAACCGGGTTCCACGGCCTCCATCCAGAGGCTCATCCGACAGAGTTCGAGGGCCATGGGGTTGAGGTCCACCCCGTAGATGCAGCGTCCGACCACCTGTCGCAGGGCGTGCCGGTACTCCGCGGCGGAGGGCGTCCCGTTGGCAGAGAGCCGCGCGACGTGGGCTGCGAGGCGCCGCGCCGCCGCGAGGAGGAAGTGCCCGCTACCGCACGCCGGATCGACCACGGAGAGCGAGAGCAGCGCCTCGACGGGATCGCCCGGATTGCCCGCGATGGCCGCCGCCACGACGGGCTCCAGCGCGCTGTCGAGGAGCACCTGCACCAGCGAGTCGGGGGTGTAGTAGCTGCCGGAGGTCTTGCGGGCGTTGCCGCGGGTCTCGTCGCCCGTCGCGAAGCTGAAGCGCCGCTGTTCGAGCGCCACCTGCGGAACCAGCTCCAGCAGACTCTCGTACACGCTGCCGAGCTCCTCGGGTCCCATGTCGCGCCAGTTGACCCGCGCGAGGCTCCCCTCCTCCACCATCCACGACAGTTGAAACACCGCCCGCAGCAGCGCCTGGTTCTGCACCTTCGCGGCATCGAGGTCGGGACACTGCGCTGGCGCGAAGAGCCCGCCCAGCGCGGCCAGTCCGAGTCGGGCTTCGCCGTGACCGACCGCGCGGAAGACGATGCAGAGGCCCGCCCAGAGGTCACCGTAACGGTCGTGAGCGCTGCGCCGCACCGAGCGCTCCCGCAAGCGACGTAGGCTGTACCCCTCGTGGTAGAGAGCGCGGGCCGCGTCGGTGGTGTTGGGCGCGTGCAGCACCCCGCGCTCCTCGGCGGTGAGCAGAAAGATGAGCCGATAGACCAGACGCAGAAGCTGTTGGAAGAGATCGTGCGGCGACAGGCTCCGGTCGGACAGGGCCGCGCGAAGCGCCACGTTGTCGGGGTGCGAGACGAAGCCCTGTCCGAGCGCCAGGAGCGCCTCCTCGACGCCGCGACGGAGGTTGGCGCGAGCGCGGGTCCCCTGCTCCCGCCCGGCGACGCGCCAGGCCTCCAGCGGACACTCGGCCGACGCCTGGTCGGCCCGGCCGAAGCGAGTCTCGTGGAGAAGGAGCCAGAGCGCGGCGAAGTCGGCGTAGCGCTCCTCCTGGAAGATGCGCGCGAGGTCGGCCTCGACCCACGCCGGGCGCGTGAGGCTCGCGTTGTCGCGCAGCAGCCGGAGCGTGAGGCCGTCGCACGCGATGCCCCAGAGCGCCTCGTCCGCAGCGTTGAGAAACTCCTGCACGAGACCGAATGCGCTGCGTCGACGCCCGCCCTCCCCGAAGAGCGCCGAAGGCGTGTCGAGCCCGAGCGCAGCGGGAGCGATGACTACTGGGACGCGCCCGCCGAGGGCCACGCCACCGATGGGAAAGACACGACCCTCGCGCTCCACGGGGGCGGATGCCGCCAGCGAGGTGAAGCCGAGGACGTCGCCGAGCAGCGCCGTCACGAAGCGCGCGGCGAGGGCGACGGGGTCGGCGCCCCGCGTGCGCCCGGTCTCGAGGTCGCGCCAGTGTGCCTGCGCGATGCGCCAGTAGCGTCCGATCTCGTCGCGCAGGTTGAGCCCCCGCGGGACGCGGTAGTCGGACTCGGACTGCTGCCCCGCGTCGAGCTGCGCAAGGCGGCCCAGCCACTCCGGTGAGAGCAGGCTGCCTTCGATGGACAGCGCCTCGAAGGCGAGCTGCGAG
>SCUS01000170.1 GCA_004297725.1 Myxococcaceae bacterium | reverse complement strand
GGTCGGTTGCTCCCCTCCGGGCGAGGCCGCGCTGGGCTGACGTGGTCGGCCCCTCCCCCCCCTCTCACCCCACCCGATCGACCTCCGTCCGGAACGCCACCCCATCCTCCCCACCGCCGTGGCTCTCCTCGATGAGCCTGCGGTGCAGCAGCTGCGTCGAGAGCACCCCCACCACGGCCATGTTGTCGGCGTTGCTGAAGCCCGCGTCGCCGCCCTTCGCGGCCACCCTCCGGGCCTTCTCCAGCAGCGCCGTCACCGCGGCCGCATCGAAGACCCCCACCGCCTTCAGCGCCCCCTCGGTGGTCAGCGCGCGCACCCACTCCGGGGCGTCGGGTCCGGTGAAGCACGCCGCGTCGGGGGCGCGGTAGGGCTGCTTCGGGCGCTCCAGGATCTCCCTCGGCAACACCGCCGCCGCCGCCCGCTTCAACACGTGCTTCTCGTCGAGGCCCCGCAGCTTGAAGCGCGCGGGCATCGCGTTGGCGAAGGCCATCACCTCCTTGTCGAGGAAGGGAAACCTCCCCTCGACGGAGTTGGCCATCAGCATCCGGTCGCCCTGCGACGCCAGAATGTACGGGTTGAGCAGCGTCACCACCTCCAGGTACTGCGCCTGGGCCAGCGGATCCCACCGGGGGAAGTCCGAGGGCAGCGAGGCCACCAGCGAGGCCACCGCCGCGGGACGCGCATCGGCCGCCATGCGAGCGCGCATCTCGCTGGAGAAGAAGCGCTGCAGCGCCGACGCGCTCGTCCACCGAGGACCATGCGAGAAGGTCGGATCCTCCGGGTGGTCGATGCCCCTCGCCCAGAACTGCAGCGCGAGGCCCCGCGCCGCCGCAGGCGACCGGGCGAGCCAGGGATAGAGCCGATCGAAGAGCTTGGGGCGCAGCTTCGACTGCGGCTGCCTCGACCAGAAGCGACGCACCTTCGCCTCTCGGAAGAGGTCGTAGCCGCCGAGCATCTCGTCGGACCCCTCCCCCGTCAGCACCACCTTCAACCCCGCTTCCCTCACCAGCTTCGACAGCAGGAAGAGCGGTGCGGGCCCCGTGCGCAGCAGCGGGCGCTCGGCGTGGGCGATCACGTCGGGAAACACCCGCGCGATGTCCGAGCGCGACGCCACCACCTCGGCGTGGTCGCTGTGCAGCCGCTCCACCATCAGCCGCTGGTAGGGGGTCTCGTCGTACTCAGGGTCCTCGAAGCGCAGCGAGAAGGTGTGGAAGCGGCCTCGCACCGCGTCGCGCGCCAGCCACGCCACGTAGCTGCTGTCGATGCCACCAGAGAGGTAGGCGCCCACCGGGACATCCGCCCGCAGCATCCGCAGCTCGGAGGCCTTGTGGAGCCGATCGCGCAGCCCCGCCACGGCCTCGTCGAGCGTGCAGGAGTCCGCGTCGCGAGGGGCGTCGCCCTGCACCCTCGGGTACTCGGGGCTCCAGTACACGTGGTCGTGGCGAGCCCCGGACTTCGTGTAGCGGCGCACCACCCCGGGGGGCAGCTCGGAGATGCCCGTGAAGACCGAGGTGGGAGCGCGCGATGCCCAGAAGGTGAAGGTCTCCTCGATGCCCCGCACGTCGAGCTCACGGGGCACCTCCGGGTCGGCGAAGATCGCCTTCACCTCGCTGGCGAAGCGCACCCGGCCGCCGCCCTCGTGCACGAAGAGCGGGCGCACGCCCACCCGGTCGCGGCAGAGCACCAGCTCCTCGGAGGCGGTGTCCCAGAGGGCGATCGCCCACTGGCCGTTGAAGCGAGCGAAGGCCTCGATGCCCCACTGCTCCCAGGCGTGGATGATCACCTCGGTGTCGGAGTGCGTGCGGAAGACGTGCCCCGCGTCCTCGAGCTCGGAGCGGAGCTCTACGAAGTTGAACACCTCGCCGTTGAAGACCAGCCAGCGGGTGTCGTCCTCGTTGGCCATGGGCTGCTGCCCGCTGGCGAGGTCGACGATGGAGAGCCGCGCGTGCCCCAGCGCCGCCCGCCCGTCGCGGTACAGCCCGAACTCATCAGGACCACGGTGGCGGATCGCCCGCACCATGGCGCGCACCAGCTCCCTCGACGGAGGCGGGAGCGCTGCGGAGAGATTCACGATCCCGGCGATGCCACACATGGACGTTCTCAGCCCCCTTCAGGAACGATCGGTCAGCGTACCGCCGCGTCGTGCAGCGCGCCCACCCAGCCCTCGTGCATGCGCTGCTGGGTGAAGCGCTCGAGCACCCGCCGGCGCCCCGCGGCGCCCATGCGGGCCCGACGCTCGGGGTCTCGCAGCAGCGCCACCATGGCCGCCCCCATCGCCGCGTGGTCGCCCCTCGGAACGAGCTGGCCGGTGACCCCGGGCGCCACGATCTCCGGGTTGCCGCCCACCTCCGTCACCAGCGCCGGCCGCTCGGAGAGCATGGCCTCCAGCAGCGTCACCGAGGTGCCCTCGGAGAGCGAGGCCATCGCGAAGAGGTCGCTCGCCGCGTAGATGGCCGGGATGTCTCGGCGCACCCCCGCGAAGACCACCCGATCGGCCACGCCCAGCTCCGACGCGAGGGCGCGCAGGGGGGCCTCGTCGCCGCCGCCCACCAGCAGCAGCCGGGCGTCGGGGAGCTCCCTCGACGCGACGGAGAAGGCGCGCACCAGGGTGGGGTGATCCTTCACCGGGTGGAAGCGGGCGACGCAGGTGATGACCTGCGCGGAGGGGTCGAGCCCGAGGCCCGAGCGCACCCCCGCGGGGTCGAGCGAGGCGCGCAGCGAGGGGTCGAAGCGCGAGGGGTCGACGCCGTTGTAGACCACGTCGATGCGCGACGCGGGGATGCCCTCGTTCTCCACGAGCAGGCGCTTGATGTACCCGCACACCGCGACCACCCGCCGGGTGTACTGGAGGAAGACCAGGTTGTTGGCCGCGACCCGCTTGGGGCGCCGCACGTCGGGGTAGTGACGGCCGTGCTCGACGAAGACCAGCCCGGGGCGGTGGCGCATCGGGCCGAGGGCCATCGCGGCGTAGGAGTAGGGCGTGTACTGGTGGGCGCAGACCACGTCGGGGCGCACGTCGGCGATCAGCCGGTGGAGGTCGACGGCGACCTGGGGCTGAAGCCCGCTGGTGCGCCCCAGCACCTCGACCCGCACCCCGTCGGCGCGCAGCGACTCGCCGAGCGGACCGATGCCGTCGAGGCACACCACCACCTGCGAGAGCCGGTCGCGCGTGGCCTTGAGGAAGTCATGCACGAGCACCTCGGCGCCGCCGAAGGTCATGCTGTGGAGCACATGGATCACGCGCATGGGGGGAGTGTTTTCCCAGCTACCGGGGGCGTCGAGCCGCCCCGATCGCTGGTACCGTGCGCGACCGCCTCGCGGGCCGTCAAGGCTTCGGCGCGGAGCCGAGGGCCTTTCTCTTGCGGTGCCCTCAAGGCTGTATCTAAGCTCCGCGCGTTTCTGGCGGGCGAACGGGTGGCACGTGCATCCTCGCCCCTTAGAGGAGAACGCAGCTCGTGAAGACACTCAAGCCTCGTCGAAATTACGCGGTGCTCGCCGCGCTGCTTGGATCGATCCTGCCATCCGTCGCCGGGGCTCAGACCGTAACGGGATGGGCCCTCGATCGGTATGAGCCCACGACCACGGGCGACGTGTTCTTCATGTCCGAGCACCCCTGGTACTCGTCCACCCGGGCCTTCTCCGTGGGCATCGTGGCCGACTACGCGGCCAACCCCCTGGTGTTGCGCCAGGAGTTCGCCGCCGCGGACGGCTCGACCACCTCGACCACCACCAACATCGTCTCCGGGCAGTTCGTCGGCCACCTGGGCGCCGCGTTCTCGTTCCTCGACCGGGTGGGCCTCGGCGTCTCGATGCCGATGTCGTTCTACCAGGGCGGCACCGCCTCGCCCGCGGGCACCAGCTCCCTCGGCCCCGCCTCGGGCGTCGGCGTCGGCGACCTCCGCCTCGGGGCGCGCGTCCGCCTCGTGGGCCACTCCGACCGCGACCCCATCTCGCTCCACGTCGGCGCCAACCTCTGGGTCCCCATCGGGTCGCGCAGCAACAACACCAGCGACGAGAACGTGCGCTTCGAGCCGCGCCTCACCCTCGCCGGCCGCGCCAGCATCATCCGCTGGTCCGCGGGCGCGGCCTTCCAGGTGCGCGGCAACATCGACGCGGTCAACCTCGCCATCGGCAACGAGCTGCGCTTCAACGCCGCCATCGGCTTCGTCGCCCTCGACGACAACCTCACCATCGGCCCGGAGGCCTACGTCTTCTCCGCGGTGCGAGACCTCCCCGCGGGCCACGGCCAGGGCAGCGCGTCCTTCCAGACCGGCCAGTGGGGCGGCGAGCTGATGCTCGGCGCGCACTACCTCATCGCCGACACCGTCCTCGTCGGCCTCGGCGGCGGCGTCGGCCTCGAGCGCGGCTACGGCATCCCCGCCGGGCGCGGCCTCCTCTCCGTCGCCTACGCCCCGGTCACCCGCGAGGCCCCCGCGGCGCCGGGCGACCGCGACCACGACGGCGTGCTCGACCGCGACGACATCTGCCCCGACACCCCCCAGGGCCCGCACCCCGACCCCTCGCGCCGCGGCTGCCCCCTGCTCGACACCGACGGCGACGGCGTCTACGACAACGAGGACATCTGCGTGACCGTCCCCCAGGGCGAGCACCCCGACCCCACCCGCCGCGGCTGCCCCCTCCCCGACAGCGACGGCGACGGCGTCTTCGACCCCGACGACCAGTGCGTCACCACCCCGCAGGGCGAGCACCCCGACCCCGATCGCCGCGGCTGCCCCGACGGCGACCGCGACCACGACACCGTCCTCGACCACGGCGACGTCTGCCCCGACGTGCACCGCGGCCCCTTCCCCGACCCGGCGCGCGTCGGCTGCCCGCTGCCCGACCGCGACCACGACACCGTGCCCGACGCCACCGACGCCTGCCCCGACGTGCCGGGCGCCCCGTCGGAGATCCCCGCCCGCAACGGCTGCCCCGTCGGCGGCGTGGTCATGGACGGCGGACGCATCAACATCCTGAGCCCGGTGTTCTTCGACACCGACCGGGACACCATCAAGCCGCAGAGCTTCCCGATCCTGTCGCGCGTCGCCGACGTGCTGCGGGCCTCCGGGTTCATCCGCCGCATCCGCATCGAGGGCCACACCGACGACCGCGGCGACCACGACCACAACGTCGACCTCTCCAACCGCCGCGCCATCTCCGTGATGCGCTGGCTCACCGAGCACGGCATCGACGCGACCCGCATGGAGGCCCAGGGCTTCGGCCCCGACCGCGCCATCACCTCCAACCAGACGGTGGTGGGTCGCGCCCGCAACCGCCGCGTGGAGTTCGTGATCCTCGACCCCGCGCAGCCGGAGAACACCATGACCCAGTCCGCGGCCACCGCCGACCCGGGTGAGATCCGCGACACCGGCAGCCGCCGCCGCACCCCGCGCTGATCGCTCCTCCGCCTCTCCCCCTCTCCTCAGCCCCTTCCCCCTCCCTTCTGAAGTTCGGAGTACGAGCGCGAGGCCCCCTTCCCCGCTGCCGCGCGCCCTCCCCCCGCCTCGGGGGGAGGGCTCCGAAGTCTGCGAAGGTGGAGTCGTACTGGTGAGCCTCTGCGGTGCCAATTCGAGCACCAGTCGTCGATCCCCAAAGCCCTCCCCCCGAGGCGGGGGGAGGGCGCGCGGCAGCGGGGAAGGGGGCCTCGCGCTCGTACCCTTCCCCCCTCCCCTCCTCGTCGACACCGCGCGCTCTCCTGCGCTAGCGTGAAGTCCTGCTCATGGCCGCGAAGACCGCGAAGAACGAACGCTCCCTCGGGTGGGTGCCGCTGGTGGTGATGTCCATCGTGTACGGCCTCTGCACGTACTTCGCGGACGCCATCGGCCCGCTCACCTCGGCGCCGGGCTTCTATCGCATCTCCGAGCACACGCCCCCGCCGATGCGCGGCTGCATCATCCCTCGCGCCAGCCCGTAGCGGAGGGCCCTGGACGCGGGGTGCCCCGTACACCAGACACAGGAATCGGGGAGGACCCTGTGAGCATCATCGCGCACCTGACCGACATCCACATGGTCGAGCCCGAAGCGCGACGCCCCGGAGGCCTCACGGCCGCGGCCAGGCGGGGCTTTCTCAACCTCGGGCGAGCCATCGACGAGGGGGGCCGGCGGCGCTCCTTCGCCGAGGCGCTGCGCCGGGCGATGGCCCTCGGCTTCGATCACCTGGTGGTGACCGGCGACCTCACCGAGGAGGGCACCCTCCAGCAATTCGAGGCCGTGGCCTCGGTGCTCGACGAGGCGGGCGTCGACCCCGCGAGGGTGACGCTGCTCCCTGGCAACCACGACGTCTACGCGCACGCCAACTCGTGGCTCGACGCGCTCGAAGGGCCCCTGAAGGCCTACGCCCGCACCAGCGCCCCGGGGATGCTGGTCGAGCTCGCCGACCTGGTGCTGGCGCCGGTGTCGACCGCGCGCGCCCAGCGGTGGTGGCGCTCCGCGGGGGAGGTCTCCACGCCCGAGCGACGCTCCATCGCGCACGCGCTCCAGACCGCGGCGAGGCGTGGCGTGGCGGCGCTGATCGCGCAGCACCACCCGCCCACCAGGGTGCACCGCGCGGCGTGGCACTGGTTCGACGGGCTGCTCGACCACGCGGCGATGCGGCCGGTGCTGCGCGCGCTGGAGCACACCTACGTGCTGCACGGCCACCTGCACCAGCGGCGAGACGACCGCTTCGAGGGAGAGAGCCTCGCGCACATCTTCGGCGCCGCGGCGGTGGTCGAAGACGCAGGGGCGCTCCGTCGCTACGAGATCGTGGGCGAGACGCTGGTGCCCATCGAGCTCGCGGCGATCTGAGCGCCCCACGAAGAAGGGACCGATGGAAGCCCAGCACACCGTCTCCAGGGCCGAGCGAGCGCGGCTCTCCCGTGCCCGCTCGGGCGTCGTCGTGGCCATGTGCCTGCTCGCCTCGCAGGGCTGCCTCTCGTCGAGCTACCGCGTCCCCCAGGAGGAGCTCTCCCGCCTCGCGCAGACCGCGCCGGAGCAGCGCTGGCAGGCCGTGCGCGTCACGCAGCGGGTGCTCGAGTCCGACCACCCCCCGGCCAGCGTGGCGCCGGTGCAGGTCGACGCCCCGGTGATCCTGCTGCCCACGGTGTTCTGGTATCGGGGGCGCTCCTGGGGGGTGCCCGGCCACTGGCGCGGCAACCCCAGGGCGGGGCGCTTCACGACGGCGCCGGGCACGACGGCGCCGGGCGTACCGCGATCGGGAGGGCGCTCCGGCGGTGGCGGTGGCGGTGGTGGCGGTGGCGGTCGGAGCGGCGGCCCGGACCCGGCGATCGTGGCCGTGGCGGTGCTCGCCGCAGCGGGGATCGTGTTCGTGCTCGCGGGCACCGAGGGCGCTCGCTACGACGGCTGGGTCGGGCTCCCTCCGGACGAGGAGGTCTACCTGGAGTACCCCGACGGCTCGGTGCTCTCGGTGCCGCTCTCGGCGCTCACTCCGGAGCTGGCGGCGGGTGCGGTCGCCGCCACGATCTACGAGGGCTACGAGGGGCGCTACGTCCGCCTCGGGCGCGCGCCGCTCAACCGGGTGGGCTTCACGCTGCAGACGGGGCTGCTCACGGCGATGGTCCCTCACACCGGCGCGGGCGCGAGCGGCTCGGGCTTCGGCATCGGAGGTCGAGCCTTCTTCGGCGGATTCCCCTTCGCGCCGCTCGGCATCGGGGTGAGCGCCGACGTGGTCGCGGGCCAGGCCGGGAGCCTGCTCGCCCTGGTGGGCCCCGAGCTTCAGGTGATGCCCGTGCTCTGGGCCGGCGTGTACCTCGGGTCGGGCTGGACCTCCCTCACCTCCGACGACCACTCGGTGCGCACCGGGGGCTGGTACTTCCGCGGCGGCGCGATGCTCGAGCTGCCGTTGACCACCCGCTTCGCGGCGAGCCTTCGCGCGGGCCTCTCCCGGCTGGACTACGGCTCGGCCGCGGGCGTGCTGCTGATGCCCGAGCTCTCCCTCGGGCTCTCGCTCTACTGAGACCTCAGCGAGACCAGCTCCAGCCGATGGTGGCGCGCGGCAGCACCCCCATGAAGCGGAGGGGATCGTCGCCGAGGGGCACGCAGAGGTCGAGGCCGACCATCATCGTGGCGCCGGGGCCGCGGTTCCATTCGAGGCGCGCGCCCACGTCGAGGTAGGCGAAGCTCGGTCGGGTGTCGACCAGCAGCTTGCCACCCCCCTGGCCGTACATCGCCCACTGCACCGTCGGGCCGACGAGGAGGGTCAGCGCCGCGGAGGTCCATCGGCGGGTCACCATGGCCGTGACCTCGGTGGAGAAGTCACCGCCGAGGAAGGCGCCCTGGTAGGGCAGCGCGAAGAAGAGCGCGCTCGGCTCGACCCCCAGCGCGAAGGACCACCCCCCTCGGCGAGCGACGGTCATCCGAAGCTCCAGGCCGACGCGGTGGGCGACGAGCGCCACGGTGTCGTAGCGCACCCGGAGGTCGAGGTGGTCGGAGAGCCCTCGGACGAACTGCGCGGAGGCCACCGGCAGCGGAACCACGGGCGTACCGCCCACCTCCGGGCCGAGGAGCAGCACGCCCCCGGAGAGCAGCGTGGAGCGCACCCCGTGAGGAATGGTGTCGGCCGTGTCGACCGGGGTGAACGCGAGGACGAGCGCGAGCGGGACGATCAGGGCGGAGGCTCCCGGTTGAGGGCGGCGGCGACCACGAACACGTCGCCGACGTCGTAGAAGTCCACCGCGAGGAAGTTGGGCAGGTGGCCGCTCTCGCGCATGCAGCGCCGCGCGCGGTCGAGCAGCATCGGGTCGTGGTTGACCTGCTCGGCGAGCTCGCGACCCGCGACCGGAGCGTTGAGGAAATGGTTGAGCACGAAGAGCGGGTTGCGCGCGTCGCCCCGGTTGCCGGCGCAGCTCATCTCCGCCGGCGAGCTGAACGCGTAGGCCGTCTCCCAGGAGTGCTCGTAGAGGTTCTGGTACCACTCGGGCGAGCCGCCGCCGCTCTCGGTGAACACCACGAGCCGACGGCCCGAGGCGATCATCTCTCGCAGCTTGGGCCACGGCGCCCCGCGGGGCTGCGTGTGAACGTACGCCCCGAGGCCGCTGCGCGACACGGCCTCGGCGGTGTCCTCCGCGGAGACGTGGCTCTCGAGGAGCAGCGTGACGACCTCGTCGGGGTTGCCGTCGAGGAAGGCCCTCACGCTGCAGAGCCCGTCGACGAGCGGCCGCCGCCCGATGCGGCAGTCGTCGTGGCAGAGGTAGGCCTCGCCCCGGTAGTAGTGCGTGTCGAGCATCAGCGCGCGGATGCCGTCGCGGAGCCCGCGGTCGATGGGGTGCCGCTGGTTGGGCACGTACCAGCCCTCGTCGGCGTTGGACATCGCGTTGTGCGCGGTGGGGTAGACGACCTGGTCGTAGCGACGGTCGCAGAGGGCCTCCGAGCCGTTGCACGCGCGCACGCTCGACGGGTCGCGGAGGCGCGCTCCCGCGTCGGGCAGCCGGGGGGCGTGGCAGGCGCCGAGGTCGGAGCCGTCCATGCAGGCCGCCACCAGCGAGGCGAGCGCGAGGGCGGCCCGGGCGCAGAGTGACCGACCCCCCGAGGGTCGGGTAGGGCGTCCCCTCGCACCGGGGCGCCTGGCGCTGGCAGGTGTGAGGGTCACTGCCCTCCACCAACTAGGGGAGCTCCAGCGTCGGGTCAAACCCCCGGATTGCTCTCGAACAGCAATGACATCCACGCCTATCCGACCCTCAGGTCGGCGCGTGGAGGCGGGGGTGATCCTCAGCCCTTCAGCCAGAAGGCCGTGAACGCGTCGCCGCCATCCTCCGGGTCGGCCGCTCGCGAGGCGCGCACCCAGGGCGATCGCTTGAGGTGCTCTCGCACCGCCAGCTTGAGCGCCCCGGTGCCGTGCCCGTGCAGCACGTAGCCCGTGGTCGACCCCTGGCCCAGCACCCGGTCGAGGAAGGTGTCCACCATCCCCAGCGCGTCGTCGGCGCGCAGCCCGCGCACGTCGCAGGTGTTGGACTCCAGCCGCAGCACCCGCTCCAGCTCTCCCGGCGCCTCGCTCGCCGCCGCGGAGGGAGCGCGCCCTCGGACGACCTCCGCCGCGCCCGACTCCTCGCCCGCGTCGAGCTGCACCTCGTCGACGGCCACCATCAGCTTCAGCGCCCCGGCCGCCACGCGGAGCTGCCCCCGCGACGGCGCCTCGAGCACCTCCACCGTGTTGCCCAGCCTGGGGACGTAGACCTTCATCCCAGGACGAAGCTCCTCCTCGCGCACCTTGCGACGCCCCGCCCCGGCGGGCTTCAGCGCCTCCAGGCCCCGACCCAGCGCGCCGTCGATGGAGGCCAGCTTCGCCACCTCGTTGACCGCCCGCTCGACCTCGCGCACGTCCTCCTCGCCCACCTTCTTGCGGCGCAGCTTCGCCTGCGCGTCGCGCAGCTCTTCGCGAGCGCGGCGCAGCAGGCCCACGAGCTCCGAGCCCTCGCGGGAGAGGCGCTCCCGCTCCTTCACCCGAAGCGCGTGCTTCTCGGCCTCGAGCTCGACCCGCAGCGCCGTGATGGCCCGCGACTCGTCCTCCGCCGCAGCGCGCGCCAGGCGGGTCGCCCGCTCCTCGTCCTGCAGCCGTCGCAGCACGTCCTCGCGGCTCCCGGCGTGCTCGGGGAGGAGCCCCCTCGCCCGCTCGACCACGTCGTCTGGAACCCCGAAGCGACGGGCGACCGCCAGCGCGCTCGACGCCCCGGGGACGCCCATGGTGACCGCGAAGGTCGGGGCCATGGTCGCGAGGTCGAAGCCCACCGAGGCGTTGACGAAGCGCTCGTCGCGCACCGCCAGGATCTTCAAGAGCTCGTAGTGGGTGGTCACCGCCACCGCCGCGCCGCGCGCCGCGAGCGTCTCCAGCACCGCGGCGGCGAGGGCCGAGCCCTCCTCCGGGTCGGTTCCTCCGGCGAGCTCGTCGAGCAGCACCAGGGCGCCTGGGCGCACGCCGCGCAGCACCACCGCGAGGTTGCTCACGTGCGCGCTGAAGGTCGACAGGTTGCGCGCCAGCGACTGGTCATCGCCCACGTCGCAGAACACCGGGTCGAACCAGCCCACCCGGGAGCCCTCCTGCACCGGCAGCGCGAGGCCCGCGCGCACCATCATCGCCGCGAGTCCGAGGGTCTTCAGCGCCACGGTCTTGCCGCCCGCGTTGGGGCCCGACACCACCAGCACCCTCCCCGCCCGGAGCGCGAGGTCGTTGGGCACCGCCCCCCCGGTCGAGAGCGCCAGCAGCGGGTGCCTCGCCCGCCGCAGGTCGAGCACCGGCTCGGACTCGGGCTCCACCGCGATGGCCTTGAGGTCGTTGGCCAGCGACACGATGCCGCCCAGCAGGTCGGCCACCACGCAGGCCTCGTGGGCCTCCTCCAGCCCGGCGATCTCCGAGCGGCAGCGCTCGGCCAGCTCCATCAGCACCCGGGCCTCCTCGCGCTCCATCTCCGCGGTGAGCACCTTGAGCTGGTTGCCCAGCAGCACCACGGGCCGGGGCTCGATGAAGAGCGTCGCGCCCGAGCCCGACGAGCCGTGCACGATGCCCGGCACGCGGATGTGCGAGTCCGAGCGCACCGGCAGCACATAGCGGCCGTCGCGGAGGGTGTAGAAGCGGTCCTGGAGCACGGCGGCGTACTTCGCCATGAACTCCTCGAGGCGCTGCACCACGCGCCCTCGCATGTCGTGCACCTGCCGGCGGCAGCGGGCGAGGTCGGCGCTGGCCCGGTCGGCGAGGGTGCCGTCGGGGTCGATCGCGAGGTCGAGGGTGGAGAGCAGCCGGTCGAGCGCGGGGTCGCTGTGGAGCGCGGCGGCGAGCGCCGGGTGCGTCGCGCGGCGGGCCTGCGACCAGCGGCGGAGGGTGTGCGCCGTGCGCATCGCCTCGCGGAGCTGGTGAAGCTCCAGGGAGGTCACCTCGGCCACGCGGTCGATGCGCAGCAGCACGTCGGTGACGTCGGGCAGCGGACCGGTCGGGATCGGGTCTCCATCGCGGCTGGCGCGCAGCGCCTCGGCGGTGCGGCGCATGCGCTCCCGGGCCTCGTCGAGGGTCTCCGAGGGCGCGAGGTCGCGGGCCCTGAGCTGCGCCTGGACGCTCTGGCAGCGCGACGAGAGCTGCGCCGTGAGCGCGGGCCATTCGAGGTCGTGGATGGATTTCGTGGACGGTTGCATCGTCGGTCTCTCGTGCAACGACGGCGGTACACCGCGTCGAGGCGTCTCAGGTTACGGGTATGGGTAAGAGTGAGGTGGCGGGTGATCACCGTAGGAGGGCCGCCAAGGACTGGGGGGCGCCTACGGTGCGTCGATCGGAGCGCCGGAGGGAGTAGCAAGGCCCGGGTGCTTCGGCAAGGTGCCCGCCCGGTCAGCCCCGCAGCGAGCCCAGGAGCACCCCTCGCTCCATCAGCTCGGCGAGCAGCCCGGCGAGGCTCTCGAGGAAGACCGCTCCGGCCGACAGCTCGTGCCTCGACAGCACCGAGCGCACGGCCCCGGTCGCGGGCGTCACCCCGTCGTCGAGGGCGTCGAGCACGTCTGCCGCCATCGGGGTGAGCTCCAGGGTCTCCACCGTGTGCAGCGTCGCGTGACGGTGCAGCAGCAGCGCGCGGGGGCGCTCGACCAGCGCGCCGTCGACGAGCTCCCAGCGAAGGCGCAGCCGGCGGTGCGTGGGGTCGAGCGCGGCGGGCAGGTCCATCGAGAAGTCGGCGAGGCGCGAGGGGTCGAGGCGAGCGTCGGAGAGCCCGACGTGGTGCTCCGCGAGGTCGTGGGAGAGGGCCTCGGGGAGCGACGCGGACGGAGACGAGAGCCCGTCGCCCTCGGTCGCTCTCACCCACCGGGCGAAGGCCGGGGTCACCTCGCGCACGTAGCGGGTGCGCGGCGGTGCGCCCTCCAGAAAGCCCGTGAACCACCCGCCGAAGCGCTCGACCCCGGCCGCCGCGAGGGTGCGAGGGAGGCCCTCGATCACCGCGGCCCAGAGGCGCCCCCGCACCAGGTCGCGGTAGACCTGCCAGCGACGCGCGTCGCCGCCGAGGGTCGAGAGCGAGGCCTCGTCGAGACGCGCCCCGAGGCACACCCGCGCGAGGGCCCGCTGCTGCTCGGTGAGGTCGCTCACTGGGCCGCTCCGCGCACGATGGCGTCGAGCCGGTCGATCTCCGCGGACAGCTCCTCGAAGGGGGGGAAGCCGTTGTCGCGCTCGAGCAGCACCGGCACCGGCCCGGTGCGAGAGAGGGCGAGCGAGAGCAGCCCGTAGACCTCGTCGCAGACCGCCTCGCCGTGGGTGTCGATGCGGAAGCCGTCCGCGCCGGTGAAGTGCCCCGCCACGTGGATCTGCACCACCCGGTCGGCGGGCACGCGGCGGAGGAAGTCCCTCGCGTCGGTGCCGTGGTTGCGGGCGTTGACGTAGGCGTTGTTGACGTCGAGCAGCAGGCGAGCGTCGCAGCGAGAGGTGATCTCGTTGAGGAAGTCGGCCTCGTCCATCTCCGCGACGCCGGGGTGCGCGTACCAGGAGATGTTCTCCACCGCGATGGGGAGCCCGAGGGCGTCTTCGAGGAGGCGCACCCGGTCGACCACCGAGCGAATACTCTCCTCGGTAAAGGGCAGCGGGAGCAGGTCGTGGAGGTGGGCGCCGTCGACCGCCCCGAAGCACAGGTGGTCGCTGTGCCACGGGGTCTTCAACGCTTCGAGGAAGGCGCGCAGCGCGCGGAGGAAGTCGCGAGGCGGAGGGTCGCGGTCGCCGAGCGCCAGGCTGAGCCCGTGGGACACCGCGGGGTAGCGGGCGCTGGCGTCGGAGAGCATCGCCTCGAAGAAGCCGCCCCGGCCGATGTGGTTCTCCGGGGAGACCTCGATCCAGCGCAGCGTCGAGGGCGCCCGCTCCATCAGGTCACGGAAGAGCGGGGCGCGGAGCCCCAGCCCGACGCCCTCGACGCGCGCCATCGCTCAGCGGGGACGGCGCGCCGGAGCGGGCGCAGGCGTCGTGGCGGGAGCGGGCGCGGGAGCAGGCGCGGGAGCAGGCGCGGGGGTCGTGGCGGCGGGCGCGGGAGCAGGCGCGGCGGGCGCGGCGTCGGGCGCAGGGGCCGTCCCAGGGGCCGGGGGATGGTGCATCCCGCCGCAGCCACCGGCCTGGCCGCAGCTCATGGCCTGGCCGGCGCCCGGAGCGGGGGGAGCGCCCGGTGCAGGCGGAGCGCCGTGGCCGCAGGCGCCGCCGTGAGCGCAGGCGCCGCCCTGAGCGCAGGGACAACCCTGGCCGCAGCCACCGGCCTGATGGCCGGGGCCGCCGGGGTGATGGCCGGGGCCGCCGGGCTGATGGCCGGGGCAGGCGCAGGCCGTGGTCGTCTGGGCCGCCACGGGGGGAGCGCTCGCGCAGCCCTGCGCCGCGAGGCCTCCGAGGGCGGCAGACACCATCACCAACAGCTTCGCTCGGATCTCGTTGTTCATGTTCGATCGACTCCTTCGTGGGACAGGGCCTCCCCCGTCTCGTGTCGGGGCGACAGTACGCCAGTGGGGGGGCTACGGTTTCAAGCTTCTCAGGGCGCCAGCCATCGGCGTCCGGCCCAGGCACCGAGCAGCGCTCCCAGCACCGGCGGCGCGAGGTGCGCGAAGAGGGTGTGGTCCATGTCCATCACCGGGCAGAGGAGGTGCTGGGCGAGGGCTCCTGCGAAGCCCGCCGCGAGGCCCGCCACGGCGCCGGCGGCCGTCGGGCTCACCACCGCGCTCCGCCTCGCCCCGAGGAACACCAGCACCCCGGCGACCGCCGCGAGGAGCCCGCCGTGCACCGCGCACCATACCGTCGCCGCGCTCGCCGCCGCGCCCTCGAGATGCACCGATCCCTCCACCGGGACGGTCACCGTTGCGTTGATCGCCTCGTAGCCCGCGAGCGCCACGGCCACGAAGACCCAGCGGAGGCGCGCCGGGAGCCCGAGGCCGCTGCGCCCTCCGTGAAGCAGCAGCGTCAGCGCGATCGCGAGGCCGGAGAGCGCCGCCCCGAAGCCCAGGGCGATGCGCCCGACGGGCTGGTGCGCGAGGTCGGGGCGAGGGAGCACCGCCAGCCCCACCGCCACGACCGCGACGACCAGCGCCGCGAAGGGGAGCGCGCGTCGCCAGGGGCGGAAGGCAGAGACGGGTTTGTGGTCCCGACGGAGGGCCTCGCTCAGCGCAGGCGGCAGGGCCTCCTCCTCGACGGAGCCCGAGGCCGCCAGGGAGCCGAGCGCCCGGTCGGCGGCGACCATGGCCCGGCAGCCGTCGCAGGCCGCGACGTGGGCCTCCAGCGAGGCGTCGAGGGGCTTCGCCTCGGAGAGCGCGTCGACGACCTGATCGCAGCCGCTCATGGGGTCCTCCCGACGCCCAGCGCCCGGCGCAGCGCCTCGTAGCCGCGGTGCGCCCTCACCTTGAGGTTGCTGGCGCTCACCCCGGCGACCTCCGCGGCCTCGGCCACCGAGAGCCCGTCGACCTTGAGCAGCACGATGGCCTCGCGGTGCGGGGGAGAGAGCTCCCCGAGGCTGCGTTCGAGCTTCTCCAGGGCGTCGGAGGAGAGCGACTCGAAGCCTCGCGGGGAGCCTCCCTCGGAGGGCCCCTCGGGGAGCTGGCCGTCGTCGCTGAGGGCCTCCGGCCGGCGGCGGCGGTAGCGGAGGTGGTCGAGCCAGGTGCGGCGGGCGATGGCGAAGACCCAGGGCTCCACCGGAGCGCCGGCGCGGTAGGTCTCTCGGGCCTGGTGCACCTTGAGGAAGGTCGTCTGCGTGAGGTCGTCGGCCAGCCGGGGGTCGCCGCAGAGGCCGCGGAGGAAGCCTCGCAGCCGTGGTGCGAGGCGGCGGTAGAGCCGCTCGAACCCGCGCGCGTCGCCCTGGAGGAAGGCTTCCATGCACGCCTCCAGCGGGTCGTTGCGATCGTCGGCGGCCATGAGCGCGCGCGAACGTACCGCAAGCCCGGTCGCGAAGGTGTGGAGGAGCGGAGCAGACACCAGGAGGGAGTGCGCCGCCGGAGGAGAGACGGTTACAGCGCGCCCTACGGGGTGGAGTCCGACGGTACGAGCGAGAGGCCGTCGGCGGGGAGTCTGACGGTACGACCGCGAGGCCGTCGGCGGGGAGTCCGACGGTACGACCGAGAGGCCGTCGGCGGGGAGTCCGACGGTACGACCGAGAGGCCGTCGGCGAGGAGTCCCCGGTACGACCGAGAGGCCGTCGGCGAGGAGTCCCCGGTACGACCGAGAGGCCGTCGGCGGGGAGTCCCCGGTACGACCGCGAGGCCGTCGGCGACCAGAGCCAGACCCCAGCCCGTAAGGGCGGGGGCGCGACCTACCACGCCCTCCCAGCGCGGAATTCTGACGCCGCCTCTGCCCGGAAGCCGACCACGTTTCCGGACGACGACTGGCAGCGTGGTAGGTCGCACCCCCGCCCTTACGGGCTGGGGTCTGGCTCTGGTCGCCGACGGCCTCGCGGTCGTACCGGGGACTCCCCGCCGACGGCCTCTCGGTCGTACCGAGGACTCCCCGCCGACGGCCTCGCGGTCGTACTCCGACACTCCAGTCCCGCCGACCGCAAGGCCTTCGCCGCCCTCATCGCGCCCATCGTGAAGGACAAGACCCTGCGCGGCGCGGCGAGCTTCAAGCTCATCGCGTCGCGCGGCGAGCAGGGCCCGCTGGTCGAGTCGCGCGTCCCGCTGAAGGACCTCCAGCGCGTGGCGGGGCTGCTACACAAGGGCTGCTGAGCAAGCGCTACGGCGTGAGGCAGGCGAGGTTGCGGTCCCAGAACTCGTTGGTGATCAGCCCGTGGGGGTCGACCAGGTGCTTGAGCGCCCGCAGTTCGTGCACGCCCGCGCGCCACATGGCGTCGAGGTCCGCGACCTCGGCCTCGACGGTCTTGCCCAGGTAGATCTTGCCGCCCAGCCGGGCGCAGTGCGCCGCGAGGGTGCGGTACATCGCCTGGCTGCACGCCCAGCGCTCTCCGTTGCGGTCGAGGTACGCGACGGTGAACACCATGGTCCGGTCGTCGGAGGTGGCGGAGAGCGGGTGACGCCGCAGGTCGCGCGGGGCGTAGAGCAGGTCGACCAGCGCGGGGTAGTGCTCCACATCCCGCACCTCCTCGTCGAGCGCCTGAAGGAACTCCGCGGCCCGGTCGGGGTGGATGCAGTACGCCTGCTCCGCGGCGGTCATGCGCCAGCGGGGCTCGGCGTAGCGCTTGGCGCGCGCGTCGGCGTCCTGGAAGAACGCGAAGTCGTCCACCGGGTCGAAGGAGAGCGGCTGCCCGTGGGTGAGGTGGTAGTTGATGTCCTGAAACGACGCCTCGCCGCCGGGCTCGACGAAGCCGTACTCGCCGAACACCCGCATGAAGCTGTCGCGCCGGTTGAGCAGCCCGCGAGGCCTGCCCGCGTGCGACTCGGGAAGGTACTTCGTGCGGCCGATGAGCCCGCGCATCGTGCGGCCGGGGTCGCGGGCCCACCAGAGGGTTCCGAAGATGCCGTCGGGGGTCTCGGGGTTGCCGTCGTCCTCGGGCACCGGGGGGCAGCCGAGCGGAGCGTCGGGGGGAAGGTGCTTCGACTCGAAGCACAGGTCGCGGAGGTAGTTTCGGACGACCTCGTTGCCCTGCACCCTCCGTCCGAGGGTCTGCACCCGGGTCTCGGTGCGCACGCAGAGGGGGGAGCCCGGGGGCGCGATGCGGCGCAGCGCGTAGCGGGCGCGGGTGACCACCCCGAGGTAGCCCTGCGCTCCGGGGACGGCGTGGAAGAGCTTGTACTCCAGGCTCGTGGGGGCCTGGCCGGGGTGGCAGTCGTAGATGCGTCCGTCGGGGCCCACGAGGGTGAACTGCCGGAGGTAGCGCTCCTCGCGACCCCAGCGGGCCGACATGCGGGAGAAGCTGTTGGCCGCGAGGCCGCCGCCGATGCGGACGAAGGACGCCGACGGGGCGCAGTAGGGCACGAGGCCGAGGGGCAGCGTGCGGTCGAAGACCTGCTGCCAGGTGGCGCCCGCGCCGACGGTGAGCGTCGGCCCGCAGGGGTCGTCGAGGTCGACGTTGACCGTCGCGAAGGAGGGGTTGTCGAGCAGGATCACCGTGTCGTCGTTGAGCGACTGGCGGTCGAGGGAGGCGCCCCCTCCGCGGAAGGTCAGCCGACGCCCGTGCAGGGGAAACTCCCTCAGCGTCTGCCGCAGGTCGGCGAGGTCGAGCGGTCGGAGCACCGTCGACCGGCTGGAGTCCATCGAGTTGTACGACCAGAGCACCTCGCGGCAGGAGGGGTCGCCCGCGCCGCCCACGTAGCAGCGGGGCGGCCGCAGCGCCGAGGGGACGCACGCCGCCGGCAGCGCGCCGAGCACGCCCAGCCACTGCCGCCGTGAGAGGAGCCCAGGGTCAACGCGCTTCATGAGAGTAGGGGCTCCCTTCGCGGGGCGACGGGCGGACGCCGCCGTCGGGCGAGGCCTCGTCCGCGAGGGTCAGGCAGGCGCGGTCGGTCGAGTCGGGCGCGGCGAAGGGGCAGCCCCGGCGCTCGGGCCCCCGGGCGGAGCGAGCGCCCGCCGCGGCGCAGGGGCAGACGTCGCGCGCGTCGGGCACGCCGTCGCCGTCGGCGTCGCGGTCGGGGCAGCCGTCGTGGTCGTCGAGGCCGTTGAGGTCCTCGGCCAGCGTGGGGCACTGGTCCGCCGGGAAGAGCAGGCCATCGTGGTCGGGGTCGCCGCGCTCGTCGGGGCAGCCGCGGAGGGAGGCAGTACCCACGACCCCGAGGCACTCGTCGGCGTCGTCGCCTACGCCGTCGCGGTCCTCGTCGCCGGGGGGCTGCCACTGGAGACCGAGGGTGACCCGGTGCGATCCGTCGAAGAGCCCGCCGTAGCCGCACGCGCCCCCGACGGTGATGGTGAAGGGCCCCACGCGACGCTGCGAGCCGAAGCCGAGCTCCCACGCCGCAGGGCCGCCGCCGGGGTCGATCGAGCCGACGAGGGTGAGGTAGGGCGACCCGATGGTGTTCACCATGGTGAAGGCCAGCAGGGTGCCGATGTCCGCGAAGATGGGAGCGATGGCGCCGAGGAAGCCGAGCACCGCGGCCACCGGGTGACGCAGCCCGATGGAGAGCACCAGCCGGTCGCGCTGCGCCATGCTCCCAGAGGGCCCGTCGCCGAAGGCCAGGAGGTAGCCCACCGAGGCGACGAGCCCATAGCGGAAGGAGCGCAGCTCGAAGGCGGCGTCGAGCCTCGCGGTGGGCGCGCCGTGGCCCGCGAAGGGGACCCCGGAGGTGGGCGCGGTCGCGGCCAGCTCGAAGGCGAGGCCGGTGCTCCAGTTGTGGGAGCAGCGCCCCTGGCGGCAGGCGTTGCCCGTGGGGAGCGTCGGGCCGATCGCGCTGCCCGCCGTCCGAGGGACCCAGCGCACGAGAGCGCGCGCGTCCCCGAGGCCGGGCGGAGCGATGTCCGCCGAGGTGGCGGAGGACTGGTAGCCCGCCACCGGGAGCTGGAGGCCGAGGGCCCATCGCCTCCCGAGGCCCACCTGGGTGCTGAAGGTGCTGAGGAAGCGACCGCCGACCGCGCCGGGCACCGGGTCGTCGAACCACTCCAGGGCCATCCCGAAGTCCACCTGCCCCCGGTCGGGCGCCACGGTGCCCTCGATCGCCGGCAGCGACGAGGGATCGACCGAGAGCGTCGGCACCCACGAGGCCCCAGGGTGCGAGAGCGCGGTCGACGGCCACAGCAGCAGCGCGAGCGCCATCGCCGTCCGGAGCCGGGTCACGCAGGCCACGTCCCCGGCGCGAGCATCGCCGCCATCCTGGGGACGTTGACCACCCCCTGCGCTGCCAGCGCCTCGTCGGCCTCCCGCAGCGCCTCCGCGTCGCCCTCGAGCGCCGCGCGCACCCGCCTCGCCACCGCGGCGTGCACCCTCATGTCCGCCGCGTCGAGCAGCCGCGCGGAGCTCGCCAGCGCCTCCGCCGCCCCGGCCCGATCGCCCCGCAGCGACGCCACGCCCGCGCGCAGCAGCCCCGCGAGCCCGTCGCCCCAGAGGGTGGACTCGCGCTCGCACCGGGCGGCCTCGGAGAGCGCCGCGCGCGCGTACCACCAGCGCTCCGGAGGGCTCCACGCCGAGGCCGCCACCGAGAGCGCCGCGCGCCCCCGCAGGTAGCGCATCTGGATGCGAAAGGCCTGCACCCGCAGCAGCAGCGAGCGCTCCAGCGCGATCCAGCGTCGGCGCAGCGCCGCCCACGCCGCGCGGCCGTCCCCCTCGTAGAGGGCGACCTCCACGGTCTCGTGAAGCTCCACCAGGTGCACCGAGTGGAAGCCCGCGTGTGACCAGTCGGCCACGCGCCGCAGCCCGCGCCTCGCGCGCTCCGGGTCGTCGGTGGCCAGGCCCGCCACGCACTCGAAGCGGATGAGCGCGAGGGTCTCGGTGTAGCGGTCGCCCCGCTCTCGGGCGTCGTCGAGCATGCGAGGGAGCTCGTCGAGCAGCCCCCGCCAGTCGCCGAGGTAGTAGCGGGCGTCGAGGCGGAAGATCATCGCGGTGCTGCGCTCCCAGGCGACGCCGCTGCAGCGCCCCTCGATGATCTCGAAGGCGCGGCCGAAGGCGTCGTTGGCGAGCGTCCAGCGCCCGGCGCCCCAGGCCGCCACGCCGGTCATCACCTCCGCGAGGGCCAGCGCGTCGGGGCAGTCGATGCGCTCCGCGAGCCCCCTCGCCTCGCGGAGCATCCGGTCGGCGTGCGCCCGGCCCCTGGGGCCCGCCATCGCGTGGAAGCCGGCCTCCATGGAGAGCGCCTGCGAGAGCCGCACGGGCTCGCCGAGGTCGAGCGCCAGCAGCAGGCTGAGCGAGTGGAGGCTCGCGGCGCGGGTGGGGTCGATGACCGAGATGCCCGCGGCCACCGACCAGCAGGCGTCGAAGCGGGCGAGCCGCGCCGGGTCGCAGCGGGAGGCGTCGCGGACGGCGTAGGAGGTGCCGCGGGCGACGATGCGGGCGCGGTGGAGCAGCAGCGAGGCGAGGCTGCGCGCGGGGGTGGCGGGGAGCGAGACGCCCACCACGTCGAGCACGCGAGAGGCCACCGCGAGGCCCTCGTCGATGTAGCCCGCGCGGAGCAGCTGCTCGGCCGCCCGTCGCTCGCAGTCGACGCGCTCGTCGGCGGCGGCCCCCCCGGCGGCGGAGAGCCAGGCCTCGGCGGACTCGCGCCCACGGCCGGCGCCGGCGAGGGCGAGGGCGAGCTCGCGGTGCAGCCCGCGGCGGGCTTCGGGGTCGTGGCGCCCGAGCTCCAGGGCCCGGCGGTAGAGCCGCGCGGCGTTGTCGAAGGCGAGGGCCTCGGCGGCGCGGCGGGCCGCGAGGGCGACGTAGTGGGCGGCGCGCTCGGAGGAGCCCGCGGCGAGGTGGTGGGCGTAGAGCACCTCGGGCTCGGGGTCCCGCTCGGACTCCCAGGCGAGGGCGAGGCGCGCGTGGGCGGCGCAGGCGTCGGCCGGAGCGAGGCCCGCGACGATGGCCTCGCGCACCCGGTCGTGGAAGGTGACCAGCAGCGCGCCGTCCTCGCCGAGGGAGCGCACCAGGCTCCCGGAGCGGAGCACCGAGAGGGAGGCGTAGGCGTCCGCGGCCCCGACGGCGCGGAAGGCCACCGAGGCGGGGAGCGCGCCGCCGGAGAGCGCCACCAGCTCGACGAGGCGGCGGGCCGACTCGGGCACCCTCGCGACGCGGGCGCGCACCACGTCGTCGAGGGAGAGCCTCGGGGCGAGCGGCCCTGCCTCGAGGAGGTGGCGGCCGAGCTCCTGGACGAAGAAGGGGTTGCCCAGGGACTCGGCGGCGACGCGGCGCGCGGCCTCCGGGTCGTCGCGGCCGAGGCTCAGCGTGGCGAGCGCGGCGCAGGCGTCGGGGGCCAGCGGCGCGAGGTCGATGGCGTGGGGCTCCATGCCCAGGTCGGCGTCGAGGAGGGCGCGCACGCAGGGGCTGCCGGTTCTCCCCTCCGGGCGAAAGGACAGGATGAGCTGGAGCGAGCCGAAGGAGCCCGGTCGGAAGAGTTCTCGAAGGAGCTCGGCGCTGTCGGCGTCGGCCCAGTGGAGGTCGTCGAGGGCGATGACCACGGGCAGCCCCCGGGCGACCCGGAGGAGCAGCGCTCTCAGGCCCGCGGCGGCGGCGCGGCGCACCTCCCAGGGGTCGATGGCGATGGGCCCGGAGCGGTGGCGGACGGGGAGGATGCCGGGCACGGCGCCCAGCGCGGGGAAGAGCCTGGTGAGGGTGGTGACGGCCTGGGAGAGGGCGGCGTCGACGCTGTCGGGGTCGTCGCGCAGCCGGGCGATGAGCCCCTCCAGGACGCCCTCCAGGGCGTTGTAGGGGACCGACTCGCGCTCGTAGCAGCGGCCGCCCAGCACCAGGGCGAGGCCGTCCCTGGAGAGCGTCGCGAGGTGCTGCTGGACGAGCGCGGTCTTGCCGATGCCCGACGGGCCCGACACGGCGACGAGCACCGCGGCCCCCGAGGCGGCCCGCTCGAAGGAGGCGCGCAGCGCGGCGGTCTCGGCTCCGCGGCCCAGGAGGACGGGCGCCGAGGGGCGTGGCCGAGGGGCCGGAGGGGCGACGCCGTGGCCGAGGGCGCGCAGCACCTCGGGGCCGGTGGGCCGCTCGGAGGGGTCGGCGGCGAGGAGCGCGGCGCAGAGGGCGGAGAGGTCGTCGGGCGCGCCCGGGGCGTGGACGCGGGGGTCGGGCGGCGGGGCGAAGTGCTTGCGGAAGGCCACCTGGAGGGCCTTGCCCTCGAAGGGGAGCTGACCCGTGAGGAGCTGGAAGAGCGTCGCCCCGAAGCTGTACCAGTCGCTCGCGGCGTCGAGGGGCTGCCCCAGGAGCTGCTCCGGGGACATGTACCCCATGGTGCCGAGGCCGAGGCCGTCGGCGGGCGGGGCGTCGGGGGTGAGGTCCATGACCAGCCCGAAGTCGAGGACCACGGCGCGGCCCTCCGGGGTCACCAGGATGTTCGAGGGCTTGATGTCCCGGTGGAGTTTTCCCGCGGCGTGAAGCGCGGCGATGGCCTCGGCGACCTGCACCAGCACCTCGCGCAGCCCGCGGGGGTCGAGCTCCGGGGGTCGCTCCGAGGCGCGGCGCACGACGCGCGGGTCGAAGCCCGAGTCGACGGTGGGCGGGACGTCGGTGGTGGCCAGCGACGAGGCCAGGCCCGGGGTGTCGTGGGCGCCTGCGCCGTGGGTGTAGCGCAGCAGGTCGACCCCCTCGACGTACTCCATGGTGATGCACCAGTCGGTGCCGTCGGACACCAGCTCGTGGAGCGTCACCAGGTTGGGGTGCGCCACGTCGGCCAGCGAGCGGAACTCCCGCTTCAGCATCCGCATGTGCGCGGGCGACGCGCGGCGCATGACCTTCACGGCGACGCGCTCGTTGCGCAGCCGGTCGAAGGCGTGGAAGACGTCGCCATAGCCGCCCGAGCCGAGCAGCGTCTCGAAGTCGAATCGCGCCCCCATCGGGGCTTTGACGGCGGACCGTCCGAGCATCGGCGGCGACTCTACATGATCGCCTCCCACGGACGGCCGCGCCCGTGCGACGAAAGCGCCCCATGAAGAAGGCCTCCCCCGATCCGACACCCCGACCTCCCAGCGGCTTCGTGCGCGTCCGAGGCGCCCGGGAGAACAACCTCCGCGACGTCGACGTGGAGATCCCCCGCGACGCCCTGGTGGTGTTCACCGGCGTGTCGGGCTCGGGCAAGTCGTCGCTCGCCTTCGGGACCCTCTACGCCGAGGCCCAGCGCCGCTACCTGGAGTCGGTCTCGCCCTACGCCCGGCGGCTCTTCGACCAGATGCCCGTGCCCGAGGTCGACGAGATCGACGGCCTCCCCCCCGCCGTCGCCCTCCAGCAGCAGCGAGGGACGCCCACCACCCGCTCCTCGGTGGGCAGCGTCACCACGCTCTCCAACCTCCTCCGGATGCTCTACTCCCGCGCCGGGACCTATCCCCCCGGCCAGGCCATCCTCTACGCCGAGGGCTTCTCGCCCAACACCCCGGAGGGCGCCTGCCCCATCTGCCACGGGCTCGGCCGGGTCTACGAGGTGACCGAGCGCTCGCTGGTCCCGGATGACTCGCTCACCATCCGGGAGCGCGCCGTCGCCGCGTGGCCCACGGCCTGGGGCGGACAGAACCAGCGGGACATCCTCGTGACCCTCGGCCACGACGTCGACCGCCCCTGGCGGGAGCTGCCGAAGAAGACCCGCGACTGGATCCTCTTCACCGACGAGCAGCCCGTCGTCCCGGTCTACGCGGGCTTCACGCCGGAGGAGACGCGGCGCGCGGTCAAGCGCAAGGACGAGCCCAGCTACATGGGCACCTTCTCCAGCGCGAGGCGCCACGTGCTTCACACCTTCGCCAACTCGCAGAGCGCCCAGATGAAGAAGCGCGCGCTGCAGTTCATGCTGAGCAGCGAGTGCGGCGAGTGCCGCGGCAAGCGACTGCGCCGAGAGTCCCTCTCGGTGACCTTCGCGGGCTACGACATCGCCGACCTCTCGCACCTCCCGCTTCAGCGCCTCGGGGCGATCTTCCAGCCCTACGCCGACGGGACCGCCTCCGACGAGGCCGCCCAGGAGGCCGAGCACCCCGAGAAGGCCCTGGTGATGCGCCGCATCGCGCAGGACCTCGTGGCCCGCGTCGCCGTCCTCCTCGACCTGGGCCTCGGGTACCTCTCGCCCGAGCGCAGCACCCCCACCCTCTCGCCCGGAGAACTCCAGCGGCTGCGCCTCGCGACGCAGGTGCGCTCCAACCTCTTCGGCGTGGTGTACGTGCTCGACGAGCCCTCCGCGGGCCTTCACCCGGCGGACACCGAGGCGCTGCTCCGGGCGCTCGATCGCCTCAAGGCCTCGGGCAACTCGCTCTTCGTGGTCGAGCACGAGATCGACGTGATCCGCCACGCCGACTGGATCGTCGACGTCGGCCCCGCCGCGGGAGAGCACGGGGGGCGGGTGCTCTACAGCGGTCCGACCGAGGGATTGCGCGGCGTCGAGGCCTCGCAGACCCGGCGGCACCTCTTCGAGCCGCCCTCGCTCCCTCCCCGCGCTGCTCGCCGTGCGAGGGCTCAGCTCTCGCTCGAAGGCGTCACCCGCAACAACCTCCGCGGCCTCGACGTGTCCTTCCCGCTGGGGCTCTTCACCAGCGTCACGGGCGTCTCGGGCTCGGGCAAGTCGAGCCTGGTGAGCCAGGCCCTGGTGGAGCTGGTCGCGCAGGCCCTCGGCCACGAGCTGCCGGGCGACGAGGAGGAGGGCGAAGGCCTCGAGCGCGCCGCGGTGGCGCCGGTGGGCGGGCGCATCCGCTCGGGGATGGAGGGGGTGAAGCGCCTGGTGCGCGTCGACCAGCGCCCCATCGGCCGAACGCCCCGCTCCAACCTCGCGACATACACCGGGCTCTTCGACGCAGTGCGCAAGCTCTTCGCCTCGACGAAGGCCGCGAGGGCGCGCCGCTACGACGCCGGGCGCTTCTCCTTCAACGTGGCGAAGGGGCGATGCGAGCACTGCGAGGGCGAAGGCTTCGTCTCCGTGGAGATGCTCTTCCTCCCGAGCGTGTACGCCCCGTGCCCGGTCTGCGAGGGCTCGCGCTTCAACGCCGACACGCTCTCCATCAAGTACCGCGGCCGCTCCATCGCCGACGTGCTGGGGATGACCGTCGACGCGGCGTACGGGTTCTTCGAGGACGATCCGGGCGTCCGGAGGGCGCTTCACGTGGTGCGCGAGGTGGGCCTCGGCTACCTGCGGCTGGGCCAGCCCGCGACGGAGCTGTCTGGCGGCGAGGCCCAGCGCATCAAGCTGGCGACGGAGCTTCAGCGCTCGCAGCGGGGCGAGAGCCTGTACGTGCTCGACGAGCCCACGACGGGGCTCCACCCGGCGGACGTCGAGCGGCTGATGGCGCAGCTCGAGGGCCTGGTGGACGCGGGCAACACGGTGATCGTGGTGGAGCACGACATGCGCGTGGTGGCCGGGAGCGACTGGGTCATCGACGTCGGACCGGGCGCCGGCGAGGAGGGCGGGCGGGTGGTGGCGGCGGGTCCTCCGGAGCAGGTGGCGAAGGTGGCGGAGAGCCGCACGGCGCCGTACCTGGCGCGCTTCCTCTCGGGCGCGGCGATGTGACGGAAGGGGGGGGAGTGCCCTCAGAACAGCGGAGGGCGGGCGAGGCAGGAGGTGATGTTCGCCTCGGCGGCGTTGCCGGCGCCCACCGCCGCGAAGGCCGCCTCGATCTGTCGGCGCTGCGAGGTCCAGCGGCCGGAGCCGAAGTGGCGGCGCATCGAGCCGCGGGCGTCCTGGTCGAGGTACCAGGAGGTCGGGATGCGGGCGAGCTCGGTCGGGTGCATGTCGACGAGCACGCAGCCGAAGCGGCCGCCGTACTCCGCCGCGAGCCTCGTCACCATCAGCCGGTGGAGCATCTGGCCGCGGCCCACGCCCGCCCCTCGCAGCGCCGACACGGTCTCCCACTCGCCCGGGTACGCGTTGAACGACTCGGCCGCGGAGGCGTCGAGCACGATCATCAGCACGCCGCGGCGGCGAAGCGCCGCGCGCTGTCGCAGGAGCAGGGGGTAGAGGCCCTGCACGCCGGAGTTGAGGAAGACGCCTCCGTCGGTGATGCGGGTCGAGCGCGGGTCGGCGAGGTGCTCGTGCCCCGTGAGGGGGTGCTCCGCCCGCACCGGAACCAACGGAAACGCGAGCGGAAAGTTGGCCGACGCGCGCACGGCGCTGAGCAGGGGGACGTCCTCCCCGGGGGCGATCTCCTGCAGCGTGTGGGCGACGTCGCGGTCGCAGACCCACGGGTCGGTGAGCCCCGTGGCCTCGCCGCAGCGGCTCCGGTCGGCCGCGTCGAGGAGGCTCGGCGCGAAGGGGCTGAGCAGCACCGGGTGCCCGAGCACGTCGGCGGAGTTGAGCACCGGAACCGGCGCCCGGGCGTCGCCGGAGGTCCACCCCCGGGCGAGCGAGGTGAGGGTGACGCCCCGTAGCGAGAGCCGCGACTCCCAGTCGCGCTGCACCGCGGAGGCCCGGTCGCCGAGGGTGAAGGTCGACCGCAGCAGCGGCCACACGTAGTCGGCCTCCATGGCGGCGCGGTAGCCCTCGGCGTCGACCCGGCCGAGGCGCAGCGCGACGTAGCCCGCCACCGCGAGCGATCCGCCCGACACGCCGCTCACCGACTGGATGGACGTGGCCACGGCGGGCGTCTCGCCCTCCATCGCCAGCAGCGCGGAGGCCGCGAACATGGCGGCGCGGGAGCCTCCGCCCGAGGCGGCCACCACCACCACGGGGCCTTCGCCCTCGTGAGGCCAGCGGTCGGCCCCGATCCAGTGGCCCGCGGCGAGGGCGGCGGGATCGCGCTGCGACTGCCACGTGGAGGCCGGCGCGTAGCTCAGCGTGGCCCAGAACACGAAGGCCCCCACGAGGGCGGCGACGAAGCGGATCGGGCGCGGGTCGACGTAGTCCCAGATGTCGAAGCCGTGGAGGAGGGTGACCATCCCGACGAGCGTGGTGGTGGTGACGAAGGGCGTGCGGAAGGTCGTCTCGCTGGGAGCGAGCAGCAGGAAGGCGCCGAGGGTGAGGGCGAAGGAGAGCCCGATGAGGCCCCAGGCGCCCACGACCCGCCATCGGGAGAGGCTGGGCGGCCAGGCCTCGTCGGGGCGGTCGGGGCGGAGCGAGAGGGGGCTCCAGTAGGTGGCGAGCCCCAGCGGAAAGGTGGCCCACGCGCCCATCTGCAGCATCAGCAGCAGCACCACCAGCGACCAGAGCCCAGCCGTCGACTGGAACACCACGCCGCGCACCGTCGGCGAGCCGAACACCAGCCCGATCGCCAGCAGCGTGGCGATCAGCGTGAGGGTCATGCGCTGGCACATCCTGGCGACGCACTCGATGGCCCAGGAGAGCTGGCTCAGCCGACGGGTTCCGAGGGCCACGCGGCGCAGCGCGCGGGCCTCCTCGATGAGCCTCCGGGTGCTCGTCGGGTGCCAGTCGCCCCCCGTCTCCTCCATGGCCTCGACGGTCGCTCGGATCCTCCCGATCACGCGCTGGTCCTCGGCCTGGTGGACGGCGCCTTCGGTCTCCTCGTCGAGGCGCGCCCGATCGAGCAGCGCCGTGATGGTGCGGGTCGCCCAGGCGTAGATGTCCTTCCGGCGCCGGGAGTGATCGGCCCCCTGGCGACGGCGCAGCCCCGAGGCGAACACCGCGACGTAGAGCACCTGCTGAGCGAGCGAGACGAGGGGCCGGTTCATGGACGGCGCCCAGGGTACACCGCCGACGCGGCGGCTCTTGCCAGCGCCGGTCGGCTTCTCGGGTTCGGTCGCGTTGACGGGTCTCCGTGTCGAGGGATAGCGTCCAGTCCCGGTGAGGGTGTTCAGGGGTCTCCGACCGCGTCGCGCATCCGGCGCAAGGCGACGAGTGGCCCTTAGAGGGCATCCACCGAAAAACGAGGTTTCCATGGACGAGAACAAGAAGCCCGAGCTGACCGTGATCGAGACGCAGGACGAGCCCACCCACGAGCTCCGCGAGGTCACCACCGTTCGCCCGCAGCTGCTGAGGGTCCGGACGGGGGTCAAGGCAGGCCCGAACCGCCGCAAGTTCTGATCCCACGAGGGCCGATGCCGCGGCGTCGGCTCAACCGCGTCGCGGCGTGTCGGCCTCGACGAGAATCTCGAAATCCAAGAGCTGCGCGATGAGCTCGTCGTCGAGCGCGAGCCCGTCCTCCCGGGCGATCTCGCGCACCACGGCGCGCGTCGAGCGACCGTCGAAGCGACCGAGGGCGCCGACCAGCGCGTTGGGGAGATCCAGCGGGTCGAGCCTGCTGTAGGTCGCGACGCGGGTGCGCTCTGGCCCGACCTCGACGCCCGTGAAGACCCCCGCTCGCAGCGCCTCGGGCGCTTCGCGCGGGTCCATCCCCGCGAGCAGGTGCCGCGCGATCCGAGCCCTCGCCTCGACCTCGACGCCGCCGATCCGGAGGACCTCGCTCCAGCCGAGCGGGGCCACGAGCTCGGCGCAGGCCAGGTAGAGCGCCTCCTCGCGCCCCTCCCACGCGCCCCAGAGCTGACGGTGTCGCTCGGGGTCGGGGGCGAGCTCGGCGCCTCGCGAGGGATCACCCTCGGGCGGGTCGTGCCTCGCCAGCGCCCGGGCGAAGGCCTCCACGGGGAAGTCGAGGGCCATCAGGCAGTGCCGGCTGAGCGCCGCCTCGACGCGCTTCAGCAGCAGCTCGATCGCGCGCCAGAGCCGGTCGCCGCGCGCGCCCCGGGAGTGCTTGCAGAAGAAGGTCGTGCACGTGGCGTTGCGGTGCTCCCAGATGCCGCAGAGGCCTCCGCGTCGGTCGATGAAGTGGGGGCAGACCAGCGAGCGCACCCGGCCGAACTCGCCGTGCTCGTGGGCGACGCGCTCGGCCATCACCCGCGGGCCTGGCGCGTGGAGCCCGATGGGGGAGACGGCGATGCCCTCGCGGATGCGCGCTCGCACGCTGGCGCGGCCGTGCCGGTGCGCCGCCCCCGCGGCCTCGTCGGCCAGGATGCGCCCCACGAGGAAGTTGGGCAGAAAGGGGAGGTGGGTGCAGCACTTGGCGTGCGGGTCGAAGCCGTGGCCGCCGACCTGATCGGGCGGCGCGACCATCGCGCAGTCCGAGCACGTCGACTCGGGCTCGGGCGAAAGCGCGGCCCCGAGGGCCTCGCGCATCCACGCGTCGTAGAGGGGCGGCAGGGGCGTCTCCGCGATCACGGGAAGGCGACGCATCACCTGGCGGATCCTACACCGCGAGGGCGAGCGTCCACCTCAGCCCTCCCCTCCCTTGCGCCTCGACCGACGCGGTGCCCTGAGCGCCCCGAGCAGCGCCGCCACCACCAGCGCCCCGAGGCCCGTGGTCGCCCCGCCTCGCGGGCGCGCCGCGGTGCACTCGCAGCCCTGCGTCTCGCCCACGAGGCCGCTCTCGCCCTCCTCCTCGAACGCAGCGTCCGCGGCGTCGACGCTCGGCCCGTCGTCGCGGTCCGCGTCCACACCCACGTCCGTGGCCATCGCTCCGACGTCCGTGGCCATCGCACCCACGTCCTCGTCCACACCCGCGTCCGTGGCCATCGCTCCGACGTCCGCGCTCATCGTCCCCGCGTCCATGGCCATCGTCCCCGCGTCCATCACCGGCACGGTGCGCACCCTCACCTGGATCACGTTGTCCGCGGGGCCTCCCTGCCCCGGCTCGCTGAACCACGTGACGCCCTCCTCCACGAGGTTGAAGTACTCCGAGTACTCGCCCGCCATGCGCGGCGCGCGCAGGGTGAAGGTGAAGCGCCCGGTCGCCCCTGGCGCGACGGTGCGGTCGATGGCGGCCGCGCGGTTGGGGGCGAGCCAGTCGGGCCCCTGCACGGCGCTCGCCCGGTCGCGGGGCTGCGTCGTCCCGAGCCGGGTGCGAGCCGGGGTCCACGTCGCGGTGCCGGTGTTGCGCATCTCCAGGTAGCCCGTCGAGGTGGCGCCCGGCGCGAGGTCGAGGGTCGTGCGCGCCAGCGGAAAGCTCTGCATCACGTAGGTCGCCCGGTAGGCGGGCGGCGGGCAGTGGGGCGCCGCGCCGCTCCCTCGGGCGTAGACCGCGAGGTGGTTGGAGACCGTGCGGGGCGTGCCGTCGCTCGGGCGGTTGAGCACCCCGACGCCGGAGAGCCACATCGTCGCCGAGCCGCCGCCGTCGAGGTTGAGCGCGTCGCGGGCGCCGAGGTCGCGCATCAGGGCCGCGAGCTCGTTGCAGGTCATGCCCACCCGGGTCGGCGCGTAGCGCCCGTCGACCACCGCCAGGATGAGCGTGCGATGGTCGGCGGTGAGCCCGGCGGCGGTGCGGGGGTTGCGCGGGCAGAGCCCCGTGTCGCCCGAGTTGTCCCTCGTGGCGCCGCCGACGACGAGGGTGGGGTGCCCGGAGACCGCCTCGCGCATCCAGCCCTGCGGGCCCTCGACGCGCTCGTGGGGAACGATCTCCGCGCGGGCGTCGCCGAAGGCGATGGGGCCCACGTAGTCGTGGTCGGTGCCTCCCCAGGAGGCGCCCGCGTGGAGCACGAAGCCGTCCGTCTGCGCCTGGTTGGCGGTGTTGTAGAAGCCTCCGTTGACGGCGGCCTGCGCGCCCACCAGCGCGCCGAAGGACGGCACCGTGCGCGAGCGCTCGGAGGGCGCGGTGACCCGGACGCTGACGCCGGGGGCGCACAGGTCGATCAGCAGCGCGTCGATGTGCTGCGAGGCCGTCACCCGGAGCAGGCGCCGCACGCCCGGGAAGGGGTTGCTCCAGGTGTCGACGGCGGCCGCGGGCGCGGGCAGCGCCCAGAGCGCGAAGGCGATGAGCGGGGCGCGGCGGCGCGACATCGGGCGATGGTACGCGAGTCGGTGACGCGACGGCGCGTCTCAGCGGGCAGGGCGCCCGAGGGAGAGAGCGCTACGCCTGCGCGCCGAGCGGCTTCTGCACCAGCACGACCTTGTAGGAGTCGGTGCCGTCGACCATGTTGTCATAGAGTCGCGTGCCGGGATTGCGCGCGAAATTCTTGAGCGCCACCTCCGCCAGCGCGCGACGCTTCTCGCCCAGCTTGGGGACCTTGAAGCCGTGGAAGGTGGAGAGGATCTGCTCCACGAAGGCGTCGATGCGGCGCTTGTCTTCGTCGCGGGCCTTGATCGCCTCCTTGGTCACATCGCACACCTCGATGACCTTCATCCCGATGGACTCCAGCAGCTCGAAGCAGGGCGCCCAGGTCGAGTCGGGGATGGCGTTGCCCCACACGAGGAAGCCTCCCGGCTTCAGGATGCGCCAGGCGGTCTTGAAGAAGCGCTCGTCCTCCTCGGTGGTGCGTCCCCGCATCTCGGTGACGTGGGTCTCGTTGACCGCGACGAAGTCCGCGACGCTGTCGCCGAGCCCCAGCTTCGTGGCGTCTCCGCAGGTGGCCACCAGCCGGCCGCCCAGCTCGGGCACGAACTTGCGCTTGCAGGAGTTGATGCCCGCCTGCTGCATGTCGACCGCCTCGTAGGTGCACTGGGGCAGGATCTTCGAGCAGATCAGGTGCGCCCCGGCGCCGGTGCCGCAGCCCATCTCCACGATGTGCACCTTCCCCTCGCGGGCCTTGATGTACTCCTTCACGAGGTCGAAGTGGTAGAGCCCGGCGTAGGCGTTCTTGCCCATCCGCTGGGGATCATTGCTGGGAATCGGGCACGGCCCCCAGTCGCTCGGCCAGGTGTATCCCCAGGTGTTGAAGGTGAACTCGTAGCGACCGCCGTCGTCCGAGCGCACCTCGCCCATCGAGCGGTAGAGCGCATAGAGCAGCGAGTAGATCGACTGCTTGTTGTAGTCGTCCTCCTCGACGTCGCCGTTCTTCAAGTCGATCTTCTGCCTGGCCTCGGCCAGGCTGCTCATCACCCAGGCCCCGATGATGAATTGGAGCTGGGTCTTGGAGTAGTCGGACTTGTTGCTGAGCGCGGTGAGGACATCCATGTGACTTATTTTCCTGCGGACGTGGGCTGACGGGGTGACGGACAGGGAGACCGGGAATATCACGATCGACGGCTACAATCGGTTGTCGAGCATGAAGAGCCAGTCGCCCGTGAGCGCGGCGTAGGTCAGCGAGCCGCTGGCCATGGCGCCGCAGACCCCGGCGGAGAAGGAGTCCTGGCCGGTGAGCCAGAGGCCCTCGATGGGGGTCTTGGGGCGGAGCCAGTGGGTGTCGCGGGTGAAGTGGTCGCCGGAGGGCTCCAGGCCGAGCGAGCAGCCGCCCCACGCGCGAGGGTTGCAGCCCATCGGGACGCCGGTGCGCACGGTGGCGGGCGTCTTGCCCTTCAACTGCGGGAGGTACCGGTGCACCAGGGCCATCAGGTTGTCTCGCACCCCGGCCTCGAACTGCGGACGGAACGCGGGCTCCTCGCGGTAGCGCTTCACCCAGGCGGCGGTGGCCTCCGCCAGCACGATGACCGTGGACTTGCCGGGGTGGCGCTCGCGGTACACCGGATCGCGCGCCGAGGGGCTGAGCAGATAGCCCCCCATGCCCTCGAAGCGCATCTCGGACTTGTAGGACTTGTCGGCGGCGCTCAGGTCGTAACACCCGACGTCGGGGTACGAGGGCATGTGCCAGATGATCTGCTGCGGGAGCTCGATCTCCTCGTCGTAGCCGAGCATCAGGTAGAGGTGCGCCGGGCTCGGCCCGGTCTGCTCGAAGCGGCTGGCGTAGCCGTGCTTCTCCCGCTCCTCCTCGGGCAGGAGCTGCATGAAGGTCACGTACGCCGACGCGTCGCTGATCACCAGCCTGGAGCGGATCTCCGTGCCGTCGCCGAGGCGCACCCCCACCGCGCGGCCGTTCTCGACGAGGATCTTCTCCGCGGGCGTGGACACCGCGAGCTGTCCGCCCGCCGCCTCCACGATGGGGATGACGCAGTTGGCGATCTGCGCCGGGCCTCCCACCGGGTAGTAGGCCCCGGTGCGGTAGTGGAAGAGGTTGACCGCGTGAAACGCGAAGGGCGCGAGCTCCGGGGTGCGCCCGTGGTTGCCGTACATGTACGAGAAGATGGCCGCGAGGCGCTCGGAGAAGCCCAGCTCGTTGCGCAGCACGTCGCTGGTGGTGCGGGTCATGTACTTGCGCCACTTGCCGCCGAAGGCCCCGTAGAAGCCCTCCCTCGCGCGCTCCGGCACCCACGACGGGGCCAGCTTGGTCATCGCCCAGGACCACGCCCACCACTCGATCTTCTCCTCGAGCTCGTAGTACCCGCGCACGTTGCCTTCGCCGGGGAAGCGCCTCTCGATCCACTCGATGTTCTTCTCCGGAGAGGAGAACCACTCGTAGACGTCGTCGCCGAAGGTGCAGGTCTCGTGCACGTCGGGCATCTTCGCCCACTCCAGCTTTCCTCCGGTGATGAAGTCCGCCGTCGCCCGAAACAGCCCGCGCCCGACGCGAGGGTCCATGTCTCCGATGGAGTCGACCCCGCTGTTGAACTCGAACCCGTCGATCTCGTGGCAGTGGGTCGAGCCGCCGGGCACGTCGTTGTGCTCCAGCATCAGCACCCGCATCCCGCGCTTCTGCGCCAGGGTGCTGGCGATGGAGAGCCCGCCGATGCCCGTGCCGATGACGATGGCGTCGGGGTTCTCCAGCAGCCTGGAGGGCCTGGCGTACCGCTGCTTCGCGGGATTGGCGGACGTGATGTAGGCCGGGCCGGGGTTGGGTCTCCCCGGGGTGTAGAAGAGCTGGGCGTCGGTCTTCACGGGGTGCGGTCTCTCATCGGCATCGACTAGGCGACCCGCGCCCGCTGGGAGTTGACGGTTCGCAAGTCGACGTCGTCCGCCGCAGCACCTCCCTCCCCAGGTTGGTGATGCGATGCACCGAGGCCGGGACGAGGCGCCGGGCCCAGCGCGCGGCCTGCGCCTCGAGCGTCGGCAGCGAGTAGAGCCGCCCCGACTCGAGGCTCTCGAGGGCGTGCCGGGCGATGTCGTCGGGGGTGCTCTTCGCGCGCCTCATCATGTGCCCGACCAGCGACCGGGTCTCCGGGTCGTCGCCGCGCGCGGCCTCGGCGATGCGCGTCGGGAAGAACGAGGGGCACGCGACGGTCACCGCCACCTCGCGCGGGTCGAGCTCCGCGCGGAGCGTCTCGGAGAGCGCGATGACCCCGGCCTTGGCGACGCTGTAGGGGCCGAAGCGAGAGAGGCACGCGTAGCCCGCCGCGGAGGCGATGTTCAGCACCCAGCCGCGACGCCGGGCGCGCATCGAGGGGACGAAGGCGTGGCAGCCGTGGATCACCCCCCAGAGGTCGACGTCGAGCGTCCAGCGCCAGTCCTCGAGCGGAACCTCTCCGACGAGTCCTCCGGCCACCACCCCTGCGTTGTTGGCGATCAGGTCGACCTCGCCCGCCCACTCCCGGGCCCTGCGGGAGAGCGCCTCGACCTCCTCCCAGCGACGGACGTCGCACTCCACGAAGACTCCCTCTCCCCCGGCCTCCCGCAGCAGCGCCACGGTCTCCTCGGCGCCCTCGCGCGCCACGTCCGCGACCACGACCCGTCCTCCCCTCCTCGCGAGCTGTAGCGCGAGCGCCCTGCCGAGCCCGCTGCCGGCTCCGGTCACCACCGCGACGAAGGCCTCGGGCAGCCGCACGTCACGCCTCCTTCGAGGGGCCGAAGCCCCGGCGGTGCCGCAGCCCCGAGGTACCGTGACGGAGCAGCTCGCCGACGTACGAGACCAGCGCGCCGCCGCGGGAGAGCGAAGCCGACGGCTCGAGCCCGCGCCCCATGCGCCGGATCTGCTCCTGGTACCAGAGCCCGGTGACGATCGAGTCGAGGGTCTTCCACCCCGTCGCCAGCCTCGGGGTGTGCGCGCCCAGGCTCGTGCCGCCGAGCAGCGCCGCGGGGAGCTCGGGCTCGACGGCGAGCGGACGCGCCATCCCGATCACGTCCACGGCGCCCGAGGCCAGCGCGGCGTCCATGGCGGCGCGCGTGCGAAAGCCCCCGGTGAGCATGAGCGGCATCCTGGCGACCGAGCGCGCCCTCTCGGCGAAGTCGAGGAAGAAGGCCTCGCGGCGGCGCGTGGACTCCGGGGCGCTCTCGCCGAACATCACGGCCCGCTCGTAGGTTCCGCCGGAGACCTCGAGCAGGTCGACGCGCTCGTCGCCCAGCGCCTCGATCACCTCCAGCGCGTCGTCGTCGCCGAAGCCCCCGCGCTGGAAGTCGGCGCTGTTGAGCTTCACCGCGACCGCGAATCCCGGCGCCACGGCGCCTCGGATCGCCCTCGTCACCTCCAGGAGGAACCTCCGTCGTCGCGCCGCGTCTCCGCCCCACGCGTCTCGCCGACGGTTGGTGGTGGGCGAGAGAAACTGGCTCACCAGGTAGCCGTGCGCCCCGTGGATCTCGACCCCCGTGGCGCCCGCCCTCTCGGCGATCGCCGCGGCGCGCGCGAAGCGCTCGACGAGGTCCCAGATCTCCCCCTCGGCGAGCGCGCGAGGGGCCGCGAACACCCCGCCGCCCACCTCGAGGGGGACGGCGGAGGGGGCGACCGGCGCCGGGTCGAAGAGGCGCGGCGACTGCCTCCCGGGGTGGTTCAACTGCAGCCACGCGTGCGCGCCCTCGGCGCTCGCCCCGCGCACCCAGCGGGTCAGCGCGTCGATGCCACGCTCGTCCTCGACGACGACGTTGCCGGCCTCGGCGACGTGCCGGGCGTCGATCATCACGTGGCCGCTCAGCAGCAGCCCCGCGCCGCCGCGTCCCCAGCGCTCGTACAGCCGGATCATGTCGTCCGACGGCGCGCCGCCGCGGTCCGCGAGCTGCTCGCTCATCGACGCCTTGGCGAGGCGGTTGCGGAGCGTCGCCCCGCAGGCCAGTCGCAGCGGCTCGGCGATGGTGCTCACGCGCGCTCCCCGATGGACCCATCGGCCGCCGCGCGGGCGGGGGCGGCGCGTCGGAAGGTGTACAGGTCCGCCTCGAAGCGCCGGGCGCGCCACGCGTAGGTGGTCGCGAAGCCGGGCCAGAGGGCGACGTTGTGGCCCTCCTTGTCGAGATAGAACGACGAGCAGCCCGAGCTCCACACGGTGCCTCGCAGCCGGCGCTGCATCTCGTCGGTGAAGCTCCGCGCCGCCTCGTCGCGCACCTCGATCGTCGCGCACCCGCGCTGCTTCAGCTCGCCGAGGGCGGCGAGGAGGTACCCGATCTGCGCCTCGATCATGTAGACGATCGAGTTGTGCCCGAGGCCCGTGTGGGGGCCGCTCCCCAGCAGGAAGAGGTTCGGGAAGCTCGGTACGTTCACCCCGAGGTAGGCGCGCGCGCCGTGCTCCCAGTGCTCCGCGAGGGAGCGCCCGTCGCGGCCGCGGATTCTCCGCGTCATCGGGTGATCGGCGACGTGGAAGCCCGTGCAGAGGACGATGGCGTCCACGTCGCGGCGGAAGCCGTCTTCGGTCACCACGCCGGCGGCGGTGACCTCTCGGATGGCGGTCGTCACCAGCGCCGCGTTGGGCTGGCAGAGCGCGGGGTAGAAGTCGTTCGAGAGCAGGATGCGCTTGCAGCCGATGGCGTACCGCGGCGTGAGCTGCTCGCGGAGCCGCTCGTCGGCGACCTGCGCCCGAAGGTGGCGCCGCGCGGCGAGCTCGGCCACGCGCAGCAGCTCAGGGCGGGTGAGGATGCCCAGCACGCGAGTCTCCAGCATCCCGAAGCGGAGGGAGCGAGCGAGGCGCTGGGCGACCGGGAGATGGCGAAACAGCAGTCGTCGGGCGCGGCTCACGGCGAAGTCGGGCCTCGGCATCACCCACGCCGGGCTCCTCTGGAAGACCAGCAGCCGCGCGACCTCGGGCTGGATGGCGGGGACCACTTGTATCGCCGAGGCCCCGGTGCCGATCACCGCGACCCGCTTGCCGGAGAGCGACACGTCGTGGCGCCACTCCGCGGAGTGGAACACCGGGCCGCCGAAGGTCTCGAGGCCCCGCAGCCTCGGCTTCGCGGGCGCGCTCAGCGCACCGTGACCCGACACGAGGAGGTCGGCCGTGAGCGCCCCGGTGGTCGTCTCGATGCGCCATCGCTGCGCGTCGTCGTCCCACGCCGCGTCGAGCACCTCGGTGTGAAGCCGGAGGAAGGGCCGCACGCCGAAGCGGTCGGCGCAGTGCCGAAGGTAGGTGTGGATCTCGCCGCCCCAGGGGAACGCCCTCGTCCACGAGGCGTTGGGCGCGAAGGAGAACGAGTACACGTCGGACTGAACGTCACACTGGATGCCGGGATAGGTGTTGTCTCGCCAGCACCCGCCGACGTCCCCTGCCCGCTCGAGCACCACGAGGTCGCGCTCGCCGGACTGCAGCAGCCGTATCGCGGCGCCGAGGCCGGAGAAGCCGGTGCCGACGATCACGACCCGGTGGTGCTCCGGGGGTGGCCCCGAAGGGCGGGTGGGTTTCGCTTCGGCCTCGATGCAGTGCGGCTCGTTCATGGAGGACCTCCGAGGTAGCGGCTACCGTAAGTAACCTACCCACGGTAACCACGCAAGCTGATAAGGACCCAGCGCATGGCCGCCAAGGAACTGACCGCGCAGCTCGCCGCGTTCTCCCACGGGCGGGTGCCGCGCGATCTCCGCCGCAAGCAGGTGCTGGCGGAGGCCTTCGACCTCTTCATCGAGCGCGGCTTCCCGGGCGCCTCGATGGACGAGCTCGCGCGGCGCGTGGGCGTGACGAAGCCGGTGATCTACGACCTCGTGGGCTCGAAGGAGCAGCTCTTCCGCGAGGTCATGGCGGTCGTTCAGGAGGAGCTCACGGCCAGCATCGCCACGGCGGTCGCCGTGGAGGCGGATCTCCCGTCGAGGCTGCGCGCGGGGATCCTGGCCTTCCTCCGCTTCACCCATCAGCGCCGACGGGGCTGGTCGGCGCTGCTGTCGATGGAGTCGGGCGCTGGGAGCGCGGAGGTCAACGCGATACGACGGCAGCAGGCCGCGCTGGTCGCGGCGCTCATCGCCGAGGGAGCCGGCGGGTCGCCCGACCCGCGTACCCTCGAGGCGCTGGCGCAGGCGGTCAACGGCGCGGTGGAGTTCGTCGCGCTCTGGTGGCAGGCGCACCCTGAGCTCACCGCGGAGGCGCTGGCGGACCTCCTCTCCGAGCTCCTCGCCCCTGGCCTGGTCGCGATCGCGAAGGCCTCCACGGCGAAGCGCACGAAGCCGAGCGCACGACGCCGCGCGACCTGAGCGCTCGGCCCACGCAGCGCGTACGTGACGAATTGGGGTCACACCTCGCCGCGACCCGCATAGTACCCGCGAGGTTCGAGGATGCGCTGGTTGCTGTGGTTGGTGGCGTCGGCATCGACCGGCTGCCTTGCAGGCTCTACGAGCCGGATGGTGGACCAGACTTTCGAGCTCCCGGCGCTGAGGAGGCCACCGACGGACACGCGCGATCTCGCCCGGGAGGACGCCGACCTGTCAGGAGGCCTCGACCGCGCGCAGGTGCTGGCGCTGGTGGTCGCCCGTGATCCGGGGCTGCGCTCTCTGGCCCACGAGGCCCGCGCCGCCCTCCACGCCGCGCGGGCCGAGGGAGCGCTCCCCGCGCCGGAGGTCGGCGCCCAGGTGTGGAACCTCCCGCTCGCCCGGCCCTACGCGCTGGGCGAGGCCTCGATGTACATGCTCGAGCTGCGACAGATGTTTCCCGCCGCGGGCTCGCGCGACGCGAGGGCGAGGGCCGCGACGGAGGAGGCCCGCGGCCGCGTCTCGGCGCTCGTCGCCCGGGAGGCGGAGGTGCGCGCCAGGGCGGCCGAGGCCTACGCCGAGTACGTCCAGGCCACGCTCCAGCGCCAGGTGCGAGAGGCCCACCGCGAGATGCTCGGCGCCATGCTCGAGACCGCCAGCTCTCGCCTGGCCGGAGGGGGGCCGCTGGCGGACATCCCCCGGATCGAGACCGAGCAGGCCCGCAACCGCCGCTCCCTCGCCCGCGTCGAGGCGGACGTCGCGAGGGTCCGCGCCGCCCTCAACGCCCTGCTCCGACGCGCCCCCGACGCGCCCCTCGGGTCGCCCTCGGACGTGGCCCCGGAGACCGTGCCGCTGCCGCTGGACGAGCTGCTCTCCCTCGCGGCGCGCTCCCGAGGAGACCTCGGCGAGGCCCGCGCCAGGATACGCGCGGCGCACGCCCGCACCCAGGCCGCGAGCGCCGAGTCCCGCTGGCCCTCCATCACCGCGGCGCTCGGGTACTTCCAGGACCCGCTGATGCGTCCTGGGCTCGGGGCCACGGTCGCCGCGGCGCTCCCATGGGTATGGGCCGGGGCGCGGGAGCGTCTCGCCGAGGCCCGGGAGAGGGAACTCGCCGAGTCGGACGCCGCCGAAGGGGTGACGGTGACCGTGCGCGGCGAGGTGTCGACCGCGCAGGCGCGACTCCAGGGCCTGGAGCGCGAGCTCGCCGTGCTCCACCGGGAGGCGTGGCCCGCCGCGGCCCGATCGACGGAGGCCCTGCGCGCCGCGTACACCGCGGGGCGCGGCGGGCTGCTCGACTGGCTCGACGCCGCGCGGCAGCTACACGACATCGGGGAGGAGGAGGCCGACGTCACCGCGTCGATGGTGCGCACCGCGGCGGACCTCGAGCGGGCCGTGGGCGTGGCCCTGCCGAGGTCTCCCATCGCCATCGATCCGGGGAGCGCGCGATGAGCGACGAGGCACCGCAGGAGACCGAGAAGCGGGACGAGCACCATGGGCCGTCGGCCAGGAGCCTTCGGGTCATGGGGGTGGTGCGCTGGGCGATCCTGCTCGCCGTCACGGCCGTCGCGGCGTTCAGCGTCTGGCGCTACTGGGGCCCCGGGAGCGCCGCCCTCCCCGCCCATCGCGAGGACCGCTACTACTGCCCGATGCACCCGCAGATCCGCTCTCCCGACCCGGGGGAGTGCCCCATCTGCCACATGACGCTGGAGCCCATCCCCGCGGAGCGGCTTCAGCCGGCCGCCCCGACGAACACCATGGGCTCTCCCGACGCGGGCTCCGACGGCGGCCCGGTGCCCTCCGCGACCGACGCCGGCGCATCGCTGTCGCCGCCTCCGGGCGTGGTCCCGGTGGTGCTCTCGCTGGAGCGCCAGCAGCTCATCGGGATGACCACCGCGCTGGTGGTGCGACGCACCCTCGGCCAGCAGCTCCGCGTCCCCGGCGTGGTCGAGGCGCCGGAGAACGCCGCCGCGCAGGTCCACGTGCGAACGCCCGGGTTTCTCGAGCGGGTGGAGGTGCGCCAGAGCGGCGTGCGCGTCGCCCGGGGTCAGACCCTGGCGTGGATCTACGCCCCGGAGATCTATCAGGCCCAGCAGGAATTGCTGACCGCGCGGCGCTGGGCGGGCGCCCCGGCGGAGGCCGGACTGATGGAGTCCGGGCCCAACGACGTGCTCCAGGCGGCCCGGCGGCGCCTCCAGTTTCTGGGCCTCGCGGACGGCGACATCGACGAGGTGCTGCGCCGCGGAGCGGCCATGCGCGCGGTGCCCATCCGCGCCCCGATCGGCGGCTACGTGACCCGCTACGCCGCGGTGCTGGGGCAGTACGCGACGCCCGAGATGGCCCTCTACGAGCTCTCCGACCTCTCCCGCGTCTGGATCGTCGCCAGCCTCTACGAGCGCGACCTCTCTCGGATCAGCCGGGGCAGCGCGGCGCAGTTCGTCGCCGCGGGCGAGACCGCGGCCCCCGTCGCGGCGCGCGTCGACCTCATCGAGCCCTCCGTTGGCGCGGAGACCCGCACCGCGCGCGTGCGCCTCTCGGTGGCCAACCCGGCGATGCGCCTCCGTCCGGGGCAGTACGGCGACGTCACCTTCGCGCTTCCGGGCGCGTCCTCGCTGGTCGTCCCGAGGGACGCCGTGGCCGACACCGGGGTCGCGCAGTACGCCTTCGTGGACGCGGGCGGCGGGCGCTTCGAGCCGCGTCGGGTGCGCACCGGGGTGCTGCTGGGCGACGACCTGGAGGTGATCGACGGGCTGCGCGAGGGCGAGCGCGTCGTGGCGCGAGGCAGCTTCATGGTGGACTCCGAGAGCCGGCTCCAGGCGGCGCTTGCCGAGAGCCCGGCGGCCTCCGACGGCGGGGCGGTGGCGCCGTGATCGGGCGGCTCATCGACGCCTCGGCCCGCAACCGCGCCCTGATGCTCTTCTTCGCGCTCGCGCTCGCCGTCGGCGGCTGGACCTCCGCGCGCCACATCCAGCTCGACGCCATCCCCGACCTGTCCGACCCGCAGGTGATCGTCTTCACCGAGTGGATGGGCCGCTCGCCCACCCTCGTCGAGGACCAGGTCACCTACCCCCTGGTGACCGCCCTGCTGGGCGCTCCGCACGTCGCCGACGTGCGCGGCCAGACGATGTTCGGCATGAGCTTCGTCTACGTGGTCTTCGACGAGGGCACCGACCTCTACTGGGCGCGCTCGCGGGTGCTGGAGTACCTCAGCACCGTCCGCAACCGCCTGCCGCCCGACGCCACGTCGCGCCTCGGGCCCGACGCCACCGGCATCGGCTGGGTGTACCAGTACGCCCTGGTCGACCGCTCCGGCCGGCACGACCTCGGCCAGCTCCGTGCGCTCCAGGATTACTCACTGCGGTATGCCCTCACCAGCGTGCCCGGCGTCGCGGAGGTGGCCTCCGTCGGGGGCTTCGAGCAGCAGTACCAGGTCACCGTCGACCCGGTGCGCCTGCGCAATTTCGGGCTGACGATCGCGGACGTGTCGCGCGCCGTCCGTCGCTCCAACGCCGACGTGGGCGGCCGCATCCTGGAGATGTCCGAGCGGGAGTACTTCGTCCGCGGCCGCGGGTACATCGCCCGCTCGCAGGACCTGGAGGAGGTCGTGATCCGCGCGAGCGCGTCGGGCACGCCGGTGCTGGTGCGCGACGTGGCCACGGTGCGCATCGGCGGGGACATCCGGCGCGGCGCGGCCGAGCTCGACGGCCACGGGGAGGCGGTCTCGGGCATCGTCGTGATGCGCTACGGGGAGAACGCCCTCGACGTGATCCGCCGTGTCGAGCGCAAGCTGGAGGCGCTGCGCACCTCGCTCCCGCCGGGCGTCGAGGTGGTGACCGTGTACAGCCGCGCGGGCCTGATCGAGCGGGCGATCGATACGCTCAAGCACGCGCTCATCGAGGAGATGATCGTCGTCTCGCTGGTGATCATCCTCTTCCTGCTGCACCTGCGCAGCGCGCTGCTGCCGATCGTGTCGATCCCGCTGGCGGTGCTCGCGTCGTTCATCCCGCTGTACCTCCTCGGCATCCCCGCGACGATCATGTCGCTCGGCGGCATCGCCATCGCCATCGGCGCCACCGTGGACGCCGAGATCGTGATGGTCGAGGCCGCGCACAAGAAGCTCGAGGGCACTCCGCCCGATCTTCCCCCCGAGGAGCGAGAGCGCCTGCTCGCCGAGGCCGCGCGCGAGGTCACCCCCGCGATCTTCTTCTCGCTGCTGATCATCGCGGTGTCGTTCATCCCGGTCTTCGGGCTCACGGGGCAGGCCGGGCGGCTCTTC
>SCUS01000169.1 GCA_004297725.1 Myxococcaceae bacterium | reverse complement strand
AGCATCAGCGCCTCGCCGCGAGCCTCGCCGCGAGCCTCGCCGCGGGCCTCGCTCTCGGCCTGCAGCCGGGCTCCTCGCCGCTTCATCACGTCTTCTTCCCAGCGCTCCAGCGCAGGGTTGTAGGGCAGTTGGTTGATGTCGATCATCTGCGTGCTCCTCAGCTTCTCTACGACCGACGGGTGCGAGATGGCCAGAATGCCTCGCTGCATCGACTGTCGCAATCGCTCGTCCGGGATCTCCCCCGCTCGCTCCAGGGCGCGTCGCACCACGGCCACGGCCCGCGCTCCCCAACGGCCCTGCATCACCCACGCGGCGAAGACCGCCAGCTCGGGCGGTCCGCGGGTGAGCATCGCGTCGGCTTCGGGAGAGCCCAGCCGCAGCACCGTGGGAGCGACGCCCCAGCGGGTTCCGCCCCTGTGATGCGAGGCGATGGTCGCGGCCCAGCGCGCCACTGCGATCGACGGCGTGATGACCACGAGCTCTCCATCGGGGCCGTGACGATCGGCCATGGCGGACATCGCCAGCGGCCACCGCCGGGCCTTGTCGTCGTCGGGCTGTCGCTGCACCTCCACCAGCACCCAGCGACGCGAGCCCGGATCGCGCAGCACCAGGTCCGGCGTCACCTCCACCGGGAACGCCACGCGTAGCGCGGAGTCCTCGACGGTGAGCGTCGTGGGACAGGGCTCGTGGCCCAGGAGGCCGAGCAGCGTCGACAACTGCGACGGGTCATCGCGCAGCCACAGGAGCAGGGACTCGTGCACCGCCGACGGAGCCATCGAGCGAGGGCAGAGCAGGAGGGATGCCGCGCGGATCCATCGGGAGAGGTGAGGTCTTGCGGAGTGGCGGCGGGTGGCGGCGGGGATGGCGGCGGGTGAGTCTGGTAGCGTCGCGGCCATGCGGCGAGGAGCGATCGCGTTGGGGTGGGCCGCAGCGGCGCTCGCGGCGAGCTGCGAGCAGCCGCGCACCGAGCTCGTGGTGCACGTGGACTCCGAGCTGGCGTGGGGACCTGGGCAGCGGGTGCAGTCGGTGGCGCTCACGGTGCGGCGCGAGGGCGCGGCGGGCCCGCTGCGTAGCGCGCGCACCACGGCCCTGGGAGCGGGCGGGGAGCGACGGGCGCTGCCGCTGCTGGTGGGCGTGATCGCGGGCGACGACGTGGAGACGCCAGTGTGGATCGAAGCGCTGGGCTGCGGTGGTCCCAACGGGTGCACCGCGGCGACGGCGGTGGTGGCGCAGCGGGCGGTGGTGTGGTTCACGCAGGAGGTGACGCAGGAGGTGACGCTGCTGCTGGCGTCGGCGTGCGTGGGGGTGAGGTGCGCGAGCGAGCAGCGGTGCGCGGTGGACAGCGGGCGGTGCGAGGCCGCGACGCGCGCGCAGGAGATGGTGCGGCCCTTCAGCGGAACCGATGCGGCAACGGTCGCAGTGGACACCGCGCGTGCCGACGCGGACAGGATCACGGACGCGGGTGCTGACGTCAGCAAGTCCATGGATGTCAGTGGAGTCGATGTGGTCGACGTGGTGACGCCGGTCGACGTGGTGACGCCGGTCGACGTGGTGACGCCGGTCGACGTGGTGACGCCGGTCGACGTGGTGTCGGACGCGGTGCTTCCCACTGAGGATGGAAGCATCGGCTGTTCGACCGGGCGGACGCTCTGTGGCGCCTTGTGCCGTGACCTCACCAGCGATTCCGCCAACTGCGGAGCGTGCCACCTGGCGTGCCCCTCGGGTCAGGTCTGCGTGGCCGGAGCGTGCACTTCGATGCCGCTCTATCACGGCTGGACCTGCCCCATCGCGGGCTGCTCCACCACCAGCTACACCACCACCGCGCCGACCAACCAGGGCGGGCGCTACCCGTACAACATCGGCGACTCCAACGCGTGCCGCGCCTGGAAGCTCGCCGCCACGGTGTGCACCACCCAGCCGACGGACTACTCCGGCAACGCGAAC
>SCUS01000168.1 GCA_004297725.1 Myxococcaceae bacterium | reverse complement strand
TGGGCCCTCGGCGCTGACGGAGGCCATGGGCATGCTCAACCACCATTTCGCAGCAGCCGCCTGATCGGCGCAGAGCGACAGCCTACCTCTGACTGCCGCCAATCTTTGCAACAGAGCCGTGTCGTCAGCCTCCCAGGCGGCCGCCCCTTCGGCCAGAGTCGCGGCGTCGACGCTCACATCGGGTTCGCCGACGACGAGGTAGATGACGTCGTCGACCTCGTGGGCGAGTTCGAAGATGCGACGGATGCCCGAGGGCGGCACCGAGTCGGTGTGAGCGGCAAGGCGTGGCATGGGTTTACGCTACCTCGTGAGCCGGATTGTTCCGGCGGCCGGGAACTGGTAATGTTGCCCCTTGGCTTACGCATCCATGTGTCTCCTCTGGGTGCGATCAGCGAGTGGCTTCTTCCGCGGCCCGGCCGCAGCGGGGCATCGCACCGCACTCATCCGAACAGATACAGAGGTTATTTCCGTGGCAAACATCAAGTCGCAGATCAAGCGCATCGGCACCAACAAGAAGGCTCAGGAGCGCAACAAGGCCGTCAAGAGCGAGCTCAAGACCGCCATCCGCGCCACCCGCGAGGCCGTCGTCGCCGGCGACAAGGCGAAGGCCGAGTCGTCGCTGATCCTCGCGAGCAAGAAGCTCGACAAGGCGGCGTCGAAGGGCGTCATCCACAAGAACCAGGCCGCCAACAAGAAGTCGGCGATCGCCAAGCAGGTCGCCGCTATCTGAGCGTCCTAGCTTTCCGAATCAGGGTCCCGCCTCGGCGGGGCCCTTTTTCGTGCATCGCATCAGGTCTCCCGCGGGCCGCTGCAGGACGGATGCCCGGAACCCGACCGAGTGCTCTGCTCAGGCGCCGCCGCGTGCGGAGACGACACCGATCATGTGCTCGAGGGCGAACACCGGGTCTCGGCCGGCGCCCTTGACGCTCTCATCCGTCTCCGCGAGCACCTGGATGCTGCGACCGAGGCCCTCCCCCGTCCACCCGGAGAGGTCGCGGCGCGCACGGTCGATCTGCCACGGCGCCATGCCGAGCTGACCCGCGAGCTGACCGGACCCACCGCGGGTGCCCATGACCTTGGCCATGGTGCGCAGCTTCATGGCGAACGCCGCCACGATAGGCACCGGATCGGCGCCCGAGGCCAGCGCGTGCCGCAGCAGGCCGAGCGATTCACCGTAGTTGCCGGCGATGGCCGAATCGGCCACGGCGAAGGCGTTGGTCTCGACCCGGCCTGCGTAGTATCGCTCGACCGTGACCTCGGTGATCTCCTCGCTGGCGTCGGCCACGAGCTGGGCGCACGCCGCCGAGAGCTCGGCGAGGTCGCCTGAGAACGCCGACACGAGAGCGCGGATGGCACCCGGTGACGCCCGCTTGCCGGCGGCCCGGAATTCGGCTGAGGCGAACTCGTACTTGTCGCTGTCGCGCTTCAGCTCGGCGCACACGATCTCGACGGCCACACCGGATGCGGCGCGCACCGCCTCGAGCAGTTTCTTGCCGCGCACCCCGCCACCGTGCCGCAGCACCAGGTAGGTGTCGTCGGCCGGGTAGCCGAGGTAGGCGATGGCGTCGTCGAGGAACGCGTCGCTGCACTTCTCCACCGAGGAGACCCGGATGAGCCGTGGCTCCCCGAAGAGCGACGGACTGGCCAGCGACAGGAGCTCGCCCGGAAGGTACGACGCGGCGTCGATGTCGCTGATCTCGATGCTCGGGTCTTCGGCCTTCAGCAGGTCGCGCAGCTGGCGGATGGCGCGTTCGGCGAGGAACGTCTCAGCCCCTGTGACGAGCACCACCGGCGACGGCCGGACCTCGCTCCAGTCGAGCTGGGGGATCGCGACCTTGGCGGCCGACTTCGCCGGCGCCTTGCCTCGTGCGCCCGCCATCAGCTCTCCTTCGCATCCGGATGGGTGGAGGGGTTCCGGAGCCCTCTCAGCCTAACGGCCACGCCCGACGCCGGTGCTGCGCGCGGCCGCCGGCCGCCGCTCGCGCCGCGCGTCTCGGGGCTCGCCACGACACCGGGCGGTCGGCCGTCGCGAGCGCTACGGCGGCACACCCTTCTCCGTCCAGATCGAGATGGCCCCCGCGGTGCCGGAGACCAGCACGAGGCCGTCTTGGTCGGTTCTGAAGGCCCGCGTGCCCACCCGCGCGAGGATTGCCAGGAGGCGGTCGGTCGGATGCCCGTAGCTGTTGCCCGCGCCGACGGAGATGACGCCCACGACGGCCCGGATGTCGCGATAGAGGTTCTCGCTCTGATCGGCACTGCCGTGGTGCGCGACCTTGACCACGTCGACGGTGGCGATGCGGTTGGCGGACTCCAGCGCGGATTGGCCTTGTTCGCCCAGATCACCGAGGAAGAGCATTCTGAGCGGGCCCGTGAAGAGCACGGTGACGCTCGCATCGTTGCCGGTGATCCGGTCACCGTCGCGGGGCCACAGAACATCCCAGCGGTAGTCGCCGAGCGCACCGGACAGGCCCCGGCGGCCTTCGGCCACCTCGGCTCCGCCATCGCGCAGCCGCTCGAGGAGGCGCTGGTCGCCCGCGCCGTCGGTGGGCCCCACCAGTGCACGATCGACCCGGCCCAGGGCGGCGTCGATGCCTCCCACGTGATCGCGGTCGTAGTGCGTGAGCACGAGGAGGTCGATGCGATCGATGCCCAGCTGCTTCAGGCAGTCGGAGAGCGGCTCGGGGTCGGGGCCGACATCCACCAGTGCGATCTGCCCGTGGCTGCGGACGAGCACGGCATCGCCCTGCCCGATGTCGCAGGCGGCGAGCTGCCAGTCACCCGGCACCGCCGCGACGCGCGCGATCGCACCGCCGGAGAGCACCGCGGCGATGAGGAGAACGATCACCGCGGCCGCGGCCGCTGCGGAGCGCCCGAGAAGCGGATGCGTCCGGTGCGCGAACAGGCCGATGAGCAGCAGCGTCGTGACGATCACCGCCCCGATCGCCGCCACGGCGCTGTCGTTCAGATCGACGACCGAGAACGGGGCGCCGGCGAAGAAGCGCGCGACCGCCGCGATCCAGGAGGACGCCACCCACGGCAGCCAGGCCACGAGCGCCGCGAGCGGGGGCACGAGCACCGCCAGCAGGCACACCACCATTCCGAGCACGCTGACCACCGCGGCGGCGGGCTCGGCGAGCACGTTCGCGGGGATCGTGTAGGGCGTGAGCTGCGGGGCCAGAAGGAAGAGCACCGGTTGGCAGGCGAGCTGAGCCGCCACGGGCACGGCGAGCGCCAGGGCCAGCCAGCGCGGCATGATCCCGGCGGCACACCGGGCGATCGGCCGGGTGAGGAGCAGTAGACCGGCCGTGGCGAGCACCGACAGGGCGAAGCCCGCGCTCCGGGCCAGCCACGGATCGAGCGCGAGCAGCACCGCGACGGACAGACACAGCGGGGGAACGCCGGCGCCCGGGCGGCCGAGCGCAAGGGCGACGAGAACGATGACCGCCATCGTGGCCGCCCTGAGCACGCTCGGTTCGGGGGTGACGAGGACGACGAACAGTGCGAGCACGACGATGGAGACCGCGATCCGGGTGCGGCGGCCGAGCCCGAGGGCACCGCCCACGAGCATCACCGCGGCAACGATCACGGCGCAGTTGGCCCCGGACACCGCCGTCAGGTGGGTGAGGCCCGCCACGATCATGGCGTCTTTGAGGTCGTCGGCGACCCCGCTGTCGTCGCCGATGGCGAGACCGGTGAGCAACTCCGCGCCATCGCCCGGAAGCTCGTAGGTGGTGGCCCGGAACGCCGCACGCACGGCGTCGGCCCAGCCGAGCAGCCACGGAGGGTCGCCGATGAACTCCGGCGCGCCGCGCGCGAACAGCAGGAATTCCCTCGAGTCACCCGGAGGAAGTGCCGTGAGCGATCCCGACGTGCGGAACCGCGCTCCGATCCGCAGTGTCTCGGGATGATCGATCGTGAGGAACACGAGCGCCGGGGCGCGCGCAGCCACTGAGCTCGAGCGGGTCTCGAACGTGTCGAGGGTCGCCTCGACCATCACCCGCTGCGGCGCAGGCGCCCCTCCCGCGACATCCGGAGCGAAGCCGCCCGCGGTGACGCGTGGCATCCCTGTCACGGTGAGCTCGGCCGCCCCCGACAGCGGGCGCCCCTGGTCGAGGGCGGGCGGGTGCCGCAGATGTCCGAGCCCGAAGCAGGCGGTGCTCACCAGCGCGACCCCGGCGAGCGCCACCGCGAGCGAGGGCGCGACCCGCCACCACCGCGCGACGACCCCTGCCCCTCGCCCCGGCCAACCGCGGGCAGGACGCCTGATCAGCGCCAGGCACACGGCGAGAGTGCCCGTCCACGCGGCGATGCACACCATTCCGCTGAGGGCCGGCAGGGCCGTGACGAGAAGCGCACACCCCCAGGCGAGAGCAGCCGCGGGGGCGAGCCGCAGGTCGGCCACGAGCATCGGCGCCGCTTCCGGCGCGGCACTGCGGGTCATATCGTCACCAAGGGGCGGAGGCCCTCGAGGGTCTTCTCGCCGATTCCGGCGACCTCGAGGAGGTCGTCGACCGCGGTGAACGGACCGTTGTCGGTGCGCCAGGCCACGATGCGGGCGGCCATCGCGGGGCCGATCCGCGGCAGCGCGTCGAGATCGAGCTCCGTCGCGGAGTTCAGATTCACGAGCGCCCCCGAAGCACCTCCGCCCATCCCGGCACCTGTCGTCGCTCCGCCCCCGCCGCCGGCCGCAGCCGCTCCGGTCGGCGCCTCTCCCACGGCGAGCACCCGCACCTGCTCGCCGTCGGTCAGCAGCCGCGCGAGGTTGACCGACGCCTGGTCGGCCTCGGGGGTGAAACCGCCCGCCCGGCCCACCGCGTCGACGACCCGAGCGCCCTCAGCGAGCTCGTAGACCCCGGGATGCGCGACCGCGCCGAGGAGGTGCACGAGAACCGTGGCGTGCGACTCGATGCCCTCCCCTCCCCCGGGCGACGCGGGAGGAACCGACGATCGGGTGGGCGATTCCGTTCCGGCGGCTCCTGCCCGGGAGTCGAACACCGTGGTCGACCCGACAGGGCTGAGCGCCGTGATGAGCACCGAGGCCACGAGGGCCAGGACCACCAGCACGATCGCCGCCCCCACACCGATGCGCAGACGCAGCGACGGACCATCCGGCGCATCACCCGCCCCGGGCACCACGTCGGCACGCGGCCCGTCATCGAAGACCACCTGCTCACGCACGCCGGCCCGCTCACGCAGACCCCCGCCGCGCACACCGGCGGCACGGGACACGGCTGCGCCACCGGACACGCCCACCGCACCGCGCGGGCCGAGCGCAGCGCGCGCACCGGCCGGATCGCCCGGATCGCCCCCGCGCACCGCGCCGGGTTCGCCGTCGACAGCGGGCATGCCGGTCGGAGCACGCGTGCCGACCGCACCGCCCGCCCGCCCGCCACCGCGCACGCCGACTGCGGCACCCACGCCGCCCACCGCATCCTTCTCCGACATCCCGTCAGAGTAGGAAGGACGACACCGCCCGAACGCCCCGCGGGACGATCTGTGGAGAAACCCCTACGAGGCCGGCTTTGTGACGATGTTGATGAGTCGCGGAGGCCGTGCGACCACCGTGACGATCGTGCGATCCCCGATCGACCGCACCACCGACGGCAGCGCTCGGGCCTGCTCCTCGAGCGCGGCCGAATCGATCTTCGGCGACACCTCGAGGCGGTCGCGTACCTTGCCGTCGACCTGCACGACGGCGGTGACCGTCTCTTCGGTGAGCAGCGAGGGATCCGCGCCACGCCAGCCGTAGTTGGCGATCGAGGGCTCGTAGCCGAGCCGCTCCCACATGTCTTCCGCCGTGTAGGGCGCGAAGAGCGAGAGGCCGAGGGCCACGGTCTCGACGGCCTCGCGCACCGCGGGGTCGCCACCACCCGGGCCCGAGTCGATGGCCTTGCGGGCGGCGTTCACGAGCTCCATGATGCGCGCCACGACGACATTGAACTTGAACGACTCGATGAGGCCGGGAGCCTCGGCGAGGAAGCGGTGCGTCACCCGACGGAGCGCACGGTCGCCCTCCCGCCAGTTCACCGAGGGCGGCGACGTGACATCGCCGACGAGGCGCCAGGCGCGGGCGAGGAACTTCGCCGAACCGGCGGGCGAGACATCCGCCCAGTCGATGTCGTCTTCGGGCGGGCCGGCGAACGCCATGGTGAGCCGCACCGCGTCGACTCCGTGCTCGTCGAGCTGGTCGGAGAGCCGCACGAGGTTGCCCTTCGACTTCGACATGGCCGATCCGTCCATCAGCACCATGCCCTGGTTGAGCAGCGCGCTGAAGGGCTCGGTGAACGACACGTAGCCGAGATCGAACAGCACCTTGGTGATGAATCGCGCATACAGCAGGTGCAGGATGGCGTGCGTCACGCCCCCGACGTACTGGTCGACGGGCGCCCACTTGTCGACCTCGCGCGGGTCGAAGGCCTGGGTGTCGTCGTTCGGTGCCAGGAAGCGCAGGAAGTACCAGGAGCTGTCGACGAAGGTGTCCATGGTGTCGGGGTCGCGCCGGGCGGGCGATCCGTCGACCGGGTTGGGCACGTTGACCCAGTCCTCGGCGGCGCCGAGCGGCGACGAGCCCTTCGGCGTGAGATTGAGTCCCTCGGTGGGGGGCAGCAGCACGGGCAGCTGGTCTTCGGGCACCGGATACTCCGAGCCATCCGCACCGTGGATGATCGGGATGGGCGTGCCCCAGTAGCGCTGCCGTGAGATGAGCCAGTCGCGCAGCCGGTAGTTCTTGGCGGGCCGGCCGGTGCCGGCGGCCTCCAGGATCTCGATGATCTTGCGGATCGCGTTCGACTTCGAGAGCCCGTCGAGGGGCCCCGAGTTGATCAGACGACCCTCACCGGCGAGCGCGATGCCCGTGGTGCCGGGGTCGAGGTCTTCGAGTTCGGGCAGGTCGTCGGGGTCGAGCACCGGGATGACGCCGGTGACCGGCGCGAGCGTGTCGACCACGGTCTTCACGGGCAGGCCGAAGGCGCGCGCGAAGTCGAGGTCGCGCTGGTCGTGGGCGGGCACGGCCATCACCGCACCGTGGCCGTAGTCGGCCAGAACGTAGTCGGCGGCCCAGATCGGCAGGCGCTCGCCGTTCACGGGGTTGATGGCGTAGCGCTCGAGGAAGATGCCGGTCTTGGGACGATCGGTGGCCTGACGTTCGGTCTCCGACGACTTCTGCACGTCGGCGAGATACGCCTTGAAGCGCTCCTGCACCTCGGTGGAGGGCGAGCCGGCTGCCAGCTCGATGGCGAGGTCGGAGTCGGGGGCGACCACCATGAAGGTCGCGCCGTAGAGGGTGTCGGGCCGGGTCGTGAACACCGTGACGGACTCGTCGCGCCCCTCGATCGCGAAGTCGACATCCGCACCGATCGAGCGGCCGATCCAATTGCGCTGCATCGCGATGACCTTGGCGGGCCAGGTGCCCTCGAGCTGCTTGAGGTCGTCGAGCAGGCGGTCGGCGTAGTCGGTGATGCGGAAGTACCACTGCGTGAGCTTCTTCTTCACCACGATGGCGCCGGATCGCTCGGACGTGCCGTCGGGCAGCACCTGCTCATTGGCGAGAACGGTCTGATCCACCGGGTCCCAGTTCACCCAGCTGGCCTTGCGGTAGGCCAGACCCTTCTCGTACATCTTGAGGAACAGCCACTGGTTCCACTTGTAGTACTCGGGATCGGAGGTGTGCAGCACACGGTCCCAGTCGAAGGATCCGGCGTACTTCTTGAAGCTCGAGTGCTGCTGCGCGATGTTGTCGTAGGTCCACTGACGCGGGTCGAGGCCGCGCTTGATGGCGGCGTTCTCCGCCGGCAGACCGAAGGAGTCCCAGCCGATCGGATGCAGCACGTTGAAGCCCTGCTGGCGCCAGTACCGGGCGATCACGTCGCCCAGCGCGTAGGCCTCCGCGTGGCCCATGTGCAGGTCTCCCGAGGGGTACGGGAACATGTCGAGCACGTACTTGCGGGGGCGCTTGTCGCCCTCGATGTCGGTGCGGAAGGGCTTCAGCTCCTCCCAGACCGGCTGCCACTTCGCCTGGATCGCACGGATGTCGTAGCGCTCGGCACCGTCCCGCTCGTCGTCGTGCGTCGACTCGGCAGGGCTGGAGGTGTTCTCGGTGACCACGTGACTCTCATTCATTGCTCGCGCAGGCGATCCATGGGGGTTCGGCAGTGTGCCAGAAGGGTGGATCGCTCGGGACGGCGCGCTCGGCGCACCAGGACACAACAGTACTAAACCTTGGCCTGTTCCCGCCGGTCGGGCGGATGCGCACCGAGCACGGCGAGCAGCGGCGCCGCCTTGATCAGCGTCTCCGCCACCTCGTCGTGTGTCTCCGACAGAGCGGTGATCCCGCCCCCGGCACCCACGGTGGCGCCCGCGGGAGTCAGCACGATGCTCCGGATGACCATCGCGAGGTCGATCGACCCGTCGAGCGAGAGGTACCCGAACGCACCGGCGTAGATCCCGCGCGGGCCGCCCTCGAGGGCCGCGAGATGCTGCATGGCGCTCCGCTTCGGCGCGCCCGTCATCGAGCCGGCCGGGAAACAGGCCGTCACCGCGTCGAGCGCCGTGAGCCCCGCCCGCAACCGGCCCTCGATCGTGCTCACCAGTTGGTGCACCTGCGGGTAGGTCTCGATCGCGAAGAGCTCGTCGACCTGCACCGTGCCGAGCTCGCAGACCCGGGCGAGGTCGTTGCGCATGAGGTCGACGATCATGAGGTTCTCGGCGCGCTCCTTCTCGCTGTGCGCGAGCTCGTCGGCCAGCAGCCCGTCTTCGAGGGCGCTTCCTCCGCGGGGGCGCGTGCCCTTGATGGGTCGCGTGCTCACGGTGCCGTCGGCGCCGACCGAGAGGAACCGTTCAGGCGAGGCGCTGAGCAGGGCCGTGTCGCCCACGCGCAGGTAGCCGCCGTGGTGGGTGGGGCTGAGGGACCGGAGTCGGAGGTAGGCCTGGAGGGGGTCGGGATGCGCGGCCACGGTGAACTGGTTGGTGAGGCAGAGCTGATAGGCCTCGCCGCGCATGATCAGCAGGCGGCAGGCATCCACGAGCGCGGCGTAGGCCTCCGGGGTGTGGCGGGGCACAGTCGGCAAGGACAGCGTCTCCTCGGCGTACCCCGCGAGTTCGGCCGGGGTTGCGGCGGCCGCCTCGAGTCGTCGCGCCGCGCTCTCGAGCCAGCTCACGGCATCCGGAGCCTCTGTGGCGAGCAGCGTGATCGCCCCGGTGGCGTGGTCGATCTCGGCGGCCCGGTCGACCCGGAGGAACACGGCCGACGGATGCTCGCTACCCCTGGTGGCCCGGCTCCCCGCCTGTTCCTCATCGAGTGTGCCGAGTTCGTAGGCCAGCCAGCCCACCCAGCCGAGACCGAAGCGCGGCTCGGAGTCAGAACCGCCCGTCGGGGCCGGGAGATCGATGGCCGCCTGCAGCTCACCCCACGACCGCGCCTCCACGACCGATGACGCCTCACCGAGATAGCTCATGCCGCTCGAGGCATGCATCCCGCCGTCGAGCCAGAACGCGTCGGCCGACTCGGCGTAGAGCGCCTGGAACACCGCCGCCGCATCGAGCACGACGGCCACGGGGCGTCGCAGAGGCGTCGGTGGCACTGTACTAGCGTAGATCGTGGCAGGACGACGAGAGGAGTTCCCGTGGCTGAGGCTCCGGCGACCTTCGTCTGGTCGCGCGACGCCCTCGTCGAGCAGGATCTCGAGCCGCACGACGAGCTCCTCGTGGCCGACTCGTGGTACATCTCGCCCACCGGCGAGGTGCGGGCCGTCGACGCCCATCGGCAGAGGTTCCTGGCGGGAATCGAGAGTTCTCTCGCGGCTTCCGCTCTGGCGCCCTCGGCCGAGGAGTTCTGGGGCGCTGCGGTCGGCCGTCTGCGATCGTTCCGTTCCGGGCCGCTGTTCCCCCGCGTCGAGGTGGCATCCGTCGACGGGCGCCCCGAGCTGCGTCTGCGGGTGCGGGTGGCCCCGCGACGGCGCGAATCGGCCGTCGTCGCCACGCACGAGGGGGCCGATCCGCGCACCGTGCCGCGCGTCAAGGGTCCCGATCTCGAGCATCTGATCGCGTTGCGGGCCCTCGCCCAGGAGAACGGGGCGGATGAACTGATCCTCCTCGATGCCGAAGGCCACGTGGTCGACGGCAGCAGTTCGGCCGTGCTGTGGTGGCGCGGTGAGACGCTGGTGGCGCCCGCATCCGATCTGGCACGGGTGGCCAGTGTGACGGCCCGCAGCATCCGGCTGATCGCCACCGCCACGGGTACCCGCGTCGTGGAGGAGCGCGCGCATCCGGCCGATCTCGAGGGCTGCGAGGTGTGGGTGGTGAGCGCCCTGCACGGCATCAGCGTGGTCGACTCGTGGATCGACGGGCCGACGGTCGTCGTGCGCCCGTCGAGGGCCACCACCTGGCGCCGCCGCCTGCGGGCGCTCAGCCGCCCGCTCTGACGGCGGCGCGAGCCACCCCCGCGTCAGAGGTCGAGCGTGGCGGTGACGAGCCGCTGCGGCACCGGGGTGTGCGAGATGAGCACCACCGCGCGCTCGTCGCCCGCGGCCGCCGCGAGCAGGTCTTCGACCAGCGCATCCGCCCGGTCGGGGTCGACGTTCGCCGTGGGCTCGTCGAGAACGAGCACCGGGAACCCGGCGAGGATGGCTCGGGCCAGAGCGATCCGCTGCGCCTGCCCGCCCGACACGAGCGCGCCTCGCTCGCCGACACGCGCGGTGAGACCGCCCCGCTCTTCGACCCACGCCTCGAGGCCCACCCGGCGCAGAACGGCGAGCAGCTCCTCGTCGCTCGCGGTGTCGCGGGCGAACAGCAGGTTCTGCCGGATGTCGTCATCGAACAGATAGGGCCGCTGCTCGCAGAGCCCCACCACCTGCCGCACCGCATCGACGGGGTACTCGCTCACGGCGAACCCGTTCAGCTCATAACTCCCCCGGTGCTCGAGGAAGCGCACCAGAACATGCGCCAGCGTCGTCTTGCCCGCACCACTCGTTCCGCGCACCAGGATGCGGTCTCCCGCCCGCACCTCGAACGACACATCGTGCAGGGCATCGGCCGTCGCGCCCGGCCAGCGCGCCGAGACGCCGCGAAGGCGGAGCACCACCGGCCCGGTGGGCGCGGGGCGCACGGCCGTCGGACCATCGACGGGGATCTCCGCCGGAACCGTGTCGGGCACCACCGAGGCGATCCGCTCGGCGCTGGCCGAGGCCTGCCGCCAGGCGCTCCACGCGAGCGGCACCATGCCGAACACCTCGAACACCGCGAGCGGCACGAGCGCCACCACCGCGAGTGCCGGCCCTTCGAACCCACCCGAGCCGAGCTGCGGGATGCCGGCCACCAGCGTGAGCACCGTGACCGCACCGGCCAGCAGCACGACGAGCGCCGAAGTGATGCCCGAACCCGCGGCACGACTCAGCTGGGCGCGGGTGAGACGCCGGTCGGCCGCGGCGAGCTCGGCCAGGCGCCCCTCGGCGGCACCGTAGGCCACCAGCACGTCGAGCTGGGAGAGGTAGTCGGCGAGCCCCGCCTGATAGTCGCCGCGGAGGCCGGCGAGCTCGCGCTCGGCCCGCCCCGCGATCCACGCGTTCACCGCGGTTCCGAGCGCGAAGGCCACGGCGAGTCCCACGAGCAGGATCACGCCGGCGGCCGGTAGCAGCACCCACACCACCACCACACTCGCGACGGCGGTGAGCGCCGACACCACCACGGGCTGCACCACCCGCAACGGGATGTTCTGCTGTTCATCGACATCGGCCACCAGCCGCGTCAGCAGATCGCCCCGCCGACTCCGGCCCAGGCCGTCGGGCGACACCGGGATGAGCCGCTCGTAGACGCCCACCCGGAGCTCCGGCATGGTCGCGAATGCGGCGTCGTGGCTCACCAGACGCTCCACATACCGGAAGGTCGCCCGGCCGAGCGCGAACGCCCGCACGGCCACCATCGCGGCCGAGAGATAGAGGATGGGCGGCTGCTCGGCTGCGCGGGTGATGAGGTACGCGGCGGTCGCGAGCAGCCCCACCGCGCAGAGTGCACTCAGCAGGCCGAAGAACACACCGGGCAGGAATCGCCTCGGCCGCGGCTGAGCGAGCCGGATCACGTCGGAGCGCTTCATGGCCCCACCTCCTCGGCGACCCGCAGACGGATGACCTCGTCGGCCGCATCCAGCACCGCACGGCGATGGCTCACCACGAGCACGGCCCGGTCCTCCCCGGCGAGCACCCTCAGGCTGCCGATGAGGTCGCGCTCGGTGGCGGCGTCCAAGGCCGAGCTCGGCTCGTCGAAGACCACGACGGCGCAGTCGAGCCGCCGCGCCCGATACACCGCGCGGGCGCTCGCCACGCGCTGTGCCTGCCCACCCGACAGGCCGTCTCCACTCGAGTCGATCAAGGTGTCGAGACGGATGTCGCCACCGCCCACGAGGTCGAGCGCCGCCCGGGCGGCGGTCTCGTCGGGCGCCTCGTCGCCGAGCGTGACGTTGCGCGAGACGGTGCCGGGGATCATGACGGCACGCTGCCCCGACCAGGCCAGCCAGTCACGATCGCCGGATGAGAGCGACCGCCCGTCGAGCACGAGTTCCCCGCTGTGCGGCACGAAGCCGAGCATCGCCGCCACGAACGACGACTTGCCGCTGCCGCTCTCGCCCGCGAGCGCGGTGACGGCGCCCCGGCGGAGCTGCGCATCGAGGCCATCGATCACCACGGTGTCGCCGTACCGCACCCCCAGGCCGCGCACGGCAAGGCCGCTGGCCGCCGACACGAGGGGCCCGGCAGGAGCCGCGGAGGCCGCATCCGGTGTCGCGGCGGTGGGCTCGGTGGAGGCCGCCGAGGCCGCATCGAGGATGTCGAACACCTCGCTCGACGCCGCCACACCGTCAGCTGCCGCGTGGAACTGCGCCCCCACGTTGCGCAACGGCAGAAATGCCTCGGGTGCCAGAAGCAGCACGAAGAGCCCCACGGTGAGCCCCAGCCCACCCTCGATGAGCCGCACGCCGATCGAGACGGCGACGAGTGCCACCGAGAGGCTGGCCGCGAGTTCGAGCGCGAATCCACTGAGGAACGAGATGCGGAGCACCCGCATCGTCTCCGAGCGGTAGTCGTCGGTGACGGCCCGGATGCGTGCCGCCTGCCGATGCTGCCGACCATAGATCGTGAGCGTCGACAGCCCGCCCACCACGTCGAGGAACGCGGTGGAGAGGCGGCTGAGCTTCTCCCACTGCCGGGTCTGCACGGCCTGCGTGGCCCAGCCGATGAGCACCATGAACACGGGGATGAGTGGAAGGGTCAGGGTGACGATGAGTCCCGAGATCCAGTCCTGCCACCAGATCACCACCACGATCAGCGGTGTCGCGATCGCCGTGAGCACCAACTGAGGCAGGTACTTGGCGAAGTACGTGTCGAGTGCGTCGAGCCCGGGACCCGTGGTCACACCCACCGCGGTGGCGTTGCGCGAGGTCAGCCAACCGGGTCCGAGCTGCGTCACCGCTGTCAGCACCCTCCCGCGCAGCTCGCTCTTCACGATGGCCGAGCCGCGTGAGGCGTTGACGTCGGCCAGCCAACCGGCCAGAAACCGAACGGCCACGACGCCGGCCAAGAGCAGCAGCGTCGGCGCCAGGGCGTCGAGGGGCTCCCCCGCGATCGCCCGCACGATCACCTGGGTGACGAGGAACGAAAAGCCGATGACCGCCGCCGTCTGCACGAGGGCGAGCAGCCCGCCCGATACGAAGAACGCTCGGGCGGCGGCGGCGTACCGGAGGAGTCTTGGATCGACGGGACGCACGACTCTAGTGTGCCGCCTCCGCGATGTGGGCGCGTGTCACGCGTTTGCGGAAGACCCAGTAGGTCCAGCCTTGGTAGGCGAGGATGAGGGGCAGGGCGATCAACGCGACCCAGCTCATGATCGAGAGAGTGTAGGGCGA
>SCUS01000020.1 GCA_004297725.1 Myxococcaceae bacterium | reverse complement strand
TACACGCAGTAGTAAGCTGTGTCCGCGCTGATCGCACCGCCGACGGGGCCGTGACGACGCCCGGCTGGGCGGGGCCGGCAGGAGCTCCTCACGCTCCGGGCCGTTGGACGCCCTATCCGCTCCCGCGCGGTCAAGCTCGTCGTCCACTCTCAACAACCGCACCCCCGAGGGACAGCCACCCGCAGTTCCCCATCAGCGGGGCGCCGAGCAGAGCGGGAACTCCCCGCAAGGCTCATCCAGCGGGCAGCACCCGGCGAACCGATCATTCATCACGCAGCGGGTGGTGCCGGGGCAACAGACTGGCGAGGTCCCACCGGCGAGGCAGCAGACGCCATCGTCGCAGCCAGAGTCAACCCCGGTTCCGGGCGTCAGCGCCGACGCCGGGACCACCTCCCGCATCTGGCTGGGGCTCGTCCAGGAGAGTCGCGTCGAGCCGGCGCCCGCGCCGTTGAAGTACTCCAGCCGTAGGCTGTACGGGCGGCTCCCCCTGAGCTCGATGGTGCCCGTTCGCTCGGTGGCCGCGTGCGTGGTCCAGTCGTCGATGAGGAGCTGGTCATCGATCCACAGCCGCACCCCGTCGTCCGTCGATGTGATGAACGTGTACCGTTCCGTGAAGCGCGGGCGGACGGTGCCCGACCAGCGCGCCGAGAAGGTCTCGCGCGAGACCGGCACCGGGGGCGTGACCATGGTCCAGTCAAAGTCCACCGTCGGATCGACGCGCACCTGACGGAGCGTGCGGAGGTTCGCCGTCGCGTAGTACTCGCCGCGCAGGCCCTGGTCGCGCGCTCCGGCGTCCGTCGAGACCGACGCATCGACGCCCGCGTCGCGGCTCGCAACCACCGAGACGCATCGCCCGGCGACGCTGGCGCACACGCCGCTGCGGCACCACTGTGAGCGCCCGTCGCAGCGGACGTTGCAGGCGCCGCAGTGCTCGGGATTCACCGTGAGGTCGACGCACTGGCTGCCGCAGCGCACCTGCCACACCGAGCACGGGGCGCAGGGCCCGACGTCGGGGGCCACGTCGATCGAGGCGTCGGTGACGGACGCGTCGGCTTCGACGAGGTCGGCGGGCGTTCCGATTTCGCCCTCGCAGCCGAGCGCGGCGACCAGCGGGAGCAGCGAACCGAAGCGGGGACGAAGGAGGTGGTTCATGGTGAAAAGGCGGGAGGCTCCGCACAAGGAGCGTACCTGCTCTTGGCCGCCAGCAGGATCGTGCGCGTGATCGTGGTCACGGGCATCGGAAGAGCGCCGTGAGGTGCCGCACGTCGTCGTCGGAGAGCACCTCGTTGGAGAACGGCGGCATGCTGCCAGCGTAGCCGAGGAAGCTCCCGTGGCGGATCTTCTCCACGACCACCGTACGCATGTACGTCGTGGCGTCGGGATAGGTCGGCGGGAATACGGTCGCGCAGTGCTCGCGCTGGGTGTCCTGCGGGATGATGGACACCAGCGACCCGAGCCGGCCGACGCCCGTCCCGATGGCGCCGTGACAGTTCGCACAGGCGCGGTCCCAGATGGGTCGTGCGCGGGCTGCGTCTCCATCGCCGAGAGACCGGACGGTGCGCGGCCAGGTGTACGTCAGCGGCTGGGTCCCTGCGGTGGCGCCTTCCGGGGCGAGGGAGTCGAGCCAGGCGGAGAGCGCCTCGCCCGTGGGCCCGTCGAGGTCCGTCGGCGTGCCGCGCTGGAAGAAGACCCAGCACCGCTCGACCGCCTCGCGCAGGTGCAGCACATCACCGCCCCAGAACGACGGCCGTCTTGCCGCGCCCTCCAGCGTCGCGCCCGGCAGCAGGCGGTCACCGACGTCCGCGGGGCGCACGGCGTGGCAGGTGGTGCAGGCGAAGACGTTGTACCGCGAGCGGCTCGAAGCGGGATCACCGGCAATCTCGGCGCCGCGCGCGGCGAGCGGTTCGCGACGCTCGGTGTCGGCGCACGCGGCGAAGAGCAGGGCGAGCGCGACCAGGGCTGTGAGCCTCACGGGCGTGGCCTCGCGAAGACGATCGCGTCGGGGAACACGCCCACCGTGAACTGGCGCACCACCGAGAGGTCGTCGGGGTTGAGCGCGAGCACGGTGCCCGGCTGGTTGAGGGCGGGATCGGTCCCATGGCGGCCCTCGCAGACGAGGTAGTAGAGACCATCGGGGCCGTAGGCGACCTGGTGGGGAAGGACGCACTGGCCGGGAGCGAAGGCGACCTGCTGGAGCACCGTGAGCGGCGCGCGTGTGGTCACGCGGGCGAGGGAGTCGCGTCCCTGCGTGGGCACGACCATGGTGGCACCATCGGGGCTGAACCCCGGGAAGTACGGCTTTCCAGGGAGGCGCCGGGTGAGCCGGGTCTCGTCGAAGCGCCCCGCGGCGACGTCGTACGCGAGGAGCACCCCCGACACGGTGCAGCCGACCCACACCGTGCCGCCGTCGGGCGAGAGGCCCAGGGAGTAGGGGCCGTGCGTCGGGCTGACGGCGCTCGTCGGGACCCCGGCGATGTGGACGAGCCGCGCCGACGGTCGGGGTCCGTCGAGCGAGACCACGCCGAGGGCGTCGTCGCCGTAGCAGGCCATGAAGACCGTGCGACCGTCGGGTGAGACCGCCATCCCGTGGGCGGCCACGCAGACCGGCACCGTCGCCGTGCGGGTCATGGTGCGGGTGTCGATCACCAGGAGGTTGGAGCGCTGCGCGTCGGGACTGCCCACGTTGGAGAGGGCGCGGCGCAGGTCGAAGTGCGAGATGTACGCCGTGCGACCGTCGGGCGAGAGGACGAGGTCGCCGGGGTTGGGGTCGAGGTCGATCTGCCCCAGCAGACGGAAGTCGCAAAGCGAGCGCTTGACGAAAACGCCGGGCGAGGCGGCAGAGCCATGCTCGGCGTGGGGCCCCGCGGGAATCGCCGGCGCCGGGAACGAGAGGGGCGAGTAGAGCACCCCCGCGGCGAGGTCGATGGCCAGGTGGTGCGGGCCGTTCTCGGCGAGCGGGCCGACGGACACGGGGTGCGTCGCGAGGGTGCGGCCCGCGGCGAGGTCGAGGACCGAGACGGAGTTCATCAGGCTGTTGGAGACGTACGCGACGTTGCCGACACCGCCATCGGGGAGGCTCGCGCGCTCGCAGCGGGGACCCCAGGCGCTCGCGTCCGGGCGGTCGTAGACGACACGCTCCTCCCCGCAGCCGGCGAGGCCCGTGGCGATGAGGAGCGAGACGACGAGGGGCGCTCTCCGTGCGCGCCTGGGGGTCTGAGCCAGCGGCTGCATCCTGTGTCCGATCTATGGGGTGATGGTGAAGCGGCGCGGAGTGCTCTGGACGAAGGGGCCACTGCCGCTCGGGATCAGGTTCGCGCTGAAGGTCGCCGTCTGGATGGTGAGGGCGAGCGCACCCCCGGACGCCGCCGTACGAAGTCGCGCCCAGGCTGCGGCGTCGGGCGTCCAGGAGGTCCCCGACTGCTGGCGACGGAATACGACCTGGTCTCCGCTACGAAAGATCAGGTCGTAGCCGCGGCCGCTGAAGGGCGGACAGTGGGCCTGGGCCTCGGGGACGAGGGTCGTCCAGCGTCGCCACTCGTCCGCGAGGGTCAGTGCGCGCGGCGCGGGCACACGCCAGCGCAGGGAGGTGGGCGCCATCCATTGGAAGGTGAAGGGCGTGGTGCCGGCTACGGCCTGCCCTTCGGTAGGCGCGGCGATGGAGGGTGCGCGCGTGTCGTTCGCCATCGACTGCCCGTTCGCGGTGCGGTCATCGAAGCTCTGGCAGGTTTCGTCGCTGAAGCCGTCCTCGGTCGGGCAGGCCGGGAGGCTGATCACGCTCCGGTCGCTGCAGGCCGCGCTGGTCACGGTGTGGTCGTCGCACGCGACGGCGAACACCAGCGGGAGGGACAGGGCTGCGAGGGTGGCGACGGCCATACGGGGTTGAATCATCGGCTTGATCCTCAAGAGGGTTGGAGGCTTCGGGGAGAGGTTCGGGGGCGCGCGCTGTGAGCCCGAGCACGACGCCGGGAGCAGAGCAACAGCAGGCCGGTGACGCACCACCCGATCGCGGTGGACCCCGGCCGGGCACCGCCGATGGCGCAGCCGCCAGCGCCCGGCGGCATGGGAGCGTCCCCTCCGCGCGCACCGGCATCGAACGCGACCGGCGGCGGCTCCTTCACGACGCCGCCAGCGTCCGCCACGCGCTGCAGCTGGTCCTGTACGCTGGGCCACTGCCAGCCGCACACGACGGGGCCCATCAGCCCGGGGTCGCACGTGAAGGGACCCGCCACGTCCCCCCAGCGCACGACCGGCTCGAAGCTTCGCCCGCCGTCGCGCGAGCGCCCCAGCGCGAAGGGTCGTCGCGTCCAGTCCGAGCAGGCCCAGAGCACCCCGGCGTGTTGCCGGAGACAGAGTGTTGGCAGGTCGCTCACCGGCGCGAACGAGCGCCCGCGGTCGTCCGAGCGCCAGAGCCCGTCCTCGGCGCTGCCCATCCAGACCACCTGTCCATCGTCGCTGAGCGCGAAGCCCAGCATCGGTCCGCTCGTCGAGGCCACGCGGGTGAAATGCGCGCCGCCGTCGGCGCTGCGCAGGAGGGCCGTGCCCCCGCCCATGTACGACCGCACGTAGAGCACGTCGGGGTCCGCCGGATCGACGCCGCTCAACCACGCGTCCTCGGCCGGTCCGAGGTCTGGCGCCAGTGGGACGAGCGTGACGCCGTCGTCGTCGCTGCGGAAGATGCGCGGGGATCGCGTACCCACGGTGAAGCCGCTGGCGTAGAGTCGCCCGGGACGGCTCGCAGCCACGTCCAGGTTCGTGAACAGGACGCCCGCGACGCCCGCGCCGAGGCGCTCGAAGCGGAGTCCGCGCGAGTCCGCCCGGAGTACGTGGTTGGGCATCCCGGGATCCGACTCGATGGCGAAGAGACGCTCCCCCGTCGGGTTCGTCGTGAGGTCTGCGATGTAGTGGTCCATGGCCGCCGGGTCGCGCGCGATCTGGCAGCCATCTGGCGACAGGTGGATCCCCCGCGGGAAGCCGAACACGATGCTCCCATCGGCCGCGACCGCGATGGAGGGATCGACCTCGCCGGTCAGGAATAGCGGCCGGTAGATCTGCGCCTCGCACATCCAGTGAAAGGTCGCCCCCGCGTCACGACTGACCACGAGTCCGAACGTGGTCCGCAGGACGATCACGTCGCTCCGTGAACCCGGACCAACGACAACGTCCTGCGCTGTAGGGAAGCGGCCGTTCGCGCTCGCAGGCGTGGCGCCGAGGACCATCGCGGCGAGGATGGCGGCGGCGCGGCGTGGGCGAATGGTGGGGCTTCTGGTCACGTCGCGGGCTTACGGCGCTGGGGGCGCAACGGTCTCCGTGTCTGCGGCTTGCGGCGGGGGCCGGGCGTCGTCCTGGAACAGGTACGCGTAGACCGTCGGCAGTACGAAGAGCGTGAGGAAGGTCGAGCTGATCAACCCCCCGATGACCACGGTCGCGAGCGGTCGCTGCACCTCGCCGCCCGCGCTCGACGACAGAGCCATCGGGATGAACCCGAGGGCCGCGACCGTCGCGGTCATCACCACCGCGCGCAGTCGGCCCTCGGCGCCCTTGCGCGCGGCCTCCTCGGCCGAGCGACCCTCGGCCCGCAGCTTCTTCACCGTGGTGAGGAGCACCACGCCGTTGAGCACCGCGATGCCGAAGAGGGCGATGAAGCCGATGCCGGCGCTGATGGAGAAGGGCATCCCCCGGGCGCGCATCAGCAGCACACCACCGACCGCGGCGAACGGTACGTTGAGGTAGATCAGTAGTGCCGTCTTCATCTCCCCGAAGGCCATGTAGAGCAGGATGAAGATGAGCCCCAGAGCAAGCGGCACGGCGACGGCCAGGCGCTCGGAGGCCGCGGCAAGGTTCTCGAACTGCCCGCCCCAGTGCAGCACATACCCGGGCGGCAGATGGACCTGGGCGCTCACCCGCTGCTGGGCCTCGCGCACGAAGCCGGCGAGGTCCCGCCCGCGGACGTTGACCTCCACGTTGGTGCGGCGGCGCACGGCCTCGCGGCTGACGCTGGCCGGAGAGTCCACGACCTGGATGCTTGCGATCTGCCCCAGCGGAACCTGCGTGTTGCTCGGCCCGCTCACCGGCAGAAGGCGCACCTGGTCCATGTCGTCACGGAGCGCTTGCGGAAGGCGCACCTGCAACCGGATGCGTCGCTCGCCCTCGTAGACCTCGCCGACGCCTCGTCCGCCGATCACCTCGATGGCGTCGAGCGCGTCGCGCACCGACACCCCGTAGCGCGACGCCGCCGCCCGATCGACGGTCACCTCCAGGGTGGGCAGCCCCGCGAGCTGCTCACCGCGGACGTCCGTCGCGCCCGGCACCCCGCGCGCCACGGCCTGGATCTGTCCGCTCAGGCGTTCGAGCGTGCCGAGGTCGTCGCCGTAGAGGGTGATGGCCACGTCCGAGCGCGTGCCGCTGATGAGCTCGGCCATCCGCAGCTCGATGGGCTGCGAGAACGAGAAGCCCATGCCCGGTAGGGCCTCCGCGAGGCGCTCCGAGATGCGCGCGATGAGGGCCTCGCGGGTGTGGGCCGTCCGCCACTCGGCGGGCGGTCGCAGGGCCACGATGACGTCGGAGAGCTCGACGCCCATGGGGTCCGTCGCGATCTCGGCGCGCCCCGTCTTGGTGACCACGGTGATGACCTCGGGAAACTCCCGCATCACCTGCTCGAAGCGGGTCGCGCCGCGCACGCTCTCCTCGAGCGACACGCTCGGCAGGCGCATGATCTGGATGGCCAGGGCCCCCTCGTCGAGCCTCGGGACGAACTCCGCCCCCATGCGCGACCCGACCACGCCGGTCATCGCCAGCAGCACCACGCACAGCGCGATCACCAGACGCGGCGCGCCCATCACCGCCGCCAGCAGCCTCGGGTAGACCCGGTGCAGCAGGCGCACGACGAAGGGCTCGTGCTCCTCGGGCTTCTGCCGCAGCAGCGACGCGACGAGCACCGGCACGAAGGTGAGCGACGCGATGAAGGCGCCCCCGAGGGCGAACAGCACCGTGATCGCCATCGGTTTGAACATCTTCCCCTCGACGCCCGCGAGGGTGAGGATGGGGACATACACGAGCACGATGATGGCCTCGCCGAAGAGCGCCGCGCGGCGCACGTCGAGGGTGGAGTTCAGCACCACCTTCGCAGCCTCGGCGTAGCTGAGCGGCCGCGCCTGACCCTTCGCCGCGGCGGCGAGGTACACCACCGCGTTCTCGACGACGATGATGGACCCGTCGACCACGATGCCGAAGTCGATGGCCCCGAGGCTCATGAGGTTGCCGCTCAGGCCGAGGGCCTTCATGCCGGTGAAGGCCACCAGCATCGCGAAGGGGATGGCCGCGGCGACGATGAGCCCGCCGCGGAGGCTGCCCAGCAAGAGGAAGAGCACCGCCACGACGAAGAGGGCGCCCTCGGCGAGGTTCTTGGCGACGGTGTGGATCGTGCGCTGGACGAGCTCGGAGCGGTCGTAGAAGACGTCGATGCGTACGCCGGGCGGGAGCGACGGGGCGATCACCTGGAGGCGCGCCTTCACGTCCTCGACGACGGCGCGGCCGTTGGCGCCGACGAGCATCATCACGATGCCGGTGACGACCTCGCCCCGGCCGTCGCGGGTCACCGCGCCCTGGCGGATCAGCGGCGCGAAGTGCACCCGGGCGACGTCCCGCACCCGCACCGGCACGCCGTCGGCGCGGGTCTCGATGAGCACGTCGCCGATCTCGTCGAGCGACTGGATGCGCCCCTCGCCGCGCACGAGGAGCTGCTCTCCGGCGCGCACGAGGTAGCCGCCGCCGGAGGTGCCGTTGTTGCGTTCGATCGCTTCAAACAGGCTGTTGAGCGACACGCCGAGGGCGCGCAGCCGGTCGGGCAGCACCGCGACCTCGTAGGTCTTGAGCTCGCCGCCGAAGGCGTTGACCTCCACCACGCCCGGCACCGACCGGAGCTGGAACGCGACGAACCAGTCGAGGGTCGAGCGAAGTTCCATCGGGGTGTAGCAGGCCTCGGTGTCGGGCTGCCCCGCCGCGCACATGCGGTCGCTGCGCACCTCGAACTGGAAGATCTCACCGAGGCCCGTGCTCAAGGGACCGAGCTCCGGCGAGACCCCCGGGGGCATCCGCTCGCGCGCCTGGATGAGGCGCTCGGAGATGAGCTGCCGGGCCCGCAGCAGGTCCACGTCCTCCTCGAACACCACCGTCACGGCGGAGAGGCCGAAGCGCGACACGCTGCGGACCTCCGTCAGCCCGGGGAGGCCGCTCATCGCCGACTCCACCGGGAAGGTGATCCGCTGCTCGACGTCCACCGGGCCCAGCGACGGCGCCTGGGTCAGCACCTGCACCTGGACGTTGGTGATGTCGGGCACCGCGTCGATCGGGAGTCGCAGCACGCTCTGCACCCCGACCAGGGTGACGAGCACAACGAAGGCGAACACGAGCACCCGCCACCGGAGGCAGAATTCCAGGATCTTCTTCATCTCAGTCGGCCTCGCCGAGCTCGCCGCTCTGGAGGGCGCTCTTGAGCGTGAACGCCCCGCTCACGGCGAGCGCAGCGCCCTCCGCGAGGCCCCCGCGGAGCTCGTAGTAGCCCCCGGCGCGGCGGCCCAGCTCCACCGCCTGCGGCCGGAACGTGTTCGCCCCGGCAGCGGGAACGAACACCGTCGTCTGCCCCGCGACCGACGCCACCGCGTCGATGGGCACGACCAGAACGCGCTCGTCCGCGGCGCCGCCGACCAGCTCGACGCTCCCGAAGAGGCCGCTCCGCAGGCGGGCGTCGGGCGTCGCGAGGGAGACGCGGATCGGGAGCGACCGGCTCTGCTCGTCGAGGGCGGGCGCGACGTAGACGATCGTCCCGGGCAGCGAGAGGTCCGGGAAGGCGTGCAGGCGCACGATCGCCGCGCTGCCGACCGCGACCCGCGCGATCTCGAGCTCCGGGACGTTGCCGCGCACCCACACCCGGGTCGGGTCGGTCACGACGAAGGCCGCGCGGTCGGCGCTCGCGGTCTCGCCGAGCGTCGCCTGCACGGCGACCACGACGCCGTCGATCGGCGAGCGCAGCTGCAGCTCGCCCGCGGTCCCGGCCCCGAAGACCGCGAGCTGTCGCTGGGTGCCCTCGACCTCGGCGCGCAGCTCGCCGACCTGCGCCTCCGCCTCGATGACCGCGCGCTGCGCGCCGATGCCCTCGGTGGCGAGGAGGCGCTGCCGGCGGAGCGTGGCGTCCGCGGCGGCGAGGCGGGCGCGCGCCTGCCCGAGCCGAGCACGTGCGGTGGAGACATCGCTCGACGCCACGATCCCGAGGAGCTGGTTGCGAACCACACGGTCGCCGAGACGGACGGCCACCCGGGTGATCCTCCCGGGGACGAGCGGGCCGACCTGCGCGGTGCTGCTGGGCTCAAACTGCACCTCGGCGGGCACCGCGACGCCGCCGCCGAGCGCGCGCCGCTCGACCCGCCCGGCGCGGATGCCCGCGAGCCGCATGGCCTCGGGGGTCAGCCGAACCTCGCGGGGCGTCTCGGCCTCCTCGGGAGCGGCCGCCGCCGCAGGCGCCTGAGCGCCCTGGCAGGCGGCGAGGGTCGGGAAGATCGCGCAGAACATCCGCAATCCGAGTCGCTTCATGGGGAGGCCTCCGGTCCGTGGTCGTCGCGCCAGAGGTCCACGCCGACGGTGCGCTCCAGGTTCGCGAGCGCGACGAAGTAGTCGAGCTGCGCGTCGAGGGCGTCGCTCTGGATGCGCAGGAAGCGCTCCCGTCCGATGGAGAGCGCGAGCACGTCGATCTCGCCGAGCTCGAAGGAGCGCCGCAGGAGGACGAGGTTCTCCTCGAAGCGGGGGAGCACCTCGGTGCCGTAGCTGAGCAGCCGACGGGCCGCGGAAGTGACCTCGCTGTGCGCGAGGGCCACCTGGCCGTCGAGGAGCGAGAGCGCGGCGGCCACCTCGGCCTCCGCGACCCTCACGTCGGCCCTCGATCGGGCCCGCTCTCCCTGGTTGCGCTGGAAGCTCGGGATCGGCACCGACAGCACGCCCAGCACGGTGTGGTAGGGCCCTTCGGCGGTCGGGTTGCCCTCTCGCTGGTACTGCAATCCCACGGTGGGCTGGGGCCACGATTCGCGGTCGGCCACCGCGACGCGCGCCCGGGCCTCGCGCACGGCGGCGTCTCGCGTGCGGAGGGACGGCAGCTGCTGGCGGGCGGTCGCGAGGAGCGCCTCGAGGGCCGGCGGCTCCCGCGGTGTGTCCACCGCCCCGATCGGGATCGGCGGTCGCGCGACGGGCCAGCCCGAGAGCTGGGCCAGCTGGATGCGCGCGCTGAGGTAGGACTGCGTCGCGGCGACGGTGACCTGCCGTGCCTGCGCCACCTCGGCTTGCGTGAGGCGCTGCGTGAGCCCGGCGGTCTCCCCGGCGCGGATCTGGCGCTCGACGATGCGCAGCACCTCCTCCTGGAAGGCCAGGATGCGCGCGGCGAGGAGGGCGCGGTCGCGCTGGACCAGGGCCCGGTGGAAGGCCGCGTGGACGTCGCAGTGCACGGCCCAGCGAAGCTGCTCGATCTCGGCGTCGGTGAGGTCCCGCTGTCGGTCGGCGGCCGCGAGGCGCAGTCCCCGCTCGCCGGCGATGAAGAACTGCTGGGTGATGCTGGCCTGGACGTCCACCCCGGTGCCGGCGATGCCGAGGCGGGGGCCGACGGCGAGGCCGACCTCGGGGTTGGCGGGCAGCCACGGCGCCGCGGCGGCACGCGCAGCCGAGGCGCGCGACCGGGTGCTGCGGGCGACGAGCAGCACCGGCGCGCGGGCGTCGGCGTAGGCGAGGAAGGACGAGAGCTCGACCTCCTCGGGCCCGCTCGGATCGGGCAGGGCCGCGGCTCGTGACGGCGCGGTGGTGGCGCTGCCTCGGCTGGAGGCCGCGAGGACGCGGAGGTGGGGCGCCATGGACTCAGGCCGCTCGATGGGCGCGGTGGTGGCGCACCCTTGCAACACCGCGAGCACCAGCAGGCCCATGCGCCGGGGGATGGCTCTCATGTCACCACCCGCTCCGCGCTCCCGGGACCCGGTGGGCCACGGACCAACTAGAGTCGATCGTAGATGGATGCACCGGTCGATGGGGTCGGCCTGGGTCATGGCGTTCAGTTTCTGGCGAGCAGCGCGGCGGCGCGCTCGGAGGCCCGGTGGATGGTGTCGAGGGGGAGGGTGCCGACGTGGTGGGGGAGGGCGAGGACGACGCCCAGCAAGACCATCGCGGGCCGGAGCGACCAGGGTTGCCGTGCGGGGTGCGGGCGCCGGTCGGCGTAGGCGAGAAGGAGCCCCACGCGGAGCCTGATCGTCTCCGCGGGGGCGGCGCCGAGGGCGGGCTGGGGCTCGCGGGCCGGCGGGCGCGCCGCCGAGACGAGGGCCTGCGCGAGCGCGGGCGCCGAGGCGCCACACACCACCGCCGCGCGGTCGCAGTGGAGTTCGCGCGCCAGCACCCAACGAGCGAGCTCATCGCGGAGCAGCAGCCGCCCCAGCGGGTTTACGGCCAGCGCCCATCGGGCCAGGAAGTACCGCAGCGGATCGCGGCCGCGGATGTGCTCGAGCTCGTGGTGCAGCGCGGCGCAGAGGGCCTCGTCGTCCAGGGTGCGCGCGAAGCGGGTGCGCACGAGCACGCGAGGGGCGACGACGCCCGCCGTGGCGATCGGCGTCGCGCAGGCGTCGTCTACCGCCACCATGCCTCGGAGCGCATGGAGCGCCGGCCGGTCGGCGAGCAACCCGTCGATGCGCTGGAGTTGGAGCGAGGACTCCGCGCTCGGCGCCGAGGCTCGCGCCGGACCCCATTCGCGCAGCAGGCTCGGCAGGGCGAGGCCTACGATGAGCGCGGACAACACCATCGAGAAGCCGATCGCCTCGAGGTTGAACCCGCCCGGTGCACCGTGGGCGGCGCACATGATGAGCCGCTCGCCCGACTCGGCCTGGTGCAGGCCCGCAGAGAGGAACCACGCCAGCGGCACCGCGCTCGACGCCACGATGATCGCGTAGCGCAGGACCGATTGCGGCGGGAGTCCGGTGCGGGGCTCGAGGCGCGACAGGGCGATCAGGATGACCTTGGCGGCGAGCGCGGAGACCGGGAGCGTGAGCGCTACGACCAGCACCGGGCCGAGCAGCGGGAAGATCGCCTCGTTCACGAGCCGAGCTCCTTGCGGCGTAACTGGATCAGCTGCTCAAGCTCGTCGAGCGTCGAGGTGTCGGCCGACGAGACGGTCTCCACCAGGAGCGCCAGGGACTCCCTGCCCGCCGGCGCGCCGAGGCTCTCGAAGACCTCGCGCGCGGTGGACTGGAGGAACTCCTCCCGGTCGCCGCAGGCGGAGTAGAGGTACCGCTTGCCGTCGCGCTCGCGCGACAAAAGCCCCTTGTCGTGGAGTCGGGCGACCGTCGTCATCACGGTCGTGTAGGCGACCTCGCGGCGCTTCTCGAGCACCGCGAGAACGTCGCTGACCGCGAAGCGGCGCAGCTTGCGCGACCACACGACGTCCATGATCTCTGCCTCGAGATCGTGCAGTCGGAGGGCCACACCAGTCTTCCCCGGTCGGATGCGGAAGGTCATGATTGCGCACTGATCTACTATGACGGGTAGTACCACGCAATCCCTTCCGAACACGGACGATGGAATCGACGGCGATCGTCGGCTTCGCACTCGGCGTCGCAGCGATGCTCGGCATCCGCGCACCCGGTTGCGAGGGCGAGGGCGGAACAGCGTCCGAGCCAACGAGCTCGCTCACGCCCGGCTGCTCCACGAACGTCGCCGCCCGACCAGTCCCAGCGCGAGCGCCAACCCGACCACCCACCCGCCGAGCGCGCGCCCGGCACGCCCGCCCCGCGCACCCACCGTGCACCCGGTCTGCTCCATGGGTCCGACGACCGCGCCCGCATCCACCCCGCCGTCGCGCGGCGTCCCGGCGTCCATCCCGCCGTCGCGCGGCGTCCCGGCGTCCGTCCCCGCGCCCGCGCCCGCGTCGGGCAGGCTGCCGAACCTGCTCCGCACGGTCGACCACGTCGGCGCGCACACCTCGCGCACCGCCGTCCCCGCGGCGCAGCCCGTCGGCGGACCGACCATGCGGAAGTCCACCAACGGCACCATCGTCCGCCCGCCATCATCGGAGCGGGCCAGGTTGAAGCCGTCGACCGCGTGGTTCCCGCACACGTAGAGCAATCCCGCGTGCCAGCGGAGGCACTGCACCTGCACCCCCGACACCCGCTCGAAGGGACCGCCTCCCACCGAGCGCAACAGCCCGTCCTCGGGGCTGCCCACCCAGACCGTCTGCCCATCACCCGACAGCGCGAACCCGCGCATCACACCGACGGTGCGGGTCAGCTCGGTGAAGTGCGCGCCCCCATCCGCCGAGCGCAACAGCAGCGTGGCACCCGGCTCTCGCAGCGGATCGAGCGTGAACGAGCGGACATAGAGCACGTCCGGGTCGGTGGGATCGACCGCGGAGATCCACCCTTCGGCCCCGCCTTGCAGGTCGAGCGGCAATTCCAGCAGCGTGGCTGCCCCGTCATCCGAGCGGTAGAGCAGGGCTCGCTTGGGGTTATCCGCGAAGGCCGTCAGGTACACCCGCCTCGGGTTCGACGGCGCCGCCTCCATTGTCTGGAACAACACCCCCGGAGCACCTTCGTACACCGTCTGAAAGCTCCGCCCCCCGTCGTCCGAGGCGCGTACCCGGTTGGCCATGCGGTTCGTCCTCGGGTCGAGGAACGAGCCCACCCAGTGCACCGTGCGCCCGTCCTCCGTGGCGCTCACGTCGGCGCTGAAGTCGGTTCCCACCTCGGACACGGCCGTCGACGCACACACGTCCGTGGTGCGCCGCAGCCCCGTCGGGACGCCGAGCAGCCGCGGCACGCCGTCGGCGCCTGGCGAGCCCAGCGCCACCGCGGGTCCCAGGTGGCCGCGCGATCGTACTCGAAGGCGCTCTCGCACATCCACGACCAGCGCCGACCGTCATCCTCGCCGATCAGCACCCCGAACGTGGTCCGGAGCACGATCCGGGCGGGGCGTGCGCCCGTGCTGAGCTGCACCATCTGCGCGGTCGGAAAGCGCCCGTTGCCCAGGGCCCCGCCGCAGCTGTGGCCAGGATGAGTCCGAGGGCGAGGCCGCGACGCCGGGGCAGGGTCATCGCCCCAACATAGTGCCCGCGGCGGGTTCACCCAGAGGGATGTCTCCCAGCCAACAGGGATGTCTTGCATCGCCACACCGCTCGGCTGGTACTACGGACTCGGGACCCACTGGGTGGTGGAACCAGGCTGATCGGTGGGGCGGCCTGCCAGCCCCAGCACGATGCCGCCGACGCCGAGACCAAGGCCGATGCCGAGGGTCGTCCAGCCCGCGATGTCGGAGCCCGCGGTGCGGGGGCTGGCGCTGTCGGGCAGGGCGAGCACCACGCCCCCGACGAGCGAGAGCGCCGCGCCGAGTCCCGCCATCAGGATGCCGCCAACGAGCGCGCCCACGGAGGTGGACTGACGCCCCATCGCGTGTCGCGCGATCGACGGAGTCGCACCGACGTTCACGTAGGCCGCGCTCGAGCGACCGCTCGACGGATCGACGCTGGTGAACAGGATCTGGTGCGCCCCGACGGGCAGGTTGACCGCGCACGGGGTCTGACAGAGCGGGCGCAGGGTGTACTGCGTCGAGGGCACGAACGCCGCGTGGCCATGGTGCCCGACGTAGGTGCCTCCCTGTGCCCCGGCGATCTGGGTGCGCTGGGTGATCAGCTCGGCGCTCGCGGGGCCATCGGGGGTGTCGAGCGTGACGCGCCCTTCGCCCTCCCGCAGAGCGACGGGTTCGTTCTCGACGCGCGGTGCGACGCGCGCGGGTTGCCTCGGGGGAGGAAGGTAGCGCGTGGCGCATCCCATCGAGAGCGAAGCAAACAACAGGATCGAGAACGTGTGACCCGATGTGGTGTGCATGCCGCGAAGAACCAGGGATCTCCCGGTTTGTTCCCGCTCGTCCCCGCGGGTGCAGTCGGCTGCACTCCGCGGTGCAGTCGGCTGCACCTTTGCTTGCCGCCCCGAGCAGAGCCCTCGTCGGGGTGCGCGACCGCGGCGAGGTCCATCAGGTCGCGGAGGTCCACACACAGAACGCCCACCACGGCAAAAAACCGATTGACGGCCGGTGTTTGTCCCCGTAGGTTCCGCCGCGATGCCGTTGCCGTTGTTGGGGGAGCTCGAACTCGCAGTGCTCAGGTACGTCTGGGCAAACGGGACGGTGGACGCCAAGGCGATCCATCGCGACCTCGGCGCCCCGCGCGAAATCACGATCAATACCGTCCAGTCCACCGTCGAACGGTTGCACCGCAAGCGGCTCCTGATCCGCGAACGCGTCAGCCACGCCTACCAGTACGCTCCGGCCCTGAGCCGCGAGGAGTTCAGGGCGCGCGCCGTCGCGGATGTGGCGGGCGAGCTGCGCGGCGCGGAGGGCGCCAGGGTGATCGCGGCGTTCGTCGAGCTCGCCGCGCGCGCGGACGGGGAGAACATCGACCGGATCGCGTCCATGATCGAGCTGGCCCGCTCGCGGCGCGAGGGACGCTGATGGACCTCGTCCCGCTCGCCGTCGTGGTGGCCGCCGCCGTGGCTCTCGCGGTGTCGGCCGTGCTGGGGGCGTCGAGCCGGATATGGCGCGGTCGCCTCGAGACCGTCGAACCCGCCCGCCGGGTGCCCTGGCTCCTGGCGCTCCTTGCGGCACCGCCCGTCACGGGGGGGCTGACCCTCGGCGTCGCCCTGGGCCCCTGCGTGCGCGCCTGGGCGCTCGGGTTGCCCGACGACTGCTTCTCGCACGGGGGCCCTACATACTTCTTCTGCCTCCTGCATCCGGCGCACGCGTCGCACACGCTCTGGGCGCTCGCGGCGCTCTGCGTGCTGCCCCTGGTCGTGCAGGGCGCGCGGGTTTCGCTGGGGCTCGCGCGGCTGCGGCGCCTCGCCGCGCGGCTGCGGATGGTCGCGTCGCCCACCGACGATCCCGAGGTCTGGCTGGTGCCCGGCAGGGCGGCCTTCGCCATGGATTGGCCGCGGCGGGGCATCTACCTCGGGCGGGACCTGCGCCTGCGCCCGGCGCTTCATGACGCCATTCTCGCGCACGAACGCGCCCACGTTCGCCGCGGCGACCTCGGCCTGCGGCTGGTCGCCTGGATGCTTACGGCGCTCCACGCCCCGGGGGTCGGCACCCGGCTCGAGGACGCGCTCGACCTCGCGATCGAACAGGCCTGTGACGCCGAAGCGTCGGGCGCGGTGGGCGACCCGCTCGTCGTCGCGGAGGCTCTCCTCGCCGTCACCCGACTTGATGCGCCACCGCCAGACAAGTGGCTGGCTGCGTTCGGCCCGCACGCCCTCGAGGCGCGTGTCCGGGCGCTCTGCGACCCCCCGTGGTGTGACGGCGACCCCCGGGCGCGCGGCCGAAATGCGGTGGCCCTCGCGTCGCTGGCCTTTGCGGTCCTCGTGGGGCTCGACCGCCCGCTCCATGACGCGGTCGAGGCAGTCGTCGCGCTCCTCGCGAACTGACCATGCGACCCGCCCTCGACGACCGCCGCAGCCCGCTCGCAAGGCCGATCCAGTATCGGTGTCTTGTGGTTCTACTGGCCGGTCTGCTCGACGCGGGGCGCGGGGCGTGGGCCCAGGAGCTGACGATCGTCCTCGACCGTGCCCGGGTCGTGCAATTGGCCGCGAGTCGCTCACCCTCCGTGCGTACCGCCGAGGCGCGCGTCGACGAGGCGCGCGCCCTCCGCGTCGGTGCCGGGGCGCTCACTACGGTCAACCCGGAACTCTCGATCCTCGCGGGGGCGCGGTTCATCCCGAGCGGAGACCCGGTGCCCGACGTCTCGGTCTCCCTGATCTGGCCTTTCGACTTCTCCGGCGCGCGCACCCAGCGCGGCGCTGTCGCGGACGCGCGCACCGTGCTCGCCGAGGCCGAGGCCGACGACGTGCGTCGTCGGGCAATCGGCGAGGCGCTCGACCTCTGGGTGCGGGCGCTTGGGGCCGAAGAGCGTGCGCGGATCGAGGCCGAGCGGGCCCGCCTCGACGAAGCGCTCCTCGGGGTCGCCCGCGCGCGTCGCGCCACGGGGACCTCCGGCGACGGCGACGTCGCCCTCGCGACGGCCGTGCGGGCGCAAGGGGCCGCCCGGCAGCGGGCCGCCCAGGCCGAGCGGGAGGCCATTCTCGCGTTGCTCCGCGGGCGCCTCGGCCTCGCGCCCGAGGCCCCGGTCAGTGTCGGCGGGGCGGTGGAGGACGGTGACCCGCCCGCCCTACCGGTATTGCTCGTCGGCCTCCGGCGTCGGACGGACGTCGTCCGGGCCGACGCGCTCGTCCGGGCCGCCCAGTCCGAAGTGCGCCTGCAGTCTCGGCTCGGCGTCCCCGTGCCGCGCGTGACGTTCAACGGCGCGCACGACCCGGAGTACTCCACCCACCTCGGGCTCGATCTGCCGCTCCCGATCTATCAGCGCAACCAGACCGCGACGGCCGTCGCCGGGGCCCAGGCCGCGACGGCGGCAGTGGAGGGCCGGGGCGTGGCGTCGCTCGCGGACGCCGACCTGCGGGCCGCCTACGCGACCTGGCTCGGCGCCCGTGACGCTGCGCGGACCCTCGACGAGGCAGGGGTCGCGATCGACGACGCCGAGCACCTTGCGACGCGCGCCTACGAGCTCGGGGAGAGCCCGCTCGCGGCCCAGATCAGCGTGCGCCGCGAGACCGTCGCGGCGCGGATGGCACGCGCCGAGGCGCACGTCGCATTGGCCCGCGCCCGCGTGGCGCTCGAACAGACCGCAGGGAGGTTTCCATGAGTCGGGTGCTGGCGAAGGTGCTCGGTCTCGTCCTGATCTCGGCGTGTCGGCGTGAGGCTCCGGCGCCCGCCGAGCCTTCGGTGACGCCGCGCGGCCCCGCCGTCGTCGAGCTCACCCCCACGGGGTTCGCCAACGCGCGCATCGAGACCACCCGCCTCGCCCCGGGCGGCTTCGCGCCGCGCCTCGCTGTGAGCGCGACGATCGAGGGCGACCCCCAGCGCATCGCGCGCGTCGGGGCCCGCACTCAGGGCCGCGTGTCGGCCCTGCGGGTCGCGCTCGGCGACCGGGTGCGGCGGGGTCAACCGATCCTCGAGCTCGACGCGGTCGCGCTGCATGAGACCGCGCTCGAGTACCGCACCGCCGTCGCCCGGGCGCGCGCGGCGGACGACGCGCTGGGCCGCCAGCGGCAGCTCGTCGCCGAGCGCGTGGGAGCCGTCGCCGACCTGCGGCGGGCCGAGTCCGAGGCGGCCGTGGCGACCGCGACCCTCCACGAGGCCGAGGAGCACCTGCGCTCGCTGGGCGGGGGCGCGGCGCGCAGCATCGTGCGGGCGCCGATCGACGGGCGGGTCGCATCCCTCGACGTTGCCCTCGGGCAGGCCCTGACCGGCAATGAGGACGTGGCCGTCATCGCGCAGCTCGACACCGTCTGGGCGACGCTCCGGCTCTACGAGCGCGACCTGGCTCGCGTCGGCGTCGGCGCCGCGGTGGACGTGCGCGTGGCGGGCGAACCGACGCGCGTCTTCTCCGGGACGCTGACCTTCCTGGGCGACCTCGCCGACCCGCTGAGCCACACCGTCGAGGCGCGCGTCGCGCTCGCCAACCCCGACGGCGCGCTCCGTCCAGGCATGAGCGCGGCAGCCTCCGTGGCGCTGCGAGTGCCGCCCGGTGGGCTCTGGCTCGTCGCGGGAGCCGTACAGCCGCTCGGTAGCGAGCGAGTCGTCTTCGTCCGGGTGGGAGAGCGGCGCTTCGAGCCGCGAAACGTCGCGGTGGGCGAGGAGCAGGGCGGCTCCGTCCCGATCACGTCGGGCGTTGTGGCGGGCGACGAGGTGGTGGTCCGCGGCGCCCTTGCGCTGCGGGGCGAACTCGAACGGTCCGAGGAGGAATAGCGCCGTGCTCCTCGAGAAGCTGATCGCGTGGAGCATCCGCCACCGCGTCGTGGTCCTGTTCGCGGCCCTCGTGCTGGTCGTCGTCGGGGGCCGCGCGTTCCAGGAGCTTCCCATCGACGCCGTGCCCGACCTGACCAACGTGCAGGTGCAGGTGCTCACCAACGCGCCGTCGCTCGCGCCCCTCGACGTCGAGCGGCGGGTCACGGCACCCGTCGAGCTCGCGATGAGCGGCCTGCCCCGCTTGACCGAGATCCGCTCGCTCTCGCGCTACGGCGCCTCGGCCGTCACGGTCGTCTTCGAGGACGGCGTGGACCCCTACTTCGCCCGTCAGCTCGTGAACGAGCGCCTGGCGCGCGCGAGAGAGTCGGTGCCCGCCGCCTACGGCGTGCCGGAGCTCGGGCCGATGAGCACGGGCCTGGGCGAGATCTACCAGTTCGAGGTGCGCGGCGCCGGCCAGAGCCCGATGGAGCTGCGCTCGATCCTCGACTGGCAGATCGCGCCGAGGCTGCGCATGGTCCCCGGGGTCGTCGAGGTGAACACCTTCGGAGGCGAGCTCAAGACCTACGAGGTGGCGGTCGATCCGGCGCGGCTCGTGGCGGCCAACGTCACCCTCGAGGACCTCTTCGAGGCCCTCACGAGCAACAACCGCACGGTCGGCGGCGGGGCGATCGAGCGCGGCGCCGAAGGGCTCCTCGTGCGCGGCGAGGCCCTGGTCAGCTCGCTCGACGACCTCGGCGCCATCGTCGTCGCGACGCGCCACGGCGTGCCGGTCTACGTGCGGAGCCTCGGGGACGTGCGCTTCGCCCCGATGCTCCGTCAGGGCGCGGCGACTCGCGACGGGCGCGGCGAGATCGTCGCGGGGATGGCCATGATGCTCCAGGGCGAGAACTCGCGCGCCATCGCGCGGGCCTCCCAGGCGGCCGTCGATGCGATCAACCCGACGCTCCCGCGCGGCGTGCGCATCGAGCCCTTCTACGATCGCACCACGCTCGTCAACCAGACGATCCGCACCGTCACGCACAACCTCCTGGAGGGCGGCGCGCTGGTGCTCATGGTGCTCTTCCTCATGCTCCGCAATGTGCGCGCGGGGCTGATCGCGGCGGCCATGATCCCGCTCTCGATGCTCGTCGCCTTCCTCGGGATGCGCGCGGCCGGCGTCAGCGGCAACCTCATGTCGCTCGGCGCGATCGACTTCGGCCTGGTGGTGGACGGCGCGATCATCCTCCTGGAGAACGCCGTCCACCAGCTCTCGGAGGAGTGCTCCGCGCGCGGACGCCCGCTCGACCGCGCCGAGCGCGACGCGGTGGTGCTCCGGTCGGCGCTCGAGGTCCGCTCCGCGACGGCCTTCGGCGAGCTCATCATCGCGCTCGTGTACCTCCCGATCCTCACGCTGCAGGGGGTCGAGGGGAAGATGTTCCGCCCGATGGCGCTCACGGTGCTCTTCGCGCTCACCGGGGCCTTCGTGCTGTCGCTCACCTTCGTGCCCGCCCTCGCGTCGCTCGCGCTGTCGGCCTCGGCCGTGGACCGCCCGAGCCCGATCGTGACGGCCGCGCGGCGCCTCTACGAGCCCGCGCTCCGGGCGACCCTGCGCCACCCGTGGATCACCGCAGGGATCGCGCTCGGCGCCTTCGCGCTGAGCCTCACCTTCGCCGGGGCCCTGGGCTCGGAGTTCGTGCCGCGCCTCGACGAGGGCGCGCTGATCATCGAGACCAACCGTCTGCCCTCGACCTCGCTCGAAGAGTCGGTGCGCCAGGCCGGGGACATCGAGCGCGCGCTGCGGCGCTTCCCCGAGGTGCGCACCGTCGTCGTGAAGACCGGGCGCCCGGAGATCGCCAACGACCCGATGGGCGTCGAGCAGTCGGACGTCTACGTGATCCTGAAGCCCCGCGACGAGTGGCCGGGATCGCGCGACCGCGAGGCCCTGGTCACGCGCATGGAGGCCGCGCTGCACGACGCCGTGCCGGGCGCTGCGTTCGGCTTCTCGCAGCCGATCGAGATGCGCATGAACGAGCTGGTGAGCGGCGTCCGCTCGGACTTCGCGGTGAAGGTCTACGGCGACGACTTCGCGACGCTCGCGCGGGTGGGCGCCCAGGTCGCACGCACGCTCCGGCGGGTCCACGGGGCGGTGGACCTCAAGATCGATCGGGTCGAGGGGCTCCCGGTGCTGCGTGCCACGGTCGATCGGGTCGCCGTCGCGCGGCGCGGCGCGAACGCGGGCGACGTGCTGGACGCGATCGAGACCGTCGGCGGGCACACCGTCGGCGAGGTGTTGGAGGGGCGCCGGCGGTTCGCGCTGCGGGTGCGCCTCGCGCCCGAGCTGCGGGGCGACCTGGAGGCCATCCGGCGGCTGCCGGTGCGCACGGCCGGCGACTCGTTCGCGCCCCTCGCGGACCTGGCCGACATCGAGATCGTCAACGAGCCGCTCGTGATCAACCGGGAGTCCACCGAGCGGCGGCTCTTCGTCCAGGCGAACGTGCGCGGCCGCGACCTCGGGGGCTTCGCCGAGGAGGCGCAGGCGGCGGTCGCGCGGGAGGTCCACCTGCCGCCGGGCTACCGCCTGGAGTACGGCGGCCAGTTCGAGAACCTGCGGCGGGCGCGCGCTCGGCTCGCCGTCGTCGTGCCGCTCACCCTCGGGCTCATCCTGGCGCTGCTCTATCTCACGTTCCGCGCGCTCGGCCCGGCGCTGCTCATCCTCGTGAACGTCCCCTTCGCGGCGACCGGCGGCGTCCTCGCGCTCCTCGCCCGCGGACTGCCCTTCAGCATCTCCGCGGCGGTCGGGTTCATCGCGCTCTTCGGGGTCGCCGTGCTCAACGGCCTCGTCCTGGTCTCCCAGATCCGCGCGCTGCACGCCGACGGACGACCCGCGCGAGAGGCCGCCCTGGAGGGGTCGCTGCGACGGCTGCGGCCCGTGCTCACGACGGCGCTCGTGGCGTCGCTGGGGTTCCTGCCGATGGCCATTGCCGCAGGTGCGGGCGCCGAGGTGCAGCGTCCGCTCGCGACCGTGGTGATCGGCGGCCTGCTGACCTCCACGCTCCTCACGCTCCTGGTCCTGCCGACCGTCTACGCGTGGTTCATGGAGCGTGCGGCCGTCGGCACCGCAGCCGCCGCACATGGGAATCACGGCTGACGACTGCGCGCAGGGAGCACCTCCCGCCGGGCGGGTGCCCGCCACTCCAGGAGACACGATGACGACGATCGAGGCGACCTCACCGAAGCTGGCCGACCTGCTCACCCAGGAGCGGTGGATCGAGATCGGGCGCATCGCCCTGACGGGCACCTTCGCGCTCCTGTACTGGCGCCACGCCGTGCCCCTGCCGGTCCTCCTTGTGGCGGTCGCCGTGGGCCTCTACCCCCTCGTGAAGAAGGGAGCCGTGGACCTCCTCAAGGAGCGCAAGGTCGGCACGGAGGTCTTCGTGACGATCGCCACCGTGGTCGCCGTCTTCGGCGGGGAGACGGTCGCGGGGGCCATCCTCATGGTGATCATCCTGATCGCCGAGTTCATCGCGGATCTCAACACCGACCGCGCCCGCGCCTCCATCCAGGCGTTGATCGGCTCGGTACCCCAGGTCGCAATCGTTCGCGCCGACGGCACGGAGCGCTCGGTTCCCGTCGCGGACCTCAAGGTCGGCGACGTGGTGCTGGCCCGTGCGGGCGAGAAGATCCCCGTGGACGGCACCGTGGTCGGGGGGAGCGGCACGGTCAACGAGGCGCCCGTCACGGGCGAGAGCGTCCCGAAGGACAAGGCGGTCGGTGCCACCGTCTTTGCTGGCACCATCGTCGAGTCGGGCGCGCTCGACATCCAGAACGACAAGCGGGGCACCGACACGATGTTCGCGAGGATCATCGCCCTCGTCGAGCAGGCGGAGGAACACCAGGCGAAGGTCGCGAAGCTCGCCGACCGGGTGGCGGCCTGGCTCATCCCCGTCGTGCTCGTCTTCCTGGTGGTGGTCTTTCTGGTCACCCACAACATCCGCACGATCGTCACGCTCATGATCTTCACGTCGCCCGCGGAGCTCGGCCTCGCGACGCCCCTCGTGATGATCTCGGCGATCGCCCGCGGCGCGCAGAACGGCATCCTCATCAAAGGCGGGATCTACCTGGAGTCGCTCGCGAAGGTGGACGTCCTCGTCTTCGACAAGACCGGCACCCTGACCGTGGGCAAACCGCAGGTGGTCAAGGTGTTGCCGGAAGTGTCGACGCGCCTTGACGAGCGGGGGCTCCTCCGGCTCGCCGCCGCGGCCGATCGGCGATCCGGGCACCCGCTGGCGAAGGCTGTCGTCGAGCACGCCGCGAAGGCGGGCGTGGACGTGCCCGAACCGGAGACCTTCGAGGTGCTCCAGGGGCGCGGCGTGAAGGCGACCGTGGAGGGGCGCGAGGTCCTCGTCGGCAACGCGGCGCTCCTCCGGGAGCATGGCGTCGCCGCGCTCGAACCGGGCGACCTGGAGGGCGGTACGGTCGTCTTCGTCGCCGCGGGGGGACAGGTTCTGGGCCGCCTGCTCATCGCGGACCAGCCTCGCCCCGGCGCGAAGGAGGTCGTCGCACGGCTCAAGGCGACCGGGGTCAAGCGCGTCGTGATGTTGACGGGCGATAACGCCACCGCCGCGCAGGCCATCGCCACGGCGCTGGGGGTGGACGAGGTCCAGGCGGAGCTCCTGCCCGAGGACAAGGTGAAATCCATCGCCGCGCTCCAGGCGCAGGGACACCGCGTCGCCATGGTAGGGGACGGGGTCAACGACGCCCCCGCCCTGGCCCAGGCCGACGTCGGCATCGCGATGGGCGCCGGCGGGACGCAGGCCGCGCTCGAAGCCGCCGACGTAGCGCTCATGACCGACGACCTCTCGAAGATCGTCTTCGCCCGCGCCCTGGCCCGCCGCGCGTACCGGACGATCCAGGAGAACCTCTTCGTGGGCGTCGGGGTCGTCCATGTGGCGGGGATCACAGCCGCCCTGTTCGGCCTCATCGGGCCGATCGAGGCGGCGATTATCCATCTCGGCCCCGACATCCTGGTGTTCCTGAACTCCGTAAAGCTTCTGCGGGTGCGGATCGAGTGAGGCGGGGTGGGCGGCGCGTTCCGTATCGGTCTCTCTCCCCGTGCTTTCAGGTTGCGATGACGCGACAACCAGATCGAGCAAGGGTCTCGCGGGCGCGCTGAGATCGAAGGACCCGAACTGGGGGCCCGCCGTCGCCCCGCCCGCGCTGCTCACGGCGAAGGTGCAGCCGGCTGCACTCCGCGGTGCAGCCGGCTGCACCTTCGCCTACGCCCTCAGCAGGCGCTCCGCGGTCGCCCGGTCGATCTCCACCCGCACCTTCTTCGTCCCGACGGTGACGGTCGGCCGCGCCAGTCCCGCGGACACCAGCGCCGCGCGCACGACCTTCTCCAGCGCCGCGTCCCGCTTCGCTCGCGCCTTCGCCGCGGCTCCCTGCGGCGTCGCTCCTGCGCGCTTGCGGGCTGCCCTGGTCGCCGCCTCGATGTCCGACACGGAGGCATCCGCGAGGGCCTTGCCGGCGAGCTTCCCGGTCTCCGCGAGCTGCGCCACGCTGTCCGCCTCCGGCGTCGCGGCCGTGTAGCTCACCAGCGCGTAGGCCTTCTCCTGGCCGAGTGACAGCGCCTGCTCTCGCGGCACCTTCCGCACGAGCGCGACCAGCTTCATCGCCTGGCGCTTCGACATGAGCTCCTCGGCCTTGAGCAGGGCCTCGAAGCTCGCGTGCCCCGACGCCGCGTAGAGCTTCTTGTCGAGGATCTCCCGAAGCGCCTCACCGACGTCGTAGAACCCCTCGACGACGGCTGTCATTCGCCGACGCACCAGCGTGAGCAACGCGCTCAGCCGGGCGGTGTTGCGGGCCAGCGCCTCTCGCTGCGTCCGCTCGATCAACGAGCTCTTCGGGGTCGCCTTCGCCTTCGCCTTCGCCATGGTGACGTCCTCCTCGCGGCCCGAACAAAGCACGAGCGCGACGAGGGCGTCGAGCCCCGGCCGCCCTCGATGGCTTCCTACGATCGCCCGTAGTAGTAGTGCGCTTCGGCCCGCGTGGACGCACCTCGCGTCAGGAGACATCCCGTGACCAGGTTGCAGCTCGAGATCGAACTTGTCCTCCCCGAGGCCGGTGGGGCTGATCCCTGCGTCGAGCGCCTGCTCGGCGCCGTTCGTGGACTTCGCGGCGTGGTCGAGGCCCACGTGGACGACAAGGGGCCGAAGCCGAGACTCTGCGTGCACTACGAGCCCGAGGGCCTGAACCTCGGGGAGCTCGAAGCCGCCATCCACAAGGCCGGGGCCGAGCTCGCGCGTCGCTTCGGCCACGCCCGGTTTCCGCTCCCGAACCTGCGGCACGCGAGGCACGCCCGACTGGTCGAGGAGGTGCTGTCGCAGGAGCCGGGCGTGCTTCACGTGGCGGTGAGCCTGGCGGCGAAGGTCGCGAGCGTGGAGTACGAGCCCGACCGCGTCGATCGCGCGCGCCTCGCCCGGGTCGTGGCCGACGCAGGGGCGACGTGGGAAGCAGAGACGACCGCCGCTGAGACCGTCGAGGACGACCGCGGGCACGAGGGCCACGATCACGGGGCCGCCGGGCGCGGGGGCGATCGGGAACATGCCGCGAAGGAGAAGGAGCGCGGTGCGGGCGACGGGCACGCGCACGGCCACGGCGGCCCGCTGGGGGAGCACGCCGAGCTGGTGTTCAGCCTGAGCTGCGGCGTGCTGGCGCTCGGCGGCTGGGTCGCTGGCAAGCTGGGTGCGCCGCACGTCACGTCCAACTTTGCGTTCTGGCTGGCGTACGGGTTCGGCGGCTGGTTCACCGTGAAGGAGGCGGTGCTCGCCATCCGGGCGAAGAAGTTCGAGATCGACTTCCTCATGCTGGTCGCCGCCGGCGGTGCGGGCGCGCTGGGAGAGTGGTTCGAGGGGGCGCTGCTGCTCTTCCTCTTCAGCCTCGGCCACTCGCTCGAGGGCTTCGCCATGGGCCGAGCGCGCAAGGCGATCGAGGCGCTCGCGAAGATGGTTCCCGACACGGCGCTGCTCATCGCCGACGACGGCACCGAGCGGGAGGTGCCGGTCGCTGAGGTGAAGCGTGGCGCCCGGGTGCGCGTGAAGCCGCACACCCGCGTCCCCTGCGACGGGATCGTCGCCGCGGGCACCAGCTCGGTGGACCAGGCTCCCATCACGGGGGAGAGCGTCCCCGTCGACAAGTCCCCGCCCCCCGACCTCGATGCCGCTCTGCGCGCCCCAGACCACGCACCGCCCGCGCACCGCGTGTTCGCCGGAACCATCAACGGCGGAAGCGCGCTGACGGTGGTCGTGACCCGCGCCTCGAAGGAGAGCACCCTCGCGCGGGTCGTCGAGCTGGTGAGCCAGGCCGACTCCCAGAAGTCACCGACGCAGCAGTTCACCGACCGCTTCGAGCGCGTGTTCGTCCCGGTCGTGCTCGCGCTGGTCGCGGTGCTGCTGTGCGCGGGCTTCGTCCTCGACGAGCCGTTCCGCAAGACCTTCTATCGGGCGATGGCGGTGCTGGTGGCCGCCAGCCCGTGCGCGCTGGCGATCGCGACGCCGAGCGCGGTCCTCGCCGGGGTGGCGCGCGCGGCGCGCGGCGGCGTCCTGGTGAAGGGCGGCGCCCACCTCGAGTCGCTCGGCGCCGTCGAGACCTTCGCCTTCGACAAGACGGGAACGCTGACCGAGGGGAAGCCGAAGCTCACCGACGTGGCGCCCGCCGAAGGCGTGGAGCGTGACGAGCTCCTCCGCGTCGCGCTGGCCGTCGAGAAGGTCTCGGATCACCCGCTGGCGCGAGCCATCGTGGAGGGAGCGGCCGACGTCGCCAACGTCCCCGAGGTGACGGACGTCGAAGCGATCATCGGACACGGCGTGAAGGCGCGCATCGCGGGCAAGGAGGTCCTCGTCGGGAAGCCGTCGCTCTTCGACGGGAGCGGCGGGCTGCCGACGGACGTCACGGCGGCCGTCGAGCGGCTGCGCTCGGGGGGTCGGACGATCATGGTGGTCGGCGAGCCCGGCCGTGTCCTCGGGGTCCTCGGGGTGATGGACACGCCGCGCGACAGCGCGAAGCAGGTGTTGAAGGAGCTGCTCGCGCTGGGGGTCAAGAAGACCCTGATGCTGAGCGGCGACCACCAGGGGGTCGCCGACGCGGTGGCTCGGGAGGTCGGCCTGACCGAGGCCAGGGGTGACCTGCTGCCGGAGGACAAGGTCCGGGTCATCGACGAGCTCGCGAAGTCCGGCTCCGGCGTCGCCATGATCGGCGACGGGGTCAACGACGCGCCGGCGCTCGCCCGCGCGACGGTCGGCATCGCGATGGGGGCAGGAGGCTCGGACGTCGCGCTGGAGACGGCCGACATCGCGCTGATGGGCGACGACCTGCGCACCCTGCCCTTCGCGGTGGGGCTCAGCCGGGCCTGCCGACGGATCATCCGACAGAACCTGTGGGCGAGCCTCGGGATGGTCGCGTTCCTGATCCCGGCGACCATCTTCGGACTCGCGCGCATCAGCGTCGCGGTCGTGCTGCACGAAGGCTCGACGCTCCTCGTCGTGGCCAACGCGCTGCGGCTGCTCTCCTACCGTGAGCCTCGCCGCTCCGACCCCGCTCCCACCGTAGGCTGAGGCACCGCTCGTGGATCCACTGGCCCGCACGATGGGGAAACACCTCGGTGTCAGCGAAGAGGTTCGGTCAGCGCCGTTGCATCGGCCAAGATCCTTCCCCCGATCGGAGTGTGCTTCGATGATCGACGACGTCACGGTTGTGCCCCTACGCAAGCGGAATCCCAGACTGAAGTGTGTGCGCGTCGCCCTCGGGTTGCTGCTGGGCGCGGTGACCCTGAGTCCCTCGTCGGCGGACGCCAACGGGCGCTTCCCGGCGGCCGGCTACTTCGTGGCGGGTCCGGGACCTCGCAGTGACGTGTTCGCGCTGCGCACGACCTTCGGCGTGCTGGTCTCCCGCGATGCCGGGCGTGCGTGGAGCTGGGTCTGCGAGTCGGCCTACGGCGCGGTCGGCTCGGGCGATGCCACGATCTCGGTGGGCGCGGACGGGACCCTGGTCCTCGCGTCCTTCACCGGGCTGACCACGGGTGCTGGTGACTACTGCGCCTGGCCGCCTTCGACTGGCGCCCCAGTGCGGGACTTCGCCGACATCTCGCACACTGCTGACGGTCGATCGATGGTCGCGCTCGCTGGGCCTGGCGGGGAGAACGCGCTCTACCTCTCGTCCGACGCCGGACATACCTGGGCTCCGGGCGCGCGCCTCGTCGGCTACGCCACGGAGACCGTGGACGTCGCGCCCGGCGACCCGATGCGGGTGTACGTCACCGGGTACGCGAGCACTGGCGAACCGGTCCTGCTGCGGAGCGACGACGGTGGCCGCACGGCGCGCGAGACGACGAGAGACTTCCTGGGAGGCCAGAACATCTTCCTGGCCGGGGTCGATCCCACGCGCCCCGACGTGCTCTACCTCCGCGCCGTGCGCGGTCTCGCGACGACGTTGCTGCGCAGCGACGACGGAGGGATGACGCTCCGGATGGTGGGTCAGACCGCGAGCGAGATGCTGGGCTTCGCGCTCTCCGATGACGGCACCACCGTCTGGATCGCGAGCGCCAACCGCGCCGAAGGGATCCAGAGATCGGAGGGTGGCGGACCGTGGGTCCGCATGGCGGCGGACGTCGGAGTGAAGTGCCTCCGTTTCCACGCGGGCACCCTGTTCGTCTGTGCGGACGAGGCGCGCGACGGCTTCGCGCTGGGCTACTCCCACGATGGCGGTGATCGCGTCGATCCACTGCTATCGCTTCGCGCGCTCGACGGAACGACTTCGGCGTGCAGTCCGAGCACGCCGGTCGGCGGTACCTGCCCGCCGCGTTGGGCGACGGAGACGGCGCTGCTGCGGAGCATCGACGCGAGCGCGCCGAGCCCGCCGGTCTTCCACGACGCGAGCACCGACCACGGGGTCATCACCGACCGGGGCGGTCCGCGCGATGTCTCCGTGTCGCCCGTCGATGGGATGGCCGGGTCCCTCGACGCAGGGCGGCCGATCGACGTGATCCGCGCGAACGACATCCAGAGGGTGAACGCCGAAGGTGGCATCGCCGACGCAGCGGTCGCGCCGATGCCGCCGGCGGGCGGCTGCAGCTGTCACGTCGCGACCCGAGGCGGTCAGGACCGCGATTGGGGCTCGCCCGCGCTGTGGTCCGCGGGGCTCGCTCTGGTGGGGCGTTTGAAGCGGCGCTCACGGTTGCGATCAAGACCCCTGACCGGCTCCCCGAAAGGCTCCCCGCCCCGATGACCCGCCCCGTCGCATCCACCCGGCTGCTGCCTGCGCTCCTCGCGTGGGCGGCGCTGCTGTTCGTCCACCCGGCCTTCGCGCGGGAGCGGTGCGAGGGCCCCCCGGAATGCTGTCCCGTGGAGCACGTCGAGCACCTGCCCACCCGCGTCACGGTGTCCGTTGGTGTGGTGTTCGTCGGGCTCTACAACATCGACGACCGCGCGCAGGCCTGGGAGGCCGACTACTACCTCTACGAGGCATGGGCACCGACGCCGGGCTTCACCCCGCAGACGGAGCTCATCAACGAGACCTCCTCCCACGATGACCACTTCGACGAGACGGTGTTCGAAGCAGGGCGCTGCGTGCGCACCCGGCGTCTCCACTCCGTACTGCACTCCCCGTTCGACCTGCGGCTCTTCCCCTTCGATCGGCAGCGCCTGACACTTCGACTCGCCGACGCCGAGCGCTCCTCCGGCGAGGTCGCCTTCGCCGCGACGCCCTTCGCCCTGAGCCTCGGCGACGACGCGCGCGGGGAGGCGCTGTCGTGGGTGGTGTCGCCGAGGCCGCGCTACACGGTCGCCACGCGACCCTTCGCGCACCACCCCTCCGCCCCGGGCTACGACGTCGCCACCGTCACCATCGACGTCGCGCGGCGCCCTGGCTTCTACCTCACGCGCTTCTTCCTGCCGCTGCTCCTGATCCTGGCGGTGTCGTTCACGGTGTTCTGGATCCACCCCGAAGACCTCGGCGCGCAGGCCGGCATCGGGGTGACGTGCCTGCTCGCCATCATCGCGTTTCAGTCTGGCCAGTCGAACACGCTCCCGGCGGTCGAGTACCTCACCATCGCTGACCGGATCTACGCGACCGCCTACACCCTCGTCGCCCTGGCGGTGGTGGAGTCCGTGTACACGAACATCCTCGCGCGCCGTGGCCATCACGAGACCGCCACGCGGATCGACCGCGCAGCGCGCCTCGCATTCCCCATCGGCGCAATCGTGTTCTCCGCGATCGGCGTGCTCCTCGCGTTCTGGCAGCGCCGGTAGAGTGTTGATGGCTGCGACGAAGCGCGGTTCTTTGATGGGCCGCCGACAACAACCTCACTCGCGGCGTCTCCGACCTCGATCCGCGTTGCATCGTCCTGCGCAAGGACGACCGGCGGCGCCGTCAACGCGCTCCTCCCGCTTGCGCTCGGCGTGCGCTGGCCGACGCCCCTGACTCTCGGCGGAGCCCTGCTCCTGGGCTTCGTGATCTCCGGGCCCAACCTGATCTTGTTCGGCCAGGCGTTGTGTGTGCCACCTCGGCGGGCGAGGGGGTGTCGTGCTTGCGCGTGCACTATCCGACGTGCAGGCGATCGCTCGGCCCGTCGATGTCGGAGCGCAGCGCACGGATCGTGAGCCGGTCCAGGGTCGCCGCCGCCTCGAGTGACTTCGCGAGCGGGTGTTTCGGAGGGCCTTAGCGGCTTCCAGACCGCGGTGGCTCGGGAATCTCAACGATTGCTATTTCTGGAAAACATCGTCACTATCGTCACTTTCGGCACGTTCCTCACCAGGAGCCGACGATATGACCGTTTCGAATCCCGCCCGAAAGCCAGCCGCTCGGACCCCAAAGGCCCAGCCCGAGTCACGATCTGCCCGCGCGCTGCCCCGGCCTCGACTTCCGCCACCGGCACCCGCCGAGAACCCCGGCCATCCTGCCGTCCCGGAGATCATCGTTGGCTTCGATGAGGAGGTCGTCGCCAACGAGGGCATCGCCGCGCTTGCTGCCTGTCCCGAACTTTTCGTCCACGACACCCAGCTCGTGACACTCGTGCCGCGAGCCCATCCGGGGCTGGCTCTCGCCACCGCGACGCCAACGCTTCGCATCGAGCCGCTTCCGTCCCCACGGCTGCGCGAACTACTTAGCCGCTCGGCGCGCTGGCTCGTTCCGCAGTCTGGCGACGGCGCTCAGCACGTCGTCAGCCACGTACCGAAGTGGGTCGTATCCGGCATCGCCGCCCGCCGGCACTGGCCGGGCTTGAGATCGCTCACGGCCGTCGTCACCGCGCCGGTGCTCCGACCCGACGGGAGCATCCTTGCGACGCCGGGGTATGACGCGGCGACCGGCCTGTACCTCGCTCCGCGCGAAGCGCTTCCAACCCTCGACGACAGCCTGACCCAGGCCGACGCGCGGGCTGCGGCCGAGACCCTGCTCGAGTCCGTTGAGCATGTTCCCTTCGCCGCGCCGATCGACCAGGCGGCGTGGCTCGCGATGGTCCTGACGCCGCTCGCCCGCTTCGCCGTCGCCGCGGGGCTGCCGCTGTGCATCGTCGAGGACTCCCCGCGCTCGCGGTGGTCCGACGACGTCATCACGGACATCGCGAACCTCATCGGCGCCGGTCCGCCCGCGGCCATCGACGCCGACGACCTCGTGCCCTCGCCCCGTCGTTCGATCGACGCCCTGCGCGAGAACGGAGAGTCCATCGCCCGGATCACCAACGGAACGATGAGATCGGCGATCGTCTGGCGGCGCATCCACGAGGTGCTGCAACGCACGCGTGCCACCAACGGATTCGTGTGGTTTGCTTCGACAACCCGAGCACTGCGCGACGCTGAGCTGAGCCGCTTCGCCCTGACTGCACGGTGCGAGGGCGGGCTCATGACGGTCCGCGATGGCGACGCGTTCATCCGCGACCACACGACCTCGGACCTCATCGTCGCAGGACTGACCATCCTGCGTGCGTACCAGGTCGCCGGACGGCCGGACATGCGCCTGACCCGTTGGGCGGGCTTCGAGCAGTGGTCCGCGGTGGTCCGTGCGGCCATCGTCTGGTGCGGATTGCCCGATCCGGTTGCGTCGCTCGGGCAGACGTCCGAGCCGGCGGATGCGACCGACGCCGCGGCCGCAGACCTGGTCGTCGGTTGGTCGGAACTGGCGGTGGACATTCCCGGTGGAGCCACGGCGAGGCAAGCACTCGATGCGCTCCAGCAGGCCCCGAGGGAGCGGTACGCTCGTCTGCGTGCGGCAGTCGCGGTGTTCGCTCCCGGACCGCTCGATGAGCAGGGCACCGCCACGCGACTCGGTCGAAGCCTCCGCCGCCATCGCCACGACGTCCACGAGGGTCGGTCACTGGTACTGGCGGGAAGCGGAAACCAGGGCAACCGGTGGGCGGTGCGAGCGTCTTCGCCGACGTCGCCCGCGTAGCATCGGCCGCGTCCCGACGCCTCCGGCGACGCGAGGTGGGAGACGATGGCCTGGGAGGTCGCGTCCCCGTCGGTGGCTCTTCGTCGGTGTCGCCAGCGCCGGCGCCAGTTGCGTCGCCAGCCGACCCGCCAGGGCTCGCTTCGTCGCTGGCAAAGCGCTGGCGACGCAGCTGGCGCCGGCGCTGGCGAGGTGGCTGGCGAGATGGGAGACCCGAGAAAGCCGCTGTTCGATGGGAGCTCACGCGCTGGTGTGCTGAACTGGCGGCATCCGCTGGCGAGTCAGACACTGGCGAGTTTCCGTGCCCGCGGTAGAGCCGCGACAGAGCCTCGGCAGATCCGATCGCTTTCTCATCGCGCTGCGCTCGCAGTGCCCCGCAGTTTGTTTCGGCGGTGACGACCCGCGAGGACGCCGGCGCGGCAGCTCCTCCGCCCTTCCCCTGCACCGCGACCTTCGGGCATCCTCCGCGCCGCCGGAGGTGCTCGACGCCTCCCGCGCGACGACCTCTGCCCCACGACAACCGCCGTGTGGGCTCAATCCCCGGCGAGCCACAACGACAACCCCGGGGGCTGCATCACTGCTCGACGACCGCCGTGGGGAATGCGATGAGCTTGCAGAGTCTGGACGTCTTCGCGCTCCGCGACACGGTCGTGGGGGAGTACGAGCGCTTCGCGACGTCCTTCACGCGCATCCACGCCGACGACATCCGGGAGCAGATCGCTGCGGTGTACGCCGGGGCCCGCTACTGGCCCGAGCCGCTCCTCCAGATCAACCCCAGCTACAAGGAAGGGCCGACCGTCGAGGCGCTCGTCAACGACGGCACCTTGCACCCGGGCTGCGCTGACATCTTCCGCTCGGGGGCGGGCGCGGGCGGCGCACGCGGCGAGACCCTGCGCCTGCACAAACACCAGCAGCAGGCCGTGGACATCGCCGCGCTCGGCGAGAGCTACGTCGTCACCACCGGCACCGGCTCCGGCAAGTC
>SCUS01000167.1 GCA_004297725.1 Myxococcaceae bacterium | reverse complement strand
GGCCTTCATCCCCATGCGCTACCTGGGGCTCTCGGCCAACATCATGTCGCTGGGTGGCATCGCCATCGCCGTGGGCGAGCTCTCCGACGCGGCCATCGTGCTCATCGAGAACGCCCACGTGCGCCTCGCCGAAGCGCCCCCCGGCGCGGACCGTCGCCGGGTGATCGTCGACGCCGCCAAGGAGGTCGGCTCCCCGATCTTCTTCTCGCTGCTTCTCATCACGGTGAGCTTCCTGCCCATCTTCACGCTCGCGGGGCAGGCCGGGCGGCTCTTCCGCCCGCTGGCCTTCACCAAGACCTTCGCGATGCTCGCGGCCGCGATCCTCTCCATCACCCTCGCCCCGCCGTTGATGGTGCTGCTGATCCGCGGCCGCATCCGCACCGAGGCCCAGAACCCCGTCGCGCGGGTGCTCTCGCGCGTCTACGCCCCGGTGGTGCGCTGGGCCGTGCGCCGGAGGGTGGTCGTGCTGGTGCTCGCCCTGCTCGTGCTGGCGGGCACCGTCCCGGTGGCGATGCGCCTGGGGTCGGAGTTCATGCCGCCGCTCGACGAGGGATCGCTGCTGGTGATGCCCACGACCTTCGCGGGCATCTCCATCGAGGAGGCGCGCCGCGCCCTCCAGGCGCAGGACCGCATCCTCCGCACCTTCCCCGAGGTCGCCTCGGTCCACGGCAAGGCGGGCCGCGCCGAGACGGCGACGGACCCGGCGCAGCTCGAGATGATCGAGACCGTCGTCTCGCTGCGCCCGCGCGCCCGCTGGCCGCTACGCCCCGCCGTGCGCTGGTGGAGCGGAAAGGCACCTGGCTGGCTGGCTCCGGCGCTGCGGAAGCTCTGGCCCGACCGCCGCCCTCGCACCATCCAGGAGCTTACGCGCGACCTCTCCGCGGCGCTGCAGATGCCCGGCTACCAGATGGCCGTCTCGCCGCCCATTCGCACTCGCGTGGACATGCTCACCACGGGGGTGCGCACGCCCGTCGGGCTCAAGGTGTTCGGCGCCAACCTCGAAGAGATCGAGCGCCTCTCCATCGCCCTGGAGGGCGTGCTCCGGGAGGTGCCTGGCACCCGCAGCGTCTTCGCCGAGCGGCAGACGGGGCGGGAGTACCTCGACGTGGTGCCCGACCGCGACGCCATCGCGCGCTACGGGCTCACCGTGCGGGACGTGCAGGACGTGGTGGAGAGTTCCCTCGGCGGGATGAGCGTCTCCACCGTGATCGCCGGGCGGGCGCGCTTCTCGGTCAACGTGCGCCTCGCGCAGGACTTCCGCACCGACCCCCAGTCGATCCGCGAGATCCTTGTGCCGGTGCCGCAGTCGGCGCCCCTCGATGCGCCGCCGGGCCAGGGGGTGAGCGGTGCAGGCGCATCGCCAGCGCGCACCTCCGGCGGTGGGATGGGCGGGTCGATGGGCGGGTCGTCCTCGCGGACGGCGAGCGCCGGCTCGATGAACAGCCCGATGGCGGGAGGTGTCAGCTCCCGCGAGGCCGTGGAGCGCTGGGCCCCTCGGCGCGCGGTGGTGCCCCTCGGGACCCTCGCGAGCGTGCGGGTGGTGCAGGGCCCACCCATGATCAAGGACGAGGACGGGGTGCTCGCGGGCTACGTCTTCGTCGACGTCGACACCGCGCGCCGGGACATCGGGGGCTGGGTGACCGAGGCCCGGGCCCTGGTGGCGCGACGCGTCCCGATGCCCAGCGGCTACCGCCTGGCCTGGACGGGCCAGTACGAGTTCATGCGCGAGATGGAGGACCGCATGCGGTACGTGCTGCCGCTCACGCTGGTGCTCATCGTGGCGCTG